>JAJDUJ010000027.1 GCA_022826705.1 Acidimicrobiia bacterium | reverse complement strand
ATGGAGGCTGTTGGCCGACGCCGGCAGGGTCTTCCCGTGCAGCTCTCGGGCGATGCCAGCGAAATAATCCAGGGCATCGGCCCCGTAGGCCACGTCGTTGCGCATGGCGGCCACGGGATTGCCGCTGTCCATGGCGTCGATCCGGGCCAGACGCTCGGCCTGCGACCGCACCGCATCAGCCAGGTCACGCAGATACCGGCCCCGCTCTGCCGCCGAGAGCGCCGCCCACTCCGGCTGGGCCTCGGCGGCTGCCCCGACGGCGCGATCCACTACCGCGGCGTCGGCCAAAGGCACCTCGGCCACTGTCTCACCGGTACCCGGAGCTATGGCCGCCATCACGTCGCCATCGGATACCTCGCGGCCGCCCACCAGTAGCGGATAGCGGTCGCGGAGATCAGCGGCCAGCAGTTTGGAAGTCATGGGACGATCACCGGCTTCATCTCGGCACCGGCTCGCATGGCGGCCAAGGCGTCAGTCACCTGATCCAACGAATAGGTGGTTGAGCACACTGCGGATTCCAATCCCAACTCGACGCTATGCCGGTCGAGGAATCGGAGGGCATCGTGGAAGTGGGAGATGTCGGCCGAAAGCGAGGTTCTTACCGTGAGTTGGCGAACTTTCATGGCCGTGGTCGCCACGGGCACTGTTTCGCCATGGGCCTGGCCGATCACCATGAGCGTGCCGCCGGCTCGCACCATCTCCATTCCCTCGGTGAAGGCGTTGGGCGGTCCCGCGCATTCGAGCACGATGTCTGCTCCCCGGCCTTGCGTCATGTTGCGTACCGCTTCGATTCTCTCGTCCGGCTCGGTGTGATCGATGTCGATGCGAGAGGTGAGGCCCCACTCTTCGGTGGCGGCCAGCCGGGATGCGGGCGCACCGATGAGGATCACCTGGCTGGCCCCACTCCGCAGCGCCGCCGCTGCGGCCAGGACCCCGACCGGCCCAGCACCGAGAACTACCACCGAGTCGCTGAACCAGATGCGGGGCATGCGATCGAGGGCGTGCATCACCGTGCGCAGGGCGCAAGTGGCCGCCGATGCGAGCGGGCTGGACACCCCCTCGGGCACCCGCAGCACCCGCGAATCGGGCGAGATGTGCAGGTGTTCGGAGAACGTTCCGTTGACGGCGCCCTCCTCATAGGGTCCCCACCCATAGCCCATTGTGTTCTCGCACAGGGTGGGCTGTTTGGCCACTGCGCAGAAATAGCACCGGCCGCACCAATTGTGAGCCCACACGACGCGGTCACCGGGCCGAAGCGGCTGGCCAAGCGCGTCGTGCTCCAGCCCCGCACCCAGTTCGACAATCGTGCCGGTGCCCTCGTGGCCCATCACCAAGGGCAGACTGGCCAACTGCTGGAAGACGCCATCGCAGATGTGTACGTCAGTGCCGCACACGGTGGCGGCGTCAACCCGCACCAGCGCGCCCCCTGGAAGAACCGGTCCCAAGTCGAGTGTTTCCACCGCGGGTCCGCGGCTGTAGTCCGACAAAATCACCGCCCGGCTCATCCTGGGACCTCCCGCCAGATCGGGCCTCGGTCGACAACCGGATCGAGCAGACCCTCGGCCACCCACTCGGTGTATGCGAAGGGATCGTAGGTTTTGGCCGCTTGGCCCGGATAACCGATCAGCTCGCGTACCACCGGACTGAGGTAATAGCACGCCGCCACTGCGGTGGTAAGGGCGACGTAGGCGTCTTCGTCCTCCTCATGGAGCGCCGACAGCCGATCGATGGTGAATAAAGAAGGATCAAGCGCATCCACCGCCCGGACCAGAGGCTGGTGTAGATCCTTGCGCCAGCCCAGGACTTGGGGCAGATAAGACTCCACTGCCTTCACGTCAGAGACTGCGGGCATCCCGTGGGCGGCGGGCAGCATCACGTCGGCGAGAGCGGTCAATCGGTGGATGTCGATATCGGCCGTCGGGGCGGGCGATGTGGGCGTCGTCATGCCGGGACCTTCTGCTCGCTGCGGTGTTGAACCAGTAGGTCCGCGGTTCGCAAGGCCAGCGCGGTGATCGTGCAGGTGGGGTTCACCCCGGAGCTGGTTACGAACACGCTGGCATCGGCGATGTACAGGTTGGGCACATCATGGGCCTGCTGGCGGGTGTTGACCACCGAGGAGGCCGAGTCGTTACCCATGCGGGCGGTTCCCATGAGATGCCATCCCGAATAGGGGATCATGCTGGCCACCGCGGTCTCCCGGCACCCCGATGCCCTAAGCGACTCTTCAGCCCTGGCTTCCTGGAAGGCCATCAATCGCCGTGAGTGGTCGGAGATTCGGTAGCTCACCCGGGGTGCGGGAATGCCGTGGCTGTCGGTGCGTTCCGGGTCGAGATCCACGCGGTTGGGCTCCTCGGGAAGGTCCTCTCCGAAGATGGCCCAGCTCGCTCCCCGCCCAAAAGTCCGGCCCATGAGCTCATGATGATCGGGGCCCCATACCTCGTTGCCAGCCCGCATAGGCAAGATGTGGTTGAGGGGGCCGCCGACCGGCGAGAGTGCCCACTTGGCCCCTCGCACGAACTCGCGGTCGGGGTCGGTCTCGTAAAACTGGTAGCTGGTGATGCTGGCCCCGAAGTGGCCTTGCCAGCCCTCCACCTGGTCGTCCCACCACCCAGTGACCACCGAGAACGGGTGCATCATCAAGCGCCGACCCACCAAGCCGCTGGAGTTGGCCAGCCCGTCGGGACAATGGCGATCGTCGGCGGAGAGCAGCAGTAGTCGGGCAGTGCCGATGGCATTGGCGGCCAAGATCACCACGTCGGCTTCCTGATGGTGCTCGACGCCGGAGCGGTCCAGCCACACGGCCCCAGTGGCCAGCCCTCGCGGGTCCATCGTGATCCGGCTGACTCGGGCCCCGGTGATGAGCCGGGCGCCAGCGGCAGTCGCCTTGGGCCAGTGGGTCAGGTCGGTGGAGGCCTTGGCCCCCTCGGCGCATCCCGATGTACACACCCCCCGCTGCACGCAGGGTCTCCGCCCGTCGTAGGGGGCGGACAAGATTGCGTTGGGCTCGGGCCACCAGTGCCATCCCAGCCGGTTGTGTCCTTCGGCCACCCGCCGCCCGGCCGCGCCCAGGGGCAGCGGCGGCAGCGGATAGTCATCGTGGGGCGGATAGGCCGGGTCTCCGGCCAAGCCGGACACACCGATCTGCTGGTCGATGGCGTTGTAATAGGGAACCAGGTCCGAATAGGCGATGGGCCAGTCGTCGCCCACCCCGTCCATAGTCCGCACCCGGAAATCCGATGGGAGCATCCGGGGCCACGTCCCCGCGTAGATGATCATGCTGCCCCCCACTGCGTTGTACATCAGGGGCTCGATGTCCGAGTCGTCATGGACCACCGGATAATCCTCCGGGCGACTCCGCACATTGGGGCTCATGGCCCAGTCCTTGCGGATGGCCAGCTCCCAGTCGGGGCGAGCGCCGGGGAACGCGGACCTATCGGGCCAATCGCCCTGCTCGAGGCAGACAACATCGAAGCCGTGCTCGGCCAGGTGGCGCGCGGCCACCCCGCCGGAGGCACCGGCGCCAATGATGAGGACGTCGGCCCGATAGGTCATGTTCGCTAGTGGGTTACCGGAGGGTGAGTACCCCTACCGGAGATCGGCGTTGGTCATGCCTTCAATGGTGTCGGCATCCACCACGAAGGTGGGGGCCTGGATGAAGTACCCCTGGCCGGTGCTGCCGGTAGTGAGGTACTGGTGAGCGACCTCGGCGGTCTGCCAACCCCACTGGTAGCCCCGCAGGGCGATGGTCATGTCCACGCCGGACCCGGCCCGGATTTGGTCGAAGACCGCGGGCTCGCCGTCGGTCCCGCTGATGAGGATGTCGGCGTGGTCAATGCCAGCCTCTTCCACGGCGGTGGCCGCACCCAATGCCAGAGCATCGCTGTCGGCCCAGATGCCGTCGAGGTCGGGATTGGCGGTCAAGGCGTCTTGCGCCAGCCGGAGACCTTCCTCAGCCGTGAAGCTGTTAGCGCTCTGGTTGAACACCACTTCGATGCCAGGGTTGTTTTCCATGGTGTGCTCGAAGCCCTCGCGGCGCTTCTCCACGTACTCGCTTGCCCCCGGGCCGCCGATGCGGGCGATCTTGCCCGATCCGCCGAGTTGCTCGACCATCCACTCGGTCTGCTTGGTGCCCTCAACACCCCAATCGGTGCCGATGAAGCCGATCTCCGGGGCAGCCTCCTGAACGCTGTCGCCGGTGGACAGCATGGGAATGCCGGCGGCCGCGGCGGCCTCATAGGCGGGAATGAGCGCTTGGCGGTCGCCCGGCGAGGCGATGATTAGATCAACCCCCTGGGTCACGAAGTCCTCAATCTGAGCCACCTGGTCTTCGATCACGTACGCGGCATCCGCGGCGACAAAGTTCCAGCAGTTCAGGGCGCCGAAATCACGCAGCCCGGCTTCGAGGTCGCGGAAGTACAAGATGAAGGTGGCCAAGTTGGCGTACCGCACCTCGTAGATTTCTTCGCAGCCCCCGTCGCCCGACGCGGTGTCGTCGTCATCGTCGTTGCCGCACGCCGATGCCACCAGTCCAAAGACCAACAGCAGCGCTAGCAGCTTTATCAACAGGTTTTTGGTTTTCATTGTGTTCCCCTCCGGGTGTTTATGGTTGCTCCAACGTCGAGGGGGTCGATTGCCCGGCCTGCTCCACGTCTTGGAGTTCTTGGTCTGCCGAGCGAGCCGATTGCTCGGCTAGCTCGATGGCGCGACGTTCTTCGTCGAGTTCGTGCTCCACTTCGACTTCGATTGCGGTGTCCTCGCTCCGGTTGGCCCACCGCTCCAGGTAGCGGCGCAAGAACTGAGAGGTCATTGCCAGCACGAACACCACACCGAGCCATACGTCCTGCATGTTGGAGGACACATTGAGGAGATTCAGGCTGTTGCGAATCACCCCGATCAGTAGGACGCCGGCCAGGGTTCGGGGAATCGAGCCCCGTCCTCCGAACAGATTGGTACCCCCGAGCACCACGGCGGCCACCGCGTATAGCTCGGTAAGCACCGCGGCATTGGGCTGGCCGACGTTGACCCGCCCCAACAAGGTGAAGCCGCCGACGGCAACAGCCAGGCCCCCCAAAACAAACACCGTGACCCGCACCCGGGTGACGTTGATGCCAGCTCGGCGGGCTGCTTCGGCGTTGCCCCCCACTGCGTAGATCCGCAATCCGAACCGGGAATATCGAAGGATGATGTGGTAGACGACGCCAAGGCCTAGAGCTACCCAGATGGGCATCCGCAGTCCGATGAACTCTCCGCTCCACCACGCCTTCCATCCGCCGGGGAGGTTGCCCACGGTGTTGCCCGCGGTGATCTCCCGAGCCAGGCCTCTGGCCATGATCAGCAGCCCCAAGGTGGTGATGAACGAGGGAACTTTTAGCACCGCAGTAACGAGTCCGTTGAACAGACCGGCGGCAATACCCACACCCACCCCGGCCAGCAGGCCGAGCACGATGCTGTTGTTGCGCACCATGGTCTCGGCCGCCACCACGCCGATCAGGGCCAACACCGACCCCTGGGATAGGTCCAACTCGGCCGCGATGATCACCAGAGTCATTCCGAAGGCGGCGCAGGCCAAAAATGATGTTTGCAGCAGGATGTTCTGAAGATTTCCAGTGGTCAGGAACACGTCGGACTTCACGGTCATCACCGCGCCCAGGATCACGACCACGAAGATCGCGAATCCGGCCTCCACCACCCGAGGAATGGCAACCCGGATCCTGTCCCAGCCAATGGCGGCCGCAGGCTGGGTCATGGGGCCACCCGATCGTTTGATCGGCTGCGGTGGGCAGTGATGCCCTCGACTACCAGGCTGACCAACGCGTCGAGATAGAGCTCGCCGGCGTCGGCCGTGGATCCCCGGGGGTCGCCGATGATGCCGACCGGCGACAGAGCGGCCATGCCCTCAGAGCGCAGCTTGGCACTGGCCGACGCGGCCGGCCCCACATGACCGGCGACTGCCGACGCCATGTCCACCCGATCGGGGGCGATGGCCAGCATGATGCTGGTCTCGAAGTGCCCTCCATGGGTTCCAACCAACTCTCGATCCAAACTGAGCTGATCCTCGGCTACCCGATGGACGGCATCCCGTTGGGCGGGCCAGTCGTCGAACGAGACCACCCGGCTCTGCTCGGTGGGACCCAACTCGGCCATAGCTGCGGCCATTGCCCCCACATTTCCGGCATGGCCAGTAACCACGTAGGCGCTCCGAAAGCCGTGGCTCAGCAGGGTTTGGATCACTTCCGCAAGCACCGCCTGAAGAGTGGTGTCGCTCAGGCTGGCCGTGCCGGGAAATGCCAGATGGTGATGGGAGGCACCAACGGGAAGGCAGGGCACCACTACGCACTCCCCCGCTTGAAGGGCCGCCCGGTCGGCCACTGCCTCGGCGATGAGGGCGTCGGTATCCAGGGGTAGATGAGGACCGTGCTGCTCCAAGGCACCCAGCGGGATCATCACATCCAGCGGACCTTGTTCGAGCCGCTCGCCCAGAGTCGTCCAGCTCATCGCTCCCAGTCGCACGGGCGCCTCAGAGGTCGGTGAGAGTGGCGTCGAGGTAGGTGGGCTTTTGCGGGCGGCCGACGCCGATCACCACCTGCACCAGGGCTTCCTTGTCAGTGTGGTTGCGCAAACCGTGCATGATCCCGGCGGGGCTGTAGATCATCTCCCGTTCTCCCAGGACCGTATCGACGATCCGCCCGTCGTCGTCCTCCCACCATGCGGTCAGCTCCCCCTTGACCACGAAGAAGACCTCTTCTACTTCGTGGGCATGCGACGGGGCCACGGCCCCGGTGGGCATCATCATCACCGACAAAGTGAAGTTGTCGGCCGTGACCGTTCCGGGCTCGGAGTGCTTGCCGGTAATGCTCGCCCCCACCATCCGCACGTGGGCCCGGCGGTATTCCTCCTTCAGGTCCCCTTGGGCAGCAAACGGCTCCCAGTCCAGTTCTTTGCTCCCGTACCGCTGGACATGCTCGGAGAATTCAGCATCAGTGAACTGACTCGCCATGCTCGTCCCTCCCCCCTAGTTGCTTCAGTGCTCGGTATCTTAGTTTCTAAGTGTTGTCGGCGCTCAGGGACTCCCAATCCGACAAACTGGGGACGGCGCTAGGCGAGTTGTCGCTGGCGGGCGAGGGTGATCGTTTGGCCCGGTCGGGATGGCGCAATCAAGACGGCGCCGGCCAGGACTTCCTGGTTGCTGCTCTTTCGTTTCGTCGGAGGAGACAGGGTGATCGGCTGGTTCATGGCCAATTCCAAGATCAACCCGGCCGCGCCCTGGGTGAGGTCCAGGGCTTCGGATCCCTTCTGGGCTGGGCCGAAGCCAGCCACTGCTCGGCGGCGGAGCAGCACGGGGTCTTGGACAGCAAGGTGGTCGTGAAGCACGACGCCAGCGGGAACGAACACCAGCCATCGCCTCGTGAGTGAATGGAGAGATCGGGCCCCGACCACCGCCAGCGCTCCGCCTGCCACTGTGACGGCCACTCCAGCCGCCCAATGCTCGGCAGCCAACAGCAGCGGTCCGCTGACGGTGCCGCCCACCGTGATCGCGGCCGCCACCGGCACCGGCCCGGCCAGCAACAGCGCCGGTGGCCGCAGCAGGAGCCTGACTTCGTCGCCGTAGGAGATGCCGTTCACAAACACATGGCCCACCGGCGCGCTCAGCGCCACTGCGGCTACCGCGGCGGTAACGGCGGCCACCAATGCGACCTCACCCCAGTCGGCACCCTGCCTCCCCGCCCAAACCAGGGCCACCACCGCGACGGGTACGGCCAATCGGACAATGACCAGGGTGGCCGGATGCACCAACAGAGAGCCCACCAGCACCACGCCCCACAGCATCCAAAGCCCTACTGAAGCAGTCGAGCGCCAAGCCGCGGCGGTCTCGTGCAGCCCATCGGCCAACACCGGCCCAGCAGTAAACGGCATCGCCGCCCACCACACCCGCACCACCCAGGCCCAAACTCGATCCCCCCAAAGACCCCTCACCCACCCCACTACAGCATCTCCCCCACTCCAGCCCAAACCCATCCCCGCTTGCCCAACCCACCGCATCATCTGAGCCGGGTGGCGTGCCCCGCCGGTCCTAGCGGATGTCAAGAACTGGGTTGAAGGGTGCGCCGCTGGGAAGGCGATACGTATTGAAGCCCCGGCGGTCCAACGTGAGGATGTCGAACGTGGCGAGCCGCTCTGCCAGCAGCACCAGCGTGGCATCGGCAAAGTCCATGGGCGTGTCGGCGTAGCGCTGCATAAGCGTGGCGGCTTCACGAACGTCCGCAGGCTCACACAGGCCATATATCTGCATCCCACTCTGAGAGATGAGCTCGCTGACAGCGATAGCGCCGTCGTGGACCCCGCTGATGAAGTACATGACCTCGGTCACCACCGCTGCCGTTGTCGCCAACACGCCGTTGAAGCCGTCCAAGGCGTCGCTGGCCCGGTCATGCTCAACCTCGCCGCAATCGAGGTAGGCCACGAGGGGCCCGGTGTCAACCAGCCATATGTCCAATGTTCATGAGCGCCAGTTATGGGCGCGTATCTCTGATTTCCAGCTATCCTGAGAACTGTTGGTGGAGTCGGTTCGGACCGAGCCTCGAAGATGGCCGATTCGGTCGCCCAGTGGACGGTTATCCACTGCTTCGCGCAAAGCCTCGCGGACGACTTCAGAAACCGAAATACCCAAGGTTTCTGCACGGCGAGCCGCCGCGTCCCACAACTCGGCGTCGACACGCACAGTCAGCAATTTCGTGGCCATAGAATGACAGCGTACAACATCTGTCGTACATCAACTCGACGGAATGCCCGCTGAGCAGATGGAGTAGACCCTTGATGACCACAATAAACATATTACCATATATTTCAATGATGTAAAATTTATTCCGGTATATTTTCCAATTTTCAGGCTTATTCGAAGGAAGCTATCACTGGCATCGGTAGACTAATGGGCATGGAAATTGGTGCTCTCACCAGGGACAACGCAGAACAGGCCGGTACTGGCGGGCAGGCGGTTGTCGGGCGTGTTCGCCGATATACCGGCGGTTGCGAGGCTGGCTGGTTGGGAGTTGAGCGGGTTGAGTTCGCCGAGCTGGGTTCGGGTGAGATGGTCAAGTTGATCCTCCAGGCCGATGCGGCTCGCCGCCAGCTTGACGGCTATCTCGCCACTCTGCTGGGCCGGTTCGCCGAATTGGAAGGCGAGGATGCGGTTGAAGGTCTGTGCCGCCAGTTCGGCCTGGGTCACCATCGGGCCCGCCAGCAGGCCAAGACCGCCAACGTGCTCAGCGCTCTGCCCGACACGCTGGAGGCGTCCAAGCAGGGGTGGATCTCCATCGACCACGCCCGCGTGATGGGCGCGTCCCACCAACGGGCGCCGATGGTGCCGGAGCAGGAAATCGAGTTGATCACCCTGGCCATCAAAGAAGACCTCGACCAGTTCAAAAGGACCGCCGCCCGCCTCGAAGACCAGCGCCACGCAGACGGCGGGCTATCCCGGACAGAACAGCGGCAACAGCGTCGTAGCGGCAAGGTATTCGACGGCGACAACGACATGGTGATCCTGCACGCCGGGATTGTGCCCGCCATCTTCGCCACCGACGGCCAGCCCCTCTACATGGGGCGAAAACAGCGAGCCGCCACCGCGGCCCAGAAGCTGGCCCTGTGCGTCCGAGACAGGGGCTGCATCGGCTGCGGTATGCGGGCCAGCGCTTGCGACGCCCACCACATCATCTGGTGGGACCACGAAGGCCTCACCGATATGCCCAATCTTGTGCTGCCCTGCCCCAAATGCCACAAGAAAGTCCACAAACACGGCTACTTGGTGAATCAAGACTCCGGCGGGAGACATCAGCTTCGCCCGCCCCCACAACAAAGAACCTGTTCATCTTTCAAGATAGCCTGAACTCATAGGTCGCGTTTTGAAGGTACACCGCTAGGTTCCCAGAATGAGTGCTATGCCTCAATCCATTCAAGACATCCTCGACCATGCCGATGAGCTGGCCCAGAGGTTCGAGGACTATGTGCCATCAGAGGGCGACGAAGTACCTATGGAGGAGTACTTGCTGAAGCGGGCCGTCATGGCCCGGGCCCGCCGCGAAGGCGAGATCGTGGAAGCTGTCGCTGCGGCTAGGACGAAGGGCGTCACCTGGAGCAGAATTGGGGAGATACTGGGGACATCGCCACAAGCGGCACAACAGCGCTACGGCATGATCGTCGAACAAACCGGCGCGAAGCTCTGATGCCTACGCACCATCAGCAGATCCCCTCCTTCGCAGCCATCGACTTTGAAACTGCTACTGCCCAACGCTCATCGGCTTGTGCTCTGGGGATAGCAGTTGTTGATGACGGACTCATCGTTGATGAGCAGAGTTGGCTAATTCGACCGCCACATAACGAATACGACGATTTCAATACTTGGCTGCATGGGATCAGCGCTGCTGACACCAGGGACGCCCCAGCATTCGATGAGGTGTGGTCACAAGCAACTGCATTGGTAGGAGATCGTGTGCTCGTTGCTCACAACGCAGCGTTTGATATGTCAGTTGTTCGTCACTCTGCGATCTCTTGCGACTACACCCCTCCCGAAGCATCATTCCTATGTACGTACCGTCTAGCGCGTAGCTGCTGGCCAGATCTTGGATCATGGAGATTGCCTGATGTGTGCGAGGCGCTAGGTATAGGTGACCTCAACCATCATGATGCTCTGTCGGACGCGCGTGCAGCCGCCAGGGTGTTGATGGCCATGTGCGAATCAACCAGCAAAAGCGTTATCGAAGTGTGCGAGACCTTGGGCTACAGAATTGGCCTCCTGTCGAGTCACCGCTATGCACCCTTCTCAAACGCGACAGGTACCCGTATATCCGACATCAAACCAACCGTTGATGAAATCGACCCAGATGGTCAGATGTTCGGTAAGCGGATTGCCTTCACGGGCACCCTGGATTCAATGACCCGCAATGCGGCCTTTCAAGCCACGGTCAACTCGGGTGGAGAGCCCTCCACTTCGGTTTCCAAACGTACCCACTTTCTGGTAATCGGAATGACCGACTATACCAAAGTCGGTGCTGATGGAATGTCTTCCAAGCTGCGGAAGGCGATGGAGCTCAACGAGTCAGGATCGGCCATTGAGATCATCAACGAAAACGACTTCCTCCGTATGGCCGATCCCGCTGCCTTCTCTCACGACAGCGATTAGCAAGTTATGGCCGCTCTCTCCAGTGACAGCCCCGAACGCCGTATCGCTGAGTTGGTCGAAATGGTTCGTCACCACGATCAGCGGTACCACGCCGACGATGCTCCCGAGATCCCCGACGCTGACTATGACCTGCTCAAACGAGAGTTGCTGGACCTTGAGGCTACCTATCCAGCACTGATTCGACCCGACTCCCCCACCCAAACAGTCGGGGCCGATCCGTCTACTCTGTTTGCTCCGGTGGAGCATCGGGTGCCGATGATGTCTTTGGACAACGCTTTCGACCGGGGGGAACTCAATGCTTGGGCTGATCGGGCCCGGCGGCGTCTGGCGGCAGATCAGGGTCAGAAGGTTATTGCAGAGGCCAGTGGCCAGGGTTTGCTGTTGCTTTCAGACGGTACGGATGGTGAGGCAGACAGCGAAGCCGTTGCCGCGGAGCCTGATGGGATAGGGCGGGCTGGCGATGAAGTTACTGGTCGCGCCACACCTCAAAAACTCCCGCGGGAACTTGGCACGTTGGTCTGCGAACTCAAGTTCGACGGGTTGGCAGTATCACTGCGATATGAGAACGGCGTCCTGGTGCAGGCTGCCACCAGGGGAAACGGGCGGATGGGTGAGGACATCACAGCCAACGCTCGGACGATCCAGTCAGTCCCCCACCGGTTGCCTGCCTATGCGCCCGCAGTGCTAGAGGTACGGGGTGAGGTTTACATGCCCCTTGATGCCTTCGACGACCTCAACAAGCAGCAAGATGAGGAGGGGAAGCCCCGCTATGCCAATCCCCGCAACACAGCGGCAGGCTCGCTCCGGCAAAAAGATCCATCGATCACCGCCACCAGAGGACTATCAATCTGGTGCTACCAAATCGGAGAGATCCAAGGGGGCCCCACACTGGAAACCCACAGCGATACGTTGGAGTACCTAAAGAGCCTGAACCTGCCGGTGAATCCCAAGGCCAAAACGGTCAGCACCATTGACGCAGCCTGGAAATTCATCAAGCAGTGTGAAGCCGACCGCCACAACCTCCCCTACGAAATCGACGGCGCGGTCATCAAGATCGACCGTCTGGATCTCCAACAAGAACTCGGAACCACCAGCCGAGCGCCTCGCTGGGCAATCGCATACAAACTGCCTCCTGAAGAGCAAAACACCAAGCTGCTGGACATTCATGTTTCCATCGGCAGCAAGGGCAAGGCCACCCCATTTGCAGTGTTGGAGCCCGTATTCGTGGGAGGGTCCACAGTCGCAATGGCCACCCTGCACAACGAGGACCAAGTGAGGTCCAAGCGGGTCCGGCCTGGCGACACGGTCGTGGTGCGCAAAGCCGGTGATGTCATTCCCGAGGTAGTAGGGCGAGTCGACGAAGACCAACTATCCGACCTACCTGAGTGGGAATTCCCCACGACTTGCCCTTGCCCGCACAAACAGCCCTTGGTCCGCACCGAGGGTGATGCCGCGCACTACTGCCGCTTCGATGGCTGCCCTGAACAGCTCCGAGGCTGGATCGAGCATTTCGCCGCCCGCAACGCCCTGGATATCGAACACCTGGGTGAACAGCGAGTCCGCCTGTTCATCAAGCTCGGACTCATCAAAGATGTAAGCGACATTTACGACTTGGACCCCAAGGGCTTTGACCTGCTGAGAGAACTCAAAGGGGCGACATGGAAGGCCACCCTCGACGATGGCACCGAGTACTACCTGGACACCGGTCTGGTAGCAGCCTTGTCACAGCTCAATCTCAAGCGCCGCGACGATCTGACTGCGGCCATCGAGCTCCTGAAGCAGCGCCCGCTCGCCGACTTATTGGTAGGACTCAAGATCGATGGGCTGGGAGCCACCACCGCCGAGGCTCTGGCCCAGAATTTCGGGCATCTTGACCAGATCATCACCGCCCCGGTGGATGATCTGGCTCAGGTCAAGGGGGTCAGGTTCGCGGTTGCCAATGCCATCAACGCCCATTTCGAGCCAGAAAAGGCTCAGGTGGCAATCAGCAAGCTGCGCGTCGCTGGGGTCAATCTGGGAAACTCGTCCTCTTTCAAGACCAGCAAACCGACTCTGGCAAATGCCAAGGCACTTCCCTCAGAACCGTCTCAAGTTCGTCAGCCCGGCAAAGAGTTGTCGTCTGAACAGGAAGAAGATCTGAAGCTAATCATTCGATTCGTCGCGCCAAATCCCAAGCGAACGTCCGATAAGGACAGAGACCAGAGCAAAGATCAGGCACTCGGCGAGCAGAAGGCCAGACTCCTGTTCCATCTCGGCCTTATCGCCGATTTTGGCGATCTGTTCGATCTGGATCTTGGATTGCTTGACCCGCCTAGGGAGTCGACATGGAGCAATGTCATCAGCGATGAAAGCGGAGACCACAACAAGTACACCCTGCAGGTCGACGAGATAGCCCAACTCGGCAGCTTCGCTGAAGTGTCGATTTCCAACCTAGGGAAAGCCATCGAGGCTTCCAAAGAGCAACCGCTAGCTCGACTGCTGGTAGGACTTAACATACGGCACCTGGGGGATACCTACTGCGAAATCCTTGCTGATGCTTTCGGAGACTTAGACGGCATCATGAAGGTCAAGGAGGACGAATTGGCCGAGGTAGATGGGATCGGACCGATCATCGCGGCAAGCGTCCATGAGTTCTTCCAGTCGGAGGTGAACCGAGAAATCATCGAGAAACTGCGAGCTGCTGGACTCAACTTCACCCAAGACCTTGACCAGTCCGAGGCCGAGACGCTGCCGCAGACTTTGGAGGGGATGACCATCGTGGTCACCGGCGGGCTGGAGGGCTACACCCGAGACGAGGTGGGCGCGGCCATTAAGGCCCGGGGCGGCAAGTCTCCGGGCAGCGTGTCGTCCAAGGCCACCGCCCTGGTGGTGGGCGAGAACCCCGGCGCTTCCAAGCTAGACAAGGCCGAGAAGCTGGACATTCCGATCCTCGACGAGGCACAGTTCCAGCGGCTCATCGAGACCGGAGAACTGCCATGAGCAAGGCACTGAAGCGAATAGCGACTTGTCTTTTGGCTACCGCAATGCTTGCCGCCTCGTCCATTGCGCTTGGAAGCAACATGGCAGTCGCTCAAGACAGCGGGGCAACCCTCCAATACATCAATGACCGTGATGAACTGATCGCGGCTCAAGAATCGCTGCTCAACGTCTACCGCTGCCGATTCGACATCGACACCCAACAAGTGCCCGGCGGCTGCATCAGCGGCCAGCCCAGCCAGGGACCGACTGAGCCCACCATGTTTACGGGAACACCCACCCAAAACCAAATCTCGTTGCGCGACGACCTGATCACCAACCAGGAATCGCTGCTCAACGTCTACCGCTGCCGATTCGACATCGACACCCAACAAGTGCCCGGCGGCTGTGCCGAGCAGCCCGTCCAAGGCCCGGTCCAAGACCCTGTCGAAGACCCTGGCCCGGAACAGATCGACATCCACGTCTTCTACTGCGTTCCTGCTAACGCTGGGTTCACCCAAGCAAAACTGCAAGCCGAGGCCGACCGGTTCAATGGCGACATCCGCGACTTCTTTTTGCGAGAATCGTCGAACACCGTCAAATTGAACTTCGTGCCCGGCGGGATCGTGTCGCCCGGTGTGGCATGGAATGACGTGACGATTGGCGACTGGTCGAATGCCCATGGGATGAGTCCCTGCGAAACCCAAATTTTCGCCATGGGACAATTCCAGTACACGCTCATACTTGCCCATATAGCTGCGGGAGGTGGCGCTGCCGGCTACGCAGCACCTGATCGCGGCAGTGCGACGGTTCCGACGCTAGAGAGATACTCGAATAACCGTAGGTATCACTCCATTCTCATTGGCCATGAAGTGGGCCATTCAGCTTTCGATTTGGGGCATGATTCAGAATTCCTGTCCATCATGACAACCCCCGGTGCTCGGGGCACGCTCAGGGCGAACCGTATCGGTTGCGACGACCTCTTCCTGCTGGGCTGGCCTCAACACGACCGCTGTGATCTGAACGCGCTAACCATGCCAGACGGCGCTTTCACCGCCATCTCAACCGGTAGATACCACAGTTGCGCGTTGCGCCTAGACGGTTCCGCTGCTTGTTGGGGCAAGAACTATCTCGAACCGATCGAAGCACCTGAAGCCTCGTTCACGGCCCTTGCCACCGGCACTTGGCATTCCTGCGGCCTGCGAGCCGGCGGCCAAATTGAATGCTGGGGTCTCGACGATGATGAACACGGGAACATGGTCGGCTTGGCAAGTCCCCCCGCTGGGAGTTTCGCCGCCATATCTGCGGGGAACCTCCACACCTGCGGGCTGAGAGACACCGGCGGTGTCCAGTGCTGGGGCAGCAACATCGATATCTGGCACGGCACGCAAATCGGACAGTCCAAGGCACCATCCGGGAGATTCTCTGCCATAGCCGCAGGCGCGTGGCATACCTGCGGGCTGAGAGGCACCGGGGCTGTCATATGCTGGGGCGCCAACCACGACGGTCACGGCAACTTTATGGGTCAAGCGAGAGCGCCTCGTGGGGCATTCTCCGCACTGGCCAGCGGCACTTGGCACACTTGCGGCCTGCGCGCAGACGGCAGTGCAGAGTGCTGGGGCGCCAACCACGATGGACATGGCAACACCACCGGTCAGGCGGAAGCACCCAGCGGGACATTCACTGCCCTCGCCGCAGGGAGCTATCACACTTGCGGGTTGCATGAGGACGGCACTGTCCAATGCTGGGGATCCAACGCGGAGGGAGCGCTTGATGTCCCTACCGGAAAGTTCACCACCATTGAAGCCGCCCCCAGACACACCTGTGGAGTGAAGGGAGATGGCTCTGTACAGTGCTGGGGTGGGGACCATTTCAGCTGGGGTGGGGACCATTTCAAGGGCCTGAGCACACCTATCAGCCAGTTCACGTCCATTGAAGCAGGCAGAAGCTTTACCTGTGGTATTCGAGAAGACGGCACCGTCGAATGCTGGGGCAGTGGCGCACATGGTTCCTCAAATGCTCCCGGTGCACAGTTCATAGCGACCTCTTCGGGACACATCCACACCTGCGGGATCAAATCAGACAAAACTGTGACCTGCTGGGGTTCCGACGACTCCGGGGTGGTAAGCGATTCACCCGAAGGACGCTTCACGGCCATCACTTCTGGCACCTGGTTCAGCTGCGGGCTGCGAGAAGATGCCACGGTCCAATGCTGGGGTCACGAGAGCACGGGCAAACTAAGTGCCCCCAGTGGGCAGTTCAACTCAGTCTCCGCGGGCGACAATTTTGCTTGCGGGTTGCTTCACGACCTCTCTGCCCTCTGCTGGGGCGACAATGCCTATGGTCAAACCGGCGCACCCAAAGGAATCTTCACCGAGATCAGTTCGGGCTGGCTGCACGCCTGCGGACTGCGCGACAACGGTGTCATCGAATGCTGGGGCGACAACAGCTACAGACAGCGCGACAGAATCCCCAGAGGCAGATTCACGGCCATCACAGCCGGCCTGTACCACTCCTGCGCCCTTCGCGATGATGGCACGGTCGAATGCTGGGGTCTCAATGAAGACGGATTCGGAACCGTGACAGGGCAACTGGACAACATCCCCGAAGGAGCCTTCACCGCCATCTCCGCGGGCGACTACCACACCTGCGCGCTCCGAGAGGACGGCTCGGTCCGCTGCTGGGGCAGCCAATACGCTTCGGCCTGAACCAAAGGAAGTGACTGATGATTAAGGCTGTGTTCTGGGATTTCGGCGGGGTGTTCACCGGGTCTCCGTTTCATCTCGACGACTACGCCCGTTCGCTGGGCACCACCAACGAGCGGCTTCTGGAGCACGTTTTCGGGCGGTATGAAGCGAATGGCGACCACCCCTGGCACCGGCTGGAGCGGGGCGAGGGCACCCTGGCTGAGGCACTAGAGGCGGCGGATGAGGCCTGCCGGGCTGACGGAATCGAGGGGTTCACCTCCGAGGGCTTCTTCAAGGCCATGAGCAGCACCAGCAGCGATGAGCGGCGCGAGACAGCAGTGGCCAAGGTGCGGGAGCTGAATGAGGCCGGCATCAGGCAGGCCATCATCACCAACAACGCCAAGGAGTTCGGCGATATGTGGCGCCAGCTCATCCCGGTGGACGAATTGTTCGAGGCGGTGATTGACTCCAGCGCGGTGGGCATGCGCAAGCCCGATCCGAGGATCTACCGACTGGCCCTTCAGCAATTGGAGATTTCTCGCCCGGAAACGAGTGCCTTTTTGGACGATTTCGAGCCCAATGTGACCGCAGCCCGAGAACTCGGCATGCACGGTGTGCTGGTAGGAGATGACATCGCCCCCGCTCTGGCCGAACTCAACCGAATATTGGCCGAATTTACGGCTTGACCCCCTAAGAATCAGCCATAAGACTGTCTCTCCAGAGGGGCGTCAGAAGGGGAGCCGCGGGCGCGCACATGACACTGTTACAGCGAATTGCCACCGCGCCCATCAGTTGGGGTGTCTGCGAGATGCCGGGATGGGGATACCAGCTTCCCGTTGACGCTGTGCTCAAGGAGATGTCTGCCACCGGGTTCACCCATACTGAACTGGGCTCGCTCGGCTATCTGCCCACTGAGCCTGCCGGGCTCAGGGCCCTTCTCAATCAGCACGATCTCTCGCTGCTGGGCGGCTTCGTCCCCTTGGTACTGCACGACCCCTCGCAAACCCAGAGCGCCCGAGAAGCAGCAATCGAGGCGGCGGAACTCATTTCTGGCGGCGGTGGCCGATTTTTCGTCTCCTGTGCGGTCAGCCATCCCGACCAATGGCGTCAGGCACCGCCCGGTGAACACGAGTGGTCCGCGGTGGCCGACACCCTCGCCGAGGTCGAACAGATCGCCTCCGACCACGGCCTCATTCAGGCCTTCCACCCCCATTTCGGATCGCTGGTGGAGACCAACGAGGAGACCGACCAGGTGCTGCACGCCAGTGAGACTGCGCTGGTGCTCGACACCGCTCATCTCCTCCTCGGAGGCGGCGACGTAGCTGAGATGGCCAAGCGCTACCTGGATCGCATCGCACTCGTTCACATCAAAGACGTCGACCTGGGCATCGCTGCTCAGGTCAAGGCGGGAGAGCTGTCGCTCATGCAGGGCGTGCAGCATGGCTTGTTCCCGCCACTAGGTCAGGGAGGACTGCCGATCGCCGAGATCCTCGACCTCCTTGAAAAATCAGGGCGCGACCTCTGGTACGTCCTGGAGCAGGATGCAGCGATAGCGGAAGGAGACCCGTCCGCCATAGCTCGGCTGAGGTTCGACGCCTGCCAGAGCATCGATTTCCTGCGAAGTCTGGAACCCGTTCTCGCGGGTGCCGGAGCCTCACACAAACAACAACAACTACCTTGAGAGGGGTAATCCAAAATGAGAAAGCTATGGAAGCTGTTTGCACTGCTTCTGGCGTTCACTCTCGTAGCCGCAGCATGCGGCAACGATGACGACGACACCGGCGAGCCCGCATCCAGTGAGCCAACCGAAGCAGCGGCACCTGCCACTGAAGCACCAGAGCCGACCGAGGTCGTGGAAGTAGACCCAACCCAGGGCTGCGACAAGACCTACCACGTGATCACCCACGGTGACTCCGGAACCTTCTGGTCAGTGGTTGAGGTGGCCGTGCGCGACGCCGCGGCAGCAATCGGCTGCGACGTGGTTTACTTCGGCTCCAACAACGACGCCTTGCGGCAAGCCCAGGAGATTGAGGCGGCCATCGCCGCCGGCTCCGACGGCATCGCCATCTCGCTGGCCGACCCGGCCGGTGTCCAGTCGGCTGCTGAGGCCGTAGTTGCCGCGGGCATCCCGCTGTACACGCTGAACTCCGGTGTGAACGACTACAAGGACCTCGGCGCCACCACCCACATCGGCCAAACCGAGACGGTGGCCGGTAACGGCGCGGGCGAGCGGTTCAATGCACTGGGTGCCACCCACGTGCTCTGCGCCCGCCAGGAGCAGACCAACGTCGCTCTCGAAGAGCGCTGCAACGGTCTGGCCGAAACCTTCAGCGGTCAGGTGACCTCGGAGTTCGTCGGCCTCGACGCCACCCCCGATGAGCAGCAGAACACCATTGCCGCCATCCTCCAGGGCGATGAGAGCATCGACGGCGTGCTCGGCGTGGGTCCGAACCTGCCTCTGCGGGCTCTTGCTGCCGGTGAGCAAGCCGGTAGGGACCTCATCATCGGCGGCTTCGACCTGTCCAGCGACCTCATCGATGAGATCGAGGCGGGCAACGTGGCCTTCACCGTCGACCAGCAGCAGTACCTCCAGGGCTACCTGCCGGTCATCCTGATGCACCTGCAAGCCACCAACCTGAACACCGCGGGCGGCGGTCTGCCCATCCTGACCGGTCCGGGCTTCGTCGACACCGCCAACGCGGCAGAGGTCAAAGCACTGGTGTCCCAGGGAACCCGCTAAACCCCATAACTGACGTGCGGCGCTGATCGCGTCGCATACAAACAAGGAGCGCTGTCCGGGGTATCCGGGCAGCGCTCCTTTCATTTGGTCTAGAGTCAACGAAATTCATAAGTCGGGTACATCGCCCAGGTTGAGAGGGGGGAACTCTCATGGCCGAAGTGACCACCACGAATGACTCTGCGGCTGATTCGTCGCCAGCGCAAGACGAGCGATTAGCCCACCGAGGCCCGGTCCAGCAGCTGCTGACCAGACCCGAGATTGGCGCCCTTATCGGCGCAGTCGGGGTTTGGCTGCTGTTCTGGCTGGTTTCGGCGCCGTTCGGAACCGCAGGAGGCACGGCTAACTACTTGGATGTGGCCGCCACCCTCGGCTTGATGGCGGTGCCGGTGGCCCTGTTGATGATCGGGGGTGAATTCGACCTCTCTTCGGGCTCCATGACCGGCGCTACCGCGGTGATTGTGGTCCTGTTGAGCAGCGACACCGCCGAATTGGGCGGTGCCGGGCTCAGCTTGCACCTTGCGGTGCCGCTCTCGCTGGCCTTTGCCTTGGCCATCGGCTGGTTCAACGGCACGCTGGTGGACAAAACCTCGCTGCCCAGCTTCATCGTCACGCTGGGCACGTTCTTCATCCTCATCGGGGCCAAGCTCGGATTCACCAAGCTGTTCACCAACAAGGTGATTGCCGAGGGTCTCGACCGGTCGGGCGGCTACGAGTTCTGGGACAACATCTTCGGCGCCACCTGGATTCGCAACGGCCACGTTTGGGACAACCGAGACTGGGCCTGGAGCGGCATGCTGATCATCGGCGCGGTGGTGTTGATCTTGGGCACCATGGAGTTGGCCTACGCCCGCCGGGAGCACCCCAACCGCGGCGGCTACCTGATTTCTGCGGTGGGGGCCGCAGTCGGGGCAATCGGCTACATCCTGCTTCACAACCAGGACGGGAAGGTCTCCAACTGGGTCTTCGGGATCATCACCGGGGCGGGAGTACTGGTGGCGGTGGCCGGCTGGTGCCTGGCCCGCTACCAACCGGCCGAACGGGAATCCAGCCAGGAGGAGCGCAACCCGCGTGTTGTCCAGTACTTCGTCGTTGGGTTGGTGGCGATCGTGGGGGCCATTCTCATCGCCGCGGTCATGGACTCCAACAACGAAGGCCGCCTCGATTTCTTGACTGGCACTCCAGGACGCGTGTTTCTAGCCATCGGCATCGGCACCACCGGTGTGCTGGCGGTGTTGGCCGCGTTGGGCCGGGTCAGCGTGGGGTACCCGGCTATCGGTGCGGTGATCGCCCTCATCCCAGGAATCAGCTACATGATCACCGTGCAGGGCGCCCGAGCCATCCTCTTCGGCGGGCTGGCCATCGCCGGTGTGGTGGTGCTCAGCATTGCCGCCAGACGTCGCGGGCTGGCAGCGGTGTTCACACTGCTCACCGCGGCGGCCGTCGCAGGGCTGGCCTTCTTCATCCAGTCCGAAGCCGATTCCCGCAAGCTGCGGGTGGAATTGTTCACCGCCCTGCTGTTGATCGCACTCCTGCTAGCCGCATCAGCAATCACCCGGCTGATCGCCGCCCGGCGCACCACCGCCCCGCCGCCGCCGATGCACGGCCCGCTCGCTCGGCAAATCGGGACAGCACTCGGCTTGGCCGCAGGACTCGTGTCATTGATCTTGGAGTTGGCCGATGGCGACGGCATCCTCTACAGCATCATCATGGCGGTGGCCAAGGGAGGCATCGTTGCCTTCGCGGTCTTTGCTCTGGCCACCCTCTTCCGCACGCTTTTCACCTCCGACGAGAGCGTGGGCCGATCATTGGTCTTCGTCGGTCTCGGTTCAGTCATGCTGGGCATCGCAGCCAAGCTGATGTTCATCACCAACGAGGAATTGGCCGCCACCCAGGCCTCGACCCGCTTCGGCGTGGGCGTCATGCTGTTCCTGGCGTTCGCGGTGCTCGGCGCCTGGGTGCTGGCCCGCACCCAGTTCGGCAACTGGGTCTTCGCGGTGGGCGGCAACAAGGACGCCTCCCGCTCGGTGGGCGTGCCTGCGGCCCGCACCAAGACCACGCTGTTCATGCTGGTGTCGGCGTCGGCCTGGATCACCGGCATGGTGATCGCCTTCCGGCTCAACTCGGTGCAGGCCAACGTGGGCGACGGCAACGAGTTCCGCTACATCATCGTGGCGGTGGTCGGCGGCTGCCTGCTCACCGGCGGCTACGGATCGGCCATCGGCGCGGCCATCGGCGCGGTGATCTGGGGCATGATCACCTCCGGTATCGGTTTCGCCACCTGGAACAGCGACTGGCGCTTCTTGGTGCTGGGCGCCCTGTTGCTGGTGGCGGTGCTGGTGAACAACTACGTGCGCTCGCAAGCGGAGAAGGTCCGATGACCCGTTCTCCGCAATCCGCTCCGACAGCCAAAACCCTAAAGGAGGTCTGCTGATGGCTGAATTCCTCGAACTCAACAACATCTCGAAGTTCTACGGGAACATCATCGCCCTCACCGGGGTCACCACCACGGTGAATCCCGGTGAGGTCACCTGCGTGCTGGGCGACAACGGCGCGGGCAAGTCCACCTTCATCAAGATCCTGGCCGGCGTACACCAGTACGACGAGGGCACGCTCTTGATGGAGGGCGAGGAGGTGCGATTCAACTCGCCCCGCGAGGCGCTGGGCCGAGGCATCGCCACCGTGTACCAGGACTTGGCCATGGTGCCGCTCATGTCGGTGTGGCGGAACTTCTTCCTCGGGTCGGAGCCCAAGACCGGCATTTGGCCCTTCCGCCAGATCGACATCGAGGGCGCCAAGCGAATCGCCAAAGAGGAGATGGCCAAGATGGGCATCGACATCCGCGATGTCGAGCAGCCCGTTGGCACACTCTCCGGCGGTGAGCGGCAATCGGTGGCCATCGCCCGGGCCAGCTACTTCGGCGCTCGGGTGCTGATCCTCGACGAGCCCACCTCGGCGCTGGGCGTGAAGCAGTCGGGAGTAGTTCTGCGGCGCATCGTGGAGGCTCGAGACCAGGGATTGGCGGTGATCTTCATTACCCACAATCCCAACCACGCCTACCCGGTGGGAGACCGCTTTGTGATCCTCAACCGGGGAGTGTCCATGGGGAATTGGGCCAAAGAAGAGCTGTCCCAGGCTGATCTGACCCAGCTCATGGCCGGCGGCGCCGAACTTGAAGCTCTCCAGCACGAGCTGGCTGGAGCTGGTGCGTAGTCGTCGCTCCTGACCACAACTAACATCTCTGCGTGACCGACGCACCGGGGACCGGCATCGCCCGCGATTCGTCCGATATCGAGGTGCTGACCATCGGACGGGTCAGCGTCGATCTGTATCCCCAGCAGAGCGGGGTGCCGCTGAGCAGGGTGGAGTCGTTTGCCAAATCCGTCGGCGGCTCCCCCACCAACGTGGCCGTGGCCTGTGCCCGGTTGGGCCGGCGGGCCGCGGTTGTGACCCGGGTGGGCGACGACGGCTTCGGGGAGTACATCCGGAACGAGCTGGCCGAGGTGTTCGGTGTGGAGAGCCGTTATGTGTCCACCGACCCCGAGCTGCGCACCGCCCTGGCCTTCTGCGCCCTCGACCCTCCCACCGACCCGCCGCTGCTGTTCTACCGCGAGCCCCGGGGCCCGGAGATGAACTTGCTGCCCGGCGACATCCCCGATATCGCCGCCACCGTGCCGGTGCTGTGGACAGCAGGGTCCCGCTTCGCCCAGGAGCCGTCCCGCTCCACCGTGATGGAAGTGCTCCAGCGCCGGAACCGCCGACCCCATACTGTGCTCGACTTGGACTACCGGCCCAGCTTCTGGTCCTCCTCCCAGGAGGCCGGCAAGCACATCGGGCAGGCCGTGGAGCTGGCCACAGTGGCGGTGGGCAACCGAACCGAGTGCGAGATCGCCGTGGGCGCCGCCGACCCCCATGCCGCCGCCGACCGGCTGCTGGACCGGGGAGTGTCGCTGGCCATTGTGAAGCAGGGGGAAGCCGGGGTGCTGGTGGCCACCCCGGAGAGCAGGGCGGAGGTGCCGCCCATCCCGGTGGAGGTGGTGTGCGGGTTGGGCGCCGGGGACGCTTTCGGGGGCTCGTTGGCCGACGGGCTCTTGGCCGACCTCGACCCGGTGGCAATCGTCACCCGGGCCAACGCAGCCGGAGCTATTGTGGCCGGTCGCCTGGCATGTTCACACGCCATGCCAACCCCTTCCGAGATCGACGAGATGCTGGCCCCACACCAGTGACCCCCGCTGAGGCGAGAGCATGACCGGACCCAACGCCAAAATCCGCATCTGGATCGACCGAACTCCCCCGCCCGGGGTCGAGATCCCCTCTGATGTGGAGCTGGTTGACGGCCCCGAGCACGCCGACGGCGTGGTGGTGGCCGCCGACCGGCCCTGGGACGACGATGCCTGTCGGCGGCTGCCCCAGCTCAAAGTCGTGGCCCGCTCGGGCATCGGCTACGACAACGTGGACGTTGCTGCCTGCGCCACCCACGGCGTGGCGGCCTGCAACACCCCCGACGCCCCCACTGTCTCAACCGCCGAGCACGCGCTGGCCCTGATGCTGGCGGTGACCAAGCGCCTCAAGGGCTCCGAAGCACGCTTGGCTGCGGGCACCGCGGGCGGGCCGGGAAGGCTCACCGGCCCCGGCGCTCTGGAGCTGGACGGACGAACCTTGGGGCTGGTGGGGTGCGGGCGGATCGGCAGCCTTCTCGGGCGCTATGCCGAGGCGATGGGAATGACCGTGCTGGTGTACGACCCGTATTTGGACGCCGCTCCAATGGGCAGGCTGGTCGAACTCGACCAACTCTGGGCCGAGTCAGACGTGGTGTCGCTGCACGCCCCCGCCACCGCGGAGACCCGCCACATCGTCAACACCGACTCCCTGGCTGCCATGCGCCCCGGCGTTGTCATCATCAACTGCGCCCGGGGGGCGTTGGTCGACCAGGAGGCCCTGTTGGCCGCCCTCGACTCCGGCCGCGTAGCCGGGGCAGGCCTCGACGTGACCGAACCCGAGCCGCTGCCCCCCGACCACCCGCTACTGGGCCGCGACAACGTGTTCGTCACCCCCCATGTGGCTTCAACCACCACGGTGGGCATTGTCCGCCTCGTGGGGCAGGCACTGGAACAGGCCCTCGTCTGGCTGCGGGGCGGGACCCCTGAGCACCTGCTCGACCCCGCGGCCGCCCACCCCGCCGTGGACCGCAGAATCGCCCACGCCGACACCCCCGGCGCCTCATGACCTCTCGGCGTCGCCTTGGCATTGCCGTGGTGGGATTCGGCTGGATGGGGCAAGCCCACTCCCGCTCCTACCTGCGGCTGCCCACGCTGTTCGAAGACCGGCCCTACGACGTTGACCTGGTGATCTGCTCCGACAACATGGAAGCCCGACGAGGCATTGCCGAGAACGACTTCGGATTCCGGGAGACCACCGACGACTGGCGGCCCGCCGTCGAGCACCCCGACGTGGATGCGGTGATCATCTGCGCTCCCAACATGCTGCACGAGCCCTTGGCCATTGCTGCGGCCGCCGCCGGAAAGCACGTGTTCTGCGAGAAGCCGGTCGGGGGAACCCCGGGCCAGACCGCCCGGATCGAGCAAGCCTGCCGCCGGGCCGGGATCGTCACCGGGGTGGGCTACAACTACCGCTTCGCCCCGCTGGTGCTCTATGCCCAAGAGCTCATCGCCGCCGGCGAACTGGGGCAGATCACCAACCATCGGGGCCGGTTCTTCTCGATGTACGGGGCCGACCCCATGGGCCTGCTCTCCTGGCGCTTTCTCATCGACCAAGCCGGGCACGGCGCCACCACCGACATCTTGAGCCATGCGGTGGACCTGGCTTTGATGCTGAACGGTCCCATCACCCGGGTGGTGGGCATCGGTGAGACCTTCATCAAGGAGCGCCCGCTGCCGTCGGGGGCGGGCACCCACTACGACCGGGGCAGCCCCGGCGACCCCACCGGCGAGGTCACCAACGAGGACTACTTCGGCGCGCTGGCCGTGTTCGCCAACGGCAGCCACGGGATGTTCGAGGCCAGCAGGGCCATCGTTGGCCCCCAAAGCCAAATGGCCTTCGACGTCTACGGCACCGAGGGCGCTTTGAGCTGGAACCACGAGACATTGAACGAGCTCCGGCTCTTCCGGGCGTCCGACCCGCAGCAGGGCTACACCACCGTTCGGGCCGGCGATCGCCACCCCTTCCACGGCGCCTTCGTACCAGGCGACGCCAACTCCATTGGCTTCGAGGACATGGTGGCCATCCAAGACCACGAGTTCCTCGCCGCGGTGGCCGAGGGGCGGCCTCACAGTGCGGGCATGGAGCAGGCTCTGGCCTGCGTGAGCGTGCAAGCGGCCATGCTGAAGAGCTGGAAGACCGGCACCTGGGAAGATGTGGTATCGCTGAGGATCGATTGAAGGGAGGGCAGCCATGGAAACCATCCGCCTGACAACCTCCGGGGCCGTGGTGCGCTATCTGGCGGCCCAGCGCATCGAGGTCGACGGCCAGGCCGTCCCCCTGTTCGCAGGAGTGTTCGCCATCTTCGGCCACGGCAACGTCACCTGTCTGGGCCATGATCTGGAGCAGGCCGGCGAGGCGCTGCCCACCTGGCGGGGTCAGAACGAGCAGGGCATGGCCCTGGCCGCGGTGGCCTACGCCAAGGCCAACCGCCGCCGCCGCATCATGGCCGCCACCAGCTCCATCGGCCCCGGCGCCACCAACATGGTGACCGCGGCTGCGGTGGCCATGGCCAACCGGATGCCGCTGCTTCTGCTGGCCGGCGACACCTTCAACAGCCGCATCCCCGACCCCGTGCTCCAGCAGGTGGAGCACTTCGACAATCCGACTGTGACGGTAAACGACGCCTTCCGGCCGGTGGTCCGCTACTGGGACCGCATCACCGCGCCCGAGCAGCTGGTCCAGTCGCTGCCCAACGCCGTCAACACCATGCTCGACCCCGGCGATTGCGGCCCGGCCTTCATCAGCCTGCCCCAAGACATCCAGGGCGAGGCCTACGACTTCCCCGCCCGTTTCTTCGAGGAGGCCATCCACGAGATCCGCCGTCCCCGGCCCGACACCCGCGAGCTTCGTCGGGCCGCGGCCGCGCTGGTTGCCGCTGAGCGGCCTTTGATCGTGGCCGGCGGCGGGGTCCACTGGTCGCTGGCCGAAGACGAGCTGCGCTCTTTCGCCGAGGTCCACAACATCCCGGTGGTGGAGACGGTGGCCGGGCGCACCTCGCTGGTGGCCGACCACCGGCTGAATTGCGGCCCCATCGGCGTCACCGGATGCACCTCGGCCAACGCCATGGCTGCCGAGGCCGACGTGGTGCTGGCGGTGGGCACCCGCCTGGGCGACTTCGTCACCGGATCGTGGACGGTGTTCGGCGGGGGCGACGACGTGCAGATCATCGGTCTGAACGCGGCCCGCTTCGACGCCACCAAGCATCGCTCGCTGCCGCTGGTGGCCGATGCCCGCGAGGGCCTCACCGAGCTGGGAGCGGCCCTGGGCGATTGCCGGGCCCCCGAGGAGTGGTCAGACCGGGCCTCTTCGGAGACTTCGCAATACCACGCCTACATCGACAAGATCGCCGCCCCCGAGACGGTGGCAGCGGCCGGACGATCTGCCGACGACGCCGAGGCCGACGCCGATCTGCCCACCTATGCCCAGGTGGTGGGAGTGGTAGACCGGGCCGCCGATGAGTCCACCTATGTGCTGGCCGCGGCCGGGGGATTCCCCGGCGAGCTGGTCAACGGATGGCGGGGCCAGGCCGTCCATTCCTTTGATTGCGAATACGGCTATTCCTGCATGGGCTACGAAATCTCCGGCGGATGGGGGGCCAAGATGGCCCTCCCCGACCGGGAGGTGGTGGTGCTGGTGGGCGACGGCTCCTACCTCATGATGAACAGCGACCTGTACAGCACGGTGCTCACCGGCCACAAGCTCATCGTCATCGTGTGCGACAACGGTGGGTACGCGGTGATCAACCGCCTGCAACTGGCCCAGGGCGGCGTGCCGTTCAACAACCTCTTCGCCGACTCCCGCGTGCAGCAAGTAACTCCGGTCGACTTCGCGGCTCACGCCGCCTCCATGGGCTGTGGGGCCGAGACCGTGACCTCCATCGCCGAACTCGAGGCCGCCTTCGGCCGAGCCAGGGCCTCAGACCGCACCTACGTGATCGCGCTCAACACCCATGCCTACCGCTGGACCGAGGGCGGGTCGTTCTGGGAGGTGGGCGTGCCCGAAGTGAGCGCCAGCGCCGATGTGCGAGCGGCCCGAGCCGCTATGGACACCGGCAAAGCCGATCAACGGGTGGGATGGTGAACCGATGAGCCGGGTGGGCCGGGCGAAGAAGTGACTACCGAGCGGCGCGACTACCGGGTCGGCGGTCCCGAGGCTGACCGGGCCGCGACCGCTGGCCTGGTGGAAGCCGAGTGGTTCCGCCCGCCCATCGATCCAGAGCGCCTGCGCGAGCTGCAAGTAAGGGGCAACGCCCGGGCCGCCATCGACACCATTGCCTGGTTAGGGCTCTTGGCCGGGTTCGGCTACCTGGCATTCCTCTCTCTGGGCACTTGGTGGGCCATCCCCGCCTTTGCCGCCTACGGAGCGCTCTACGGGGGCGCCGGCGATTCCCGCTGGCACGAGTGCGGCCACGGCACGGCCTTCAGAACCAAGTGGCTCAACGATGTGGTGTACTACCTGGCCTCGTTCATGCTGCTGCGCCAGCCAACCTTGTGGCGCTGGTCGCACGTCCGCCACCACACCGACACCATCGTGGTGGGACGCGACGCCGAGATCATCTTTCCCCGCCCCCCCTCCCCCACGGGAGTAGCACTGGTCTTCTTGCCGCTCGTGAACGTGCCCCGGCTGGTAGCCCGCGCCGCCAAGCACGCCATCGGGCACGTCGACGACGAGGCCCGCTCTTTCATTCCCGCCGACGAGCTGGGCAAGCTGAAGTGGGAGTCTCGGGCCTATATCGCCATCCTGGCCGGCGTGACGGCCTGGTCGATTGCCATCTGGTCCATTGTGCCGTTGCTCTACGTCGGCCTGCCCACCGTGTATGGGGCCTGGCTGATGGTGTTCTTCGCCATCACCCAGCATGCCGGATTGCAGGAGGACGTGCTCGACCACCGCCTCAACACCCGCACCGTGTACATGAACCCCGTCTTCCGGTTCTTGTACTCCAACATGAACTACCACGTGGAACACCACATATTCCCCACCGTGCCCTACTACTCCCTGCCCGCTTTGCACCAAGAGGTGAAGGACTACCTGGCTCCGGCATCGCCTAACACCTGGTCGGCCTATCGGCAGATCCTGTCCACCCTGCGCCGCCAGTGGCGCGACTCGGCTCACGAGGAGCCCCGCGGCGACCTGCCCGCGGCCTCCGACGGCGGTCGCTCCTTTGTCAACACCGGGCACACCGTGTGGGCCGGCGACCGCCACGACGGCCTGATCGACCTCGGGCCGGCCAACGCGCTCGCCCCCGGATCGGCCCGGCAAGTGGAAGTGGGCGACGAGGCCTACGCCCTGTTCCGCTTGGGCGACGGCACTTTGGTGTGTACCGAGGGGCTGTGTACTCACGGCCAGGCCTACCTGGCCGAGGGCGTGGTGCTCGACTGCCTGGTGGAGTGTCCCAAGCACAACGGCCGTTTCGATCTCCGCACCGGGGAGGCGGTTCGGTATCCGGCCACCGACCCCCTTACTTTGTACCCCGTGGAGATACGAAACGGCCGGGTGGTCTCAAGCCTGCACGCTGAATTCGAGGAGTCCGGAGTATGAGCCCGGTGCGCATCGGGGTGCTGGGCTGCGGGCGGATCGGGCGGATGCACGCCGAGCTGATCGCCAAACAGGTGCCCAACGCCGAGGTGACGGCGGTCTATGACGTGGTGGCCGATGCTTCGGCGGCCCTGTCCAATGGTCTGGGGGTGCGCCAGGCCGCGGACCCGGCCGAGATCCTGGGGGCCGACGATGTGGACGCGGTGGCCATCTGCTCCTCCACCCACACCCATGTCGACCTGCTGGTGGCGGCGGCCGAGGCGGGCAAGGCCGTCTTCGTGGAGAAGCCGCTGGCCCTCAATTTGGCCGATGTGGATCGGGGCGTCGCCGCCGCCGAGGCTGCCGGCATCCCCGTGCAGGTGGGATTCAACCGGCGCTTCGATCCCAGCCACCGCTACGTGCGCGACCGAGTGGAGGCCGGAGAGGTGGGCGACGTCCACCTCGTTCGCATCTCCAGCCGCGATCCGGAGCCCCCGCCGCTGATGTATCTGGACGAGTCCGGCGGCATCTTCTGCGACATGACCATCCACGACTTCGACATGATCCGGTTCATCACCGGAAGCGAGGTTGCCGAGGTGTACGCCACCGGCGCCGTGCTGATCGACCAGGCCATCGGCGAGGTCGGCGACCTCGACACCGCGGTCATCGTCTGCACCCACGAGAACGGCGCCATCAGCACCATCGACAACAGCCGCCAGGCCGTCTACGGCTACGACCAGCGAGTGGAGGCGTTCGGCTCAGCGGGGATGGCCGCCTCGGAGAACCCCCTGACCGCAACCGCGGCAACCCGCACCGCCGACGGCGCCCACGCGCCCACGCTGCCCTACTTCTTCTTGGAGCGGTACATCCCCTCGTATCTGGCCGAGTGGGACGCGTTCGTGGAGATGATGGAGGGCGCTCCGTCGCCGGTCACCCTGGCCGACGGCCGGGCCCCGCTGGTGATCGGACTGGCCGCTTGGCGCTCCGTTCGAGAACAGCGCCCCGTGCGCATCGACGAGATCGGCTGAGCCGGAAATGGAGCACCCCATGAGACCACCAGCGGCCACCGCCGACCGCCGCCGCGAGATCGGCTGAACCATGCGGGCCTACGTCACCGGAGGCACCGGATTCATCGGCTCCAACATCGTCAAGGTGTTCGCCCAGCGCCACGGCGCGACGGTCCACTGCCCAGTCCACTCCTTCGTCCCCGACGGTCCCCAGCGCTACACCACCGAGCCGCTCGATCTGCTCGACCGCGAGGCAACCCTGGCCAGCGTGGCCCAGTTCGACCCCGACGTGATCGTCCACTCCATGATCCTCAACGACCTCGACGGCATCTACGGCCAGCGGGAGCTGGCCTGGCGCAGCTACGTGGATGCCACGCTCACCCTGGCCGAGGCGGCCAACCGGTCCGGGGCCAAGCTGATTGTGGTGTCCACCGACTGGGTGTTCGACGGCACCCAGGCCGGCGCCGATGAGCACACTCCCCCCAACCCGGTGAACTACTACGGCGTGCTCAAGGCCATCAGCGAGCAGGCCGCCCTGCTGCGGGCCGACCAGGCTGCGGTGGCCCGGGTGTCGGCGGTGAACGGTGTCCACTGGGCCCGGTCCGAGATGCCCCGAGGCCAAGACCCCGGCTTCGGCTATTTCGTGACCACCGTGCTCAACGCCGTGTCACAGGGCGAGCCCTTCGGGGTGTGGGAGAGCAACGACATCAACATGACGGCCACCCCCAGCCTGGCCAGCGAGTGCGCCGAGGCCATGTGGCTGATCGCCGCCAACCCCGTCGCCGAAGGCATCTTCCACTGTTGCGGGGCCGAGCCAGTGGGCCGCATGGAGCTGGCCCGAACGGCCTGCGACGTGTTCGGCCACGACCCGTCGTTGCTGCGGTCGGTGCCGCCTGATTCGGAGATGATGGCATCGCTGGGCGGCGCCCGCATCCCTTACGACAGCTCCCTGGGCACGCCTCGCACCAGGGAGGTCTTGGGCTATGAGCCGTTGGGCACTCGGGCGCTGCTGGAGCGATTCAAACAAGAGATGGATGCCGGCGATCTGGTGCCGGCGGTCACCGGAACAAACACAGCGAAAGGAGGCTGACCATGGCCTATACCCCCACCGCATCCGCATCAGGCCCCATCCGCCCCAAGCCGGGGCCGGGGCGGATTCTGAACGTCACCCCGGAATCGGCCGGTTGGGAAAACGTGGCCTTCTCGGTGGTGGAGCTCACCCCGTCAGAGCCGTGGTCGGGGGTGGAGTCCGATCGGGAGACCGCCATCGTCCCCCTCTCCGGTGCTGGTCGGGTGCAAGCCGGAGGGGTCGACGCCGCCATCAGCCGCACATCGGTGTTCGAGGAGCTGGGGCGCATCGTGTACCTGCCGCCGGGTACGCCTTATGAGATCTCAACCGATGGCTCGCTGAAGGCAGCGGTGGGCTCGGCCCCGGCCGAGGGCCGCTATCCGGCCCGGGTCTTCGAGCCCTCTGAGATGCGTGTGGAGATCCGAGGCGGCGGCCAGGCCTACCGACAAGTGGTCCACTCGCTGGCCCATCCGCTGCCCGCCGAGAAGCTCATCCTCTACGAGGTGTTCGTACCCCGGGGCACTTGGTCGGGGTGGCCGCCTCACTGCCACGACGGCCGGGATGGCTCCCCCTATCTGGAGGAGGTGTACTACTTCCGTCTGGACCGCCCCGAGGGCTACTGCATGCACCGGAACTGGCGAACTGAGGAGGGCTTCGACGAGGCAGTGGTGGCCCGCGATGGGGATGCGGTGCTGGTGCCCAAGGGCTACCACACGTCGGTGGCCTGTCCCAGCTCCAACATGTACTTCTTGAACTATTTGGCCGGTGAGCTAATTGGAGAAGAGCGGCGCACTCCCCCGTGCTTCGCCGCCGAGCACACCTGGATCGAGGCCGACTGGGGTGCCGGCGCATGGACCCTCCCGGTGGCCGGCGCAGTACCCTCCAACTGAAATGGCGATTGCCGACCTCGCACCAAACGGGCGATTCGCGGTGCTGGCCATCGACCACCGCGACTCGCTGCGGGCCGTCCTCGCACCAAACGATCCCGATTCGGTAACCAGCGAGGCCATTGTCGACCTCAAGCGCGACCTAGTGGCTGGCCTGGCCGAACAGGCCACCGGGGTGATGCTCGAACCGGAGTACTCCATCCCCCAGCTTCTTGACGGCACACTGCCTGCCGGTGTGGGCTTCACCGCCGCGCTGGAGGCCCAGGGGTACATGGCAGACCCCGAAGCCTCGCCAGTCGCCCTGCTGGAGGGCTGGTCGGTGCAAGCCGCCGCCGACTGCGGGGCGGCCGCGGCAAAGCTGCTCGTGTTGTATCGCCCCGACCGCCCCCACGCTGCGGCCCAGGAGCAGGCCGCGACCGACATATTGGCCGAATGCCGGAGGGTGGGCATCCCCCTGCTGGTGGAACCGCTGTTTTACGCCCTCGACGACCCAACGGTTCGCCCCCAGATCGTGCTCGACACCGTGGACCGCTTCGCCCCCATGGGTTTCGACGTTCTGAAGCTCCCGTTCCCCGTCGATCCCGACCATGACCCTGATCAAACCCGGTGGGCCGCCGCCTGCTCGGAGATCTCCGCCCGCTGCGACATGCCCTGGACGCTGCTGTCCGGCGGCGGCACCTTCGATAGCTACCACGCCCAACTCGAAGTGGCCGTGGCCGCAGGCTGCGCCGGATTCACCGTCGGCCGCGCCCTGTGGGGCGAGGCCGCCCTGGCCGCGCCCGCCGACCGCCCCGCAGTCATCGCCGACCTGATCGCCCCCCGCCTCGCCGCGCTGCGGAATTTGGTGACCTAAGCGGCCACTGCGCCTCCGACTACCAGATCGCCCTGGTAGAAGACCACTGCTTGGCCGGGGGCTACTCGGCGCTGGGGTTCGGCCCAGACGACTCGACCAGATTGGTCCACCACCCCGACCACGGGGGCGCCGTGGGCGCTCACCTGGATGTCGAGCGGGCCATCCACCTCTCCGTCGGTCCACTGGATGTCGATCACGTTCTGGGTCGGGGCGTACAAATCCTCTCGTCGCCCCACGGTCACCCGGCCCGCAGGAATATCCACGTCGGTCACATAGCGGGGCTCGTCGGTGCCGCCGAAATTGAGGCCCCGGCGCTGGCCGATGGTCACCGCCTGCACGGCCTCGACTGTGCCCAATTCCGTGCCGTCCGCGTCCACCACGGTGGCGGGCGACTGGCCCAAGCGGCGGGATAGGAAGCCCTGCCGTCCCCCGGCTCGATTGGCGATGAAACACACGTCCTGGCTGTCGGGCTTGGCCGAGTTCCGCAGGCCCAACTTGGAAGCCCGCTCCCGAACCTCGGCCTTGGTCAGGTCGCCGATGGGCAAGAGCAGCCGGGCCATCTGCTCTTGGCCCAGCATGTAGAGCACATAGGACTGGTCTTTGGCCTCATCCACCCCCCGACGCACTCGAAACCCAGTGCCCGCCGCCTCGAGCCGGGCGTGATGGCCGGTGGCCACCACATCGAAGCCCAGTGCTTCGGCTCGCACCATCAGCTTGTCGAACTTGATGTGGCGATTGCACTCAATACACGGGTTGGGGGTCAACCCCAGGGCATGGTCGTTCACATAGGGGGCTACCACCCGACTGTCGAAGGCATCGCCGAAGTTGAACACGTGGTGCTGCAAGCCCAGAAGGTCTGCCACCCGGCGGGCGTCCTCTACATCCGACACCGAGCAGCAGCCGGTGTCGGACTCGCCGCCCCACAATTTGAGGGTGACGCCCACCACCTCGTGGCCCTGCTCGGCCAGCATGGCGGCCGCCACCGAGGAGTCCACGCCCCCCGACATGGCCGCCAATACCCGCATCTCTCAGCCCTTGCCGTAGGCCCGCAGCCGGGCCACCGCATCGGGGATCACCGCCAACGCCTGCTCGATATCGGCGTCCGCAGTCTCATAGCCCAGCGAAAGCCGCAGCGATCCCCCGGCCAGCATTCGGTCATAGCCCATAGCGGCCAGCACATGGGACGGATCCTGCGCCCCGCTAGAGCACGATGATGCCGCCGACGCGTAAATCCCGGCGTCTTCCAGCAGGAACAGCAGCGCCTCCGACTCGATGTCCTCGAAGCACAGGTGGGCTGACCCGGCCACCTTGCCCGACCGCTCTCCGGTCTCCACCGTGTCGGGCACCGCAGTCAGAATCCCGTCCGCCAGCCGGTCCCGCAACCCAGCCAGGCGCTCCACCTGCTCAGCCCGGCTCTTCAGCACAACCTCGGCGGCCGCGGCCATGCCCGCGATTCCCGCGGCGTTGTGGGTGCCCGAGCGCAGCCCCCGTTCCTGGCCACCCCCCAACATCAGCGGCGACAGCTCTACTCCCTCGCGCACTACCAGCGCGCCCACTCCCTTGGGACCGCCGAATTTGTGGGCACTGACCGAGATCAGATCGGCGTCCTCCGCCAGCGAAGCCACGTCCAACCAGGGGAAGGCCTGCACCGCATCGGTGTGGAGTACGGCATCGGACGCCGACGAGCGAACCACATCGGCCACCTGCCCCAAGGGCTGGACCATGCCGGTCTCGTTGTTGGCCAGCATCACCGACACCACGGTCACGCTGTCGTCGAGGGCCGCGGCCAGCGCATCGAGGTCAACGACCCCGGCGGCGTCTACCGCCACAACCCGTCCCCCCAAGTGCTCCACCGGCTCCAGCACGGCATGGTGCTCGATGGCCGAGCACACCGTCACCCCGCCCACCTGCATATGCCGTCCGACTACTGCCATGTTGTCGCCCTCGGTGCCCCCGCCGGTGAACACGATCTCCCCCGGCTTTGAGCCCAGAGCCTCAGCCATCACATCGCGGGCATCGTCTATGCCGCGGCGGGTGTCCCGGGCCATCCGGTGCGCCCCGGTCGGGTTGGCATACAACTCCCGATGCAGGGGTGCCATAGCTTCCACTGCCTCGGGACACAGCGGAGTAGATGCCGCATTGTCAAGGTAGGCAATCCTCTCGGGGGCCATCGCCGATCCTCCCGTTCCCTCTATACCTTGGGGAACACCAGATCGTCGCGCTTGGAGCGCTTTAGCTCGGCGAACGACGGCCACTCGGCCAGGGTCACCACCGCATCCCACAGGCGCGTGGCCTCCTCGGGAGGCGGAACCTGGCTCACCACCGGTCCGAAAAACGACGTTGTGCCTCCGTTGTGGTGGAAGGAGATGATCGGGGTGCCCACGTCCCGCCCGGTGCGGCTCAACGCCTCCATGGTGGACTCCCGCAGGGATCCATCCAGCGACTCGTCCTCGGCTCGGTCGGCAAACTCGCCAGGTAGGCCAGCGCGCTCCAAGGCGGCCTTCAAACGCTGGTCGGAGGCCACCTCGCCGATCGTCGAGCGGATATCCGCATCGGGATTCCAGATGGTGGATCCGTAGGCGGTGTAGAGCTCACCGGCTGCGGCCGCGCCATGCTCATTGCGAACCGCCTGGGCCACCCGCAGCATTCGGCGGCCCTTGTGGTGCAGCTCCTGATAGCCCTCGGGAAAGTTTTCGTAGTCGCTGTCTTCGTTGAGGATCGACAGGCAGATCAGCCGCCAGTCAACCTCGTAGTCGCGCTGGCGGGCGACATCAGTTACCCACCGTGAAGTGAGCCACGCGAACGGGCAAATCGGATCCCAGAAGAACTCGATGTCGGCATCGGGCATCCTCCAATCCTACGGCCCTACAGCAAGGCCCACGAGTCGCTTTAGACTCAGGCTGTGGCCAGGATCAGGGTTTCCACCACCATCGAAGCGCCTCTAGAAGCGGTGTGGGAGTACGTGCGCCGCATCAACTCCCACACCGAGTGGATGGCCGACGCCGAGTCGATCTCATTTCAGGGAGCCCAGGCCGAGGGAGTGGGCACCGCCTTCGAGTGCCGCACCAAGATCGGCCCCCTGCGCCTCACTGATGCCATGGTGGTCACCGAATGGGTGGACGGGGCTTCCATCGGCGTGCGCCACACTGGGCTGGTCACCGGAGAAGGGCGCTTCACCCTCGCCCCCGCCGGCACCGACCGCACCGAGTTCTGCTGGGCCGAGGAGCTGAACTTTCCCTGGTGGATGGGGGGCCTGCTGGGCGACATCATCGGCGCCCGCGTCCTCGAATGGGTGTGGCGGCGCAACCTGAAGACGCTGCGGGCCCAGTTCGCCTAGTTCGCTAGCCGACAATGAGAACCACGGTGGAGCGGCTGGCGGCCCACAGGGCGCCGACAAAGGAAGCCCCCGCCACCACTACCGCGGCAAGCACCGGAATCACGGTCGTGTGCTGCTGTCGGCGAATGGCATAGGCGGCGGCGGCACCCACGAGGAAGCCGCCAATGAGACCGCCGATGTGGCCGCCCAGCGAAACGGACCGCACGGTGAAGCTGATAACCAGATTTATGGCGAGAATCGGCCCTATCGGAGTCTGGAACAACCCCACCCCTTGGGCCAGCGACAGGGCGGCGTAGGCACCCAACAAGCCGAAGATGGCCCCCGAAGCCCCCGCAATCAGCGAATTCGGCGTCTCGATCAGCGCTCCGAACGACCCGCTCACCAGCGAGGCGAAATAGACCGCCATGAACTGGGCCTTTCCCAGCGACCGCTCCAAGGCCAGCCCCAAGACATAGAGCGAGAACATGTTCACCGCCAGGTGGAAGAAGCCATGGTGCAAGAACCCGCCGGTGAACACCCGCCACCACTCGTTCAAGTATTCGATGTTCCCGCCCAGGGTGGCAGCACGGTAAACCAGACCGTCTCCATCGCCCCCGCCACCGAGGAGATCGTCCCCCATCGCGATGCCGACGATGAACACCGCCGCGTTGGCGGCAATCAGCCCATAGCTGGCGTACCAGTTATCGGTTCGCTGAGGGACCATGAAGCGAGGTTCGACGGTCGCTACAAGCCCACCGGTGAGCCGTCGCTCAGCAGGTTCTGGCCCACGTTCACCACCTCGGTGACCCCATCCACCCGGTCTTTGAGGATCCGCTCAACCCCGGCCTTCAGCGTGACCGTGGAGGCTGGGCAGCTCACACACGCGCCCACCAGCTCCACGCTGACCACTCCGGTTTCCTCATCCACTCCCCGCAAGAAGATGTCTCCGTCGTCGGCCTGCACCGCAGGGCGAATGGCCTCGATTACCTTGGCGACGGCGTCCTGCATACCCACCATTCTCTCAGCAAGCGGCCCGTTCGCCAACCCTCGCCACGACCAATTGGTCCAGCCTCTGACAGAATCGACGTTGTGGAACTGCTGGCCCACCAGGGAGGCTGGGACGAGATTCTCTTAGTGGCCGCGCCGTTGGCCCTGCTGGCCGGCTTGCTGTTCCTGGCTAATCGCCGGGCCTCTCGTGGCGGACGTCAGCCCCAAGAGCGTTGAGCTTGCCGGCGAAGTCCTCGTAGCCCCGGTCGATGTGATGGGGGTCGGACACCACGGTGACACCGTCGGCGGCCAGTCCGGCAACCACCAGCGCCGCCCCCGCTCGGATGTCGGACGCCCGCACCGGCGCCCCGCTGAGCTGGTCCACGCCCCGGATCACCGCGTGGTGGCCCTCGGTGCGGATATCGGCACCCATCCGCACCAGCTCGTCCACATAGCGAAACCGGCCTGAAAACAGGTTCTCAGTAACGATCCCCACCCCTTCGGCCACCGACAACATGGCCACCAGCAGCGGCTTGCAGTCGGTGGGCAAGCCGGGATAGGGCAGCGTGGACACATCGGCGGAACGGAGGCGACCGCTGCACATGGCCCAAACACCATCGGGATCAGACGAGGTCCGCACCCCCATCTCGCCCAGCTTGCGGCACAGTATCGCCATATGGTCGAGGCGGGCACCCACCAGGGTGATCTCGCCGGTGGCCACACCGAGAGCAGCCAAGAACGTGGCGGCTTCGATCCGGTCGCTCACCACCGTGTACTCCACCGGGCGGAGCTCCTCTACCCCCTCCACCGTGATGGTGGACGTACCCGCCCCTAGTACATGGCCACCCATGTGGTTCAAGAATCCGGCCAGATCGGCAATCTCCGGTTCCCGGGCGGCGTTGTCGATGACCGTGGTTCCCTTGGCCCGGACGGCAGCCATCATCACATTCTCGGTGGCTCCCACGCTGGGATACTCCAGCAGAACTGAGTTGCCCACCAGATTGTCAGCAGTGGCGTAGACGTCCCCGCCGGAAATCTCGAACCGACAGCCGATTGCCTCCAGTCCGGCAATGTGCATGTCGATGGGCCGAGGGCCGAAATCGTCTCCTCCGGGCAAGGCCACCCGGGCATGCCCGATCCCGGCCAGCAGGGGTCCCAAAACCGCCGTGGAAGCTCGTAGCTGCTCGGTCAGCGCATAGGGCGCCTCGGGGATTATGGCCTCGGGGCGTTCAATGGTGAGGGCGTCGTCCACTCGGCTAACAGAGACCCCCATGGCCCGCAGCACGTCGGCCATCACCGCCACATCGTGGATGTCGGGCACATTGCGGATCACAAACGTGCCCTCCGTGAGCAGGCAGGCAGCCATGAGCTTCAGCACCGAGTTCTTGGCCCCGCCGATGGCCACTGTGCCCTCCAGGGGACCATTGGCCCGCACCTCAATGCGGTCCTGCCGATCGAAGTCCTCCTGATGGCCTCGCTCCACCCGACAAGTATGGTCCCCACGCCGTCGCCAGCACAGTCATGGTGAGGTCGCGGGGCGAAGCCTCAACAAAAGTAAGCTGCCCCCAGCCCATGCCCCGAGTGATCTCTCGTCGCGTTCTGAGCACCGATGCCGCCGATGGCGTGCTGAACGGCCCCAGCGGCCTGCTATCCCCTCGAACCGACATCGTCTTGGAACACGCTGAGGGCGACGCCGTCTTTTCCGCCGCCGAGGGGCCGGTCTCGCAATACCGACGCACGGTGACCGTCGAGCCGGTGGGCTCTGATCAGGTAGAGATCACCGAGCAGTTCGACTATCGCCTGGCCATCCCGGTTTGGTGGGTGCTCTTCACCATTCCCTTCAGCCGTGCCCTCCGCCAAGGACAGGAGTGGCCCTGGTGGCACCCCCCAGACCGTTTCACCGCCCGACAGGCCCGGATTGTGGCGTTGCTGGCCACCCTGGCCGTGATCGCCGGATTCTTGGGCACCCTGCTCGGACAAACCATCACCTTCGCCCGAGAGGAGTTCGGAGAGAGCAAGTCGGCTGCGGGCGTCGCCCTGTCGCTGATCCGGCTCAGCATCCTGATCACGGTGGCAGTGGCCGCGTTCGCCGATCGAAAGGGCCGGCGGCGCACCCTGCTCTATGCGGCGGGAGGTGCCATTTTGGCCTCAGCAGCGACATCGCTGGTGGCCAACCTGGCCACCCTGACCGCGGTCCAGGCAATTTCCCGAGGACTGTCCCACGCCATGGCGCTGCTCATCTTTGTGTTCGCACTCGAAGAAGCCCCCGCCGGCTCACGGGCCTTTGTGGCATCCATGCTGGGACTGGCCGCCGGGCTGGGCTCGGGAATTGCCGTCGGGTCGGTGCCCCTCGCCGACCTGGGGGACACTGCGTGGCGACTCAGTTTCCTCCTCGCGCTGGCTGGACTGCCCCTGGTGTTGTTCGCGGCCCGCCGGTTGCCCGAATCCCAGCGGTTCGAAACTGCCCGTCGACAGCCCCGAACCCGACCACCCCAGCAGTACCGCTTCCGACTAGTGCTCCTGGCTGTGACCTCGTTTGCCGTGCTGCTGTTCGCCGCACCGGCCTCTCAACTGCAAAACGACTTTCTGCGTGACGAACGGGGCTTTAGCGCCACCAAGATCACGGTGTTCACCCTGCTCACCGCTTGGACGGCGGGACCGGGCATGCTCATCGCCGGCAAGCTGGCCGACCTTCGGGGCCGACGGGTCCTCGCCTCCATCGGTGTGAGCGGCGGCGCACTATTCGCCTTCTGGCACTTCACCCTGGCCGGATGGCCCATGTGGGTTCTGATCGCAATTGGAACGCTCATGACCGCCACTACTGTCCCAACGCTGGGGGTGTACCGGGCCGAGATGTTCGGCACGATTCGCCGGTCGGAGTCCAACGGATTCCTCGGCGTAGCCGGAGTCGCCGGCAGTGCCGCCGGCCTCGCAGCCGCCGGGTTCATGGCCGACGCCTGGGGCTACGGCACCGCGTTCGCCACCCTCATAGCCGGCCCAATCCTCGTCGCCATCCTTGTACTCCTCTACTACCCCGAAACAACGCGCCGCTCCCTAGAAGAACTAAACCCTGAAGACGCCTAGAGCGCCTCCAACCAACTAGCCACAGCGTCGGTGATAATCGCGTCAGCCTTCCTCGGATCGTGGCGCTCACCTTCTAGCCACACGACAGTCACCGGGCCGTTGATGGCGGGCAAATGCTGATCGAACTCCTCGGGACTGCCAAAGGGATCGCGGTCACCCGAGATGAACAGGCAAGGCACGTCAATTTCCGGAAAATGCCCAGTCCGCAGACTTTCCGGCTTCTTCGGCGGATGCAGCGGATAGCTCAGCAGCACTAAGCCCGCGGCGGGCATCCCGTCGGCCACGGCCATAGAGCACATCCTCCCGCCCATCGACCGGCCCCCCAGCACTAGGCGCCCCGGTTCGGTTCCCAGCCGAGCGGCGATGGCCGGGACCTCCTCATCGAGGAAGGCCAGCAGCTTGGGGGCTCGATCGGGAGGTCGGCGACCCTGATTCCGGTAGGGGAAGTTGACCCGTTCTACCGGCAAGGGGGCCAGTCCCTCAGCAATGGCCACCAATGTGTGCTGATCGCGATCCCCGCCCGCGCCGTGAAAGAGCACCAACCCGTCCACTGCTGGTCCAGCCATCACATATACCGGCGCAACAATTCCCGCAGAGTCACCGCCGGTTCAGCCATCACATATACCGGCGCAGCAATTCCCGCAGGGCCCCTGCGGCTTGCTCGGCCGCGGCATCGCCTTCAACCGGGTCGGGTCCGGCCACCAAGGCCTCTCGCAAACTGTCGGCAGCATCCAGCATTGCCCGCCAGAAATCAGGCTCGTACCCCCACGGCAGGCTGAGCTGCACCACCTGTTCGTGGGCCAATGCGAAGTCCTCCACCGCCTTGGAATCGGACGTGTTGCGGCGCAGCCGGTCGGCGGAGAAGAACAACGCCTCCAGCACCTGATAGGGCTCCACCCCGGGCAAGCCCGGTCCGAACTGGCTTTCGGAAACGGCGCTGGAGAGTCGGTCGAACAGTGCGTCCACCGCCTCCTCGTCGGCTTCGGCCACCTCCAGGTTGCCGGCGTAGTCCACTTCGTGGGCGATGCCCTCCGACAACAGCTCGCTCAGCACGTTGGCCTTATGGGCATCGTCGAAGTCTCTCAACTCGTACACCACCGCCGGCAGGCTCTTGTCGAGCTTCGGGAGCTGCTCTCGCAGCACCGTCTCCACGGCCTGGTCCACCGCCTCCTCGTCGCGCTCACACATAATCAGCGTCGGTCCCAGCCAGGCGTGCTCCAACTCCTGGGTTCGCAGCGCTGCCTCCAGGCGACTGCGGGCGTCGTAGGACCATTCGTGAAACTCGTAGGCAAGCTGCTCGTCGTCTGGCCCACCCACCTCTTCAGGCTGCTGGGGCTGGGTGGGAAACGTGGCCACGCCACACTCAGCGCACTCCGACACGTCGTCGTCGTAGGGGGCGCCGCATTGAAAGCACCAAACCATGCCGAACATGGTCTCAGATAACGGGGCAGCGGTCGCATCGCAGCACTACGGTTGGGCAACGTGAATGCATCGCCCGAGACCCCCGACCGCAACCTGGCGATGGAGCTGGTCCGAGTGACCGAAGTTGCCGCTCTGGCCGCTTCCCGATGGATGGGTCGGGGTGACAAGGAGGGGGCCGACGGCGCCGCCGTGGAGGCCATGCGGGTGCTGTTGCGGACCGTGCCGATGGACGGGATCGTGGTGATCGGCGAGGGCGAGAAGGACGAAGCCCCCATGCTCTTCAACGGGGAGCTGATCGGCGACGGAACGCCTCCCGAATGCGACATCGCGGTCGACCCCATCGACGGCACCACGCTCACCTCTCTGGGCCGGGGCAACGCCCTGTCGGTGATCGCGGTGTCCGGCCGGGGCACCATGTTCAACCCCGGACCCTGCGTGTACATGGAGAAGATCGCCTACGGTCCCGAATGCGTGGGCTATGGCATCTCGATGGACAACTCCCCCACCCGCAACCTCGAGCTGGTGGCCGAGGCCAAGAGCGAGCCGGTGCGGGATGTGACCGCGGTGATCCTCGACCGCGACCGCCACTCGGAGCTGATCGCCGAGGTGCGCGACGCCGGCGCCCGTATCCGGCTTATTCCCGACGGCGATGTGGCCGGGGCCATCTCCACCGCGTGGCCCGACTCGGGGGCCGACATACTGTTCGGCATCGGGGGAACCCCCGAAGGCGTCATCTCTGCGGCCGCCCTCAAGTGCATGGGCGGTGAGCAACTCGGGAGGCTTTGGCCCCGCAACGACAGGGAGCGCAAGGAGGCGGAGAAGCTGGGTCGGGATGTGACTCAGGTGCTCACCGCCGACGACTTGGTTCAAGGCGACAACTGCTTCTTCGCCGCCACCGGGATTACCGACGGCGACCTGCTCAGGGGCGTCCACTACTACAAGAACCACGCCAGCACTCAGTCGCTGGTCATGCGGTCGAAGTCGGGCACCGTGCGGCTGGTGACCGCCGACCACCAGCTGGACAAGCTGAACAGCTTCTCCGCCATCGAGTTCGGCTAGCGTCCTGCCCCTGAAAGCGGCAGGACGAGTTCGGCTAGCCGTTTACTGATCGGTTCGGTACAGGTAGCGCAGATCCCAGTAGCCGTACAGCGTCGGCGTGGTGTTGCCGAACACGTTGCGGACCGCCCCCAACCGCTCGCCCTGCGTGGTGTAGATGAGCGGCACGTTCTCGGCGACGATCGCCTGCGCATCCCAGTAGTGCTGTACCCGCTGCTCGTGGTCGAGCTCTTTGCTGCCGGCGATGTACAGCTCATCTATCTCCGCCTCCCATTCCGTGGCGGGCTCGGGCTGATTCGGATGCCACAGGTGCAGGCCTTCACCGCTGTGCCACACGGTCATGCCGCCGAAGGGGTCGGGACTGCCGGTCAGCCCCACCACCATGGCCTGCCAGTCGTAGGTGGCGGTGAGCTGGGCCACCATGTCGCCGAAGTCCACGATGCGGAAATCAACGTCGAAGCCGACCGCCGTCATCCCCTCGTGAATGATGCCGGTGATCTCGGAGCGAACGCTGTTCCCCTCGTTGGTGACCATCGTGAACGAGATGGGGTTGCCCATATCGTCCTCGCGGATGCCGTCGCCGTCGGTGTCAACCCAGCCCATCTCGTCGAGAATCTCGTTGGCCCGGTCCACGTCGTAGGGGTATTGGCGCACTTCGGGATTGTGGAAGTCGCCAGCCGCCGGACTCACCGACGACCACTGCGGATAGCCCAGACCGTGCTGGACTCCGTCGATCATGGCTGATTTGTCCATGGTGTGGGCAACGGCCTGTCGGAATGCCGTGTTCTGGAACCAATGCAGTTGCACCGGATCGACATACGGCTCGCCCGCCTCGTTCGACCCGGGGTTCTGGTTGAACGCCAAAAAATTGGTGCCGAACCCGGGGCCGCGGCGATGCAGTGTGAAGTTCTCCGCATCGGCCACCGGGTCGAGCACGGCGAACTCCTCGCCCAGCACGCCGTGAAAATCGGTGGTGCCGTCGCGGAACAATTCCAGTTCGTCTTCGAGTTCTTCCACGATCAACTGCACCACCCGGTCGAGATACGGCAATCGTCCTCCGGCATCGTCAGTGAGCCAATAGTCGGGGTTCCGCTCGAAGACGAAACGCTCGCCGGGGGTGTACTCCCCGATGGTGAACGGGCCGGTGCCGATGATCTCGGCAGGATCAGTGTCGATGCCCCAAAACTCGGTGAAGGCACCCGCCTCGATTGGACCCTCCAGGATGTGTTTGGGGTAGATGGCAGTGCCCATCGAGCGCAAGAACGGCGCGAACGGCTGCGGGAGGACGAACTCCACGGTGTGGTCGTCCAGTGCCGTCACCGTCATCTGCGACTGCTCCCACTGTCCGGTCTCGTCATTCAGGAACCGGAACTCGAAGGAAGCCCGGCTCGCCGCTTGGAAGTCGTCGTTGTAGATGACCCGGTTGAACGTGAACTCCACGTCGTAGGCAGTGAACAGGGTGCCGTCGTGCCACTGCACGTCGTCGCGCAGATGGAACACCCAGCGCAGTCCGTCGTCGGAGCGCTCCCACGACTGCGCCAGCAGCGGCTCAATCTCATCATTCAACCACGACGTTTCGGTGAGGCCCTCGAACAGGTACCCCAGCACGCCCGACGATCCGGCGTCCCTGGCCAGCGCGAGGTTGAACGTGAGGGGCTCGGAGATCGTCGCCACCGTGAGCGTGCCGCCGTGGTTGCCGATCTCATAGGAGAATCCCTCGGCGTTCCGGCGCAATTCCTCCACGATGGCCATAGACGGAACAAGTCCCCCGAACTGAGCCGCCGCCGCCATGCGACGCCGGAGCTGCTCCAGAGTGGACTGACCCACCGGATCGATTGCCTCGCTCTCATCGGGCGGCGCAGGCTCGGCGGTCGGTTCGGGCGGCGCAGCCGTTGGCTCAGCAGTCGGCACGGCAGTCGGCTCGGCAGTCGGCACGGCAGTTGGATCAGGAGGGTCCGCGTGCGGCGTGACGGTCGCTTCGATCGGCGGCGCGGCGGGCGAGGCATCATCATCCGAACAGGCGACAGCGACGGCAAGAATCAGCACGAACACAGCACCAATCCAACGTTTTCGATTCACTCCAGCGGTCCTTTCGAGCAGGGGAAGGACGAACTAATTGCGGCGGGCGGCCCAGCCGATGATGGACCGCCGCAAACCCCGGGGGGACTTGCTGGAAAGCAATGCTAACACCTTGTTGTGGCGACCAGTCACAACCTCGGGCCGGGCCCGGGACGCAGCCCGCAGCGCCTCTGAGGCCACCGCTTCGGCGCTTTGCCACCCCACCGACGGCCAGCCGTCGAGATTCCAGCGTCCCCTTTGGTGGAACTCGGTACGAGTGAGTCCCGGCAATACCGTGGTCACCGTCACCCCGGTGCCCTTGTGCTCCTCATACAGGGCCTCGCCCAGGCTGGTGATGAACGCCTTGGTGGCCGAGTACACCGCAGTCATGGGCATGCCTTGGAGCGAGGCCATCGACGACACCAGGATCACCTGGCCCCGGCCCCGATCGGCCATCGTCCTCAGAGCGGCATGGGTGAGCCGCGTCAACGCCACCACGTTCACCCCGATAGTCTCCGCCACCTCAGCCCCGTCTTGGTCATAAAACGGCCCCTCATAGCCCAGCCCGGCATTGTTCACCACCAGGTCTACGGGCGCTTCCTCGGCCTCCACCCGCTTCTCCACCGCGGCCAATCCCTCCGGGTCGCACAAGTCGGCCTCCACCACCTCAACGTCCAGTTGCCCTCCGGCGGCCCGCAACTCAGCAGCCAATTCCTCCAACCGGTCGCCGCTACGGGCCACCAACACCAAATCAACCCCCGCAGCGGCCAACTGCACCGCCATCGCCCGACCGATCCCCGTCGACGCCCCAGTGACCAACGCCCGCTCCCACCAAGGCTCCCGCGACCTTCTCAACTTGTTTCCGAGCATCCTCATCTCACCCAAACCTGTATCACTCCCTCGCCAAGCTAGCGAGTGGTCAGCCGACGGTGGCGGAGTCGCTTAGTAGGGCGACGTTGTCGTGGGAGACTTCGACGAAGCCTCGCTCAACGGCGATGGTGGTCTTGGCGCCGTCGGTGGTGTACACCCGCACGTCGCTGGGCACCAGGACTCCCAAGAAGGGCACGTGGCCGGGCTGGAACGCGATCTCGCCGTCGGTGGTGCGGGCCACCACCATCTCGGCTTCGCCGGTGTAGACGATCTCCTCGGGGGAGACGAGCTCGACGTTCATCGCCACGGTCAGGCTGCCTGGGCCTCGAGTTCGGCGGCTTTGCGGTGGGCGTCCTCGGCGCCGCCGACCATGAAGAAGGCCTGCTCCGGCAGGTCGTCGAGGTCGCCGTTGACCAGCGCCTCGAAGGAGTCCACGGTCTCACCGACGGGGGTGAACACGCCGGGCAGACCGGTGAACACCTCGGCCACGAACATGGGCTGGGACAAGAACCGCTGCACCTTGCGGGCCCGGGACACGATCACCTTGTCCTCCTCCGACAGCTCGTCGAGGCCCAAGATGGCGATGATGTCCTGAAGCTCCTTGTAGCGCTGGAGGATCTCCTGCACCCGGCGGGCCACGCCGTAGTGGCGGTCCCCCACCACCTCGGGGGTGAGGATGGTCGAGGTGGACGCCAGAGGGTCCACCGCCGGGTAGATGCCCAGCGCGGCGATGTCGCGGCTCAGCTCGGTGGTGCCGTCGAAGTGGGTGAACGAGGTGAACGGCGCCGGATCGGTGTAGTCGTCAGCAGGCACGTACACGGCCTGCAACGAGGTGATGGAGCGGCCTCGGGTGGAGGTGATTCGCTCCTGGAGCTCGCCCATCTCGTCGGCCAGTGTGGGCTGGTAGCCCACCGCCGAGGGCATCCGGCCCAACAGGGTGGACACCTCGGAGCCGGCCTGCACGAAACGGAAGATGTTGTCGATGAACAACAGAACGTCCTGGTTCTGCACGTCGCGGAAGTACTCGGCCATGGTCACACCGGCCAGGCCCACCCGCAGCCGCACGCCGGGAGGCTCGTCCATCTGGCCGAACACCAGGGCGGCCTTGTCCAACACGCCCGACTCCTCCATCTCCAAGAACAGGTCGGTGCCCTCACGAGTGCGCTCGCCCACACCGGCGAACACCGACACGCCGCCGTGCTGGGTGGCCACCCGGTTGATCATCTCGGTGATCAGCACGGTCTTGCCCACACCGGCGCCGCCGAACAGTCCGATCTTGCCGCCCTCCTTGTAGGGGGTGAGCAGGTCGATGACCTTGATGCCGGTCTCGAACATGCGGGTGGACGGCTCAAGGGAGTCGAACGAGGGGGCCGGGCGGTGGATCTCCCACTCTTCGCCCACGTCCAGGGTGCTGCGGTCGGTGTCGAGGCAATCCCCCACCACGTTCCACACATGGCCCAGGGTCACGTCGCCCACCGGCACGGTCATGCCCTGGCCGGTGTTGCGCACCACCGTGCCCCGGGTGAGGCCGTCGGTGGGCTTCAGGGCGATGGCCCGCACCCGGCCCTCGCCGATCTGCTGGGCCACCTCGGCCTTCACGGTTACTGTCTCCCCGTCGACATTCACGTCGAACTCTAGGGCGGTGTTGATCTCGGGCAGGGCGTCCGGGGGGAACTCGGCGTCGATGACCGGGCCGGCGATTCCGACCACCCGGCCGTCTTTGAGGTTCTCCGACATCAGATCCGACCCTCCTGTGCAACGTTCTCCGACATCTGTGCTTCTTCTCCTACTGGTTGGCGGTGGCGAGGAGATCGGCGATATCGCCTTCGTCGTCCTCTTCCTTAAGGGCTTCGGCGCCGCCGACGATCTCCATGATCTCGGTGGTGATGGCGTCTTGGCGGGCCCGGTTCATGGCCCGGGTGAGCTTGGTGATCAGCTCCTCGGCGTTGTCGGTGGCCGCCTTCATGGCCCGCTGGCGGTTGGCGTGCTCAGAAGCGGCCGCGTCCAGCAGCGCCGAGAACAGCCGCGACTCCACATAACGGGGCAAAAGCGACTCCAGCACCCCCTCAGGGGAGGGCTCGAACTCGAAGGCGGCCCGCAGCTCGCCGGTTCCGGCGGCGGCGATCACGTCGATGCTCTCCAGCGGCAGGAAGCGCCGCACGGCCACCCTTTGGGTGCCGATGGTGAAGAACTCCATGTAGGCCAAGATCACCTCGTCGATGTGGCCCGACTCGAACCGGTCGGCCACGATCTCGGCCACCTGGCGGGCGTCGTCGTAGGTGGGGGTGTCGCTCATGCCGGTGAAAGCCTCGTCGATCCGGTAGTTGCGGAATCGGAAGTAGTCCTGTCCCTTCTTGCCGATGAGCATGAGCGAGTAGTCCCGCCCCTTGGTCTGGGCGTCCATCAGCTCCCGCTCGGCGGCCTTGATCACCGAACTGTTGTAAGGCCCGGCCAAGCCCCGATCGGAGGTGATGACCACAAACCCCACTCGGCGCACCGGGTCGCGCCGCTCAAGCAGCGGATGCGAGGCTTCGGCCCCGCCGGCGGCCACGTCTTCGATGACGCTGGTGAGCTTCGTCGAATACGGCCGGGCGGCGTGGGCCCGCTGCTGGGCCTTCACCACCCGGGTGGCGGCTATGAGCTCCATGGCACGGGTGATCTTCTTGGTGGACTGCACCGACGAGATCCGCCGGCGAAGCGCCCGTTCTTGTCCGCCGGGCATTACCCAACCCCCGGGCCGCGTCTCGTCACCAGGCGATCAGCAGGCTGGTGCTCACCCGGCATAGATTCAGTCTTCCTCGGGCCGCTGGATGTCGGTCTCGGGAAGCGTGTGGTCGGCGTCCACCACACCGGAGGCTGCCTCGGCCTGCGCCTCGGCATCGGGCTCGTCGCCCTCGGGCTCGGCCGACGACTCGAATTGGGCGGCAAAGGCCGAAACCGCGGCCTCCAAGGCCTCTTCGTCCGCCGCTCCGGTGTCCACTACCGCCGACATCAGGTCGGCATTGCGGGCCCGGACCCACTCCAGCAGCTCAGACTCGAAGCGGGCCACGTCTTCGACGGGGATATTGTCCAGGTAGCCCCGGGTGCCGGCGTACAGCGAGACGACTTGCTCTTCCACCGGCATGGGTGTCTGGATGCCCTGCTTGAGCAGCTCGGTGAGGCGGTAACCCCGGTCGAGCTGGGCCTGCGACACGGCGTCCAGATCAGAGCCGAAGGCGGCGAAGGCCTCGAGCTCGCGGAACTGCTGGAGGTCGGCTTTGAGCGTGCCCACCGCGGTTTTCATGGCCTTGATCTGGGCGGCCGATCCCACTCGGGACACTGAGATGCCCACGTCCACTGCGGGCCGCACTCCCGACTTGAACAGGTCGTCCTGCAAGAAGATCTGGCCGTCGGTGATGGAGATCACGTTGGTGGGGATGTAGGCCGACACGTCGCCGGCCTTGGTCTCGATGATGGGCAGCGCGGTCAGCGACCCCGCCCCCCGCTCGTCGCTCAGCTTGGCCGCCCGCTCCAGCAGCCGGCTGTGCAGGTAGAACACGTCTCCGGGGTAGGCCTCCCGTCCCGGTGGGCGGCGCAGCAGCAGCGCCATCTGGCGGTAGGCCTCGGCCTGCTTCGAGAGGTCGTCGTACACCGCCAGCGCGTGGCCGCCGTTGTCCATCCAGTGCTGGCCCATGGCGCAGCCGGCGTAGGGGGCCAGATACTTGAACGGGGCCGGATCGGAGGCGGGGGCCACCACCACCACCGTGTACTCCATGGCGCCCCGCTCGGCCAGAGTGGCCACCGCCTGGGCCACAGTGGAGGCCTTCTGGCCGATGGCCACGTATACGCACTTCACCCCTTGACCCTTCTGGTTCAAGATGGTGTCCATGGCCACCGTGGTCTTGCCCGTCTTGCGGTCGCCGATGATCAGCTCCCGCTGGCCCCGGCCGATGGGGATGAGCGAGTCGATTGCCTTGATGCCGGTCTGAATGGGCTCATGCACCGGCTTGCGGCCGGTGATGCCGGGCGCCTGCACCTCCATGCGGCGGGTGTCGGCGCCGACGACGGGTCCCTTGCCGTCCACCGGCTCGCCGAGTGCGTTCACCACCCGTCCCAAAAGGGCGTCGCCCACTGGAACCGACAAGATGTCGCCGGTGGAGCGGACCGCCTGGCCTTCTTCGATCTCGTCCACCTCGCCGAGCACCACGGCGCCAATGGAGTCCTCGTCCAAGTTCAGGGCCAAGCCGATGGTCCCGTTCTCAAACTCAAGCATCTCGTTCACCGCCGCGCCGGGCAGCCCGGAAATGCGGGCGATACCGTCGCCCACTTCGGTGATCCGCCCCACCTGGGCCAATTCGACCTCAGGTTGGAACCCCTCAAGGTTGCGGCGGATGGCCTCGGCGATGGAACCGGTGTCGATGGTCAGCTCTGCCATTGCTCTCCTCGGTAAGAAATGTTCATCAAACTCGTGTGCACGGGATTAGAAGGTGTCCCGCAACTGGCTCAGGCGGTGGCGGACTGATCCGTCGATCACCTCGTCGCCGATGGTGGCCACCACGCCGCCCATGATGCTGGGGTCGACAACCACCTTGATGTCCACCTGATGGCCGGTGGCCGCGCTCAGCGCAGCCGACAGCCGCTCTGCCTGGTCGCCCGTCAGCGCCACCGCAGTACGCACCTCGGCCACTGAGCGGCCTCGGTCGCGGGCATTGATCTCCACCGCCTCCCGGGCAATGCCGATCAGATCCGACGACCGCCCCGCGGCCACGATCATGGACACCACCGCAGTAGTGGTTTCCAACGCCTGACCGCCCAGAAGGTCTTCCACGATCTGCTGGCGGCGGGCAGCAGGGACCTGCCGATCGGACAGCGTCATCCGCAGCTCGTCGGAGCCCTCCAGCGCCCGAGCGACGCGGAAAAGCTCGTCAGAAACCGCGTCGAGGTTGCCCTCGGCCCGGGCCACGGCGGCCACAGCGTCGGCGTAGCTGACAGATCGCTCAGCCATTGGCTCAGTCCTGGCCTGCGCCCACGCTGGCGATGTAGTCGTCGACCAACTGGCGCTGCATCTCGGGGTCTTCCAGGCTGCGGCCCAGCACCGCCTCGGCGGCACCGAGGGCGATGTCGGACACCTCCGACTGAAGGTCGGCGATGGCCTGGCGCTTGGACGCTTCCACGTCGGCTGCGGCCCGCTCCCGCATATCGGCGATATCGGCCTCAGCCCGAGCCTGAAGGTCGGCTCTAACCGCGCCGGCCTGCTCCCGGGCCTCGTCCACGATGCGGGCCGCCTCGGCCTTGGCGTCGGCCAGTTCCGCTTCGTAGTTGGCCTTGACCTCGGCAGCCTCGGCCCGTTGACGGTCGGCGTCGTCGATGGCGTCTTGGATCCGCTGGGTGCGCTGGTCCATGAGGTTCTTCACCACCGGGAACAGCTTCCAGTACATCAACGCCAGCAGCACCACAAACGCCAAGCCGCCCCAGACGATCTCTTTGACCTCCGGGATGATCGGGTTGGGTGCATCAAAGCAGCCCTCAAGGTCGTCGCCAAGGGCCACTTTGAGTTCTTCGGCGTGCTCGTCGCCCGCCGCGGCCAGCGTCTTCAGGTTCTTGGCCGCGGTAAAGCCCTCTCCCTCGATCCCTTCGAATTCGGCCGCAGCAATCTCATCGAGAATGCACGATCCCACCGTCTTGGCACTTGCCGCCGACGCGCTGAGCACCACCACGGCCACTATCACAGCAGCCGCGGCCCAAAGCCGCCGGCTCATGCTGAATAGAGGAGGATGAAGACGACGAATCCAATGAGGGCCAGCGCCTCGGTAAAGGCGATGCCCAAGAACATCGTGGTCCGAGCCACGCCGGCTGACTCCGGCTGACGGGCCATGGCGGTGATGGCGTTGCCCACCACGATGCCGATACCGATACCAGGTCCGATGGCGGCGAGGCCGTAGCCGAGCCCAGCGCCGATGGCCCTCAGGCCCGCCTCACCGTCGCCGGTCAGCTGGGCCAGGATGGTGGATATGAGTGCTAGCAAGGTAAATGTCTCCTAGTGCTCGGGGTGTAGTGATCCGCCGATGTACACGGCGGTGAGAATGGTGAAAATGAAGGCCTGGAGGGCTGAGACGAAGATCTCGAACGCGGTGACCAAGATAAGCGCGGCAAACGGCAGCACTGCGGGCACATAGAGGGTCCCCCACAGGGCGGCCGACAGCACCGCGAAGGTCACCAGCAGCAAATGGCCGGCCACCATGTTGGCCCAGAGCCGGATGGCCAGAGACAACGGGCGGATGAGCAGAATCTGGAGCAGTTCGATAGGAGTCACTAAGACGTAGAGCGCCTTGGGCACTCCTGGAGGGAACAGTGCCCCCTTGAAGTATTGGTAGAAGCCCTGGGCCCGGATGCCCACCACGTGGTAGATGGCCCACACCACCAAGGCGAGAGCCAGCGGGATGGCCATGCGGGAGTTGGCCGGGAACTGGATGAAGGGGATGACCTCGAAAATGTTGCTGAAGAAGACGAAAAAGAACAGCGTGGTCAAGAAGGGCAGGTACCGGCGACCGTCGGGGCCGATGGTCTGCATGATGATGCTGTTCTCGACAAAGTCGATCCCCGCCTCGGCCACGGTCTGAGCCCCGGTGGGCACCAGCGACCGGCGCCGGCCCGCCGCCCAGAACAGCCCGGCGGTCAACAGCAGCGCAGCGATATAGATCAACCCGGTCTTGTTGAGGCCGATGTATTCGTTGCCGGCGAACAAGATGTCGGGCCACTGGAACAGATGCGAAACCGGCGGAAAGTCCAAGGCGAAGATGTTCACGAACGGGCTCCTTGTGGCTTCAAGCCGGGGTGAGCGAGGGATAGGGAGACATACCGGGTCTCCCAAACGAGCAGAACGCTATAGGCCACGAACAGTGTGATGACAAACGGCAGCGTTTCAAACCATCCGGTATTGCGCACCAGGAAGTAGGCCCCGACGAGAATCCCCAGGCGGATGAAGTACCCGCCCATTACCCCGGCCATCAACATGGTGGGAGAAATCCGCATCGACCAGGTGATGAACGAGGCGGCCAGCCAGAAGTTGACCAGGACCAGCCCGAGGGCGTAGCCGCTGGACCACAGGCCGTCGAACCCCCACACCCCGGCGCACACCCCCACCAGCACCTGACCACCGATCAGGCCTCGGCGAACCATGTCGATAGCTATTGTTCGCTCGGGCGCCTCCTCGCCCATCGCCGCGGGCTGGACAGCTTGCTCAGCCATCGCCGCTCTCCGAAGTCGATTCAGCTCGGCGGCTGGGCAGGTTGCGATCGTGGGCCTCCATGCGATCGCTGTAAGTTCGAAACGCCTTCCATCCGGCATAAGCCGCAGTCAATAGGCAGAGCACCAATGTGAACACCGGCCTTGTTCCCAGCGCGCCGTCGATGAGCCAGCCGAAGAAGGCGAAAACCGCTGGTGTGGCCACAAGCTCAAAAGCGATGGAGAGGGCGTCTCCCGCGCTCTGGCGGTTTTGTAGCTGGGGGTTCTGCGTCATTGCAGTTGGCACGAATTGGGCCCCTATGGCAAGCGGATTGGCCTCGCCGAAATGGTTTCGCGAACCAGGCTACAGGGCCAAATCATCAAGCTGGCTGCGCAAAGAGAGGTTCAAGGGGTACGGCGGCGCAGAATGGGATGGAAGACGGTGTAGAGCATCAACACCAGCACCGCGGCGGCCGGCGCCATGATCACTTCCCCTTCCCCGGAGTAGGTGGGATACAGCACCAGGGTGGACATCAGGGCGGTGAACAGCCACAGGATCAGCACGCTGCGGCGATGGCCGTGGCCCAGGCTCATCAGCCGGTGGTGCAGGTGCTCTTTGTCGGGGGTGGTGATGCTGGTGCGAGCCCGAGTCCGCCGCAGCACCGCCCACAGCACGTCTACCACCGGCACCGCCAGGATGATCAGCGGGATAAGCATGGGAGCGAACAAGAAATAGGTCTGCCCCGCGAACGGCTCGCTGCTGCGCCCCCCCACCGACACCGTGGAGGCGGCCAGCAGCGTGCCCAGGAATAGCGCGCCGCCGTCGCCCATGAAGATACGGGCCCGATGGAAGTTCTGGGGCAGGAACCCCACCGCCACTCCGCTGGCAATGATGGCCACCAGCGGACCGATGTTGTTGGCCAACAGCACCTCTTCATCGGTGAGCTTGATGGAGTACACGAAGAACGTGAGACCGGCGATGCCCACAATGCCCGCGGCCAAACCGTCCAAGCCGTCGATCAAGTTGATGGCATTGACGATGGCCACCAACCACAGCACCGTGACCACAAAGGCCAGGTCTTGCGACAGGATCAGCGCATCGAGCACCGGCAGCCGCAGGTTCAGCACCGTCACGCCGGCGAACGACAGGATGCTGCCGGCCAGCACCATGGAAGCCACCTTGGCCGGGGCTGACATCTCCCGAACGTCGTCGTAGGTGCCGAACACGATCATCACCAGCGCGGCGATCACGATTCCCACCGGCTCCGACGCGGTGGCGAACACCACGTCGAAATCGTTCAGCAGCCAGGCGGTGCCCATTGCCGCCAGAAATCCGATGAACATGGCCACGCCGCCAAGCACTGCGGTGGATTGCTCGTGGACTCGCCGGGGATCGGGCTCCACCATGAGGCCCCAGCGCTCGCTGATCCGGCGCATCACCGGGGTGATTGCCATCGTCACCCCGGCGGCCACCGCGAAGACCGTCAGATAGCTGTCGACACCGGGGGCCATGACACCGGTTGGCTAACCGGCCAGCGAATAGGGGGTGAACCGCCCGCAGAGGTCGGCAACCTCCGCTCGGACGTCGGCCACCGCATCCTCGTCGTCGCGCCGACGCAGCGTCTGGCCGATCATGCCGGCGATGAGGTCCATCTCTGCCGGACCCATGCCCTGGGTGGTGGTGGCCGGAGTGCCGATCCGCACCCCGCTGGTCACGAATGGAGAGCGGGGGTCGTCGGGCACGGTGTTCTTGTTGAGGGTGATCCCAGCCCGGTCGAGCACTTCTTGGGCCACTTTCCCCGTGAGGTCTTCGTCGAAAGTCCGCAGATCCACCAGAAGCAGATGGTTGTCACTGCCCCCCGACACCAGGCGGAATCCCTCCTCGGCCAGCCCCTTGACCAGCACTCCGCTGTTCTCCACGATACGAGCGGCATAGTCGGCGAACTCGGGGGTGGCAGCCTCGCCGAAGGCCACCGCCTTGGCCGCGATCACATGCTCCAGCGGACCACCCTGGAGACCGGGGAACAGGGCCTTGTCGATGGCCGGAGCCAGATCCTGGGTACACAGGATGGCCCCGCCTCGGGGACCGCGCAGCGTCTTGTGGGTGGTAAAGGTGACGATGTCGGAATGGGGTACCGGGTTGGGATGGACGCCGCCGGCGATCAGTCCGGCAATGTGGGCCGCGTCGAACATGAACAGGGCGCCCACTTCGTCGGCGATGGTGCGGAACGGCACCGGGTCGATGATGCGGGGATAGGCGGTGGCACCGGCCACGATGAGCTTGGGCCGGTGCTCGAGGGCGAGGTCCCGGATCTGGTCGTAGTCGATGCGCTCATCGCTGGGGGTCACGCCGTAGGCCACGAACCGATAGGTGCGCCCGCTGATGTTCACCGGCGAGCCGTGAGTGAGGTGACCGCCGTGGTCCAGGCTCATACCCAGCACGGTGTCGCCCGCTTCCAGCACGGCCAGGTAGGCGGCCACGTTGGCGTTGGCCCCCGAGTGAGGCTGCACGTTGGCGTGGTCGGCCCCGAACAAGGCCGTAGCTCGCTCCCGGGCGACGGATTCCACCTCGTCAATCACCATGTTTCCGCCGTAGTAACGCCGACCGGGATACCCCTCGCTGTACTTGTTGGTGAGCACCGATCCAGTAGCCGAAAGAACCGCGGGCGAAGCGAAGTTCTCCGAGGCGATGAGCTGCACGGTGGTGTTCTGGCGCTCGACCTCTCGGTTGATCATTTCGAACACCGGGTCGTTGCCGTTGGCGGGCCACATCAAGGGGCTACCTCTTCTTTGGGTAGTAGGGCGTCGATTTTGGCCACCCGGGGGATGTGGCGGCCCTCTTCGAAAGACGCCTCCAGGAAGGTCTCCAGAGCATCTTTGGCCAGCTCGGGGCCAACTAGCCGCTCGCCCAAACAGATCACGTTGGCGTCGTTGTGCTCCCGGGTCAGCCGGGCCGAGGTCACGTCGTGCACCGTGGCCGCCCGCACTCCGGGTACTTTGTTGGCCGCCATGGCGATACCGATGCCGGTGCCGCACACACAGAGCCCCATCTCGGCCTCGCCAGCGGCCACCTTGCGGGCCACCGCCTCGCCGAAATCGGGGTAGTCCACCCGGTCGGGGCCATGGGTTCCGCAATCGACAACGTCATGGCCCAAATCCCGCAAATGGGCCACCAGCTCGTCTTTCAACTGCACTCCGGCGTGGTCGGCCCCGGCGGCGATTCGCGCCATACGCGTCAATCTATCCAGCCTGCCGCCTGCTTGATGACTCATTACTGCGATCTTCCACTCCTAAGTGAAGGAGATCGGCGATTGCAGCCACCAGGGGCGGTCGCTGGTTCTGATCTCGGTCACCCACTTCACCCACCAGAGCCCCCGCCGACCAGGGGCCACCAGCCGAGCCGGTGCACCGTGGCCTCGTGAAAGCGGCTGCCCGCCAAGTTGATGGGCCAACATCATCTTGTCGACGTCGCCGAGGGGGAAGCGGCGGGTGTAGCCGGTGGCCGAGCGAACCTCCAGGCTGCGGCCCGTGGCACCCGGACCGAGGAGTTCGGACAGCATTACCCCGGTCCAGTCCTGCGTGCTGTACCACCCGTTGGTGCAGTCCAGCGTTGCCTCCTTGGTCGTGGTGTGGGCAACAAGCTCCTCATAGTCCACGTCTCGCTCGACCGATCCCCGCACACGGAGCACCCAGTCGGCGGGGTCGATGCGAGGGGGCGAGTCGTTGAACCACTGCACCACCGGCATCTGCCGAGGCTGGCCCGAGCCCACTTCATGGGAGCCGGTAAAGCGCCGGTCGGCCGCAACCCATCGATCAAAGACCGAACGAAGCCCAAATGCGATCCCAGCCACTCCCAGCGCTTGAAGCCATGTGCGCCGGGAGAGGTCTATCGGACGGACTCGCTGAGGGCGGGTCACGATGTGCAGCATCGCCAGTGGGACGGCGCCGATGGCGAAGATGACGTGCAGACCGATGGGCGACCACAGGCCGAACGGCTCCCAGACGTCGAGCGTGTGGATCATCCCGGTGATCAGCGCACCGGCGACAACGGTGGCCAGCGCAATAGAGGCGAAGCGATTGGGACGACGGCGATTGAGGCCCCGTTGTACAACCGGTGACTTGGGGCGGGCCAGAACGAGAACGACGAACCCGAGCACGCCATGCAAGGTCACGAGCCACGCCGTAGAGGAACTCCCGAGCAAAAAAGAGGCGCCACCGGTTATCAAGGCCAATGTCAGCGTGATCAGCAAGGCCAAGTTGGTCTTGCGGCCTCGGGCGGCGGGGCTCTCAGGTCGGCTCATCCCACGATCCGCTCCACTTCCACGGCCCCCTGGCGAAGGATCGACAGCCCGTCTTCGGTCACCTCCACCACGGTTGACGCAGGGGCCTCGAGTGAACCGCCCTCGACAACCAACTGCACGGAGGGAAAGGCGGCCGCGGCCTCCGCCGCGGTGTGGGGAGTGGGCTGGCCGCTCAAGTTGGCGCTGGTGGTGGCGATGGGTCCGACTTCGGCAGCCAGGGCTTGGACCAGCGGATGGTCAGGACAGCGCACGCCGCAGCCGTCTTGGACGATGGTGAGCGCTCCCGGCCAGCACTGCTCCATGAGCCGCCGGGTGGCGGGCAGCGGATCGAACATCTGTTCGGCGTCGCCCGGGCGGGCCACCAAGATGGCCACCGCCTTGTCGGCGGGACGCTGTTTGAGCTCGAAGAGCAGATCCACGTACTCGGGCAGGACGGCCAGCCCGTACACCGTGTCGGTGGGGATGATCACCGCCCGGCCCGCCCTCAGCTCAGCGGCGGCCATCTCCACCAGCTCGGCATAGCCACCCATGCTCATCGCCTTCGACATTGCAGCACCCGGTCTCGCCCGGCCAGGTCGGGATGAACCGCCTCGACCACCAGACCGCCGGCCTGGGCGAAGGCTGCGGCGGCGTCCATCTGCTGGGGCGACAGCTCCAACAGCACCGTTCCCCCAGAGCTCAACCAGCGGGGGGCTTCGGTCAGAATCCTGCGGGCGGCGTCCAATCCGTCGGGACCGCCCCGCAGTGCCAGTTCCGGCTCCCAGTCGGCCACATCGGGAGGCAGCGCCTCGTCGTCGCCCACGTACGGCGGGTTGCTCACCACCACGTCCACCGTCCCGACCAGCGACTGGGGCAGGGCCTCGAACCACGAGCCCTGATAGGCCGACACCCGCACTGCGGCCCGGCCCAGCCCGGCCAAGTTGGCCCAAGCCACGCCCAACGCCTCAGCCGACACGTCGGTGAGAACCACTTGGGCCGTCTCGCACTCCATCGCCACCGCCAGTCCAACCGCACCGCTGCCGGTGCCCAGATCCACGGCTAGGCCGCCGAGTGGATCGCGGCCGGCGAGTTCGTCGATGGCCAGCCCGGCCAAAATCTCGGTCTCCGGACGGGGAATGAGCACCGCAGGGCTCACCATCAGATCCAAGCCCCGAAACCCCCAGCGGCCCACCACATACTGCAACGGCTCCCCCGCCAGGCGGCGGGCCAGCATCGAGTCGAGATAGGCCATCTGACGCTGGGTTGGCACCTTGGTCAGAGCCCCGAAGTACTCGCCGCCCTCATACCCCGACGCCTGCTCCACCAGGCGGCGGGCCTGCCCCTTCGCATCTGATACCCCGGCATTCTCCAGCCGCTGAGCGGCGTCTTTGGCCACATCGGCCCAGACGACGCGCGAGGCCGTCAACTTCACGACCCGACCAAGTTTTCCTGGCGCTCAGCTTCGGCTAGGGCGTCTACCACCTCGTCCAAGTCGCCGGCCAGAATGCGGTCGAGCTTGTAGAGGGTCAAGCCGATGCGGTGATCGGAAACCCGGTTCTCCTTGAAGTTGTAGGTGCGGATCTTCTCCGACCGGCCCCCGCCGCCCACCTGCCCCCGGCGCTGTTCAGAAAGCTCGTCTTGGCGGCGCTGTTGTTCGGCCTGGAGTAAGCGGGCCCTCAGCACGGCCATTGCCTTGTTGCGGTTCTGAAGCTGGCTCTTCTCGTCCTGCATTGACACCACCAGCCCGGTGGGCTTGTGGGTGATGCGGACCGCTGAGTCGGTGGTGTTCACCGACTGGCCGCCTGGCCCTGACGACCGGTAGACGTCCACCTGGAGGTCCTTCTCCTCGATGTGGACCTCCACCTCCTCGGCCTCGGGCAGCACCGACACGGTGGCCGACGAGGTATGCACACGGCCCTGCGACTCGGTGACCGGCACCCGCTGCACCCGGTGGGGGCCGCCCTCGTACTTCATCTTGCGCCACACGTCGTCGCCCCGCAGCATGAACACCACGTCGGTATAGCCCCCCATGTCGGAGCCCTGGGAGTTCATCATCTCCAGCTTCCAGCGCTGCTGGCTGGCGAAAGCCGAATACATGTCGAACAGATCGCGGGCGAACAAGTTGGCCTCCTCGCCCCCCTCGGCGCCCTTGATCTCCACGATCACGTTCTTGCCGTCGTTGGGATCCTTAGGAGCCATCAGATCAGCCAGCTCGGCCTCCAACCCGTCGGCCGCGGCGGCCGCGGCCTCGATCTCCGCTTCCAGCAAGTCCCGTTCTGCGTCGTCGACCTCGGCCTCCGCCAGCATCTCGGTGGCGGTCTCTATGTCCTCCCGATGGCCCCGCAGCTCCCGAATGCGGACGGCCTTGGCCTCCAGCTCCTTATAGCGCCGGGCCGCGGCGGCGTAGGCATCCCGATCAGCCAGCAACTCCGGATCGGCTAGCCGCTCTTCAAGCGCGACGAACTCCGCTTCAATCTCCTCATAGGCGGCATTCCCCTCCATGCCCTCAACCTACCGTCGGGATGGGTTGGCGGCGGGGATGGATTGGCGAGGTGGCGCCGGTCGGGTCTACTTGGACGAGCGCTTGCGCTGGCCGTAGCGGCGCTCGAAGCGCTCCACCCGTCCAGCGGTGTCCACAATGGTCATCTGGCCGGTGAAGAACGGGTGGCTGGCGCTGGAGATCCCCACCTTGGCCAGGGGATACTCGTTGCCGTCCTCCCACTCCACGGTCTCGGTGGTCTCAATGGTGGACCGAGTGAGGAAAGACGTGCCCGCGGAGGTGTCTTGGAACACCACCAGGCGGTACTCGGGATGGATTTCAGGCTTCATGTTGCTCCTAGCCTCACACCCCAGCGGGGCCCTTTGCCACTTCCTCCAGGAATGCGGCGTTGTTGGGGAAGGTCCGCAGGCGATCCATCAGCAGCTCCAGGCCGGCCGCCCCGCCCCCGTTGCCGTCGCTGGAGAGGCCGTTGAGCACCCGTCGCAGCTTCCACACCTGCTGGAGCTGGCGGCGCTCGAACAGCAGTTCCTCGTGGCGAGTAGAGGAGGCGTCGACGTTGATGGACGGGTAGATCCGCCGCTCGGCGATGTGCCGGTCTAAACGCAGCTCCATGTTGCCGGTTCCCTTGAACTCCTCGAAGATCACCTCGTCCATGCGGGATCCGGTTTCCACCAGCGCGGTGGCCAGGATGGTGAGCGAGCCGCCCTCCTCCACGTTACGGGCCGCGCCGAAGAACTTCTTGGGCGGATACAGGGCGCCGGTGTCGATACCGCCGGACATGATGCGCCCGGTGGCCGGCGCGGCCAGGTTGTAGGCCCTCGACAGACGGGTGATGCCGTCGAGGATGATCACCACATCCTCGCCTCGCTCCACCATGCGCTTGGCCCGCTCGATGGTCATCTCGGCCACGTGGGTGTGCTCGTCGGCCGGCCGGTCGAAGGTGGACGCCGCCACCTCGCCCCGCATGAGCCAGCGCCGCATGTCGGTGACTTCTTCCGGGCGCTCGTCCACCAGCAGCACCAGCAGGTGTACTTCGGGGTTGTTCAGCTCGATGGAGCGGGCGATCTCCTTCATGATCGTGGTCTTGCCCGCTTTGGGGGGCGACACGATCAGGCCGCGCTGACCCTTGCCGATGGGCGATAGGAGATCGATGATGCGGCAGGTCATGTTGGCCGGATCGTCGTCGCGCTCCAGTCGGAGCTTCTCATCGGGGAACAGCGGGGTGAGGTCCTCGAACTTGGGGCGCTGTTTGACTGATTCGGGGGGAAGCGTGTTGACGGTGTCGATATGCAGGAGAGCCGGGTTCTTCTCGTTGCGGGTGGCCGGACGGCAGCCGCCGGTGATGAAGTCGCCCTTGCGGAGCCCGAACTGGCGGACCTGCTTGACCGATACGTAGGCATCTTCCTTGCTGGGCTGGAAGCCCTTGATCCGCAAGAAGCCGTAGCCGTCGTCCCTCAGGTCGAGATACCCGGAGATGGCGATGGGGTCGCCCTCCCAAGGCTCCTCGGGCCGTTCACGGTCGTTGCGGCCCCGTCGCCGGCGCCGACGATTGCCGATCTCGGGCTGGTCGTCCTGGCGGGAGCGATCCTGGCGATCCCCGTCTCGACGGTCGCCCCCTTGGCGGGAGCGATCCTGGCGATCCCCGTCTCGACGATCACTGTCTCGACGATCACTGGCCTGGCGGGAGCGATCCTGGCGATCCCGATCTTGGCGGGCCTCTGCTTCTTCACTTTGCTGGACCTCGGCCGTCTCAGCCTCGGGAGCGGCCTCTTCGCTCTGCTCCTCTTCTCCTTTGGATTCCTCGGCTGAATCCGCCTGGGCGGGTGCGGCCCCGTTCCCGGCAGGGTCAGCTGCGGCCTCGCCGTCGCCGTCGGCGCCGATTCCGGCAAGCTCGAGGATCATGTCCACGATGTCGGCTTTGCGGGCCTTGGCGTCGGGGCGCCCGCCCATGGCTCTTGCGATGATCTGAAGCTGCGCCCGGTCTTTTCGCTGAAGTTTCGACCGAGACAGCTCAGTGGTCTCTACGCTCACATTTCTCCCTTGAGGTGCCACGACTGGAGGGCACTCGTTTCTCCCTTGAAGCGCCACAACTGTGGGAGCACTTCGTGTTGTTCGACACGCCATCCGCGAGTGCGGACGACATGAATTAAGCAGCCATAAACCACCGGGACGCTGACAAAAAGGAATGTCGAAATCGACCGAGTGGTCAGAAGGCTTCCCGCAGGACTGCTAGCCAAACCGCAGTCCCAACTCCCGGCAGAATACCGCAATGCACCCCTACTGGCAACATTCCGGCCTTTTTTGGCTGCTACGAAAGCAGTTTCGACATGAGTTGGTGGCCGGGAACCACTTCGGCGGAGGCCGCGCCCCGTTCGGTGTAGACACCACCGGGGCCATCCACCTCAGAGTCCACCAGCAGGTAGGGAACGGGGTCGTCGATATGGCTGCGCGTGGTCAGCGGCGTGGCGTGGTCGGGCAGTAGCAGCAGCCGCCAGGGGGCCATGCGGTCGAGGCCATCCACCAGTCCGGCCAGGATGCGCTGATCCCAGTTCTCCAGGCATCTGACCTTTTCCACTACGTTGCCCTCGTGCCCAGCCTCGTCGCTGGCCTCCACATGTATCGCGTACAGGTCGGCACCGTCGGCCAATCCGGCCAGAGCCGCGTCCCGCTTGCCCTCGTAATTGGTGTCGTACCAGGCCGTGGCTCCGGGCACGTCGGCCACCGTCATGCCCGTGAGCGCTCCGATCCCTCGCACCAAGTCGACCGCGCTGACCATCCCGGCCTCCACGCCGTGCATCTCCCGGAATGAGGGCATATCCGGCTGGAAGCCCTGACCCCATAGCCAGATCCGGTTGGCCTTCAACCCGAATCGGGGCACCACTGACCGGGAGGCCTCCTCCAACGCGGCCAGCTTGGCACCGGCCGGACCCTGGGGGCCGACCACCGGCTGATCGAAGAGCTCATGGGGCGGGGTACACACCGCGTCGGCCCATTCGGCCGGAGCGATCATGGTGTGGCGGTACTGCACCCCGGCGTGGAAGCTGACCTCGCCCCCCAGTTCCGCGTCCAGCGCGGCGATGACCTCGGCGGCCCGATCAGAGTCGGGGTGCCCTCCGGAGAAGTCGGCCATGATGCCGTCGTCGGTCACCGTGACCAGATTGCATCGGTAAGCCACCTGATCAGGGGTGAGAGTGAGTCCCAGCGCGGCGGCCTCGATAGGCGAGCGTCCCGTGTGGTATCGGGCGGGGTCGTAACCGAAGATGGACATGTTTCCCACGTCGCTGCCCGGCGGCATTCCCGGGGGGATGACCTGGGCCAAACCCACCTGTCCGCGAGCAGCCAGAGCATCGAGTACCGGGGTGTTGGCCGCCTCCAACGGCGTGGCCCCATCCAGTTCGGGCACCGGCAAATCAGAGCACCCGTCGGGTATGCACACCACGTACTTCACGAAAGACGACTCTCTTGCTCCGACCGACAGCGCCGCAGGCCAGCTAAACACACCACGTACTTCACGATGCCCGATTCTGCCAGATCACCTTGAGCCTGCTGCTATCCGAAGCCCTGACCCGAGCATCGGGCAACGTGGGCTTTGACTGCGGCCAGATCGTTGGGCAGACGCTGGCATCGCTCAGGTCGGTCGGCCAGCTCGGCCAGTGCCGGCGGCAATGGCGGGCGGATCCCGATGGCCGCCTCCACCGCGTCGCCGAACTTGGCCGGGTGAGCGGTGGCCAGCACCACCATGGGCCCATCGGAGTCTTGTCTGGAGCGTTGGGCGGCGGCCAGTCCCACCGCCGTATGAGGGTCGATGATCATGCCGGCGGCCCGGTACAGCTCGGCAATGGTGGAGGTGGTCTCGTCTTCGTCCACTCGGACTCCCGACCAGCTCCGGTTCAGCTCGGAAGAGATGCGGGCGTCGATGCGCAGTTTGCCGGTGGCCCGGAAGTCTTCCAGCATCTCAGCAGTGCGGATGCCGTCACGGTCTTGGAGCTCGAATAGCAGCCGCTCAAGGTTGGACGACACCTGGATGTCCATGCTCGGCGACATAGTCGGGAGTACCTCGGAAATGGCCATAGAGCCGGTGGTGAAAAACTGGGTCAGGATGTCGTTGCGGTTGCTGGCCACCACAAACCGGTCCACGGGCAAGCCCATTTGGCGGGCGACATGGCCAGCCAGCACGTTTCCGAAGTTGCCGGTGGGCACTGAGAACGACACTTGTTCCAAGCCGTACCGGGTAACGGCGGCCACGTAATACACGGTCTGGGCCATGACCCGGGCCCAGTTGATGGAGTTGGCGGCCGACAGCCGGTGTTCGGCCCGGAAGGCGGCGTCGGAAAACATGGCCTTCACCAGGTCTTGGCAGTCGTCGAAGGTTCCCTCGATGGCCACGCAGTGGACGTTGGCGCTGTCCACGGTGGTCATTTGCCGTCGCTGTACCTCCGAGATCCGACCATGGGGGTGCAAGAAAACGATCTCGATGTTCTCCCGATCTCGCACCGCCTCGATGGCCGCCGATCCGGTATCGCCCGAGGTGGCCCCCACAATGGTCACCCGCTCGCCCCGCCGGGCAAGCTCCTCGTCGAACAGGTGCCCCACGAGCTGGAGGGCGATGTCCTTGAAAGCCAGCGTCGGGCCGTGGAAGAGCTCCATGAGCCACAGTCGATCGCCCAACTCCACCATCGGCACCACTTCGGAATGGTCGAACCCGGCGTAGGCATTCCTCACCAGCTCGTCGAACCGGCTACGGGGATAGGCCCCGTCCACGAACGGCCACATCACCTCGGAAGCCAGGTCGGCATAGTCACCCCGGCCGGGGCTTCCCCTCAGCGCTTCGGGCGACAGCTCGGGCCACTGGTCGGGTACATAGAGCCCCCCATCGGCGGCCAGCCCGGCCAACAAAACGTCGCCGAAGTCCAAATGGGGAGCTTGTCCCCTAGTGCTTATGTACTTGACGCTCAAGATCCTGGTCCGCGCTGAATGACCGGGGCCCGCCCCCGGTTGCCGATGTATTTCACTGGCTGATCACTCGGAGCAACGCAGGCACGCCCCGCACCGCATCCAGGTCCCGCAAATCGCCAAGCGTGGCTTGCACATCACGCTCGGTGGCCTCGTGGGTGATGAACACCAGCCGGGCCTGGTCGCCCAATCCCTCCTGCTCCATGGATCGGATGCTCACCCCGTGGCGCCCGAACACCCCGGCCACCGCGGCCAGCACGCCCGGCCGGTCGAGCACCTCCATGTTGATGTAGTACTCCGATTCCAGATCGTCGATGGGGCAGATAACCGCCTCTCCCAAGGTGCCGATCGGTGTCCACGTGCCCCGGCACCGGTTGCCGGCCGCGTCGATGAGGTCGCCCAGCACCGCGCTGGCGGTGGGCCGCCCGCCGGCGCCCCGGCCATACAGCATCAGCTCTCCCACCGCGTCGCCCTCCACGAACACTGCGTTGAAGGAGTCCCGCACCGAGGCCAGTGGATGATCGACCGGCACCATCGCCGGGTGTACCCGCACGGCCAACTCAGGCTTGCCGTCCACGTCGCCCACCCGCTCGGCGATAGCCAGCAGCTTGACCACGTACCCCAGCCGCCGGGCGTGGGCGATGTCGGCGGCGCCGATGCCGGAGATGCCCTCCCGGTTCACGCTTCCGGCCAGCACCCGGGCGCCGAATGCCACCGTGGCGATGATGGATGCCTTGGATGCGGCATCAAATCCCTCCACATCGGCGGTGGGATCGCGCTCGGCAAACCCCAGCGACTGCGCGTCGGCCAAGGCGTCGTGATAGCTGGTGCCGTGCTCGGTCATCTGGCTCAAGATGTAGTTGGTGGTTCCGTTGACGATGCCCATCACCCGGCGGACCGGCTCGGCGGCCAAGGACTCCCGCAAAGGACGGATGAGGGGGATTCCTCCGCCGACCGCGGCCTCGAACAAAAGGTCCACTCCGGCGGCGTCGGCCGCGGCATACAGCTCTGCGCCATAGTTGGCCAGCAGCTCTTTGTTGCCGGTGACCACCGGCTTGCCCAGCTTCAGCGCGGCAGACACCAGCTCGCGGGCCGGCTCGATTCCCCCGATCAGCTCCACCACCACATCCACTTCGGGATCGTTCACCACTGAGGCGGCGTCGGTGGTCAGCACCCCGTCGGCCAAGACCACGTCGCGGTCGCGCGACGCGCTGCGCACCGCCACCCGCACCACGTCCAGTTCCATGCCGGTGCGCTCCGCGATCGCCGACCGCTGCTCCTCCAGCAGCCCGACCAACGCCGAGCCGACGTTTCCACAGCCCAGCACGCCCACGCCGATTCTTATGCGAGAGGAATCGCTCATCAGTTCACCACGACGATTCGCGTCTTGGAAGAGTCGCTCACCATCTCCACGGTACCGGCTCAGCCCGACCCAACTGGCAAGATTTCCCCCACTTAAGAGTTTTCATTGCTTTTCTGTCTAAACAATATATTTTAAGTGCGACATGTCGTCTTACGAGCTGTTCTCCATCGCCGCCGACCTGCGTCGTCAGGCCGCGGCGTGCGAACAGGTTCGAACTGACGTCGACCAGATCTGGTACGGGCTAGACCACGTTCTCGACAGGCCAGTGGCCCGTCATGTACCCGCGGTGTGGCTTTCGGCTGTCGCCGACGCCAGCCGCCTCCGGCTTCGGCACCAGCACACCCATCTTGTTCGGTTGCGCTACGAAATCGAGCAGGTGGCCCGCCGGCTCCAAGCCCGGGCCGACGAACTGCACGCCGACGCGGCGCGAGTCGAGCAGGCCGCCGAGGCCGCGCAGCGAGAAGAAGCTCGTGAACTCGAGCTGCAAGCAAGCTATTTTCAATAGCCATCTCGCCTGCCAGACTCCTGCCGATCCCGGTGCTGCTTCAGCATCGCAGCAGCGACGAGTACCGGCCCTTGGCGTGGTCGAGGCGGGATCTGTGGGCAGTGGGAAAAGCCGTGGAACGGGCAGAGGCCGCGGGCGACTCGCTTTTCCGCCAGCACCAGTACGCGGAGAGCCGACGGGGGACGGCGACCGCGCTGAGAGCCATAGACGAGGCCTGGGGCGGCGGCTACTACGCGGTCGACCCGCAAGCCGAGACCGACCCGGAAGCCGCCGACGCGGCGTTCGGCGGCAACGAGCTGGTGATCGATGTTCAAACGCACTACATCGCCAGTCATCGCGCCGCAGCCCCTGGTGTCGAGGGAATCATGGGGTTCATTCGCGACGTGGCCCCGGATCGCTGGCAGGGGCTCAACCCGGCATTGCACCTGGATCTCGGCAGCTACCTGCGTCACATCTTCCTGGAAAGCGAGACCGCGGCCGCGGTGCTCACCTGTACTCCGGGAGACGATGGCCACACCATTCTCACCAACCCTGAAATCGCCGCCACCCGCGAGCTGATTGATCGCTTGGCGGGCACCGGCCGGCTGATCAACCACTCGATCGTCCACCCCAACGCACCAGAGGAGTTGGATCGGCTGGAGGAGTTGAAAGAGCACAACAACCCTGCGGGATGGAAGGTCTACACCATCGCAGGATGGGGGGGTCAGCCGGGATGGCGACTCGACGACGAGGAGTGCGGACTGCCGTTCCTGGAGAGGAGCCGCGAACTGGGGGTGGGCATCGTCTGTACCCACAAGGGAATCAGCGCCCTGGCCCCGGCCGGGTCGCCAGCCGACATCGGCCCGGCTGCGGCCAGCTTCCCCGACATCGACTTCCTCGTCTATCACTCTGGGTATGAGACACCAGTGGGCGATGAAGAAGAAGGCCCTTACGACCAGCAGGCCCCTGTCGGCACCGACCGCCTGATCAAGAGCCTGGCCGATGCCGGGATCAGTCCGGGTGGCAATGTCTACGCCGAGCTGGGAAGCACCTGGTATGTGCTTTCGCGTCGGCCTCGGGAGGCGGCCCACGTACTCGGAAAGCTGCTCAATGCGGTCGGCGAGGACAACGTGGTGTGGGGCAGCGACTCGATTTGGTACGGGTCGCCGCAGCCCCTCATCGACGCCTTCCGGGCATTTCAGATTCCCGAGGAGTTGCGTCAACGCCACGGCTACCCGGAGCTCACCCCCCGCATCAAGGAGAAGATTCTCGGGTTGAACGCAGCCCGGGTCTATGGGATCGATCCCGACCTGACCCGCAGCCGGGTGGCCGCCGATGATCTCTCATGGGTCAAGGCCGCTTTCGACGAGTACATTGATAAACAATAATTTTCGATAAATATCTTGATATATCACTTATGAGCGACTATCAAGATAGTCCCGCCTGATCTGCCCGAGGGATCAGCCGACCGAAAGGCCCCGCCATGTCTGTGCTCACCATGAACACCGAGGAGATGGACCACCTCCAGCAGCAATTCACTGCGTTCGCCGGACAGGTGGAAGACCTCCGCACCCGCCTGACCGCCACCTTGGAGGGCACTACCTGGACGGGCAGCCGTTCCGAGCGATTCCGCGGCGCCTGGCACGAGCAATGGTCGCCCTCGCTCGGGCAGTTGCAAGAAGCGCTTACCGAACTGGCCACCTCGATCGGCCTTGAGCGCCAGAACACCATCGCGGCCCTCGACTCCGTCTGATGGTGCTGCCTGCCTTCGTCCTCGTCTGAGTCCGCAGTCGGACCCGCACCGTCAGAGCGGCCTGTGCGCCTGCTCTACCACGGGCCGGAAGGTGCCCGGGAGGTGAGCATCGACGGCGGTGCCGTGGTCGATGTAGGGGAGCTGGCTGAGGCGCTGGGCCTCCCTGCGCCGATTGACGGACTGTGGGTGGGCGACCGGTGGATGGAAGCCGAACGCGGCCTCAACGAAGCCGGGGTGGCCGACGGCAGCCGGGTGGGCGTTTGTCCGGGCCCGGCACCCGACCAGCCCGGGTGGGCATTGGAGGTGGTGGGAGGGCTGTGCGCCGGCGACCGCCATTCAATTCCCGCAGAGGGATTGAGCCTGGGCCGCTCCCCCGACGCCGACCTCACCCTTCCCCACATGGGGCTGCGACCCCATCACGCCCGCTTGGAACGCCGAGACGGACAGTTCTTTGCCGTTGTGGGCGACGATGAGCCAGCCGCGGTGGAGCCCTCTACACCGCTGCGGCTGGGCGGTGCGCTGGTCCAAGTCTCCGACGCGCCCGACGACCGGCCGGCCCAACCGGCCCCCGTCCTGGGGCGAACCAGCTCTGGGAGGATCGCTCTGAACCGCCCTCCCCGTCCGGCGCTTCCCCTGCGGCCCGAACCACTCCCTGCCCCCGCTGAAGAACCACAGCGATCGCCTCGGACGATTTCATTCGGCTGGGCCGCGCTGGCCGGACCGCTGTTGGTCGGACTGTTGATGGCAGTGCTCTACAGCCCCTACATGGCGCTGTTCGCCCTGCTCAGCCCGCTGATGATGGGCGCCAACTGGTTTGACAACCGCCGTCGCGACCGCACTCAGCGCCGACGATCCTTGCGACGGTCGCAGGCATCCCTAAGGGAATTCCAAGCGGCGGCCGAGGCGGCGCATGCGGCGGAAACCCGTCGGAGGCGCAACCTGCATCCCCACCTCGCCGAGGCAGTCAGGCGGATCCGACAACCCAGTGTCCGGCTCTGGGAGCGAAGGCCCGACCACGACGACTTCCTGTCGCTGGTAGCCGCCCACGGCCCTGTACCATTCGATCCCGAGCTGGCTGTCAATGGCCCGCACCCCGCCGATGAGGCAACCGCGGTGCTCGACCAACTCGGTCGGATGCCCGACTCTCCCATTGCCGTGGATCTGGGTCCGGGCAAGCTGGTCGGATTGGTGGGCCCCCGCAGCGCCACAACTGCCATGGCCCGAAGTCTGCTCATCCAAGCGGTCGCCTATCACGGCCCGGCTGATCTGGCCCTGCTGGTGGCCGCCGATGAGGTTGCCGCACCGGTTTGGACGTGGACCGCCTGGCTCCCCCACACCACCCACTTCGCCCTCGGGCGGCCGAATCTGATGGCTAACCACCGCACCGCCGCGGCGGAGATCGCCGGGGAGTTGGCCGAGGCTTGGGACCGCCGGGGGAAGGGCCACTGGCCACAACTGCTGGTAGTGGCCGACGGTGAGAATCTGGCCACCGGCAGAGCACCGCCGCTGCGACCCCTGCTCCAGGGCTCGTCCGGGCCGGTCTCGGCCATCGTGCTGGCCGCCAGCGTTGACCAACTCCCCGCCACCGCCACCGCTGTCATCGAAGCCCGCGACCTTTCCGGCACCGTCGATCTGTCTCAATCAGGCGAGGCCTTCTGCTCAGTGTTGGCCACGGGGATGAGCTTGGGCCTGGCCCGAGATGCCGCCCGCGGCTTGGCCCGCTACGAAGACCCCGAGCAAACCGGCTCTGATTCCGGCATTCCCGACCGATCATCGCTGTTCGACCTCCTCGGATTGCCCGCCTGCGATGATCTCGACCCATCGGTTGACTCGTCGGCACTGTCGAAGGCGATCGCCTATCGCTGGGGGAAATGTCGGCAAGCCGACAGCCTGGCTGCTCCCATCGGAGCCGACAGCCACGGACCGCTGATGGCCGACCTGGTCGCCGACGGTCCCCACGCCTTGGTGGGCGGAACGACAGGGTCGGGCAAGAGCGAATTGCTGCGTACGCTCGTGGCCTCGCTAGCCGCTACCTACTCGCCTGAGCGGGTGAACTTCGTGCTGGTGGACTACAAGGGCGGCAGCGCATTCGACGCCTGCGCTTCGTTGCCCCACGTGGTGGGGTTGGTCACCGATCTCGACGACCGACTGGCGGAGCGAGCCCTGCGATGTTTGGAGGCTGAGCTACGCCACCGCGAGCAAGTACTGCGAGACCGAGGGGCCACCGACCTGGCTCACTACTGGTCGATGGCCCTAGCCAGGCCCGATGAACCCTGGTCGCCGCTGGCCCGCCTGGTGGTGGTCATCGACGAGTTCGCCGCCCTGGCTGCCGAGCTGCCCGGCTTCATGGACGCCCTGGTGAATGTGGCTCAGCGAGGCCGCAGCCTGGGAATGCACCTGGTTCTGGCCACCCAGCGCCCCGCGGGGGCCGTGAGCGCCAACATCCGCACCAACACTGCGCTGCGAATCGCACTGCGAGTGCTGGACCCCTCCGACTCGGTCGACGTGCTCGACAGCCCGGAGGCCTCGGCCATCGGCCGACATCGGCCCGGTCGGGCGTTCGCCCGATTCGGCCCTGGCGAACTGGTGGAGTTCCAGTGCGCCCTGGTCACCGGGGTTACTGCCGCCCGGCAGGGTGTCCGGGTAGTTCCCGCACCCGACGGCATTCCAACCTTTGAGGCCGAGGCTGCTTCCGGCGATCAGGCCCCCGATGACCTGACCCGCTTGGCCGAGGCCGCGATCACCGCCTGGGACGGCTGGGGCGGCTCCCCGCCCCGACAGCCCTGGCCCGACCCCCTGCCGACAACTGTCTCGCTCGACTCTCTGACCGTCGAGGCTGGCCCGAGCGTTGTGTTTGCCCTGGCCGACGACCCCAACCAGCAGACGCAGTACCCCTTGGAGTGGGATCCCAACCAGGGCAACATCCTCCTCGCGGGCATCCCGGGCAGCGGCACCACCACCGCGCTGGGGACGCTGGGCATCTCGTTGTCCAGTCGATACTCGCCAGCCGATTGCCACCTCTACGCCATAGATTCCGGCTCGGGTCAGCTGGCCCCCCTGAAGGCCCTGCCCCACTGCGGCGCGGTGGTGGGCCCCGATGAGCGCGATCGAATCCGCAGGCTGATCCGCAGGCTGGAAGGCGAACTCGACCGGCGGCTGGGCCGGGGTCGGACGTCGTCGGAACCTAGCTCTCCGCTGGTATTGGCCTTGATCGACAACTGGGGCGGCCTGGCCAAGAGCCTGGACAACGTGGCCGACCACGCTTTGCTGGCCTCCCTGGAGCGGGTGTGGGCCGAGGGTCCGGCTGTCGGCCTGTTCCTCGCTGCCGCCGCCGACCAGCTGTCCAAAGTGAGCCGCGCCATCCAAGCCGCCACCCCCCAGACATTCGTCTTCCGCTTGGGCGACCCCGCGCTATACCGCCAGTGGGGCGTGGCCGTAGACGACCCCGCAACTTTGCCGCCCGGTCGGGGATTCGCCGTCCCGTCGGGAATCGAACTCCAAGTTGCAGTGCCCAACGGTGGACTGGATTCCGCAGCAGCCGCAGTCGCCGCCGCCTGCCCCCAGTCTGACGGCCCGCCACAGGTGGAGAGCCTGCCTGCCGTGGTCGATCCCATCCGCTTGGACCAACCCCGCCTGGACGATTCCCCGTGGTATCTCCCGCTGGGACTGAGCGACGACACGCTGGCCCCGGCCGGGCTCACCCTCTACCCCGGCGAGCACGCGCTCATTCTGGGTCCGGCCCGGTCGGGCCGATCCGCCGCGCTGGCCTTGTTGGCTGAAGTAGCCGCAGCCTCCGGGGGACGGGTGATCGCATTGGTTCCCGGGGGGTCGCCACTGGCCAATTGTCCCGGCATAGACCTTGTAGCCGGAGGCCCACCCGGGCTGCTGACCGCAACGAGTGAGGCCGACCATCCCACGTTGGTGCTAATCGACGACGCCGAAACAGTCCCCGACCCCGATGGCGCCCTCAAGTCGCTGGCCACCGACAGCCCCTCCGGCCTGCACATCGTGGCTGCGGGCCGCGCCGACCGTCTTCGCACTGCCTACGGCCATTGGACCGCGGAGATCCGCTTCTCCCGCACCGGCGTCCTGCTCCAACCCACCCCCCTCGACGGCGACCTGTTCACCATCCAACTCCCCACCCGCCCCACCCTCCCGACAATCCCCGGCCGCGGCTACCTAATCCAAAACGGCCAACCCTCCATCATCCAGATCGCCCACTATGGTGATCAGGTTGATACCTCTTGACACAAGGAGCGCCCAATGAGGGAAGTACGTGTGTTCTTCAACTCAGAAGAGGGCGCCGACTGGTGGTGCGAGGATGACGGCGACTTCATGGCGGTCGCTGATACCCCAGTTCAACTTGTGGAACTAATCCGAGAATGGCAAGCCAGCGAGGGCATCACCGACGTGCAGCTAATCCCGATGGGCCAAGCCTCAGACGTCGTTGCGGAGGAGGTCTTCGTAGGTCTCGCGGCGGACAACTAGGCGAGCGTCGCCGTCTCGGGCGAACACCACGGCGGGGCGGAGGACCTTGTTGTAGTTGGAGCCCATGGAGTGGCCGTAGGCGCCGGTCACCGGGGTGGCCAAGATGTCCCCCACCGCGATGTCGCTGGGCACCTGGCCGTCTCTCACCAAGAGGTCGCCCGACTCGCAGTGCTTGCCCACGACCCGGACAGTCATGTCGCGGTCGCGGTCGGTGGCCCGGGGCAGAAACGTCTCATAGCCGCTGCCGTACAGCACTGGGCGGGGGTTGTCGCTCATGCCGCCGTCCACTGAAACGTAGGTGCGAATACCGGACAAGTCTTTGATGGTTCCCACCTCGTAGAGGGTGACCGCGGCGGCCGCCACTAGGGCTCGGCCGGGCTCCACGCTCACCGGAGCGGTGAAACCAACCGACTGGCAGGCCTCCGCAATAGCCTCAGCCCACTCGGCGATGGTGGGCGCCGATTCGCCCTCGACGTAGGCCACGCCCAAGCCGCCGCCCAGCGACAGCTCGGGCAGGCCGTAGGGCTGGGCGAATCCGGCTATCACCTCAACGGCCTGCTGGAAGGAGCGCAGCTCGAACACTTGGCTGCCGATGTGGGCGTGCAGACCCACCAACTCCACGGAGTCGGACTCCCCGGCCCGGCGAATGGCAGCATCGGCTGTCCCGGTCGAGGCGGTGAAGCCGAACTTGGTGTCGTCCACTCCGGTGGTGACGTACTCGTGGGTGTGGGCTTCCACTCCCGGGGTGATCCGCAGAAGCACCCGGGGGCGGGCGCCGGTGGCGGCGTGAAGGGCGTCCAAGCGGTCGAGCTCGTCGAACGAGTCCACCACGATGCGGCCCGCCTCGGCTTCAACGGCGGCGGCGATCTCGGCAGCCGACTTGTTGTTGCCGTGCATCACCAGTCGGTCGCCGGGAACTCCCGCAGCCTGGGCCACGTGCAGCTCTCCGCCGGTGGCTACGTCTAAGTCGAGCCCCTCCTCGTGGACCAGCCGGGCCATGGCCAAACACAAGAACGCCTTGGAGGCATAGGCCACCGACCCGGCGAACGCAGCCCGGGCTTGGCGGCACCGCTCCCGCATGTGGTCCTCGTCGTAAACGAACAGCGGGGTACCGAACTCCTCTGCCAGGTCAAGCACATCGCAACCGGCGATCGAGAGTCGCCCATCGCCACCAACCGAGGCGTTGTCAGGCAGCAGGTGCTGAGGCAAAGCCGACACAACCAGTCCCCTACATCGACTCGGGGGCGCTTACGCCGAGGGTGCCGAGGCCGACGGCCAAGCCCACTCGGGCGGCGTCGATCAGCACCAGGCGGGCCTGGGTCAGCTCGGGGGCGATTCCGGTACCCACCACATAGCAGTCGTGGTAGAAGCTGTGGACCGCGGCGGCGAAGTCCCGCAGCCAAGATGTCATGCGGTGCGGGGCTCGCTCTTCGGCCGCGGCGGCGATCACCTCGCCCAGCGTGGAGAGCTGGCGCATTATCTCCAACTCCCGCTCGTGGACCAACAGGCTCAAGTCCACCTGGTCGATGCTCTGGCGCTCTACCCCGTCGGCTTGAGCACGGGCCGCGATGGAGCACACCCGGGCGTGAGCCATCTGCACGTAGAACACCGGGTTCTCCATCACCTGGGCCGCGGCCTTGGCCAGATCGAACGTGGGAGCGGTATCCATTGACTGGAGCAAGTAGGTGAACCGGGTGGCGTCGGCGCCCACCTCGTCGATCACGTCTCGCAGCTCGATGAGGTCGCCGGTGCGCTTGGACAGCCGCACCTCTTCGCCGTCGCGCTCCAAGCGCACCAGCTGGGTCACCACCACCTCCAAACTGGCAGGGTCGCACCCCAGCGCGGCCATGGCCGCCTTCATTCGAGCCACGTACCCGTGGTGGTCGGCCCCCCATACGTTGATCAGCAGACCCTCCTGGCCGGCCCGGTCGAGCTTGTCGCGGTGATAGGCGATGTCGGGCAGCAGATAGGTGTACTCCCCGTCTGACTTGATCAGCACTCGATCCTTGTCGTCTCCGTGGTCGCTGGAGCGCAGCCACAAGGCTCCCTCGGCCTCATAGGAGGCGCCGGCAGTGCCGAGTGCCTCCAGTGCGTCGTCGATGGCCCCGGAGTCCACCAGCGCCTGCTCGCTGGACCAGGTGTCGAATGCGACCGCCATCGAACCCAGCACTTCTCGCTGATCGTCCAGTGCTCGTTCCCTACCCCACTGGCGAGCATCGGCATGTGCGGGCATTTCCGCAGCCCAGTCGGCGATGTACTGGCCGTTGTAGCCGTCGTCAGGCACCGGTTCACCTGCCCGAAGGGCGGCGAGAGAAGCGCCGTACAATTCCATCTGTGTGCCCCGGTCGTTGATATAGAACTCCCGCTGCACGTCGTACCCGCACCACTCCAGCAAGCGGGCCACCGCGTCGCCGTAGGCCGCTCCCCGGCCGTGGCCGGCGTGAACCGGCCCAGTTGGGTTGGCGCTCACAAACTCCACGATCACCGTGCGTCCCTCACCCAGCTTCTGGCGCCCATAGCTGTCGACATCGGCGGATACCGCGTCGGCGACAACACTGTGCAGCCAGCTTGGCGCCAGCCGGAAGTTCACGAACCCGGGCCCAGCCACGCTCACCTCAGCCACATGCTCAGGCCGGTTTTCCTCCAGCCAGGCGGCCAGCTCTGCTGCTAGCTCTCGAGGATTGCGCCCCGCGCCTTTAGCGATGGCCAGAGCGGCGTTCGAAGACCAGTCTCCGTGTTCGCGCCGCGCCGGTCGCTCAAATCCCACCGAGAAATCGGCAGGCAGGTCAACACCCACGGCCACGAGCGCGCCGCGCAAGGCATCAGAGAGGGAGGTGCGGATGTCGGCCATGAACTGGCACATGGTACCGATGCCCCGCTGGGTATACTCACCCAGTTACTGCCCACGTAGCTCAGGGGATAGAGCACTTGCCTCCGGAGCAAGGGGTCGCAGGTTCGAATCCTGCCGTGGGCGCAAAGCTCATGCGCCCACATCAGCAGACCCGGACATTGAGCATGTCCTGAGCCAGCACGTCATACTCTCTGCCATGGAGATCAACGGCGTCTGTGAGCCTGAGTTCGCGCCGGTGCGCGACGCGTTCGAGGCGAACTTCGCTGAGGGGTTGGAGTTGGGCGCGTCCGCAGCGGTGACCGTGGACGGCGAGTTCGTGGTGGACATTTGGGCTGGCGATGCCGACACCGGCGGCGCCCCGTGGCAGCGCGACACGATCGTCAATGTCTACTCGACGACCAAGACGATGGCCGCGATATGCATGTTGATGCTGGCGGACCGGGGCGAGTTGGAGTTCGACGCCCCGGTGGCGCGGTACTGGCCAGAGTTCGCCGCCAACGGCAAAGAGGACGTGCTGGTGGGCCATGTGATGGCCCACACCGCGGGGCTGCCGGGATTTGATCCCCCCATCACCGTCGAACAGCTCTATGACCTCAAGGCTGCGGCCGCCAACCTCGCGGCCCAGGCGCCGTGGTGGGCACCGGGCACCGCGTCGGGGTATCACCCCGTGACCCAGGGCACCCTGTTGGGCGAGATCCTTTATAGGGCCACCGGCCGGCGCATGGCCGAGTGGTTCCGCACCGAGGTGGCCCAGCCGCTCGGGGCCGACTTCTGGATGAGCCTGCCCGCGTCCGAGGACCACAGGGTGTCGGACCTGGTGAGCCCGGCGACTCCGCAGACGCTCACCGTCGGCGGCGAGGAGGTCGACGTCGACGAGTTGGCGGTGCGCGCCTTTCTCAGCGTTCACAGCACCGGCGACGAGCCTGCCACCCGCGAGTGGCGGGCCGCGGAGCTTCCCGCCTCCGGCGGGTTCGGCAATGCCCGCTCGGTGGCCCGCATCCACGCCGCGCTGGCTTGCGGGGGCGCCCTCTCCGGGGTCCGGCTGCTGTCTGAGGCCGGCGCCCGACGCGCCCTGGAAGAGCAGACCGACGGCATCGACCAGGTTTTCGGCATGCGGCTGCGCCACGGTCTCGGCTTCGGGCTCCAGATCGGCGACCTCTCTTTCGCTGCGGGCCAGATGTTCTGGGGCGGCTTGGGCGGCTCGCTGGCCGTGATAGACCTCGACACCCGGGCCAGCGTCGCCTACGTGATGAACCGCATGGCGCCCGACGCCCTAGGCGACCCCCGCGGCACCCGGATCATCCAGGCGGCCCTCGCCAGTCTGTAGGCATTTGGCCAGATGGCAGCGCCCAGGCTGGCGAGCGGAAGCCTGTGTGGGCATCGTTTACGGTACATCCGAGTGAAACAGTGTGTGGCCTGAACAGGGTTCACTAGTCTGTCCAGCGATGAATTGGTTCCGGCGATCGTTGGCCGTGGTAGCTGCTGTTGCGCTGGTTGCCTCGGGATGCGGCGGGGGCGACGACGACAGCAGCGTGACCACGATCGGGTTGCTGAGCGCGGCTCTGGCTGACACTGCGGAGGCCTCCAGTTATCGGGAGTCTCTGTCAGTGGGCATGAAGTGGAAGATTGCCGGAGTCGAACTCTCCACTGGGATCGAAGAGGAAAATCCCGCGTTTGTCTGTGAAGTGACCCCCGAGCGGGACTACTGCAGATTCGACATGTCGACGTTTATTGAGTCGCTGTTCGGGTTCATGCTCGATGACTGGGACGATCTCGGATTTGAGATGTGGCTCGACCAAGAGCGGCTCGTGGTCGACACCCGCTCTCTTCAGCCCTTGATCGACGTTGATCCTGATGTGGATTTGGAGTTGTTGGCGCCGGGAGTGTTTTTCGTAGACCTGACAGCCCTTGAGGCGGGCAGCACTGAGCTCATGGACGCTGTTGCGGGTTCTTCGACACCCGACTTGAGCGAGATGGCGGAGCGCCTGCCAGCGGCGTTGACCGCGATCGAGCAGACCTCCACCAATCCCCCCACCTTTGTCGGCACAACGACCTCGGCAAAACTCATTGAGGCACTAGGCGGCGACGTTGAAGCTGACGCTCGTTGCGACGCTGCCACAATGGGGATGGCCTCACCCGAAGATATTGATGAACTGGCCGAACTTATAGTCGAGTTCTACGAGACCAACACCGCAGAGGTGGTGGTCGAGCTTAACGAGCAGGGCCTGCTGAGCGTTCTGTGGACGAAAGAAGACTACTCAGGCCTTCTTGTCATCATTGCCGAGTATGGGAGCTTGGACGCTGAGTTGAGCGAACAAGAACGTCAGGAAGCAATACAGGAACTTGAATCCGCGGAAATCACCTTGGCGACTCGTGTCGCCTATGAACCCGATGCCGACCTTGAAGTGCCCCAGCCTCCGCCAACAGCCGATGACCGCACCCAAGAGTGGCACGAGTTCTTACCTGAATGCGGTTGAGATCGCCTGACCTCGAACTATCAGCGCGTCCGACAGGCCCGATCACAGTTGCCGACGGCCTAACCGTCGATGTCGTCGCCAATGACCAAATGGTCGTCGCTTTCGGCCACCGACTTGCCCGATTGCCTCTTGAAGGTAAGAAACCCGGCGGAAACGGCCAGGAGGGCGCCAGCGATCAGCACGATGAAAAGCCCCGGCTCCGGCGATGTATCCATGAACCCCGGGGTATCAGCCCCGTCACTGACGAGATTGACCACGCCGACAAGGGTGATCACCAGCCCGGCCAGCAGACCCAGCGCGCCGATCTTCCTCAGCTTCCACTGCGCGAATCCAGCGGCGGACAGAGCGCCTACTGCGGCGGAGACCAGCACTGTGATCACTGGCCTGTCGTTGGAGGACTCGATATAGAAGTCGGCAAAGGGACCCTCAACAGTCTCCCAGGGTAGAAGTGCTCCGATGGCCGCGAGCAGAGCGGATAGTCCCGCTGCCCAGCACATGACGATGGCTAGGCGGCTGTTCGCGGGACGCTCCATGTAAGAGACGGTATCACGCTCCCATCAGAGGGCTTTCGCGTCTTCGTTTGGACCCAGCGGTCTGTGAGAGGTCGGCTAGCGGGCTGGGATGGCATTGGGGTAGGGGGCAGCGTCCTAGGCGCGACTGTTGCCGAGGTTGATGGCTATGACGCTGCGGGTGAGGACGTCGGTGAACGCCTCGCGCTCGGCCGCGGTGGCGTCGGGGTGGCGACGGGCGAAGTCGGCTAGACCGTGGAGCAATAGCACCGCGGTGAGGGTCAGCCGGTGTCCGAGGTCGGCCATCTGCGTTTCGTCCACCAGGTCGACCAGGGCTCGAGCCACGCGCCGAATACCTGGTCTTGGCTCGGCGGAGGCCCCGCCGCCGCCAGCGCCAGTGAGCGTGTCTCGGATCAGGTCGGAGTCGCTGGGGAGCTGTGCCGCTCCAACCAACTGCGCCCGAATCCTGATGTAGTGGCGGCCCGACTCGTCTTCGAGTAGGGAGGCGAGGGGACGAATGAGCGCCTTGATGAGCGCCTCAAGCCCGGGACGCTCGCCGAGTTGGTCGAGCATCTCAGCGCGTCGTTCGTCGAGGCGGGCCTGATGCGGCTCCAGGATCGCCTGCAAGAGCCCGGCCTTGTTTCCGAAGTGGTATTGCACGGCCGAGCTGTTGCGCTGCCCGGCTTCCTTCACCACGTCACGCACTGTCACCGCATCAACGCCTCGCTCGGCGAACAAGCGCTCTGCCACGGCAATGAGCGCTTCGCGGGCGGGCTCGGGCGACCGGGGCATCAGCTCGCGAGGATAACCAGCGAAGGTCGACCTCTTGGCACCGCTCGCCCGGCGCGAATCGGACTTCCGGAGCCTAAGAGTCGAGTCCGGAGTAGAACTGGAGCGCCCATTGCCGGCCGACGCGGATGTTGCGCTCGACGGCGGTCACCAGCGGCTTGGGCTCGTAGCGCTTGTTCTCCCAAATGACGATGTCCTGGCTGATGCCGTCGGCGAAGCTGGCGACGAGGCCCGACAGGGCGGCCTCCCCCAACGACTTGGGCATGGTGAACCACCACGTCATATGAACGTTCTCCTCGTCGGTGGGCAGGAGCGACTGGCCGATGCGTATCGAGTCGCCGATCGAGATGAGGGTGCAGCCGAGCCCGAAGTTCTCGATGGTGAAGCTGCCGTTGGAGTTGCTGCGGTAGGTCCCCTCGACAACCATTTCGGTGCTGGGCAGCGGGGGCGCTCCGTGCACGTACTTGAAGTGCTGCACGTCGAACTCGCCCTCAGAAAACTCCTGGACGATGGTGGCTACTTCGAAGCGGAGCACCTGGTAGGGCTGCCACTCGGGATCCTCGAACTCGGGGAAGTAGGGCACGTCGTAGAACGGCTCGCCGCCCTCGAGATGGTGCCAGGCCCAGATCATCTGGTCGCGCTCGATGATCGGATAGGTGCGCACCTTCGCCTTGGCGGGAATCGCCTTGCCCTCCGCATAGGGGATGTCGATACAGCGGCCCTCTCCGTCGAATTGCCAGCCATGGAACGGGCACCGCATGCCCTCGCCGTCCACCCTGCCGCCCACCCCGATATGAGCCCCTAAGTGGGGGCAGTAGGCGTCCATGAGCCGGGCCTCACCGCTCTCGGACCGGAACAAAACGAGGTCCTTGCCGAAGGCGTAGAGGTTCTTGTGCTCACCCGGAGCGAGCTCGCTGCACTCTTCCACCACGAACCAGCCGTTGGGGATCGGGAACGGATAGCGCTTCTGGCCAGCACCCTCGCGGGCGATCCTGATACGTCGGCTCAAATCGGCCACCGATGCCGGGTCCGACCTCATCGGCCCCACCTCGAACACCGCGTCCTCCATGCCCGGTCGGGCCCCGTATCCGGGTTCGTTTGCGATAGTGCTCATCGGTCGACCTCCTGGAGGCCCGGCATCAGGTGCGATCGGGCCTGCCCCTTGTCTCGACTCTTGCTAATGTATCAAGATTACTAAGAAGTTGGCCACAGCGGACGGAGCCGATGAGCATCACCGATGACCAGCCGACGCATCCCTTGCCGGACTTGGAAGAGATCCGGCACCGGTACCGCAACGAGCGCGACAAGCGCCTGAGGCCCGACGGCCCCGACCAGTACATTCAGGCCAAGGGGTCGTTCGCCCACTACATGGACGACCCCTGGGCCGACGTCGAATTCACCCGTGAGCCGCTCCACGACGAGGTTGAGGTCCTGGTCGTCGGCGGAGGCCTGGGCGGCCTGCTGGCCGGGGCGCGGTTGCGCCAGCAGGGTATTGACAGCATCCGTTTCGTCGAGCCAGCGGCCGACTTCGGGGGAACCTGGTACTGGAACCGATACCCGGGAATCTCCTGCGACGTGGAGTCGTACATCTATCTCCCCATGCTGGAGGAGGTGGGCTACGTGCCACAGCGCAAGTACTCCTACGGGAAGGAGATCCTCGAGCACTGCCAGGCGATCGCCCGCCAGTTCGACCTCTACCGGGACGCCTGCTTCCAGACCCGGGTCACCGGGCTCCGATGGGACGACGGCGCTTCGCGCTGGATCGTCGAGACCGGCCGCGGCGATCAGTTCAAGGCCCAGTACGTGTGTCTCGCGCTCGGCCAACTCAGCAAGCCCAAGCTGCCGGGGATTCCCGGCATCGAAGGCTTCGAGGGCCACTCGTTCCACACCAGCCGCTGGGACTTCGACTACACGGGAGGCGATCAGGAGGGCAACCTCACCGGTCTTAGCGGGAAGCGGGTCGGCGTGATCGGCACCGGCGCGAGCGGCGTGCAGGTCGTGCCTCACATCGCCGAGTGGGCAGAGCATCTCTACGTGTTCCAGCGGACCCCGTCTTCGGTCGATGTCAAGCAGAACCCGGAGACCGACCCCGAGTGGGCCCGGTCGTTGCCGCCGGGCTGGCACCAGCACCGTCGTGACAACTTCAACGCGCTGGTATCCGGCGTCCCCCAGGAGGAGGATCTCGTCGATGACGGCTGGACCGACCTGATCGGCAACCTCGTCAGGCTCTTTCGGGACGGCGACGGCGTGGACCTGTCGCCCGATGGCATCCAGCGGGCCGTCGAGCTGGCCGACCTCCAGAAGATGGAGCAGATCAGGGCGCGGGTGGACGAGCTGGTCGACGACCCCGAGACCGCCGAGCTTCTCAAGCCCTACTACCGGCAGTTTTGCAAGCGGCCCTGCATCGACAACGACTACCTCCCCACGTTCAATCGCCCAAATGTCACTCTCGTTGACACGGCGGGCAAGGGCGTCGACCGCATCACGGCGACGGGCGTGGTGGTTGGCGAGCAGGAATATGAGGTGGATTGTCTGATCTACGCCAGTGGCTTCGAGGTTGGAACCCCGCTGTCGCAACGAGGGGGATTCGAGATCATCGGCAACGGCGGCGAGACGCTCATGGAGAAGTGGGCCGACGGCCTTCGCACGATGCACGGCATGCACATGCACGGCTTCCCCAACCTCTTCCTCATGTCCATCGGCCAGTCGGCCAACACCGTGAACTACACCCACGTGCTCGACGAGCAGGCCATCCACCTGGCCTACATCGTCACCCGCGCCCGCGAGGTCGGGGCGGTGACGGTAGAGGTCTCCGCCGAAGCTGAGGAGGCCTGGGTCGACGCGTGTCGCGGGCAGGCGAACAACCGCGGGTTCTTCGACGACTGCACTCCCGGGTACTACAACAATGAGGGGCAGGCCCGGAACCCTCAAAACGGTCCCTACGGCGTGGGCCCGGGAACAATCGATTTTCTCCAGCTCCTCGGCGACTGGCGCGCCGCCGACGAGCTAGCCGGCATGGAATTACGCTGTGAGCAATCACCCCGGGGAGGGCCATGACGACCGACCAGGCCAGCATTGATGCGGTGGCCGACCGGTTCTTCGCCGTCTACGCCGCCGCCGATGAAGACGGCATCCGTGAGGTCCTCGCCCCCGACTTCGAGGGGTGGAGCAGCTCCTTTGGAGGCCGGGACCTAACCGTCGACTCCCTGGTCACCGGGGCCAAGTGGGAGGCCGAGAACGTTGACATGACGCTCGACGAAGTGCGCCGCCATGTCACCGACCACGGCTTCGTGCGCCAGTTCGTGATCCGCCTGGCCAACACCCAGGGCAACCCGATCGAGATACCGGGGTGTCTGGTGGCCCTGGTCGCCGACGGGCGGATCACCCGATTCGACGAGTACCTGATTGTGCCAAACGCACCGCAGGAGTGACCGACCTAGAACTGACCTGAGCTATCGAGAGGAGCCCACCTCATGTCCGATTCAGCAGACACCCCCGAACCGGCGCCTCAACAGAGCCTCCTGCGCCGCCTGCGCTGGTACATCGCAATCGCGGTGGTGGCCGCCGTCGTGATCATCGTGCTGGTCGTGTCCGGCGGCGGCTCCGATGACGACGGCAACGACGCCACGCCCCCGGCCGCCGAAGAACGCGCGGACGACGAACCGATGGACGACGCCCCGGCGGCTGTCGACGATGACACCGGCGACACCGCGCCCTCCGCGACCGATGAGCCCGCGGATGAAGAGCCGATGGACGACACCGCCGAAGCAACCGTTGACGAGCCCGAACCCAGCGACGACACCGCCGTCGCCGAGCCCACCGAGCCGCCCGAGCCGCCCGAGCCCGAGTTCCCGGGGATCGGGTCCGAAGCAGCCCTGGCCAACCCGCACTGCGACCCGGAGACCGGGAGGATCCGGGTGCCCCTCGTGGACGCCCCGCCGTGCGTCCTCGAATGGCCGGAGGGTGCCGACAACGGTGGAAACACGGCCCCGGGCGTTACCGCCGAGGAAATCGTCATGGTGGTGCGGGTGGACTCCGGCCAGACGGAGTTCGTCAACGACGTCGGCAGCATCCCCCGGGGCTGGCTGGACGGCGCCGACATCTTCAACCAGAACTTCGAGTTCTGGGGCCGCCAGGTCCGACTCGAGTTCATCGATGCGAGCGGATCAACCGAGGTCGCCCAGAGAGCCGACGCCACCAAGGCCGTGAACGACTTCCAACCGTTCCTAGCCACCGACGCCACCACCACCGGCGAGGGGAAAGCCATCTTCGAGGCTGAGATGGCAGCCCGAGGAGTGATCGTGTGGAGCACGGGCGTCTCCTGGCAGGAAACCCAGGACCAGCCCGGTTTCCGCTGGTCGGCCCTGGCCGACGACCGGGTAACCATGCTCCACGTGGCCGAGTACATCGGCAAGCGCGTCGCCGATTACCCAGTGCAGTGGGCCGGCGACGACGACATGATCGGCGAACCCCGGCGGATCGGGATGATCTACACCGACCGGTGGAGCAGGGACTTCATGGAAGACCAAGCCGCTCAAAACGGATTCGAGCTCGTGGAGGCGGTGAGCTACGACGAGGGTGCCGAGAACACGCAGCGACAGGAGAGAGCCCGGGTGATCGCCGCCCGGATGAAAGATGCCGGCGTCACCACAGTGATCGCCGGGACCGACAACCTGTTCACCAGGACAATCACCGCGGCGGCAACCGAGCAGCAGTGGTTCCCAGAGTGGATCATCACCGGCTACAGCGGCCAAGACACGGCCTTCTTCGCCCGCGGCTACGACCAGGAGCAGTGGGCCCACGCCTTCGGGCCGGGTCCGATCGGGTTGAGCGTCGCCGACCAGCCCAACCCGATGGCGGCCTTGTTCGAGTGGCACCACGGCCGGGAACCGGTCTCGCTGGCCGAGAGGTTCTCCCTTTCGACCCTGAAGTCGCCCATGTCGTGCCTCCATGCGGCCGGACCGGATCTCACCCCCGAGAGCTTCACCGAGGGCTGCTTCGCGCTGCCCCCGTCCCTTGGGTCGTACTGCGACTGCGTGACGAGCCCAGGCGCGGCCTTTGGCGAGGGACGGCTTCCCTGGACCGATTACACCGGCTTCGACGACATGACCGAGAAGTGGTGGGACCCCGCGTACGAGCGCACCACGGCGTCTGGGCGCGTTGTGGTCGGCGAATACATGAAGGTCGACGACGGGCGCCGCTACGCAGTCGGCGAGTGGACCGAACAGCAGCCAAGAGTGTTCGATCCGGATGCGGCCATCGGCATCCTCTACGAGTTTCCCCCCAACGACACGCCGCCGAGCTACGAGCGCTAAGCAGGCTGCCCGGCCAAGCTCACGCCTTTTCGGTGACCTCAGAGCTGTCATCGACCGCGGCCCACAGGCGGTCGTAGGCGCTGCCGGTCCCGATGAGCTCGTCGGGGGGACCGATCTCGACTACTCGGCCAGCCTCGAGCACGATGGCGAGGTCGGAGTGCTCGGCCACGTTTTGGCGGTGGGTGACGGTGAGGGTGGTGACCCCGAGGGCCCGGATCGCCTCGAGCACCCGATCCTCCATCGGCCCGTCGAGGCTGGACGTGGCCTCGTCGAGCACCAATATGTCGGGCCGGGCGAGCCACACCCGCGCCAGCGCCACCAGTTGGCGCTGGGCCGCGGTGAGGTTGCGTGCCTCCTCGTCCACGGAGTGCTCGTAGCCGCCCTCGAGAGCGGTGAGCACATCGTGGGCGCCGATGGCTCGCACCGCCCGGTCGATCTCATCAAGTGAGGCGTCGGGTCGCGAGTAGGCAATGTTGGAGCCGATGGTGCCCTTGAACAAGAACGCGTCTTGGGGGACGATTCCGAGCCGCCGCCGGTAAGAGCGCGATTCGTAATCGGCGATGTCAACCCCTCCGGCGAGGACCCGGCCTGCGGTCGGGTCGTAGATCCGGGCGAGCAGCTTGGTGATCGACGACTTCCCCGCTCCGGTGAACCCCACGAGGCAGGTCACCGCACCAGAGGGGAGCGTGAACGAGATTTCGTCGAGAACAGGCCGGGTGGTGTGCGGGTAGGCGAAGGCGACCGACTCAAAGGTCACGTTGCCGTCGAGGGGCCCCGCCTCGGTCGCACCCGGCCGTTCGGCGGGCAGGATCGGCGTGTCGAACGGCTCGGCCAGACGGTGCCAGGAAACCCTGGCTTCGAGCAGTTCGGTGTAGATCGAGCTCATGTACGACAGGGGCTGAAGGGCCTGCTGGGCCACAAGCCGGGCCGACAGGGCGGTGCCCACCGCGACGGTGCCGGCCAGCACCTCGTGGCCCGCGCCCCACAAGATGAGCGCTCCGCCGACGTGGGTGATGAATGCCACGAGTTCCGAGTACAGGTTGGCGATCGAGGTTGCCCACCGCCGGCTCTGGCGCAGCTCCCAGGCATCCTCCACGAACCGGCGATTCGCCTTGTCGACCGCCCCGCAGCCCCGTAGCTCGTTGCGCCCCGCGAAGTGCTCCTCGAACGTGGCCACGGTGCGGCCGAGGTCGTCGCGCGCTCGATTGAACGCACGCATGCCCAGGTAGAGCTGGGCGGCAGTGAGGGCGAGGATCAACGCGGTGATGCCGATGATCACGGGAGTCAGCTGCGGCACGAGGACGATCACCACCACAATCCCCACGGTGAAGCGGCCCAGGCTGGAGATGAACCGGAACAGCCTCTCCCCCACGAAATCGAGGATGGTGTCGAGGTCGTTGACCACCCGGGTGGCCACCTCGCCCGGCAGCTCGCGGTCGTAGAAGTCGATGCCGAGCTTCGTGAGGCGGTGGAAGATACGGCGCCGCAGCAAATACCCGATCGACTGGGCGATCTTCATCGACAACACCCTCACGAAGTAGCCGCTGACCGCGAACACGACCCCGACGGCCACCACGGCGAGCCCGATCCCGTAGATGGCGCTCGTCTCGCCGTCCACGGCCGAATCGGTGGCTTCGGCGAAAAGAATCTCGGGACCGAGCCCGGCCAGGGAGTTCACCACCAGCAAAACGAGCACGGCGAAGAGGGTGAACAGAGTGATCCCCACCAGCCACCTCACCCGAGGCATGGCGTCTACCCGGCATTGGGCGTCGGAGACGATGGGCAACTCGTCGCTCACCTCAAGCGAGTGCACAACGTCCATCAGCTCGGAGGCAACCTCGCCGGTGCCCGGTTGCTCGTGGGCCGCAGCAGGGTCAGGTGGGTCCGTAGCGGCGGGTCGGCCGAGATGCACCACGGTGTCGGCCATCGAGGCGGGACCAGGGCGTCGGGTGATGGCCACGATCGCGGCCTCGGGCAGGAACTCGGCAACCCGCCGGATGATCTCCATCTCGTGGGAGGGGTTGACGGCCGACAGGGCGTCGTCGAGCACGATCACCCGAGGCCGGGCCACCAGCGCTCGGGCCAAGGCGAGGCGCTGGCGCTGCCCGCCCGACAGCGTAAGGCCCCGGTCGCCCACATGGGTGCTCAGCCCGTCGATCATTCCGGCCACGATGTCGTCGGCGCCCGCCGCGTACAGCGCGGCGTTTATCTCGTCGTCGGACACCATCCACGCCGCCCCCAAGTCGAGGTTCTGGCGAAGCGATCCCGAGAACAGCACCGGATCCTCAGCCACGACCCGCACCATCGTGCGGATGGTGGTTACGTCGAGCTCGCCCAGGGGCCGCCCGTCGAGCAGGACCTCCCCACTCGTCGGCTCGACTAGGCCGCCGACCAAGCCGGCCAGCGTGGTCTTGCCGGAGCCGGGCGGCCCGTTCACCACCGCGAGCTGGCCGGAACGAGCCTCGAACGACAGGCGGTCGATCACCGGGGTGCCTTCAAATGAGACCCCCGCGTCGCGAAGCTCGACCGACTCGAAGCGGCTGGCGGCGGGCCGCCCCTCGGTGGGCCGGTTGCCCAGCGAGAGCACCTCGGCCAGCCGACTCTGAGCGGTGCGCAGGAACTGCCAAGAGCTGGCCAGCTCGTCGAAGATCTGGGCGATGGCGATGACATACCCCGCCACCTGGAACGTAACGAGGAACACCCCCACAGACAGCTGATCGGCGGCGATGAGCTGGGCGCCGGCCACCAGCACCAGGGCGTTGATGAGCAGGGGAACTGCCTTGAGCAGAATGTCGTAGCGGGCCAGCAGCCGGACCCGGGTCATGGAGTAGCGGTAGGCCCGCAGCGCGGTGGCCCCCAGTCGCTCCCGCTCGTGCTCTTCGCGCCCGAACGCCCGCATGACCCGCACGCCGCGGACGGGCTCGTCGATGGCGGTGGCCACCTCGGCCCGCTCGTTCAACTCCGCCCAGCTCAGCCCCCACAGGCGCACCCGGAACTTGGAGAGGAACCAAAGGTTGAGGGGCAGCGCCAGAAACGCGATCACCGCCAGGGGAGGGCTGAGATACGCGAGGTACACGAGCAGGGCGATCGTCGCCGGTGCCAGCGTCACGATGGAGGGCAGGAACTGGATGATGCGCTGCACCATCTTGAGGTCGGTCATCGACCGGGTGACGAGCTGCCCGGTGGCCATCTGCTGGGACATGCGGAGGTCGGCCCACTGCACCCGGGAGTAGAGCCAGGCCCGCAGGTCGTACTCCAGCTGGTAGCCGATCCGAGCCGTCAATTGGCGGCTGGCGAAGCCCACAATGAAGCTCAGCACGGCCAGCTTGGCGATGTGGGAGACGTAGGGCCCGATGGGAGCGGCTTGATCGACGATGCCGTTGTCCACCAGCCTCACCACCGCCTGGGCGATCATGAGGGTCAAGATGCTGTGCAGCACGATCAACGCCAGCACGGCTCGCACCGGCCCCCTCTGGCGGGCCAGGAGCATCCACACCAGCGACCGGCGCGCCGCCGTGGTGGTGGTGGCCGCCCGCTCCCTCATCGACTCGAGCCTGCTCATGTCGCCCTGCTGAGGTCGGGATCAGGGCTCTCGGGCCCCCCGTCAGATCGCTGGATTGCAGCGCGGGACCCGCCGAGGTAGGAGGCGACTACCGCGGGATCCTCGAGAACCTCGCTCACTGCGCCCTCGGCCACTTGGGCCCCGAGGTCGAGGGCCACCATCCGGTCGCAGATCGACGCCAGCACCGCCATGTCGTGATCGATCACCAAGAGGCTGGCGCCGGTGTCGTCGCGGATCTGCTCCAGCATCGGCCTGAGCGCCTCCGCCTCCCGCTGGGCGATGCCCGAGGAGGGCTCGTCGAAGAGGATCACGCGGGGCGCGCCCACTGTTTGACAGGCGAGATCCACTATCCGCCGGGTTCCAGTAGACAGCTCCGACACGAACTTCTCACGGTAGGCGTCGAGCCCGAGTCCCTCGATCAGCTCGTCGACCTGGCGCTGGAGGCGGTCCTCGGCCCGGCGGACGTCGGGGAAGCCGAGGGCGGCGGCCACGGGATCGCGGGTGGCCATGGTCTGGTCGAGGGCCACCTTCAACACGTCCTCCACGGTCAGCGATCCGAACAGCCGGGAGTCCTGGAACGAGTGCCCGAGCCCCAGCCGGGATCGGCGGTCGGGCGAGAGATGGGTGATGTCGCGCCCGTCGAGCAGCACCCGTCCCTCGTCGGGGGTCTGGAGGCCCGTGATCAGCTCGAACACCGTGGTCTTCCCCGCACCGTTCGGCCCAATGAGGCCCACTATCTCTCCCTCCCCCACTCGTAGCGAGACCCGGTCCACCGCCCGGTTGCCAGCGAACGACTTGGACAGCCCCTCGATTTCGAGCCGCGGCGCGGCGGTAGCCCCGACGGGGGCGCCAATCGGACGCTGCTGGTGCGAGGCGCGGACCGCGGCCCCGCCCAAGAACACCGAGCGGACAACGTCGTCGCGCCCCAAGAGGTCGCTGGTGGGCCCCCGGAAACGGACCTCGCCCTTCTCCATGAAGAACGCGGTCTCCGCGATCGCCAGCGCCACGTTCACCGACTGCTCCACCACCACGATCGTGATCCCGTCGTCGTTCAAGGCCCGCACCACTTCGAGGAGTTGCTCCACCACCGCGGGGGCAAGGCCCAGCGACAACTCATCGATGAGGAGGATCCGGGGCTTGGCCATGAGCGCCATCGCCACGCCGAGCATGTGCTGCTGGCCGCCGGACAGGTTGGCGGCCGGCTCGTTCAGCTTCCCCTCCAGGCCAGGAAACACCTCGAGCACCCGGACGGTCTCCCGCTCCATGTGATGTTTGTCGCGGCGGTGCAACCATCCGCCCAGAGCGATGTTCTCGGCCACGGTAAGGGAGCCGAACACCGCCCGGCCGCCGGGGACCTGGGCGATCCCCAACGCGGCGATCCGGTGGGGCGCCATCGTGGTGATGTCGGCCCCCTCAAACGACACCGATCCGCCGCTGGCCACCGAGAGTCCGGACACGGCCCGCAGCACGGTGGACTTTCCCGCGCCGTTGGTTCCCAGCAACGCCACAAAGTCGCCCTCGGCCACCTCGATGTTGACGCCGAACAACACCTGCACCGGCCCATACGACACATCGATCGATCTCACGCTCAGCAGCGAACCGTCGTGATCGTCGCCCATGAGGATGTCGGGGAACGAGAAGTAGTCGGTGGGCGGCGCCTGCTTGCTCGGCAGATAGCGGAACACGCCCTGGGCGTCGCGTCGAGGTGATCTCGAAACGGCCACCGGCTCCGAGGACCCGAGCCCGGCGGTCTCGCCGTGGTCATCGATGCGCTGGTCGGCAAACAGATTGGGGACCGGGATCTGGCGGCGGAAGGCCACTATGGCTAGCAAGCGGCGACGCACCTCGTACAGCAGTCCGCCGAGGCCCTCGCGCAGGAACATCAACACCACCAGCAGGCCGACACCGCTGCTGGCGAACAACCACAGCGGCCGGATGTCGGCGGGGATGTCGTCGCTGAAGAACTCGGTGCCCTGGAGGAAGACCGCGCCGAGGATGGCGCCCGGCACCGACCCGAGGCCGCCGATCACCACCATCGTGAGGATCCAGATGCTTTCCGCCGGCGAAAACGAGCCCTGGCCCAGCGCCTGCTGGTGCAGCGTGAACAGACCTCCGGCCAACGAGGCGTAGAAGCCCGAGATGGCGAACGCCATCAGCTTTGTCCGGGTCAGGTTCACCCCGAACGCCTGGGCGTTGCTCTCGTTGTCGCGCGCCGCCCGCAACACCCGCGCCGTGCGGGTTGCCTCCAGCCGCCCCACCGTCCAGATCACCGCGATGAGCGCGGCAAGGCACACGTAGTAAAAAGCGTGCTCGCTCGACACGTCGATCCGCCCCAGAAGAGGCAGCCGGGTGACCCGTTCGCCGATGTTGTCGGGCAAAAAGGTGAACCGGTCCTCGTCGAGGAGGAACGACGCCGTCGCCACCGAGAAGGCGAGGGTGGTCACCGCCAGGAACAGCCCTCGAATGCGCAGGGCGGGCAGTCCGACGATCACCGACGCCACCGCACCGATTACCCCGGCGAGCACCAGCGTGAGGGTGAGGTCCCATTGGTAGTGCACGTTCACCACCGCTCCCGTGGCTGCCCCGATGGCGACGAAGCCCATATGGCCGAGGCTGATCTCTCCGGACCAGCCGGTGAGGATCACCATGCTCACGGCGATGATCCCGTAGATCATGACCGCCGCCGCGAAGTTGGTGTCGGAGTCGCCCAGTACGGTCGGCAGCCACAGCAAGACGAGGACCATCGCAAGCTTGGCCAGCCATCCACCCCATCGCACCTCTGGTAGCGAGGCCAGCTTGCGGGGCACTTTCTTCACCGACGCGGTCTCCACCCACGACCCCTCGACCTGCGCTTCGGCTCGGCCGCGGGCGCGCCGCTGGAACAAGAGCACGACGACGACAATCACGAATAGTGCCGGGTCGATCAGCGCCGCGGTGTCCTCATTCCAGATGATGGCCGTCTCCAGCACGCCAAGAAACGTGGCACCCACGAACATCACCGAGTAGTTCTCCATCCGCCCCATCACCGCCACGGCAAGTGCCCTCAGGAGGATGGCAGGCCCGAAAGCAGGCCCGAGCGGGAGTCCGAACATCCCCGCCCGCAGCACCATGGCCACCGCGGCCAGCACCGCGGCGATGATCCACACCACATTCTGGGTTCCCCGCACGTCGATGCCCACCAGCGAGGCGCGGTCCCGACTCTGGGCACTGGCTCTCACCGCGGTTCCCACGTCGGTGCGGTTGAGAAACGCCATGAGGCCGAAGATGGTGACGGGCACGATGATCATCGCCAACAGGTCGTTGACTGTGAACACGATCGGATCGATCTCGAAGGTGAAGTCGATGGGCGGGTTGAATCTCGGGAAGCGAAGGAGCGCCAATCCGTCCTCGTCGCTGAAAAGCGTCGGGATGTAGAAGCCGATGCCCAGCAGAAGCTGGGCGAGCCCGATGGTGGCGACGCTGAGAATGATCCGCGGCGCCTTCCAGAATCGGCGGATCACGAGGAACTCCACCGCCGAGCCCAGTGCCATGGCCACCACAATCGTTATCGGGAGGACGACAAAGTACGGCCAGTCCCAGTCCCTCAACAACGACAGTCCCACCGTGGCCGGCACCACACCCAGGTCGGCCTGGGCGAAGTTGATGATCCCGTTCGTCTTGTACACCAGCGACAGGCCGAACGCCAGCAGCGCGGTGAGCGAGCCCACCACCACACCCTGAACAATCACCCCCGGCGGCGTGGGCCAGATGAACTGGAGCGCGCCGAGCGCGGCGCCCCAGATCACAGCCTGACGCGCGTATCGAACCAGAGTGTGGGGGCGAACGAGGGTGGGCGAGCTCAACAAAACTCCTCCCGGCGCTCTTCGCACTCGTCGCTTTCCGGCTCGCCGCGAACCACGAGGACGCAGCCGCGGGAGGTGACCGCGCCGTCTTCGCTCACACCGAAATCGGTCGCGGCCCAGCCGGACTGGTCGCGTGCGTGCTCGTCCACCGACCGGAAGTCAGACCCCTCGGGATCGTCGGTGAACCAGGTGAGGATGTCGCCGTCGAAGTCGTCGTCCTTATCGGCGGGAAGGAACTCAGCGCTTACGAAGAACTCATCGTCGGCCCGCTCATGGACCCGACCGTGACGCAGCGTCCCGTGGCCGGTAAGGCGCGCCTCCAGCGTCTCCATTGTGACGGTGAGCGCAACATCGCATTCGGCCACATCAATCGAAGGACCCGCGCACGCGGCGAAAACTGGTGCGACAAGGGCGAAGATCACCAGGGGGCCGACGCGCCGGCCCCCTGTGCGGCTGGTCATGGCCGCTTCAGCTTACTCCTCCGAGGAATTCCCAGTATCCAGCTGATCGGCGATCTCGCGGAGGCGCTCGATGGCGGTCTCATCGTCGAGCTCGCCGAGGTAGGCGGGGAGCTTGATGCCGACTTGGGCAGCCAAGTCGTGGATGGGGGGCAGGGAGCTGGCCAGGCCGGACAGGAAGTTGGCGGTGCTGTTGCCGGATTTGCCGTCGCTCCCGCCGGAGTCCCACACGGTGATCTGGTCGATCTGAAGATTGGAGATGGCCTTGACCTGCTCGGCCACCAAGTTGGGCATCTGCTCGGCAATCAGCAGCAGGGCGGCCAGCTGGGGATTGCCACCGGCGTTGGTCACCAGCGCCCCAAGGCCCTCGGCCCGGCGGGTGAGCAGGGCCAGCAAGCCCAGCGCTTCGGCTTCCATGAGCAGACGCTGACCATCAGCCTCGCCGCCTTTGACCAGCCTGATCCGGTCGGCTTCGGCCTCGGCCAGGGTGCGCACCCGCTCCCGCTCCACCTCGGCCGGCACCACGATGTCGGCTTCCTGGGAGGCCTTGTCGCGAGAGGCTCGGGCCTGCTCGGCCACACCTTCGGCGGCAAATGACTCTTCGGCTGCTCGAGCCTGAGTAACCCGCTCAGCGGTGACCGCAGCCCGCTCGGCTTCGGCCTCCTGCTGGCGGCGTGTGCTGTCGGAGTTGGCGATCACCACCTGCGATTCGTTCTCGCCCTCGGTGGCGGTGGCGTTTGCCTCGGCCACCCTGATGCGCCGCTCCCGCTGGGCCTCGGCCGCGCCGATATCGCCGTCGCGTTCCTGTTCGGCCACCTTGATCTTGGCCTCGTTGATGGCCCGGGCGGCTGCCTCGCGCCCTAGGGCGTCGATGTAGCCCGACTCATCGGTTACATCCTGGATGTTGACGTTGATGAGTCGCAGCCCCACTTTGCGCAGCTCGATTTCCAGCGACTCGGTGATGTTGGTGATCAGCTTCTCCCGGTCGGCGTTGATTTCCTCGATGGGCATGGTGGCGATCACCACCCGCATCTGGCCGAAGATGATGTCTCGGGCCAGGTTCTCGATCTCCACAAGGCTCAGCCCCAAAAGCCGCTCGGCAGCGTTCTGCATGACTCCGGGCTCGGTGGAGATTCCCACTGTGAACGTGGCCGGCGTGTTGACCCGGATGTTCTGCTGCGACAGGGCGCCTTGGAGCTTGATCTCGATCGGCAGCGGCGTGAGGTCCAAGAAGGCATATCCCTGAATGACGGGCCATACCAGGGCACCGCCTCCGTGGAGGCATCGGGCCGACTGGCCCTGTCCTCCAACCCGGCCGTAGATCACCAGCACGCGGTCGGAGGGGCAGCGCTTGTAGCGGGAAGAAATCCACAACAGGGCAATGAGAAGAATGACGATTAGGCCGGCAACAAGGGCTATAGCAGCCATTAATGAGTCCTTTCGGGTCTAGGAGAGATGAGCTACAAGGGTTTGACGAGAACGGTGGACTGATCCACCACCGACACCACGGTGACGCGAGTCTGAGCCGGGAGGTCGTTGTCCGAGTTGGTATAGGCGTCGATCACTCGGAGCCGTCCCTGGATCAGGATTTCAACCTTGCCGGGCATGGAGCGGTTGGCCGGAATCGGCAGATATACCGTGCCGATGGTGCCGACCGCGCTCTGGTAGTCCACCGAGCCGCTTTCCTCCATTTGGGAGAACTTGCGCCACATGTAGGCCACCGCGAAGAACACCGCCAGACCCACAGCAATGGCCACGATTACCGAGACCGGGGTGGAGCTGTCGGCTTCCTTCATCAATACGCCGGTCCAGCCGAAGGCGAAGAAGAACGCCGTAAGGCTTCGCAGGGACAAGAACCCTGTTCCCGCGCCCTCGTCATCTAGGTCGATATCGAGGTCGGAACCGACGCCGAAGCCCAACAACAGCAACTGGAGAATGAGGAAAATGCCGGCGATGACGCCGATCAGATAGAAGACCTGGAGGTCGCCGGTCAGGCCATCCCACCAGTCACCCATCTGTTTTTCCTCCCGTCTATCTCGCTATCTCGCAGTCCAGCTCGCAGTCTGACGCCCAGTTCGGCGCTGGCCTGCGGTTTGGGCCTCTGTGATTGCCACCCTACCGGCTTTTCCGCCCACTTCCTCTTTTGCCCCTCCCCTCTAGCCTCTTGCTGGGCAAATGCGCTTTGAATGACCAAATCACATGCTGGGCGTGGCAAAGTCTCTGGGTGGCTGAGGCCAAGGTTCGCTGGACGCACCAGTGGAAGGAACTCTACGAGGAGGTCATCGATTCGGGGCTGTGTACCGGTTGCGCGGGCTGCGTGATCGCCTGCCCCCACGATGTGATCGGCTACAAGCACGAACCCGGCCAGTACAAGCCCTTCCACCTCGAAGAGGAGCTGGGCCTGTCCGACTGCATCCACGGCCAGAAAGGATGCACCTCTTGCACTAGGGCCTGTCCCCGGTTCCGCACCTGGGAGGCCGAAGCCGACGAGCACCTGTTCGGGCGCATCCGCACCGAGGAGGAGGTCTCCGGCATCTACAGCGACATCCTGTTGGTGCGGGCCTCAGACGACTACGTGTACGAGGTGGGCCAGGACGGCGGGCTGGTGTCGGCCATCTTGATTTGGTGCCTGGAGAACGACGTGATCGACGGGGCCCTCACCTCATTCTTGGAGGGCGGTGACGTCGATGGCTGGAAGGCGGTGCCCGGCCTGGCCGTCAACCGCGAGGAGGTTCTGCGGGGCGCAGGCAGCCGCTACACCTACTCGGCCAACCCGCTGGCTTACCGGGAGGCCAAGGAGCGAAACCTGGAGCGCTTGGCCCTGGTGGGCATGAGCTGCCAGACCTCCATCGGCCCGGTGATGTGGAACCGCAAGGTGGGCAAGGTGGGCCGCCCTATCAAGCTGAACATTGGGCTGCTGTGCTCTAAGAGCTTTGACGACTCCATGTTCGAGGAGCTGTTCTGGGTGAAGTACGGACTGCCCACTGACCAGATCGCCAAGATGAACATCAAGGGCGTGTTCCAGGTGTGGATGAAGAACGGCGACTACCACGAGATCAACCTCAAGGAGTGCCACGCTTGGACCCGGGAGGGGTGCAACCTGTGCCCCGACTTCGCCGCCGAGCACGCCGACATCTCCACCGGGGGCATCGGCGACACCTCCGACTGGACCCTCACCGTGATCCGCACCGAACTGGGCCGAGCCGTGATCAACGCCATGCTGGAAGACGGCGTGATTCAGGCCCGACCCGGCGACGACGACCCCGGAGCAGTAGCCCTCATGCACAAGCTGGCCGCCAAGAGCCGCCAACGTTGGCCCGACTGGGCCGAGAGCGCGGTCAAAGTAGGGGTTTGAGGGCCGCTTCTGGGGACAGCGCCTGCGACAGCGCTTGAGGGCTAACCGAGCCCGGATTCCTCCAGGATGCACTGGCGCATGATCTGATTCACTTCCTCGGTCAGGTTGGCGTTGATGTCGCTGCGAAGATCGTCGTCGAGTTCCTTGAACTCCTCGAAGGTCAGAGTCTCCCTGATCCTGTCGAATCCGCACTTGCACACATCGGCCAGGTTCTCCCGCACTTGCGCGTCCAGGTCGTCTTGGCCAGATTCCTCGCAACCGTCGCGAAAGTTACGCTCAGGTTGGCCCACGTTGGCCACGCCCTTGTAGTCGTCGGGATTGTCGTCCCACGAAGTGGGCGCGCCGGAGTTACCGCAGGCGGCTGCCACTAGAAACAAAGCAGCCACCACTGCGAGCACGCGGGCCTTGGTCACGGGTGCAACGGTATCGCCCGACCTCCAGAATTCGCGAACCATTCCTAGGTCTACGTAGCGTCGGCCAATGCCAGGGCTCGGGCGAACACCTCGTCGAGCATGTCTTCGGTGAGCCGTCCAGTGAAGGTGTTCTGCTGGCTCACGTGGTAAGAGCACACCACGGTTTGGCCTCCGGAGGTGGGCGCCTCCAAACCGTGGGCGAACTTGGGCCGAGGCCGCATCCCCAGTTCGGTGGCCACCGCTCCATAGCCGATGGCCCCCAAAGCGACGAACACCCGGGCCTGACGCAGCAGAGCCAGCTCCCGCTCGAGAAACGGGCGGCAGGCATCCCTCTCGTCTGGTGTGGGCTTGTTTTGGGGTGGCGCGCACCGCACTGGAGCGGTGATGTAGACGTCGTTCAGCACCAATCCGTCGTCCCTGTCGGTGGCGTCGGGCTGGTTGGCCAAGCCCATCCGGTGCAGCGAGGCGTACAGGAAGTCGCCCGACCGGTCGCCGGTGAACATTCGACCGGTGCGGTTGGCGCCGTGGGCGGCCGGGGCGAGGCCTACCACCACGATGCGGGCGCCAGGGTCGCCGAATCCCGGCACCGGCCGGCCCCAATAGTCCCAATCCCGATAGGCGGCCCGCTTGACCGCAGCCACTTCCTCCCGCCACGCCACCAGCCGGGGGCAGGCCCGACAGGCGATAACATCGGCGGCCAGTTCGTCAAATGTGTCTGCTGAGCCCACTACCGGCAAGATAGAAGACAATGGCTGGCAAATCCCGCAAACCCACCCTGGTGTTGTTCGTGCGCCACGGCCAGACCCCCACCACGGGCGCGGTGCTGCCCGGTCGGGCGCCGGGGCTGCACCTCAGCGACCAGGGTCGGGAGCAGGCTGAGCAGGCCGCGGCCCGCATTGCCGCCCTGGGCCCGAAACGCATCGGAGCGGTCTACGCCTCGCCCATGGAACGGGCCCGCGAGACCGCCGCCCCCATCGCCCGGGCGGTGGGGCGACGGGTGCGAGTGCTCGACAACCTAAACGAGTGCGATTTCGGCCGCTGGACTGGGCGCCGCCTCAGCGACCTGCGCCGCCGCCGCGACTGGCGCCAAGTGCAGCGCACCCCCAGCAGCTTCCGATTTCCCGGAGGAGAGTCGTTTGCCGAGATGCAGACCCGGATGACCGACGCAGTGCAGTCTCTGGTTGCCCGCCATCCCGACTCAACCGTGGTGGCGGTGTCGCACGCCGACACCATCAAAGCGGCGGTGTCGCACGCCTCAGGCGCCCATCTGGACATGTTCCAGCGGATTGTGGTGTCTCCCTGCTCGATCACCGCCATCCTCTATAGCGACGACGGCCCGCTGGTGCTGGCGGTCAACAGCACGTCTGAGTTGAAGGCACTCGTACCGTCATGAGTGAATCCTTCGACCTGAGCGACCTCGAGCACTTCACGGTGGGCACCGTCGGGCCTCCCGGCCAACGGGTGTTCTATCTCCAGGCCGGAGTCACCGGCACCTTGGTGACGCTCAAGCTGGAAAAGCAGGAGGTGTCGGCGCTGGCCGATCACTTCGCCGCGGTGCTCCAGGAGGTATCCGACGACCCCGACACCATCGAGCCGGAAGTCGACATCGGCCTAATCGACCCGGTGGAAGCTGAGTGGACGGCGGGCGAATTCCGGTTCGGCTATGACCCTGACGCCGATCGGATGCTGCTCATCATCACTGAGAGGCCCTCCCAAGAAGAGGCCGACGACCTGGCCACCGCCCAATTCCGAATCACAAAGGGCCAAGTGGCCGGGTTTGTGAACCGGGCCCGACAGGTAGTGGCCGCGGGCCGGCCACCGTGTCGCTTCTGCGGCGCACCCCTCAATGACGACGGCACTTGGTGTCCTTGCTCCAACTGATGGATCCCGCCCCCTCGAACACCGAATCGCCGTTTCGCGACCGCCCCGCGCTCGATGACGGGGCTGCAGTTGAGATCCTGACCACCGGGGAGTTGGATGTGCTGGGCCGTATGCCGTGGAGCTCCAACATGACGTTCCTGGTGGACATCCACTCCCCCGAATCCCCCATCGTCCAGGGGGTGTACAAGCCGGTGAAGGGCGAGCGGCCCCTGTGGGACTTCCCCGCCGGACTGCACAAGCGGGAGATCGCCGCCTTCGAGCTAGCCCGGACTCTGGGCTGGGATCTGGTGCCACCCACGGTGCTGAGAGACGGGCCGATGGGCGAGGGGTCGGTGCAGCTCTACGTGCCCACCGACTACGACGAGCACTACTTCACCTTGCGGGAGGAGCCGGCCCACCATCGGTGGTTTCAGCGGCTGTGCGCTTTCGACTTCATCATCAACAGCACCGACCGCAAGGGAGGCCACATCCTGCTTGGCCATGACGGACGGCTCTACGCCATCGACAACGGTCTGTCTTTCCACTGCGAGTTCAAATTGCGCACGGTGATCTGGGAATGGGCTGGAGAACCACTGCCCGACGAGTTGGCCGAAGACGTCACCGGCCTGCTGGAAGAGGGCCTGCCCAAGAGCGTGGCCGGTTTGCTCGCCCTGTTGGAGCGCGACGCCCTGTTGACCCGGGCGAATGCCCTGGTGGGCGAGGGACGCTTTCCCATCGATCCCAGCGGCCGCCGCCATCCCTGGCCGCTGGTGTAAGGCTGGCCTAGCTCCGAGCTTGCAGGGCTTCGATCAGCTTGGGCACCACTTTGTGGACGTCGCCCACCACACCGAGGTCGGCGATGCCGAATATGGGCGCCTCGGCGTCTTTGTTGATGGCAATGATGTTCTTGGAGCCCTTCATGCCCACCATGTGCTGGGTGGCCCCGGAGATTCCGCAGGCCACGTAGACATCGGGCTTGACCACCTTGCCGGTTTGGCCCACCTGGTGGGAGTAGGGCACCCAACCGGCGTCCACGATGGCTCGCGACGCTCCCGCGGCACCGCCGAGCAGTTTGGCCAGATCCTCGATCATGGAGTACTTCTCGGCTTCGCCCAGGCCTCGCCCGCCCGAGACCACCACGCCGGCCTCGTCCAGCTTGGGACCGGTGGACTCCTCAGCGAAGCGGTCCACCACCCGAGCTGCGCCGGTGGCCCCTAGATCGGGCACCGGCAGTGCTGACACTGCGGCCGGACCGCCGCCGGACTCCTCGGCGGTGAACGACTTGGGACGAACCAAGAACAGGCCGACGCCGGTCCCGTTGAACCGAGTGCTGACGTTGACCGTGCCGCCGAACACCGGCTCTGTGCCCACAAGAGAACCGTCGGTCTGGTCGAGCTCGACAATGTTGGTTATGACCGGGACACCCAGCTTCACCGAAAGTCGGCCAGCCACGTCACGGCCGTCGTAGGTGGTGCCGAACAGCACCGCGTCGGGAGCGGTCCCGCCCTCGATGGCCGCGGCGATGGCCGACGCCACTGCTGGCCCGGCCAGCCCGTTGCCCAAATCGCCGGTGGCGTGAACGGTGGTGGCCCCGTGGGCGCCGAGCTCAGCGGCCACCGGCTCGCCCTCGCCTCCCACCACCGCTTCCACGGTGTCGGCCAGCTCGCGGGCCCTGGCGAGGAGCTCGAGGCTGATCGAGGCAACCTGGCCGCCCGATGCCTCCGCGTATACCCAAATGGTTCCCATTGCTCCTCCTAAACGATCCTGAGCTCTTCGAGCAGGGCGACGATGCGCTCATGGGCGTCGCCCTCGTCGGTGATGATCTCACCGGCCTCCCGCTCGGGAGCCGGGCTGACATCGGTGATCTCCTGGCCGCCGCCGGCCCAGCCCACCTGGTCGGGGCTGACGCCCAGGTCGGCGATGCCCACCTGGTCCATCGGCTTGGACTTGGCTGCCATGATGCCCTTGAACGAAGGGTAACGGGGCTCGACAACGCCTGCGGTCACCGAAACCACCGCAGGCAGCGGGCACCGCACCTCGTCGTAGCCGGCCTCCGTCTGGCGCTTGACCAGTACTTCTCCCCCATCGGCCTGGATTTCTTTGGCGAAGGTCACCGAGGGCAGGCCCAGCAGCTCGGCCACCTGTTCGGGAACCGTGCCGGTGTAGCCGTCGGACGACTCAGTGGCGGCCAGAATCAGATCAGCCTGAGCCCGGCCGATGGCAGCGGCCAACACCCGGGCGGTGCCCAGGGCATCGGTTCCAGCCAAAGCCTCGTCGCTGACCAGGATGGCCTTGTCGGCCCCCATGGCCAGTGCCGACCTCAGGCCATTGACCTCTTCATTGGGAGCCATCGACACCAGGGTTACCTCACCCTCGCCCGCGGCATCGCGCAGCTGGAGGGCCATCTCCACGCCGTAAGAATCCGACTCGTCCATGATGAGCTTCATGTCCCGCTTGAGGGTCTTGGTCTCCGGATCGAGCTCCCCCGGATCGGCGGGATCGGGGATTTGTTTCACGCAGACGACTATGTCCATAGCGCGCAAGTCTCCCACCGCGCTCCAGATACGGAAAAACCAAAACCAGGAACAAATCTCCGTAGGACCAGAAAGTTCCACACCCTGCGAACATGCTCCCGCGAGTCCAATTTCGGGATATAGGCGGTACTGTGGTGGGTCTGAAAGTCCTATTGCTTGTCAACCCCCACGCCTCGTCGGTTACGGCCCGGACCCAAGTCGTCATCCAAAAGGCACTGTCTGCCGACCACGACGTCACCCTCGCCGCCACCCGCCGGCGGGGTCACGCTTCGCGCCTGGCCCACGACGCCGTGGCCGATGGCTACGACGCGGTGGCGGTGTTGGGCGGCGACGGGACCCTCAACGAAGCAGTGAACGGGGTTGCCGGGTCCGATGTGGCCTTGGCCCCCCTGCCCGGAGGATCGACCAATGTCTTCGCCCGCACCATCGGACTGCCCGACGATCCGGTGGAAGCGGCCGCCATGCTGCTGGAGACGCTGGGCGCCGGCCATATCAAGCGGGTGGGCCTCGGCCAGGTGAACGGAAGGTATTTCCTGTTCCACACCGGGGTGGGGTACGACGCTGCTGTGGTGCAGCAAGTGGAGCGCCGGGCCGGATTGAAGCGGTATGCCAATCACGCTCTGTTCGCCTATGCGGCGGTGGACACCTGGATGCGCCACTACGACCGGTCGCGCCCCCGATTCACCATTTACCACGCCGACGGTGAGGCGGTGACCGGCCAGTTCGCCATCTGCCTCAATACCAATCCCTACACCTATCTGGGGTCGCGCCCCTTCAACGTGATGCCCGACGCCACCTTGGATGCGCCCCTGTCGATGGTGACCCTGCGATCGCTGCGAGCCACCCGCCTCCTTCGGACGGCGGCCAGCGCCCTGGGCTATGGCCCCCCGGTGACCGCCCACCGCCACGTCCACTCCCGCACCGACGTGACCAATGCCGTCGTAGCCAGCGACACCCCCTTCCCCTACCAACTCGACGGCGACTACCTCGGCGAAACCACCCGCCTAGAGTTCCACCACGCCCCCAACGCCCTCGCCCTAGCCCTGCCCCTGGACTACTAGCATCGCCACTCATCGGACAAGAGCGTCAATTGGCTCGGCGGTCAGCAGTCACACTGTGGTTGGTGTTGCTGGGCAGCATTGCCTTGACGACGATCTGGCCCGCTACGGCAGCAGCTCACACAGAGTTGCAGTCGTCGCAACCATCAGATGGCGAGATCGTCAATGAACCGGTCTCGCAAATCTCACTCACGTTCACTCGTCCAGTTGAGCCGGTCTCTGACGGGCTGACGGCCTCCGACCAGAACGGCCTCGAATACAGACCCGACGCAACCGACTCTGCTGATGGGCAGACCTGGCGCATGTACTACGACGCGCCACTGGGCAGCGGGCACTATGAGGTCTACTGGCGGGTGACGGCGGCCGACGCCCACATAATTGAGGGGTCGTTCTCGTTCACAGTCCTTGTTGTCGAGAGCGAACCCGCACTCGCACCATCTTCGGGTTCGCAAGATGTGCAGAGCACGGAATCTCCAGTTGAACCCACCGATTCCGGGACGGTTGCACAAGATGATCCCCCCTCGAGCACGACTGGGGCTCCAGAGGCGCCCAGCGACACCCAAGCTCCTTCGATTTCGCACGCCACTCCATCACCGAAGGTCAACTCGACGCCCCTGGAGAGTTCACCATCATCTCCAACCGCGACCCCCGTAGAACTCACCGCCGAAGTCCTCAGTACCTCTCCCTTTGCGAGGCGCGACAACACGGCAAACACAGGATCCCAGCGCATCGCCGAAGTAACTCGAATCCTGATCTTCCTGGCCACAATGGGCCTCGTAGGCGGACTCGCGTTCTTGGCCTTCATCGTTCGTGGCGAGCCGCTGGACTCGAACCGGGTGCGGAGGTGGGTGAGCGGAAACGGCATCGTGCTTGCCGCCAGCGCGGCCGTGGCAGCGCTGAACCGAGCGGTGGTCATCGAACGGGAGTGGTCGGCGTTCTGGTCGCCTGACGCGATAGCCGATGCCGTGTCGACTCAATTCGGTGTGGCAGCAGGGCTTCGCCTGCTCGGCGGGCTCGTCGTAGTACTGGCCCTATTCCGGGTCGTGGCGAACCCGCCGAGGATGCTGACTGTTGCGACCGCGCTGATAGGCGGGGCGCTCGTCATTGCCTCGTTTGCCTTCGACGGCCACACGGTTACCGAGGGGCCGAGGTGGTTGCATTCCATCGCCAGCGTGAGCCATGTGAGCGCCGCAGCGGTTTGGAGCGGCGGCGTCGTGTTGCTGGCCGACCTCCTGTGGCGTCGACATCGCCGCGGTGCAGACGTATTCCGGCCGTTGATGCGATTCTCCCGAATGGCGGCTACCGCGCTTGTGCTTGCTGGCGCGGCCGGCACGGTCATGGCGATTCTCGTGCTCAACCGCTTCGCCGACCTGTGGTCAACCCCGTGGGGCCGTTTGCTGCTGGCCAAGATTGCCCTCGTCGCCGTGGCCGCGGCCATTGGCGGCCACAACCGCTGGGTACTCATCCCCGCAGTCGAGCGGCAAGGAGAAACCCCTGTCTACCGACGCCTGAGGCGAGCGGCGGTGGTCGAGGCGATCGCCCTGGTGTGCGTCGCCGTCATTACCGCCTTCTTGGTGGCAGCATCGGCGGTCTAGCGATGGATTGGCTAGACCGAGCCCAACACCTCCCGGGCCACGTCGGGGACGTCGGTGATTACGGCATCGGCACCGATGGCGGCGAGTTGGGCGATTTGGTCTGGGTCGTTCACGGTCCACACGTTGACTTCGACGCCGGCGGCATGGGCGGTGTCCACGAGGGCTTTGCTGGTTGAGGCGAAGTAGGGATGGATAGCGGTGTGACCGGCGGCCACTACTCGGCCCACTAGTAGCTCGGGGGCCAGCACCTCAAAGGTCAGATAGGCCGTGGGGATGGCGGGATCAATTGCCCTGATGCGGTCGAGGGCCTCCATGTCGAACGATGAGACGATCACCTCTCCGCGGTGCTCTCCTATCCCCCACCCGAGCACCAGCCCGGCTACCGCGGCCGACACTTGGTGCTCGGCGTCGTAGTCGGGATCGTTGGGCGCGCTCTTGATCTCGATGTTGATCACAAACTCCCGCTCGGAGGCCGGGGCCCGGCACACGTCCATGACCTCGGCCAGCGTCGGCACCCAGTCGGGCAGTTCATCGTCATGGAGTTCGATGATGGCCCGGCCGTCAGGCAGGTGGGCATCGTGGTGCACAACTAGCACGTCGTTGGCTGTCCGCCTCACGTCGAGTTCGATTCCGTCGGCATGCTGCCGCACCGCCTCGCGAAACGCCTCCAGGGTGTTCTCGCGCTCCACAACCGACGCCCCGCGATGGGCAATCACCCTCATAGCACCATCCTCACAAGGGCAACACGATTATCAGCAATCAACACTTTCACCATCAGCCCCTCTTGCCACACCAGTAGACCACCCCTATCCTTGTCCCCGCGTGATTACCAAAAGCTTGATGGAAAACCTAGAAAACGTTGCCGATGACTGGCGCTGCCAAGCGGCATGCCGCGACACAGATCCCGACCTGTTCTTCCCAGTAGGGAGCACGGGATTGGCCCTTGAGCAGATCGAGTCAGCCAAGGTTGTGTGCGAAGCATGCGCCTCACAGGCCGACTGCTTGGAGTTCGCCCTGGCCACCAACCAGGACTCCGGTGTCTGGGGCGGCACCTCTGAGGAGGAGCGCCGCCACTTGCGCCGCCGCTGGGTGGCCGAACAGCGCGAGAAGTCCATCATCTTGGCCCAGCAGTCGGTCTAGGTGCCGATCCCAGCAGGGGTATCGCCACCTCCACCACCGTCCCCGGGCGGGATGGATCCCCTTCGCCTTTGCTCATGGTGATGCTGCCCCGCAGATCGGCGCTCACCAGATTCCTGACGATGGCAATTCCCAGACCATCAGCGCTGTCCACATCGAAACCCGGGGGCAGTCCTACCCCGTCGTCGGTCACCCGTACCTGCACACGATCGCCGTCGTTGTCCAGCTCGATCCGAACCTGTCCGCCGGGCGGCTCGGGGTAGGCGTGGTCCATCACGTTTTGCAGGCACTCGTTGAGCACCACGGCCAGAGGGGTGGCCACGTCGGCAGCCAGCTCTCCGGCATCGCCGGTCACCTTGAACTCCACCGGGCGGTCGGGACCGGTCAGGCCCTCTTCCACCATCCGCACCAGCGACCGCACGATCTCCACGAACGGCACGTCGCCGCTGGCGTCGCGCGACAAGATCTCGTGGACGATGGCGATGGCCCGGATGCGCCTCACCGACTCCTCGATGGCGTCCCGAGCTTCGGTGGCAATGGCTCGGCGCCCTTGGAGGCGCAGTAGAGAGGACACCGTTTGCAGGTTGTTCTTCACCCGGTGGTGAATCTCGGCAATGGTGGCGTCTTTGGACATCAGCAGGCGGTCTCGGCGGCGCAACTCGGAGATATCCCGCATCAGCACCAGCGCTCCGGTTAACTCTCCACTGCCGATGAGCGGCAGGCAGCGCAGCACTACTGTGCCCCGATCTCCGTGCTGGATCTCCTCGGTCTGGGGCAGGCGGGAGGCGAACGCGGCCCGGATAGCCCGCTGCTCCAGGCCGATCTCCACCAGCCGGCGGCCTTCGACATCGCTGTGGAGGCCGATGCGGTGCAGTGCCGAGGCCGCGTTGGGTGAGATGAGCTGAACTCGGCCCGAGGCGTCGAGCAGCATCAGCCCGTCGCCCACCCGGGGTGATTCCTCAGTCTCGATGTCGTCCACCGGGAATGGGTACTCCCCCTCGGCGATCATGGCCGCCAGCCGCCGGAACACTTTGAAGTAGCTCATCTCCAGTTCGCCGGGATCGCGCTGGGTGTCGGGATCGAACTCCCGGGCCATCACCGCCACCACCTCGCCATGGCAGTTCACCGGCACGGTCAGCGTGCGGACTCGGGGCTGGTCGGCGTGGCCGATGCGCCCCCCGTCGGTGATCCGCCCCTCCCGATAGGCCACATCCACCAGCGGACGCTGCTCGGGGGTGAATTCCTCCCCCACCAGATTGTTGCGATGGATCGACCGGGCCGTGGTGGGCCGGATCTGCCCCGCGATGGCATAGCCCGCCGGGCTGCTGTCGGTTGGACCGGCGGGCACGTACAGCAGCAGATCGGCGAACGAGATGTCAGCCAGCGGCGCCCAGGTGCGCATGAGCCGCTGGAGATGGTTCAAGCGCGACTTGGCCAGACCGGGGGTCAATTCCTCCAGGCTCGCCATTGCCTGAGTCTACGGCCCGGGGCGAATCAGCCCCCGAAGCCGATGGACCGACTGGCCGATGAGGGATCGAGCTCCACGTACGCCACGCTGGCCGCCGGCACGCCCACCTCGCGGCCCCGACTGTCGGTGAGCCACAGCATCTCGCCCGATGCCAGACCCGTGGTGATGGCCTTCTTCACCGACTCCAAATCGGAGTCGGGGTCCATCTCCACCTCGATCTCCTTTTGACTGCGGATCACGCCGATACGGACGTTCATTGATTGACTCCTTGCACTCGAACTAGTTGATCTTGAGTTCTGGGCTGTAGATGCGCCGGGGAGGGGGGTTGTCCACCAGGTGGGCAGCCATGGCCGCGAACGCCCGGCCGGCTTCTGAGTCTGGGGCCTCTGCTGTGATGGGTCGGCCTTCGTCGGCCCCCTCCCGCAGGGCAGGAATCAGCGGCACCTGCCCGATCAAGGGCACTTCAAGTTGGTCGGCCAGTTCTTGGCCTCCCCCCGCGCCGAACAACTCATACCGCTTGCCGTCGTCGCCAGTGAACCAGCTCATGTTCTCGATCACCCCGCGCACGGTGAGATTGACCTTCTCGGCCATATATGCGGCCCGCTGAGCCACCCGCTGAGCGGCTGGTTGGGGGGTGGTCACCACGTAGACTTCAGAGCGGGGCAGGAATTGGGCCAATGAGATGGATATGTCCCCTGTGCCTGGCGGCAGGTCCACCAGCAGGAAGTCGGGATTATCCCAGGCCACATCGGTGAGAAACTGCTCCAGCGCCTTGTGGAGCATGGGTCCCCGCCAGATCACCGCTTGGTTTTCTTCGGCGAAGAATCCCATGGAGATGCATCGCACGCCGTGGGCTTCAGGAGGAGCGATCATCTCGCCGACCATTTGCGGCTCTTGGTCGATGCCCAACATCCGGGGGACGGAGAAACCCCAAACGTCGGCATCCACCACCGCAGTGCGATGCCCCGCCGCGGCCAATGCCACTCCCAGGTTCACGGTGACCGACGACTTTCCGACACCTCCCTTGCCCGAGGCGATCAGCATCACCCGTGTCGTGGACGTTGGATCAGTGAAGGGGATGGTCCGGGGCGGCGGTTGGGGGGTGTCGCCTGCGGCAGCCATGCCGGTAGATTACGGCATCGACTCAGAAATCCCTGTGCCGTGACCATCCCGGTGCGATACCCAATTCCAGTGCCGTGACCGGTCGCCACTATCTCGACCACGCCTCCACCTCACCCATCCGGCCGGAGGCGCTGGCGGCCATGAATCAGTGGTGGACCGCCGGCCACGGCGACCCCTCCCGGATGCACGCCGAGGCGCTTGCCGCCCGCTACGAGATCGAACAGGCCCGCCAGCAGGTGGCCGACTGCTTCGGCGCCCGCTCGCGGGAAGTGGTCTTCACCAGCGGGGCGACCGAGTCCATCGCCGCCGCAGTGCGGGGGGCGTCGCACCGCGGTGCCCACCATGTGCTCAGCGCGGTGGAGCATTCTGCGGTGCGGCTGTCAGTCGAGCGACTCGAAGCTGGTGACCACGGGGCCACCGTGGTCGGAGTTGACAGCACCGGTCGGGTAGACCCCGCGGAGATGGCGGCGGCCGTCGGGGCCGACACCGGGGTGGTCCACTGCCAGTGGGCCAACCACGAGGTGGGGACGGTGCAGCCAGTCGCCGAAGTGGTGGCCGCCTGCCGGGAGCGGTCGCCAGATGCGCTGATCCACGTGGACGCCGCCGCGGCCGCCGGAAGAGTCCACATCGACTTTGTCGAGATCGGCGCAGACTTGATGTCGATCAGCGCCCACAAGTTCGGCGGGCCACCGGGCATCGGAGCCCTGCTGGTGCGCCGCGGGTTGCGCCTGGTGCCTCTGTTGGAAGGAGGCGACCAGGAGCGGGCTCGACGAGCAGGACTGGAGAATGGCGCCGCCATCGCCGGATTTGGAGCGGCGTGCGCGGCGCTGGAGGACGGCGGCTTGGAGCAGGAGGCCAGCCGGGCCCAAACCCAAACCGACAAGCTGCGCGACCTGGCTCAGAGCATCGAGGGCGTCGTGGAGTACGGCCACCCCACTCAGCGCTTACCCCACCTGGTGTGTCTGGGAATCAGCGATGTCGAGCCCCAAGCGGTGCTCATTGCCCTGGACCGGGCTGGCGTTGCCGCCCACTCCGGCAGCTCATGCGCCTCCGAGTCGCTCGAGCCGTCCCCAGTGCTCGAGGCCATGGGAGTCGACGCCCACCACTCGCTGCGCCTTTCGGTGGGTTGGTCGACAACCGACAAAGACGTGGAAGCCGCTGCTCAGGCGCTACAAGAGTCTCTAGCAGAGCTACGCAAACTGCGGGCCTAGCCCAGCCAGTCGAAGAAGTCCGCGCCGGCCAAAGCGCTGGAAACGCCGTCGAGTTCCTCCACGTGAAGGAACTCGAATCCGGCCGCCTCGGCGTAGTACCGATCGACATCGGTATCGCCGATGTGGATGTAGCGGCTGGCCTCAAACTGGTTCCGCACCTCGTCCAAATGGTGCTTGCCCCCCACAAAGTCCACGTCGATCCCGTGGATGTCCCACAGCCGCTGCTGGTCAGAACGCACCCGGTCAGACCCGCTGCCGATCACATATCCCCTGGCCTTGGCCTGCCGCATAGCCTCCAACAAAATCGGCCCCGGCGGATCCCCACACTCCAAAGTGCCATCAATATCAAACGAAATCAGGATGCGGGCAGGTTAGTTGGCTCGGGAGGGAGGACTCGAACCCCCAATATCGGGACCAGAACCCGGTGTGTTGCCAATTACACCACTCCCGAAAGCAGCGGCCAGTGTACTCCCCTATCCCGGCGGAGGGGCAACGCTTTAGAGGCGGGAGCGGGCGGTTTGGAGGCGTTGGAGGACTTCCTGGCGGGTTAGGTGGTGCACCATGGGCTCGAAGAGTGGGGGGCCTACGGAGCGGCCGGTGACGGCTACTCGGACGGGGGCCTGGGACTTGGAGCGGTTGACGCCGTGGGCCTCGCCAGCGGCGAAGACGGCGTCTTTGACGGTTTCGGGATCCCAGGGGCAGTCGGTGAGGGCGGCGATGGTGGCGTCGAGGATTTCGGGGGTGGCTTTGCCACGAACGACGGCCTTATCCCACGACTGCCCGTCGATGATGGGCTCTTCGAGGAAGAGCCAATCCACTTGGGGGATGATGCCGTCGAGGGTGCGGAGCTTCTCTTGGACTAGCGGGGCCATGGCGGCGATCACTTCGGGGCGATAGCGGTCGGGGGGCCAGGGAACATCGTCGCCGGTCAGGTGGGGTTCGAGGGCGGCTAGGAATGTCGCTGGGTCGAACTCGCGTATGTACACCCCGTTGAAGTGCTCCAGCTTGGCGATATCGAAGAATGCTGGCGCTTTGTTCACGTCTTCCAGCCGGAATTGCTCGATGATCTCGGCCATTGGGCGGATCTCCACCCCGTCGCGTGGGCCCCAGCCCAGAAGGGCCAGGTAGTTGGCCATTGCCTCGGCCAGGAATCCCCGCTTCCGGTAGCTCTCCAATGACACGTCATCACGGCGTTTGGACAGCTTTTTGCGCTGCTCGTTCACCAACAGGGGCAGATGGGCGTAGGTGGGTGGGGTTGCTCCCAGCGCTTCGGCAACCAGCACAGCCCGGGGGGTGCTCGACAGCAGGTCTTCGCCCCGGATGGCATGGGTGATGGCCATGTCGGCATCGTCCACCGCGTTGGCCAGCACGAAGGTGGACGAGCCGTCGGAACGCCAGATCACGAAGTCGCCCAGTTGGGCGTGGTCCACCGCCACCTCGCCGCGGACTACATCGTCGATAACGGTGGTCCCGTCCGGAGTTCTGAATCGAACCGCTCGACCGTCGCCCATTTCAGTACCGGGCAGTTCGTTGTCGTCGGCGTCGCACAGGTAGGCCCGGCCATCTTCCAGCAACTGCTGCACCGCCTCCCGGTGACGCTCCCGGCGCTCCGACTGGTAGAACGGCCCCTCGTCGTAGTCGATGCCTAGCCATCCCAGATATTCGAATATGGCGTCGGTCAGTTCGGGGCGGTTGCGGCTCTCGTCAGTGTCCTCGATGCGCAGGACCATGGTCCCGCCGGTGGCCCGGGCATACAGCCAGTTGAACAAGGCTGTCCGAGCCGAGCCGACGTGGAGGTAGCCGGTGGGTGACGGTGCGAACCGAACCCGTGGCGAATCAGCCGAAGACAGTGGCTCAGCCGGACTCACCGGTTGATGCTGACCGCGAACAGCTCAGCTCGGTTGTTGAGACAGGCGGCCTCAACCTCACTTGGAGGCATCCGAAGCACCGCCTCGGGGACCAAGTCCACTATTTGCCGGGCCTCGGCATAGTGATGGGGATGGCTGACACCGGCGAACAGCTCCTTGCGCCATGCCACCAGCGACTCGTCAGGAGCGGGGGGCAGGAAGCCGAACACCCGGAACGCAACCTCCAAATCGGCGGCCACCGGCGCCCGTCCGAAGATGGCAGCCCGCTTCAACGCCACGCCCACACAGCCGGCGATGGCGTCGTCAGCGTGCTCTCCGGCACCCAGCAGCAACTGCTCCTCGAAGCGTCGAGCCAGCCGCAGGGCGTACCCCTGATCGGGCCCGGGCACACCCAGCCCGGCACCTATCGGCTGTCCCCCGGTGAGCTCGGCCGGCCTATCCGCCAACCAGGGCTGGGGTCGGCGAGGCGGCGACACGTAGTGGCGGTCGGCCGCGGCGGTGTCGTTGGGAACGTAGTCAGGAGCGGCCATTTTCATCCTCGCTGTGAAGGAGTCCGAACACCAGGCTGTCCACCAGCGCCTGCCAGCTGGCTTCCACGATGTTGGTGGACACGCCGATTGTGGTCCACACCCGGTCGCCATTGGTGGAGTCGATGATCACCCGGGTGACTGCCGCGGTTCCCGCCGCGGTGTCAAGCACCCGCACCTTGTAGTCGATGAGCGAGATCGACCGGAACGCCGGATAGCGGTCGGCCAGAGCCAGCATCAGCGCGGCGTGCAGGGCGTTGACCGGGCCGTTGCCCTCGCCGGTGGCCACAGTGCGCTCGCCGTCCACGTGGAGCTTCACAGTGGCCTCGGTGTCCATCTCCACGGCGACTTCATTCCAAGCCCGGGCCCCGGTGCCCGACCGGTGCTCGGTGGACACTCTGAAAGACTCCAACTCGAAGTACGGCTGCGTCCATCCCGACGCCGCCCGCATCAACAGCTCCAGAGAGGCATCGGCCACCTCAAAGTGGTACCCGGCGTGCTCCAGCTTCTTGAGGGTGTCCACGATCTCGCCAACGGCCTTGCCGTCGAGGTCTAATCCCAGTTCCTGGGCTTTGAGCTCGACCGTAGAGCGCCCGGCCATCTCCGACACCACGAACCGGGTGCCGTTGCCCACTGCCGACGGATCGATGTGCTCATAGGCGTCGGGGCGGCGGGCGATGGCGCTGGTGTGGAGGCCGGCTTTGTGGGCGAAGGCCGACGAGCCCACGTAGGCCTGCTGGGGGTCGGGGGTGAAGTTCACCAACTCGGCCACGTGGTGTGACACCGCGGTGAGACGGTCCAGCCGGTCGGAAGGAACGGTCTGCACCCCCATCTTCAGGCTGAGGTTGGCGATGATCGGCACCAGGTTGCAGTTGCCGGTGCGCTCGCCGTATCCGTTGATAGTGCCCTGCACCTGGGTGGCCCCAGCCCGCACGCCGGCCAGGGCGTTGGCCACGCCACAGCCGGTGTCGTCGTGGAGGTGCACCCCCACCGGGGTGTCGAGGTAGTCGACCACCGCACCCACGATGTCTTCCACCCGAGCCGGAAGGGAGCCGCCGTTGGTGTCGCACAGCACCAGCCGGTCGGCGCCGGCCACTGCGGCCGCCTCCAGCACCGCCAGGCTGTACTCCTGATTGTGGTGGAATCCATCGAAGAAGTGCTCGGCGTCGAAGAAAACCCGCATGCCGTTGTCCTTCAAGAACCGCACCGAGTCGGCCACCATGGCCACCCCTTCGTCCAGGGTGGTCCGCAGGGCCTCCACCACGTGGTAGTCCCAGCACTTGCCTACGATGCAGGCCACCTCGGTGCCGGAGGCCACAAGGTTGGCCAGCGTGAGATCCTCATCGGTGCGCCCCTTCACCTTTCGGGTGGAGCCGAAGGCCACCAGGGTGCTGGTCTCCAGGTTCAGCTCATCGCGGGCTCGGGCGAAGAACTCGTCGTCTTTGGGGTTGGATCCGGGCCAGCCCCCCTCGATGTAGTGGACCCCGAGGGAGTCGAGCTGGCGGGCGATGCGGAGCTTGTCCTCCACCGTGAGGGAGATCCCCTCGAGCTGGCTCCCGTCACGAAGGGTGGTGTCGTAAATCTCTACCGCGGCGGGCAGGGACCGGGATCCGGTCGCCTCAACGGTCGACATGCTCGTTCCAGTGCCGGTACTGGGCCTGCCGACCCCGCACCGCGTCCTGGAACACCTCTTGGATCTTGCGGGTGATTGGACCGGGATCGCCGATCTCGCGGTCGTCCACCGACCGGATGGGCACCACCTCGGCCGCCGTACCCGACAGGAAGGCTTCGTCAGCCAGATACAGATCGCTGCGCAGCAGGTTGTCGGCCACATAGGGAATCCCCAGGTCGGAGGCCATGGTGCGGATGGCATCCTGGGTGATCCCCTCCAGCGCTCCAACCGAGGTGGGCGGGGTGACGATGGTCCCGTCGCGCACCACGAACAGGTTCTCGCCGGTGCACTCGCTCACATAGCCCTGGGGCGATAGAAGAACGGCCTCGTCGTAGCCGGCCTTCACCGCCTGCACCTTGGCCAGCTGGCTGTTGATGTAGTGCCCGCACCCCTTGGCCGCGGTGGGCATGGAGTTGGGGTCGTGGCGCTGCCAGGAGCTGACCATGAGGCGCACCCCGTTCAAGATGCCCTCGTCGCCCAGATAGGTGCCCCACGGCCACACTGCGATGGCCACGTTCACCTGGCAGGGCAGCGGGTTGAGCCCCATCTCCCCGTACCCCAGGTAGGCCAGCGGACGGATATAGCCGCTCTTCAAGTTGTTGACCCGCACAGTCTCCTTGGTGGCGGCCACCAGCTCGTCCACCGTGAAGGGAATATCGATCTGGAGGATCTTGGCGCTGGCGAACAGGCGGCGGATATGGGGGGTTAGCCGGAACACCGCGGCGCCCTCGTCGGTCTCATAGGCCCGGATGCCCTCGAAAACGCCGTTGCCGTAGTGGAGCGTGTGGGTGAGCACGTGCACGGTGGCGTCGGCCCAGTCCACCAGCTCGCCGTCCATCCACACCTTCTCCGTGGTCTCGATTGGCATCGTGCTCAGATCCTTTCTGCGCTCACTGCTTCGATCTTCGCGGGCCTCACACCCGCTCTGCGATGGCGTCGCCGATCTCGGTGGTGGTCCCGTATTGAGTTGTCGGATCGGCACAGGCCGCCCGAATCCGGTTGGCTGCGTCGGTCTCGCCCAAGAACTCAACCATCATGGCCGCCGACAAGATCGCGGCGGTGGGGTTGGCCCGGCCGGTCCCCACAATATCGGGTGCCGAGCCGTGAACCGGCTCAAACATCGACGGCCCAGTGCGGTCGGGGTTCAGGTTGGCCGAGGCGGCCAGCCCGATGCCGCCCGACACCGCTCCGCCGAGATCAGTGAGGATGTCGCCGAACAGGTTGTCGGTCACGATCACGTCGTAGCTCTTGGGGTCTTCCACGAAGTAGATGCAGGCTGCGTCCACGTGGTTGTAGGCAGTGGCCACATCGGGATACTCCTCGGCCACCTCGTTGAAAGTGCGCTCCCACAGATCGCCGGCGAAGGTCAACACGTTGGTCTTGTGTACCAGGGTGAGGTGGCGCCCCGGGCGGCTGCGGGCCAGCTCGAAGGCGTAGCGAACACAGCGCTCCACCCCGAACCGGGTGTTCACCGACCCCTGCGTGGCCACCTCCGCGGGCGTGTGGCGGCGCAGGAAACCGCCCTCCCCGGCGTAGGTGCCCTCGGTGTTCTCCCGGATCACCTCGAACTCGAATGCGCCGTCGGGCGATCGGAACGGGCGGCGGTTCACGTACAGGTCGAGCTCGAAGCGCATCCGCAGCAGCAACCCCCGCTCGATGACGCCGGGGGGCACGTCGGGGGTTCCCACCGCCCCCACGTAGAGGGCGTCCAGCCCCCGCCACTCCTCCATGATCTCATCGGTCAGCACGGTGCCGTCGCGCAGATAGCGGGCACCGCCGAGGTCGTAGGGCACCGTGTCGAGCTCCACGCCGGCCGCGTTCAGCACCTTCAGGCCCTCGGCGACGACCTCAGGGCCGATTCCGTCGCCGCCGAGAACTCCAATCATGTGGGCCATGGCCCATCAGAATACGAATACAGCCTTACTGAAAGCGAACGCTAAAATTGACCGTTATGCCGGAAACCCATGAGCTGTCGCAGACGGCCTTCGACCGTCTTCAGGCTGAGTTCGAACAGCTCACCACGGTCGGACGGGTGGAGATCGCCCGCAAGATCGAAGCGGCCAGAGAATTGGGCGATCTGAGCGAGAACGGCGACTACCACGCGGCCAAAGACGAGCAGGGCAAGATGGAGACCCGCATCGCCCAGGTGGGCGCAATGCTGAGGAACTGCCGAATCGTCGAGGCCGGCGATGGGACCAAAGTTGCGGTGGGCTCGGTGGTGACAGTGGCCCACGACGGCGACCCCGACGACGTCGAGACCTACTTGGTGGGCTCGATCGAGGAGCGCCACGACGGGCTCGACGTGATCTCCCCGGCATCCCCGATGGGGTCGGCCATCATCGGAGCGGCTGTGGGCGACACCGTGCCCTATGAGAGCCCCGCGGGGGGCACGCTGACAGTGCAAATCGTGTCCCTTGAGCAATAGCGGCCCTAATAGCCGTGGCACCGCGTTCCGCCGGGGATTAGCCAGGGCGGTCTTCTATGAGCAGTAGCGGCGCACCGATTGGCCCCAGCCTGCCGCCGGGTGAGTTCGTCGACCTCCCCGAGCGGGGGCGGCTGTTCGTCCGCCGGGCCGCCGGGCCGCCGGAATCCCCCACCATCATGCTGCTGCACGGCTGGACGGTGACAGCCGACCTGAACTGGTATCCGGCCTTCGAGCCGATCTCCCAGCGGGCCTCGGTGGTGGCATTCGACCACCGAGGCCATGGCCAAGGGGTGCCCACCCGGCGATTCAGGTTCGCCGACTGCGCCGCAGATGTGCTGGCCGTGGCCGACGCCCTGGGCATCGACCGCTTCGTGTGCGCGGGCTATTCCATGGGCGGCGCCATCGCCCAGCTAGCCGCCCGAGCGGCGCCCGACCGGATCACCGGGCTGGTGCTGGGTGCCACCTCCACCAGCTTCCGGGGCCGGGGATTGCGGGCCATCCGCTTCTCGCTGCTCCCGGTGGTGGCCGCCGCCTCCCGCTTGACCCCCGTGAAGCTGCGGTATTGGGGCTGGGAGCAGACCGTGTTCAACGTGATCGGCACCAACATCGGCCGATGGGCCCAAACCGAGGTGCTCAAAGGCGATCCCCAGGCCATGCTGGACGCCGGCACCGAGCTGTTCAACTTCGACTCCTCGCCGTGGATCGCCGAACTCCCCATGCCGATCGCCCAGGTTCGCACCCTGGGCGACAAGGTAGTGACCGACTACCTCCAACAAGAGCTGGCCGATGCTGTTCCCGGCATCAGCGTGTACTCCTATCGGGGCGGCCATGCATCGGTGGTCACCGACTTCGACAGCTTCTGGGACTGCCTGAGCAAGGCCCTCGATGCGGTGGAAGTGCCGCCCAGTCCTGATTCCGAGAGCAGTATTGCTCCCGACCCATCCCATTCCGAGGCCAGCCGATAGCCTCAGAATTACCGCGAGAAACGCAAGAAACCGGAGTACACATGGGCCGAACCCTCAGCGAGAAGGTCTGGGACCGCCACGTCGTCCACCAGGCCGACGGCGAGCCCGACCTGCTGTTCATCGACATGCACCTCATTCACGAGGTGACCTCGCCGCAGGCCTTCGATGGCCTCCGCATGAACGTCCGCACAGTGCGGCGCCCCGACCTCACTGTGGCCACCGAGGACCACAACGTGCCCACCGACGACATCGCCTGGCCCATCGCCGATCCCATTTCCCGCCAGCAGGTGGAGACGCTGCGGGCCAACTGCGAGGAGTTCGGCATCACCCTGTACCCCATGGGCAGCCCCGGCCAGGGCATCGTGCACGTGATCGGCCCGGAGATGGGCCTCACCCAGCCGGGCATGACCATCGTGTGCGGCGATAGCCACACCTCCACCCACGGGGCGTTCGGGGCGCTGGCCTTCGGCATCGGCACCAGCGAGGTGGAGCACGTGCTGGCCACCCAGACCCTCCCCCAGCAGCGCCCCGGCACCATGTCGGTGACGGTGGACGGATCACTGCCGATGAGCTGCACCGCCAAAGACGTGATCTTGGCTATCATCGGGCGCATCGGCACCGGCGGGGGTATCGGCTCGGTGATCGAGTACCGGGGATCGGTTATCCGCTCGCTGTCGATGGAGGGGCGCATGACGGTGTGCAATATGTCGATCGAGGCCGGCGCCCGGGCCGGACTGATCGCCCCCGACGACACCACCTTCGAGTACCTCCAGGGGCGACCCAGCGCGCCGACTGGATCAGAGTGGGAAACCGCGCTGGAGGATTGGCGCAGTTTGTCGACCGACGATGACGCCGACTTCGACAAGGAGGTGGTGATCGACGGGTCGGAACTGGTGCCCCACGTGTCGTGGGGCACGAACCCGGCTCAAGTGGCGCCAATCGACGGCACCGTGCCCCATCCCGACAGCTTCGCCGAGAGCAGCGGGCGGGAGTCGGCCGCCCGAGCGCTCCACTACATGGGCCTTGAGCCCGGCACCCCGCTCAAGGAGGTCCCGGTGGACACGGTGTTCATCGGCTCCTGCACCAACAGCCGCATAGAAGACCTGCGCATTGCCGCCGCGGTGGTCGAGGGCCGCCGGGTGCGTCCCGGTGTCCGCACTTTCGTGGTCCCCGGATCGGGCGCGGTCAAGGCCCAAGCCGAGTCTGAGGGCCTGCACGAGGTGTTCAGGACCGCCGGTTTCGACTGGCGGGAGCCGGGCTGTTCGATGTGTCTGGCCATGAACCCCGACAAGCTGGCCCCCGGTGAGCGCTGCGCCAGCACTTCCAACCGGAACTTCGAGGGCCGCCAGGGCAAGGGAGGCCGCACCCACTTGGTGTCCCCCGCCGTGGCCGCAGCCACCGCAGTGGCCGGCACCTTCGCCACCCCCGGAGACCTGTCATGAAGCCAGTTCGAGCGATTACTGCCACGGCGCTGCCGCTGGACCGAAGCGATGTGGACACCGATCAGATCATCCCCAGCGACTGGCTCAAGTGGGTGGAGCGCACCGGCTTCGAGCAGGGCCTGTTCTCAGAGTGGCGCGAAGACCCCGATTTCGTGCTCAACGACCCCCGCTTCGCCGATGCTCGCATCCTGGTGGCCGGACCCAACTTCGGCACCGGCTCTTCCCGGGAGCACGCGGTGTGGGCCATCCAGCAGTACGGCTTCGAGGCGGTCATCTCCCCCCGCTTCGGCGACATATTCCGCAACAACGCCACCAAGAACGGCCTGGTGCCGGTGCAGGTGAGCGAAGATGTGGGCCGCACCCTGCTCAGTGCCGTAGCCGATGACCCCTCCATCCAGATCACCGTCAACGTCGAACAGCTCACTGTGTCGGCCCCCGCCGCCGGCGTGAGCACCGATTTCCCCCTCGACGGCGCCGTTCAACACCGCCTGTTGAACGGCCTAGACGACATCGGCCTCACCCTGGCCTACTCCGACGCCATCGCCGCCTTCGATGCCACTCGCCCCTCCTGGATGCCCTCTCTGGCCCGATAATCCTCATTTCTCTCAATTTGTCGGGAACCAAGCGTCTGAGGCGTATCGTCATAAGGGCATGACACGGTTCAACCTCATTTCGACCCCTCAGCCCGTGACCAGAGCTGCCGTGGCCGCGGCCCTGATCGCTCTGGCCCTACTAGCCGGTGCCTGCTTGCCCGGTGAGCCCGGCACCCCCGGGATCCCCGGCTCTGCCAATGGCGGCTCCGGCACTCCTGAGGCTACGGCTGAGGCCGCTGAGCACCTCGATGATGTGGAGCTGTTGTCGGCGCTTCAAACCATCGGAGATTGCGCCGCCGTGTTGGAGTATCTGCGGGCCGAGACCGTCAAGCGGGTAGGCCCCTACGGCCTCGACAGAGACCGCTATGGCGGCTTCGGGCCTGTTTTCTCCGACATGGCAGAGGGGGCTATGGCTGAAGACGCAGTAGCTGTTCCGGCTGCTGCCGAAGAAAGCGCGGGTTCCACCGGCTCATTTGCCGGTGATGACGCCGCGGGGTTCTCAGGCACAAATGTGCAGGTGGCAGGCGTCGACGAGCCCGACATCGTAAAGACCGACGGCAACCGCATATTGGTGATAGCCCAGGGCCAACTTCACTATGTGGACCTGACCGGAGAGCAGCCGGTCTACCGGGGCAGCCTCAAGCTGGACGACTCGGGGTGGGGCCAGGAGATATTGATGCGCGGAGACCGCGCCCTGGTGTTCTCCACCAGCTTCGGAGAAGACGAGCTGGGGCCGGTGGCCGCCGACGAGATGGTGGGTGAAGCTCGAATTGCCGACTTGGCCTTCCGCGGCTCTCAGTCTGCCCTTGTCCAGGAGGTAGACCTCTCCGACCCGGGAGCGATGGAGGTGGTGGCCGAACTTCGCGTGGAAGGGGAATACCTCAGCGCACGCTCGGTGGGCACAACGGCCTGGCTGGCAGTGTCTAGCTACCCTCTGCAATTCGAGTTTGTGCATCCCAGCGGGCCCTCGGCCGAGAAAGCAGCCGAAGAGGCCAACAAGCAGATTGCCGCCACCGCTGAATTGGGCGCCTGGCTGCCCGGCTACCGCCTCGACGGGCCTGGCGGCACTCAGGCAGGCCTGCTGCCGGACTGCGACCGGCTGTACACCCCGGCAGAATTCTCCGGGTTCACTGTTCTCTCTGTGCTCACCTTCGACTTGGAACAGCCTTTGGGCACCGGCGATACGGCCTCAGTGCTGGCCGACGGGAGCACTCTTTACGGCTCGGGCGAGTCGCTGTACTTGGCCTCCAGCGCCCACACCCGCCCCGAGCCCAGAGAAGAGGGCCAACCCGCCGCCGAAGAAGAGGCAGCCTCAGACGAGGCGACTTCGGAGTGGACAACCACAATCCACAAGTTCTCCGTATCAGAATCTGGCCCGGCAAAGTACGAGGCTTCAGGAGATGTCTACGGCCACTTGCTCAACCAGTTCTCGATGGATGAGCACAACGGCTTCTTCCGAGTGGCCACCACAATCGGCGAGCCCTGGAGTACAGAGTCCTCCCAGAGCCAAGTCGTTGTTCTAGACCAGCAGGGCCGCCGCCTCGCCATTGTCGGCAGCGTCGGCGGACTCGGCAAGGGCGAGCGCATCTATTCGGTGAGGTACGCCGGCGACGTCGGCTACGTGGTGACATTCCGACAAGTGGACCCCCTCTATGTTCTCGACCTCTCCGACCCGGCCAGCCCGGCAGTCACGGGCGAGCTCAAGATCCCGGGCTTCTCCACCTATCTGCACCCCATCGGCGACGGCCTGCTTGCAGGAATCGGCCAGCAGGCCGACGAGCGGGGCCGCACCCAGGGGACAAAAGTGTCCTTGTTCGACGTGAGCGATCCGGCCAGCCCGGAAGAGCTAGACGTGATTGTGTTTCCCAATGGCTACAGCGAAGCAGAGTGGGACCATCGAGCCTTCCTCTACTGGGCCGAGACCGGCCTCTTGGCCATCCCGTTGAACCAGCGGGAGACCTCTCCTCTAGTGCCTCTGATGGAAGGCCCAGCGGCTGTCGAGACAACTGTGTCTTCGCCCACCGAAGGAGAGCCATTCACCGGAGCGGTGGCTCTGCGGGCAAACCGGGACGGAATCGTCGAACTCGGTCGAATCGTCCATGAGAGGCCCACGGCCTCGTTCCCGGGCTGTCGTCCCGTGGCTAATCGCAGCGTCTTGGACGAGTGGTTGTCTGAAGCCGACGCCTTGCAGATCTGCCCGATGGGGGCACCCGACGAATACCCCGGCCTGTCCTGCGAGGCATGGGAAGCCGAATGGGTGCAAAAGCAATGGCCTGAGCTGGACATCGACAACGACGAGAAGCTGCTGATCTGCTGGGATTGGACCCCGAGAATCCAGCGCCTGCTCGTCGCCGACGGGAGCCTCTGGACCATGACCGAGCGGGCCATCCAGTCCAACGACCTGGCCACCTTCGCCTACGAGGACCAATTCACCCTCAACTCAAACTGAGGGGTTGGGATCCCAACCTAGGCAGGCTGGGGGGTGGCCCGGCTCAGGGTGCCCGCCGCCCGGAGCTCGTCGAGGACGGCGGGCTGGGCCGGGACAGGACCCGCCAGCCTGCCGGAGGATGGTAGCGACAGTTACTACCCCAACCCCGCACAAGCCCGATTCAGCGCACTCACGATGGCCCTCATCGAGGCAGTAGTGATGTCGGTGTGGATGCCGCAGCCCCACAGCTCGCGGCCATCCACCAGCAGCTCGATATAGGCCACCGCCTCGGCGTCGGTCCCGCCGCCCCGGGCATGCTCGTGGTAGTCCACCACCTTGACCGGGGTGTCGATGATCTCGTTCAACCCGGTCACGAACGCATCCAGAGAGCCCGCCCCCTCGCCATGGACCACCACCTGGTCGTCCCCGGCGGTCAGCCGGGCGGTGACCACGGTGCGGTCGGCCCCCCGGGCGTTCTGGGCCGACTCGTAGCCGTTCAGCCGGTAGGGCTCGTCCAAGTCGAGATACTCGGTGGCGAACTCGCTGTGGATCTGGTCGGCGGTGATCTCCTCGCCGGTTTCGTCGGCGATCTGCTGGATCACCCGGCTGAACTCGATCTGCATCCGCCGGGGCAGGTCCAGCTGCACCTCGGCCTGGAGCAGGTACGACACCCCGCCCTTGCCCGACTGGCTGTTCACCCGCACCACGTCTTGGTAGGTGCGGCCCACGTCTTTGGGGTCGATGGGGATGTAGGGCACCTCGAACAAATTCTGACCGGTCTCCTCCATGGCCTCGAACCCCTTCTTGATGGCGTCTTGGTGCGACCCTGAGAAGGCGGTGTACACCAGATCGCCCACATAGGGGTGGCGGGGATGGATGGGAAGCTGGTTGCAGTCCTCGGCCACCCGGCGCAGCCCGTTGATGTCGGAGATGTCCAACTCGGGGTCCACCCCCTGGCTGAACAGGTTCATGGCCAGGTTCACCACGTCCACGTTGCCGGTGCGCTCGCCGTTGCCGAACAGGGTGCCCTCCACCCGGTCGGCGCCAGCCATGAGCCCGAACTCGGCCGCAGCCACCGCCGTGCCCCGGTCGTTGTGGGGGTGCAGGCTGAGCACGATCCGATCCCGGCGGGCCAGGTTGCGGTGCATCCACTCGATCATGTCGCCGTAGATGTTGGCGGTAGACATCTCGACTGTGGCCGGCAGGTTGATGATCACCGGCTTGTCGTGGCCGTCAGCCAGAATCTCCACCACCTCGTCGCACACCCGCTTGGCGAAGGGCAGCTCGGTGCCGGTGAACGACTCGGGCGAGTACTCGTAGAACACGTCAGTGTTGGGCACCTGCGGCTCCAGCGAACGGCACCACTCCGCCGCCTGGGTGGCGATTTTGGTGATCCCGTCCATATCCAGGCCGAACACCACCCGGCGCTGGACGGTGGAGGTGGAGTTGTACAGGTGGACGATGGCGTCGGCCGCCCCGTCGATGGCCTCATAGGTGCGCTCGATAAGTTCTTGACGGGCCTGGGTGAGCACCTGGATGCGGACGTCTGAGGGGATGGCCTTCTGCTCGATGATCTCTCTCACGAACCGGAAGTCGGTCTCCGACGCGGAGGGGAAGCCCACCTCGATCTCTTTGAACCCGGCCTCCACCAGGGCGGTGAACATCTTCCACTTCCGCTCGGGGTTCATGGGCTCGATGAGGGCCTGATTGCCGTCGCGCAGATCCACCGAGCACCACCGGGGCGCGCCGGTGAGCACGGCGTCGGGCCAGGTCCGGTCGATCAGCTTGACCGGCTCGAAAGCCTGGTACTTGTGGATCGGCATTCCCGACGGCTGTTGGGGGTGTAATCCGGTTTTCATGAAATGGCCTCGATTGGAGTTGACTCCCGAAAAAACCCCCGGCCCTTGCGGGTTCAGGGGGTCGGGGCGAGCCCCTCTGGGTGCTCGCCCTACAAGAGCAGCAGGTGGGTGTGGATGCGGCTCATCAGGACAACTCTACGCCGAAGCACGGGGGTTTACCAAACATGCCGAGGCTGCTAGTCGGCTGGGGCCAGGCCCAAGTAACGGGCCGTCTGCACTCCGTCGATGGCCACTAGCGCTTCGGCCACGGCCTTGGGCACCGGCTGGGAGGTGGCAATCACCATAGAAGCCCCCTCCCCGGTGGGCGCCCGGCCCACGTTCATGTCGTTGATATTGATCCCCGCGTCCCCCAGAAGGGTGCCCACCGCGCCGATCACTCCGGGATGGTCGTCGTTGGACAGCAAGATCATGTGATCGGCGGGCGGCATGTGGATGGCGTGGTCGTCGGCCAACACCAGCACCGGCTCCTGGCGGGCCCCGGTCAGCCGCCCGCCGAGACTGTGTCCTCCACCTCGCACGGTGAGCAGGTTCACATGGTCTTTGGAGGTGGGCGTGCTGATGGCCCGAACCTCCATGCCCTTCTCCTGAGCCACGTCCATTGCGTTCACGTAGCTGACCTGCATGTCCGACACTGCGCTCAACAGCCCCTTGACCACCGACATCACCGCCACCGTGTTGTCGGGCTTGCCGATCTCGCCGATGAGCTCCACCTCCAGCACCTCGGGCAGCCGCTCGCACAGGTTTCCGAACAGGCGTCCGAGCTGCTCGGCCAGCGGCAGATAGGGCCGCAGCACATCGGGAACGTTCTTGGCCGGCACGTTCACCGCCGCGGGCACGAACTCCCCGGCCAGCACCAGCATCACCTGCTCGGCAATGGCGTCGCCCGCCTTGCTCTGGGCCTCCTCGGTGCTGGCCCCCAAGTGGGGGGTGACCACCACCGAGTCGAGGTCGAACAGCGGCGATTCGGTGATGGGCTCGCCGTCGAACACGTCCAAGGCCGCACCGGCGATACGGCCCGAGTCCACTGCTTCGGCCAAATCGGCCTCGTCCACGATGCCGCCACGCGACACATTCACGATCCGCAGGTTGGGCTTGGCCAACTTCAAAAGCTCAGAGTTGATCAGCCCGACGGTCTCGGGAGTGCGGGCCACGTGAATGGTGATGAAGTCGGACTGGGCCACCAGCTCCTCCAGCGACACCAGCGCCATCACGCTGTGTAGGGCCGACTCCTCAGACACGTAAGGGTCGCTGGCGATCACCCGCATGGCGAAGCCCAGCGCCCGCTCGGCCACCAGCCGACCGATTCGGCCCAGCCCGATGATGCCCAGCGTCTTGTCGCTCAGCTCGATGCCTTCCCAGCGCCCCCGCTCCCACCGCCCATCGGTGAGCGCAGCGTGGGCCTGGGGGATGTTCCGGGCCTGGGACAAGATCAAGGCCATGGTGTGCTCGGCGGCCGAGATGATGTTTGACAAGGTGTCGTTCACCACCAGCACCCCGTGCTCGGTGGCGGCGTCGACGTCCACATTGTCCAGACCCACCCCGGCCCGGCCCACGATCACCAGATCGCGGCCTGCGTCGAGCACCTCGGCAGTCACCTGGGTGGCCGACCGGATGATCAGCGCCTGCACTCCCGCCACTGCCTCCAGCAGCTCGTCGTCACTCATCCCGGTGCGCACGTCAACCTCATGGCCGGCGTGGCGGAGCTTGGCCACCCCGATGTCAGCGATCTTCTCGGCTACCAATACCCGGGCCATCGGCCCTCAGAATAAACCGCGCCAAGCAACCCGCCGGGGACCAATATGCGACGCCCGGGTGAATTTGCCCGCTAGCGGCGTATCTCCACCGGCAGAATGTCGTCAGCCAAGTCGAATTCCAGGATCTGGGCGAAGAACGAGAGCTCGGCTTCGAGGGCGGCCACGATGTTCTCCGCCTGGCGGAAACCGTGCTGCTCCCCGTCGAACAGCAGATAGGCAACCGGGATTGACCGCTGTTCGAGGGCGGCCACAATCATCTCGGCTTGGTTGGGAGGCACCACCACGTCTTCTGAGCCCTGGAGCACGATCATGGAGGCCTCGAAGTCGTCCACGAAGTGGATGGGCGAGCGAGCCTTGTATACCTCTTCATCTTCGGGGTACAGCCCTACCAGGCTGTCCATGTACCGGGCTTCGAACTTGTGGGTGTCGGTGGCCAGCGCGGCCAGATCGGCGATGCCGTAGCGACTGGCGCCGGCGGCGAACACCTTGTGGAAGGCCAGCGCGCACAGTGTGGTGTAGCCGCCGGCGCTGCTGCCCCGGATGATGAGCCGATCTCCGTCCACCTCGCCGGTGCGAACCAGGTGGCGGGCGGCGGCCACGCAGTCGTCCACGTCGCTCACGCCCCACTGGCCCTGGAGAGCTTCCCGGTAGGCGGTGCCGTAGCCGGTGCTGCCCCGGTAATTCACGTCTACCACCGCGATCCCCCGGCTGGTCCAGTACTGGATGCCGAGCTGGAGCTGGCTGCGGGCCGCACCGGTGGGGCCTCCGTGGCCCAACACCAACAGCGGCGGCTTCTCCCCCGCCGGGGCCTGAGCGGTGGGATGGGCCGGGGGGTAGAACAGCCCGTGGGCCTCGGCGTTGTCGGTGGTGGGAAAAGTGATCGGGCAGGGGGTGGACAGGTAGGTCGGATCGACCGCGGTCCGGGCGGGCGGACGGATGACTTCGTGCGTCCCGTCGGCGACGTCGATGCGCACTGCGGTGGGCTCCTGGGTGGGCGAGGCGACGATGGCGCAGACGGCATGGGGTCCGGCAGCGCGGACGCTGGCATATGACGTCCAGGGCAGATCGAGCAACTCAGGCTCGGAGCCATCTGGGGGTATGACCCACATCTCGGCCAGCGACCCTCGCATGGCCGCCACTACCACCGTGTTGTCGTCGCACACCGCGTAGCTGGGATCGTCGAACACCCATGCCGGGCGGTGCATCTCGGCGTCGAGCTCGAAAACCGCAACCAGATCGGTGCCTTCGACGCGATAGAGGTTCCACCAACCGTTGTGGTCGCTCACCACATAGAGGCAGCCGTCGGGCCCCCATTGGGGCTCCACCACCGAGCCGATCCCCGCCACCGCGCACTGGCCGTCCACCCACAGCTCGGTTTGGTCCCAGGGCATGTTGGGGTGGTTCCACTGGACCCAGACCAGCCGCTGCCCGTCGGGGCTGGGGCGGGGCCAGCCGTAGAAGTCGGCCCCGGTGGCCACGATCTCCGGCTCGGCCGATCCGTCGCCGCTCAACCGGATGATCTCATTGGCCTCTTCCAGGGTGCGGTCTTCTTGTTGAGCCGCCCGGGCCGCGTGGTGGTCTTCCCGCACACACACCGTGGCATCGCCGAGGGCTCGACCATCGGCGTAGCGCCATCCGTGGGGGAAGTCGGGCTCAGGGGTTATCGGGCGGGCTGCACCGTCAGCCGACACGTGCCAGAGGCGACCGTCGGCATCGTCGCATGCGTAAATTCCGTCGGTGCCATCGGGCCACCATGCGCCTCCCCCGTAGCTGTGTACCCGGGTTCTCACCGAAGCTGAGCCCCACAGATCGCGACCGTCGCACACCAGGGCGTTGCGGCCCGACTCCGCCGGTCGGGACTCGGTCCACCACATCCGGCCCCCCTGGTGCCACAAACTGACCGGCAAGGCGGCACCAGCCACCATCGACTGGGCGGAGATGGGCGACGCCCAGCTTCCGTAGGCGAGGGTTCTCGGCTCGCCCACTAGTCGGTTGCCTCACTCGTACCGGTCACGGCGACAGGTCACCCACCCAGCAGATCAGCAATGCGACCGATGCCCTCGCCCAGGTCGTCATCGCCGAGGGCAAAGGAAAGCCGGGCATAGCCAGGTCCGGCGAAGGCCTCGCCGGGCACAATGGCCACTTGGGCCTCGTCCAGGATCCAGCTCGCTAACTCGGCGGTGGTGTCTGGGATTCCGGCGCGGCCTAGCACTCCCTCGAACGATGGGAAGGCGTAGAACGCCCCCTGGGGCTCCAAACAGGTCACTCCGTCGATCCCGTTCAGCAGCCGGTGCATGGCGACCCGGCGGCGATTGAACGCCAACCGCATCTCGGCCACCGCATCCAGCGGCCCGCTCACTGCGGCCAGCGCGGCCCGCTGCGCCACATTGGACACATTCGAGGTCTGGTGCGACTGGAGGCTCACCGCGGCGGAGGCGGCGTCGGGCGGTCCGATCAGCCAGCCCACCCGCCAGCCGGTCATGGCGTAGGTCTTGGCCACGCCGTTGAGCACCAGGCACCGGTCGGCCAACTCAGGCACCACCACCGGCATGGAGCAGAACTCGTGGTCGTCGTAGGTCAAATGCTCGTAGATCTCGTCGGTGATCACCCACACGTCATTTTCGGCGGCCCACCGTCCAATGTCCTCCACCCGGTCACGGGGGTACACCGCACCGGTAGGGTTGGACGGCGACACGAACACCAGCGCCTTGGTGCGGTCGGTGCGGGCCGCCTCGAGCTGGTCCACGGTCACCATGAACCCGTCGTCCGCCGTGGTGGGCACCTCCACGCTCACCCCGCCCGCCAGGGCGATGGCCTCGGGATAGGTGGTCCAATACGGCGCGGGCAGCAGCACCTCATCGCCGGGGTCCAACAGCACGGCGAAGCCGTTGTACACCGCGTGCTTGCCCCCGTTGGTCACCACCACCTGCGACGGCTCTACTTCGTAGCCCGAGTCGCGCATGGTCTTGGCCGCGATGGCCTCCCTCAGCTCGGGCAGGCCACCGGCTGGGGAGTAGCGGTGGTTCTTGGGGTCGTCCACCGCGGCTCGGGCCGCGTCCAAGATGGCCGCCGGGGTGGGGAAGTCGGGCTCGCCCGCCCCAAAGCTGATAACCGGCGCCCCTTGGGCCTTCAATGCCTTGGCCTTGGCGTCCACCGCCAACGTGGCCGAGGGGGCGATCGCGGAGATGCGCTGGGATATGCGAGCCATGAGCGCAGCTTTTCACACCGCCAATGGGAAATTGATGCTGAATTCTCAGAGGCTTGAGCAACGCCGAAAGCAGGCTCATGCTGGGTAACGTTGGATGTCGTGAGCAGCGTTGCCCAAACCGCGAAAATCCCCATCCCCTCCGACCTTTTGCCCGAAGACGGCCGCTTCGGCAGCGGGCCGTCCCGGGTGAGGCCAGACGCCGCCGCCGCTTTGGCCGCGGTGGCCGACGACTTTTTGGGCACCAGCCATCGCAAGTCCACTGTGAAAGACGTGGTCCACCGGCTCCGGGCCGGGGTGGCCGAGCTGTTCTCCCTGCCCGACGGCTACGAGGTGGTGCTGGGCAACGGCGGCACCACCGGGTTTTGGGACGCGGCGGTATTCGGTCTGATCGAGGCCCGCAGCCAACATCTGAGCTTCGGAGCGTTCTCGGCCAAGTTTGCGGCCGGGGTGGCCGGCGCGCCCCACTTGGAGGCGCCCGAGATCATCAGCTCGGAACCCGGCACCCATCCCGATGCAGTGGCCAACCCCGATGTCGACGCCTACGCCCTGACCCACAACGAGACATCCACCGGGGTGTCGATGGAACTGCGTCGCCCGGCCGCCGACGGCCTGGTGCTGGTGGACGCCACTTCAGGGGCCGGAGGGTTGCGCTTCGACCCCGTCGAGACCGACGTGTATTACTTCGCCCCCCAGAAGTGCCTGGCCGCCGACGGCGGACTGTGGCTGGCCTGCTGCTCGCCCGCCGCAGTGGAGCGCATCGAACGGATCGCTGCCTCCGACCGCTGGATCCCGCCGTTTCTGGACTTGGGCATCGCCCTTGGCAGCTCCCGCAAAGACGAGACCTACAACACCCCGGCGCTGGCCACAATTTTCTTGGCCGTACACCAGGTGGAGTGGATCAACGAGAACGGTGGGCTGGACTGGGCGGCAACCCGCTGCGACCAGTCGGCCGACATCATCTACACCTGGGCCGAGAGTCGCAGCTTCACCACCCCATTCGTGGCCGACACCGCCATTCGCAGCCACGTAGTGGCCACCATCGACTTTGACGGGGTGTCGGCAGACGAAGTGGCTGCTGTGCTGCGAGCCAACGGCGTGGTCGACGTTGAGTCGTACCGAGCGCTGGGCCGAAACCAGCTCCGGGTGGCCCTCTTCCCCGCCATCCCCCCATCGGATATCGCCGCTCTGTGCGGCTGCATCGACTACGTGGTGGAATCGTTGTAGCTATGGCAGATGGGGCTGACACCACTGGCAAGCTGTTGGTGGCCACCCCGCTCATCGGCGACGGAAACTTCGAGCGAACCGTGGTGCTGATGCTGGCCCAAGAGGAGGAGGGTGCCGCCGGCGTGGTGCTGAATCGTCCGTCGGGCCTTCTGGTCAGCGATGCCCTGCCCCAGTGGGCCCCCCATCTGGCCCCGCCGCCCACCATGTTCATCGGTGGCCCGGTGTCCAACGAGTCGGTGGTGGCCCTGGCCCGAGTACGACAAGACCCCCACCAAGGGTGGTGGACCCCCGTGCTCGGCTTAGTAGGCACCCTCGACTTAGAAGCCGACGTCGACGAAGTGGTCGGCGCAATAGACGCCATCCGCCTGTTCGCCGGCTACGCCGGCTGGTCGCCCGGCCAGCTCGAGGACGAGATCGAATCCGGTGCCTGGTTCGTGGTCGACGCCGACCCCGCCGACCCCCTCACCGAAGAACCCAGCGACCTCTGGACCGCCGTCCTCGCCCGCCAACCCTCCCCCATCTCCTGGTTCACCCACTACCCCACCCACCCCAGCCACAACTGAGAGTTGGTCCTCAGCCCTGTCGGGCGCGCAAATCGGCGGCGAGGCGGGCGATCTCCGGGGTGGGGTTGAGGGTGTCGAGGTGGTTGAGGTCGGCGATAGCTTGGTCGGTTTGACCGAGGCCGATGGCCAGCCAGGCTCGCCACAGGCGGGCTTCGGGGTTGTCGGGGGCTGCTGCTACTGCTTGGTTGAGGCGGAAGGCACCTTCGGCGATCTGGTCGTCGAGACCGGTTTGGGTGAGCATCACCCCGCTGTAGGTCAGGGCCCCGGGGTGGTCGGGATTATCGGCCAACACCGCCTCGTACACCCGCAGGGCCAGGGCCGGGTCGCCTTGGCCGGGGCTGGTGGGATCCCATAGGGCGCGGGCACCGGACACCGCGTCGTCGGCGGCCAGCCCGAGGTCGGCCAAGGTCCGGAATTGCTCCTGGGCCTGCAACACAATCTGGCAGAGGGCGATGTTGGTCCTCAGGCCCTGGGTTTCCACCAGTTGGGAGATGAACTCGGGGGGATCAGCGGCATCGAAAGCGGTGATCTCCTCTGCCGCGCCAAAGCAGTCGCCCGTGCGGTACAGCACTATGGCCCGAAACGCCCGGGCGTCGGGATAGTCGGGCGCGGCCACCACCGCATCGGCCAGCACATCGGCGGCCTCGGCCTCTCGACCCTCCAACGCTAGGAACCACCCCTTGTAGGCCAGCGCCGTCGGGTTCGACGGCGACCGCTCCAGCACCCGGTTGTAGATGGCAATGGCCTCCGCCAAGTCTCCGGCTGCGGCCGACTCCTCGGCGTTTCTCAGTAGTCCGGGAACGCTGGTTACCGCATCGTTCCCAGTGATGGTGTCCCCGGAGTGCCGCGACCCCACCGCCCGAGCCAAGAACACCCCGGCCACCACACCCACCACCACCAACCCCGCCACCACTGCGAACAGCTTGCCCCGCCCGCTGCCATCTGATACATCGGATGGCCCCTCGTCGCCCCGAAGCGCCTCAGCCGCCTTGCGGGTATAGCTCCGGCTTAGAACCCGATGATCTTCCGGCTCCAGGTCACCCGCTTCCAACTCCTCGTCCAGATCATCCAGCGACTCCAGCCAAAACTCCCGCTCATCATCCATCGCGCCGCTCTCTCATTCGGTTGCGGGCCGATTCGACCAGTGCACGATCTTCATCCGAGACCACCTCGTCAGACGCGCTCGCCCGCCGCCACCGGCTCAGGGTCACCGCCAGCAGCCCGACACCAACCACCAGCCCCACCACCGGAATGACCCATACCAGCCCGCTAACCCCCGACGTCGAGGGCGTGAGTATCACCCAGTCTCCGTACTGCTCAGCGAACCGGGCTCGTATGTCGTCGTCGCTGTGCCCGACCACCACCAGCCGTCCGATCTCCGCTCGGATCTCCCGGGCGATGGCCACGTCCGACTCCACCACCGACTGCCCTACACACTGGGGACAGGCGATGGTGGCCCCGATGTCGTGGGCCCTCTCGGCGTTGGTGCGGTCGTCGCGGCCGTCCACCACCCCGAACGCCAGCATGGTGGCCACCGCCACCCCCACCAGGAGCCACGACAAGATCACCTTTCGGCGGCGGGAGATCATAACGGTGCCCCGGCCCGCACCAGCTGGGCTTCAAGCCCGGCCAGCGTCACACCCCCGGTGAACTTGGTCACCACCCGGCCGAGGGGATCCACCAGGTAGGTCTCCGGCACCGCCGTTACTCCGAAATCGATGGCGGTTCGGCCGGTATTGGTGATCACCACCGGCCAATCGCCGCCCCGCTCGGCAAAGAACTGGGCGATCACGTCCACCTCGTCTTGGAAGACCACGCTCACCAACCGGACATTGGCGTCGCCGCGATAGCGGTCGTGGAACGCCACCAGCTCGGGGTGCTCCACCACGCATTGCACGCACCAGGTGGAGAAGAAGTTGACCACTACCCATCGGCCTCGCTGCGCGGCCATGTCGAAGCTGCCCCCGTCGAGGGTCTCACCCGAGAACTCGGGGGCGAAGTCGGGCACCGGCGGCCCCCTCCGGTCGCGCTCCGACACCGCGAACACCACAACGAGGGCCGCAACCAGCACGCCGACGGCCAGCACCACCCATCGAACCGTTCGCAGCCGCGGCGGCTGGTCGGGCTGATCGGAATCGACCGGCTGATCGGTGGGTGGCGACGGATCAGGCAACCGGCACCTCGCGGTCTCGAAGCGGAACTCCCGGCACCGGTGCCGAAACCGGCTGCGTGGGCGAGCGGCGGCGGCCGGGGAAGGCCGAGAACGCCGCTCCTAACAGCATGATTGCGCCGCCGATCCACAGCCACAGGGTCAGCGGCTGCACGGTTACCCGCAACCCGGCCGGACCATCGGGACCGTCGGGCAGGTCCAGCACCGCCACTTGGATGTCCCGCACCGGTGACGACTTGGTGCCGGGTGTGCGCACCACACCGCCGTTGGCAAACCGGCTCACTCCCGGGCGCACCACCGAGCCGTCCACCAGCACCACCGCCTCGACTTTGGTCTTGTTGTCGAACACCTTCTCCTGGGTGCCCACATACACGATCTCGTGGCCGTTGACGTAGGCCGTCTCCCCCGGCGCAACGGTCAGCTCGCTTTGATGCAGATAGCTGTTGCTGGCGGCCAGCGCCACCGCCACCACCACCACGCCGATGTGTACCACCATGCCCCCATTGGCCCTCCCCACCAGGCCTCGCCATCCCTGCCGACGGGTGGCCAATGCCAACTGGCGTACTGCTGCGCCACCTGCGAAGCCGGCCAGCCCAAACGCCAGCAGCGGGGCCAGTCCCCGAGCTCCCACCAGCAGGGCCACCAGCAGCCCGGCCGCTGCCGCCCACCCCGGCCACATCAGCCGCTCCGACAGCCTCTCAGCGGTGGTTTTGCGCCACGGCAGCACCGGGGCCACCGCCATCAAGAACAGCAGCAGCAACCCGACCGGCATGGTCATCCGGTCGAAGAACGGGGTGCCCACGCTGATCCGGTCGCCGTTGAGCGCCTCCACGATCAGCGGGAACACCGTTCCCAACAGCACCACAAAGGCGAACACCCCGAACAGCAGGTTGTTGGCCAGAAACGAAGCCTCCCGCGACATCGCTGAGTCGATCTGCCCCGGCGAGCGCAGCCGGTCGCCCCGCCAGGCGATGAGCCCCACGGTGGCCACCACCACAATGGCGAAGAACACCAGCAGCGCCGGGCCCACCGCATCGGCCGAGAAGGCATGGACCGAGTCCACCAGCCCCGATCGGGTCAAGAACGTGCCCAAGATGGTGAGCGCGAACGTGGCGCACACCAGCGACAGGTTCCACACCCTGAGCATCCCCCGGCGCTCCTGCACCATCACCGAGTGCAGGTAGGCGGTGCCGGTGAGCCACGGCAACAGCGAGGCGTTCTCCACTGGGTCCCAGCCCCAGTAGCCGCCCCAGCCCAGAACGTCCCACGACCACCACGCCCCCAAGATGATTCCCGCGGTGAGGAAGGCCCAAGCGAACAGGGTCCAACGCCGGGTCTCCACCAGCCACCCCTCCCCCAGTCGCCCGGTGGCCAGCGCGGCCACTGCGAAGGCAAAGGGCACGGTGAACCCCACATAGCCCAGGTACAGCATCGGGGGGTGTACGGCCATCAGCCAGTGGTTCTGCAAGAGCGGATTGGGGCCGGGGCCGTTGTAGCCCGGCGGCACGTCCACCCTCCGGAAGGGCTGGGCCAGGTCGAGGTTGGGCCAGTTGAACATCAGCACAAAGAAGAACAGGCACACGATGAACAGCACCGCCATGGCCCAGCCCACCAGCGGATCGTCCAAGCGGTGGCGAAACTTCACCGCCACCAGCACCAGGTAGCCGGCCAGAATGAGGGCCCACAGTAGGATGGAGCCCTCCAGCGCGGCCCACAGGGTGGCTACGTTGAATAGCGCGGGGGTGGCGTGGCTACCGTTCTCGGCCACGTACGACACAGAGAAGTCCCGGGTGATGAGGGCCCGCTCCATCGCGAACACCGACAGAGCGGCTCCGCCCAGCACCAGCCAGGCGCAGAGCTGCACCAGTTGGAGTTGGCGGGCGGCCACCATAAACAGCCCAATGGCGGCAGAAGCCATGGCCACCGCGATGCCCAAAACCCCCAGGGTTATGTTCACGGCCTCAAGTCGTCCTCGCGCCGATCACCGGTCATTCGTATTGCCCGCGCTCTTCGGCGTCGTCGATGCGGTCTTGGTTCTCCACCCGATAGTCGTTGTCGTGTTTCACCAGCATCCGATCGCTGGCGAAATACCAGCCGTCGTCGGCCACGCCGGCATAGGTGCTGCTTCGCACCCAATGACCGTCGATCACCACCGGCACCTCGGGCTGGAATTGGTCGGAAGTAGCACCGGTGTGGACCACATCGGCCACCGCCCCGTCGAGCGTCACCGAGAAGGCCACCGCCGGGCGGCCATCCTCCAGGCTCACCTCCTGCACCGATCCGCTCACCGGCGAGCCGATCATCCGGAAGCGGTCGTCGCCCAACTCCTCCCGGCGCTCCACCGCATCGTCCACCTCGCGGAATACCAAGGTGGCGTCGGCCAGCACCCGCCAGAGGACGAGCCCGATCACCACCGCCACGATGGCCACCACCAATACCGGCGCCCATCGGCGGATACCCCGACGGGGAGGACGGGCGGGGCGGGGGCTGAGATCCATTGCCTCGCCAGGATCGATTGTGTCCTCGGTGGGTGAGTCAGTCATCGGGCATCATCCAGCGTCGGCGATTCTCGGGAACTCGGCGGCTCAGCGACCGCCCCCGCACCAGCACCCATCCGGCGTACGCCACTACCGCCGCCACCGAGATGCTCCAGCCGGCAATGAGATAGCCCAGGTGGGTCATGGGTATCCGTCCTGCATATTCGACTCTGCTCGCCGTTCTTCCAAAGCCTCGTCCACTTCGAGCTCTTCGATCTGGCTCTGAAGGTAGGCCGTGCGGAAGCGGTGCAGCAGCAGCCAGGCGAATAGCACCATGCCCACCGCGAACGAAAACGACAGGGTGAAAAGGGTCTCGTCGCGGATCTTGCGGGCGATGAGGGTGGACTGCTGGTGCAGGGTGCGGTTCTCCCACCAGTCCACCGAACGATTCACAATCACGATGTTCACCGCCCCCACCAGGGCAATCACCGCCGAGCGACGGGCCTTCACCGCAACGTCGGCGGGAATGCGGCGCACCGCCAGATAGCCGATGAACACCAGCACCATCACCAAGGTGGTCACAAGCCGCACATCGCCCCACTCCCACCAGGTCTGCCAGGTGGGGCGGCCCCAAATGGAGCCGGTCACCAGGGTCAGAACCCCGAACAACACGCCGATCTCGGCCGAGGCGTGGGCCATCATGTCCCACCAGTCGGTACGCCACCGCAGATAGGCCAGGCTGGCCAAAAAGGTCAGCCCGAACCCGGTGTAGGCCAAGATGGCCGACGGGACGTGTACGAACATCAAGCGCACCGCGTCGAACTGGCCCACCACGTCGCCCTGCTCGGTGATGCGGGTGTCCTCGGGCACCCAAGCGAAGGCCAGCGCCACCAACACGGCAAACCCGGCCAGCGTCAGCCAGCCCAGCACTTTGGTGGCTCTCGACGATGTGGTCGCCGAGATGCCGTCGCCGGTCCCCGTCGACTCGGTGGCTGCCGTGGTCACGCTTCCTCCAAAAGAGCCCCGTAGCTCAAGGCTCCGAACACCCCATAGATTGCGGCGAAACCGGCCAAAAGGCCCAACCAGGCCCAACCTTCGGCGCCAGCCACGCCGAACGCGTCTTGGAACGCCCGTGTGGCGCCGATGAGTACCGGAGCCACCACCGGCAACAACAGCACCGGCAGCAGGGTCTCCCGCACTCCCAGTCCGGCCACCAGCGCCCCGTACAGCGTGCCCGCGGTGGCCACTCCGGCGGCCGCGGCCAGCCCGGCGCACACCAGCAGGCCGTAGCGGTGCACGGTCACGTCGAACAGCAGCACCACGCCCGCCCCCAAGAGCACCTCCAGCACCACCAACTGCACGGCGATGGCCGCTGCCTTGCCCCCGAACACCGCGATGGGGTCGATTCCCGACAACAGCAGCCGGTCGGCGGCCCCGTCGGCCAAATCCACCGCAAACGAGCGGCCGATGGCCAACAGCGCGGCCAACAACACTGTTACCCAGAACAGCCCGGGGGCATAGGTGCGCAGGGCCTCCTGGTCGGTGTCCAATGCGAAGGCGAACAGCACCAGCACCGTCACCGCAAACGGCACAATCTGGTTGAGCCCCACCCGAGAGCGCATCTCGATCCGTAGGTCCTTGCCTGCAATCAGCCACGCGTCACGAAACACGGCGGTCGTCCTCTGCATCAGAGGAGGCGTTTGGGCCTTGCGAATCGGTCGGATCGTCAGAGCGCACCATGCCCCCGACCACGCTCACCACCCGGGGCTCCAGCACCGCAATTCGCTCCAGTTCGTGGGTGGCCAACACCACCGTGGCCCCCGCCGCCGCCGCACCGCGCACCAGCGTGTCCACGGTGTCGCGGGTCTGCTGGTCCAGCCCGGCATGGGGCTCGTCCAGCAGCCACAACTCGGGCCGCCGCACCACAAGCGAGGCAATTGAGGCCCGCCGGCGCTGACCGGCCGACAGCCGGCCCACCCGAGTGTCGGCCAGTCGCCCGGTAAGTGAGAGCCGCTCGAGTGCCTCGTCGACATCTTGGCGTCCTGCCCCCGCCGCCCGGGCCCAAAAGGCCACGTTCTCGGTCACTGTGAGGTCGTCGTACAGCCCGGTGCGATGGCCCAGCAGGGCCACTCGGCGGCGGACCATACGCCGTTCCGAGCTCAGATCGTGCCCCAGCACCCAGCCCTGCCCGGTAGACAGCGTGCACAGTCCGGCGCACAGCCGCAGCAGGGTGGTCTTTCCCGCCCCATTGGGCCCTTTCAGCAGGACGATCTCCCCCGGCGTGATGTCGAGATTAACTCCGGCCAAGGCGGGAAACCGCCCCAACAACGTCACAGCGGCCCGGAGCCGGACAGCAGATTCCACAACTCCACTCAGGCTACAGGGGTGCTCTCACAACGCAGAAACCAGGGAAACCGCAGCATCTGTTTCCCCAGCTACCCGAGATCTCCTTAGAGACCGAAGCAGTCTGAAAGTTCAGATAATTCGCTTGCCCACCGCAAGGTATCGGGCTAGCTTTCGGAACTAGCCCTGATGGGCGGGGAGGTTGGAGCTCCCCGCCCTAAGGCTCGCCTTAGCCGGAGGCGAGCCCTGCTCGGAGTATTCCAGTAGGGCTTGCCTAAGTCAATAGTGAATGAAATTTACTGAAATAGGCTTTTTTTCTTCACTGTCTTATAGCTAGCCCATCGGTGCCCTAGCATCAACAAGGTGTTCGCGCTGGTGACCGAGAAGGCCTACGGGCAGCACCGGTCCCATTTCGACGCGTTGGATGATGAAGGACACGGCCTCCAGTGGCTGCGTTTGGGCGACGATGGCCAGCTTCACGGCCCCTCCGATGCCCACCCCGAGGTGGGGTGGCTGTCGAGCGATGTGTTCTTCGGCGGGCTTATCGAACGGTTCTTCGAGATCGTGGAGGCCGCGCCCGATTTTCGCTGGCTCCAGTCGGCAGCCGCCGGGGTGGACCTCGAGGAATACCAGCGGCTGATGAGCCGAGGGACTCGAATGTGCAACGCCCACCTCACCGCCATCCCCATCGCCGAATTCGTACTGCGGGCCGTGCTTGATGTGTTCCAAGACGCCGGGCGCTGGCGGACCGCCCAGGCCGAAAGCCGCTGGGAGCATCACAATTTCCGGGAGGTATGGCGGTCCCGCTGGCTGATCATCGGGCTCGGGGCCATCGGCGCCGAGACCGCTCGGCGAGCCCGGGCGTTCGAGGCCCACGTGACCGGCGTGCGACGCCACCCAACCGGAGAAGAGCCGGTTGACGCCATGATCTCGCCCTCCGATATGCCCGCTGCCCTATCCGAGGCCGACGTGGTGGTGCTGGCCGCCCCCGCCACTCCCGAAACCGAGAATCTGGTGGACGACGGCTTCTTGGCGGCCATGAAACCGGGATCGGTGCTGGTGAACATCGCCCGAGGCAAGCTGGTGGACGATGAGGCCCTGCTCAGAGCCTTGGACGGTGACCGTCTGGCCGCCGCCATCCTCGATGTGTTCAACACTGAGCCTCTGGAACCCAACCATCCCTACTGGACCCACCCCAAGGTGGTGCTCACCCCCCACTCCTCCGGCGGGGGCATCGGGAGGTGGGATCGAGGCGCGGAGTTGTTCTGCGACAATCTCCGCCGTCTGCTGGCCGGTGAGCCGCTGGTCAACGAGGTGACGTCTATGCAATTGCTAACCACCGACCTCCCCTTCGCCTTGGGCAGCCAATGACCCAATCCGCAGGAGCTCTCGCCGGCCTTCGGGTGCTCGACATCTCGTCGTTTCTGGCCGCGCCCCAAGTGGCCACGTTCTTGGGCGACTTCGGCGCCGATGTCATCAAAATCGAGCCGCCGTCCGGCGAGGCCTTGCGCCGCATCGGCGCCAGCCGCAACGGGGAGTCGCTGGTGTGGGCCATGGTCTCGCGCAACAAGCGGGTCATCACCTGTGATCTGAACCAACCGGCGGGCCGCGACATCCTCCGCCAACTGGTGGCTGAGGTCAACGTGCTGGTCCACAACTACTCCCCCGCCATGTTGGAGCGATGGGACTGCACCTGGGAGCAGATGCGGGTCATAAACCCCGGCCTGGTGATGGTGTCGGTCAGCCCCTATGGGCACACCGGCCCACTGGCCGACCGGCCTGGTGCGGGCACCATGGCCGAGGCCTTCGCCGGGCTCACCCACATGACCGGCGAGGCCGACGGACCGCCCATGCTCACCTCCATCCCGCTAGGCGACACCCTCACCGGGATCTTCGGCCTCATCGGCGCGCTGGTGGCCTGCTACGGCCGGGATGTGAACGGCCTCGGCGGCCAGCACGTGGACGTGTCGATGTACGAGCCCATCCTGACCCTGATGGGCAGCACCCTGGCCGCCTGGGACCCCGATGGCGACGACCCTCCTCCCTCCCGGTTCGGATCCCGCCTGGAGACCGGCGTCCCCCGCAACATCTACCGCACCGCCGATGATCGCTACCTGTGCCTATCGGGCACCACCGACCGCCAGGTGGAACGTATCCTCACTCTGACCGGACGAGACGGTCCCGAAGACCAGGCCAAGTTCGCCCGCATGGCCGACCGGCTGGCCCACAACGACGAGCTCGATGCTTTGGTGGCCGACTGGATCGCCCAGCGCCCGTTGGAAGAAGCCCTCGCCGTGTTCGTCGAAGCCCGTATCCCAGTGGCCCCCGTCCACGACCTGCCCGGCCTGCTGGCCGACGCCCAAGTGCAGGCCCGAAACAGCGTCACCCTGGTACCCCACGAAGTGCTGGGATCGGTACCCATGACCACCCCCGCCCCCATCCTCAGCGAGACCCCTGGCACCATCAACCACCCCGGCCCCCCGATAGGCGCCCACAACGCCGAGGTCTACGCCGAACTGCTCGGTTGGGACGCCAACCGCCTCGCCCAAGCCAAATCCGACGGCCTGGTCTGACTATTCTTCATCCACTTCGTCAGGCGCTTGCCGCGCCGGTTCCAAGAAAGGCCCAAGCAATGACACCAGAGGAAGTGGCGGCTGCCACTGCGCTCCCTATCGCCATGCTCGGGAGCAAGTACTACTTCAGCGAGACCACCAATGCGGCTCTGGCGGAAGCCGGTTTTTCCGGGTTGTCCGGCTATGTGGGTGGCCGAGGCGGGGTCTTGGGTGATGTGGCTACCGACGTGGTGGTGTCGGCGTTCGCCCTGTTCAGCCCGTCCTTTATCGAGATGGGCTGGACCCAGACCAAGGAGCAGGGGACGCCTACGGATGCGGCGGCGGCTTTTGCCGAGGGCTTGGGCCGGTGGGCCGCTGAGACGTTCGGCCATCTCGACGGATTGGCCGACTTCGCCGCCGCGGCCCGCGCGGTGTTCGATGCCACCAATCCGATGAGCCAGCCGCTGTATGCCGGCTGGCGGGCCATGCCCGTGCCCGATGATCCAGCCGCGGCTACCGGCCTCGCACTGAAGATTTTGCGCGAGCTGCGATTCGGATTCCACGTGCATGGGCTGAGCGCGGTGGGCATGACCCCGGTCGAGGCCGTGGTCGCCCAGCTCGGGCCCGAGCAGGCCCAGATGTTCGGCTGGGCCGGGCCGTTCCCCGACCCCGAGCCCCTCAAGCCAGTACACCAGCAGGCTGAGGAGATCACCACAGCCCGGATGAACGAGGTCTACGAGGCCGTCGACGCCGACCAGCGGGCCCACATGGCGGCCACTGTGAAAGCCATCGCCGCAGTCGCTCTGGGCTAGGCGCCCTCGGCTAGCGAGGCCGCCCAGGCTTAGACGTCCAGCACTGACAGTCGGCCCCGGGCTTCGAACTCGGCCCTGATGGCCTCAGCATCATCTGCCGCCAGCTGGCGGTAGCCCTCGCCGTCCAGCACCCAGGTCTCGTCGTCCGACTCCCAGCGCTCCCGGCGCAGGGTGCGCTTGAGGATCTTGTTGGTCTCGGTCTGGGGCAGCGTGTCGGCCCAGCGCACATAGCGAGGGGTCCATTTGGTGCCCAGATCGTCTTGACCGGCCAGGAACTCCGCAAACCCATCAGGATCGAAGCCCGCTCCCGGCCGGCGCACCACCGCGGCCATCACGTCGTCGCCCACCGACGGACTGGGCACGGCAAACACCGCGGCCAGGTCGATGTCGGGGTGGCGCACCAGGATGCGCTCCACCGGGGCGGCGGCAAAGTTCTCCCCGTCCACCCGCAACCAGTCGAAGTTCCGCCCCGCGAAGTACACGAACCCCTCGGCGTCACGATAAGCCAGATCGCCCGACCAGTAGATGCCGCCGTGGGTGCGCTCGTCGTCTGCTTCGGGGTTGTTCCAGTACCCCTCGAAGGTGGGTGCCGACACCATCGATACCAGCTCGCCGATGGCCTCATCGGGATTGAGCAGCTTGCCGGTGTCGTCGAAGACTGCCAATGGCGCATCTTCCCCGGTGTCGGGATCGAGGATCTTCACGCTTTCATCGGCCCGCCCCAGGGCATTGGGCGGCGTATCCGACGTGCGGCTCACCGATACGCCCCCCTCGGTGGAGCCGTAGGAGTCCTCCACCGGTACCCCGAAGCGGCGAGAGAACCGCTCCAAGTCATGGACGGCGCCCTCGTTGCCGAACACGATCCGCAGGGAGTTGTCGGCATCGTCGGGCTGCTCAGGGGTGGCCAAAATGTAGGTGAGGGGCTTGCCCACGTAGTTGAAGTAGGTCACGCCGAAACGGCGCACATCAGGCAGGAAGCCCGATGCCGAGAACCGGCGGCGGAACGCGGCAACGCCGCCCGCAGTCAGACACGGCACCCAGCCGGCCATCAGCGCATTGGAGTGGAACATGGGCATGGCCTGGTAGAACACGTCATCAGGCGTCAGCTTGCGCATCTCGGTGATGACCTCGCCGATCCGGGCCAGCCGGACTTGCGAGCAGATGGCCGCCTTGGGGTCGCCGGTGGTGCCCGAAGTGAACAGCAGCAGGTAGGGGGCCAGCGGGTCGATGTGTACATCCGGCGGCTCGGCACCGGCATAGGGGGCCAAGGCGGCAGCCCAATCCGGCGAGTCCACGTCCAGCACCCGGCCGTTGGCGGCACCGAGATCCAACCCGTCCAGCAGCCCGCGGTGTCGGCTCTCGGTAATGATCATTCCGCAGTCGGCATGGGTGATGTCGCGGGCCAACTCCGCCCCCTGCCGGGTGGGGTTGATGCCCACCACCGCTGCTCCGGCCACCGCTGCCCCGCCCAGCAGCATGGAATACTCCGGCCCGTTGTCCAGCAGCGCACCCACATGGAACGGCCCCGCTCCCCGACGGTCCAACAGTAAGTGGGCTCGGGCCACACACCCGGCGGTGAACTCCCGGTAAGTGTGCTGCTCGTCCTCAAACAGCATGGCCAGGCTGTCGTCACTAGCCCGGCTCAGCACCGAGTCTCGAATGGTGGGGAGGGCTTCGGCAGAGGTGTCCACAGATGGGGATGGTAGACAGGCAGACGGAGGCTGCTAAAACGCAGAAGGATCGAGTGGCAGGGAATCGAAGGGGATCGAGAGCCCGGAGGTCAACCCGGTTCCGCCTTGGGCTGCCAGCGTTCGGGACACAACCACCGGCTGGCTGGCCTCAACCAACAGGGCGTAGCTGTCGCCGTCGACCAATCGGTCAATCGGCACCACCAATCGGCTGTGCGGCGCCACTTCCCGGGGATTGAGCTGGGCAATCGGAGCAATTCGGCCGTCGGCGATCTTGGACACGGTGACTTGGGCGATGGAGTCGGGCGAGGGGTTCACCACCACCAGCGCAACCTCCGAGCCCTCGGCCCGATTCCCTGCGACCAGATATCGCAACGCGGCTGCCGACGATCCGGCGGTCGTTGCCACTCCCGCAGGAGGCGATGCCGCTGGGGCAGCGGCTACGCGCTCAACCACGATGGGAACCCCGTTGTACACCTGCACGGCAACCCAGAATCCAGTGCCCTCCACCGGCAGGCCGGCGGCGCCGTAGGCGAACGAGACGGGGGGAAGCGGGTACGTTCCGACATCCCCAAATACCAATGCCACTTGCTGCTGGGGAGGCACCGACACATCGAAGGGCGCCAGCAGCTCACTGGGGTCGGAGGCGTCCGACCGAATGCTGATGTCGGCCGCCGCCACCTGGTCAGTTGGGTTGTAGAGCACGATGTGCTCCGCCACGCCCGGATCGCCTGGGCCGGTGGGGAACACCCATTGGGGCCGGGCCTCCGGGACCCCTGGGCCTGCGGTCAAACCCTCCAGGCCCTCGGTGCCGTCGAAGAGTTGAAGCCTTCCGGCCACCACCCTTCCGGCCAGGGTCTCGACCGTGGTGGAAACCGATGAGAACCGAGGCACCAGATCGGTGGCGTTCACCACCACCAGCGACTGAGCCGGAACCAAAACCCCTCGCAGCGCCTGGGGCTCGCGGATTCCCTCCTCGGTGAAGAAGGAGAATTTCACCACCGCCCGGTCGGGGAACGGGTTGAACAGGGTGAAGATCAGCCGAGCGTCTCGCCTAGTCGAACCGGCGGCAAAATGCCAGACCGACGATGATCGGGTGGCGCAGGGAACAACGTCGAAGCCCGTGGGGCCCTGCACCCGCTGCTCAACCACCGCCAAACCAGAATCAATCTCCACCAGCGCCGCGGTGTACTGCGACTCCACTACCTCAGCCAGCCGCAGGGAGGCCTGTGACCTCGCGGGAACGTTCAGGAGCACCTCTTCGGGGAGCGCCGACGGCGACACCCTTCCAACCGGCGTCACCGGAAACACCGAGACCGAAGCCGCCACCGCCGTGCCGGTGGGATTGGCAACGATCACCGAGTGATCGGCGAATTCGCCGGGACGAGAGGTTCCCTCCGCGCAGTACCAGACACCCCCCTCCGCATCCTGACCCGGGGCCTCGCTGGTGGTCACCGGGGGCGCTGAAGCCGATTCGCGCTCGTCACCCCCGTCGGCAACAGCCAGCCCGATCACCGTCGCCAGGGCCACAAACACCAGTGGCCAACGCGTGACGCGGCCGCTCATCGGGCATCTTTCTGCCGACGACGCCCTTCACCGATGCTGAGGCGTGCAATCCCCACCAAACCGACCACCCACAGCACGATCTGCACCGCCAGAAGCAGCCGGGTCACCGCCGAGGTTCCGTCGTCGGAGGGCAATGCGGGGCCAGCCCCAGCCGCTTCCAGATCCAATGCCGTGTTGTGGTAGGTGGCGATACCCGCGGTCAGCCCGCCGGGCACCAAGTCGAGTTGGCCAGAGAGCATTTCAAACAGCCACTCGGGGGCGGGCTGCGACAGTTCGCCGTAGGGAGCGGGCGCCAAGCGCTCTGCAACCAGAATCGTGCCGATACCCCATTGGGACAGCTCTGCCCCCAATCTGCTGGTGCCCGTCTCCGACGCTCCCAGAACCGCGTTGCCTACCCGGCGGGTCTGACCGTCCACTCGGCCAACCCAACGCTGGGCCACGGTGGGAAAGGCGCGACTGTCAGAAACCGCAAACGAGAGTCGACCGTCTAGGTGCCAACTGCCCAACGGCAGCACATCGGGATGGCCGAGCCACAAGACCCGGTGGCCGGGCTCGGCCGCATCCCCATCTTCGACGCCGGCAAACGGGGCCACCTCGGTGTAGTCGTAGCGGGTCGCGTTCCAATCGCCGCCGGAGACCGTGGCCAGCAACGGCAGCATTCCCGCCACGAGTGCAGCCACCGCGGTAAAGGGAACGATCTGCCGCCAACCGAAGCGGTGGCGGCGGACATCCACGAGGAAGGCGGCCACACCCATGGACACTGCGATGGACAGGCCCACGGCCCCGGGCACCTGCACCACCTCCGGTCGGGGCAGGGGCACGGGAGACCAGTCTTGCTCCGCCACCAGTGCCACCGCCGCGGTGCCCAGATAGAGCGTCCACCCCCGCACTGCCCACGCCAGTCGGGAGTCTTGGGCCAGGGCCAGGGGAAGTACGGCAGCCACCGGGAGGGCCCAACCGAGCCGGCTGTCGCCGAATGGTCCGGTGTCGAATCGCAGAATCTCTGCCCAAGAGTTTCCGCTGCTGCCCCCCGGCCGATCCCCGAGCAGCGACGGCAGGCTGTCGGCCAACCACGGAAGGTTCAGCACCGCGGCCACCGCGGCACCGGCCACCACCACCAGCACCATGCGGCCCACGCCCTCTGCGGTTCCGGCGATGATCGACCCCAGAACCAGTCCGGCCAGAATCAGGCCCATCACAATCACTGCCCCGGGGGCCATCGCAGCGGCCAAGCCGAGGAGCAGGCCGACGGCAAGGGCCTCCCGCAGAAACAGCGGTCGGCGCGCTCCTGGCCCGGGGCTGCCTCCCGATTCGCCGTAGGGAGCAAGACCTGACCCAGCCAAGACGGCTCGCATCAGCCAGGGCACCGCGCCGTATAGCAACAGGGCACTCCACACCCCGTTGGCCAGCGCGTTGTAGGGCACGGGGTTGGCGAGGTACACCGCCAGCGCCACCCCTTGGATCCACAGGGAATCGAAGGGGCGCATGAGCCGCCACACTCCCAGTGCCCCCAGCGGAACCATGCCAACTATCAACACAGTGCGCAGAAGATCGGTCTCCCCTAAGAACAGCCAGCTCAGCAGGGTCAGAACCCCCAGGCCGGTGGGAGCGAACCCCTCCTGCCCCAGGCCGATGGGCCGGAAATCACTCCACCAACCGCTCAGGAGATCTGAACTAGATCCCAATCGGGCCAGATCGCCCACCGCGGGAATGCTCCCGGCCACCAGACCACGAGTCCCGAGCAGTACCAAGATCACCGTGACGATCCCAACCACCACCGACGCCCGAGATCGACTCAACCGGGACAGCAGGGCGTTCTGCGTTGAAAGTCTGTCGCCCGCGCCACTCCTCCAGCTCGTGAGCAGCGAGGCCAACGGGGCGAAGCCCTGAGCCTGGGCCATACGGATATGGGAGTCCCCCACCCGGCGGACACGGCTCACCGCCTTCCGCTGTTGCCGGATGGACCCCAGTCGGGCCAGGTTGTACCCCCAACTCGCCCCGATTTGGCGGGCTTGGCTCAGATGGCCGGTAACCAACGCCACCAGCAGCTCAAGAAGCGAAAGCAGCATTGCCTGGGGAATCACCCGCACCGAGTGCCAAGCCCCGTACACGCACAGCAGGGTTCGCACCCGATGGCGCCGGATCAGCTGGCTGACCTGAGTTTGGGAAATGCGCTCAGCCAGCCGCTGACGATGGCGAACCACCGCGCTGGGCGCCACCATGACCCGCGCCCCCACGGTGCGAGCCCGCCAGCACAGGTCCACATCCTCGTAGCAGAACGTCATCTCCGGATCGAAGCCGCCGACGGCCCGGAACAAGTCCCCGCGAACCAAGATGCATCCTCCGGGGACGGCGAACATCTCCTGAACCGCGTCGTGCTGCTCCTGATCGAGTTCGCCAACCTCTACGGTGGGAATCGGAATTCCGATCTTGTCAACCATGAGACCGACTTGGAGAAGGCGGCTGGGGTCGTCCCAATCCACGAATTTGGGGCCGACGATCCCGGCGTTGGACCGCACCGCCTCATTGGCCAGCAGCCGCAGGGCGCTGGGGGCCAGTGCCACGTCATCATGACAGAACACGAAGAAGTCGGGAACCGGGCCCGCGTCCAGCAGCACTTGGTTGGCCGCGGGGCCGAATCCGGGGTCGTATCCCAAACAGCGGACCGAGGCCTGGGGCAAAACGCGTCGAACTCGGGCGGTGGGGTCGGCTTCGCTGCCGGTATCCACCACGGTCACTTCCACCGACCGATGGTCTTGGGCAGCAATCGACTCCAACATCTCGTCGAACCACAGGCCCGGGTCGTGGCTCACGATCACCACGTGGATCCTGAAATCGGACTTGGCCTGCATCAGGTTTGATCTGAGTTGCGGTTGACAAACTCCCGCAGTGCTTCGGCAAGGGCCGGTGCCTGGTCAACCGCATCCGAGAGCACCGTCAGCACCGAATCGGGAAGCTGCTGAGCCATGTCCGCCACCGCGTTGCGTACATCTTCTGGGACCTGTTCAGCAAGATCGGAGAACGCCTCCCGCAGTTCATCAGGCATCTGACCGGCCAAATCCCTCCGGGCCGACTGCACGCGATTGATAACCAACAGACCGAGTCCCACTGCGGTGTAGATGCCGTTGCGTATGCACTCCACCAGCGGATCTTCCTCTGGCACCGGCGCTTGAGCTGGCTGCGGCTCGCCCACCTCACCACCGTACCGGCCCATCCAACAAAGCAGAGGTATGGTCGGAGCGGCTCAGTGACAACTTGGTCGGGTACAGCATGGCCATGGTCCACATGGCACACTCGTGGCAATGCGAGCCCTGGTCACCGGGTCGCGGGGTTTTGTCGGAACTCACCTCGTCGCTCATCTGAACGCGTGTGCCGACGACGTGATTGAGGTGGATCGCGTAATCGGCAGCCCTCCCGTCGAAGACGCCGGCGCCATGTCGGAGCTGATCGCGGAGACCAAGCCCGACGTGGTGTACCACCTGGCGGGCCAAAGCGATGTGGCCGCATCGTGGAACGACCCGATGGGCACTTTCCAGGTCAATGCCGACGGCACCCTCCATGTGGTACGAGCCTGCATCGACGCTGGTGTCGAGCGACTCCTCTCGGTCACCAGCAGCGACATCTACGGCATGGTCGATCCCGAGCACTTGCCCATCACCGAAGACGCCGCCCTGCGGCCGGTCAACCCTTACGCCGCGAGCAAAGCCGCGGCCGAAATGGTGTGCATTCAGGGCTTTTTGGGCCACGGCCTCGGAGTGATCCGAGTCCGGGCCTTCAACCACCTTGGCCCCGGTCAAAGCGAGCGATTCCTAGCCCCCGCGCTGGCTGCCCGCATCGCCCGCAACGAGCAGTCCGGCAACACCGCGGTCCCGGTGGGCAACCTCACGGCCCGACGCGACTTCACCGATGTGCGCGATGTGGTCCAGGCCTACCGACTCCTGGTGGTGGACGGAGAGCCCGGTGAGGCCTACAACGTGTGCTCAGGTCGGGATGTGGCCGTGTCCGACATCGCCGAAACCCTGCTCAGCCTGGCCAAGACCCCGATGAACCTCGAGCAGGACGACCGCCTGTTCCGCCCCGTCGATCTGCCGGTACAGCGAGGCGACAACACGAAACTCCAAAAGGCCACCGGCTGGACCCCGGCAATCGCCTTGGCCGACACCCTGGCCGACACCCTCGAGGATGCCCGCAGCCGACAAACCGGCCAAACTGGTGATCCTGATGGCTGAGCAACGGCCTCGACGAGCGCTGATCACCGGCATTACCGGACAAGACGGCTCGTATCTCGCTGAGTTCCTACTCGACAAGGGCTACGAGGTGGTGGGTTTGGTGAGGCGGTCCAGCATGGTCAGCTTCGAGCGCATCGCCCATCTCCAGAACCAGATCACCATTGTGAGCGGCGACCTGCTCGACGAGGCCTCCCTCATCGAGGCATTGCAACAGCACCGCCCCGCCGAGGTGTACAACCTGGCCGCCCAGTCGTTTGTGCAAACCTCCTTCGGCCAGCCGGTGCTCACCGGCGAGACCACCGCTTTGGGAGTTACCCGCCTGCTCGACGCCATCCGCATCGTCGACCCGTCCATCCGCTTCTACCAGGCGTCCAGCAGTGAGATGTTCGGCAAGGTACGGGAGGTGCCCCAAACCGAGGCGACCCCCTTCTACCCCCGGAGCCCGTATGGGGTGGCCAAGGTCTACGGCCACTGGATCACCGTCAACTACCGCGAGAGCTACGGACTGCACGCCAGCTCGGGCATCTTGTTCAACCACGAATCCCCCCGGCGGGGACTGGAGTTTGTGACCCGCAAGATCACCCACGCGGCGGCGGCGATCTTTCTCGGCCGCCAAAGCGAACTGCGGCTGGGCAACCTCGACTCCAAACGCGACTGGGGATTCGCCGGCGACTACGTGAAGGCCATGTGGATGATGCTTCAACAAGACGAGCCAGGCGACTACGTGGTGTGCTCAGGAGAGACCCACTCGGTTCGGGAGTTCTGCGAACTGGCCTTCGCCCACTTGGGCATGGACTACCGCGACTTCGTGGTGATCGACGAAGCCTTCTTCCGTCCGGCCGAAGTCGACATACTGGTGGGCGATCCCGGTCGGGCGACCTCGGTGCTGGGCTGGCACCGGGAGGTCGGTTTCCAAGATCTGGTGGCCATGATGGTGGACGCCGACTTGGACCTGCTCCAAGGCAAGCTGAAGGGGATTTCTTGATTGGCCCCCCTCCCCGCAGACTTGTGGAGGTCTCTTGACCCAAAGCGTGGTCACGCTTGCTGGAGGGGTGGGAGCGGCCAAGCTGCTTGCCGGAATGATCCGAGTCCACCCGCCCCAAGACCTGCTCGCCGTGGTCAACACCGCGGACGACACCGTGCTCCACGGCCTCCATGTGAGCCCCGACTTGGACACCGTGGTCTATACGCTGGCCGGCGCAGTCAACCCTGACACCGGCTGGGGCTTGGCTGGCGAGACCTGGCAGGCGATGGATGCCCTGGACCGCTACGGCGGGATCACCTGGTTCCGCCTCGGCGACCGCGACCTGGCCACCCACTTGTACCGGACCCACCGGCTGGCCCAAGGAGCTGACTTGGCCACCGTTACCGCGGAGATTGCATCTGCCTGGGGTTTGGAGCTGACCGTGCTGCCGGTGACCAACGACCGCATCGAAACCAGGGTCACGACCGTCGACGAAGGCGAGATCGGCTTCCAGGACTATTTCGTCCGCCGCCGCCATGACGTGGCGGTCTCTGCGGTCCGGGTGGCAGGGTCCAAGCGGGCCCAGCCTGCGCCCGGCCTTATCGACACATTGAGGGCAGCCCGGCTGATCGTCATCGCCCCCTCCAATCCCATCGTGTCCATCGGGCCGGTGCTGGAAGTACCCGGCGTGCGGCAGGCCGTGGCCGCTCGCCGAGACGCCGTGGTGGCGGTCTCGCCCATCGTGGGAGGTGCCGCGCTCAAGGGCCCTGCCGACCGCCTCATGCGGGAGCTTGGCCATGAATGCTCGGTGGTGGGTGTGGCCCGGCTGTACCAGGACGTAGCTGCCACGCTGGTGATCGACGAGGCCGATGCCCATTTGGCCAACGACGTCGAAGCTGTCGGGGTGTCCTGCGTGGTGGCCCCAACAATCATGGACGACACCGAATCGGCCACTGCCCTAGCCCATATCGTTTTGGGCTGTTCGGCGGAGGATTGATCCGTGCACTTAGACAGTGCAGAGGCCCTGGCCCATATCGTCTTGGGCGGTTCGGCGGAGGGAGTCCAGGCATGAGGGTCGAGATCTTCGGAGTGGAGGGATTGCCGGAGATCGAGGCGGGAGACGACTTGGCCGGGTTGATTGCCGAGGCGGCCGACTTGGCCGACGGCGACGTGGTGGTGATCACCCAGAAGATCGTCTCCAAAGCCGAGAATGCCATGGTCGCAGTCGACCCCGACGACCCCATGTCCCACAAGCCGGTGGTGGAGCAGGAGTCGGTGCGTGTGCTGCGGCGGCGGGGCGACCTGGTCATCAGCGAGACCAAACACGGATTCGTATGCGCCAATGCCGGAGTCGACCGGTCCAACGTGGCCGCCGATGTGGCTGCTCTTCTGCCCGACGACCCCGATCGCTCCGCCCGACGCATCCGCGACGGGATCAAGGCCCGATCCGGCGTGGAGGTAGGAGTGATCGTGTCCGACACATTCGGGAGGCCCTGGCGACGGGGGGTGGTCGACGTAGCCATCGGAACGGCCGGCGTTCGCCCCATTCTCGACTTGCGGGGCACCCCCGACGCTTCAGGCCGAGAGCTCCAGGTGACCGAGGTGGCCATCGTCGATGAGCTGGCTGCCGCCGCCGAACTCGTCATGGGCAAGGCCAACAGTGTTCCGGTGGCCGTCATCCGGGGGGCCGACCCCGATTGGCTTGGTCCCGGAAGCATCCAGGCCGATCTGGTCCGCTCCCCGGGCGAGGACCTGTTCCGCTAGGGCACCCTCTCGCCCTTCAAGTCAGCGGCCGGGGAAATCACGGTCTCGTCCCCCACTACCGAAAGATCGCGCAGGCAAGCTCCAGCGCCGATCTCGGCCCCGTAGCCCACGATAGAGCGCTCGACGACCGCCCCCCCACCAACGCGGGCACCGGGGAGCAACGCAGAATCGATGACCGAGGCCCCAGAGGCAACGACAGCAGCCTCCATCACAATCGAGCCTTCGACCGCGGCGTCGGCCGCAACCTCAGCCGACGGATGGATCCAGCCGCCATCTGACAATGCCTGCTGAACCTCCAGATAAGCCTCCGGGGTACCGGTGTCCACCCAGAACCCGTCCCATGCCAAGGCGTACATGCCTCTCGCCTCAACCAGCCTCGGAAATACCTCCCGCTCGATCGATGCCCGGGCGCCTTCGGCCACCGAGTCCAGAGCGGCGGGCTCCAAGGCATAGATCCCCACATTGATCTGGTTGCTGGGAGCCTGGTCGGCCGGGGGCTTCTCCACGAATTCCCGCACCCGGCCGTCGGGTTCGCACACCACCACGCCGAAACGGGAAGGGTCGGCCACCGGCGCTAGGGCAATGGTGGCCTGAGCATCGGACCGGCCATGCAATGCCAACAGATCGGCCAGGGGAAATTGGTGGATCACGTCGCCGTTAACTGCGATGAATGTGTCCTGCACCTCGGCCATTCGGGCCGCAAAGGCAATGGCTCCTGCTGTGTCCAACGGCTCGGGCTCCACCGCATAGAACAATTCCACCCCGGCACAGCGGCGCTCGGGGTAGGCCGCCTCGAATGCGTCGGGCCGGTATCCCAGTGAGAGCACCGCTCGGGTGATTCCCTGCTGTCCAAGCCTTCCCACCACGTGCTCGATCATGGGCCGGTCCACCACCGGCAGCATCTGTTTTGGACGGGTCAGGGTCAGAGGCCGCAGCCGGGTGCCGAAGCCGCCGACCAGAACAACCGCGTCCACACCGGCTCAGCCGCCGTCTGGCAACTGGACGCCCGGAACGTTCTCGTCGAGGCTCTCATCGAACTGTACCGGCCCCTCGGGCTGGGAGAGGTCAGCCACCAGCGATGGCGACACCCCGAGCAGATCGTTGATGGTGGGAGGCAGCGGCACCACGGCGTCTCGAGGGGCCAGGGCAATGGTGAAGGCCTCGCCGTCCTTCAGAAAGCGAATATCGCCGAAGTTCTCGTAGATGCGCTCGTCGGGCTCAGCGGCAATTGCGGTGAGCGCACTGGACCAGCGCACGATCTGCACCACCGCCGGCTGCCCGTCGCAAACCGCATCCACGGCGCTGATCACACCGAACTCCTCGGCGAAGATGCCGTTCTGGTCAATGTTCACGAACATCGCATCAAAGAACTTGTCCATGACGGCGTCTTTGCCGGTGGCGTTGGCGGTGAACGGGTGAATGTGGATCAACCCGTCGGCGTGGGAGTGAATGCCATAGGGGTCGTAGGGATAGCCCTGGGAGTTTCGCCGGCCCTCGAAAATGGGCTGGTGGGCTCCGCCGCCGTCGGTGCAGTCCCACACCGTGTAGGCCGAATGCCAGTGGTCGCTGAGGCCGGGACGGGCCTCTTCATCGCGCTGGGTGCGGGCAAAAGCCACCACCGCAATGCCGATCAGGATGATGAGCACCACCACGGCGGGAAAGCCGATGAGCCGGCGCTGCTGTCCGACCCCGCCCATCGCCGCGGCCCGCGCCACCTTTCGAGAACCAGAGGCTCTTGCCACGGCTCAACAGGCTACCGGCCCGATTGTGCGATCAGCGCATCAACCGCCGGAACAGCTCCAAGTACTGCCCGGCCACTTCCTGGAGCCCGGCGGCCTGCTCGGCATAGGCCCGGCCTCGCCGCCCCATTTCAACCAGTCCATCGGGATCATCGGCCATCCGGGCCACCGCAGCACAGAAAGCATCGACGTCTTCGGGGTCAACCGTGGTGCCCGCTCCAGAGGCGTCCAGCAGCTTCTCCACCTCGCTGCCCCGATCCACGCTGGCCAGCACTGGGCGGCCTGCGGCCAGCACCGAGTACACCTTGGAGGGCACGCTGGTGGTTCCGAGTCCGGCCCGCAGCAGCACCAAGTGCAGATCAGCGGCCGCCAGCACTTCCGCCAACCGCTCGGGCGGCTGCCAGCCCACCAGGTGCAGGGTGTCGAGGCGCTGGGCCGCCGCCGCCACTGCCGAACGGGCCACGCCGTCGCCGTTGACCACAAAGTGCACGTCGGTTCGCCCCTGGCCCGCGAACCGTTCGGCGGCCGAAATCACCAGCTCCAAGGGTTGGGAGTGCCCCAGGTTTCCGGCGTACATAACCACGGTGGCTTCGCCGTCGCCCAGCTCCAATTCGGCCCGATACCGGTTGTGCCGATCCGACGGGGTGATGCGGTCTGCGTCAGCCGCATTGGGGATCACCACCACCTTGTCCGGGTCGACCCCGGGGGCCAGCTTGGCCCGCACGTTGGCGGCCATTCCCTCCGACAGCACACTCACGGCCGCGGCCCGCCGATACACCCAGCGCTCCAGCCGGCTGGCCGCGGCCACCACCCTGGCATTCTGCAAGACACCGGTGTCCACCGCCGCGTCGGGAAACACGTCTTGAACGTTGAACACCAGGGGTGCCCGGCCCCGCCAGGCGGCCGCCCACCCCGCGGCGCCCAGCGTGAGCGGGGGCGACATGGCGAACACCACGTCGCAGCGGCCCGCAGCCATCACAGCATCAACGCCGGCCAGCGCAGTGAACCCGGCAAACGACGCCGCCCGGGCCGCCAGCCGCCTCTTGTCGGCGGGAAACGGATGCCAGCGCCTGATTCGACCCCACGGCTCCTGCTGGGTGCGCACCAGCCGCCCCGACCATCCGCCTGCCACTGCATGGTCTCGATACCACGGGAGGCTGGTGATGATCTCCACTCGGTGTCCCCGGGCCGTCCACTGCTCGCAGATGGCGGTCATCACCTCCCCGGTGGGAGCGGTGTCGGGCGCATAGTGCGGACACAGCACCAGGATCGAGAGCGGCTCCGTCATCCCGCCACCTTGACGTACAGTCCGCAGAGCTCTGCCCCCGGGTCGAGGTCGGCCAGCTCCCGAACTCTGGACCTGCCCGCCGCGCTCAACTCGTGACGGGCATCGCCATCTTCCACCAGTTTGCCGATGGCGTCAGCCCACTGGTCCTCGTCGTCAGGATCCAGAAGTCGCCCGCCCGCTCCCACCACCTCCGGTAGCGCCCCCGCATCGGCGGCCACCACCGGGCAACCGCGGGCCATGGCCTCAACCACCGGAAGGCCGTAGCCCTCATAACGAGACGGGAAAACCATGGCCACTGCCTGCCGGAACAAGCCGTCGAGCACTGCTCTGGGTATACGGCCCAACCGGTGCCACTTGCTCCCCACTCCCAGCTCGTCGGCCAGATGGTCCAGCTTGGCGTCACGCGGGCCGGGCCCTCCCGAGGCCACCAGCGCCACATCCACCCCATCGGCAGCCAGCCGAGCCAACGCCCTCAGCAACACCTCGTGGTTCTTGTGGGGGTAGGCCACGGCCGGATAAAGCACGAATGGGTGGGACAAGTCCGGCTCAGCGGCAGCCAGCGGCATCTCCGAAGCACCCGAGGAAGCGTCCACCGGTGCAGGGAGCACCACTATTCGCTCGGGGTCAACGCCGAGGCGCTCCACAAGGCGACTCCGGCAAAACTCGCTCACGGTCACAACCACCTCTGCCCCGCGCACCGCCCGCGGCAGCATGGTCTTCAGGTACAGCCGCTTGATCAAACTGAAGCGCTTGGGATGGTCCAACGGCTGCAAATCGTGGATGGTCACGATTGCCGGGCGTATGCCCATCCAGGGCACGGTTCCCCCAAAATGGTGGGCCAATGCGATTCCGCGGCGGCGGCATTGCACTGCCAGCCAGGAGTTCTCCATCAGCACCCGCAGCGGTCGGCTCTTGCCCACCGGCGTTGTCACCACCTCGAATCGCTCCGCCAGCGCCCGGTGGGCCTCGGCAAAGCCAGGCGGGCCGAACAAGGTCAAACGCACCGAAGAATCCGAAGGGATGGCCGAGAGCATCCTGACCGCGTAGTCCTCGGTGCCCCCTACCCGTCCCGACCGCAGCCACAACAGGTTCACGCCCACGTGCACCGTCGAGTCAGGCGAGGCATCCGAGCCCATCAGCCAACCAGCTCCCGATAGACATCCAACAGCCCCTCAGCAGTGCGCTTCCAGGTGAACTCAGTCAGCGCCCGCTCTCGGCCCTGTGAGCCCAGACAAGCCGCAGAAGCCTCGTCGTCGAGCACACCGGCCAGGGCGTCGGCGATCTCCTCCGGCCGAGTGGGATCCACCAGCACTCCCGCCTCACCGGCCACCTCGGCAGTGGACCCCGTCGCCGACGTCACCACCGGCGTCTCCTGCACCATCGCCTCCAGCACCGGCAGGCCGAAGCCCTCGGTCAGGCTCGGATAACACACCGCCTGGGCGGCCCTCATCAGCGCCCGCTTGTCGGCCTCGGCCACAAACCCCAAACGGCGAATCCGCGGCCCCGAAGAGGCCAGGGCCCCGTCCAGCTTTGACTTCGACGCAGCCAGATCGCGGTCGAGGTTCGACTTCCACCCCGTCGGACCCACCAACACCAACTCCTCAGCCCTTTGACCCAGCAACTGCCACGCCTCCAACAAGCCGGCCAAGTTCTTGCGGGGCTCTTCCGTCCCCACCCAGAGCACGAACCTGTCGGCCAGCTGAAATCGCTGTCGCACTTCCTCGGCCTCCGGTAACGGCACCAAGCGGTCATCAGCCCAGTACGGAACGACGCGCACCCGGTCGGCGTCGATCCCGGCCCGCACGCAGTCATCCGCCGTGTGCTGCGACGGGCACACCACGATGTCGGCTTCGTCGCGAGTCAAGTTCAGGGACTGAGCAAAAAACCGCAGGCCTCGTGGCGTGAAGTGGTCGGGATGGCGCAAGAACGCCAAATCGTTGACCGTCACCGCCAACGGAGCAGTCCGAGGGGGCACCGCCATGCCGGTGGCGTGAATGGCGTCCACCCGGCCGACCGCCCTCGGAACGGAAGGCCGACGCATGTGGTGCCAGCACCAGTACAGCCCGACCCGAGGCATCGGCAGAGCAGCCACGGGGATTCCGGGAGCGAACGGCTCCTCAGGAGGACTCCGGTGCCAGGCCGAAACCCCCACCATCTCGGGAGGCGCCGACAGCCGCCCCAGAGCCTCTACACACCCAAGCGCGGCCGTCGCCGTTCCCCCCGGCACCCGATGCCAGCACTGCTCCAGCGTGATCGCCACTCGCACTGCCCCGATTCTGCCAGCCCGAACCCAACAAGCACGCCGCGGACCACTAGTCTGAGAACCGATGAGCGGCTTCTGGGCAGGCAAGCGGGTTCTGGTCACCGGAGGCACCGGGTTCTTGGGCCAGGCGGTTTGCCGACTGCTCGACCAGGCCGAGCCCGCCTTGCTGGCCGCCCCGTCCAGCGCCGACTACGACCTGCGCAGCACTACAGATACGCAGAGGCTGCTCGCCGACATCCAGCCCGATGCAGTGATCCACCTGGCTGCCCGGGTCGGGGGCATCGGCGCCAACCAGGAGAGACCCGCCGATCTCTACCTCCACAACCTGCTGATGGGCACCAACGTCATCGAGCAGTGCCGATTGGCGCAGACCGATCGCCTTGTTGTGGTGGGCACCATCTGCTCGTACCCGAAGTACACAAAGGTGCCATTCTCCGAAGACTCACTGTGGACCGGCTACCCCGAGGAGACCAACGCCCCCTATGGAGTGGCCAAGCTGGCCCAGCTCGTGCAGCTTCAGGCCAACCGCGAGCAATATGGCCAGCAGGGCATATATCTGATGCCCACCAACCTCTATGGCCCGGGCGACAAGTTCCACCCATCGGCATCCCATGTGATCCCCGCGCTCATCAAGAAATGCGTCGATGCCATCGAAGCTGGCCAAGACTGCATCGAGGTCTGGGGCACGGGCACGGCCAGCCGAGAGTTCCTCTATGTGGACGACGCCGCCAAAGGCATCCTGTTGGCGGCCGAGCACTACCGGGGCGCAGAGCCGGTCAACTTGGGGGCAAACCAGGAGATTGCGGTCAAAGAGCTCGTGGAGGATGTGGCCGAAGTCACCGGTTTCACCGGTCGGATCGAGTGGAATTCCTCCCGGCCCGACGGCCAACCCCGCCGCTGCGTGGACCCCAGCCGGGCCAAGAGGTTGTTCGGATTCGAGGCCTCCACCCCCTTCGCTGAGGGATTGCGCCGCACCTACGAGTGGTACTTGGCCAATCGTCAGGAGGCCGAGTCCCGAGGGCTTTCCAACACCGCTCGGTAGTCGGCACCCACCACCAGCTCCACATCGGCGCCGCCAATTCCCATCACCTGCTCCAGAAGCGGCGCGGGCTCGATGAAGCGAGCCAGGGTCGTCGCCTGTTCCGCGGCAGCCTCGGTGTGGCGGATAGCGGTTCTGGCCACATCGAACCGGTCGGCGTTGCCCCGGTCCACCACCGAGAACCCGACCCGTTCCAACTCCGCCTCCACTCCGGCCACGGTGCCCGACGAGGTGCCGTTGAGGATCCGCACCCGGACACTGGCCAGGCTCCCGGCCCGGAAGAACTCCAGCACCGACTGGGCGTCGTTTTCCAGCAGCAGCAGCACCTGTTTGCCGTCGATGGTGGCGTCAACCACCGGCAGCTTGTACCGCTCTATTTGGTCCACGGAAAACGACCGGAACTCGTCACCCAGATCTACGAGCTGGCCCACCGTGATGCGATCATCGAGCGTGATGCTGGGGTTGTCGTCGTCGAGAAGGTCGCTGGCCACCCGCCGGAGGTTGAGCGGATTGCGGATGCCCTTCTCCACCGCCCGTTTGAGGGTGGCCACCATGAACTCCTGCTGGCGCTGGTTGCGCTCCAAGTCGTTCCACACGCCAAGCCGCACCCAGTCGTCGTCATTGGCCGGATTGCCCCCCGGGGCCACCGTCAGTGGTCGGCGGGTTCGCACATAGGCCAGCGCGGTGTCGGCATCGAGGGTGACCACGCCCGTCTGCTCGATCCGCAATCCCAGCGAGTCGTCTCGGATGGGCTGGGCGATCTCCACCGGTACTCCGTCCACTGTGTTCACGATTCGCAGGAATCCAGCGAAGTTGATCTCCACGTAGTGGTGAATGGGCACCCCGAGGTATTCCGACACCGTCTCGATCAAGGCCGCGGGCCCGCCGATGCCCCGGGCGGCGTTCACCCGCTCGCTCCATCCCCTGTCGGCAATCGGCACCCAGAGGTCGCGGGGAATCGACAACATGGCCACCCGGTCGGCCTCGGGGTCGATGCGTACCAGGATCACCGAGTCGGTCAGCAGCGAGTTGACGTCCCGATCTATGTGGATAGGGCTATCAGGGTCGATTCCGGCGGCGTTGTCTATCCCCACCAGGAGAAAATTCAAGGCTTCTGCGCCGGGGTGTTCCGCGGGGTTGGCTGAGGTTCCCTCCGATGCGCCCACCAAGTTCACCGGCGCTCCCACCAGGTCTAGCGACAGCCCCACCGACACCCGGGGAATCTGGCTCACCTGCGACTTCACCATGCCCAGACCAACCGCCCCGCCCACCGCGGCCACAAACACCAGCAGCCCGAACAGCACCACCAGGAGCTGCCACCAAGTTCTCCGGCGTGCTCCGCGCCGACGACCGCGCCTCATTGCCCGCCAGTGTAAGTACACTGCACCCGATGGAGGTGGCGGCTGTGGCCGTGGTGGGACACCATCTGTGTTCCAGGTTGGTCGACGTCACCGACGATTTAGGGGCATTGGAGTCCAAGGGCTTCTGGGCGGTGGCCATAGATTTCCACGGCAAGGCAGTGTGCGCCCGCTTCGACTCGGTTCGCCCAGCCCGACCCTGGAAGGGCCGCCCCTGGAAGGGGATCCCGGCGGACACCTGGAGAAGCTCGCTCGACCAATCCGAGTTCACCTCCGGGGTTTCGGCTATCCGGGAGATGATCGCCGCCGGCGACGTCTACCAGGTGAACCTCACCCGCCACCTGAGCGCACCGCTCATCGATCCCGACACCGACATCGCTGCGTTGGGGGCAGCGCTGGCTGAAGGAAACCCCGCGCCATATGCCGCCGTGCTGCGCCTGCCCGACCACGGCGTACACATTGCCTCGGCCTCGCCCGAGCGCTTCTTGGTGCGCAACGGTCGATGGGTGGAATCGTCTCCCATCAAGGGCACCGCCGCCCACCCATCGGGGCTGACCCCGAAGGACCAGGCTGAAAACCTCATGATCGTAGATTTGGTACGCAACGACTTGGGGCGGGTGTGCGACTACGGCACGGTGAGCGTGCCCGCCCTGTTCTCCCTGGAGCATCACCCCGGCCTAGTGCATCTGGTGAGCACCGTGCGGGGGCGAATGGCCCGCGGCTGCGGATGGCCGGAACTGATCGACGCCACCTTCCCGCCGGGGTCGGTAACCGGCGCTCCCAAGCTGGCCGCCCTCAACGCCATCTATGCGTTGGAGCCGCAACCGCGGGGGGTGTACTGCGGCGCGGTGGGATGGGTGGACGCCGACCGCCAGCGGGGCGATTTGAACGTGGCCATCCGCACCTTGTGGATCGAAGACGAGCACCTCCACCTCGGCACCGGAGGCGGCATCACCTACGACAGCGACCCCGAAGACGAGTGGCAGGAAACCGAGCTGAAGGCCAAGCGGCTGCTGGCCGTGGCCACCGGGGAGTACGTGCTCTAGTGACGGCCCGCATCGTGTGGATCAACGGAGATCTGGTTCCGGAGGACGAGGCCCGGATCTCACCCTTCGATCACGGATGGCTGGTGGGCGATGCCGTATTCGAGACCCTGGTCATTGTGCGGGGAATGCCATTCGCCGCTCGCCGCCACCTGGAGCGGCTGGCCTATTCCGCCGAGCACCTGGGGGTGGCGGTTCTCGACGCCGATGTGCTGCGGGAGGCCATGATCGCGGTGGCCGACGCCAACGGGCTCCAAGAGGGTCGTCTACGGGTCACCATCAGCAGCGGCACCGGGCCATTGGGCAGCAGCCGGGGCGACAGCCCGCCGACCGCCACCGTGGCCGCCACTCCCCAAGCCCCCTGGCCCACCACCGTGGCGGTGGCCACCGTGGACTGGACCATCAACGAGCGCAGCCCTCTGGCCGGCCTCAAAACCGTGTCCTACGGGGCCAACGTGCGGGCATTGGCCGACGCTAAGGCGGCCGGCGCCAGCGAGGCCATCTTCGCCAACACCCAGGGTCAGCTCTGCGAGGGCACCGGAAGCAACGTTTTCCTGGCCCACGATGGCCAGCTCATCACTCCCACCCTGGCCTCGGGATGCTTGGCCGGGGTCACCCGCCAGCTCGTGATCGAGCTGACCGGCGCGGTCGAGCTAGACGTGCCCCTGGAGGCGCTGGCCGCGGCCGAGGAGGCGTTTCTCACCTCCACCACCCGCGACGTTCACCCCATCCACGCCGTCGACGGCCATCCCCTACCCGCCGCCCCCGGCCCCCACACTCAATCCGCCGCCCGCGCCTTCGCCCACCTCAAGGCCACGGAGATCGACCCCTAGCGGTTCCGCTAAAGGATCTACCGGCTTCGCAGGTGTACGACATCGCCCACCACAACCCTGGCCCCGCCCTCCAGCACCAACGCCCCTCCGTCATCCAAATCCTCGGCCAGTCCTTCCAGCACGCTTCCGTCACCAAGCTGCACCCACACTTGCCGGCCCAATGTGGCTGACTCTCGGCGGGCCGCAGCCACCAGCGCCGCCTGGCCGCTGGGCATCTCGATTCTGTCCATCCACTGCGAGAAGCCGGCTAATACTCCGGCCAGCAACTCCTCGCGATCGACCGCCGCGCCGCACACGTCTTCCAAGGCCACCGCGGTGTCAGCCACCTCGGGGGGTGTTGCTCCGGTCCGCACGTTGAGCCCCATGCCCACCACCACAGCCTCCAGTCGATCTCCAGTCACCACCGACTCGGCCAGCACCCCAGCCAGCTTGCGGTCGGCCACCACCAGGTCGTTGGGCCATTTCAAACCGGGGCGCACCCCGGCCAGCGAATCGCAGGCCTCCACCGCCCCCAACGCCAGCGCGGTGGTCACCAGGTGGGCTCGCGCCACATCGATCCTGGGCCTGGTAAGCACCGAGAACAACAGGCTCGACTCCGGCGCGGCGCTCCAGCTGCGCCCCCGCCTCCCTCGACCCTCGCTCTGGTACTCGGCCGCCAATACCGCATTCGCCTCGGCCCCTTGACGGGCCGCGGCCAGCAAGTCGGCGTTCGTCGAGCCGGTCTCATTCACCCACTGGATTTGGAAGTCGGTCACTTCGCCCCGTCCCATTTCGCCCCGCCATTATTCGCGTGATCCCGAGACTCTCTGCCACCATATTGCCGTGTTGTCCAAGGTATTGGTGGCGAACCGGGGGGAGATCGCCGTTCGAGTGATCCGGGCCTGCCGGGAGTTGGGCATCGCCACGGTGGCGGTGTACTCCGACCTCGACCGCAGCGCCCTCCACGTTCGCATGGCCGATGAGGCCCATGCCCTCGGTGGCCAGACCGCAGCCGAGAGCTACCTCAACACCGAGGCCATCCTCGACGTCATCGAGCGCACCGGAGCCGACGCCGTCCACCCCGGCTACGGATTCTTCTCGGAGAACGCCGACTTCGCCCGGGCCATCACCGCCCGGGGGGTGGCGTTCATCGGCCCCAATCCCGAGGCCATCGAGGTCATGGGCGACAAAATCTCCGCCCGCCAGGCCGCCGAGCGGGTAGGGGTGAGCGGCGTCCCCGGCACCACCGACCTCATCACCGATCCCGAGCAGGTGCGGGCCTTCGGCGCCGAGCACGGCTACCCGGTCGCCATCAAAGCGGCCTACGGCGGCGGCGGCCGGGGCATGAAGGTGGTGGCCGACGAGAGCGTGGTGGAAGAGGCCATCGAGTCGGCCCAGCGGGAGGCGCTGAGCTACTTCGGGCGCGACGAGATCTACATGGAGCGCTATCTGGAGCAGCCGCGCCATGTGGAGGTACAGGTTCTGGCCGACAGCCACGGCAACTGCGTGTACCTGGGCACTCGTGACTGCTCAGCCCAGCGCCGCCACCAGAAGCTGATCGAGGAGGCCCCCGCGGCCGGCATCGACCCCGAAGTCCTGGCCGCCATGGGCGAGGCCGCGGTAAAGGTGGCCCAGGGCTGCGACTACGTGAACGCCGGAACGGTGGAGTTCCTGTATGAGGACGGCCAGTTCTACTACTTGGAGATGAACACCCGCCTCCAAGTGGAGCATCCGGCCACCGAGCTCGTCACCGGGATCGACCTGGTAGAGCAGCAGATCAAGGTGGCCTCCGGCGAGCCCCTGCCGTTCACCCAGGACGAAATCGAGATATCCGGCCACGCCATCGAAGTGCGCATCAACGCCGAAGACCCCGCCGAGGGCGCCTTCCTGCCGTCACCGGGGCCGATCACCGGCCTGCGGGCGCCCAGCGGGTACGGAACCCGTTGGGACGGGGGGTACGAGGCCGGAGATGAGATCAGCCAGTTCTACGACAATCTGGTGGGCAAGCTGATCTGCTGGGGCCGAGATCGGCCCACTGCCATCGCCCGCACCCTGCGGGCCCTCGACGAACTGGAAGTGAGCGGGGTGGCCACAACCATTCCCGCCGACAAGGCCATCCTGGCCCACCCCGATTTCGCCGCCCTCACCCACTCCACCAAGTGGGTGGAGGAGACGCTCGACCTGACTGGAGTCAAGAGCGCCCCGGCCAGCCCCCCCTCCGACACCGAGCCCCTGGTGCAGCGGGACATCGACGTGGAGGTCAACGGCCAGCGCTATTCGGTGAAGATGTGGGTGCCGGAGACCGCCTCTGCCCCATCCGCCGCCCCCGCATCGGGCGGCGCCAAGCGCCCCAAGCGGGCCGCCGCCAGCAAGAGCGGGGGCAGCGCGGGCAGCGGTGAGGTGACCGTGCCCATGCAGGGCACCATCGTCAAGGTGATGGTGGCTGCGGGCGACACGGTAGAGGCCGGCGATCCCATCGTGGTGCTCGAGGCCATGAAGATGGAGAACAACGTGTGTGCCGAGAAGTCCGGCACGATAGCGGAGGTCCGGGTATCCGAGGGCGACTCGGTGGGCGGCGGCGACGTAGTGGCGGTTATCCAATAGCTCGTCCGCGGCGCCGGCTGTCAGCCCGGCCCGCCCGCCGGTAGCATCGATCACGCCTCATGGTCGATTCCCAACCGCTTTCGCAGGCCGGCACCTCGATCGTCATTCCCAGCGCCGGCCACCTCCAGCCTGACGCCGACGCCTCCATGCTTCAGCGCTGCCTAGCCACGCTCACCCTGCTCGATCCGGCGCCCGCGGAGGTGATCGTGGTGGTGGGCGACGAATTCCAGGGCGAGCCGCCTCAGCAGACCGCAGGTCTGCCCCTGCGAGTCATCCACCGGGGCCCGGGGCCCTTCGACTTCTCCCGGGCCGTGAACTGCGGCGTGCTGGCCAGCCGCGGCCCCCTGGTTCTGATGCTCAACGACGACATAGAGGCAGAAACCGGCGACTGGCTGGGAAAAATGGCCGCCCATCTCAGCGATCCGGGCATCGGCGCCGTGGGGGCGGCCCTGCTGTATCCCGACCGGTCGATACAGCACATCGGCATGGAGTTCGACGGCGCTCATCCCATCCACTCGTTCCGGGGATGCCGGCAGTCCGAAGCCGCCGCGGCCGGCGGCGACGGGGCTCGCGATGTGATCGGCGTCACCGGGGCCTGCCTTCTGGCCCGACGCCGGGACCTGCTGGCCGTGGGCGGGATGTCGCTGGAGTTCCCCGCCTCCTACGGCGATGTCGATCTTTGCCTGCGGCTCATCCGGTCGGGCTTGCGGGTGGTGGTGGAGCCCGCTGCCACCCTCATCCACCACGAGAGCGCCAGCCGGGAACCGGTCATCGAATCCTGGGAGTGGGAGAGGTTCGTCGCCCGCTGGGGCGAGCCGCCCCACCGGGGGCCACTCCCTGCCAATTCCGAATCCGACCGCAACTACGATTCAGCCATGACCGCCGATCAGGTGGATGGCGAGGATCGCGATCAGCTCCGCCATGAACTCCTCAATCTGCGCGATCGAGCCCTCGGAGCCGAAGCGCGCAACCAGTTCCTGACGAACCGCGTCGCCCACCAAGACGAACAGATCGCCGAACTGGAAGACCGGGTGGCCGAGCGGGACTCTCGCATAGAAGAGTGGAAGAACCGGGTGGCCGAGCGGGACACACGCATAGGCGAACGAGATGCCCGCATCGCCGAGCGGGACCTGCGCATGGCCGAGAAGGACGCCAGCGCCGACGAGAAGGACGACCGCATCGCCGAGCTGGAAGCAGAGAACCTCCGCTTGCACGAGGACCTGGCCCGACCGGCCATCATCCGGATTGCTCGTCGTCTAGTCCCAGGATCGGGCCGGCATGAGCGAGCTTGACCTCAAACAGGTCAGCGCGGAGATCGAGGCTGATGCCGACAATCGCCGCCGCCAAGACCGGGAGATCGCCCAGCTTGAACACGACATAGAGCAGGCTTGGGCCGACATCGCCGAGTCCGAGTCCTCTCTGCACGTCATCGACGAAGACGGCGATTTCTTGAACCAGGCCGCCAATCTGGCCTCGCTCGACCCCCATGTCCCGATCGGGTCGCGCCGGGGACTCCGCGGCGTCAAGTGGCTTGTCCGCAAACTGTCCTACTGGTACGCCCGCTTTCTCACCGACCAGTTCAACGTGTTCGCCGGAGTGCTGATCCGGCACCTGCGCAACGTCGAAACCCGACTGGGCCGCCTGGAAGGCGCGGCCGGCTATCTGGGCGACGGCACCGTTCCGGCCGGCTTCGGTGTTCTCGACAGTCCTCCTGAGCCATCGGCCGAAGTGGTGTCCCACGTCGCCGGCTTGGCGGGCTCGGGGCCGTGTCTGGTGCTGTCCGGTGGGAAAGGCGCCATAGTCGAGGCCATCAGCCAGCGGGGCATCAGCGTCCACGGCGTGGAACAAGACCCCGACCGGGTTCTCGCCGGACTCCGCCGTCGCCTCGACATTCGAGCGGGCGGCGTGCTCCCCCATCTGGTGGGCGCCGAGGACGGGGAATTCGGCACGATCGTGCTCACCGGGTTTGTGGAGACCCTCCCGCTAAGAGACCTGGTCGGAATGGTCAACCAGGCCAGCCTGAAGCTGAAGAAAACCGGGCGGATCGTGGTGGCAGTGGCCGACCCCGCAGCCCGGGCCCGGGTAGACGCCGAGCTGGGCTCGGGGTTGGGCATCTCACCGGTCACCTGGCGGCACCTGTTGGAGCAGGCCGGCTTCGACGCCAGCTTGGAGCCCTGCTCCGACTCCCGCATCACCGAGATAGTGGTCGCCCAGCGCACCGCCCCGCCGAGCCGGCCATGAGCCTCGCTGTGCCAATCATGAGCCCACTGAGCCGGCCATGAGCCCCACCGTCGACCTGTTGATCCCGCAGATGGCCACGGGAGACGCCACCAGCAACCACACCCGGCTGATCCAGCAGCTCCTCGAGGAGAAGGGGTTAGAGACCCGTGTCGTGGTAGAGCGCAAGAGCCGGTCCGATGGCAGCGACCTGTCGGTCGAGAAGTGGAAAGGCGACGCCCGCGTCTCGATTCTCCAGCACTCCATAGGGTCGGAGGTCGCTCAGTTCGTGATCCGGAAGAAGACGCCGGTCGTGCTCAACTACCACAACATCACCCCCGCCAGTTACTTCCAGTCGTGGCAGCCCGAACTGGCCAAGAGCGTCGAGCGAGGACGCCAGCAGCTCGGGCAACTGGCCCGGCTGACCCGTCGAGGGATCGCCGACTCGGAGTTCAACGCCCAAGAACTGAGGGACTTGGGCATCGACGATGTGGTGGTCGCCCCCGTGCTGTGGAAGCTGGGCAGCGGCGTGCCGCCGTCTGAGCAGGGCGACAGCACCGACCTCGACGGCGGGGGGACCGTGCTGTTCGTCGGCCGGCTAGCCCCCAACAAGTGCCAGCACGATCTCATCGCCGCCTTCGCGGTGCTGTCGCGGTTCCGCCCCGAGGCCAGGCTGGTGCTCGTTGGACAGGCCTCTCCTCCCCAATACCTGCACTCTTTGAAGAGCCTCGCCCGGCGACTCGGCGTGCACAGTCGGGTTGTGTTCGCCGGCAAGGTGTCCGACAAGAACCTCCTCCAGTGGTACCAGCTGTCCGATGTGCTGGCCTGCACCTCCGAGCACGAGGGCTTCGGAGTGCCCCTGGTCGAGGCCATGGCCAACGGCCTGCCCGTGGTGGCCTACGACGCGGCCGCGGTGGCCGAGACGGTCCAGGATGCGGGCATCGTGATACGCGACAAGCGGCCCGTGACCATGGCCCTGGCCCTCCACCGGGTGCTGAGCGACGGTCAGCTTCGCCAGAGCCTGCGCGACCGCGGCGTCAAGTCGGCCCAGCGGTTCGACATCTCCGTCACCCGCGAGCAGATGTGGATCGCCCTCAAAGACCTGGTGGAAGTCGGGGACTGATCCCGGAGGGCAGCCTCAGCGCCGGCCGAAGCCCCTTATCAACCCGGCGATCTTGCTGTGGACTCGCTCCCGCCACGCCACCCGGGCCAATCGGGCCTGGGCCTCGGCCAGCTCAGACTGGAGCTGCGCCAGCCGGGCGTCGGTTTGTGCCAGTCGAGCACGGGCCTGCTCCAAGCCCACCGCCGTCTCGTGCTGCTCGGACAGCTGGGCCAGCAGCTCCTGTTGCCGGTGGACCAAGTGCTCCATGCGGCGGTAGGGGGCCAGCGGCGATCCCAACAGGTCCATCCGGGACCGGGACCCCGCATCGTGCAGTTCGGCCAGCCTCACCGCCGGCTGGCGGTAGACCAGACCCATCAGCTCGCCCTCGGCCTGTCTCCACCGGCTGAGCAGGTCGTCGTCGATGTGTTCGCCGATCAGTCCGCCGAGATGAGCCACCAGGCGGTCGTTGCTCCAGGTCACCGGCAAGGGCAGATGGCAGCGGGCGCTCAGCAGGGCGGAGACCGTCTTCCACAGCCCTCTGACCACCGCCAAACGAACATCCACTCCCCCGGCGGCCACCCATTCCCGGTCCACGAACTTGAGGCCCTCCGCAGTCATCACAAAGTTGTCGGGCCCGGAATCCAACCACACCGGGGGCAGCGCCCGTTCGGCATCGGCCGGCAGATAGGGGTGGGGCGCGGCAACCGAGTCGATCGGAGTCTCCCGAGCAGACAGCGCGGCCCGCCAGTTCCGCAACAGCTCGGCGAATCCGTCCTCGTCGCCCTCCCGAGCGCAGTCCAGCAGACACTGCTCGAGGTTCCGGCCCGGGTAGTAGGGCTCCTCGGACACCTCCACCTGCCCGAGCCACCCGTCGAGATCACCGGCCCTGTCTTCAGCCAGCAGACTGCGCCTCACCACCAGGCTCTGGTCCGAATCCACCACCACGGCCTGCTGTCTCCAGCGCCGTTGTCGATCCGGGGCCACGCGCCAGGCCAGCGACCGCTGGTCAACCCGCTCTGCCACCGCTTCTTTGCTCCGACCGGCGACCACCAGAAAGGAGTTGGCCACATCGGGTCCCAGGCCCGCCGTCAGCAGCGCTCGGTGGGCGGCCCGCTCATCGGCAACCACCACCGGACGGGCATATTCGCTGCTGGTGGGGTGGCCCACGATTTGGTCGACCATGTCGACGCCATCGGGTCGGCCATAGATCTCCTCGGCCAGCACCGCGGTGGGCAGCTTGTAGTCGGGAAACGGGTACAGCCACTTCTGGATCCCCAACCCGGCGTCGGCCAGCATCTCGGCCAGCTCCCGCCGCGACCAGGTGGTGGGCTCCCCCTCGCGGTATCCCTCCCAGCCCACCCAGGGCAGCCCCAGATGGTCTTCGGGAAATCCCAGCAGGTACTTGAGCCCGAGGCGGTTCTCAATGGCCAACACCACCACTCCGCCGGGAGCGAGGGCATCCACTGCCCGGCTGAGAAGAGCCGCGGGCCCGTCTCCCCCACCCTGGCCGGTGCCGGCATATTCCAGCACTCCCACCAACAGAACCACGTCGTAGGCCTCGCGCCCGTCGTCGCCCAGCGCGTCCAGCGGCCCACACAGAACCCCCACGTCGTGAAGTCCGGCACAGCGATGGGCGATCAGCTCGGCTCGGGCTGCACTGCCCTCCACCGCGGTCACCACCGCCCCCCGGTCGGCGCAGATCCGGGTGTTGACTCCCGAACCCGCCCCCACGTCCAACACCCGGTCGCCAGATCCGATGGCCACCGGGGCCAATAAAACGGCCCGTTCAGGCGCCAGGTGATAGGCCGTGGGCCAGTCGTGGATCGCCGACGCCAGCTCATCCGACCCCACTCGGCGGTCTTCCGCGGCTCGCAGCATTGCCAGCAGCTCGTCCTCAGCCCCGTCGGCATAGGGCAGCGAGTCGCCGATCATGGTGATTGGCAAGGGTTCAGCGCTCATCAGCACATCCCGGCCGGCTCAAACCCCGGCCCGCCAGTCGCCCTCCAGGTTCAACAGCCCGTTGGCCTGCGGATCGGGCTCACCGGAAATCTGAAGCCAGAACTCCCGGGCTCGGCGGTCGTAGAGAAACGAGGCGTCAGAATCCTGCACGGCGGCGTTGACATGAAACGCACCCGAGCGGAACGGTATGCGGAGCAGGCGAAACTCCACCCACCCCTCGCCGTCCACCTTGCCCGGTCGAAACCCGTCGACGTGGGAGCGGGGGCCGGCCAGATGCAGGTTGTTGTGGTCGTAGAACCCCAGTGAGAACACCGGGTCTTCAACCGGCTCCGAGGCGGAGTAGTGGATGCGCACGACCAGCGGATCGCCCGATGCGAAGGACTTGGGCCGGTGACCGGCCCCATCGAAGAACTCCAGGTTCGTGATGCGCAACGGCGTCTCCCCCTCGGTATCGGAGCGGGGACGGTGACCCACCGAGGCGGCCCCCTCGGTGTCGATGGTGTCGAGGTAGGCGTTGACCACATCCTGGGGATCGCCGACCGCGGCCAGCAGCCCGCGGTTGAGCCAGGCCATCTGATCGCAGTTGGCCCGCAGCATCCCCAGATCGTGGCTGACCAGCACGATGGTCACCCCTTGGGACCGCAGCGACTCCAAGTGGCTGAAACACCGGAGCTGGAACTCCTCGTCGCCCACGGCCACCACCTCGTCGACGATGAGGATCTCGGGGTCGACGTGGACGGCGACCGCGAAGCCCAGCCTCACGTACATGCCGCTGGAGTAGATCTTGACCGGGCTGTCGATGAACTCCTCCAAGCCGGCGAATTCGACGATCTGCTCCACTCGGTCATCAATCTGAGACTTCGGCACCCCGAGCACTGAGGCGTTGAGGTAGATGTTCTCCCGGCCGCTCAATGCGGGGTGGAACCCTGCCCCCAGCTCCAAGAGGGCCGACGTCCGGCCGTTGGCTTCGACTCGGCCTTCGGTGGGGCGGTAGATCCCGGCCATGACCCGCAGCAGGGTGGACTTGCCCGATCCGTTGCGTCCCACCAGCCCGTACATCGAACCCCGGGGCACCTCCAGGCTGATGTCTCGAAGCGCCCAGAACAGCTCACTGCGCACCCGGCGGAATGAGCGGCCCGATCCGGGGCGCAGCCCCGTCCACGCTTCCTTCAGGCTGAGGGGTCGGTCCAAGGTCAGCCGGAAGCGCTTGGACACGCCCTCGACGACCACCGCGTTCTCGCCCATCGCCTAGAGCTCCTCGGCGATGTCGCGGGTTCGGACTTTGAACATCAACCAGCCACCCGCGCCCACCGCCAGCGAGATCAGCGCCATGAGCCCCAATCGAAGCACACCGGGCCAGTCCAGTCCGTACAGCAACTCGCGAGAGGCCTCAGTGAACTGTGATAGCGGATTCAACCGGATGATGTCGCGCACCGGCAGCCCCATGGCCCGCTCGGGGATCAACGACAGCGGATAGACGATCGGTGTCACATAGAAGAGGAACTGCAAGACAATGGTGGACAGGTAGCCCACGTCGCGATAGCGCACGTTCCACACGCTGAGCACCAGGCCGATCCCCAGGGCAAAGATAGCCAAGAACAGCAGGAGGACAGGCCACAGCAGGAAGGTCCAACTCACGTTGACCAGGCAGATGAGGATCAGCATCAAGATGGACGCCTCGATGGCCGCTTGGAACAGCACGGTGAGAAGGGCGGCGACCGCCGGGGCCTCCGGGGGGAAATACACTTTGCCGAGAAGCGAGCCTAAGTCCAACAACGCGCTCATCGCCCCGGTGATGACCCCGTAGAAGGCGTTCCACATGACCAGCGCGCAAAAGAGGTAGAGGGCGAAGTTGTCGAAGCGGCCGTTGCCGGCCCGAGGGGGATCGAACTTCAACAGCACACCGAAGACCAGCGCGTAGATGGCCAGGGTGGCCGCCGGATTGAGCATCGACCACAGCCACCCCAGCACCGATCGCTTGTAGCGCGACCCCAGCTCCCGCTGCACCAGCCGGCCGATCAGCTCTCGGTAGCCCCAGATCTCCAGGACGCCGCCCCGGTCGGTCATAGCTCTCACTGCGGCGGCTCGGGATCGCATAGATAGCCGTACACGCCGTCCAGGTTCAGGTCCCAGCGAGCGTGACGGGCGGCTATGTCGGCCAGGCCCTGCTGGGCCAGCCGCTGCCGGCGGGCGGGATCCCGCACCAAAGCGACGATCTCCGCGGCCAGCCCGTCGGCGGTCTGGGGCGACTGCATGCAGTTGTGGTCGTGGCGGAGGAGCCAGTCCCCCGCCGGATTCTCGAATGCCACCACCGCGGTGCCGCAGGCCATCAGCTCCAGCGGCAGGTAGGAGGGATGCTCAGAGGTGGTGAGCGCCACGCCGATGTCGCAGGATCGATAGAGCGGGCCGGTCTCCCGGTAGTCGAGTTGGCCCATGTGGGTGATGAGGGAGTCCATGTGCTCGGGGAAGGCCCACGACCCCGCCGTCACAATGCGGACATCGTCGGCCAGTTCGTCCTTCACGAGGCGCACGGCCCGAGCGGCCAATTCCCAGCAGTTGCGGAGATGGCCGGGACGGGAATAGATGAACACCGTCACCGGGCGCTCGGGATCGGGATCGATGCGACCTCGGGCATGAAAAACCGAGTCGTCCACCGCGGGCCAGAAGTGCTGGGCAACCCCGTCGTATCGATCCCGGTAGATGTCGGCCAAATGGCCGGTGTTGCACAGCCCGTAGAGCCCGAGCCGGTAGCTGTGCTCGGCCAGGGCATAAAGCGTGCCTGCCGGGTAGAACATAGGCTCGAAATCCTGGATCAGGTAGAAACGGCGCCCCTGGCCCGGGGTGCGGGCCGCGAAATAGGCGGTGGTCCACATGGTGGCGATGGCGGCATCGGCCGCCGCCACATCGCTGGGATCGAAGGCGAAAGAGTCGTGGTAGGCAATCGGGCTGTCGGCCAGCGAGTCGAAGGCGGCGGTGATCCCCGATCGGTACCACCGCTCGTCGTGATTCTCTGGGCCCGCCATCACCATGAACCGGTTCTCCACCCCGTGGTTGCGGGCCAGATGGTCGGCCAGCCGGAACACGGTGTGGATGCCGCCGTAGAACGGGTTCTGGAATTCGGGCACAAACCAGTTGACCGTTTTCACCTCTTGTCGCCCGACGACGCCCCGGTGTCCCTGGCGCACCGACTCGGCCAGCGCCCGATCGGCTTCGGATGCGAACGCCAGGGCGTGGGCCTCCCCGGTCTCGTTGCGCTGGTAGAAGATGTCCATGGGCCGGCCCAGCATCTCGGTGAGCTGGCTCAGCACCCCCGGCTTCTCCTCGCAGTGCACCTTGGGCTCGGGGTGGGCTGCGCTGAGGTTCGGGGAGAAGTAGGGGTCGCCGCCCATCAGCCAGCGCTGATAGGCCCAATAGCTGGCGAACACATCGCCCTCGGGAATGTTCGGTCCCCGGGTAGCCGATTCCCGGTGGACGACTGGCGTGGCCGCGGATACCACGTTGCGGTACCCGGCCTGCCGGGCCCGCAACCCGAGCACCACATCGCTGCCGCACAGCTCCAACCGCTCGTCGAAACCGCCGACCTCTTCGAACACGGGCCGGCGCACGGCCAGGCAGGCGCCGGTCACCGCCACGGTGTTCCGGGTCCAGTCGGTGGATCCCATGAGGCTCTCGGAATGGGGGGCCATGCCCTGGAACAGGTGGCCGGCCAGGCCGGTCATCCCGATGACAACCCCACCGAACTGGATCAGCCCGTCGTCGTCGATGAGCTGGAGCCCGGCCACGCCGATCTCGGGCCGCCGGGCCCAGCCGACCAGGTTGTCGAGCCATCCGGGATGGCCCGCAGACGTGTCGTCGTTCAAGAACACCAGCACCTCGCCGGTGGCCTGGGCTGCTCCCCGGTTGTTGACCGCGGAGTAGTTGAACGGCTCATCCCACCAGATGACCTGCGGGTTCAGATCGGCGGCCTGCGACTGGTACCAGGCCTCGTTCCCGTCGCTGCGGCCGCCGTTGTCCACGATGATGAGCTCAACGGCGGTGTGGCCGGCGGCGCGGACCAGCTCGAATGCCCCCACCAGCAACTCTCGATTGTGGCGGGTGGCGATGATGACGCTGACTGGCGCATTTACAGCCGGCGTCCACTCCAGATTGATGCCGCTGGCCCCCGCCTCAGCTTGGGCTGGCCAGCCCTGCCGAGACAGCCAGCGGTTCACCAACTCCAGATGGTGCGGCCCGACATGGTCGTCGCGGCGGTCGACGGTCTGAAGCACCGCAGGTAGACGGCAAACCTGCTGGTCGGCGACGTCCAGTCCCAACAGCAGATCCCACCACAGGGAGTCGTCGCCGGCCCCAAGATCGCGGTAGCGCACGGCGGCTTCGGCCCGCAGGCATCGGGCCCGAACGGCAAAGGCCCGTCCAATGTAGTTGGCGCACACCAGCAGGTCGGGCGACCAGCCCGGCTTGAAGCGGGGCCGGCTCAAGGGGTCCAAGTCATCTTCGAAGTAGACGCCTTCAGGCATCCCCTCGAGGTGCCATTCCCATACCTCATACAGATCGGCCAGATCGTCGTCCCAATACACCAACTCCAGCCATGGGTCGCGCCACGCGGCCTGCGCGATCTGGAACACCGCATCGGGCCGAAGCCGGTCGCCGGCTCGCAGCAATACCACCAGGTCCCGGGGACAGTCCTGCGACAGCCGGTCGAACTCCTCGGCCAGCCCGCCGGCCTCCACCTTGACCGCCTCGACCAGGCCCCACGTCTGGTTGTGCAGCGACGTCTCGGTGGCGGCCACATCGCCGCCGTCGTCCACCACCAATCCCCACACTTTGAGCGGTCGGATCCACTCGTCAAACCACTGCCGCTGAATGGCCAGGACACTGGGGTCGGCCGGCAGTCGGCAGTACCACTCCTGATAGGTCACACCGGCCGGCGGACGCGGCGGAACTCGTTCTGGCTCAGGCTCGGCTCTCAGATCAGGGTCGGCGGGCGGCTCTGCTGCCCGATTGCGGCGGACCAGACTGCGGGTCTCCCGGACGATCGCCATCATCCCGCTGACCAGTCGTCGGCGGCGGGTACCCCGGGGCAGAGCTCGCTCAACAAGACGACGAACCACTACGACACCCTACCTGTACTCCTAGTTTCGCTTTCACCCGAGAAGGCCTCCTCCGCGGCGAAGACGGCTTCTGCCACGGCGGTGTACTTGATGGCAGGAGCCGAAGCTGGGAGAATTGCCCAGCGGGCGGCCAACCGGTTTTGGACGTTCTATGCATTGGCAGCGATTGACGGTGTTGAACCGCCCTCGCTTATCACAGATTATTGCCGCCTCGACAGCACTCATGGTCGCGGCATCAATGCTGATCGCGGCCCCCTCCTCTGCCCAGCAGAACCCCAATCCCTCACCGGTGCTCGTCGTCGATCCCGCGGCAACCGCCACGTTCACCGGCAGCGGCTGGGGTCACGGCGTGGGGATGAGCCAGTGGGGAGGCCTCGCCCGAGACAGAGCCGGGCACAGCGCCGAACAGATCCTTGCCTTCTATTACGAGAACACCGTCCTGATGGAGAATTACGGTCGACCGGCCGGCAGCCCGACCCCGACCCCGACGCCGGTTCCCTCGGCTGCGACCACCATTTCGAACCCCACGGCCTCCCCGACCCGGCCAGAGGACTCGGCTCAAGTGCTGCTGGCCACCGCCAGCACCACCACTTTGACCCCCGAGGGGATCAACCGGATCACCGTCGACAACCAGAACATCCCGGTAGGCGGCCAGAGCGCCGCTCGGGCCCCGGCGGGCAGCGCCATCACCTTCTCCCACCACGATGATCACTGGCACATCAGCTACAACGGCACCGACATCTGCGGCAACGGCTGTGTCGGCCAGACCGCCCAGCTCCACTTCGCCACCGACACCGCCGTGGCCGTGTCCACCACCGGCCGCTCCTACTCCAACGGCCGTATAAACCTCATCACCACCCCCGGCGATCCCACCCGGTTCCACATCACCCTCGACTCCCTCACGGTGCAGAAGTTCCTCGACGACCCCCACAACAACCCGGCTTCCACCACCTCCACCACCGCGCTCCCCGAGAACACCGTGCAGATGGTGCTGGCCGCCGCCGAGGCCACCACCCTCACCCCAGAGGGGCTGAACCGGATCACCATCGACGACCAGAACATCACCCACAGCGGCCTCGACGCGGTAAGGGCCCCGGCGGGCACTCCCATCGTGGTCGCCAGAGTCGGCGGCCTCTGGCGCATCCGGTACGGCAATGTCGACATTTGCGGCAACGGCTGCTCCGGCCAATCGGTGCAGCTCCACTTCGCCACCGACACCGCGGTAGCCGTGTCCACCACCGGCCGCTCCTACTCCCACGGCCGCATCAACCTCATAGCGCAAGGCCCGGGCCGCTTCTGGGTGACCTTGGACTCCATGACCATCGAGAAGTTCTTCGCCGACCCCCACAGCGGGCTCCCCACCACATCGCAAGGCACCCCTCCAACCACCCCCGAGCCGGTGGTGGAACCACCGCCCCAGCCGGTACACCCCGAGGACTCCATCCGCGTCCACCTGAGCACCACCACCAGCACCCGGCTCACCCCCCAGGGGGCCAACCGCATCACCGTCGATGGTCAGGGCAACATCCAAGTGCCCGCCGGGAGTTCGGTAACCGTTACCCGCAATACCGGCCACTGGCACTTCACCATCAACGGCAACGACGTGTGCGGCGGCGGCTGCGTGGGCAACACCGCCCAGCTGCACTTCGCCACCGGCACTTCAGTGGCAGTGTCCAACACCGGTCGCTCCTACTCCCACGGACGCATCAACCTGGTTCCCTCCGGCGGCGACCCCGGCAACTTCTACGTGATCCTCGACTCTCTTTCCGTTGAGAAATACCTGCGGGGCATTGCCGAGTCGCCCATGAACTGGCCGCTGGCAATCCACGAGGCCCAGGCCATCGCCGCCCGCAGCTACGCCAGCGCCTCAATGCGGGAGCGGCGGGCCTCTGCCTCATGGACCCGGCCGTTCGACCTGTACTCCAACGTCTGGGACCAGGCCTATGTGGGCGACACCCGGGAGAAGCACGCCGACGCCGCCACCTGGCTGCGAGCAGTGGAGAACACCGCGGGGCAGGTGCTCTTCTACGGCGGGGCCCCAATACGGGCGTTCTATTCGGCATCCAACGGCGGCCATACCGAGGGCAGCGGGTACGTTTTCGCCGCCGACCTCCCCTACCTGCCGTCCAAGCCCGACCCCTTCGACAACCAGAGCCCTAACCCCTATGCGTCGTGGTCGCGCTCCTACACCGTGGCGGAGCTCAACCGGTGGTTGAACGACCACCCCGACACCGCGGTCGGCCAGCTCATCAGCATGGAGGTCATCGGCAACATCGGAAGCTCGGGGCGGCTCGACAAGGCCAACATCAGGATCACCGGTTCTTCCCGCACCATCACCATCACCGGAGGCCGGCTCCAGAGCCGGATCAACACCGCGGCCGGCGAGAGCGGGAAGGGACAACTGCTGTCCACCCTGTTCACGTTCACAGTTCCCGAGGCAACGGTGACCTTGGACCGTATCCCGCCGGCCGACCCCCAAGACCCGCCCCAGATTGAGCCGACTCCCAACCAGCAGCTCTTCTACTCGGGGGTCATCAACGGCCCGGATTTCTGTTTGAACCGGAGTCTGGGCGGGCCGGTCACCTACGCCTTTGACGGCGACAAAGACGGTGTCGCCGATGTGTGCGCCCTGTCCCGCACCCGCCGGGAGGCGGTGGCCCACCAGCGGACTCTGGAGCGTCTGGCGTTGGTGGAGCGGGAGATTTTCACCGCCCGCTTCGCCGAGGAGTGCCGGTCGGTGGCCGAGACATTCGGCGAGCCCGACAAAGAGGCCGCCGACGAGTGCCAGCAGTTCCGGCAGTTCACCGGCAATGCGCCGGGCGTTCCGGGCGCATCCCCCCAGGCCAACGGGGGAACCGGGACCCAGCCGCCCATCTACGATGACCAGACCGAGACGGACGACCGGATGTTCTTCTCCGGCATCATCGACGGCCCGGACTTCTGCCTCAACTTCAGCCTCGGTGGACCCACCACCTTCGCCTTCGACAGCGACGGCGACGGCGTCGCCGATGTGTGCGCCCTGCCCCGCACCCGCCGGGAGGCGGTGGCCCGCCAGAGGGCTCTAGAGCACCTGGCCAACGCCTCCGCCGAGCTGCAAACCCTCTACAACGCCTTTTTCATCGTGAACTGCCACGAAGGACCCAAAACGCTGGGCGAGCGCGACAAAGAAGTCAACGACGCCTGCGAACCCCACATCCGAGCGGGAGCGGTGTAGGGCCGTCTAGTCCACCAACTCGCTCACCAGCCGGGCCAAGGACGCCCGGTAGTCGCTGGGGCGGGCGAGACCGGCCAGTGCCAGCGCCCGGTTCTCCAGCACCGAGTTGGCCGGTCGCGGGGCGGGCCGGGGCGGGGCAAGCTCAGCGGTGGTGATGGGCGCCACCCGGTCGGGGTCGAGACCGGCCGCAGCCATCACCTCGCGGGCCAGCTCGTACCAAGACGCCTCCCCCTGGTTGGTCACGTGGTACAGCCCCGGACGCCGGTCCACGCACAGCCGTTCGATCACCGCGGCCACATCGGGGGTGAACGACGGCGAACCCCGCTGATCGGTCACAAACCTCATGGGAGCGTCCTCGGCGGCCAGCCGCAACACGGTGCCCACCATGTTGGCGCCGTGGCGCCCGCACAGCCACGAGGTCCGCACCACGGTGGCGGCCTCCCCGGCCTCTTGCTCCCCGGCCAGCTTGCTGGCGCCATACACCGATCGGGGATCGGGCCGGTCCCACTCGTGATAGGGCTCCGGCTTGTCGCCCGAGAACACATAGTCGGTGGACAGGTGGCAAAGATGGGCATCAAAGCGGCGGGCGGCCTCGGCCAGGTGGCGCACCGCCAGGGAGTTGACCGCAAAGGCCCGGTCGGCGTCGGTCTCGCAGCTGTCCACCGCGGTGTAGGCCGCGCAGTTGACCACCGCATCGGGCCGTACCGCCCCCACTGCGCCGAGCACCTGATCGCGCTGGGTGATGTCCAAGTCCCTGCGGCCTACGGCAACCACCTCGTGGCCTGAGGCGGCGAACCGGTCCACCACATCTGCACCCAGCTGCCCGGCCGCGCCGGTGACCAGCGCCTTCACGGCCCCGCGGCCCTCATGGAGCGGCCTCTTTGAGCGGCGTCCACCACCAGCGGTTGTCCCGGTACCATTCCACGGTGGCGGCCAGGGACTCGTCCATTTCCCGCTCCGGCGACCACCCCAGCTCCTCGATCTTGGCGGTGTCCAGCGCATAGCGCCGATCGTGGCCCAACCGGTCGTCCACATGGCGGATGAACGACTCGTCCCGCCCGCACAGCACCAGCAGGCGATCGGTCAGCTCCCGGTTGGTCAGCTCGTTGCCCCCGGCGATGTTGTAGATCTCTCCCGGCTGGCCCCGGCGCAGCACCAGGTCGATGGCCGCGCAGTTGTCCTCCACATGGCACCAATCCCGCACGTTCATGCCGTCGCCATACAGCGGCACCGTCAGCCCGTCCAGCAAGTTGGTGGTGAACAGCGGAATCAGCTTCTCCGGGTGCTGATTGGGGCCGAAGTTGTTGGACGACCGGGTGACCGCCACCGGCAGGCCGAAGGTCTCCCGATAGGCCAGCGCGATCAGGTCGGCCCCGGCTTTGGACGCCGAGTAGGGCGAGCGGGGCTCCAGCCGGTCGGTCTCCTCAAACGACCCCTCGTCCACCGACCCGTAAACCTCGTCGGTGGAAACCTGCACCACCTTTTCCACTCCCACCAGCCGGGCGGTGTCGCACACCACGTTGGTGCCGTCGCAGTTGGTGCGCACAAATGCATCGGGGCCAATGATGGAGCGGTCCACATGGCTCTCGGCCGCAAAGTGGACCACCGCATCGCATCCGGCCATGGCGTCGACCACCCCGTCGCGGTCGCACACGTCGCCCTGAACGAACACCAGGCGGGGATCGTCCTCCAGGCCTTGCAGGTTGTCGCGGTTGCCGGCATAGGTGAGGGCGTCGTAAACCACCACGTCATCGTCGGTGTGGGCCAGCACCCAGCGCGCGTAGTTGGAGCCGATGAACCCCGCTCCCCCGGTGACGAACAGCCTCATGCTGGGCCCGAGTGCCCGAATGTCGGAACCAGGTGATCGGGGATGTCTGAGCGGCGGGGGTTGGACTGGTCCCGCACCGAGAGGATGGGGCTGTCCACCCCCCAGTCGGCGCCGATCTCGGGGTCGTCCCAGGCCACGCCGAGCTCGTCGTCGGGGTTGTAGTAGCCGTCCACCAGGTAGGTGATGGTCATGTCCGACAGAGCGGCAAACCCGTGGGCCACCCCCGGCGGGATGTACACCCCGCGGTGGTGGTTGACCCCGTCGGGCTCGGTGCCCAGGGGCAGCGCCACGGTACGCCCGTCGGTGGGCGAGCCCGATCGGAGGTCGTGGAGCACCACTCGGGCCTGGCCGACGGGCACGTACCAGTAGTCCGCCTGATGGAAGTGATAGTGCAGGCCCACCACCGAGCCGGCTCGCCGGTCGCCCCGATTGGCCTGAACCATCTCCCGCACTCCGGGAATCCACTCCCGCCGGTAGGTCTCCACAAACACGCCCCGCTCGTCACCGTGGATGTCGGGGGACACGATGTATGCGCCGGCAATCGCCTCACAGGGGGTTACTGCGGCCACTGCTCCTGTCCCCTATCCCAGCTCCAGATGGGAGTGGTCGCCCAGCATGAGCCGGGAAGCCTGGCGGCGCTCCGGCGACCGGGTCACATGCACGTGTTGGCCGATCAAAGAGTCGGTGATCCGGCTCGTGCCGTCTATGCGACAGCCCTCGAGCACCACCGAGTGGTCCAACTCGGCGTCGGTGATCACACATTCATCGCCAATGGAGGTGTAGGGGCCGATAAACGTGTTCTCAACCCGGGTGTTGGCCCCGATCACCGCCGGACCCCGCACGGTGGAATTGACGATCTTGGCCCCTTCCGACACCACCACCCGCCCCTCGACCTTCGAGGCGTCGTCCACTGCTCCGTCCACCCGCCGGACCACGGTGTCGAGCACCAGCCGGTTGCACTCCAGCAGGGGATCCTTCTTGCCGGTGTCGATCCACCATCCGTCCAAGAGCTGATGGCTCACCCGGCGGCCGTTCTGGATGAGCCAGTCGATGGCGTCGGTGATCTCCAACTCGCCTCGGGACGACGGCTCGATGGCCGCCACCGCGTCGTGGATGGAGGGGTCGAAGATGTACACCCCCACCAGGGCCAGGTTGGAGGGCGGGTCGGCGGGCTTCTCTACCAGGTTGACCACATCGCCGTCGGGGCCCAGCTCGGCCACGCCGAACGACGACGGGTTGTCCACCGGGGTCAGCAGGATCTGCGCCTGGCACGGGCTGGCGCCCCGCTCCCCCTCCTGCTCGAACTGCTCCACGAACTCGGCCAGGCCCTGCTCGAGCATGTTGTCGCCCAGGTACATGACGAAGCGGTCGTCACCCAGAAAATCCCGGGCGATGAGCACGCAGTGGGCCAGTCCGAGCGGGGCCTCCTGGCGGATGTAGGTCACGTCCGCCCCGAAGCGCGATCCGTCGCCCACCGCGTCCTCGATCTCCTGGTGGGTGTCGCCCACCACGATGGCGATGTCGGTGATCCCGGCGGCGACCATGTCCTCGATGCCGTAGAACAGCACCGGCTTGTTGGCGATGGGCACAAGCTGCTTGGCCCGGGTGTGGGTCAGCGGGCGCAGCCTCGTGCCGGCACCTCCCGACAAGATCAACCCCTTCATGCGCTGCACAGTGTACGACCCCCCTGTTGGCGAGGCACTAGGTGAGCTCTGGCTGCAAGGCGGGGGCCGATCAGGGCTGGGGGCGGCAAACCGTCTCCACCGTGCCTTCTGTGTTCCAGCCGTCGGGGTTGCCGGCCTGCACATACAGCACGTCGCCGGCATCAGACCTGGATTTGTCAATGGTGACTGTGAGCCGGTTTATCTCAAACCACGGGTGGGCCCGATCCCACCGCACTCGGTACCAAGTGGCGTCATCTACCGGATCCCACGTCCAGGTGTATGAGGTGGAGGTGGTGGTGCAGACCACGTTCGGCCTGCCTTCCGGGGCCGTACGACAGGCCTTGCTGCCAGAAGGGCCGCCGTCCCACTCTTCGGCGCTGCCGGCTTGCACATAGAGCACCGCTTCGGTATTGGCGGGCTGGCCGGTCAACACCAAGGTGGTGCCCTCGTGCTCCTCCCACGACCACCCGTCGAGACTCACGTGATAGACGGTGTCGTCTTCTACCTCATTCCAGCGCCAGGAATAAGACGTCGAAGTGGTGGAGCACCAAACTCCCATGGTGGTCTCGCTGTCGGGCGATGACGCCATCGTGGGCTTCGGCCCGTAGAACAGAACCCCGTATACCATCACGGCCGCGGTGGCACAGGCCAACGCCCCGATCAGCGCCCGGGCCAAGACCTGACGGCGCACCACTGGCGCAACCGCCACCGCGGCGAACGGAAGCACTGAAAGGCCGTACCGCCCCGGGGTGAGGGAGTCGAGCCCCAAGGCCAGGTGGAATGAGACCATCGTCACCACACCCATGGCCACCATCGACGCAAACACCCCCACTACGAAAGCGCGATGAGCCGACTTGGCCGCGGTCACCGCCAGCGCGGCACCCAAGAGCACCAGCAGGCCGATGTCGGCAATTCCGCCCAGCGGCAAGAGCGCGCTGCGAGGCATGGCGAAGGGCACCCACTGATCCCGAAACGGCGTGACCACGCTGCGAAGCTGATCGTCCAGCGACGTCCATTGGAATGAGTCGAATCGCATGTTGGTGAAGATGGGGAGGTCTTTCTCGTCATCCAGTTGGCGGGAGCCCTGCCACAGCCGCCACGCCAACACCGACCCCAAGGCCACCAGCGCAGAAGAGGAGGCCACCAGCACCCGTTGACGCGCCCTGGCCCAGTTCTGGCGATCCCGCTCTTGCCAGATCCGAAAGGCCAGGTACACGATCACAACTCCGGCCGCATGCGCGTTGGTCAGCTTCAACCACACCGCCACCGCGGTGGCCACCGTCACCCACCACCACGGCCACCGCCCCGATTCCCACTTCAACAGCGCAACCAGCACCAGCCCGCCACCCACAATGGCGGTGGCATCGGGATTCAAGAACGCCGATGCGTGGACCACCGCGGGCGACACCCCCAGCAGTCCCACCACCGCGGCCCGACCCCACACCCCCACGTTCACTAAAACCAGCGCGTACCACACCAATATGAGGCCAGCAGCCAGCCATGCCGCCCCTACCAGCCGATACGCCACCAGAGGGCTGTCCACGCCAGGGAGGCGCAACACCACCTCCCCCGCCAGCCAGGTCGCCGAGTAGTACGTAGGCGTGTGCAGATAAGACGTGTTGTAGCCATTGGAATGGCTGCGGGTTGGATCAGGCTGCGGATCGCCGCACGCAGGCCACCTCTCGCTGCCCGGCTGCCACCCCGGCCACGCCATTCCCCGGCACGAGGCCACTTTGATGGCCTCCAGGCCGAACTGCTCGCCGATGCGAACACCGGCCGACGGCGACTTCAGCACATAGTCGAGATGCTGAAGCTCGTCCACCGGCGAAAGCTGGGGATGGTCTCGCACCTGCAAGGCCACGATCCCCACTGCCACCGCCACCACCGCCACCAGCACGGCCATGTCGATCTTCCACCGCGATCTGAGCACCGCCCCATCGATCTTCCGCCGTGATCTGAGCCTCTCAGTCCAGCGGTGGGATAACCCTGGTGAGTCGCTCATCGCTAGAAGGCGTAGCACAGCCACCCCGGGTTGTCTGACCAGAGGCGGTAATTCCCAAGGTCTACGCTTGGCAGGTGTCACGTGGGAACTGCGACAGGGTGGCGCTGGCCGCAGTGCTGGTAGCGGTGGCGGTGCTGGTGGGGCTGCACGTGCGAGACCACCCGGCCCTGTCGCACGTTGACGAGCTCCAGCACACCGACTACACCCTCAAGTCGCCGTTCCACGTCCCCCGCCACGGCGACACCATCGGCCAGGAGACCATGGAGGAGGCCGCCTGTCGGGGCATCGATTATCCGACGCGGCTGTCCATCGATGCCTTGAACAACTGGCTGCATCTGACCGGCGAACGGGGAATCGAAACCCTCAGCCCCGACAGCATCGCCCGGGTGCAGCTGCCCCCCTGCCGGTCGCTTCTGCTGAGCCCCGACCAATTTCCCAACTGGGGGCTGAACACCGCCTCCCCCCACCCCCCCGTCTACTACACCGCCACCGCACTGGGAGGGGCGGCGATCGAGGCCGCCCCTGGCGTCGACAGCCCGGTCACTGGCGCCCGGCTGGTGGGAATCCTGTGGCTGGGCGCCGCAGCAATCGTGCTTTGGTATGTGCTGGGCAGCCTGGGGGCGTCGAGTTGGGCCAAGGCGCTGCTGATCATCCTTTTGGCCGTGTCCCCCCGGGTATTGCACGCATCGTCGATCATCAATCCCGACACCACCGCCCTGTTGGGCGGGGCGCTGGTGCTGGCCGCCGCCCTGCGCTGGGAGGCCGGGCGGGCCCCGGCGTGGCTGCTTCCTGTGGCCTCGATGGCCGCGGTGTGGCTCAAGTTCACCAACTCGGTAGCGGTGGGCGCGGCCGTGGTGTACCTGGCGGCGCGGGGCTGGCAGCAGCGAAACAGCCTCACCCGGCGCCAAATCCGGGCCTGGTCGGCGGCCGCCGGGGCCGCGGTCATCTTGACGGTGGCCTCGATTGTCTCGTGGTCGGCGGTTCAGGAAGCCCGGGGCCACATCCCCGCCGAGCAACTGCCCACCAACGCCATCTACCAGGTGGACAGCTTCCAGTGGCACAACCTCGGCGACGAGCTCTTCTCCACACTCACCCCCCTGCGGGATCCCTTCGTGCCCGACACCCTGCCCCGGAATCTGCTGGAGCCCCTCGGCGATCTCATGAACCTGCTGATTCTGGTGGGCCTGGGGGCGGTGGCGCTGTTCGCGGCAAAGGGATCGAACCACCGGGCGCTGGCTGCCGCCGCGGTCACCGGGATGGTGGCCACCGGAGTGGTGACCATGGTCACCAGCTACCTGACGCTGGGAATCTACTTCGACACCAATCCCCGGTACGGACTGTCGCTGCTGCCCTTCGCGGCGGCCGCCCTCGTACCGGTGCTCGACAACCGCTTGATCCGCTGGGGCCTCACCGCAGTGGTGTTGACGGCCGCGGGGGCAACCTTGGCCGGTGTCGCTACCTAGGCTGTGGCTGTGGACAACCCGGACCTGATCGCCGTAATCCCGGCCTACAACGAGGAGAACACCGTGGGCGCGGTGATCGCCGAGGTGCAGCGGACCTGCTCCGGGCCAGCAGAAGTGAGGCCAGCTGAAGCGAGGTCAGTAGAGGTGGTGGTGGTGGACGACGGATCCGCCGACTCCACCGCGGAAGCGGCAGCCGTCGCAGGCGCCACGGTGCTGCGATTGCCGGTCAACCTGGGGTACGGGGCCGCTCTTCGACTGGGTTTCCGCTACGCCGCCGGACGCCAGTGGGACTGCGCCCTGGTGCTGGACGCCGACGGCCAGCACATTGCCACCGATATCCCCGCCCTGGTGGCCGCCTGCCATTCGGGGGCCGATCTGGTGCTGGGCAGCCGATTCCACCCCGATTGCGCGGTCCCCTACCCGGTGTCCCGCATCCGGCGAGCAGCTATACGCGTGGTCAGCCGAGTGCTCCGCCATCGCCGCGGGGTGGCGCTCACCGACCCCACATCTGGGTTCTGGGCGATGTCAAGGCCCTGCGTGGAGCTGTTCTCCCGGCAGCTTCCGGCCGGGTACCTAGACAACCTGCTCGGGCTGTCGATAGCCGCCCGGGCCGGGCTCGCTATTGCTGAAGTGCCGGTGACGATGGCCTCTCGCCAGGGAGGCCAGCCCTCCACCCAGGGGGCACGGCTGGTTTTCCACTATCTGCGAACCTTGCTCGCCATCTCGATAGGAGGTCGATCATGAGCCTCACCGCCCGAATCGTTTCCGCTCTGCTGGCCGCCTTTGTGGTGGCCATCATCCTCAAGCTCCAGCGACGAGGGGGCTTGGTCTCCAAGTACGGGCTGCTGTGGATGGCCACCTCCGCGGTGATGCTGGTGATGGCGGCAGCGCCCGACGTGGTCGACACGGTGGGCGGCTGGCTCGGAGTGGAGTACACCCCATCACTGGTGTTCATGGCCGCCCTGGGCTTCGTGCTGGTTGTGCTGGTGCAATACTCGTGGGAGCTCAGCCGCTCCGAGCAGCGCATCCAGATCCTCATGGAAGAGGTGGCGCTTTTGCGCCGAGAACTCGACGCACAGAGAAAAGACGCTGAGCCTGAGGGTTAGCCAGCAATTCCAGCGGCGAGCTGGCGATTCTGACCGCTAGCCGATCGGGGCCGGGGCGCAGAGGCCGTCGAGTTCCACCACTTGGATCTTGTCCCGGTTCTCCCAGGTGATGGGCTGGTCCGGGTCGGGCCGCAGCCTGTATTCCCGGAACGACATCTCGCTGGCGTCAAACGCGAGCAGCCGGCCCACCAGAGTGTCGCCGTGGCCCAGGATCAGCTTGATGGCCTCCAGCGCCTGGATCGACCCCACGATTCCGGGCAGCACGCCCAGCACCCCGGCCTCGGCGCAGCTCGGGGCCATCTCGGCGGGAGGCGGCTCGGGGATCATGTCTCGATAGGTGGGGCCGTTGCGGGGGTCGAAAACCGTGACCTGGCCCTCGAACCGGAAGATCGACCCGTGGACCACGGGGATGCCCAGCTTCACCGAGGCGTCGTTGAGCATGTATCGCACCGGGAAGTTGTCGGCGCCATCCACGATCACGTCGTAGTCCTTGATGATGTCCACGATGTTGTCGGCGCCCAGCCGCACGTCGTAGGTCACCACATTCACATCCGGGTTCAAGGCGTTGAGGGTCTTCTTGGCCGAGTCCACCTTGCGATCCCCCACCCGGTCGAGGTTGTGGAGAATCTGGCGCTGGAGGTTGGAGGCATCCACCACGTCCATGTCCACGATGCCCACGGTTCCCACTCCCGCCGCGGCCAAATACAGGGCCGCAGGCGAGCCCAGCCCACCGGCGCCCAGGCACAGCACCTTGGCTTCCAGCAGCTTGAGCTGTCCATCCACGCCTACTTCGGGCAGCAGCAGGTGGCGGTGGTAGCGGTTGGTCTGATCCGGGGTGAGCGACACCGGCACCCCCCAATTGCGGCCCTGGTCCTTCCAGCGGTTGAAGCCGCCGTCCATGGACACCACGTCGCGGTATCCCATCTCCTGGAGGGTCTGGGCCGCGAACGCCGAGCGCACGCCGCCCGCGCACATCACCACCAACGCAGCGTCCTTGTCGGGCAGGCGGTTCTCCACGTTGGGCTCCAGATTGCCCCGGGGGATGTGGACCGAGCCCGGTATCGCTCCCTGCTCGAACTCATCGGGCTCCCTCACATCGAGGAGCACCGCGCCCTGCGCCAGCATCGCCTCAGCACCAGCCGGGTCGGTCTCCCTGATTACAGCCTTGGCCTCTCGGAGCAGATCTCTGAACGTGGACATAGCGATAGAAATCCTACCTAGTTAGTCCGATTTTACCAATCCCCCAATTCACGGCGCCAGGATCAACGGCAGCGCGTCGCTGATCGAGGCCGGCACCACCGCGGCGGCCAGTCCGTCGAACGGGGTGGGCTCAGCGTTCACGATCACTATCGGGGCCCCGGCCTGATGGGCGATGGGCACAACGTTGGCAATCGGGTACACGGTGAGGGTGGAGCCCACCGCCAGCAGCACGTCGCAGGCCATGGCGGCTTGCTCCGACCGGTGCAAGTCGGCCATCACCAGGTTCTGGCCGAACGAGATGGTGGCCGACTTCAATATCCCGCCGCAGATCCGACACGGCGGGTCGGCCTCCCCCGCCCTCACCCGCTCCAGGGCAAACTCCATCGGGGCGGTGTCCCCGCAATCGAGGCACCGGAACTTGGAGGTTGTGCCGTGGATCTCCACCAACCGCTCTTCAGAGGTGCCCGCGGCCCGGTGCAAACCGTCGACGTTCTGGGTGATCAGCGTATGCAGCTTTCCCTGGCGCTCCAGCTCCACCAGGGCCCGGTGGCCCGGGTTTGGCTCCTTGCCCTCCCACATCGACCCCTCGGCCAGCCGCTGCCAGTTGCGCTTACGCAGCTCGGGGTCGGACACATACGACGACAAGGTGGCCGTCTTCTCGGCCTCGGGGTTCTTGGTCCATAGCCCCTCCGGCCCCCGGAAGTCGGGGATACCGCTGTCGGTGGAGATCCCCGCCCCGGTGAGCACCACAATTCTCTCGGCCGGGCCCAGCACTGCCCGGGCTGCGTCGATCTCGGCGGTCAGCTCATCAATCGGCCGCATGAATTTCCGATCTGACTATTGACAATATTACATGAACATAGGCAAAATACACCAAAACTTCCTCCCTGTATCTGGCATGGCGACTGCCGGCAGAAACGATCCTCCCATGACATCCCTACTCACGCATTCTTCTCTGTGGATTGAACCGTGGCGCGACCTGGTCACCGAGGAGAACGGGCACGACCCCCGATCCAAATACGTGGAGCAGTTCTGGCTCGGGGTGATCGGCCCCACCGCGGCGTGGCTCATGCGCTACGTGGCCCAAGAGTTCGACAACTCCCCCGACGGGTTCGAGCTTCCCGTGGCCCCCATCACCTTGCAGTTGGGGATCAGCCCCAAGGCCGGACCCCGAGGCGGCCTCCATCGCACCCTGCACCGCCTGGTGATGTTCCGGCTGGCCTCTGAAAGCCATACCGGCTACGCCATTCGGCGCCGGCTGCCCCCGCTCAACCACGCCCAACTCCGCCGGCTGCCCACCCATCTCCAGCGCTCCCACACCTCCTACTACGCGCCTCCCAAGTCCGCAGCCTGAGGCGGTCACAGCCACAAGAGGGCGCTAGACATAGCGGATGGACCAAGACTTGAGAGCTTCCTGGGACCGGCTGTGCGACACGCTGAAGGAATCGGCCGACTATGTCTTCGACCCGAAGCTAGGGGTGGACGCTTCTGAGCAGGCCGAGGGGTTGCGACATCACCTGCGGATGCTCTATTTGGCGCTCGACCGGACTCTCGAGAACAACGATCCCCAGCACCCCGAACTGGGATGGACCTATCCCTCCAAGTTCGGCCAGGACAACCCCGACGGGCTGTATCAGACCGCGCCGGTGGATTTGAGCCGCCCATACCGCCTCACCGGCCGCATAGACACCGTCCGCTACCTGGGGGTGTCGATATTGAACTTCGTCTCCGGCCGGGGTGGCATCACCCAGCAGCTCAACGTGGGCACGCCCGACCTCACCGACATCGGCGGTGGGCGCATCAACGTGGTGTTCAGCCCCGAACCCGACCCCGGCGACCACGTCGGCGACTGGTACCAGGTTGAGCCCGAGTTCTCCCGGCTGCTGGTGCGCCAGTTCTTCTCCGACTGGGCCGCCGAGAGCCATGCCGAGCTGTACCTGGAGTGCCTCGATCCCGACGGTCCGCCCGCCCGGCTCGACTCGGTTCGCACCGCGGCGCTGATCGACGAGGTGGCCAACGAGATCAACACCGTTCCGAAGTTCTGGACCGACTATGCGGTGGGCTACCGCGACCGGGGCGAGATGCACACCTTCGAGCACATCCACGGGAAGGTGAGCGGCGAGGGCCTCGGGGGCAGCGACCAGCAGGCCTACGGTGGGTGCTGGTTTGAGGTGGGCCCCGACGAGGCTCTGCTGTTGGAGGTGACCCCGCCCAACTGCCTGTACTGGAACATCCAGGTGGGCGACACCTGGTTCCAGAGCCTCGACTACATCAACCTCCCCACCACCATGAACGACTCCCAAGCCTGCCTCGACCCCGACGGCGTGCTGCGAGTGGTGATCTCCCACCAAGACCCCGGCATCCAGAACTGGATCGCTTTGGGCGGCTGTCCCCAAGGAGTGCTCACCTACCGGTGGAACAACGCCGACTCCGCGCCGGTGCCCACTGTGGGCCTCTTACCGGTGTCCGAGGTCCAAAACCATCTCCATCCCGACACCCCCCGGCTCAGCGCCGACGAGCGCGCCGCACTCGACGCCGAGCGCCGCCGCCACGCCCTGCGCCGCTTCACCAGATAGCAAGGCGATCAGCCGGAGCCGCGGCTAGACATACGGCGTGGACAATGAACTGAAGGCTGCCTGGGATCGGCTGTGCGACGGCCTCAAGCAGTCGGCCGACTACGTGTTCGACCCGGCGCGGGGTGCAGATCCCTCTGAGCAAGCCGAGGGCCTGCGCCACCATCTGAGGATGCTGTTTTGGGCCTACGACCGGATCGTGGAGAACAACGACCCCGAACACCCCGAGCTGGGCTGGGTGTACCCGTTCAAGGTGGGTCAGGACAATCCCGATGCGATGTATATGACCGCTCCGGTGGACCTGAGCCACACATACCGCCTCACCGGCCGCATCGATACGCTGCGCTACCTGGGGGTTTCGCTGATGGACCACAGCTTCGGCCGGGGGCGCATCATCCAGCTCGTCGACGTGGGCAGCACAGACCTGACCGACATCGGCGATGGCCGCATAAACGTGATCTTCAGCCCCGACCCCGACCCCGGCGACCACATCGGCGACTGGTTCCAGGTGGAGCCGCGCGAGAGTCGACTGTTCGTGCGCCAGTTCTTCTCCGACTGGGCTGCTGAGAGCCAAGCCGAACTCTATTTCGAATGCCTCGACCCGTCGGGTCCGCCCGCCCGGCTCGATCCGGTGCGGACCTGCGAGCTGTTCGACGAGCTGGCCCGGGAGGTGGACACCGTGCCCAAGTTCTGGACCGAATTCGCCGGAAGCCAGCGCGACCGGGGCCAGATCAACTCTTTCGACCATGTTCCCCCTCACAAGGTGAGCCAGAGCGCCCAAGGGGGAAGCGAGAAACAGTCCTACGGGCAGTGCTGGTATGAGGTGGCCCCCGACGAGGCCCTGTTGTTCGAGGTAACGCCGCCCGACTGCCTGTACTGGAACATCCAAGTGGGCGACACCTGGTACCAGAGCCTCGATTACGTGAACCTGCCCACAACCATGAACGACTCCCAGGCCCGCCTCGACCCCGACGGAGTGTTGCGGGTGGTGATCTCCCACCAAGATCCCGGCATCCAGAACTGGATCGCTTTGGGCGGGTGCCCCCAAGGCGCCATCACCTACCGGTGGAACAACGCTGATACCGCGCCGGTGCCCACGCTGCGGCTCATGGCGGTGGCCGAGGTCCACAATCACCTCCATCCCGACACCCCCCGGCTCAGCGCTGACGACCGTGCTGCCCTGGATGCTGAGCGCCGCCGCCACGCCCTGCGCCGCTTCACCAGATAGGCCATGGAAATGACTCAGACCGTGGAGATCAGATAGCCCATGGAATACGTGGCCGCGGTCTACCTGATGGCCGCGGTCCTACTGGGCGCGGCGGGAGCCTCAAAGGCGATCACCCCCGAGCCGGCGTCGGCCGCGCTGGCTCGCCTCGGGCTCTACCACCGTCAATGGGCCGTGCGACTCTTGGGACTGGTTGAACTCGTGGTGGCAGTGAGCGCGTTCATCATCGGGGGCACCGTCCCCGCCACTGCCCTCGCCGCGCTCTACGCCGGGTTCGCGGTGGTGGCCGCGGCCATGGCCCGCTCAGGATCAGCAGAACCCTGCGGCTGCTTCGGCCGAGTCGAGATGCCCGCCACCTGGCGCCATGTGGCGCTGAACATCCTGGCCGCAGTGGTCGGACTCACCGCCGCCTCCTGGCCTGTCGAGGCCGTCGACAATCTGTTCGACGCCCAGCAATGGCTCCTCGCCCCCTTCGCCGTGGTCGTCGTGGGAGGCGCCTATGGAGTGTTCGCGTGGCTCAGCCAGTCGGGGCCTCGGGCGGTTCGAAGTTGACCAGGGCGTCGAGGAGCATTCGCACGCCGAAGCCGGTGCCGCCCTTGGAGGTTTCGGCATCTTCGGCGTCGGTGAAGGCGGGGCCGGCGATGTCTAGGTGGGCCCAGGGGATGCCTTCTTCCACGAAGTTGGACAAGAAAAGCCCGGCGGTCAGCGCCCCGCCGTGGGGGCCGCCGATGTTCTTCATGTCGGCCACCGACGAGTCGAGCTGGGCCTTGTAGTCGTCGGGCAGCGGGAGCCGCCACACCCGCTCGCCGGTGCGCTCGGCGGCGTCGGCCAACTGGTCGATCCACGCCTCGTTGTTGCCCATGAGCCCAGCCATCTTGGGACCCAGCGCCACCATGCACGCCCCGGTGAGGGTGGCCAGATCGACAATGGCGTCGGGTTCGGCCCGGCAAGCCAGCGACAGGGCGTCGGCCAGCACCAAGCGGCCCTCGGCGTCGGTGTTGAGCACCTCCACCGTTTTGCCGTTGGCCATGGTGAGCACGTCGCCGGGCCGGGTGGCGTCGCCCCCCAGCATGTTGTCGGTCATCGGCACATAGCCGGTGACCTTCACCGATGGCGCCACCGCAGCGATGGCGGCCATCACGCCCAGCACCGCCGCTCCCCCGCTCATGTCGCACTTCATGGTCATCATCCCGGTGCCGGTCTTGATCGACAGGCCACCGGAGTCGAAGGTGATGCCCTTGCCCACCAGCGCCACCGACCCCCGGCACTCGGACTCGGGGTCGGGTTCATACGACACCTCCACGAACCGGGGCGGCTGCTCCGACCCCCGGTTCACCCCAAGGAGGCCGCCCAGTTCGGCCTCGCGGATGGCATCCAGATCGAGCACGGTGATCTCCAGGCCCTCCCGCTCGGCCATCTCCTCGGCCAGCTCGGCGAACCGGATGGGGGTGAGCGACCCGCCGGGCTCGTTCACCAAATCGCGCACAAAGCACACCGCTTCGGCCACCCGCCGGCCCTGCTCCAGCGCCTCGGTCACCGCCAGGCCCCCCGGGCCGATCACATGCACGTTCTCCAGCTTGTTGGGCTTGTGCTCCGACTTGAAGTCGCCGTAGGAGTAAGCCCCCAGCGTCATGCCCTCGGCCAGCGCCCCCAGCGCCTCGGCGCGGTCAACGCTGTCGGGCACGGCATCGAGCACCGACACCGCGATGCGCCGCATTCGCTTGGCCGACCGGGCCAATGAGGCCGCCGCTTTGCGGATCACCGCCGCGGTTATCTTGTCGGCCGGTCCCAGCCCAACCGCGGCGATGGGCCGATCTCCCCCCGACACGATCTCCACCTGTCCGGCCTTGGCCTCGAACCCCCGGCCGTCGAGCACTCCCCAATCCAGATCGTCGGGCCGCTCGGCGTCGCCGCCCGAGCACACCCCCACCGCGTGCACTTCGGCGCTAGCCGGGATTTTTCTGCCGGTACGGAACGCGATCACCAGGTCTCCTCGGTTTGATTCAAGCCCCTGCGATGTTATCTGGCACCAATCCTCAGCCCTATGCCCAGTAGCCTCGGCTGTCATGGGTTCCTATGAGGACGCAGCCCGCGAGCGCGTCCTCATCTATGACGGGGCATTCGGCACCTACGTCCAAGAACAGCCGCTGTGCGCTGACGATTTCTGCGGCCCCGATTTGGAGGGCTGCAACGAGATCTTGTGCTTGACCCGTCCCGAGCTCATTGCCGAGATGCACGACCTATATCTGGGCATCGGGGTGGACGCAGTGGAGACCGCCACCTTCGGGGCGTTTGCCGTGCCCTTGGCCGAGTACGGCATCGCCGATCAGGCCTACGAGATCAACCTGGCCGCGGCCCGCATCGCCAAGGAGGCGGCCCACGGCCACTCCACTGGTGATCGGCCCCGGTGGGTGGCCGGATCGGTGGGGCCGGGCACCAAGCTGGCCTCGCTGGGCCAAATCCGCTACGCCGAGCTGCGCGACGCCTTCGAGGTGCAGGCCCGGGGACTGCTGGACGGCGGTGTGGACCTGTTCATGGTCGAGACCCAGTACGACTTGCTGGGGGCCAAGGCGGCCATCAACGGATGCCGCCGGGCCATGGCCGCCGTGGGCCGGGAGGTGCCGCTGCAAGTGCAGGTCACCATCGAGATGACCGGTCGGATGCTGCCCGGCACCGAGATCGGCGCCGCGCTGGCCGCGCTGGCGCCCCTGGATCCCGCCGTTTTCGGACTGAACTGCGCCACCGGCCCCGCCGAGATGGGCGAGCACCTGCGGGTGCTGTCGGAGCAGTGCCCGGTGCCGGTGGCCTGCATCCCCAACGCCGGGCTACCCCAGGTGGTGGACGGCCAGATGCACTACGACATCGGCCCCGACGAGCTAGCCGACTACCTGGCCCGGTACATAACCGACCTGGGGGTGTCGGTGATCGGCGGGTGCTGCGGCACCACCCCTGAGCACCTCCAAGCGGTGATCGACCGCTGCGCGGATCTGACCCCGGGGCCCCGCCCAGGCGAGCTGCCCCCGTCGGCCACCTCCATCTACAGCCCGGTGCCCTTCGCCCAGGACACGTCGTTCCTCATTGTGGGCGAGCGCACCAATGCCAACGGCTCCCGCAAGTTCCGCGACGCCATGCTGGAGGCCGACTGGGACGGCTGCCTCCAGATCGCCCGCGACCAGGTGGGCGAGGGCGCCCACCTGCTGGATCTGTGCGTGGACTACGTGGGGCGCGACGGCACCGCCGACATGGATGAGCTGGCCCAGCGGTTCGCCACCGGGGTGGCCGCCCCGCTGGTGCTCGACTCCACCGAGCCCGACGTTATGCAAGCCGGATTGGAGTGGATCGGAGGCCGGGCTGTGCTCAACTCGGCCAACCTAGAAGACGGCGAGGCCGAGGGCTCCCGTCTCGACCGGGTGCTGAAGCTGGCCCGTGAGTACGGCGCCGCGGTGGTGTGCCTGCTCATTGACGAGGAGGGCCAGGCCCGCGACCTGGAGTGGAAGATGCGGGTGGCCCACCGCCTCTACCGCCTCGCCGTGGATCGCTACGGGCTGTCCCCCTCCGACCTCATCTTCGACGCCTTGACATTCCCGCTGTCCACCGGTGACGACGACCTGCGCCAAGACGGCCTGGCCACCATCGAGGCCATCCGGCGCATCAAGTCCGAATTGCCCGGTGCCTACACCACGCTGGGAGTGTCCAACGTGTCGTTCGGGCTGAAGCCCGCTGCCCGCCACGTGCTCAACTCCATGTTCCTGCACGAGTGCCTCGACGCCGGGCTCGACTCGGCCATCGTCCACGCCGGGCGGATCATCCCGCTCAACCGGGTTGATCCCCACCACCGGGATGTGTGCCTGGATTTGATCTACGACCGCCGGGGACCGGACGGCCTCGCCTCAGAGGGCCGGGGCGACTACGACCCGCTGACCGAGCTCCTAGCCGCATTCGAAAACGTGACCACCACTGCGGCCGTGAAAGAGGACCGCTCCGGGTGGCCGGTGGAACAGCGCCTGGAGCAGCGCATCATCGACGGCGAACGCGACGGGCTGGAGGACGACCTGGATGAGGCGCTGGCCACCACCCCGGCGCTGGACATCGTCAACAACACGCTGCTGGCGGGGATGAAGGTGGTGGGCGAGCTGTTCGCCTCTGGCGAGATGCAGCTGCCGTTCGTGCTCCAATCGGCCGAGACCATGAAGACCGCGGTGTCGTATCTGGAGCCGCACATGGAGAAGGCCGACGACACCGGGGGCAAGGGCCGGATCGTGCTGGCCACCGTGAAGGGCGACGTCCACGACATCGGCAAGAACCTGGTGGACATCATCTTGACCAACAACGGCTATGAGGTTCACAACCTGGGCATCAAGGTGTCGATCGCCGAGATGATCGATCGGGTCCAAGAAGTGGACGCCCACGCCATAGGCATGAGCGGGCTGCTGGTGAAGAGCACTCTGATCATGCGCGACAACCTGGAGGAGCTGAACACCCGCGACCTCCACCACCTCCCGGTGCTGTTGGGCGGTGCCGCGCTCACCCGCACCTACGTGGAGCGGGATATGCGGGAGACCTACCGGGGCCGGGTGTTCTACGGCAAGGACGCCTTCGAGGGCTTGGCGGTGATGGACCGACTGGGCGAGCTGCGCCGCACTGGGGTTGACGACCCCGAGTTCGGTCGCCGGCCCGGAGGCCGCGACCTGCCCCGCCGCCCCCGCCGCGACGCCCCAGGGGCCGCCGACGACCTCCCGGAGAGGGCACCGTCGGTGGCCGTCGACAATCCTGTCTTCGAACCGCCGTTCCTCGGCTCTCGGGTGGTCAAGGGGATCCCGGTGGCCGACATCGCCGAATACGTGAACGAGACCGCCCTGTTCCGCAACCAATGGCAGTTCCGCCCCATAGACGGCGAGGACGACGCCGCCTTCAAGGAGCGCATCCGCCCCACAATGAGGGAGCAGCTCAACTCAGCGATGGCCCAAGGCCTGCTGGTGCCCCAGGTGGTGTACGGCTACTTCCCGGTGAACGGGAGCGGAGACGACTTGGTGGTGTGGGACAGCCCGGACCGAACCACCGAAGCATGCCGCTTCCGATACCCCCGCCAGCCCAAAGACCCGCACCTGTGCATCGCCGACTTCTTCCGGCCCGCCGACGGCGATGAAGTGGACTACGCCGCCTTCCACATCGTGACCATGGGGGCCGAGGTGTCGAAAGCCGCCGCCAAGCTGTTCGCCGACAACCGCTACCAGGACTACCTGCTTCTGCACGGCCTAGGCGTGGAGATGGCCGAAGCCCTCGCCGAGCACTGGCACCACCGCATCCGCACCGAGTGGGGCTTCGTCGACGAGGACGGCCCCACCCTCATCGGGCTGTTCCGCCAGCAGTACCGGGGCGGCCGCTACTCCTGGGGCTACCCCGCCTGCCCCGACTTGGAGGACAACCTCACCGTGGCCCAGCTCCTCGACGCCGAGCGCATCGGCATCCAAGTGGGCGAGGAAACCAGCTACCAGTACCAGCCCGAGCAAACCACGTCCGCCCTCATCTGCCACCACCCCCAAGCCAAGTACTTCGTCGCCCGCTAACCCCCTATTCCAAATAAGCCAGGGGGACCCACCCCCGAGGGCGGGGGTGGTTACGCCGTATCCAGCAACACTCGAGCCACCAAGTCCATCCCGAACCCGGTCAGTATCCCCAGATACAACAGCCCTGTTGCCGCCATCACCGCCGAGTAGAACCGCTCCCGCAACGCGGCGCGGGCCAGCACCACGAGACCTGCGGTGGTCACCACGCACGCCACCCAGAACCAGCCCAGCAGCCCGTTGTAGCCATCGTCGATGGTTCCGCTGAGCACCGATCCCATGCCAGTGGGCCACAGCATCACCACCAGCTCGGGCAGCCAAAGCAGCCCGGTCCAACGCACCAGCTCCAGCAGCGGGCCCCGAGCCAAACCGGGCTGCACCAGATACCAGTGGCCCAAGAGCATGGCATCGGTCACCGCACCGAGGAAGAACGCCCCGATCACAGTGCGGGCCACGGCCAGCGCGGCCGGATCGCCCGCGTCCAACCCTCCGGCCACCACCCCGATCAAACCCACTGCCGGCGCGATCAGGTCCAGCACGGGGGGGAACTCCGGCTGGGTGCGGTCGAACCGCTGCTCCTCCCGGTCGATGCCGGTCATCTCGGCGATCTCCGCGCTGCGCCGTTCCACCCGCTCCCGCTGCCCGCTCACGCCAGCCCTTCGCCGCACCACCGACACCGCCAAAGCCAGACCAGTGGCCGCGGCGGTCGCCACTGCGGCCCAGTCCCGCACCGGCACCGGGTCGGTGGCAAAACCCAGCCAGGCACAGCCCGCGGCAACCAGACCAAAGGTGCTGCGCATAAGCCAGCCGTAGCCCAGTCCGGCCTCCCGCCGTCGGGTAGTGAGCCAGGTGAACGCCAGCCCGCCCACGGCGAGTTGCAGCAGAAGCGTGGCCGGCTGAAGCTCGATCACCTGTGGAAGGCTCCGTCAGACGTCGATTACGGCCAAGCGGTGATCGGTGGTGGTGAGGTTGTCGGGGCCGTCGGTCGCGGCCACCACGATGTCCTCCAGGCGCAAACCCCATCGACCGGGGAGGTAGATGCCGGGCTCGATGGAGAAGGCGTGGCCGGCGCGCAATTCCTGAGTGTTGCCCTCCACGATGTAGGGATCTTCGTGGGCCTCGGTGCCGATCCCGTGGCCGGTGCGGTGAATGAAATTGTCGCCGAATCCAGCCTCGGCGATCATGCCCCTCCCCACCCGGTCGACCGACTCACAGCTGTTTCCGACCACCGCGGCAGCCACTTGGGCCGCTTGGGCTTCGAAAAGCACGTCGTAGGCCTCGACCAGATCAGCGGGCGGCTCGCCCAAATGCACGCACCGGGTGATGTCGGAGCAGTAGCCCACCCCGTCGGCATCCATCATCGTCCCTCCGATGTCGCATAGCACGATCTCGCCCGGCTTGATCACCCGCTCCCCGGCCTCGTGGTGGGGACTTGCCGCGTTCTCCCCCGCGGCCACGATGGCGAAATTCACCCGTTGGTGGCCCTCGGCCAGCAGCCGGCGGCCCAGCTCGGTCGACACTTCGGCCTCGGTTTTCCCGATCAGCTCGATGTTGCCCGATCGGAGATCAACGGCCACCCGGTCGGCCGCCGCAGCCGCCGCCCGTAGAGACTCCACCTCGGCGGCATCTTTGACCTGTCGAATCGGGCTGGTCAGTTCTGACGCCCGGCGAAACTCCACCGCTGGCAGCCCCCTCATCAGATCCACCAGGAACCCGGCCCACGCGTGATCACCAATGGCCGCCACCGAGGCAGAGCCGATGAGCGAGCAGGCCAGTTGGATCGGGTCGTCGGTCTCATCCCACGCCACGACTTCGAACACGTCGGGCCGCTCCACCACCCGAGGGGCCTCCAACCGCGGAACGATCAACCGGGCGTCGTCGTCGCAAGGCACCACCAGCATGGTCAGCCGCTCCAGAGGCATGGCCTCGTAGCCGCAGAAGTAGGGCAGGTCGGCGCCCACCGACAACAGCAATACATCCACCTGCTGCTCGACCATCTGGGCCCGCAATCGTTCCATTCGCGGTTGGAACATCAGGATCAACCTACTCCTGCAACCCCGGCAGGAGAAGCCAAAGCCTGAGCGTGGGCATGTTGGGCGTGGTGGGAGCTGCGGGTTAAGGGGCTGGCTTCTACGTGGGCAATGCCCAGCGACTGGCCGACGGCTCGGAACTCCTCGAATTGGTCGGGCGGCACCCATCGGGCCACGGGCAGGTGATGGGTGGTGGGCCGTAGATACTGGCCCACGGTCACGATGTCGGTGCCCACTGAGGCCAGGTCGGCCATGGTCTGGGCCACCTCTTCGTCGGTCTCGCCCAGCCCGACGATGATCGACGACTTGGTGGTGAGCCCCGCGGCCTTGGCCCGGGCCAATACCGCCAGGCTGCGGGCGTATCCCGCGGAGGGCCGAACCACCCGCTGGAGCCGGGCCACTGTCTCGATGTTGTGGTTCAGCACATCCGGTTGGGCATCGAAAACTACGGCCAGCGCGTCGGGGTCGCCCTTGCAGTCGGGGATGAGCACTTCCACCCGCACCTCAGGGGTGCGCGTGCGAACCGCATCCACCACAGCCGCGAACCCGCCAGCACCCCCGTCGGGCAAGTCGTCGCGGGCCACCGCGGTGATCACCGCGTAGTCCAGGCCCATGGCCTCCACTGCGTCGGCCACCCGCTCGGGCTCTGCTTGATCGAGCGGCCCGGGTTTGCGGGTGTCCACCAGGCAGAAGCCGCATGCCCGAGTGCAGCGCTCACCGTTGATCATGAACGTGGCCGTTCCCTCATTCCAGCACTCGTAGATGTTGGGGCAGCCGGCCTCCTCGCACACCGTCACCAGATTCCGGCTGTGCAATACCGACCGCAGTCGCCGGAACTCGGGACCAGTCCTAAGGGGCACCCGCATCCACTGCGGCTTGCGCCCATTGATGGCCAGCCCCTCGGACAGTCCGGCTTCGTCCATCCGGGATTGCAGCCGGACCGGTCGGCCGGGTACATCGCCCGGGCCCATTCCCCGGCTGAACGGGCTCAAGTCTTCGGGGCGCTGCCGCCACGCCACATCGGCCCGGTCTACTCCCTCCGCTCCCCAGCAGTCGGCAGCTCGGGCGGCCACCGCGTCCACTACCTCCTGCATGGTCGCCCGCCGTCCTTCGGCGGCCAGCGAGGTGACCGCCTTGTCGGGGATGCCGCAGGGCACGATGCGATCGAACCAATCCAAGTCGCAGTCCACGTTCAGGGCAAAGCCGTGCATGGAGCGGGTGCGGCTGAGGCGCACGCCGATGGCCGCGATCTTGCGGGGGTTGTCGCCGTCGGGATCCACCCACACTCCGGGATAGTCGTCCAGCCGGCCGCAGTTGGGCAGCCCCAGATCACCCAGCGAGTCGATCACCAATTGCTCCACCGAGCGCACGTAGGCCACCGTGTCGGCCATGCCCCCGCCCCGTTTGCCGGCCACGGTCATGACCGGATAGCCAACCAGCTGACCGGGGCCGTGGTAGGTGACGTCACCGCCTCGGTCGGTGTACGCCACCTCGGCCCCCACCTCGACCGGATCCACCAAAATGTTGGCCTCGTCGCCCCGCAGTCCCAGGGTGAACACGTGGGGATGCTCCAACAGCAGCAGGTAGTCGCCACTCCGCTCGAATATGGCCTGCTGGCAGGCGTGGGCGTCCCGATACGACACCCGCCCCAGCCATCGGATGCGAAGCGGGCTCATCGAAGGCTCATGGCATCTCGGCGTGCCAGTCGCGGGTTTCGATGATGGAGCGGACGTGGTCCAAGAAAGCGGCCACGTAGGCCCCGTCGAAGGCCCGGTGGTCCCAGGCCAGGGCCAGCACCCCCACCGAGTGGATGGCGATGGCCTCGCCGCCGTCTTCGGCGGTGACAACCACTGGTCGGCGGCGGATCCCGTCGGTGGACAAGATGGCCACCTGGGGCTGGTTGATTATGGGGAACTGCATCATGGTTCCCCACTGGCCGGGGTTGGTGATGGTGAACGTGCCCCCGGAGATTTCATCGGCGTTCAGCTTCTTGGCCCGCGCCCGCCTCGACAGGTCGGCCACCTCTTCAGCGATCGCCGTCAGACGCTTGCGATCGGCGTCCACTACTACCGGGGCCAGCAGCCCTTGGAAGTCGAGGTCGACGGCGATGGCCAGGTTGACGTAGTTGTGTACAACCAGCTCGTTGTCTCCCACCGAGGCGTTGATGTCGGGATATTCGTGAAGGGCATCGCACACCGCCCGGGCGATGAAGGGGAGGTAGGTGAGGCTGAAACCGTGCTCGGCCTTGAACTCCTCCCGGTGGGCTCGGCGCACTTGCTCCACCCCTTCGAAATCCACTTCCACCGCGGTCAGCACATGGGGCGACACCTGCTTCGACCGCACCATGTGCTCGCCGGTGATGCGGCGTATGTTGCTGAGTGGCACCACTGTGTCGCGTCCAGCTGCTGGCGTCCGGGCAGGCGGCGCCGTTGGCGTGGTGGTGGGCGCAGACGCCGGCGGCCGGCTGGCCGCGGTGCGGTTCTGGGCGATGTACGACTCCACGTCGGAGCGGGTAATGCGCCCGCCAACACCAGTGCCGGTGATCTGCGAGGGATCCAACCCGTTCTCGGCGATCAGCCGGCGCACAACCGGCGACAACACGAATCGGCCGCCGCCGGAGGCGGGAGCACTCGGCGCCTCTGGGGGAGCAGGTGCCGGCTCTGGGGGCGGCGGAGGTGGCGGAGCTACTTCTGCTACTGGCTCAGACGCGGGAGGCGGCGCTTCGGCCGCAGGCGGGGCAGCCGCCCCGTCCTCGCTCAGAACGGCGATCACCGCGCCCACTTCCACCGTGTCTCCCTCGGCGGCCACAATCTCCACCAGCACCCCGGACATGGGCGAGGGAACCTCGGAGTCCACCTTGTCGGTGGACACCTCAAAGAGCGGCTCGTCTTCAGCCACCTCGTCGCCCACCTGCTTGTACCACTGGATGATGGTGCCCTCCATCACCGTCTCGCCCAGCTGTGGCATCCTCACCTCAGACATCGAGCCTCCCGTTCACTGTTCGTCTCAGCCAGCACTTCGCCTCAGTGCAGGGCCCGGCCGGTGAGCGCCAGCACCGACTCTCCGAATAGCTCGCTCATGGTGGGATGGGGCTGGATGAACTCGGCAACCTCCGGCACAGTGGCCTCCCAGTTCACCGCCAGATAGCCCTGGCCGAGCTGCTCGGTCACCCACGGGCCCACCATGTGGACTCCGAGGATGCGCCCGCCGGTCCCGTTGTTGTCGCGGTCGGCGATGACCTTGACCAGCCCGTCGATCTCCCCCACGATCATGGCCCGCCCGTTGCCCATGAAGCGGTGCGTGGAGGTAACCACCTCGAACCCCGCCTCTTTGGCCGACGCCTCGGTGTGGCCCACGAAGGCCACCTCGGGATGGCAGTAGATGGCCCACGGGACATTGCCGTAGTCCACCGGCGCGGGCGACTCCCCCAGCAGGTGTTTCACCACCAGAATGGCCTCGGCAAACGCCACGTGGGCCAATTGCGGGGTGCGAACCACATCGCCTACGGCGTACACCCCCGGTGCGGTGGTTTGGCAGAACTGATCCACCGCCACATAACCCCCGTCGTCCACCTCTACGCCGGCGGCGTCCAAACCCAGGCCGTCGGTAAACGGGCGGCGGCCCACACACACCACCACTGCGTCCACGCTCAGGGGGTCGGCGCCTTCGATCTCCAGCTCCACGCCGTCGCCGGCGTTCCGACAGCCGCTCACCGCGACGCCGGCGCGAATCTCGATCTTGCGCTTCTTGAATGCCCGGGTCAGCATCTTGACCACGTCGTCGTCTGCCCCCAGCAAGATCCGAGGCAGCGCTTCTAGAACGGTCACCTGCGACCCCAGATCAGCCAGCATGGAGGCGAACTCCAAGCCGATGGCCCCGCCGCCGATGATCGCCGCCCGCTCGGGCAGCTCGGTGATGGACAGCAGCTCGTCGCTGGTCATGATCCGCTCGCCATCCACCTCGAAGCCCGGCAGCGTGCGGGGCACCGACCCGGTGGCGAGAACCACGTGGTCGGCGGTCAGCGTTGCATCGCCGGATTCCCCGCCCGAGACGGTGACCGACCGGTCCGGGCCCAGAGTGCCCCAACCGTCCAGCACCGTGACCTTGCGACCCTCCAGCAGCTTGCCGACGCCTTTGTGGAGTTGATCCACGATCTTCTGCTTGCGGGCTTGGGCTGCCCCCATGTCTACTGTCGGCGACGGCGCGGCAATGCCGAATTGATCGGCGTGGGTCACGGTGCGGTACACCGATGCCGTCTCCAGCAGCTCCTTCGCCGGGATGCAGCCCACATGCAGGCAGGTCCCACCCAGCTTCTGTTTCTCCACCACGGCGACGTCGAGACCGGCAGCCGCGCCGTACAGCGCCGCGGCGTACCCGCCAGGGCCGCCTCCGATCACCACCACGTCATGGCTGCTGCTCATGGCATTCAGCATACCGACGACCCTCGGAAATCTTGATTTTGGCCCGCCTGGGTCAGCGCAGGATCAGCACCGCCTGTACGGCGAATGCCACCAAAATGGCCACCCCGCACAGGAGCGCCAGAAGGATCAACCGGCGAGTGCTCACCGCGACGGGCTCAGCGGCCGCTGCGCCGTCGTCGGCCCATGTACCAGCCGAAGATCTCCGTGCAGACCACGCTGAGCACAATGGTGATCAACAGCAATAAAAACAGCGGCAGATCCCAGTCCCATCCCAAGAAGTTGACCCGGGCCTCCTTCGTGTTCTGAGCGATGAACACAATCAGCGCCACTGCGGCCAGCACACCGAGCACCATCCGGGCATTGATCTGCCGGAGCACATCGGTAAACGACCGGGATTTCGGCTCAGCCCTCTCGGTGCCTTGGTGGTCGTAGGGGGGTCTCGGCTGCGGTTCAGACATACGCCCACGCTACCCGCGTCACCTAGCGCAGGACCCGAAGACCCGAACTGCCCCTACACTTGGCTTATGAGAGTGGTCGTTGCCGGTGCGTCGGGGCTGATCGGGACCGCTCTGGTCGGCCATCTCAACTCTGCCGGCCACCAAGTGGTCCGACTGGTGCGCAATCCGGGGTCCCGGGCCGAGGACGCCCGCTTTTGGAACCCGGCCACCGGCGACATCGACGACAGTGCCTTCGACGGCATCGACGGGGTGGTCAATTTGGCCGGAGCGGGCATCGGCGACCGCCGCTGGAGCGATCGCCGCAAACGCGAGCTGCGCCAGAGCCGGGTGGACGCCACCAAGCTGCTGGTGGAGGCCATGGGCGCGGCTGCCTCTCCCCCCGCGGTGCTGGTAGCCGGCACCGCTGTCGGCCTCTATGGGGACCGGGGAGACGAGGTGATCGATGAGCAATCCGGGCCGGGGACCGGGTTCTTGGCCACTCTGGCGGCCGACTGGGAGGCGGCCGCCGCCGAGGCCCAAAACGCCGGCACCCGGGTGGCAATTGCCCGCACCGGACTGGTGGTGGCAGAAAATGCCCCGTTCCTGACCCGTATGCTGCCGCTCTTCAAGCTGGGCTTGGGTGGGCCGCTGGGCAACGGCCGACAGTGGTGGCCGTGGATCGCCTTGGAGGATGAGGTTCGGGCCCTGATCTCGCTGCTGGAGTCCGATATCTCCGGGCCAGTGAACCTGTGCGCACCCAACCCGGTCACGAATCGCGAGTTCACCCGGGTGCTGGCCTCGGTATTGCGCCGCCCGGCGGTAGTGGCTGTCCCCCGCTTCGGGCCTCGGCTTCTGCTGGGCCGGGAGCTGGCCGATGGACTCTTGTTCTCCAGCACCCGGGCCCATCCTGTCGCCTTGACTGAGGCGGGCTTCGAGTTTCGCCACCCCGACTTGCGAGGGGTGCTGGAAAAGATCCTGCGCTGATCTAACTCAGAACAGCGACTGCTCTTCCACCACGTCCTGGGTGTCGGCGGCCTCGGTGGCCAGGCGGTCGGCTTCATCGTTCCACCGGTTCCCGGAATGGCCCTTCACCCAGTGGAATGCCACCGACCGGGCCTCGTACTGCTCGATGATCTGCTTCCAGAGATCCTGGTTCGACACTGGCTTCTTGTCGGCGGTGCGCCAGCCTCGGCGGATCCACCCCTCCCACCACCCGTCTTTGAAGCAATTCACCACGTAGGTGGAGTCGCAATACACCTCCAGCGGCCCGTCCAGCGACCGCAGCGCTTCCAGAACCCCCATCAACTCCATCCGGTTGTTGGTGGTCTGAGGCGCACCGCCCGATCCCGACGGCCCATCGGGCACCACCCAACCCCATCCACCCGGTCCGGGGTTCCCCCGACAGGCACCGTCGGTGTACACCACGGTGGGCTTTCCAGCATCAGGCATCCGCTCATGCTGGCATGACCGCCCCAGAATTGAAAGCATTAGACCGTGGCCGTGAACTTCTCACACCAACTGCCCGACACCGACCCCGAAGAAACCCGCGAGTGGCTCGACAGCCTCGACGCGGTGGTAAGCGCTTCGGGCGGACAGCGGGGCCGCTACTTGCTGCGCCGGCTCCTCGACCGGGCCGACGAGTTGGGCACGGGCCTGTCGGGCACGGTGCAGACGCCGTATGTGAACACCATCCCCACCGCCGACCAGCCGTTCTTCCCCGGCGATGAGTACATCGAGCGCCGCATCCGAGCCTTCATCCGATGGAACGCCGCGGTCATGGTGGTGAAGGCCAACAAGCGGGCCGACGGCATTGGGGGGCACCTGTCCACCTTCGCCTCGTCGGCCGCGCTGTACGAGGTGGGGTTCAACCACTTCTTCCGAGGCAAAGAAGACGGACTCCCCGGCGACGCCGTCTACATCCAGGGCCACGCCGCCCCCGGCATCTACGCCCGGGCCTATCTGGAGGGACGGCTCACCACCGAACAGCTTGACAACTTCCGGATGGAGATCGGCGGCCAGGGCCTTTCCAGCTACCCCCACCCCCGGCTTATGCCCGATTTCTGGGAGTACCCCTCAGTGTCGATGGGGCTGGGGCCGATCAACTCCATCTACCACGCCCGCTTCTACCGCTACCTGCACGACCGCCGTATCGAGGACACCAGCGATTCGAAGGTGTGGTGCTTTGTGGGCGACGGGGAGTGCGACGAGCCCGAGACGCTGGGGTCCATCTCGCTGGCCGGGCGGGCCAAGCTGGGCAACCTCATCTGGGTGGTGAACTGCAACCTCCAGCGTCTCGACGGCCCGGTGCGGGGCAACGGCAAGATCATCCAGGAGCTGGAGGGCAACTTCCGGGGTTCGGGCTGGAATGTGATCAAGGTGATCTGGGGGTCGCGCTGGGACGAGCTGCTGGCCGCCGACGTCGACGGCGTGCTGCTGGAGAAGATGATGACCACGGTGGACGGCGAGTACCAGCGCTATGCCACCGAGACCGGCGCCTATATCCGGGAGAACTTCTTCGGACCTGATCCCCGACTGCGCAAGATGGTGGCCCATCTGACCGACCGCCAGCTCGAGGACCTGCCCCGCGGCGGCCATGACTACTTGAAGCTGTTCGCCGCCTACAAGGCCGCGGTGGAGGCCACCGACCGGCCCACGGTGATCTTGGCCAAGACCATCAAAGGCTGGACGCTGGGCGAGGGGCTGGAGGCCCGCAACGCCACCCACCAGGTGAAGAAGATGACCACCGCCCAGCTCATGGACCTGCGCTCCCGCCTCCACCTGGAAGAGGAAATCCCCGCCGAGGCGCTCGAAGACGACGCCAATCCGCCGTACTACAAGCCGCCGCCCGACTCCCCCGAGCACCAGTACCTCATGGCCCGCCGCCGCGAGCTCGACGGGCCCCTTCCCACCCGGGTGGTGAACATCCGCCGGCCCATCAAGCTGCCCGACGACAAGCTGTTCTCCGACTACGACGAGGGCTCCGACGGGCGCGAGGTGTCCACCACCATGGTGTTCACCCAGATGCTGCGCAACATGATGCGAGACGAGGAATTCGGGGCCCGGGTGGTGCCCATCGTCCCCGACGAGGCCCGCACATTCGGCATGGACTCGCTATTCCGGGAGTTCAAGATCTACGCCTCCGAGGGCCAGCTCTATGAGCCGGTGGACCACGACCTGCTGCTGTCCTACGCCGAGGGGCAGGATGGCCAGCTGTTGGAGGAAGGCATCACCGAGGCGGGATCGCTGGCCTCATGGACGGCGGCGGCCACCAGCTACGCCACCATGGGCGTGCCGATGGTGCCGTTCTACTCGTTCTACTCCATGTTCGGCTTCCAGCGGGTGGGCGACCTGATCTGGTCGGCGGCCGATTCCCGGGCCCGAGGGTTCTTGATGGGGGCCACCGCAGGTCGCACAACGCTGCTGGGCGAGGGCTTGCAGCACCAAGACGGGCACAGCCACCTGCTGGCCTCCACCGTGCCAGCCTGCTGCGCCTACGACCCCGCATTCGCCTACGAGCTGGGCGCCATTGTGCGATCGGGCCTGCACCGGATGTACGGCAATGGCGGGGGCGACGACGTCTTCTACTACATCACCATCTACAACGAGAACTACCGCCAGCCCCGCCGGGCCGACTTCATCAGCGATGAACACATCCTGTCGGGGCTGTACCAGTGGAACCACCCGCTGGACGGCGCCGAGCAGCAGGCCACCATCATCTTCTCCGGCACCGCCCACCAGGCGGCTCGGGACGCCCAGGCCGAGCTGGCCGAGCGCTACGGGATCGGGGTGGACCTGTTGAGCGCCCCCTCCTTCAAGATGGCCCGGGAGGAGGCCCTGGAGGTGGAGCGCTGGAACCGTCTTCACCCCGACGAGGAACCCCAAGTGCCCCTGGTGACCCAGCGGCTGGCCGGTGGGCGGGGCCCGGTGGTGGCGGTCACCGATTACATGACCATGGTTCCCGACCAGATCGCCCGATGGGTGCCCCGCCGATTCATCCCCCTGGGCACCGACGGCTTTGGGCGCTCCGACACCCGCGAGTCGCTGCGCCGCTTCTTCGAGACCGACGCCCACAGCGTGATCTCCACCGTTCTGAGCGCCCTGGCCGCCGATGGCAATCTCGATCCAGAGGTGGCCAAGGATGCCGTGGCCCGCTACGACCTGAATCGCCCCCACTTCGACCCCACCGGGTAGCGGGGAGACAGGTCAGGCTGTTTGACCCCACCGGTTAGCGGGGGCGGCGGGTCAGGCCGGTTGCAGCTGGTTCAGCTCGGTGACGTTGTCGAGGAGGATCTTCTTCTTGGCGGCGTCATCGAAGCCCTTGTCTTTGAGCTCCACCAGATAGTCGAGCGGCTGGGGCATGCCCTCGATGTGGGGCCAGTCGCTGCCGAAGATCACTCGGTCGGGACCCATGTAGTGGACCACCTCGGCCACGTCGTCCTCCCAGAAGGGGTTGATCCACACGTGCTGGCGGAACAACTCGGAGGGATCCTCCTTGAACCAGCCGATGCTCTTGTGGGTGGCCTGCCCCAGCTTGCGGAACATGTCGCTCAAGAACTGCGAACCGTTTTCCACCGAAGCGATCCGCAGGTTGGTGAACCGCTCGAACAGCTTCTCCAGCGACAGGGTGATCAGGTAGTCGTAGGCGGCCCGCTCGATGTTGTAGGCCTTGATGCTGGGCTTGTACTTGCGGTGCTTGGCCATGCCCGCCGAGGCGAACCCGTCCACGTCGTAGCCGTGGGTGGTATAGCCGCTGTCGCCGGCGTGGACCACCGCGCAGATGCCCGACTCGTTCACCCGGGCCCAGAAGGGGTCGAAGTGCTCGTCGGCCGGCGACATGAAGCCGTCGGCGGTCCAGACCGCGGCAGGGCGCATAACGATGGTGCGGGCGCCTTTGTCGAGGGCCCACTCCAGCTCCTGGCAGGCCCAGTCCACGTCGCCCAAGGCGATATAGGGAGCGGCAAAGATAGTGTCGCGATAGGTGAACCCCCACTGCTCCTCCAGCCAGCGGTTGAACCCGCCGAACAGGGCGCACACCGCTTCAATGTCCTCTTTGATGAGCTCCTCGTAGAGCACGCCCAGCGTGGGGAACAGCCACACCGACTGGAGCCCCTGCTGGTGGACCTTGTCGACCCGGGCGTCCCGGTCGTCCACGTAGTAGCGGGGCAGCTCCTCCCGCTTGCTCAGCATCTCGGCGGGGTTGCGGCCTTCGGGGTTGCCCCGGAAGTAGTCGTGCATGGCGCCGGGCAGGGCGATCGGATCCCAAGTGGGGTTCACCACCGCGTGGCTGATCTGGCCGCCCACCAGGTGGTATCGGCGGCCGTTCACCTCGGCCCACTGCACACAGCGGGGGTGCATGGCCGGGTCAACATGGCGGGTGAAGGCGTCCACCGCCTCGTAGTAATGGTTGTCGCAGTCGAAGGGGATGTAACCGAGATCGTCCACGAAACCAGGCTACCGCTGGGTAGTTGGCGGTGCCTTCTTGGACGCCGGGTCTCGGGCTGCTGGCGGGCGCGCTACCGTCGGCCCGTGTCTGCAACTCCTGAATCCGAGCCCGCCATCCTTGCTGAGGACCGGGAACGGGTCCGCTACATCACCCTGAACCGCCCCGAGCGGCGCAACGCCTTGACCATGGCCCAGCTCGGCCAGCTCTTTGACACTCTGGCCGAGGCCGATGCCGCGGCTGATGTGGGTGCCATCGTGATCCAGGGCACCGGCGAGGCGTTCTGCTCGGGGATCGACCTCGACCCCGACGAGATCGACCTGGACTACGACTCCCGGTCGTTCGAGCAGGAGCTGGCCCTGGTGGAGCCGTTCCGGCGGTTCGAGGAGATGTGGCGGCTGCGGACCCCGATCATCGCCTCGGTTCACGGCTATTGCCTGGCGGTGGGCACCGACATCGCCTTCCACGCCGACATGACTGTCTGCGCCACCGACGCCCAGTTCGGGTACCCCATCGTGCGGTCGATGGCCTCGCCCTCCACCCACATGTGGACCTACCTGGCCGGCCCCCAGTGGGCCAAGCGCCTGCTGCTCACCGGCGACATGATCGACGGCACCACCGCAGCCCGCGCCGGGTTCGTGCTCGAGGCGGTGCCCGCCGACGACCTGGCCGAGCACACCCACGCCCTGGCCCGCCGGGTGGCCACCGTGCCCAACGACATCTCCGCCGCCAACAAGGCCATCTGCAACAAAGTTCTAGAGCTGATGGGCTACACCGCCGCCCAAGAGGCAGCCCGCGAGCACAACGTCATCGCCCACCAATCCCCCGCCGCCCAAGAATTCGGCCACATCATCCGCACCCAAGGCTTCAAAGCCGCCCGAGCCTGGCAAACCGAACAATTCGGCTAGCGGGCTCCGTCCGGGTGGCATTCAGAGGCTCAGTAGTCCATCCAGCGCTTGGTGGAAGTGGATTAGGGCTACTTCGTGGCGGCCTACGAGGGTTTCTTTGACCAGGCCGGAGGAGAGGGACTGCTGGATCTTCACGGATTGGGGGAAGTCCTCGCCGGCGCCGACTCGTTGGTGTAGCTCCAAGGTGCGCTCGTAGTGAGGGCGGGTTTGTTCTGTGACCGGTTCGGGGGTGTAGAGGGTCATGGTGACGTCGGTTTGGTCGACGGAGGTGGGCAGGAATTGGTACACCGCGAAGTGGTCCACGCTGTGGCTCAGAATGACGTTAGGGGCGATCAAATATTCCACGGTGGCCCGGCCGAGCAGATCCCACTGGTCTTCGGGGGCTTCGGCCAGCTCCAGGATCGACTTCTGGCAGGTTTGGAACCGCAAGTTAGGGCCGTACCCGCGGTAAGTCATGGGCTGAGATAGGTAGTACTTGCCCACCGTGGTCCGGTGCAGCGAGAACACGTGGTACGACTCCAAGAACGTGTCCACCAGCAGCTTCCAGTTGCACGGCCAGCTCGACTCCCACCGGTCGAACGGGAGGTAGCTGCCCACACTGAAATCATCGAGATCGAACGCGGCCTCCCCAACGAGGCTGGCCGCGTCAATCGGGCCATCACCCTCGGGCTGCACGAACACCATGCCGTGGGCCTCTCCCACCGGCACCGTCACCAAACCGAGCTCCGACTCGTCGGTCCCGTCAAACCCCTCCCCCGCCTGGGGCCGGGCCAAGAGCGTTCCGTCTAGCCGGTATGTCCAGGCGTGGAACGGGCACCGCAGCGAGGCTGCTCCCGATCCACACCCGCTCACCACCGATGACGCTCGGTGGCGGCATACGTTGCGGAACCCCCGCAGCACTCCGTCGTCGCCCCGTACCACCGCCAGCGGGACTCCGCCCACGGTGAGCGATACATAGTCGCCGGGAGAAGCCACCGCCCCCAACAGGCAGGCCACCACCGGGCGGCGGCGGAACAGCTTCTCCCGCTCGGCTTGCCAGTGCTGTTCACTTACATAGACATCAGCGGGCAGCACTAGCACGTCGTCGGCCAGCTGCGTGGTGCCCGCGGCGTGGTGGGCCAACAGCTCCCGGATCAGCTCCACCTGGGTCTCGCGCCGCACGCCCGGAGACTACCGGAGACGCTCAGAGGCGATTGGCCCCGCCCGACCGGGCGGCCCCGGCCCAGTAACGTCGGCGGATGATGAGGCACTCACGCTTGAGCACCAATAACCCCGGAGACTCTCCGTGAACCGCGATCTGTACCTGTATGAGGTGGTCGACGTCATCGGGCAGGGCCAGTACGACTACATGGAGCACCTGTGGCAAGACCCGGTGCTGCGTATGCCAGAGATGTTCGGGCTCCAGGGCGCGTTCTACATCCTGGGCGCGGGTGGGGGGCGCTGGCCCCAGGTCATCAATATCTGGGATATCGGTTCAGAGGGCTGGAAGGGTCTGGCCAAGAACCTCGACCGGCTCAACCTGAAGCGGCGCAAGGCGTTCTACGGCGACTGGTGGGACGAGGCCGCCCAGTGGCGCTCCGGCGGGTTCGACCGGCTGTGCGGGGGCGTGCCCGGCAGTCCCAACACCACCGAGATCGCCGAGGCGGGCATCACCGGCACGCTGTTTGTGAACGAGATCCTCACCGTGCGGCCGGGCACGCCGCTGGAGTTTCTGGCCGCGGTGGTGCAGGAGCGGGTACCCCTCATGGCCGATTACGGCCACCGCCCTACTGGGCTTTATGAGGTGCTCAACAACCAGCACGAGGTGGTGATGGTGTGGGCGGCCGACATCGCCTCCCACGTCACCTACCGCCAGAACCGCGACACCACCCGGGGGCTGTGCGACGAGGGCACCGCTGACGAGCGGATCACCGCTTGGGAGCAACGCTCGGCCGAATACGTGACCGGCGGCGACACCCACTTGATGACCCCGCTGCCCCGCACGGTGTACGGCCCCGAAGACTGGGAGGACGCCAGCCTGGAGAATTGGTTGGCTGCCCAAGAATCAGCCGCTCAAGAAACAGCCGAGGGAAGCGATGGATAGGTTCGACCTGACCGGCAAGGTGGCCTTGGTTACCGGGGCCTCTCGAGGCATCGGCCACGCTCTGGCCTTGGGGCTGGCGGAAGCCGGGGCCAAGGTGGTGGCGGCCAGCCGCACGCTGGACGCCTGCCAGACCCTCGCCGACCAGATAACCGCCTCGGGCGGGGAGGCCATGGCCGCCGAGCTCGACGTCGGCGAGCTGAACCAGCATCAACCGCTTCTGGAGGCTGTTTTGAGCCACTTTGGCCGCCTCGACGTGCTGGTGAACAACGCCGGGGTGCTGCGTCCCCACCTCACCACCCGGGTCACCCCTGAGGAGCTGGACGGCATCTTGGCGGTCAACCTGAAGGGACCGCTGTTCCTGTCGCAGGCCGCGCTCGACAACTTGGCCGCCGATGGGGGCGGGTCGATCATCAACATCGGCGCGCTGGGGGCCTTTCAGCCCATGGAGGGCATCGGGGCGTACTGCGCGGTCAAAGCGGCCATGGCCAACTGGACCACCACCATGGCCCGGGAGTGGGCGAGCAGGGGAGTGCGGGTGAACCTGTTGGTGCCCGGCCCAGTGGCTACCGACATGATCTTGCCCCGCGACTCCGAGGCCCGAGCCCGCTTCGAGCAAGAGGTTGCCGCCGAGACCATTTTCGGTCGCCTCGGTGTGCCCGATGACCTTGTTGGCGCCGCGGTGTTCTTGGCCAGCGACGCATCTGCGTTCATGAGTGGTCGACCGGTATTCGTCGACGGCGGAATGCTGCGCTGAGCAGGCTGTTCAAATGGTGCGCATCTTCCGCACCGGCACCGGGTAGGGTCGCGTCATGGCCGCTGATATGGCCCAACAGGCACTGATCGCGCCTTCAGTGCTGCCAGCTGATTTCGCTCGCTTGGGCGAGGAGTGCATCGGCCTGGAAAAGGCCGGGGCCGACCGGATCCACTGGGATGTTATGGACGGCCGGTTCGTGCCCAACCTCACCTTCGGCCCCGACGTGATCGCCTCGATCCGCCCATTGGTGTCGCTGCCGTTCGAGGCCCACCTCATGGTGGAGGAGCCCCATGAGCTTGCCCCCCGCTATGCCGAGGCCGGCTGCGAGCTCCTCACCGTCCATGTCGAGGCCTGTCCTCATCTGCACCGCACGCTGGGGGCCATTCGAGAACTGGGGATGGACGCCGGCGTGGCCCTCAACCCGGCAACTCCGGCCTCCGCCGTGGCCCATGTGCTGGACCTGTGCCGACTGGTGCTGGTGATGACCGTCAACCCCGGATGGGGTGGCCAGTCGTACATCGCATCAATGGAGTCCAAGGTGGCCGAAGTGCGGGCGATGATCGACGAGGGCGGACACGACGTGGAGTTGGAGGTGGACGGCGGTATCGGCCGGTCCACCATCGGAGCCGCGGCCCAGGCCGGGGCCGGGGTGTTCGTGGCCGGCAGCGCGGTGTTCTCCGACGAGCTGGGGTTCAACCACGCCATCACCGAGTTGCGAGAAGCAGCCGCCGTCAGTTGACCATGCGATGCCGCCGACGGCCGATTGCGGCTGTGCTGGTGCTGGGAGCCCTGATGCTCGGCCTCAGCGCCTGCGGCGATGACGACCAGCCCGATTTGAGCGCTTTCTGCCAGAAACTGGAGACCGCTTTTGGACCTGAGGGCGCATTGGCCTCGGACTACTCCGATGACCCGAGCGCTGCGACGGCTGTAGTGGACGAACTTGAAGCCATACGCCGGGTGGCGCCGCTGGAAATCGAGCCGTCGCTGGCCACCATCAATGCCACTGCGAGCCTCATCATCGAGGCCTTCGACAACCCGGAAGACTTGACGCTCGAAGCGGAGCAGTTGCAGCAAAGCGAAACGGCCGCCGTTGAACTGGCCCGATACTCAACCGAACATTGCGGATTGAGGCTGGACTGGGAGAGTCCTGTGGTGTTCGTCGACCCCGACAAGATTCCCGGCGAGGTACGGCTGGACGTGCGGGGCTAGCCACTGCCGGCCAGTGAAGTCGGCCGACGATCGATCAGAGCATCTCACCGCGCTTGACGATCACGTGGTCGATGATGCCGTACTGCTTGGCCTCTTCGGCTGTGAACCAGCGGTCGCGGTCGGAGTCGGCCTCCACCTGCTCCACCGACTGGCCGGTGTGGGTGGCAATGCGCTCGGCCAGCAGCTCCTTCACGTAGGCGTGCTGCTCGGCCTGGATGGCGATATCGGCGGCCTGGCCCCGAACGCCGCCCGAGGGCTGGTGCATCATGATCCGAGCATGGGGCAGGGCATAGCGCTTGCCGGGGGCTCCGGCACACAAGAGGAACTGGCCCATCGAGGCGCCCAAACCCATGCAAATGGTCCCCACATCGGGGGTGATGAACTGCATGGTGTCGTAGATGGCCATGCCCGAGGTGACCGACCCGCCCGGGGAGTTGATGTAGAGCCAGATGTCCTTCTCGGAATCTTCGCCCTCCAGATACAAGAGCTGCGCGGTGATGTAGTTGGCGATGTCGTCGTTCACGTCGGTTCCCAGAAACACGATGCGGTTCTTTAGAAGCCGGTTGTAGATCTCGAATGCGCCGCGCTCGGGGCTGCCCGGCTCGAACAAAACGGGTTCGGTCATGGCCACAATCGTACCGGCCCGCTAGTGCGTCTCGGCCACCCGATCCACCGGCATCACCGTGCATACCGGTGCCTCAGGGGGTTCGGCGGGGAGCATGAAGCGCCAAAACACCGCGGCTCGGGGCTCGCCGCAGGTGTCCAGCCAGTTGGGCACGCTGGGGTCACGGTGGGCGATGACCACCCGGTAGCGGCGGTCTGCGTCTGTTTCCATCTGGGCGTCGTTCAGCGAGACGGTGTGCTCCAAGTAGTCGGCCGTCTGGCCCAACTCGTTCCAGATCACCACGTTGGTGAACAGGCCCTCGGGCAGCCGTCCCTCCATGACCAGGGCCTCGTCGGGGGCCAACTCGTACTCGCCGGCCGAGTAGGCGATGTCAACCGCTCCCCATCCGCCGCCGTCGCCGTCGGTCCAGTCCACCGGCGGGCCCATGGTGTTGGGCACCTCGGAATACCAACTCGGGCGGCGCCGGGGCTGCGGGCCGAGCATCTGCCCGCCGAACTTCGAGCGCACCCACGCTTCCACCCGCCTCAGGCGACGGGCCACTGTTTCGTCGTCGGGTACCGGAATCTGCTCGGGTCCGTCGACTGTTTCGATACGCAGATCGGGCACCAGCTCGGGCTGGGCCGAGGCGGCTTCTGCCTCGTTGAAGTAGAACCGCACCACCACCGATCCGGCGTCCTCGGCCAACTCCATCCAATTGCCCCCGTGGGCGTGGGGCGACAGCGCTACTTCGAAGGAGCCATCTTCGTCGAACGCCATGTCGTCCATGTTGAGCTCGCCCACCACCCGGGTTGGCCAGTGGCCGTCGCGGTCGCCGCCGTGCACAGTGAGCGACAGGTAGACCTCCCGTCCTCGCCGACCTTGAACCCGATAGGTGAGGTCTCCCCGCAGCGGGGCGAAGAAATAGATGGCGTCGGGGTTGTCGCCCCATTTCCGGTACGGGGAGATGAGGCGCACAAAGTGGGGCCGCTCCGGTTCATTTTCCAGGTAGAGGTCCAGCGCCCCCCACAGCGCCATGCCCAACCCCCGAATGCCCAAGTGCTCCCGGCCGGGGGCCAAGCCTCGTTGCGGCCCGATCCAGTCGGCGTCAATCTCCGCTAGCGCGCCCAGCAGATCCCGCCAGGCCCGCCGGGCCTCGCTGTCCGGCTCGTTTTCCCGGGGCTCGCTCACAGCGCCTCTGGGCCGATCGGGGTTGCCGCCAGCGTGTCCTCATCAGCGTCGAAGAGAACCGCGAGAAACGTAGTAGGTCGGTCGGTGCGGTTGCGCCAAGCATGAACCGTCCCCCGCTGCACCACGCAGTCCCCAGCGTGGAGGTGGACATCTTCGTCACCCTCCAACACCAGCCACAGCTCGCCCTCCAGCACGCAGATGAAGTCCACCGTGGCTGTGCGGTGGAGATTCTCCTCGTCGGCCACCGGACGGGGATGACCGTCAGCGTCCACGTAGACGGCCGAGTCCGGCGGCAGCTTGTTGCGGATGATGTTCACCCCGCCCGACGGCGGCGAAAGCCGAAAGCCGTCCCGGTCGCCCGAGGCGCTATAACTGGCAGGAAGCTCGTCCACCGCCCATATCGCGGTAAGGAACTGATCAGGATGGCGGGGACTGATCACCACCGGCGGCAACCCATCGCTGTCCACCACCGAGTGGCCGTCACCGTCCACCCCAGTCACAATCCGCCGAAAGTCATCAGTCATGTCGGGTCTTAGCCACCTCCCATTTGCCCTTCTTCTACAAGGCAAACGATCACAGGCACGCTAGTCAATACCTGGCCGCTCCCCTGCGAGCAAGCTGGCTTCCACAGTCTGGGCAGTAGGCCGGTCGCCCTTCCCGTAGCGCCATCATCTCGCGTTCAGGGAAGGGGCCGCTGCGACCACACCGGCTGCACTGCAAGGTGCGCTCCCTATTGAACTCTCTCAAAGCCCCCAAGCCGACGAGGACAACGACAGCGATTACAACGATCCAAATGATTGTCTCGACTGTCATCGCACCTTCTCTAGCACGCGGTCAAGCGCGTCATCGAGGCTGTCTAGCTTGTCCTTGATCTTGGCAGAGTTGTCACTGACCGTTTGTAGGGTGCGGCCGTGGCATCAAGGGCAAGATCGGTCTGGGGCACTCAGGCTGCCGAGCATTTGGATCAGCTGGTGCAAATTCATGCCGTGGTTCGCGGGCAGGGACCAGGACGGCGGTGGTACACCAGCGCGTTGAATCAGGGGATGTTCGTGGCCCTCGTTGCCCAGTTCCAGACATTTTCTCGGGAACTGCATGACGAGGCTGTTCAAGTGATCGTCAGGGAGGCTGACCAGCGGCTGGCCGGATTATTGGAGAGGGCACTGAGGCACAATCGGAAATTGGATTCCTCAAACCCATGGCCAAGGAATCTGTATGAGGACTTCTCGCGATTGGGCATTGATCTGAAGAGCCCGCTTGAGGGCAGTTACTCCAAGGCCCGAGACGACCTCAATCGACTTGAGCCGTTGCTCAACTTCCGCAATGCCGCTGCCCACGGCAACCAGGGCAGTCTCGGATCTTTGGTCGCTGAAGGACAGATCAAGTCCAACTTGCAGTCCTTCGACAGGTATCGAAAGACCATCGATCGGATTGTCAAGGGCATGGACAAGGTAGTTGCCAGCGAGCTTTCCGCTACGCTTCAGATTGGACGGCCGTGGTGAAAGGGGAGGTTGCGATGAAGAGCGCTGAGCCGATTCCTGGTGAAATCGTCGAGATTCCCTGGCCACGAAACCGCAATGTTCGCTGCAGGGTGCGCGAGGTCTACGGCTCACCAGACTTTCGCCACGCGATCGTGGAATTGACTCCCGAGATCAGCGACGACGCCGTTGCGGATTTGACCACCTACTCCCTGCCGGTGTCTGAGATCATCCGCATTCCCACACCCGCCTGAGCGCAGCTCGCGTCTTCACGCAACCGGTTTCGAAGTCTTGTTTCAGGACAACGGCTTCGTACCGCCAAATCGCGGACCCTCAGATCACGCCAGATACACAAAATTCCGAGTGTGATTGTTGTGGTTGCCGGGGCCCTCGGCCTGGGGGTTACGGTTCGGTGCGAAGCAGCGGTCCCGTCGTTGCATGGACCAGGTGAGTGCAACCGGCAGATCACTGCGCTGGTAGGCCTCGTCGACGCCATTGGCTGTGTTGGGGCTGTATGAGGTGATGAGTCGATCCAGCGCGGCTTCAGCGGGACTGGATGTGGGCACCACGGTGTTCAACTGCCTGGCCACCGCGGACCGTGAGCCACTCCAGGGTATGGCGGGTCGTGGTCCCGGCTTCTGACGAGTAAGTCCATTTGAGCACTGCTGCAATGTTGTATTCGTCGCTGACTTGGCCGAGGACTGCGATTTGGAGATCGGGGAACGCCTTCCTTGCAGCGTCGACGACCTGAGCGAAGCCTTTTGGGCCTTGCAGTGGCTCGCCGCCGAGCCCTTGATGATCGAGATAGCTGCTTGCGATGACATCGGCAGCATTGTCGACGTCGCCGGTTTCGAACATCTTCAACATGGCAGAGAGCACGTCATTGGGTGTGCGCACGCCATGAGGGTGATTCGAGGTGGGATGCCAAAGCAAGTGATTTGCTGAGTGCGTACGGCTTCGGAGAGGGGATCGCTCGTCTGTTCAGATCCGATGCAACGGACATATGGGGCCATCCATAGGAATAGGAATCTGCCTACAGCCCGCCTCTCTCGTAGATGTAGAGGCTGACATTCGTGCCGGAGAGGATCTCCCCCCAGGATCGGCCGACGTTGCCTTCGGCAACATGGAGGGATGCACCGGTAGCAATGGCGGCGGCAAGAAGTTCTGCGGCGGCAATGCTGATCCTGTGCGTTGCTTTCAATTGTGCGATATGGGTGGTGAAGGGACGCGGGTCGAGAATCTGCAATACATCGGAAGGCGGAGAGAGCGCGGCCTCAAGAGTGGTGCTCTGAGCTGTTCGGCTCAAACGACCGAAACTTCGGCTGTCAAGCAAGGCCCTCAGCAAGCGAACGTGGAGCGTCCAGGGCAGGACGGGGATTTCATCGCGCCAGTCACGGTTGTGTGAGCCGCCGAGAAGGCTCCGCGCAACATGGTCGTCGACGATCAGCACAATGACCGGCCCAAAGGCGGCGACCGGGCGAGGGCAGCAGAGAAGCCGGGGGCCTAGCGGGGAGCTAGGTCCTCGGAAAAGCGGAGGCCGAACTCAGGATCGTCGGCAAAGAGTCGCTCGCACAGCTCGTGGTATTCCTCACCAAGGCTGGCGAACACTTGCTGGACCTCAGCATCAAGGCGCGGCTGCGTCGCGCGCTCCATTGCGCCTGTTTGCAGCAGCGGCAACCGCTGCCCAACGACGTGCTGAATGGCCATCAGCACCACCATACCCCCGAGTTGGAGACTTTCGAAATGTTGTTTCAGGACAACGGCCCCGCTCCGCACCGCGCACGTTTCCAACGTTCCGGTGTCCCGCAAATTCACATTGTGCGCCAGGTGGGATTTGAACCCACACGGGCTTGCGCCCACAGGGACCTAAACCCTGCGCGTCTGCCAAATTCCGCCACTGGCGCGTAGCTCGATGGGGTCAGGCTACAGGCCCAACTGGACGGCCAAAGACCGAAAAGCCCGGCCCCGGTGGGAGATTGCGTTCTTCTCGTCGGCCGACATCTCGGCGAACGTGCGCCCATCTCCCCCGTCGGGGACGAACACCGGGTCGTAGCCGAAGCCCCCGTCTCCACGAGGCGCGGCGGCGATGACTCCCGACATCATGCCCTCGGCCAGCAGCTCACGACCGTCGGGGAACACCACCACTGCCACCGTGCGGAAGCAGGCCGACCGGTCGGCTGCCCCCTCGAGCTCGTCCAGCAGACGTGCCCGGTTGTCGGCGTCATTCGCGTGCTCCCCGGCAAATCGGGCCGACCGCACTCCCGGCGCTCCTGCCAGTGCGTCCACCTCCAGGCCAGTGTCGTCGGCGACTGCGGCCTGTCCGGTGTGCGCGCACACCGCGGCAGCCTTCAGCCGGGCGTTGGCCTCCAGGGTGTCGCCGTCCTCGATCACTTCGCCCAGATCGGCGGGCCGAGGCAGGAGTTCCACCGCCGATCCCAAGATGGCCTCGATCTCAGTCAGCTTGTGGGGGTTGGCGGTTGCCGCCACCAAACGCGGCGGACTGTCTGGCGGAGGGCTCAATGAGATGGGGGCGGGTCGGCCAGCAACTCGTTTTGCCGCTTGATGATCTGCTCTATCCCCGCAGTGGCCAAGTCCAGCAGCGCATCCAGACGGTCCCGGCCGAACGGCTGGCCCTCGGCGGTGCCCTGCACTTCCACGAAGCGGCCCGACTCGGTCATCACCACGTTCATGTCCACTTCGGCGGACACGTCCTCCTCATAGGGCAGATCGAGCGACGGTGTTCCGTCGATGATCCCGACGGACACCGCGGCGCACGCCTCGATCATCGGGTGCTGTTCGATATGGCCTGCGACCACCAACCGAGTGAAGGCATCGTGCAGAGCGACGTAGGCGCCACTGATGGCGGCGGTTCTGGTGCCGCCGTCGGCCTGGAGCACGTCGCAGTCGCAGATCACCTGGCGCTCGCCGAGCTTGGCGGCATCGGTCACCGCCCGCAGCGAGCGGCCGATCAACCGCTGTATCTCCTGGGTGCGGCCCGACTGGCGGCCCCGGGCCGCTTCCCGATTGACCCGTTCCGGCGACGAGCCGGGGAGCATGGAATATTCGGCGGTGACCCAGCCGGTTCCCCGACCCCTCATCCACCGGGGCACATCGGGGTCGACCGAAGCAGTACACAGCACCCGGGTGCGGCCGAACGAGACCAGCACCGAGCCGTCGGCCATCTCGGTGAAATCCCGCTCAAAGGTGATAGGTCGCAGCTCGTCCGCCGCCCGGCCGTCGCTTCTCATCGTTGACCTGCTCTCATTCGACACCCTTCAACTCCTGACACCCCCGCCAACTTCCATCATTGGGGGCACGATACAAGAGCCCAAAGAGGAACGGCCTCGACTCTGGCGGGATGAGTCGAGGCCGTTCGGCTGGAGCAGTGCTCCAGCGTGGTGGTGTGGTTTGGGTATGGGAATCCTAGCAGCGCGGGGTGCTTATAGCACATCAAGGACCACAAAACCCGTCCAAGTGGGGATTTTTTCACTTGGAGTTCAGAAATAGATGATCGACTCGGCTCGAGCGGTGACCTGGTCAATCGGGTCGGTCCATGCCCCGGTGGACAGGTACTTCCAGCCGCCGTCGGCCGAAACCACGACCACCGCGCCCTCGTCAGTTCGCTCGGCCACTCGGGCGGCCCCGGCCAGTGCTGCTCCGGTGGAGATCCCGGCGAAGATGCCGGCCTCCTCAGCCAACCGCCGGGTCCACTCGATCGACTCCCGGGGTCTCACGATGCGCTTGCCGTCCAAGAGCTGGTCGCCGCCCCATTTCTCATAGACCGGGGGGATGAACCCGTCGTCCAAGCTGCGCAGGCCGTCCACCATCTCCCCCGCGGGGGGCTCCACCGCCAGCACCTGCACCGAGGGTTTGCGCTCCTTGAGATAGGCACCCACCCCCATCAATGTGCCACTGGTGCCCAGTCCCGATACGAAGTGGGTGATCTCGGGGCAGTCGGCGTAGATCTCCGGCCCGGTGGTGTTGTAGTGGGCCCGTGGGTTGGCCTCGTTGCCGTACTGGTAGAGGAACGCCCAATCCGGGTTGTCATCGGCCAGCCTCTGGGCCATGCGGACGGCCCCGTTGGATCCCTCGGCCCCCGGCGACCAGATGATCTCGGCCCCGAACACCTCCAGCAACTGACGGCGCTCGGCCGAGACGTTCTCGGGCATGACGATTTTGATGGGATAGCCCCGGAGCCGAGCGATCATGGCCAGGGCGATCCCGGTGTTCCCCGACGACGGCTCGATGATGGTGCGGCCCGGTTCCAGCGTGCCGTCGGCCTCAGCCTCGAGGATCATCTCGCGCGCCACCCGGTCTTTGACCGACCCTGCCGGGTTTACCCCCTCAAGCTTGACGTGGATGGCCACTGATGGGTTTGGCGACAGCACACTGACGTCGACCATGGGGGTGTTCCCGATCAGATCGATCACCGATTTGTGCGCGGCCACGGGCCTCAGATTACCCGGATGCCTACCCCCCGACGGCTACCGGTTCTTCGGTTATCTCTCCGTCGAGAATCCGGTAGCAGCGCAGCGCGGGTTCGGGATCCTTCAATGACACGATCACATAGAGCAGTGCTCCAAAGGGGTCGAAGGCCGAGGCATCGCGCACATCAGTAGGCGACGGATAGGCGGTGGTGTGGGTGTGAGAGTGCATCACCGCCACCAGCGTCAGCCCCTCGTCATCTGCGGTTCGCTCGACCTGGAGATATTCGGCATCATCCAGCCGGTAGATCTGGCTGGACTCCGCCGCATTGCGCACCGGAAAGAACCGATTGGCCACCTCTCCCCCCGCCGGAGCCGCCAAGAGTCCACAAGCCTCATTGGGCAGCCCCGCCAACGCATGGGCGATGACCTCCGAGAAGACCTCGTCGCTCAACCGCAGCACCGGCCCACGCTACTCTCCTAAGGCCCTCCTTGGTAGGGATTGCAGGGTTTGCCTAACCTCGCTCCGCATGAGGGTTGACCACCGGATTTGGAAGTTCGTCGCCGCGTTTGTGGTAGTCGCACTGTCACCGACCTTGGTGAATGCGGTGGCTAGTGCGCACAACCTGCACGCCCACGACCCCCTCCAGCGCCAAATTACCGAGCGCGACAATCTCATTTTCAACCAGGAATCACTGCTGAACACCTATCGCTGCCTCTTCAACGTCGACATCCAAGTCGTGCCAGGCGGCTGCATCGACGGCAAGCCCGCCGACGATGTCCCCCGGCCGGATGATTTCGCGGGAACGCCTACACAAAGCGAGGTGGACGCTCGAGACAACTTGATCACCAACCAGGAATCACTGCTGAACACCTATCGCTGCCTCTTCAACGTCGACACCCAGATCGTGCCAGGCGGCTGCGTCGACGGGAAGCCCGCGGAGAAACAAGCCGACAGCACTCCCACCGACGAGCCCCCTGTCGAGAGCACGCCCACGGTGGACACAACACCTGAAGTGCTGTCGCCGTGGGAAGAATTGGTGTACGGCGATGACCCGGCCAGGCTGATCGCATTCGCCGACATCGTTCGCGCCTATGGCTCGGGAACGGATTCCTGGGCCGTGTGGTCCTGCGATACCCCGGCAGGCGAGTGGGAGATCCCGACTCAAGAGGTGACTGATCGCTTGGAGAATTGGGCTCAGCCCTACTTCACATGGCTGTCTGGTGGCGCCTATGTGCCCGAGTTCATCGTAGGAAGGACCATTGAGGCTGACGACGAGTCAGACTGCTTGACCAAGGTTCGCAATGCTGCTTCGCCTCCCAACATGGACGGCGCGGTCATTGTGATCGACATCCCACTTGTCGACTGCAACAACGAGGTGGGCTGCCGCCGAGGGTGGGGTGAGCCGGGCAGGTGCTTCAAGCCGCAGGGGCAAGGGTTCATTCCCGACCCGTGTCCTCCCCACTGGCCGGAAAACAAACGAGAGGTGGTGCTCGGCGCTGTGCCTGTTACCTCGGTTCCCGGCCAAATCCCACCGAACCCCAACGGCTTCGTGTTGATTCACGAGATGGGCCACACCCTGTTCATGCCTCACAGCTATGACAGGCCAGACAGGTACTTCGGCACCAACCTCATGGACTTCATGGGCAATGGGCAGACCATCAACTTCGGAACTCCGGCCATCAACAGGTATGCAACCGGATGGATCCCGCTCAGTGAACTTGCGATACACCCCGTGTCGGTCAACTCCGGCTCGCCCCAGCCCACCACCCAGTATGAGCTCTATCCATTGGGAAGCCCAGGAACCCAGATGCTGGTGCTTCCCACCGAGACGAGAGGTGTCTTCTACACCTTGGGCGCTAGGGAGAAGACGGGCTTTGACAGCGATATCCCCGTCGAAGGAGTAGAGGCCTACTTCGTCGACCAGAGTGAATGGTGCGAAGAGATTCCCTGGGAAAGACCCTTTGCAGAAACATGTTTCGGTATCGGCCGACTGCAAGACGCATACGTCAGCCCGGGGCGACCAGCGCGAATGGCAAGCCACACGCTCTCATACGGAGGCGTTCTAAGCGGCAGTGTCAGCCACGTCTACGGCGTCGGCGAAGAACTCGTGATCGGCAAGATCCGAGTTCAGATCACCGGCCGCACCGCCGACGGAGCGGGCTACACCGTCCAAGTAGGCCCAACGACATAGCTGGCCTACGTCTTCAAGCAAGCCTCAGACGTTCATCGGGGGTGAGGCCTGACAGTGCGGCGATGGCGGCCGGTGGATCGGACTCGCCGACGAAGTCAGCGGCCGGCTTTGGAGATTCGAAACGGGTGGCAATGGGCACCAGGCCTGCCCACCACGGGCCGGCAACGTCCTCGGGCTCGTCGACGGGGTCGCCACTGCGGGCTTTGGCCGACGCCTCGGTCAGCGGCACCTCCAGCACCAGTGTCTTGCGCAGGTCTGACGAGGACGGAGGCCGACCGCTGTCCCAGTTCTCAACCACATGGTCGGTCACCAGTTTGAGGGCGTAACCCTTGCGCTCGTCTTCGTCAATACGCCGGGCCTTTCCCCTGATCACCGCCGAGCGGTAGTTCATTGAGTTGTGAAAGGGCGTCCGAGCCATCACCAACCCGTCCAAACAGGTGATGGTGACGCAGATCTCCTGACCGGCCCCGGTGCCGAGCAGGTGGTTGGCCACCGCACCGTGGAGAAAAAGGCATTCGCCGTCATGCCCATAGGCCATAGGCAACACCAGCGGCCCCTCGGGGGTAGACACCCCCACATGGGCGATCAATCCGACATCGAGTATGCCCAGTACCTCTTCCATGCCATACCGGGCTCGACCAGCCCCCCGGCGCACCCTGACCCGGTCCGACGGTGCCCCTGCTTGGCCATCTAGTTCTGATTCACCCATAGCCTGCGAAGCTATCGGGATGGCCCGGTTGTTCTTGGCTGTATTTCCGCCGGTGGATGTCATTGAGCAGCTGGGCGAGTTGGAGCGGCCGGAGGTGGAGGGGTTGCGGTGGACGAACCGGGAGCAGTGGCACATCACGCTGAGGTTTTTCGGGGAGGCGGAGCAAGGCGATGTGGAGGACAGCTTGCGGGAATTTCGGGGGGCGGCGTCCACCGTGCTGCTCGGGCCGGCTAGCCGGTGGCTGGGGGGGCGGGTGCTGGCGCTGCCCGCAGATGGGCTAGACGAGTTGGCCGCCAAGGTGCGAGCCCGGACCGAGACCATTGGACAAGCACCCGACCGCCGGAAATTCACCGGACACCTCACGTTGGCTCGGACCCGAAGGCGATTGCACGGTGCAGTGGTCAGCCAGCCTTTCGACGCCCAATTCAAAGCCACAGGACTTTGGCTGGTGTCCAGCCAGCTCCACTCCGATGGCGCGCGCTACACCAAGCTGAGCCAATGGCCGCTGGGGTAAAGGGGCTGAGCGAGACCCCGCTCAGGGCTCTTCGACGAGGGGAACGAATCTCACGGGGCAGAACCGCCTGGAGGTGGTCTCGTCCCCTGCTCGGGTGACGAGGGTCAGGTTCTGGGTGAAGGAGGGCGGCCCGACGGGGATGACCAGCCGTCCGCCGTCGGCCAGCTGATCAATCAATTGCTGCGGGATGCTGGGGGCTGCTGCGGTGACCACCACTGCGTCATAGGGTGCACCCGGCGGATGGCCCTGTGAGCCGTCGCCACATACCACCGTGGCGTTGGCATATCCCAGGTTGTCCAAGACCTTGGCCGCGGCGTCGGCCAGCTTCCGGTGGCGCTCCACCGTGACTACCGAAGCGCCCAACTCGGCCAGCACCGCAGCCCCGTAGCCCGAGCCGGTTCCCACTTCCAGCACCCGGTGTTCCGGCTCAATGGCCGCGGCCTCGGCCATCAGGGCGACGATGTAGGGCTGCGAGATGGTCTGGCCAGCCGAGATGGGCAATGGGTGGTCCTTGTAGGCATCGCCCGCCAGCGTTCGGGACACGAACCGATGGCGGGGCACCGACCTCATGGCGGCCAGAACCCGGAGGTCGCGAACCCCGCGGCCCTCAATCTGGCGACGCACCATGGCCAGCCGCCGATCTCGGTGCCGATCTTCGGCCATACCCAATGATGCTCCAACTGCCCCATCTTCGGGGCAGGGAACGCCCTAGACGCCGCTAGACCTCGCTGCGGGATAGGTGCTGGTCTCGTCGAACACCGCTTGCAGGACATCAGCGTCGCGGGTGAAGTCGCCGTCGTGCTCGGCAGCCGCACTCCATGGGGGTGCCGGCGCCCACCACGGCGGCAGCTCGGAGCCGCCCTCGGATGTCTCTTCCGGTATGAAGGCCAAGCACCACTGCCACGAGCCCTTCTCACCGCCATCCTCATCTTCAGGATGGCCCCCAGGGGGCACCAGAGCGTAGGTGAATCCCGGACCGGGACCTGACCTCTCAAGATCACGGGTCGCAGGACTGTACGACTCGAGGTCGCCAGACACAGTCCGGCGGGAATGCGGTAGCCGGGCGGCGACAAAGGGCAGTGCCAGTAGCAGTATGACGATGATCGAGGTAACGACCGTCGTCAGGTTTAGTTCAGGCATATCGGATGCCTCCGTCAAGAGCAGACGCGACGGCCTACTCAAGCCTCATTGGCCCCATTAGCCCCACCCGCAACAGAAAAGGGTAGCGACCGACCCTCCCCGGGGTCAATGCACAATTCCGCGCCACACGGCGCGAAAGGCCTCAGACCACTACCACCGACCGGAGCACTTCTCCCCGCTCCATGGCGTGAAACGCCTCCTCAACGTCCTCCAGCGAGATGGTCTCCGACACGAACCGCTCCAGGTTCAGCCGTCCCTGGAGATAGAGATCGATCAGCATGGGGAAGTCCCGCGACGGCAGGCAGTCGCCGTACCACGACGACTTGAGGACACCCCCTCGTCCAAATATCTCGATCATGGGCAGCTCGATCTTCATCTCTGGATTGGGCACCCCCACCAGCACCACGACCCCGGCCAGGTCCCGGGCGTAGAAGGCCTGCTCGTAGGTCTGGGGCAAACCGATGGCCTCGATGGCCACGTCCACGCCGTGGCCCCCAGTGAGTTCCCGGATCCTCTCCACCGGATCCTCCCGGCTGGAGTTGACGGTGTGGGTGGCGCCGAACTCCTTTGCCCACTCCAGTTTGGTGTCGTCGATGTCCACCCCGATGATGGTGTGGGCACCAGCCAGGCGAGATCCCTCGATGGCGGCATCTCCGACCCCGCCGCAGCCGAAAACGGCCACCGAGTCGCCTCGGCCGACTCCGCCGGTGTTCATGGCCGCCCCCAGCCCGGCCATGACTCCGCAGCCGATCAGACCAGCCACCTCGGGACTGGCCTCGGGGTTGACCTTGGTGGCTTGGCCCGCCGCAACCAGCGTCTTTTCGGCGAAAGCGCCGATGCCCAGCGCCGGTGACAGCTCCTGGCCGTCCAGCGTCATCTTCTGGGTGGCGTTGTGGGTGGCGAAGCAGTACCACGGACGGCCCCGCAGGCATGCCCGGCAGTTGCCGCACACTGCCCGCCAGTTCAGGATCACGAAGTCGCCCGGGGCCACGCCGGTTACGTCGCTGCCCACTGCCTCCACTACTCCGGCTGCCTCATGGCCCAACAGAAACGGAAACTCGTCGTTGATGGCCCCTTCCCGATAGTGCAGATCGGTGTGGCACACACCGCAGGCCTGCACGGCCACCAGGGCCTCGCCCGGCCCGGGATCGGGCACCTCGATGGTCTCGATGCTGACCGGCTCGCCTTTGGCCTTGGCGATAACGGCTCGAACCTGCTGGGCCATCTGCTGCTCCTTTCGCCCGGCCATCGGCCACTGCCGCCGAGGCCATCTGCCGCGAACCTACTACGCGCTGAGAAAACGCTGTCGCTCAGGTGTCCAGGAAGCGCAAAGGTGGCGAGGGCAGCCGCTCAGGTGTCCAGGAAGCGGGTGACCGCGATGCCTGAGCCCACCGTCCCCACGATGGCGCCCAACCCCACCATCTGGAACCCCAGCGTCCAGACCCGGGAGGGATCGACGGTGAAGCCCCGCAGCAGCTCCAGGGTGACGTCGTCGTTGATCACGCTGAAGAAGTTGTTGGTGAGCCAGATGAGCGGAAAGGCAATCACCCCGCCGATGAGGCCTTGGACGAGCCCCTCGAACATGAATGGCACCCGGATGAACCAGTTGGTGGCGCCGACCAGCTTCATCACCTCGATATCCCGTCGACGGGAGAACAGCGCCATACGGATCGTGTTCAAGATCAGCACGGCAGCGGCCACCAACAGGACGATGGCGATGATGATCACTCGCTGGCGCAACCCGCTGGACAGGTCCTCGATGGCCCGGATCGTCTCGCTGGCGGTGACCACCCTGGCCACTCCGGGCTGGGCGCGGAATGCCGCGGCCAACTCGTCAACCCGCTCCGGCAGAGTGTCGCTGGGCTTGACCCGGAACGAGGCAGGCAGCCGCTCCGGCGTGATCACCTCTACCAGCTCAGGCGAATCGCCCAAGAGGTCCTGCACTTCGGCGTAGGCCTCGTCCTTGTCGATATAGGTGAAACCGCTGACCTCGGGGGAATCCTCGAGATGGCGGCGGATGTCGGCCTCCAACTCCGGGCTGATCTCTGGTTCGGTGAAGACAATGAACTCCACACCGTCCTTCCAGCGGACAGTGGCGTTGTCCACGGCGTCGCCGAACAGCAGTGCCGCGCCCAGCAGCGTCAGCGAGATGGTGACGGTGATGATGGTGGCCAGTGTGAGGGTGATGTTGCGGCGGAAGTTGCTGGCCGTCTCCCGCAGGACATAGTCCAACTTGAGGTTCATCGGCTCGCGCCCGCCAAACGACCGGCCTCACCGAGCCCGCGAAAGCCCATCGGCTATTCGTACACGCCCCGGGACTGATCCCGGACGATCTGGCCCCGGTCCAACTCCACAACCCGGCGGCGCATCTTGTCGACAATGCTGCGGTCATGGGTGGCCATCACCACCGTGGTGCCGGTGCGATTGATGCGGTCCAGCAGCGTCATGATGCCCAGCGAGGTGTTGGGGTCGAGGTTTCCGGTGGGCTCATCGGCCAACAGGATCAGCGGACGGTTGACAAAGGCCCGGGCGATGGACACCCGCTGCTGCTCCCCTCCCGACAGCTCGTCGGGATAGTTGTGCATCTTCTTGGACAGGCCCACCAGTTCCAAGATGGCCGGCACCTTGGACTTGATCACGCTTCGGGGGCTGCCGATCACCTCCAGCGCGAAGGCCACGTTCTGAACCACGGTCTTGTTGGGCAGAAGCTTGAAGTCTTGGAAAACGCAGCCGATGTTGCGGCGCAAAAAGGGCACCTTCCAACTCGGCAGCTTGCCGATGTCCCTCCCGGCGACAAACACCCGGCCCCGGTCGGGCTTCTCCTCTTTGTTGAGCAGGCGCATGAACGTGGACTTGCCCGAGCCCGACGGACCCACCAAGAAGACGAACTCCCCCCGCTGCACTTCACAGGAGGCGTTCTGAAGGGCGAGCACCTCGCCCTTGTACACCTTGGTGACGTTCTCCATTCTGATCATGCGATGTGAACTCCGAACTGCGAACCGGGCTCGCACCCCCCTTCGGCGGCCTGGAAAGCTCGACCAACGCTACCACCGGCACCAGGCTCCACTCGCGCACCCTTCCCCCCAATTCTGGGTCGAACCTGGCAAAACTCAGGACATCCGCCTCCATCGCAGGTAGGCCTCGATCATCTCGTCGAGGTCGCCGGCCAGCACTGCTTCCACGTTGCCGATGGTCACGCCGGTGCGGTCGTCCTTGACCTGCTGGTACGGGTGCAGCACGTACGAGCGGATCTGGCTCCCCCATTCGGCCTTCTGGTAGTCGCCGGCCAGCCCGGCGATCTCGGCCTCCCGCTCGGCCCGCTTCAAGTCGGCCAGGCGGGCGGCCAGGATCTGCATGGCCCGATCTTTGTTCTGGTGCTGGCTGCGCTCGTTCTGGCACGACACCACGACGCCGGTGGGCAAGTGGGTGATGCGCACTGCCGAGTCGGTCACGTTCACGTGCTGGCCGCCCGCTCCCGACGACCGGAAGGTGTCGATCCGCAGGTCCTTGTCCTCGATCTCCACCTCGTCGGAGACCTCGTCGAAGAACGGGACCACCTTGAACTGGGCGAACGCGGTGTGGCGGCGGGCGTCGGAGTCGAACGGCGAGATCCGCACCAGCCGGTGCACCCCCCGCTCCGACTGGAGCAGGCCGTAGGCGTTGCGTCCGGAGATGGTGAAGTCAGCCGAGGAGATGCCCGCGCCCTGGCCCTCTGACACGGAGTCCACCTTGAACTCGAAGCCGCGGCGCTCAGCCCATCCCTGGTACATGCCCAGCAGCATCTCGGCCCAGTCCTGTGCATCGGTGCCTCCCGCGCCGCTGTGAAGCTCGCACACGGCATCGGAGTCGTCGTGCTCACCGCCCAAGAGCGACCGCAGCTCCAAATCGTCCACCTTGGCCATCAAGGACTCCAGCATCTGGGCGATCTCCGGGGCTTGCGACTCGTCATCTTCCTCATTGGCCAGCTCATGCAAGGTGTCGGCGTCGTCCAACGCAGCCTCCAACCCGGCGAACAGTTCCAAGTCCTCCACCAGCTCGGACAACTCCCTAGTCACCTTGCGGGCCTGGTCGGGGTCGTCCCACAGACCGGGGGCAGAAGCGGCCTTCTCCAGCTTGGGGCGGCGGGCGATCAGATCGTCGATATGCAGATAGCGCCGGGCCTCGTCCAGTTTGGATCGGAGCAGGGCGAGGTCGCCGGTGAAGTCAGGCACGGGGAATCCCGGGGTTCAGCAGTCAGCGCCCGCAGCACTGCTTGAACTTGCGGCCTGATCCGCACGGACAGGGGGCGTTGCGAGGGGTCTTCTCCAAATCCGACTTCACCACGGGTTGCTTCGACCTGGGCGCCGACTCCTGCACCACCTCAGGACCAGCCGCAGTGCTGGCCAAGGCGGCTTGGGCGCCGGCCCGGGCCAAAGACGGCTGGGTGGACGGGTCGGCCGGACCCGATTCGGTGATGTTGCTGGTGCCGGCGTCGTCGGCCTGCGCCGGGGCATCCACGTTGATCTCCACATGCATGATGTAGGTGACGAAGTCACGGGCAACACCGGCCATCATCTGGCCGAACATCTCAAACCCCTCCCGCTGCCACTCAGTCAGGGGATTCTTCTGGCCGAGGGCCCGCAGGTTGATGCCCTCTTTGAGGTAGTCCATCTCGTAGAGGTGCTCGCGCCAGCGCTGGTCGATGATGCGCAGCATGATCTGGCGCTCCACCTCCCGCATGGCCTCGACGCCGACCAGCTCCTCCCGCTGCTCGTAGTGGGTCACCGCCTCCTCAACCAGCAGGTCGTACAGCTCATCGGTGGATGCGGCCTCGCCCATCTGGTCGGGCCCCATCTGGGTGGGCCACAGCACTCGGATCTCGGTCTCCAACTGCTCGAGATCCCAGTCTTCAGGGTCTTCAGACGTGCAATGCCCGGTGATCACTGCATCGACCGCCTCGCCCAAGTGCTCGAGGGCCTCGGCCCGCAAGTCGCTGCCCGACAGGATCTGGGCTCGCCGCTTGTAGATCACCTTGCGCTGCTCGTTGAGCACCTCGTCGTACTTGAGCACGTTCTTGCGGGCCTCGGCGTTCTTCTGCTCCACCGTGCCCTGGGCCCGCTCGATGGCCTTGGTGACCATCTTGGCCTCGATGGGCACATCCTCGGGCAGAGCCTTGTCCATTACCCAGTTCATGGCCCCGGTGGCGAAGATCCGCATGAGCTCGTCTTCCAACGACAGGTAGAACCGGCTCTCACCGGGATCGCCCTGGCGGCCGGAGCGGCCCCGGAGCTGGTTGTCGATGCGGCGGCTGTCGTGGCGCTCGGTGCCCAGCACGTAGAGGCCGCCCAGCTCCCGCACCTTCTCGCCCTCAGCCCCGCATTCGGCCTCGTGCTTCTCCAGCAGTTCGGCGGCCCGGGTCTGGCCCTCGGGGCTGGCGGGGTCCAGCCCCTCGGCAGCCACATCCCGGCGAGCCATTGCCTCGGGGTTGCCCCCCAGCACGATGTCCACCCCTCGTCCGGCCATGTTGGTGGCCACGGTGATGGCGTGCAGCCGGCCCGCCTGGGCCACGATCTCAGCCTCCCGGAAGTGCTGCTTGGCGTTGAGAACCTCGTGGGGAATGCCCCGCTTGTTCATCACCTCAGACAGCTTCTCGGAGTTCTCCACCGAGACGGTGCCCACCAGCACCGGCTGGCCCCGCTCATAGCGCTCCACCAGATCTTCAACCAGGGCGTTGAACTTGCCGTCCTCGGTCTTGTAGATCAGGTCGCCCTGGTCGGCCCGGACCACCGGCAGGTTGGTAGGAATCGGCACCACGTGCAGGCCGTAGGTGCCGAACAGCTCGTTGGCCTCGCTCACCGCGGTACCGGTCATGCCGGCCAGCTTGTCGTAGAGCCGGAAATAGTTCTGGAGGGTGATGGTGGCCAGCGTCTGGTTCTCCTCTTTGATCTTCACCCCTTCTTTGGCCTCCACCGCCTGGTGCAGACCCTCCGACCAGCGGCGGCCGTCGAGAACCCGCCCGGTGAACTCGTCGACGATCTTCACCTCGCCCCGCTGGATGATGTAGTCCTTGTCCCGGTGGTACAGCTCCTTGGCCCGCAGCGCGGCCTGGAGCTGATGGACCAGGTTGGCGCTGACCGAGTCGTAGAGGTTCTCCACCCCCAGAGCCCGCTCCACCGCATGCACACCCTCCTCGGTGGGGGCCACGATGCGCTTCTCCTCGTCCACGTCGTAGTGGACATCGCGCCGCAGGCCCCGCACCACGCTGGCGAACTTGTAATACGTCTTGGCGGCATCGGCCAGGCGCCCGCTGATGATGAGGGGGGTGCGGGCCTCGTCGATGAGGATGGAGTCGATCTCATCCACGATGCAGTAGTTGTGGCCCCGCTGCACCCGGCGGTCGGCCGACATGGCCATGTTGTCCCGCAGATAGTCGAAGCCCATCTCGTTGTTGGTGCCGTAGGTGATGTCGCAGTCGTACTGCTCGCGCTTGAACTCAGAGCCCCGCTCGCCGGGAACCACCAGCCCGACGGAAAGGCCCAGCCACCGGTGGATGGCCCCCATCCAGTCGGCGTCGCGAGCGGCCAGGTAGTCGTTCACCGTCACCACGTGTACGCCCTTGCCGGCCAGGCCGTTCAGGTACACCGGCAGCGTGGATACCAGGGTCTTGCCCTCACCGGTGCGCATCTCGGCCGCCCAGCCGAAGTGAAGGGCCGCGCCCCCCATCAGCTGCACGTCGTAATGGCGCTGGCCGATAACCCGCCAAGCCGCCTCCCGCACCACGGCAAAGGCCTCTATGAGCAAGTCGTGAAGATCCTCGCCGTTCTCCAAGCGCTGGCGGAACTCCCCGGTACGGCCTCGCAGCGCATCGTCGGACAGCGCTTTGACCTCGGGTTCGAGCGCGTTGATGTCGGGCACCAGGCTCTCCAGTGCCTTGATCTTCTTGCCCTCACCAGTGTTCAGGACCTTCTGAAACACGCTCATGCCAGGCCCACTCTACTGTTGTGCTGGCGCGATTTAGTCAACGGAGCCAGCTAGAAACGTGTTGGCGGACTACCTCCGAGAGCGGGCCGGAACTCCGCTCGCCAGATGTGTGGAACTCAGCTGGCCCGGCGTTCCCGGGAGTGGTGCTGGCGATCCACCCGGCGGGTCTTGGTGCGGCGCAACTGGCGCTCCAGCTTGGCGATGGCCCGATCTAGGGCCGCGAACGGGGTGGGACCGTTGACCCGGCTGCGGATGTGATAGCCGTGGCCCTCCAAGGTGACCTCGCAGATGTCGGGTTCGGCGATGCGGGGGTTCTTCTCCTCGCTGAACCGAACCGTGGCGTGATCGATGCCCGATAAGTAGCGGCTCAACTTGCCCACCTTCGTTCGGGTGGTCTCCCCCAGTCTCTGCGACACCTGAATCCCGCTGCTGCTGATGGTCACGTCCATTGCGGCTCCCTTTCGGCTGGGGTTGAGTTGTGGGTTCTCATGGTAACCACACCGGGCGGCGTTCGTGCGGAAGACGGCGTGTAGGGGAGCGGCGTGGCGCCGGCCACCACCGCGTCCACCCGTCCGGCACCGGCCCAAACCAGGGTGGATGCCGCGGCCTGGAGCGTGGCCCCGGAGGTGACCACATCGTCTACCAGCAGTACCGAGGCTGGCGGGGGGCGGTGGGGAGCAAAGACAGGGGTGCAAAAGCGCTGGCTGCGGCTTCGACCGGTCTGGCCTGCGGCGTCGACTCGCTTCAGCAGGGGAACGACACACAGCCCGGTCTCTCGGCCCAAGGCTCGAGCCAAAAGCTCAGCCTGGTCGAAACCCCGCCGCCGGCGTCGCTGGGAAGACGTCGGCGCCCACGTCACCGAGTCGACCGCCAGACCCGGCGGCAAGGCTTGAGCCATGGCTGACGCCAGCCACCTCACGCAAGACCGCTGGTTGCGGTACTTGAGCCGAGCCAGAAGCTCCCGGCCTGCACCCACGTAGACGAAGGCCGCCCACAGCCCGGCCAGCGGTTCGGGCGGGGGCATCTCCCCCACTGCTCGCATATCGGCCGTGCAGCGCCGACACGGCGATGGCCCCGGCCCTCCGCAACCAGCGCACGTGCGTGGAAATAACATGACCGCACCCTAAAAGCCATCAGTGACACATTCTCCTGCCCATTCAGGCCCCTGGCCGGTGATTACTCGATGCTGTCGCTGATGCCTTCTTCGGTTATGTAGCCGGTGACCAGTTCGGCGGGAGTGATGTCGAAGGCCCAGTTCTGGGCGGCCATCCCCTCGGGGGCGAGCCGCACCCCGCCTACTTCGACCACCTCGGCGCCTGGTCGCTGCTCCACCACGATGTCCGAGCCCGATGTGGTAGCCGGGTCGATGGTGGACGTGGGCGCGGCCACATAGAAGGGCACGCCGTGGTGCCGGGCCAGCACCGCCAGTGAATAAGTGCCGATCTTGTTGGCCACATCGCCGTTGGCCGCGATGCGGTCGGCGCCCACGATGGCCAAGTCCACCTCGCCGGCGGCCATCAGCGATCCGGCCATGGCATCCACCACCAGGGTGGCCGGGATGCCGAGCCGCTGAAGCTCCCAGGCGGTGAGCCGGGCGCCCTGCAATACCGGCCGAGTCTCGTCCACCCACACCGACGGCTGACGCCCCGCATCGTGGGCCGAGCGGATGACCCCCAGCGCGGTCCCCCACCCCACACAGGCCAGCGATCCGGTGTTGCAATGGGTCAGCACCCGGGCGCCGTCGGCCACGACTGCCATGCCATGCTCCCCGATGGCCTGGTTCACGGTCACGTCGTCGGCAGCGATCCGCACCGCCTCAGCCACCGGATCGGCCGCGGCCAGGGCCCGATCAACCCCCCAGGCCAGGTTCACCGCAGTGGGCCGGGTGGCCTTCAGCATTCGGGCGGCGGCGTCGGTGCTCCCGCCCTGAACCGAGGCCAGCGCCACCCCCATGGCTCCGGCCGCGCCCAGTGCGGGCGCACCCCGGATGGCCAACTCGAATATCAGCTCGCACAGCTGCTCGACGGTGTCCACGTCCACCAGCACCAGTTCCTCGGGCAGCTGCCGTTGGTCGATGAGCCGGATGTGGTCGCCCATCCACTCGATGGTGGGCGGAATGGGAGAACCCTGCAGCAAAGGCGATGCCATCGTTCAATCCAAACGGATCAGTACCGGTAGTGGTCGGCCTTGAACGGCCCGTCGGCCGACACCCCCATGTAGTCGGCCTGAGAAGGAGTCAGCGTGGTGAGGCGCACCCCGAGAGCGTCGAGGTGCAGCCGGGCCACCATCTCGTCCAGCTCCTTGGGCAGCGTGGTCACGTCGGTGCCGTAAGCCTCGGCGTTGGCGTGCAGCTCCATCTGGGCCAGCACTTGGTTGGTGAAGCTGCAAGACATCACGAAGCTGGGGTGGCCGGTGGCATTGCCCAGGTTCAGCAGCCTGCCCTCCGACAAGATGATCACCGAATGGCCGTCGGGGAAGACGTACTCGTCCACCTGGGGCTTGATATTGATGCGCTGCACGTCGGACAGGGCGTTGAGCCCGGCCATGTCGATCTCGTTGTCGAAGTGGCCGATGTTGCCCACCACCGCCTGATGCTTCATCCGCCCCAGGTGCTCGGCGCTGATCACGTCCCGGCAGCCGGTGGCGGTGATGAACAGGTCGGCGGTGGCCAGGACATCCTCAAGCCTCTGCACCTCGAAGCCCTCCATGGCCGCTTGCAGTGCGCAGATGGGATCCACCTCGGTGACCACCACTCGGGCCCCCTGGCCCCGCAATGATTGGGCGCAGCCCTTGCCCACGTCGCCATAACCGCACACCACCGCCGTCTTGCCGCCGATCATCATGTCGGTGCCCCGGTTGATGCCGTCGATCAGCGAATGCCGGCAGCCGTAGAGGTTGTCGAACTTCTGCTTGGTCACCGAATTGTTGACGTCGATGGCGGGGAAGCGCAGCGTGCCGTCGGCTTTCATCCGGTAGAGCCGGTGGACACCGGTGGTGGTCTCCTCTGATACGCCGCGGACGCCGCCGGCGATAGCGGTCCACATCCCAGGATCGTCGGCCAGCGTCCGGCCCAGCAGGCGGCGGATCTCGGCTAGATCCTCAGAATCGGCCTCATCGGGGTCACCGGCGTTGCCGGCCGCCTCAGCGTCGGCCCCCATGTGCACCAGCAGGGTGGCGTCGCCGCCGTCGTCCAATATAAGGTTGGGCCCTCTGCCGTCAGGCCAGCGCAGCACCTTCTCGGTACACCACCAGTACTCCTCCAGGGTCTCGCCCTTCCAGGCGTAGACCGGAACCCCTTGGGGGTCATCCGGTGTGCCATCGACACCCACCGCCACGGCGGCGGCGGCCGGATCCTGGGTGGAGAAGATGTTGCACGACGCCCAGCGCACCTCGGCACCCAGCGCAGTGAGGGTTTCGATCAGCACGGCGGTCTGCACGGTCATGTGGAGCGAGCCGGTAATGCGGGCCCCGGCCAGGGGCTGGTGGTCGAAATGCTGGGCTCTCAGCGCCATCAGGCCGGGCATCTCGTGCTCGGCGAGGCGGATCTCCTTGCGGCCGGCCTCGGCTAGGGCCAGGTCGGCCACTTTGAAGTCGTGGTCAACGGTCACTTCCACCATCGCTTTCTATTTGTGGCGCTTTCTGCCACTATCGCTTTCAGGTTGCGGGCATTCAGACAATGAGATCATCAGGGACGGCCCGCCAACACCTGCCGAGCAGTCATAATGGCCGGCACCGGCCCGGGATCGAGGCCCACCGCGGCGGCCATCTCCAGCGCGGTCATCGACCCTTGGTACATGAGATCGAAGATTTGGGCCACCGGGCCCTCTCCAGCCGCCTCCACGGTGTGTACGTCGCCCACCACTTCGTCCATCAGGTCGATCAGGATGTCGAAACCTCGCATCACCTCGGGATGCTCGTGTTCGTGGCGCAGCACCACCATGCTGAACACCTGCCGGGTCAGATCGCCGTGCTGGCCCCACCCGGCAATCTCGTTGTGCAGCAGATCGGGCACCCCGGCGCTGAACGCCGGCGCTTTGGCACTGGTGTTGATCATGTTCTTCCAGTGCCGGGCGGCCACCGAGCCCAGTCCGCCTCCGCCGTAGATCAGCGGCACCGTGCCCGCGAGATGGCGGGCCAGGGCCGCAGCCGGTGCCCGGGCCGTGTCCCTTCGACCGCGGATCTGATCCACAGCGTGGCGCACCCACTGGGAGGCGCCGGGGAACAGTCCCATCTTCTCGAGGATGATCATGGGGGCGACGGTGAGCACGCTGAGTCCGGCCCGGGGTGGATACAGCATCGGATCTACTTCCACCAGCGGAGCGGACCAGTCGGCGGCCATTTGGGCCAGCTGCCCTCCCCCTGTCACCGCCACCACACGTCCACCAGCCCCGGCGGCCTGGGCGGCGGCCTGAACGATCTCCGGGGTGTCGCCGCTGGCAGAAAGGGCGAACACCAGGGTCTGCTCGTCCACATACGAAGGGGGTTGGTAGCTCTTCACTACCACGATGGGCAGGGGCATGAACGGACCCGCGGTTACGGCCAACAGGTCGCCGGCGAACCCGCCCGGGCCCATGCCCAACACCAGCACGTTGGCAATTTCCGACCGGTCGGGCAGCCCCTCCAACTCGTTGCACCGGTCCAGCGCGTCCAGCATCTGCTCGGGCAACCGGTTGACCGCCGGCCACATGCCCAGCGTGTCCACTCGCTCGCTCACCGCCTACTCCGATCCCCAGGAAGCTCTCACGGAGTGAAGGTGAAGGGAATGGACTCCGATTCCGCCCTGGCCATCAGCCGCTCGTGCTCGGAGTCGTCCACCGTCTCAGCCTCATCGATCAGCATGTTGGGGATGTCGTCTTCCACCGCATAGCGGCGGCGCAGGCGGGGGTTGTACAGCGAGTCCTCATCGGGAAGGTACAGCAGCGGCCCCTTGTCGTCAGGACAGGCCAGAATCTCGAGCAGTCGGGGATCCAGCGCCATGGCCACAGTCTTACTCAACCGCTGCCTCTAGTTGAAGCAGCCACCACGATCATCCAGTTGCCGCCCGGAACAGCAGCCCGGCTCCGGCGACGTCATACTCGCCGGTCCCCGCCGGCACCCACACTGCTCCGCCGCCGGTGATCTCGTGACCCGCCACGCTCGCACGCCCCGATGCGCAGAGCACGATTTCCGGCCCCGTGGGAAGAAACTGCCGCGCCCCGTCCAACTCGACGCGGGCAAGCCCGAAGTCGGGTGCCGGCGCCTGGAAGGAGAAACACGGATCGTCGGGGCTTTGCACGGGCACGTCGATGGGGCGGCAATCCACCACATCGAGCACCGCGGGAACATCAACGTGTTTCACGGTGAGACCTCCCCTCAGTACGTTGTCGCTGTTGGCCATGACCTCCACTGCTACTCCGCGCAGGTATACGTGCAGGTTGCCTGCTTCCAGAAAGAGGGCCTGGCCGGGGTTGAGGCGGACCAGGTTCAGCATCAGGGCCACCGCCACCCCGATGTCTCCGGGATGCCGCTCCCCGATCCGCACCGCCCACTGCCTCTCATCGGGAAACGGGCCGGGCTGAGCGCAAGCCGCCACCACCTGATGGGCGATGTCTGCGCTGGATTGTGGGGAGTGCTCCAGCAGGCATCGAAGGGCTGGGGCGATCTCCCCTGCTTGCAGGCAGTCAGTTGCCGGGGCCAGAGCGGCAACCTCCAGCGAGTCGAATAGAGCGGCGGCGGAATCCGGCGACCGGAACCCGCACAGGGCGGTGAACGGCTCGAGCGCACAGATCAGCTCCGGTTTGTGGTTGCGGTCGCGATATGAGCGGTGGTCGGCGTCGACGGGGATGCCCTGGTCTTCCTCTGAGTCGAACCCCGCTTGGGCCTGCTGGCGGGTGGGGTGGGTCTGGAGCGAGAGGGGCTGGTCTACGGCCAGGATCTTGAGCAGAAAGGGCAGCTCTCCCCCGAATGACCGGGCCGTTTCCGCGCCAAGTTCACCCTCCGGGTCATCGGAGATCACCTCGTTGAGGGGCCGGTCCACGCCGTCGCGCCGCAGCATCGACGGCGCCCGGGGATGGGCGCCCAACCAAAGCTCTGCTTGGGTCTCGCCAGTGGGCGGAACGCCCATGATCCGGGGCAGTGCCTCCCGCGATCCCCACGCGTAGGGCTGGACTGCCCCAATCAGAACACCCGGCGAGCTCATCGCATCCAGGCCCTCAAAATCTTGCTGCCAACCCAGTGCTCACGGTCTCAAGTTAGGCGAAATCGGGCTCAAGCCAGCCAGATCAGGTTGATCACCGCGATCAGATTGAAGCCGACGTGGGCCCAGATGGCCGGCCCCAGTCGCTTGTACCGTTTCACCAGCACCGCCGCGATGATTCCGAAGGCCATGAGCGCGGGGAACTGGAGGAGTTGGAGGTGAACCGCTCCGAACAGGGCCGAAGAGGCCAGCACGCCTATCACTGCCCCCCATTTGCGCTCGAACGCACGCAGCACCAGACCGCGGAAGAAGAGCTCCTCGAAGATGGGCGCCCCCACCACCACTCCCAGCATCACCAGAGCGATATCGCTACCGGTGGCGGCGCGGTCGGTGATCTCGCGGGCGGCCTCGCTCACGTCGAAGTCGAAGAACTGCTGGAACGGCGCATAGATGAGCCAAACCACCGCGATCTGGGCGAACACACCCACCAGCAGCCCCACGGGCACATCCGACGCCTTCATCGACAGGCCGAAATCGCGCCGCAGCCCGGTACCTCGCAGCGTGCCGGCCACCAAGGTTGTCAATGCGAATCCGCCCCACAGTCCGATCTGGCCCACCGGCAGGGTCCAAAGGGGAAGCCCCGGGTCGCTGCGCTCCTGGCTCATGGCGTCGCTCAACCCGTAGCGCCCCACGTATGACCCGGTGCCAGTGGTCCCCCCGGTGTCCAACCCAACCGCGGCCAGAACAACCAAGAAAACCACCACCGCGGCCACCCAGGAGACCACAACCCCGATGAACACATCGGGCAGACCCCACCGGATCTCTCGCTCTTTGCTCAGCTTCGCGGCCTCCACCGGCCCGCAGCGTAATGGTGACTTTGCCACCGAGCCCTCGTAGAATTGCGCAATGGCCTCTCCCCCGCCGCCGCCTCCCCCGTCGCCTGAGCGACGAGACCCTGAGCGCGGCCCGGGCCAGCAGCAGCCCACGCCAAGCCGGATGCCGCGCTGGGTGTGGTTCATCGCGCTGGGCATGTTGGCCGCGCTGCTGTTGTCCAACGTGTGGCGCGGCGACGACAACGGCAGGCAGATCTCCTTCGACGTGCTCTTGGACGCGGCCAAGGACGACAAGGTTGCGGAAGCGGAGTACAACAACAACACCGGCGAGATCAAGGGCACGATGGAAGAGGGCGCGACGGTGAAGATCGAAGGGGAGACGGTGGCCGTCTCCAAGTTCCACACCACCGGCAGCGTCCCGCTGGGAGACGCCAATGAGGAAGTGCTGCTGAAGAACATCGACACGTTCGAGTTCCACACCCCTCGCAGCAGCATCTGGGCCAGCATCCTGCCCCTTCTGATCCCGGTGGCGCTGATCTTCTTGATCTTCTGGTGGTTCCAGCGTCGGGCTCAGGGGCAGATGAGCGGGATCATGTCCATCGGCCGGTCCAAGGCCAAGACCTACACCACCGAGCGACCCGAAACGTCCTTCGAAGACGTGGCCGGCTACGAAGGGGTGAAGAAGGAAATCGTCGAGGTGGTCGACTTCCTCAAACACCCCGACAAGTTCGCTCAGATCGGGGCCCGCATCCCCAAGGGAGTGCTGCTGGTGGGGCCGCCGGGCACCGGCAAGACGCTCATCGCCCGGGCGGTGGCCGGCGAGGCCGGGGTGCCGTTCCTGTCGGTCACCGGGTCGGACTTCATGGAGATGTTCGTCGGGGTGGGCGCCAGCCGGGTGCGGGACCTGTTCGAATCGGCCCGGAAGATGGGCCGAGCCATCATCTTCATCGACGAGATCGACTCCATCGGCCGCAAGCGGGGCGCTGGCCTTGGCGGAGGCCACGACGAGCGGGAGCAGACCCTCAACCAGATGCTGGCCGAGATGGACGGTTTTGAGGCCACCGAGGGCATCGTGATGATGGCGGCCACCAACCGGCCCGACATCTTGGACCCGGCGCTGCTGCGGCCCGGACGCTTCGACCGCCAGGTGGTGGTCCCCCTGCCCGAGGCCGACGACCGGCTTCAGATCCTCAACGTCCACGTCCGGTCGAAGAAGATCGCCGCCGATGTAGACCTCCCGCTGATCGCCCGGGGATCGCCGGGGATGAGCGGGGCCGACCTCGCCAATCTGGTGAACGAGGCTGCGCTGTTCGCGGTGCGCAGCGAATCCGATCAGATCCGCATGATCCATTTCGAGAACGCCCGCGACCGGGTGTTGATGGGCCAGCGGCGCGAGTCCATGGTCATGTCCGAGGAGGAGCGGCAGATCACCGCCTATCACGAGGCCGGCCATGCGGTGTGCGCCGCGGTTCTGCCCAAGGCCGACCCGCTGCACAAAGTGACCATCATTCCCCGGGGCATGGCCCTGGGGGTGACCATGACCCTTCCCGAGGAAGACCGGCACACCCTGCGACGCGACTACTTGGACGACATGCTGGTCATGCGGATGGGCGGACGCATCGCCGAGGAACTGGTGTTCGGCGTGGCTTCCAGCGGCGCAGCCGACGACCTGGCCGGCGCCACCGAGTTCGCCCGCCGCATGGTGCGGGAGTGGGGCATGAGCGACCGCATCGGGCCGATGGCCTGGCGGAGCGCGGGACAGGTGTTCTTGGGCGATGAGATGATGACCAACCGGGAGTACAGCGACGAGACGGCCCGAGTCATCGACGAGGAAGTGGCTGAGATCTTGCGGTCCCAGGAGAACCGGTGCCGAGAGGTCTTGACCAAACACCGCAACGGCCTCGATCTGGTGGCTCGGGCCCTGCTGGAGCACGAGACCATCTCCGGCGAGGAGGTCGGCAGGCTGGTGGAGCTGGGCGACGAGGGCCCCATCGGAGATCCCCGAGACATCATCGGAGCTGCTCTGGGGTCTCGCAGCTCTGGGGGGACGCAGGGCACGGCCACAACCACAGTTGCCTCCTCGACCGACCTTGAGGAGCCCGACACCCCGGAGACGTGGCCCGCACCCTGATCGCTCTGGGGGTAATAGTCGGGGCACTGGCAGTGGCCTGGCTCTATCGTCGCTTCCGCCCTTCGAACCCCACTGCACCGACATACTCGGTGCCCACCCGACTGGAGCGCTGGGATTTCGCCCAGCCCAATGCCGAGTGGCTGTTGGCGGTGTTCACTTCCAAGACTTGCTCGACCTGCGCCGCAGTGGTGAAGGAGGCTGAGGGCTTGGCCAACGACTCGCTTGCGGTGCAAGAAGTGGAGTACCGCCGCCATGGCGAGCTACACCGCCGTTACGCGGTTGACGCCGTTCCCCTGGCGGTTTTGGCCGATCGCTCGGGGGCGGTGTGCGCCTCGCTGGCCGGCCCCGCCACCGCCGCGGAGCTGTCAGCCCTCATCGCATCGGCCCGCCAACTACCCGGTACCGTCTGATCTCATGGAATCTCCCTCTGGGAAACCACCTGAATTGAGGAGCTGATGGGTCTGTCACGAGACTTGGTGCAAACCCGGGAGTTCTTCACCTCTAGGGCCGCCGGCTGGGAGGACCGCCACCCCGACGACGACGTCTTGTTCAATTGGGCGGTGACCCAGCTCAAGCTGTCCCCCGGCGATGTGGCCATCGACGCCGGCTGCGGATCGGGACGGGCGCTCGCCCCCATGCGGGCCGCAGTCGGACCCCAAGGCGCGGTGCTGGGCATCGACGCCACCCCCGCCATGCTCTGCGAGGCCTCCCGGCTGGGGCGCCAGGCCATTTCAGTTTGCGCAGTGGGCGACGTTGGTGCACTCCCGGTTCGGGAGAACTGCGTAGCCGGGATCCTGGCTGCGGGGCTGCTTCCCCACCTGCCCGATCCCGTGGGCACGCTGCGAGAGATGGCCCGGGTGGCTCAGCCCGGCGCTCGGCTGGGCGTGTTCCACCCCATCGGCCGCCTCGCTCTGGCCGCCCGTCACAAGGATCGTGGCGCCCACGCCCACGACATGAACATCGACCCCCACCGCATCGGACCGCTGCTGGCGGAGGGGGGCTGGACCCTGGAGCACTTGGACGACGCCGATGACCACTACCTGGCTCTGGCGGTGTGCGATGGCTGACCAGCCAGCCGGCGATTCGGTCTTGTTCGAGGTGGTCGACGAGGTGGCATGGGTGACGATCAACCGGCCCGAGGCCCGCAACGCCATCAATCAGGCGGTCTCAGAGGGCTTGGCCGCCGCGTGGGACAGAGTGGAGTCCGATGACGAAATAGCGGTGGCCGTACTGACCGGCGCGGGCGAGGTAGCCTTCTCAGCGGGCGCCGACCTCAAGGAGATGGCCGCCAGGGCCGAGCGGGTATTCCCAGCTCAGTTTGCCAAGGGACGCCTGGCCGAGGGTGGGGTAACCAAACCGGTCATCGCCGCGGTTAACGGTGTTGCCTACGCCGGCGGCTTCAACTTGGTTATGCAGTGCGACCTGTGCGTGGCCGCCGAACATGCCCGATTCGGCATCCTTGAGGCCAAGGTGGGAAGGGGATCGCCGTGGGGGGCCCAGTTGGGCTGGCTGATCCCACCCCGAGTGGCCATAGAGCTGCTGTGCACCGCCGAGCCGATTGCCGCCCAACGGGCGTACGAGCTTGGTTTGGTCAACCGGGTTGTGCCCGCGGACCAACTGAAGGCGGCCGCCGCTGAGCTAGCCGCCGCAATCGCCACCAACGCGCCGCTCACCGTCCGCGCCGGCAAAGCCATGATCCGAGCCACCGCCGGCCTGTCACCCGCTGAGGCCGCGGCCGTGGCCGACGAGATCTACGAGCCGGTCTACGCCAGCGACGATGCCCAAGAGGGCCCTCGGGCCTTCGCCGAGAAGCGCCCTCCCCGCTGGCAGGGCCGCTAGCCCAGCACCCTCAGCAGCTCATCCAGATTCTGAAGACCGGGAGTTCTCCGGCCGGACTCGATCTCCTGCACCATCTTGAGCACCGCATCATTGGCCGGAGTGGGAATACCCAAACGCGCTCCCTCCTGGCTGACGAACCCGCTGAACGAGTCGATCTCGGTTTTGCGGCCTCGTTCGATGTCGGTCGGCATCGAACCTTTGACCTCTCCCAGTTCTGCGGCGGTGGCCGCCCAATCGGCGGCCAGCTCAGCGGCCCCCGGCCCTCCCGCGCCCCCAGTCAAGATGCGCTGGGCTTCTATACCGCTCACCGGCTCGATGGAGTGGCCTGAAGCCTGGCCAACCGCCACTGCCTCCGAGCCACAGGCCAAGCTCACCCGGCGGGGACCGGGTTGCTCCCGGCAATCCCGAGCCCGGCCTCCAAGCACCGCGTTGACCGGGTTGCTCATGCAGTTCATCACCAGCTTCGACCAGATAGCCCCCCAGATGTTGTCGCTCACCGGGGTGTCGATCCCCTTCCCCAGCGCCGACGACACCCGCTCCAGCCGGTCGGTGCGAGTTCCATCGAGTTCGCCGATCTGAAGCATGGGATGCCAGTCGAGCCTCACCTGGCCCGGTTCGACAACCGCGGCGGGAAACAGCACGACGGCACCAATCACCTGCTCTGAACCCAGATGCTCGGCCAACAGGGGTTCGTTGACCCCGTTCTGGGCCGAGACCACGGTGGCGCCGTCGGCCAACCGCGGGGCCAACCGCGGGACAAGCCACCGGTTGTCGAATGCTTTGACCGCCATCACCAGAACATCGATAGGGGCCAGCAACGGCCACTCCTCGATGTGCCACGCGGGCAGCCGAGCCGTTCGCTCTCGCTTCGAATCTGGGCCCACCAAGCGCAAGCCGTCGGTCCGAATGGCCTCCACGTGGTCGGCCCAGGCATCGATCACGCTGACTTCTCCACCCCCGAGGGCCACCTCGCCAGCAATAGCACCGCCAATTCCTCCGGCACCGGCTACCACAACATGCATCGAGGCCATGTTATTGGCCCGCCCAGGAGCCGGAACCCGGCCAACCGTGCTACGAATTCCCCATGGCCCTCACCCGATATCGCGACGTGGAGTGGTTTCAGCCCGGCGAGAACCCGGATCCCGATGACACCGATTTGCAGAAAGCATGGCTGCACCGAGGATCGTTCTTCGCGCACGCCATCCGGCTGGCCCCCGGCTATGTGATCCCACCCCACAGCCACGACCGGGATGAGCTGATGGTGGTCTTAGCCGGCAGCGCCACACTGGACAATGGCGTGGTGGTGGAGCCGCCCGACACGCTGCTGCTGGCCGCCAACGTCGAGTACGGGTTCACCGCGGGACCCGAGGGCATGGAGTTCATGGTGGTCCGCACCGGTCAAGCAAGCCTGACCATTTCCGGCTGAATGAGCGCACCAGCCAAAGACCTCACCCCACTGGTACGGCCCCGGTCCATCGCGCTGGTGGGGGCCACTCCGCTGGAGAGCAACAAGCTGGCTTCGTGGGCGCTGGGCAACCTGCTCAAGCACGATGTTCCCGCCGATCTCTACCTGGTCAACCCCCGCTACGACACGCTGGAAGGGCGGCCCTGTTATCCCGATTTGGAGTCCCTCCCAGCAACTCCCGATCTGGTGCTGGTGCTGGTGCCCGCAGCAGCCGCCATCGACGTTCTCCGCCAGGCCGAGGCACTCGGCAGCAGGGCCGTCATCTTGTTCAGCAGCGGGTTCGGCGAAGGAGACCGGGCCGGGTCGCCGCTCGACTTGGAGTTGAAGGCATTCCTGAGCGATACACCCATGGCGGTGTGCGGACCCAACACCAACGGCGTCATCAACTGCATCGACCGGATCCCCGCCGGGTTTCCCCCCTATGCCATGGCCGACGAGCTGCCCGCGGGGAGTCTCGGCGTGGTATCCCAGAGCGGCGCTCTGGTGTCGTCGCTGGTCCAGCATCTGCTGGGCAACGGCCTCGGCCTCACCGTGGGGTTCGCCGTGGGCAACGGCATCGATCTCACCGTGGGAGACTACGTCCGGTTCTTGGCCACCGACGATCGCACCGAGCAGATCGTGGTGTATGCCGAGGGGCTGCACGACGCCGACCGGTTCTTCGCGGCGGCTGATGAGGCCCGAGCCGCAGGCAAGCCCGTGCATGTGATGAAGGCCGGCCGCTCTCCCGAGGGCGCCGATGCGGCCCGCACTCACATCGGGGCCCTGGTGGGCGACTACGACGCGTTTGCGGCCCGCTGCCGCCGACACGGCATCCTCATGGCCCGCGACTTGGCCGAGCTGGCCGCGCTCCCCCTGGCCCAGGGCCGCTGGGGGCAGCGAATCGGAGTGCTGTCGTCGTCGGGGGCCATGGCCGGAATCCTGGCCGATTCAGCCCGCGAACATGGTTTCGACGTCCCCCCCTTGGGACCGGTGGCCCATTCGGCCTTGGCCGAGCGCATGACGCTGGGCGAGCCCCGCAATCCGCTGGACCTCACCGGCCAGTCGGTGGTGGACCACGGTCTGCTGCCCGCCGCCCTCGATGCCATGGGCAACGACCCCGGATTGGACGTTCTGGTGCACGGGATGCTGATCGGCCCCGAGGCAATCATCGACAAGCAAATGGACTCTCTTGTGGCCCAGGCCCAGCAGGGAACGCCGGTGGCGGTTTACAGCGCGCCGGGGTGGCACCCGGTGGACTATCCCAAGCTGGCCGAAGCCGGCATCCCGGTGTTCAACTCCCCCGATCGGCTTTTCCGCTGTCTGGGCGAATGGGAAAACCGGCGCCACTTGCCGCGGGGCGAGGAGCCGAAGACTTGGCCGGATGAGACCTTGGACGACCTGCTGGCCGACATATCAGCCCCGGCTTGGACCCCGGCCGAATACGCCGAAGACCGCCCTGCCGCAGTCAAGCTGCTGGGCGATGGCCTCGACCACAAATCCGATCTCGGGCTGGTGGAACTCAATGTGGAGCCCGGCGACATTGCGGCCGCCGCAGCGCGGCTGGAAACCCGCCTCCAGGAGCTGGGCCTGCCGGACGCCGTGATGGTGGCTCAGCCCATGGCCGATCCCGGCATCGAGCTGATCGTCGGCACCAGGGTGGACCCGGAGGCCGGCCCCTGCGTGGTGGTCGGCCTCGGAGGCGTGCTGGCCGAGCTCGTCGACGACGTGGCCATCGCCCCCGCTCCGCTGAGCGCCGCCGAGGCCCACGCCCTCTTGGACGCCACCCGGGCCGGAGCGCTGCTGGACGGCTATCGGGGCAAACCAAGGAGTGATCGAGAAGCCGCCGCCGAGGTGCTGGTGCGACTGGGGCGCATCGCCGCCCGCCATCACACCGAGGCCGAGATCAACCCGCTCATCGTGCATACTTCAGGGGTCACCGCCGTCGACGTGCTCATCGGCGGTCGCTGAGCGACTTCGGCACAAAGAGGCACCCATGGAGTTCACCCCCGAACAGGAGCTGCTGCGGGAATCGGTGCGAGGCTTCGCGGCCAAAGAGATGCCCGACGGGTTCGCCCGGGAGTGGGACATCAAGGGCGAGCCCCCACTGGAGACCTACCAGCGGTTCGCCGACGCCGGGTTCATGGGGGTGGGCATCCCCGAGCAATACAGCGGCCAGGGCGGGGGCATCGTGGAGGTGGCCATCGTCCTGCACGAGCTGAGCCGGGCCATGATGTCGTTCGCCATCATGGTCTACCGGTCGGCCATCCACGCCTCCGGGGGATTGCAGATCTACGGTACCGAGGAACAGCGAGAGCGTTATTTGCCCGGAATCGCCTCCGGCCAATACAAGTTCTGCTTCTCGCTCAGCGAGCCCGACGCCGGATCAGATGCCTTCAACCTGAAGTGCCGGGCCGTGCGCGACGGCGACGAGTACGTGGTGAACGGCACCAAGATGTGGAATTCGTTCGCCCGCCAAGCCGACTACGTGCTGTTGGCCACCCGCACTTCCGATGAGCCAAAAAAACAGGACGGCATCACGTTCTTCGTGGTGGACCTGTCGAGCCCCGGCATCGAGATCACTCCCATCGAGACCGTCGGCGAGCGGGCCAGCGGAACCAACATGGTCACCTACGCCGACGTGCGGGTGCCGGCCGCCAACATCTTGGGCGCCGAGGGCCAGGGGCATCGCAATCTTCAGGCCAACCTGGAGCGGGAGCGGTTCTCCTCGCTGCCCATCAACCTCGGGCCGATGGAGGCCATCTTGGATGAGGCCATCGAATATGCCAACACCCGGGAGCAGTTCGGCCAGGCCATCGGGCGCTTCCAGGCCATCCAGCACATGCTGGCCGACGTGGCCGTCGACGTGAACATCGCCCGCACCCTCACCTGGGACTTGGCCCGGCGCATCGCCGCAGGAGAGCAATGTGCCCTCGAGGTGTCAATGGCCAAGCTCTGGATCAGCGAGGCCATGATGCGGGCTAGCTACACCGGGATGCAGGTCATGGGCGGCTACGGATACACCCTCGACTCCAACATGCAGCTCCACTGGCGCAATGCCCGCCTCGGCACCATCGGCGCCGGCTCAAGCGAGATCCAGCGCAACATCATCGCCCGCCAAATCGGCCTCGGCCGCAAGCCCTCATGACCTCGGTGCTGGCAGCGTTGGCCGGGCGGGAATCGGATGACCTGGCGTTGGAGGACGACACCCATCGGGTGAGCTGGGCCGAACTAGACCGCCGCACCCACGCCATCGGACGGGGGCTGCTGGCCGCCGGAGCCTCGCCGGGGGATCATGTCGGGCTGGTGTGCTCCAACCGCACCGAGTTCGTGGAGGTCATGCTGGCCTGCTTTCGGGCCGGGCTGAAGATGACGCCGATCAAGACCAACTGGACAGCCACCGAAATCGCCTACGTGCTCAACGATGCTGGCTCAGCGCTCGTGGTCACTGACGCACCCGCGGCCCGAGACGCGGCCAGCCACCGCCCGGTGGTGTGGATTGGCGACGAATTCGACGCCTGGGTGGATGCCCAAGATCCGACGCCGCTCCCGGCGGGGGGCACTGGCTATCGCATCCCCTACACCTCGGGCACCACAGGGCGGCCCAAAGGGGTGGAGCGCACTCTGGACTCGGAGTCCACCTTTGAGCAGTGGTGGGAGTTCTCGTCAATGGGAGCCCAGGGGCTGGGTCTGCCCCGAGACGGCAAGCACCTCATGGTGGCCCAGCTCTTCCACGGCGCTCCCCTGGCCTTTGCCCTGGGGGCGCTGGCCAACGGCGCGCCCATGCGGATCATGGGACGGTGGGACGCGGAGCGAGCCGTGGACGTCATCAACGACGGTGTTACCGCCACGATCATGGTCCCCACCATGTTCCGCCAGCTCTTGGCCCTGCCCGACAAGCGCAAAGCCGAGCTGGACCACTCCCGTCTGGCCACTGTCCTCCACGGCGGCGAACCCTGCCCAGTGCCCCTGAAGCAGCGCATGATCGAGTGGTGGGGCCCGATCTTCACCGAGTACTACGGGTTCACCGAGGGCGGCATGACCATGTGCAGCTCTCCCGATTGGCTGGCCCGGCCCGGGACAGTGGGCACCCCCATCGGGGAACTGGTCATCCAGATCGTGAGCGAGAACGGCGAGGTGCTAGGTCCCGGCGAGCCCGGCACTGTGTACTTCCGCCGCCCCGAGGGTCGCTATTTCCGCTACATCAACGCCGACGACAAGACCGACGACGCCTACAACGACGCCGGGTTCTTCTCAGTGGGCGACATCGGCTACCTCGACGAGGACGGCTATCTATACCTGTCGGGCCGCAGCTCGGAGGTGATAGTGGCCGCCGGAGTGAACATCTACCCCGCTGAGATCGAAGACGTGATCTTCGCAATCGACGGGGTGGCCGATGCCTGTGCGGTGGGCGGACCCGATCCCGACCGGGGCGAACAGGTGGTGGTGTATCTGGCCGTGGCCGACGGCTTTGCCCCCGACGAAGTAACCGCAGCTATCGACGCCGCTTGCAATGAGCACCTCGCGGGCTACAAGCGCCCCCGCCGCTACATCATCCGCCCCACCGTCGATCGCGACCCCACCGGCAAAGTCCTCCGCACCAAGCTCCGCGATGAGCTGTGGGATGGCCAATTGCCGCCGGCCTCCAAGGAAACCTGACCCCTTACGGCTCCCACAGGAGGGTGTCGGCCATGAATTGGCTCCAGGCAAACCAGAACGCCTGGTGACCCGTGATCTCGTCGCCGTCGGCGTCGACGGCCCGCACACCGCCCCCGTCCAAGCGGAGCTCCACGCCGCTCAACTCCACCACCTCGCCGGCTCGAAGCGCGGCAGCCGCAGCTTCCACCGGAAACGCCACGGGGGTGCCATCGCCCAGCACCACCCCGAACACTTGCTCTTGAACGCCGAGGCGTTCGTCCACGTCGCCCACCGGGAAGATAGGCCCATGGTCGTCGCGCCCGCCCAGCGGGTTGAAGGGGTACACCCGGCCGATCCCACCGCCCTGGGCAACAATCGTGGTGCCGGGGTGCGCAGCCTTCCATTCGCCCCAAGTGGTGGTGACCACCGTGGCCTGGGGCAGCACAAGCCCCTGTCGGTGCAGCGGACCTGACAATGCACGCCCGGTGAAGGTATCGAAAACCGACTTGGTGACCAGGTCGTACATCACCTTGTTCGAACGCGACAGCAGACCCGATGTCCGCAAGACGGGCATCTCGACCCCGTCGGGCACGTCGTCGGTGAAGTAGGCCTGCGCCGAGCCGCACAGCGTGCAGTACGGCATGCCGATGCGACGCCCCCCGAGCGAGTCGTTGACCATCTCATGGATTTCCATGATGTGGCGGGGGTAGGCCCGGGCTTCGTCGCCGATCACCACTGCGAACACGATGCCGTCGTCGGGGTACCAAGAGCCTCCTTCGGCGTCGGTCACGCCCGGATCGTCGAGCGCCGGGATGCAGCCCTGCGGGCACGGCCGGGGATCGCCGAATTTCCGGTCGTCAATCAGCAACCCGCCCCAGCTCACCAAGCGCCAGTCGATTTCGGCATCGGCGTCTTCGAAGAACGGCTGCCAGCCCGGCTCGATAAGGGTGAACAGCCGTCCCTTGTAGTCGGCGTAACCGTCGAAGACGGGCAGATCCCAGGCAATCAGATGATCGGTCATCGATTGCCAAGGGCTCCTGAGGGCAACCGGATCGTCGGCCAGTGCCGCGCCGGTCAGGGCTTCAAAGGCCGAGACTGCCCCATTGAAGATGTCACCGGGGCGAACGAACCTCAAGAGGTCAGACAAGATCCAGGCCAGCCGGGCATCGCCGGACTCCGCAAGCCGGGACACCTCGGCGCCGTCGAGCCCGCCGGTTCGCAATTTGGACCAGATGAGGTCGAGTTGGTCGGTGGCTGCCGGTGACAGCGGACCCGTGGGCACCTGGGGCGAGGGCGGGAATTGGTAGCCCAGGAAGTTCCTCAGCCCCCCGGTCTCACGCGGATCCAGCACCACCGGGGCAGTAGGCGAAGGGGTTGGCGTGGGGGAAGCGACGGCTGCCGCGCCGGCGGTCTCTCTGGGTTGGGGGCTGTCCCCACCAGGGGCGTCCGCTGTCGTGGGGGTCGAGGCTGGGACCCGGTCGGCATTGTCTGCGCCCGCGCACGCCGCGGCAAAAACGGCGGCTCCCACCAGCAGCGCGCCCAAACGGACAAGCACAGTGCCACACTAGGTGGCCAAGACCGCCGACTGGACCGCGAGCCTTCCTGAGCTAATGGCCGTTGTCTTGGCTGCTTTCCGCGAACAACTGCCAGGGGGGCGCCCGGTGGAATGAACCGTCTTGCATCACGGCGACGATTCGCGCCCTGTCCTGAAGGATTGAGACATCGATAGTCGGGTCCCCGTCAATGAGCAGCAGGTCGGCCAGTCGGCGCTCCTCGATGGTGCCGACATCGAAACCGACCATCTCGCCAGCGGTCTTAGTTGCGGCCACCAGCACTTCGACCGGTGTGTAGCCGAAGAGATCGACGAAGAGCTGGAGATCGCGCGCGTTGCGTCCTACGGGGTTGTACGGAAAGCCGTAGTCGCCCCCCGGGACCACGCGGATGCCGCGGCGCTTCATCTCGGGGTAAATCCGCTCCATGGCCTCAAGCCCAGAAACCGCACCCATCCGCTCTGCGACCGCACGGTCGATGCCGAATTCCTCGGCCTCGTGGATGCGGGAATAGAGCAAACCCGGTGCCGGCGCCACGAACAGCTCATCCCGGTGCTCCTCGAGCATGTCGAGCGCCTCCTCGTCGGCGAGGGTGCAGTGGTAGATGCACCGAAATCCGGCCCGCACGGCCCGCTTTACCGCTTCGGCAGCCTGGGCGTGGCACGCCAACCACATGCCCGCCTCGCGGGCAGCCACGCCCACCGCCTGGGCTTCTTCCTCCGAGTACATCAGCACGTTGGCGCCGCCGGGGCTGAACCCATTGTCGCTGGACATGAGCATTTTGATGGTGTCGACGCCGAGGTCAGCCATGTCGCGTACGTACTGCTGGAGACCTGGAATGCTGCGGTCATGGGTTGGATCGTGCCCCTCGGGCACGCCCATGATCCCCTCTTGGCCTTTTTCCATTGCCGAGGCCCGCAGTCGCGGCCCAGGCAATCGGCCGTCGTCGATGTGGTCGCGCAGGGCCACCTCCATGCGCTCGCCGAGCGAGCCGGCCGAGTAGGCGCTAGTGAAGCCCGCGTCGAGGGTGATTCGCGCGTTCACCGCGGTGGTGAGCATGTGCTCCTCGATAGGGAGTGCCATGGTGTTGATGACCTTCTCGATCGACGACGGCCAGGTGAGATGAGCGTGTCCCTCGACCATGCCGGGCATGAGGGTGCCGCCACGGCCGTCAACCACAATGGCCTCGGGGGCGTCTATCTCCTCGCTCCCAGCGATTACCCGCTCGATGCGATTGCCCCGGACCAAGACGGAACCAGGGAAGCGCTCGGCCCCGGTGCCGTCGAAGATCTGCGCGTTCTTGAAGAGGACGGCACCACCGCCGTGTCGTCCGATCATTGCGAATCTCCCGTGTCAGCTACGAGATCCACCGACGTGATCCCGGCTATGGCACAGATGTCGTCGTCGTCAGACGTCCCCCCGCTGATTCCTATGGATCCGAGGAGCGTTCCCTTGTCGTCGCGGATGAGCGCACCGCCAGCGACGGGCACGATCCCGTGCGGCAGCAGCTGACCAATCGAGGTGAAGAACTTCGGAACGGCGTCGGCTCGTCGGGCCAGCTCGCGGCCGCCAAAACCCATAGCAAGGCAGCCGTGGGCCTTGCCCATGGCGATCTCAACCCGGCCGATGCCAGACCGCTCGTCGCGCTTGACCACCAGTGGATGCCCGCCCGTGTCGAGCACCACAACCGTCATCGGCGGGAAGCCGTGATCGGCCGCCGCGGCCAGCGCAGCATCAACAATGCGGTCGGCTACCGCCAGCGACAGGGCGCCGCTCACAGCGGCCCCGGCATCTCGCCGAACGCCTCGGAAATCCAGTCCGCGATGAGGAACATTGTAGCTGTCCTACGAATTACCAGACACTCCGATATGCGAGTGGGGTGGCAAGCGAGATCAGTGCTGTAGGGGCGCTCATACGGCTCTCCTGTCCGCACTGCTTCGCCAACGCTCACCGAACGCCTCGAAGTAGTGCAGCGAAGTCGGATCCTGTAGGGCACTGGCCGACGCCACCTGCGAGGCAGGGGCGCCCAGCAAGATGCGCTTTACAGGGACCTCTAGCTTCTTACCCGAGATGGTGCGCGGGACGGCGGGCGCGGCCTGAATGTCATCTGGCACGTGGCGCGGGGAGAGTTCAGCACGCAGCTTCGATCGCAAGCCCTCGCGGAGCTCGTCGGTCAGTTCTTGCCCATCTTGCAACACGACAAACGCCAGCAGATCGCCGAGGCCGCCGTTGTCGTCCTCAAGGTGCACCACGAGCGAGTCATCGATGATGTCGTGTTCTTCGATGACCGCATAGAAGTCTGCTGTCCCGAGACGCACCCCGCCGCGATTGAGAGTGGCGTCCGAACGACCACTGATGGCGCACGAGCCATCGTCGAAGATCGTTATCCAATCGCCATGGCACCAGACCCCGTCGAAGGAGTCGAAATAAGACGCCCGGTAGCGCCGACCATCGTCATCGTCCCAGAACCCCACCGGCATTGAAGGCGCCGGAGCGGTGATGACGAGTTCCCCGTCGGCGCCCCGTCGTGGGTGGCCATCAGCATCGAACGACTCCACGCTCCAACCGAGCTGGCGGCAGGCTAAGGCACCCGAACGCACAGGCAGCACTGGCGCTCCACCTACAGACGCACTGCACACATCGGTCCCACCGCTGATGTTCGCAATTGGCAGGTGGCCTACGGCTTCGCCAATCCAGCGGAAGCCTGCGTCGGGCAGCGGCGCCCCAGTGGAGCCAACGCCGCGCAAGCGGTGAAAGTCCAGCGTGTCTGCGGGACGTAGGCCCGCCCCCCGGCACGCCATGATGAAGGGAGCGGAAAACCCGGCGAACGTAACGTCGGTCTGATCGACCACCGACCACAGAGTGTCCAAGCTCGGCGCCGCGGGATCACCGTCGAACATAACGATCGACGCACCCGCAAGCAGTCCCGACACCAGGTAGTTCCACATCATCCAGCCCGTAGTCGAGAACCAGAAGAATCGGTCTCCGGGTCCGAGATCGTGATGCAGGGCGAGCTGCTTGCCGTGTTCGAGCAGGATCCCTCCATGGCCGTGGACGATCTGCTTCGGTCGACCAGTGGTGCCCGACGAGGAAAGGATGTAGAGAGGGTGTGTGAACGGGACCGGCTCGAAACGCATCGGCTCGGTTGTAGCGGCAGTCAGGTCGGACCACGTCTGAGCGTTTCCCGAGATGGTGGCCGCTGGATCGAGATACGGCAGCAACACGGTGTGCTGCACTGATGGCAGGCCGTGTCGAATCTGATCCAAGACGCCCTCGGTGGATATCTCCTTGGTCCCGTATCGGTAACCGTCGATGGCGAGCAGCACTTTGGGCTCAATCTGTACCCAGCGGTCGAGAATGCCGCGAACCCCGAACTCTGGCGGGCACGAGGCCCAGATGGCGCCGATTGACGCAGTGGCGAGAAAGGCAACCAGGGTTTCAGGAATGTTGGGCAGCAGGGCGACGACGCGATCACCAGGACCAACTCCGAGGCGTCGCAGGCCGGCCGCCGCTCTACGGACTTCCTCGCGCAGTTCGCTCACGGCGAGTTCCCGGGTTGGGCGGGTCTGGGACTGGCCGACGACGGCAACATCTGTCTCGCCCAGCCCGTTTCCCCGCAGGAGATGCTCGGCGTAGTTGAGGGTCGCTCCGTCGAACCAGGTTGTGTCGGGCATTGGGTCGGCACTGATGACCGACTTGGGCGCCCCGTGCTTGCCGACTCCCAGATAGTCCCAGACCGAAGCCCAAAAGGCCGCGGGATCTTCAACTGACCACCGCCACAAGGCCTCGTAGTTGCCGAAAGCCTCCGGGCAGTAGCGCTCAGCGAACTGCCCCATGCGGGAGACCGACCACGCATCTGGTGGCGGCCGCCACACCACGTCGTCGGTCATCCCCGGCGTCTGACTCATGCGTCGATCAGTATGTCATTCGTTTGGAACGCCGCTGGCCCGCGTTCTCTATCGCGGCGAGAGGCATCGTTGTCCATTCGCATTGCCTTATGCGGTTGAGGGAGACCCGTCGGAACGGGCGGCAAGGGCGCGGAGGGGTTCGCCATGCCCCCCGTTCCGACGTTCGGTGGTCTGCTACCGCAGAGCCGTTACCACTCGCAGTTGTTGTCGTCGTCGCACTCCGCTTGCGTCGCGATGGCGTCGATGATCTCCAGCGAGCGAACTGGGTCGAGGATCACGGCGGTTCCCGTGGTTCCGTCTGAATTGAACGGCGTGTACGCCGATGTCACGTTGTTCACGCCGCCCGCGGTGTAGTCGCCAGAACCGGTCACACCCTCGTAGTCAACGTCCTCGCCAGCTCGGATCAGTTCCAAGCATTCGAGGTACGTGTAGCACACGGTGCCCGGAGCAGAGCCGACTTCCCGCATCGCCGGGGCCCATTCCGACGCCTTCAAGGAGCCGGCGGCTTCAACCGCCAGGGCGGTGTGGACCAAGACGTCGTAGGTCGAGAAGTGGTAGAGGTCGGTCGCGGGGCCGAACTCGTCGCCATAGCCAGGTGCACCGTCCCAAGCGGCTGAGAAGTAATCCCATGCCGGCGTCGTGTCGTCAAACGTGAACGCAGCAAAGCCGATGCCCTGCTGGGTGTCGATGACATCGACTCCCATGGTCTCGACGAACTCTTGCAACACCATGCCGGTCTCGCCGATCCACTCGAGCGACAAGCCCGCTTCGGCGGCCTGCTTGATGATGGTGCCGGCCTCGACCGGGCCTACCTGGAGGATGACCACGTCTGGATTGAGGTCGGCGATTCGCTCAACCTGAGCCCGGTACGAAGGCTCCTCGGCAGGTGCGTCTATTCGGTCGAGCACATCGATTCCGACGTTTTCGGCCGCGGCCTGAGCCGCATTGGCGGCAAGCTGGAAGCCCTCAACCTGGGTCGCGAAGATGACAACCGAACTGGCGCCGATCGACTCCGCATACAGGATGCCTGTGGTGCCAAGGGCCTCGTCCAAGCCCTGGGCTCGGAAAATCGGTTCCGCCGCGGTTCCACCGAGGTTGCCCGGAATTGCGCCACCGTGGACGGATGGCACGATCGGACTGTCGTTCTCGGCCCAATGCTCGATCATGAAGGGCCGGTACGTTCGGTACCCGTGGGCGATGCTGACGATTACATCGGCGTCGTGGAGGTCCAAGCACGCCCGGGCCGCCTGCGGCTCACCGACCGTACCGAGATCCTCCGAGACAAGTCTCCATTCTCTGCCGAGGGGTGGGTCCTCATTGATCACCTCCTCGATCGGGAACCGCACGTCGGCGGTCAGCGATGGGCCATACGCGCCGAACTCGCCTGTGTAGTAGGCAAGCTCGCACACCGTCACAGGTCCATCGGATGGCGCCGCAGCCTCGTCAGCGGTGTCGCCAGCATCGGCGGTATCGGCAGCATCGCCGGCATCGGCGGTATCGCCAGCGTCAGTGGAGGTATCGGGCGCCGACGGCTCGACGGAGCTCGGGGCGTCGTCATCGTTTCCACAGGCGCTGGCAATCAGCACAAACCCGAAGATCACGGCAATGACTTGCATCCACCTTTTGTTGGTCTTCATGGTTGGTCTCCTTTTCTTGTCTGCTCGGGCCCTGGTGGGGCCCAAGCTCTATCCCCCTCGGGAGCTAGATCTGGTATCCCTCTCTCAGTAGGTCGGTGGTGACAGCGTCGGCAGACATCGGCTCCGAGCCGACGCCGAGACTGAGGACCATCACACGGTCGGCGATGCCGAGGGCTTGGGTTGCGTTCTGCTCTGTCAGCACGATGGACACCCCGCGTGTTCGGTGTATTTCGGCGACCTTCTCGAAGAAGAGTTCGAGGTAGAGCGGAGACAGGCCAGCCGTGGGCTCGTCGAGCAGCAACACGGTCGGGTCCTGCATCAGGGCGCGACCGCAAGCCACCATCCTCGACTCGCCACCGCTGAGGTTCCCGGCCCGGAGATCAAGCTTGGTGCGCAGGTCGGGAAACGTCTCGAACACTTCTTCGAGGCGTTCCTCGTGAGGTCTAGTGCCAATCATCCCGCCGACGGTGAGGTTCTCTAGTACGGACAGATCCGGGAACACCGAGGCTTCCTGGGGCACGTACCCAACTCCGAGGCGCGCTGACTCCGACGCCGACAGGTTTGTGACGTCGGTTCCGTGATAGGCGATGGAACCTGAAAAAGCTGGTAGCAGCCCGGCGAGCGTTGTGAGCAGCGTTGTCTTTCCAGCACCGTTCGCACCCAGGACCGCGAAGATTTCGTGGCCGACAGTGAACTCGACTTCGTGGAGTACGGCGACGCTGCCGTATCCGCTGGAGAGCCCGTTTACGGACACGGCTGGGGTTACGGATGCGCCACCGCTATTGACCACCGCTTGTTCACGCACTTCCGGCCCCCAAGTAGCTCTCGACCACCGTTGGGTTGGCCCGAATAGTAGCGGGGTTGTCCTTTAGGAGAACTTTCCCCTCAGCCATGAAGATCACCTCATCGCACAAGTCCCAGATCACCTCGAGGTCGTGCTCGACGATCACCACCGACGTACCCCTGCTGGCAAGCTGTCGGACCGCGGCCTTGACCCGCTCAGTGTGGTCTTCCGAAAGACCGGCAGTCGGCTCGTCCAACAGAAGAACGGCGGGCTGGAGCAAGAGGCAGCGCACGATGTCGAGCAACTTCTTGTCTCCGCCCGAGAGGGCGACGGCTAGTGGATCATCGAATCCGAAGTAGTCGAGCCAGTGTCGAATCTCGTCTTCGTGTCGCTTGCGCACCGTTCGATCCGCCGCCGCGGCGAAGGGGCGCTCATAGCGCGCCTCGGTTACCGCTAGCAGCGCGGAGTCGAGGATGGTGAGGTGTTCGAAGTCGGTGATCACCTGGGTCGACTTGACAACCCCTAGCCCGGCCATCTGGCTGGTGCGAGTGGCGGACAGCAGCACATCGCGCTCTCCAGGACGGCTGAGGGTGACCGTCCCGCCGTCCAGGGGGATGGAGTGCATGATGAGGCGCATCAGCGTTGTCTTGCCGGCACCGTTGGGACCAAGAAGTCCTTCTACCGGGACATCCCCGAGTACGAGCTCGTCAACGTCCACCACAACGCGACCCGAGAACGACTTGGTGACGTCGCTAACAAGAATCTGCGGCCGAAGGTCCTCACCAGTCACCATGGAGCCTCCGCATGAGAGCAGGACGGCGCATCTGCCCGAGCAGTCCTTGGGGACGGAATATCAACATGAGAACGATGGCGGCTCCGAACACGGCCTCGCGGGCCACGGGGAGAGCCTGGGTGTTCCACCCGTCTGGAATCGGGATATAGAACTGGATCACGATGTCGAAGAGGGCGACAGTCAACAAGACGCCGACCACGGCCCCGAACACCCGGGCCGTGCCGCCGAGTATCAACGCCGCCAACGCAGCTAAAGTCACACTGACATCAAGACTGTTGATCTCCAGCGATCGCACCATCACCCCGTGCATCGCACCGAGTAGTCCCATAGCGCCCGACGTGACCGTCATCATGCGGAGCCTGGCCGCGGTGGCGGACTTTCCAAGGCTGCGCGCCAGCGCTTCGTTGGCGCCAACGGCAATCAACAGACGGCCGTGGGGCGTGCGGTGGACCCTCCAGGCGTAGGCAAAGATCAAGACCACCACTGCTGTTGTAATCAGCAACCACGTGAACTCGTGGGTCTTCACTCGACCGAAGTCGTATGGGAAACCAAGGCCTCCGAGGCCCAGCGCCCCTCCCGTCAACCCTTGTTGAGTCGTCGCCAGGATCACCACGATCGTGGCAAATCCGAGGGTTCCGACGAGTGTTCCGTCGTCGTCGAGATCTGAGATCAACCAACCGACGACTAGGCCAGCTGCCGCGGCCACAATCGTCGCGATCGCCGCACAAACGAGGAACTGGTATAGGTCCCCGAATGGCCAATCGACCTTCAGATAAGCAACGCCGAACGCATACAACCCCACCCCCCAGAAACCCACGACCCCAAAGTTCGCCACCCGGGTCAAGCCGAGCTGGAGGTGCACCAAGAGGCCAAGGCCCATGATCTCAACGACCTTGAAAGCGCCGAAGATGAGGAACGCGTCGAGCCAGTCGAGGTTCATCGTCAAACCTTCGATGCGTCGGTGAGCCGACGACCACGGAACTTGAGCACGCCGAGAAAGGCAACGACGAGGACGAGCTCCGCGTACAGGCTGTTTCCGTATTCCAGCGTGATCCCGGTCAGGGCGACCCCAGTGGCCATGCCCACCACCACGACGCCGAGCAGACCCCAGATTCCACCGACCAGCACCACTAGCAGGATCAAGAGGAGTTCGTCGATGCCGAGGAAGGACTCGACCGAGGCGCCCGCCCCGTAGAACACGCCGGCCAAACCACCGCACAACCCGGCGACGAACCAGATCAAGATGGTCACGCGAAGTGGCCGAACTCCACTCGCCTGCGCCAAGCCCTCGTTGCTGGCCAGCGCTCGGATCTGAAGCCCATAGCTCGTGCGCTGGATGAACTGGTACACGATGGTCGTCAATGCGGCAACGCTGGCGAGTGCCAGCAACCGGAACAAGGAGACCCCGACACCGAACACTTCAATCGTGTTGGGAGGCGGGATGTCGAAGGCGCGTCTGCGATAGCCGAATACGAACTGCAACGCGTGTTGCAAGAAGATCGACAACCCGAATGAGATGACGATCATCTCGAGGTTGCCCACCCGCCGTCCCTTGGCATAGCGGAATATTGCGAGGTACGTGACCACACTGAGCACGCCAGCGAGCAGGCCGGCGGGGACAAGCACCACGTAGAAACCCAGCCCCCACGAGTTGTTCATCCAGACCGCGAAGTACGCGCCAAGCGTGATGGTCTCGGCGTAGGCGACATTCAGGAGGCCGGTTAGGCGGTACAGCAGGGCAAAGCCGAAGGCGGCGAGTACCAGCGGGGCGTTCTCGGTCGCGCCGACCACAAAGGTTGTGGCCCAGAAGTCGAATAGAGCCGCGAGCACGACAACGACAACGCCGATGGCGACGCTGACAGCCCATACCGGCACCCGCCTGCGGATCTGAAGGGCTTGCATCAGGATTCCTCTAGTCCGGGCCCCGGCTTTGACGTCGCCGGGATGTCACCCGTGTCCGTTGCGAACAATGAGAACGTGATGTCACCGGTTCGGCCGGCGATGAGCGAGAAGCCGTGAAGGAACGGAGGCTCCCGCGTGTACACGTTCTCGAATCCAAGCCGGACGGCCCTGAGCACGGGCGAGTGGGTGATGGCAACAATGGTTGCTCCCGCTCGACCGGCGCTGTCGCCGAGGCTCCGGACGAACGACACGATTCGCCGAGCGACGGCGTGGGCGTCTTCTCCCGGCGGGTTGGGATGCTCCAACCAGTAGCCGACCCGCTCTTCGGCGCTGATCAGTCTGCCGAAGAACGGAGAGCTCACCACGTCCTCGGGGCTGACGCCGGGGGCCTGCTCAGCGATTGCTTCGGCACCCTCCGCGATGTTGACCCGGTGACCACCGAGATAAAGGTCAGGGTTTCGGAGGGCGAAGCTCACCGCGGGTTCAGGCAGCTCAGGAGAACCGGCCACGCCGCGATAGCCGGCTGCGAACGCGGTTGCCGTGTCGAGGGTCCGTGCTGTCTCGCCACTGAGCAGGCCCTCGATCTCCACTCCTTGTTCTGCAAACCAGCGGCCGGCAGCTTCGGACTGGGCAACCCCGAGATCGGTGAGGCCCACGTCGCTCCGGTGGTGGGCGACCTGGCCGTGCCGAAGGAGAATCGCCTGCACCGTGCGCTCTCTCTCAGAGGTCATCGCGGTCGCCCTATCCCGCTATGGCCAGCGCTCACTGGGCCAGCGCTCATTGTGATTGCGCCTGATTCCAACGCTCCATGAACAAATTGAAGACCGCGTCGGCAAAGGGTTCGTCGTTGATGAGGTTGTCCATCTCGACGAGCTCAATGGACGGATCGAGGTTTGAGCGAATGGCGTCGAACAGCGGCGTGATGTCCACCCCGTGCCATTGACTGCCTTCCTTGAAGTAGTTGTCGAGGCCCTGGAGGGGCAGAGCGACTGCTTTGGGCCCGATGCTCCGGTTCACGTGGTCAGCCAGATATTCACCGAGCCGAGTCATTTCGTCGGGAGTCGCGAGCAACGATGTGATGTTGGGGTTGTGGAGAATGATGTTGCGCTCAGGGGTGTTGTACTTATCGGGAATGGTTTCGGGTGCGTTGAAGTTGAAACACTCGATCGCGCCTGGAACCACCACGAGCGGAATGCTGTTGCGAGTGGCGGCCGACATCCGCTCGATGTCGAGACGGAAGATGCCGTCATTCCAGGTGTTGAGCAATTCGGCCAGCGTGAAGTCGATGAGTCCGTCGATGATGCCCTCGTCAACAAGGTGCTCCATGCCAGCGCCTTCTCCGACGGCATGGAAGGTAACGACTTGGAATCCCTCGGACTCGAGTTGTTCGCGTATCCGCATCACGCCCGGGGTCGTGACCCCGAACATCGAGATGGCGATCAGCGGCTCGCCTTCGGTGGCCAACGCCTTGGTGGCCTCGTATCCCTGAGCCATCCCCGCGATCGATCCTGCGGCATTGGACAGGACCAGCTTGGAGACGTTGTTGATGCCGGCGATGTCGGTCACCGCGTTGGCCATGTGCATGTCGGAATGCCTGACATAGGGACGGACGTCCCCGGACGCCATGGTCGAGACCATGAGCTTCGGAAAGCCGAGCGGCAGCGTTCGGAAGGCATCGGTGAGGATGTAGGTGCCGCCGGACCCGCCCAAGCCCATCACACCTTGGATGCGTCCGCTCGACACGAGGTCGCCTAGCACGGCCGCGAGGCCCTCGCCCATGCTCTCAACTGCGGCGACGCGTCCTCCGGCGCCTTCGACGCCAGCACGGAAGTCAGCGAGGTCGATTCCGGCCGCACTGGCGACCTCATCTGCGGAGACGTCGGGGGGGAAGTGCGGAGTTCCGAGAACCCCGCAGTCGATCACCAATACGTCGACGCCGGCATCGATGAGACGGTCGCGCACGAACTCGTACTCAGCGCCTTTCGTGTCGAGGGTACCTGCGAGGCACACGGTGGTGTTCGGCATTGGCTTGTCTCCTTTGTTGTTGTCAGTTAGTTCTTGTCGTGGGGTGTCGCACGACTAATCGGGCGAGTCTCGGTTGGCGTCGCGGATGGTGCGCCAGACCCGTTCCGCGGTGATCGGGAGGTCGCGAACCGGTGTGCCGATCGCGTCGGCAACCGCCGCGCCCACGGCGCCCGCCGTGCAAAGCAGCGCGCCCTCGCTGATTCCCTTGCACCCGTAGGGACCAGGGCCGTCGTGGTTCTCGACAGATGCAGTCTGCATGTGGAGCGCGACATCGTTGAATGTAGGGATCCGGTAGTCGATCGCGCCCAGGTTGAGGATCCGGCCATGCTCGTCGAAGAGCATCTGTTCCATGAGGCTGTGGCCCAGTCCCATGATCGCGGCGCCCTCATCCTGGGAGACCACCTGTAGTGGATTGATCTCTGTCCCTACATCGCCGACCGTCACGTGCTTGGTCAACAAAATCTCGCCCGTGGCGCGATCCACCTCGACTTCTATGGCCGTGGCGTTGAATTCGTAGAACGCCGCGTCGCCACCGAGCGGGTGGCCCTTCGTGCCCCATAGCCGGCTGGTTCCCTGGCCGACGAACTCGCCTCGCAGCCCGCCCAGCGCGGTCTGGGCCGCCTCCACCAGCGAAATTGCCCCTGACGGCGTCACAAGCTGGCCGGGCGAGTGGGCCAGCTCCGACTGTGGGGTCTCGGTGGCTTCGGCATAGAGCTCGAGAACTCGGTCGCGGATGTCTTCACACGCCGCTAGTACTGCGTTGCCCATGAACACAGTCGAACGACTCGCCGACGTCTGAAGGTCGAAGGGCACGGCGTTCGTGTCGCCGCTGATGATGGTGATCAGATCGAGATCGACGCCCAACTCGTCGGCCAGAATCTGCTTCCACAGGGTCCTAGCCCCCTGCCCCATGTCCGACGTGCCCGCATACGCCATCGCGCTGCCGTCGTAGAGCAGGCGGACCAGGCTCTGAGATAGACCCGTTGTCGCTCCCGGCTTGATTCCGACAGAAATACCTCGACCCCGGCCCAATGGGGTCGGCTCGTGCCAGCCGATCAGCTCGGCCGCCTTCTCGAGACTCTCGTGCCAGCGGCCGTCGGCCCGGGCCTCATAGTCGCCGCGGATGAAGGCCTCGTCGTGCTGGACGAGATTGCGTCGGCGAACCTCGAGCGAGTCGAGCCCCAACGCTCGGGCACCGGCATCGAGCTGGGACTCAGTCGCCCACCCAACCTGGGGGGCGCCGAACCCTCGGAAGGCGCAGCTGGGGACGGTGTTGGTCAAAACGGCGCGTGCGTTGATCGAAACGCGAGGAATCCGATACGGCCCGGCACCCACATAGCTGCCCTTGGTCATGACCCGAGGCGCGACGTCGGCGTAGGCCCCGACCACGAAGTCAACGCGCATCTCGTGGAAGGTCAGCTCGCCCGCCTCTGTGAATCCCGTGCGCGCGTGGATCCGACAACCCGACCGCCGCATCATTTGAAACGCCTCTTCCAGTGAGAGAACGAGGCGGCAGGTACGTCCCGTCTTGAGGGCGAGGAAGGCAATCAGGGGCTCGTATCGAGGGGTTTGCTTTCCGCCGAATCCCCCTCCGGGGTCAGGGGCGATGACCCGGACTCGCGACAGTGGAATCGACCACACCTCCGCGATCGTCCGCTGGAGGAGGTAGGGGTGCTGGACCGGCGAGTAGACCTCAATCCCGCCGTCATCGGTCGGGGCGGCGACGATTCCCCCGGGCTCGATCGGAAAGTGGGTGACCATCGGGAACGTGTAGGTGTCCTCGATGATCGTGTGCGAACTAGCGCCCTCCGAGCCGACGCCACCCCATGCGTACTCAACCTGCTCGAGAACATTGGTGGAGTTCAGGTCATCGCCGGGCCGAACCGAAGGATCCTGCACCAAACGGGCGCCGTCGGCGAGGGCCGCGTCGAGCCCGTACACACCGTTCAGTTCGGTGTAGTGGATGACGACGGCGTTGGCCGCAGCCCGGGCCTCATCTTCGGTCTCGGCGACCACCGCGGCTACAGGCTCGCCGTGGTAGTTGACCGTCTCGGTTGCGATTACTGGCCGGTCTCTATGGGAGATCCCGAATCGCGCCACGGGCTGGGGCAGGTCATCGGCGTGAACCACCGCAATGACGCCGGGCATCGCCACCGCCGGCGAGGTATCGATCGCGTCGATCGCGGCACATCCGACGGGAACAGTGGCGAAAGCCACGTGCGCTGCATCGGTGAAGGTGATGTCGCTCAGATAACGCTGAGCGCCGGTTACCCGATCTACACCCCCGTATCGGTGAACCCGCTGGCCGACCACCCGGTCAGTGCTGGCAACGGGACCATTGGAGGAATGGCCTTGGTTCTCGTCAGGCATCGGTTCGCCTTCCGGCAGCCGCGGTTTGGATCGCCTCGACGATCCGCTGGTAGCTCGCACATCGGCACAGGTTTCCCGACATTACGTCTCGGATCTCATCTCGGGACGCGTCGGGATTCGTTTGCAGGAGTTGCTCGGCGGCCATGACCTGACCGGGAATGCATACCCCGCACTGAACAGCGCCAGCGGCGAGAAACTCCTCCTGAAGGTCGGTGACGCCGTCCATGGACAGCCCCTCGATCGTGAGGAGGACTCCGCCGTCGGCCTCGGCGCCGAGCACCAGACAGGAGTTGACTAGTTCGCCGTCCAAGAGCACAGAGCAGGCACCGCACTCACCCTCGGCGCAGCAGCGTTTAGTGCCGCAAAGGCCTAGGTCATCTCGAAGCATGTCGAGCAGCGTCCGATGCGCTGGGATCGTGGCATGAACGTGTTCGCCGTTCAGCTCCACCGCAACGGCTACCTCACTTGTGGGGTGCACAGAGGAATCCGTCATGAAGACACTCCCTCGGAGGCAGCCGCGGCAGCCTGAACGGCCCGTACGGCAAGGACACGAACCATTGCCTCGCGATAGTCGCGGGCGGCCCGGACGTCGGAGATCGGTGTTGTGATGGACACCAGCTCTTCAACGGCCCCCTCAATTGCATCCGGATCAGTGAGATCGACGGGTGGGCTCGCATCGGTCAAAAGCGGCGTCGGCCCAACGCATCCCAGACCGAGAACAATTCTGCCGTCAGCATCGACACCGGCCGCCACGCTGACCGTCGCAAGGTCGACTCCTCTACGCCGGGTTAGGCGTTGGAACGCCGATCGATGTCCACGATCAGGAATTGGTACGTCCACACGGATCACGATCTCGTCTGGTCCGCACCGGGTCTGGCCTGGCTCGACGAAGAAGTCGGCCAGCGGCATCGTCCGTTCGCCGCCGGGACCGGTCATAGTAACGGTCGAGCCGTATACGAGAAGCGCGGGAGCGGTGTCGGCCGCCGGTGATGCGTTGCAGATGTTGCCTATAAGCGTCGCCCGGTTCCGAATGGCGATCGATCCCACGACCCGAGCCGATGCGCCCAGCGCAGGCAGGTGGTCTGCGATGAATGGGTCGCTTGAGATTTCGGACATCCGAGCAGTCGGACCGAATCGCACCGCTTCAGCGCCAAACTCGACCGCTGGCGGGAAGTCACTGACCGACTTGATGTCAACGATGACAGTCGGGGCGAATGGGTCCTTGCGAAGGTGGACGAGGAGGTCCGTACCGCCGACGAGGATTCGACCGTGGCCTTCAGCGTTGGCCAGAGCGGCGAGCGCCTCGCTCACCGTATGAGGCCGGCAATAGGACGCCATCGCGGGTACCCCCCCTTGGTTCCCTGGTCTCACCCTAGACAATCGATAATCGGTCCTGCCGAAAAGCAGGGCCAGGGGGTCAAAGGGCCGCTTGTCGTCCTTAAGCCAAGACCATGAGGTGGTCGACGACAACCGCACCTTTGCCGCGGTCGAGCACGACCACGGGGTTCAGATCGAGTTCAGCCAGGCGGTCGCCCAGGGCAGTGGCCAGGTGGGCGGTTGCCATGACCACTTGGACTAGGGCGTCCACATCGGAGGGCGGGCGGCCGCGGGCCCCATCAAGCAGGGGAAAGCCCTTCAGCGAGCGGACCATCTCGTGGGCGTCGGCCTCGTCTAGGGGCAGCGGGCGAACGGCGGTGTCGGCTAGCACCTCGGTGAACACGCCGCCGGTGCCCACCATGACCGCGGGGCCGAGGGTGGGATCGCGGGTCACTCCCACGATCATCTCGGTACCGCCGGTCACCATCTGCTGGACCTCCACCCCGTCGATAGCCGCGTCGGGAGCAGCGCTTCTCGCCCGCTTTAAGACTTCCTGAGTGGCTTGCTCCACCCCTTCAAGAGAGTCCAGCCCCAGAACCACCAGCCCAGCATCCGACTTGTGGGGAAAATCGGCGGAGGCGATCTTGACCACCACCGGCAGGCCGGTCTCCTCGGCCGCCCTGCGGGCGTCTCTGGGTGTAGACACCACCTCACTGGCCACCATTGGCAGTCCGAAGGCCTGCAACACCGCCCCGATGTCGGGTGCTGGCACCCCGAGAGCAGCTTCCGCAGCATCGGGCATGTCGTCAGGGAGCTCTGGGCGAACCCGGAAGCCCTCTTGGTGACGCTGGTAGCGGTGGTAGGCGGCCAGTGCGGCGAAACAGCCCCGAAAGGAGCGGAATAGCGGCACTCCCGACTCCACCAGCCGGTCGAATCCCGGCTCGTCCACCTTGAAGGAGTTCCACGTGGCAATGATCGGCTTGTCCACCTCGTCGGCCAGCACCACGATGTCGTCGCCCAGATAATCAGACATGGGCGGCACCGCGCCGGTGATGCCCACCACCGTGTAGCCCACCGCCGGATCGGCGCTGATATCACGGATCACCTGTTGGCGAACCTCTGGTGGCTCGCTCATGATGAAGATGCCCCCGTTGTCCACCGGGTTGGACACCGCCAAGTAACGGGGGATGTGCTGGTACAGCCTCTCCTGAGTCTCCTCGGCCAGCGGGGGCGCCACCACCCCGGCCAACTCGGCGGCCTCGGCCATCAGCGTGCTCGAACCCCCAGAAATGGAGTACAGCCCGGCCCCCTCGGCCGCTCCTGGGCCCAACTTGGCGAAAAGGGCGGCAGTTTCCAGCAGCTCGTCGAGATCGCGCACCCGCACCACCCCGTACTGCTCGAACAGGCCGTCGGTCACCTCGTCTGATCCGGTGAGGTGGCCGGTATGCGACGAAGCCATGCGCGACCCAGCGTCGGTGGCGCCGATCTTCAAGATCACGACCGGCTTGTGCTGCGCGTTGGCCGCCTCCAGTGCGGTGCGCAGCTTCTCGGCCGACCGAAACCCCTCGATGTAGCCAGCGATAACCGCGGTGTCTTCGTCGTAGGCGAAGTACTCGATGAAGTCGCTCACTTCGAGGTCAACCTCGTTGCCGCACGGCACCTGGCGGCTGAAGCCGATGCCAAAGTGCACCCCCTGCATGATGGGCCGGCCGTTGTGGCCCGACTGGGTGACCACCCCGATCTTGCCCCCCCGCAACCCGGGAATCTCGGGTACCGGCTCGAAGGCGTTGGTGTTTGTGTTGGGGCCGAAGATGCGGATGCCGTTGCGAAGGCCCGCCTCCCCCAGTTCGGCCTCCAGCTTGGCCCCCTCGGGGCCGACCTCGCTGAAACCCGAGGAGAACACCAGGGCGTAGCGGACCCCGACAGCACCACACTCGTCCACGATTTGGGCGCACGCTGCTGGTGGAGTGGAGATAACCGCCAGCGCCACCGGGCCGGGCACATCGGCCACCGCCTGGTAGATGGGCACAGTTCCGATCGACCCACCCTTGGGGTTGACCAGATGCCAGTTGCCCTCTCCCCAACGGCTGTCCATAGCGGCCCGCAGCGCTTCCTCTGTCTGGGTGCGGTCGACCCCGCCGATCACCGCCACCCCGACGGGGTGGAAGAACTCCTCAAGGTCGATTCGCCGCTGGGCCATGGGAGTCCGATGGTAGTGACCTCTCCGCCTCTGGCCTTCAGCGAGAGTCGGCCATGAAGCCCAGCACGCTACGCTGACGGCCATGGAGATCGGCCACGTCTACGAGATGCCGCCCATGCGGCCCGACGACGCCCATACCACCTATTTCCCCGCCGGGGTGATCAAGATCGGGGTGGAGTACCGCGACCTCAACCCCGAGGCTCTCATGGAGTATTACGGGGGCGACGAGGCCTATATCGAGGAACTGCGGCGCACCGCACCGCTGGGCATTGAGGACCGCGGGGTGTCTCTGCACGTGTTCGACGCCGCGGGCCAATGGGAGTACTTGCGATTCGACCTGTTCGAGGACGCCCCCCACTATCACTACAACCACTTGGGCGGCGGGCGGAACCACATCATCCCCTTCGACGAGATCGCCCACGGCCCCATTGCCGATTGGGCGGTGAGCAAGATCCGCACCGGAGAGATCGCACCCATGCTGGTCCAGGCAGGTGCGCCCGAATTGGCCGAGGGCCTCGACGCAACTGTGCTTAGCGACGTGGCCGACCAGGTGGCGTCCCACGCCGCCGAGCTTCAGGCCCGGCTGGCCGCCGCGGTCTAGCGGCCGCGATCTAGCCGGCTATCCGGCCAACTCGCCGAAGTCCACCTGGCCGGTGATCATCGAGCCTTGGAAAGCGTTGTCGATGTTGACGTTCACGCCCGACACGAACGACGCCGCGTCCGACCCCAGATAGGCCAGCAGGTTGGCCACCTCAGCCGCGGTCACATAGCGGCCTCCGGATTGGGCTGCCGTCCAGTCGATCATCTCCTCGCCCATGGTCTTCTTGAAGTCGGGCAGGAGCGGGGTGTCGATGGGGGCCGGGCAGGCGCTGGCGATGCGAACGCCGTTGGACAGCATCCCCTTGGCTGCCTGCATGGTGAAGATCTGCACGCACTCCTTGGAGAACATGTAGCCGTCGGATACCACCTCGGGGTGCTCCTCCACCCAGGCCACTGCCTTGTCCCAATCGTCGATTGACAACAGCTCGGTGATCTCGGCCTGATGGGCCGGCCAGTTCATCCCCGCAATCGACGCGGTGTTGACCACCGCTCCACCCGCGGGGATCTTGGGCAGCAAGGCGTCGGTGAGGCGCATCAGCCCCAGGGTGTTGACCTTCATCACGTCTTCAGGGGAGAAGGTGGCCGCGATTCCGGCGTTGTTGAACAGCACGTGCACCGGGGCGTCGATGGCCGCGGCGGCCTCGTCCACCGCCACCGGGTCGCCCATGTTGGTGGGGATGTACCGGGTGATTGGGCCCGCGGGCTCCTTGATGTCCAGAGCGGTGATCGACGCTGCCCCAAGATCAGCCAGCAGATCCACCAGCGCGGCTCCTACACCGGAAAACGCGCCGGTGACCACGACATTGCGGCCTTCGTAGCTCATGGGGTTGGACATAGTGGGCCTCCTAGGGCTGCTGGAATCATGTCTCGGCTGGCGAATATTACTGCGGCAAGTATCGTTGGGGTCACACTGTCGAGCGATGAAAACCGACGGAGGACGCTGTGAATCTTAACGACATGATCATGGTGAGCGTGGACGATCACCTGTGCGAACCGCCCGAGATGTTCGACAACCATCTCTCGGACAAATGGCGGGATGAAGCCCCTCGGGTGATCCACACCGAGTCGGGCGATGATGTGTGGTCGTTCAATGGGGCCATCATCCCCAACGTGGGCTTGAACGCGGTGGCTGGCCGGCCCAAGGAGGAGTACGGCATCGAGCCCACCGCCTTCGATGAGATGCGACCTGGTTGCTACAACGTCCACGACCGAGTCAAGGACATGGACGCCGCCGGGGTACTGGGCTCGATGTGCTTCCCGTCGTTTCCCGGATTCGCCGGCCGGCTGTTCGCCAACCACCCCGACAAGGAGTTCGCCGCCGACCTGATCAGGGCCTACAACGACTGGCACATCCACGAGTGGGCCGGGGCCTATCCGGGCCGGTTCATTCCCATGGCGCTGCCCATGATCTGGAGCGCGGAGGAATGCGCCGCCGAGGTACGCCGGGTGGCTGAACTGGGCTGCCACTCCATGACCTTCACCGAGAACCCGGCCAAGCTGGGCGAGCCCAGCTTCCACAGCGACTACTGGGACCCGCTGTGGCAGGCGTTCAGCGACACCGGCTCGGTGTGCTCCATCCACTTGGGCTCGTCGGGAGAGATGGTGATCACCGCCCCTGACGCCCCCATGGACGTGATGATCCAGCTCCAGCCCATGAACATCAGCCAGGCGGCCGCCGACCTGCTGTGGTCGCCCATCCCCCGCCGCTTCCCCGACCTGAAGATCGCCCTGTCGGAGGGCGGCACCGGGTGGATCCCCTACTTCATGGACCGGGCCGACCGCACCTACGACATGCACCACCTATGGACCGGCCAGGACTTCGACAACCTGCTGCCCAGCGAGGTGTTCCGGCGGAACTTCCTGACCTGTTTCATCAACGATCCGGTTGGGGTTGCGCTACGCCACGAGATCGGCATCGACAACATCTGCTGGGAGATGGACTACCCCCACAGCGACTCCACCTGGCCCAACGCCCCTGAGCTGCTGGATGAGACGCTGACCGGGGTGCCCGACGACGAGGTGGACAAGATCACCCATCTCAACGCCATGGAGTGGTATCAGTACGACCCGTTCGCCCACCGCGACCGGGCCGACTGCACCGTGGGAGCGCTGCGAGCCTCGGCCGCCGACCACGACATCTCGGTTCAATCATTGGACAAGGGCCGCCATCAGGGCAAAGACCGCGATCTGGCCGGGTTCACTTCCCGGAACAAAGGCGTCAACCGCTGAGGTTGCGTTCAGCCTGACTCCTCTGCCTCTCGGGGCTGTGCGCATCGGCATCGACACCGGGGGAACGTTCACCGACGCGGTGGTGGTTTCCCCCGGCACGGGAGGAGCCCGGCTCGCCATGGGCAAGGCGCTGTCCACTCCCGGCGATCTGACCGCAGGCGCCCTGGCCGCAGTTGAGGCGGCCGCAGCCGAGATGGACCAGCCGCTGGCCGACTTGCTCGAACGGGCCGAATCCATCGGCTATGCCACCACTGTTGGGCTCAACGCCCTTTTGACCGGCACGGGAGCACCCATCGGCCTGATCACCACCGAGGGATTCGAAGCCACTTTGCCGGTGGCCCGGGCAGCCAAGGTGGCCGGCTTGTCCCCCGCTGAGGCCACCGAGGCCGTCTGCTGGGCCAAGCCCCCGCTGCTGTTGAGCCGCCAGCGAATCGTGGGGGTTCCCGAGCGGATCGACGGCCACGGCGAGGTGGTTCGCCCGCTGGATGAGGCCGCCGCGGTTGCCGTCATCAAGGCGCTGCGGGACGACGGGGTGACCAGCTACGCCGTCAGCCTGCTGTGGTCGGTGGCCGACCCCCGCCATGAGGTCCGCATCGCCGAGCTGATCGCCCAGATCCACCCCGGCGCTCACGTGTCGCTGTCGTCGGCAGTGCCCCGGATCGGCGAGTACGAGCGGACAATGACCACAGTGCTCGACGCCAGCACCGCCCCGCTCGTGGCTGAAGAGATTCGCACCCTGGCCCATGCCTTGGCCGAGCGGGGATTCGCCGGGCACCTGCACGTCATGCAGTCCAGTGGCAGCACCTGTGATGCCGACGGCGGCCTCCGGGCGGTGGAGACCCTGGGATCGGGGCCGGTTGCCGGACTGTTGGCCTCAGCCGAACTAGTCCAACAATTGGGCCGAAGCGAAGCCATTGCCACCGATGTGGGTGGCACCAGCTTCGACGTCGGTCTGATCACCGGCGGTGAAGCCACCATGGCGACACGCCCCATGATCGGGCGCTGGGCCCTGGCCCATCCGGTGGTGGAGGTGGTGTCGATCGGCACCGGCGGCGGGTCGCTGGCCTGGATCGACCCGGTGCTGGGCAGCTTGCGAGTGGGGCCCCAATCGGCCGGTGCCCGGCCCGGCCCGGCGTGCTACCGCCGGGGCGGGAATGCCCCAACCCTCACCGACGCTGCGGTGGCCTTGGGCTACTTGAGCGGGTTAGGCGATGTGCTGGAGCTGGACCGCGAGGCGGCGGAGCGAGCCTTGGATGATGGCGTGGCCTCCCCGCTGGAACTGTCAGTGCCTGAAGCCGCCGACGCCGTGATACGGGTGGCATGCTCCCAAATGGCCGACCTGATTCGCCGGGTGACGGTTCAACGGGGCCACGATCCCGCCGGGTTCACCATGCTGGCTTACGGCGGGGCCGCCCCCCAGTACGCCACTCGATACGCCGCCGAGGTGGGAGTGGCCGAGGTGGTGGTTCCCGCAGCCGCATCGGTGTTCTCCGCATTGGGCGCGGCCAACGGCAACCGCTTGGCTCTTGAGCCAGCCGCGTTGGCCGGTTCGGCGTCAGAACCGCCAACTTCTAAGCGTCGGGACGCCTGGTTCGACCGTCAACTCACTCTCTGTCGGGTGTACGACGGGCCGGGACTGGCGCCAGGCACTCAGATGGAGGGGCCGGCGTTCATTGACCACCCGTCCACCACCATCGTGCTGCGCCCTGGCGACCGGGCCGAGGTCGACTCCCAGGGTCACACCCATCTGTTTCCCGGACCCCCGTCATGAGTTCGGACCCGCTTGGTCCCGGAGCCGCACCCCCACTCGACGCGACACTGTTCGAAGTGCTCCGCAACCGGCTGTGGGCCATCAACGACGAGGCAGTGGATTCCATCGTGGCCGTGTCGGGGTCCCCCGTCGCCACCGAGGGCAACGACTTCAACTCCGGCATCCTGACCGCAACCGGGGAGGTGGCCCTGGCCGGGCCTTATGTGCTGGTCCACGCCGCGGCTCTGGGCCAGGTGGTGCGCTACGTCATCGAGCAATTCGGCGACGATCCCGGCATCGGCCCCGGCGACATGTTCATCACCAACGACACCTATGTGGGCGCTCCCCACCAGCCCGACGTGATGGTGATGGCCCCCGTGTTCCGGGGCGACCGGCTGATCGCCTGGTGCGGCTCGTGCGTCCACCAGAACGACGTGGGCGGTCCGGTACCGGGGTCGATCACTGTGGGGGCGTCGTCCATCTACGAGGAGGCGGTGCCCATGGCCCCCACCCGGATCGTGGAGGGTGGGGAGCTTTTGGCCGAAGTGGAGCAGGAATACCTGGGCCGGTCCCGCACCCCGGAATTGAACCGGTTGGACCTGCTGGGCCAGATCGAGGCCAACCGGGTGGTGGACCGTCGGATCAACGGGCTATGCGATCGCTACGGCACCGACACCGTCGTGGCCGTGCTTGACGGACTCATCGACCGCACCGAGGCCGCAGTGCGCGCTCGCTTGGCGTCGCTGCCCGATGGCCGATGGCGCCACCGGGGCCTGGTGGAGCACGACGGCATCGACAACCGGGTGTACGAGATCGGCTTGACCATGACCAAGCGGGGCGACACCCTGCATCTGGATTTCACCGACGCCAGCCCCCAGGCACCGGCGCTGATCAACACCAGCCGTGCCATCACCTCCAGCTACGCCATGGCCGCAGTGATGACCGTGTTGGGCTACGGGCTGCCGTGGACGCCAGCGGCGTTCTGGCGGGTTATGGAGGTCGACACCACTCCGGGCACCATTGTGGACTGCCTTTGGCCCGCAGGCATGTCGATGGGGGTCACCGCCGCCGGCCAAGAGGTGCGCACCGCGGTGAACGTCTGCTTGAGCCGTATGCTCGATGCCACCGACGACCTCGACGTGCGCGGTCAGGTCTTGGCCTCGTGCGTGTCGGGGTCGTTCACCCAAACCATCTCGGGGGCGTTCGACGACGGGCGGGAATTCTCCGCCATGCTCCTCGACGGCCTGCCCGGTGGGTCTGGCGCCCGCTGGGGCGGAGATGGCCCCGACACCGGCGGCTATCTGACTTCCCCGGCCGGGCTGTGTACCAACATCGAGACCAACGAACAGCACTACCCGGTGCTTTACCGCTACCGCCGGGAACGCCCCGATTCCGGCGGGCCGGGCCGGTGGCGAGGCGGGGTGGGCGTGGAGCACGCCTACCAACTGCATCGATCAGCCGGCCCTGTGACTTCCACCGTGTTCGCCCATGGCCAACAGCCCCCCTCCGCCGCTGGAGTGGTCGGCGGCGAACCCGGCATGCAGCACACCGGGGTGTATGAGCGTTCCGACGGCACAATTGAAGTGCCACCCCCCAAACAAGTAGGCGAGCTGGCCCCCGGCGACGTGTACGCCAACTTGTGCGGCGGCGGAGGCGGAGTGGGCGACCCCCTAGACCGCGACCCCGCTTCGGTAGAGCACGACATGGCCGAGGGTTTGGTAAGCGAGGCCGGCACCGCCCGTGACTACGGCGTTGTCGTGGGTGACGGGAACGCCACCGAAGCGTTGCGAGTCTCGCGCCGTCGAGAGCGCATCGGCCGAGACCCCGTCCCCCCTCTGGACGCACCTCCCGCCGGTCGGCGGCTCAGTTCCACCGTGGTTTTGGTCGACGGCCAATACCTTTGCCGCTGGTGCGGCCACGACCACGGCCCCACCACCAAACCCCTGGTCAGCCTGCTCACTGTGGCCCGCTCCTCCGTCGACGAGCGCACCCCCTGGCCCTCAGCCCGGCCCGGCGCCGACCGCTTTGAGCTCCGCCGCCTGTACTGCCCCGCCTGCGCCGTCCAGGTGGACGTTCAAGTCGCCCTTGCCGACGCCCCACTCCTGGAAACCGCCGAATTGATTTAGCCCAAAGCGGTGAAGGCTAACAACAGGAGACCGGTCGAGGACATGAACACGCCGGACACGTCATCAGTCCAGTAGTAGCCGGTTTCCGGCTTGTCCATGATGATGACTGGGACTTCCTGAGCAAACTTGCGTTGGAAACGGCTGTAGCCCTCGTAGCGTTCCTCAAACGTGAGTCCTTGGCGGCCTTGGGTGAGTCCCTGGTCGAATTCGGGGAAGCAGGAATTGGACCAATTGCGACTCCCTGGGAATTGTCCGCACTCCCCATCCGAAGGAGAATCGCCAAAGTAGACGTCATACAAGTAGTCGGGGTCGTCAACTGGGAGTCCCCACGGATTGGCAACCGCATCCCCGCTATACACCGCGCCCACCATCTCTCCGACCTCTACGCACTTGGCAGTGGCCTTGATGCCCACCGCATCCCACATGGCCACCAGAGTCTCGGTGATAAGCACATTCCCCGGCGATGTCGTGCAGAGGGTCTCGAAATCCAATGACCCGCTCAACTCGGCCTCGCACTTTTGCAGTGCTGCGGCCGCTGCGACCGGGTCGTAACCGGGCAGCGCCGCGCTGGGATCGTGCCACGGTGAACCCGGCGCCATGATGGTGCGGTCATAAGCCCTGGTGCCGTCGTACACAATGTCGTTCAGCGTGTCGTAGTCGATGGCGTGTGCCACGGCCACCCGGCACTCTCGGATGTTGAACGGCTCCGTGATGCCGTTGAGCATCCAGTACCCGCCGTGGTTTTCGAACCGGGTGGCGGTGTTGACACCCCTCCGCTTGGCATCACGAAGGTTTACCGGATCGCGGTCGTAGGCGATGTCGAGTCGGCCCGCTCTAAAGGAGTTGTACCTCTGGAGCGGCTCGATGATGGGCCTGAAAATCACCCTGTCAAGGTACGGACATCCCTCCCGGAAGTAATACGGGTTTCGCATGAGCACGGCTTGATCGTCTTCGATCCAATACTCGAACACGAAAGGACCAGCACCAGCGCCAACCGGGTTCAACCTGATCCTCTCGTTGAGCCCGGTAACAGGATCTTGGCCGTTTTGGTATGCCGTGGGCGACATCATCCATGCCAGCCCTTGGGCGAAAATCTGAGGAAACGCGGCATTCACGCTGGTTGAGGTCAATTCCAGCGTTAGATCGTCGATCTTCTTGACCGACGCAATTCGCATCGCCGCGGTTCGTGACTGGGAGCCGATTTCCGGTCTCTTGTGGTGCTCAACGTTCCAGATAAAGGCATCAGCATCCAGTGGCGTGCCGTCGGTGAAGCTAATGCCCTTCCGCAGCTTCAGTGTGAACGTCCGATTGTCATCGGTCGAGATGCTCTCGGCCAGACCGGGTATCAATTGGCCGGTGGTTTGGTCTAAATAGAAGAGGGCGTCATACAAAGCGGTCAGCTGCGTAGCACCCAACGCGGCCCCACCTAGGGTGAGGGTGGGATCCCACCCGTTGACCTCGCCGAACATACCGATGGTCAGAGTGCCGCCTCGGGGCCGTTCATCATTGCACTCGGTGGCGATGATGGCGCCGTCAATTCGGCCGGTGTTGCCGGTAGGTACCGACCTGTCAACCGCCTCATCCGGCGGCCCCTCGTCTTCGCCCCGACAGCCATCGGGCACGATCTCGGTGTCGACGTTGAACAGGCAGCGATAGGTATTGAGCAACAACTCCTGTTGAGCGACCAGATTGTCTCTAACCTCGATCTCGATCGCTGTGGGCACACCTTGGAACACGTCTGGCGGGATGGGCCCTCGGGCAGGCTGCCCGCCAACGCAGCCGCCAGGAACCACCCCGATGTCGATGTTGAACAAGCAGCGGTATGAGTTCAGCAACGACTCCTGAGCCGCCACCAACCTGTTTCGAAAGTTGACCTCTTCCAAAATCGACGTTTCCTGCGCCACCGCCCCGCCTGAAATGGGGGCCACTACGCCGACCACAGAACTGCCGCCACCAATACCCTTGCCAGCCTGGGTTTCACGGGCAGCATGCTAGCTCCCGCTCTTCTCCCTACCAGCTGGAGCCGCCGGCGACGGTGATGCATTCGCCGGTGACAAACGAGGCCTCATCGGAGAGCAGGAAGGCGATCACCGCGGCTGTCTCGTCGGGGTGTTGCAAGCGTTCGAGGGCGATCTTGGAGCGCACCCACTGGCTGCGATCGCCGCCTGATTGAGCCACGGTCTGTTCCAAGTAAGGATGGCCGCTGTCGGTGGCGTCGGGGTCGACTCCCAGCGGGCGCACCCCATTGACCCTGATCTGGTGGGGAGCCAGTTCCATGGCTAGGGCAGCGACTAGCCGGTCGACCCCGGCCTTGGCCGCGGCGAATGCCGAAGTGCCGGTAGCCGCAGCCACGGTTGCATACGACGACAGCAGCACAATCGACCCGCCGTCGCCTTGTTCAACCATCTGGCGAGCAGCGGCTTGGGCCACCAAGAACGCTCCGGTCAGGTTCACGTCCATCGATCGCCGCCACGACGCTTCAGTCAGCTCCAGCAGCGGTGCCCACCCCATGTTGGGTCCCAGACCTCCGGCCACGTTGACCACCAGGTCGAGCCTCCCGAACTCGCCGACGCACCGCCCCACCACCTCGTTCACCTGATCGGCGTCGGCCACGTCGGCCTCCAATCGCAACGCCGCCTGCCCCTCGGCCTGCACTGCGGCCACCGTAGCGTCCAGGGCCTCCGGGGAAGCGCAGGCCGAATCCGGGTGGCCGACCTCTACCCGGTCGGCACAGGCCACGCTGGCTCCGGCTCGGGCCAGCCGCACCGCCACGGCCCGCCCGATCTCCGGAGGACACGCCGCCCCCATCACCAGCGCCACCTTGCCCCCAAAGTCATCCATCTCCCCAGCATCCCCTACTCGCTCGGCTGGCTTCCACCACAAGCCCTCCGAAAGTCGAACAGTAGGGTGGCGGGGTGCAGGTGGGGGCGGCCCGATATCAGATGGCGGGAGGGATTCACCGGATCCCAGTGCCGGGAGCAACTGGGCAGCTCTACGCCACGGCCTTCGCGGTGACCGGACCCGACCCAGCGGCCGCGCTGGAAGATGTGGGCGCAGAGGTCATGGTGTGTCTGCTCACCGACTCGGAGATTGCCATGCGCTTTCCCGACTACCCCTCATGGTTGGCCGATCCCGCTCCCTACCAGGCCATCCACGTCCCGATGGTTGATCAGGGGATCACCGGGGACGACACCACTCGGGAGCTGGTGGACACCATCAACCGGCACCTAGATCGAGGCAGAGGAGTCATGGTCCACTGCGGGGCCGGATATGGCAGAGCCGGGATTGTGTGCATCTCGGTGCTCACTTCCCGGGGAATGGACCTCGATCATGCGGTGGCCGCGGTGCGGACTGGACGCCCGGCGGCGGGACCCCAGTCCCATTCGCAGGAGGCTCAGATCAGCCGCTTAGCCGCCGGGGTCTGAAGAGCTGCGACTCACATCCCACCCGCGATCTTGTAGTCGTGGCCGGTGACGTAGGAGGCCGCATCCGAAGCCAGGTACAGAGCCAGGCCGATGATCTCGTCGCAGTCGGCCACCCGCTTCATCATCGTGGCCTTCCCTGATCTCTCGGGGAATTCGGGATCGAACCGCATCGATCCCTTCATCATCTCCGACATGAACGGCCCCGGCACCAGGGAATTGACCCGCACGCCGAGGCTGGCCCACTCGCCGGCCATGGCCCGGGTGAGGTTGTGCAGCGCCGCCTTGCTAGAGGTGTAGATCCCCACCCCCGGGCCGCCGCCATAAGCCCCCATGGTGGTTACATTGATGATCGACCCTCCGCCAGCCTCTCCCATGCGGGGGGCCACCAAACCGGTCAATCGGATCGGCCCCTTCACGTTTACCGCGTACACCTTGTCGAAGTAGGCCTCGGTGCAGTCGGCCACGGTGACCGGCGCGGGGTTGATGCCCGCGTTGTTGACCAACACGTCGATCCGGCCGAGGTCGCCATACACCCGATCGACCAGCGCGTCGATCTGGTCCCACTCCCCCATGTGGCAGGCGATGCCCCGCACCGATTGGCTGCCCAACTCGTCGTTCAGCTCAGCGGCGGCCTCGTCGCAGCCCTCCTGGCGCCGCCCGGTGATCACAACCTCGGCACCGGCCATGGCATAGCCCTTGGCAATGGACCGACCGATGCCCTTGGTGCCCCCGGTGACCACCGCCACTTTCCCCGTCAGGTCGAACAAACTGCTCATGGCCCGATCTTACGAACCGCTCCCCGGCCGACCCCATGCGGGCTGGAGGCCTCCCGGCAAATGGGGCTAGCGGACTCAGTAAATGCCCAGCTCCAAGCCGGCGGCCAGGATCATGCCCAGCTCGCGGCAGGCCTCCAGATGGGCGTCGGTCAGCTCGCCGGTTGCCACCACCGGCGGGGCCACCGACTTCCATCCCAGCCCAGTAACCAGAGGCTCCACTGCCCGCACCGCGCCGGTGCCATCGTTGCCGGCCCGCACGAACAGCCCGTGGGGCCGCCCCCGGGTGTGGTCCAAGCAGTCGTAGTACACGGTGTCGAAGAAGTGCTTGAGGGCACCGCTCATGTAGCCGAAGTTCTCCGGGGTGCCCAGCAGATAGCCGTCGGCGGCCATCACATCCTCGGCGGTAGCCTTCAGTGCGGCCACCTGCACCACCTCCACACCGTCGATGTCGGGATGGCTGGCGCCGGCCACCACCGCCTCGGTCATGGCTTTGGTGCCCCCGGTCTTGGAGTGAGACACCACCAGCACTCGCACGCAAACGACGGTACTCCCCCGCCGCGAGCGCCTGCGGGTCAGGTGGCCGCGGTGCCCACATCCATGGAGGCGAATCGACGGGTGCTCACCAGCCAGGCGGCCAGCACCACGATGGTTGCCGCGCTGATCGACACCGTGATTCGGGGGCCGATCCAGTCGAACAGCGCCCCTTGGACCATGGTGCCGGCACCGATGGCCAGGTTGATCGCCATCAGGTACAGGGCGATGATCCGTCCCCGCATGGATTCCTCTACTTGGAGTTGGATGACGGTGTTGAGCGTGGAGGCAGTGGCGAGGTGGCAGCCACCGAGGAAGAGCAGGAACACGATGGCCATGGCGTACCACGGGGCGAGGCCGAATCCAGCCAGGGCTAGGCCGTAGGCGCTCAGCCCTATGGCCAGCAGTCGGGACCGGGCGGTGAACTGGCCCCTACCGGCTACCAGCGGGAAGAAGATCACCGATCCGATGCCGGTGCCGGCGGCCAGCAGGCCCAGTTGCCACCCGGTGGTGTTGAACTCTTCTTCGGCGAACACCACGATCAGAAAGATGAGGGGCTGGGCGCAAAGGGCGGTGATGAGCACCGTTTTGAACGCCCTTTGGATGCCGGGCTGGGTTCTCCAGTAGGCCAGCACCTCCCGCAGATCGGCGAACACCCTGATTGGCGGCGGATCGTCGGGCAACAGGCGGGGCACCTGGATGAGCACCACGGTAAACAGCACCGCAAAGAAAGAGACCCCGTTGGCGAAGAACACCCAGCCCGGCCCGAAGAATCCCAGCAGCACTCCGCCCAGAGCCGGCCCCACCGCCCGGGTGGCCTGGAATTGAGTGGAGTTGAGGGTGACCGCGTTCAACAACAGCTCTTTGGGCACCAGCTCAGAGATGAACGCCTGCCAAGCGGGCAGCATGAAGCCGTTGAGAATGCCGTAACCCCAGGCCAACAGCATGTAGATCACCGGCGAGCGCACCCCCGCCCCCCACAAGGCGGCAAACCCGAAAGCACCCACGCACAGCAGGCTCTGGGTCACCAGGATGATGCTGCGCCGGGGAACCCGGTCGGCCAGCGGGCCGGCCCACAGGTTGGTGAACACAGTCAACATCATCTGGGTGATCGTGACCAGTCCGACCCATGCCCCCCGGTCGGTGATCTCGTCGATCACATAGGCCAGCACCAGGATCTGCATCCACGTCCCGGTGTTGGAAACCAAGGCCCCGAACCAGAACAACCGGAAGTTGCGCAGTCGCAGGGCCCGAGTCGAAGCCCGAAACCCCGGTCGATCAGCCACCCAGCGACCCTACCGCCCTTGATATCAGCCAACTTTGCCCCGACAGGAAACTGAACGGTGATACCGTACACTTAATGGGTGAAGGTTCGTTCCGTCCGCCACCGCGGGTTGCGCCAGCTGCTCAGCTACGACAACCCCCGGTTCCTGCCACAAGACCTAACCGATCGAGTGCGCAAAATCCTCACCGCGCTGATCTTGGCTGGCAGCATGGACGACTTTGCGGCCAATGCCCCTCGGGGATGGCGGGTACACAGGCTTTCAGGAGATCGACAGAAACAATGGAGCATCTCAGTATCAAGCAACTGGCGCATCACATTTGAAGAAGAGAACGGCTTTATCGACCGATTGGATTTGGAGGACTACCACTGATGGCAGCAAATGAGATCGAAATCAACATGACTCCTTCTCACCCAGGCGACTTCGTTCGCACTGAAATCATCGAGGAACTCAGTTTGAGCATTACCCAGGCGGCCGAAGTGCTGGGGGTTCGCCGAGCAACTCTCTCCGACCTGCTAAACGGCCACGCCGCCCTTTCGCCAGAAATGGCATTACGGATTGAGAAAGCCTTTGATGTAAGCATGGAGATGCTTCTGCGGATGCAGGCCTGGTATGACGCCGCCCTCATGCGAGCCCGAGCCAGCGAGATCGACGTCAGGCGCTACGAGCCTGTATGACCATACGAATTGGGAGATAGCGCAATTGGCAATGACGCCTTCAAATGAGGGCCAGCAAGTGATTGAGGCCGCGCTGGGAGCGTGTTCGTGACGACGGTGGTCGAGGTTGACCGCGTCTCGAAGTCATTTGGCACCCAATCGGTCTTGCGAGAGCTCTCATTCTCAATCGAGCAAGGAGAGATCTTCTGCCTGCTCGGCCCGAATGGTGCAGGGAAGACCACCACTCTGGAGATCCTTGAGGGATTCCTCACCCCTGACGCTGGAACTGCCCGAGTCCTCGGGCACGACCCGCTCACTTCCGGCGACGCTCTCCGGCGACGTGTCGGGGTCGTACTTCAGGAAAGTGGATTCCCCAAGTTCTTTCGCGTAGGCGAGATGATCGACACCTGGCGGTCGTACTATGACGAACCGCTGCCCTACGGCGACATACTCGATCTCGTCGGCCTCCGCAGCGACGAGACGAAGTTGGTTCGCAAGCTCTCCGGCGGACAGCGCCGCCGACTTGACTTCGCATTGGCCGTTTGCGGGGACCCGGAAGTCATCTTCCTCGACGAGCCGACCACTGGCTTCGACCCTGAGGCACGGGCGCGATGTTGGCAGGCGATCGCGGACCTGCGCGACCTGGGCAAGACCATCTTGCTCACCACCCACTACCTGGACGAGGCCGAGCGCCTTGCTGATCGGATCGCTGTGCTCCTGGACGGCGCTGCCGGTGCGATCGGCAGCACTCGGGAACTGGCCCAACTGGCCAATCTGGGGGTGACGGTCTCATTTGAGGCACCAGCCAAAGAAGCCGAACAGCTTGCTCGCGAATTTCCTGGGCTTGCAGCAATCGAGGAGGTCGTGGAGGGACAGATCGACGACGTCCGCACCCTTGTTCGTCGATTAGAGATGCTCGACGAGAACGCGTCGCAGCGCATTTACGCCACCCTTCGAGTTCAGCCGCCCAGCCTTGAGCAGGCCTACCTCGCACTGGTCGAAAGGCAACCGGACCCGACGAGGCCAGCATCACGATGACGACGCTCCTCGCCCGATTGGGCCGCCAAGCGAAGCTAGAGCAGCGCGCCTTCTGGCGGAATCCCGACTATGCCTTCTTCACATTCATGCTCCCGCTCTTGCTGCTGGCGTTGCTCGGCGCCGTTAACTCGGGCGACGAGATCGGCGATCGAACGGACATCAACGCCATCGATCTGGTGGTGCCCGGAGTGCTCGCATTCGCGGTGATCGTCTCTGCCTATGCCAACCTGGCCTCCCGTCTAGCCGTCCTAAGGGCAGACGGAGTCTTGAAGAGAATTCGGACCACGCCACTGGACCCGCGGGCGTATCTCACGGCGCAACTCCTCAGCACTTTGGTCACCACCCTGTTGGCCAGTGCCGCAACCCTCCTCCTGGGATTCGTCGCCTTTGGTGTATCGCCTCAGGCGGAAGGGCTATTGGCACTCGCGCTCGGCCTCGTTCTTGGCATCATTTGCTTCGCCGCTCTCGGCCTCGCACTTAGTTCGGCCATCTCCCATGCCGACGCCGCTGGACCCATCACTCACGCCACCTATCTCCCTCTTGCGCTGGTCTCCGGCGTCTTCGACCCAAGCATCAACATCCCCGGTTGGCTGGAGACTCTTGTGTCCCTCTTCCCCGTCCAAGCCCTCGTCGAGTTCTTGGTTGCGGCCTACGACCCGACAGCCGATGGCATACCTCTCGGAGCCTCATTGGTGTTGGCTATCTGGGGCATCGGTGCCATTGCCATTGCGATGCGGACCTTCAGCTGGGCCCCATCCAGAAAGTAGACCGTCGCCGCCACCGCAGTAGGCTGCGCTGCCGTGCGAGCTTGGCGTGTACATCAATATGGGAGGCCGTCGGTGGCGCTGCGGCTGGACGACATTGACGAGCCGGTGCCGGAGCCGGGCAAGATCCGGGTGGCGCCCACTCGGACGGTGCTGAACTTCAACGAGATCGACGGCTGCCACGGGCGCTACCGCACCGTGAACCCCGAGCTCCCCTACACCCTGGGCATGGAGGTGCTGGGCACCGTTGACGCCGTCGGGGAGGGGGCCGAGGAGTGGCTCGGGCGCCGGGTGCACGCCACCGCCGAGAGCGCCTTCGGGGGCTACGCCGACAAGGTGATCTGCCAGCCCGACATGGTGTTCGACGCCCCCGAGTCACTGGACGACACCGAGGCGGCCGCCTTCTTCTTCCCCTTCCACCTGTCATGGTTGGGTTTGCACGAGCGGGGCCAAGTCCAGCCGGGAGAGTGGGTGCTGATCCACGCCGCGGCCGGCGGGGTGGGCTCGGCCGCGGTGCAGCTGGCCGTGGACGCCGGGGCCCGGGTCATCGGCACCGCGGGCAGCGAGGCCAAGTGCGAGTTTGTGCGCTCCCTAGGGGCCGAGGCCGCGGTGAACTACCGGGAGGGAGACTTCGACACCGAGGTGCGCGACATCACCGGCGGAGCCGGAGTCGATCTGGTGTTCGACGGCGTGGGGGGCGAAGTCACCGAAGCCTCGATACGGTGCATGACCCGGGGCGGGCGGCTGATGATCATCGGCTTCGCCAGCAAGATCGAGGCCGAGGATGCCGTCGGCCTTCCCCCGAGGCTGCTGTGCTTCTCCCAGGTGTCGATCGGAGGGGTGCTTTTGGCCTACAGCAGCAACCCGGCGCTCTACGGCGGCATGGCCGGGTTCAACATCAACCCCCGATCACTGGGCGACCGGATCCACGAAGAGCTCTGCGGGCGGCTGGCCGAGGGGCGGATCGCCCCGCTGGTGGGCGGCACCGTGCCCTTCGAGGAGCTGCCCGCCGCGCTGGAGCAGATGGAGGACCGCCTCACCACCGGGCGCATCGTGGTGGTCTGCTGAAAAACGCCCCGGCACGGCCCCGCCGGTGGTCGAATGCCGAGCAAACAAGCCAGAATAGAGCCATGACTGAGCTCGGATATCTCGCCTTCGACGCCGACAACCACTACTACGAGGCCACCGACGCCTTCACCCGCCATATCGACCCCAAGATGGCCAAGCGCTGCATGCAGTGGGCCGACATCGGGGGCAAGCAGCGGCTGATCGTGGCCGGTCGCATCAACCGGTTCATCCCCAACCCCACCTTCGACCCGGTGGCCAAGCCCGGCATCCTCGACGAGTACTTCCGGGCCAAGACGTCGGCCAGCGACATGCGAGAGGCCTTCGGCGAGCTCGACCCCATCAGCCCCGCCTACCGCAACCGCGACGCCCGCCTGGCCCTCATGGACTCGCAGGGGCTGGGCGGCTGCTTCATGTTCCCCACCCTGGGCGTGGGAATGGAGGCCTGTCTGGAAGACGACCTCGGGGCCATCACCGCAGCGTTCGGGGCGTTCAACCGCTGGCTGGACGAAGACTGGGGCTTCTCCTACCAGGAGCGCCTGTTCACCGCCCTGTACCTGAGCCTGGTGGACGTGGACTGGGCGCTGGGCGAGCTGGAGTGGGCCATCGGCCGGGGCCTGCGGCTGGTGAACTTCCGGGCCACCTCGGTGCCCGACGGCCACGGCAACTACCGCTCGCTGGGCCATCCCGACCACGACCCGGTGTGGCAGTTCCTCAACGACCACGGCGTGTGCGTGGCCTTCCACTCCGGCGACTCGGGCTACTCGTTCATGAACCACCGCTGGGGGCTCGGCACCGAGACCGAGGCCTTCCGCTACAACCCCCTCCAGAGCCTGCTGTCGCACTCCCCCATCAGCGACACCATGGCCTCGCTCCTGGCCGACGGTGTGCTGGTGCGCTTCCCCAACCTGCGGGTGGCCACCATCGAGACCGGGTCGTATTGGGTGCGGCCCCTCATCCAGAAGCTGGCCAAGACCTACGGCCAGCACCGCTACGCCTTCGACGAGGACCCGGTGGAGACGTTCCGCAACCAGGTGTGGGTGTCGCCCTATTACGAGGACGACCTGCACGAGCTGGCCGGGCTGATCGGCACCGACCACATGCTGTTCGGCTCCGACTTCCCCCACGCCGAGGGCCTGGCCGACCCGGTGTCGTTCGTGGACGACCTCGACGGGTTCAGCGACGACGACATCCGCCGCATCATGTGCGACAACGGCGCCAGCCTGTCGCAGCTGGCCGTCTAGCCGACCGGCGAACCCTCATCTCCAACCGAAGGAAACAGCACCATGGCCTGGGATTTTGAGACCGAGCCCGAGTTCCAGGAGCAACTGGACTGGACCCGGGCATTTCTGGACGAGCACATCCTGCCGCTGGAGACCATCGATCTGGAGGTGACCGACGAGCAGTGGAAGTCCTTGACCGCGCCGCTGAAGCAGCAGGTGAAAGACCGGGGGCTGTGGGCCTGTCATCTCGACCCCGAGCTGGGGGGCCAGGGCTTCGGCCAGGTGAAGCTGGGATTGATGCACGAGATCTTGGGCCGGTCGTCGATCGCGCCGGCCATCTTCGGCAACAACGCCCCCGACTCGGGCAACGCCGAGCTGTTGGCCATCGGCGGCAACGCCGAGCAGAAGAAGCGATGGATGGAGCCGCTTTTGGCCGGCGAGCTGCGCTCGGGGTTCTCCATGACCGAGCCCGACACCGCCGGCTCCGACCCCACCTTGTTGGAGACCAAAGCGGTGCGCGACGGCGACACCTGGGTGATCAACGGCCACAAGTGGTTCACCTCCGGCGGCTCGGGGGCCGATTTCCTGATCGCCATGGTGGTGACCAACCCCGATGTCCACCCCTACCAGGGATCGTCCATGATCGTGGTGCCCACCGACACTCCCGGCCTGGAGATCGTGCGGGACGTGCCCAACATGCACCACCCCTATCCCGGCCAGTTCGCCCGCCACCCCATGGGCCACTCCGAGGTGATTTACCGCGACGTGCGGGTGCCCGCCGAGAACTTGATCGGCAACCCCGGCGACGGGTTTGTGCTGGCCCAAAAGCGCCTCGGCCCCGGCCGCATCCACCATGCCATGCGCTGGATCGGCCAGTCGCAGCGGGCGCTGGACATGATGTGCGAGCGGGCCCTGTCCCGGTACGCCCACGGCAGCCTTCTGGCCGAGAAGCAGATGGTGCAGGACTTCATCGCCGAGACCCGCATCGACATCGCCTCGGCCCGGCTGCTGTGCCTTCACGCCGCCTGGCACATGGACAAGCACGGCTCATCGGCGTCGCGCACCGAGATCGCCATGATCAAGGTGTACGGCACCAAGATGCTGTACAACGCCATCGACCGGTCCATCCAGGTCCACGGCGCTCTGGGCTACTCCGCCGATATGCCCCTCGAGGAGATGTACCGCAACGCCCGAGCCTCCCGGCTGGTGGACGGCGCCGACGAGGTGCACAAGGTGTCCATCGCCCGCCGAACCCTCAAGGAGTACGCCGCGGTGGAAGGCTTCCCCACCGAGCACATCCCCACCCGCCGAGCCGCCGCCCTCGAGCGCTTCGGCGACCTCCTCGACATCGAGGTCATGAACAGCTAGCGACTGGCAAACCTCAACTAGGCCCGACGAAGGGGCCGGTAGCCTGTCGGAATGTCCAAGCCGCTGGCGCTGCGCTTTCTGCGGTCGGCCAGCGATGCCGGCCAGCTGCCTGAGTCCCGTTGCGAGGTGGCGCTGGTGGGGCGGTCCAACGTGGGCAAGTCGTCGCTTTTGAACGCGGTGGCCAACCGAAAAGGGCTGGCCCGCACCTCTAAGGCCCCGGGGGCCACCCGGTTGCTCAATATCTTCGAGCTGGAGGGCGAGCCCGGCCGCTGGCTGGTGGACTTGCCCGGCTACGGCTTCGCCAAAGCCCCCAAAGCGCAGCGGGTCGGATGGCAGAAGATGATGGACGGCTACCTGATCGACCGCCCGACTCTGGTGGAGGTGCTGCTGCTGGTGGACGGCCTCATCGGCCCCACCCCCCTCGACCTCCAAACCGTGGAATGGTTGGCGCACCACGACGTACCCCTGCAACCGGTGGCCACCAAAGCCGACAAGGTGAAATCGTCCCAACGGGGTGCCCGAAAGGCCGATCTGGCCAAGGGCCTCGGCGTCGCCCCCGGCGACGTCATCTGGACCAGCGCAACCAAAGGCCAGGGCATCCCCGAGCTCCGGGCCGAGATCAACTCCGCCCTCCGGCTCAACCCCTGAGCGAAAACCCCACCACGGCCTCCAACTCGGCCAGAGCGTCATCGGGATCCGCCACTTTGATTGTGGTCATCCCCATAGCCCGAGCCGGTTTGAGGTTCACCCCCAAGTCGTCGAGGAACACGCACGCTGATGGCACCACGTCCAGCGCCTCACAGGCCATCGTGTAGAAGGCCGGATCGGGCTTGCGCACCCCCACCACCGACGACTCAATCACCACGTCGAACCACCCCATGAGCTCAGCCAACTCGGCCGACCGCTCCGACGACGCCATCGGCAAATAGTTGTTGGTCAACAGCCCCGTCTTCAGCCGCTCCGAGCACCGCCGCACCGCCTCAGCCACCTCCAGCCGCAACTCCCCACTCAGCCTGTTCAGCACCGCCATCCCATCCACCCGATACCCCAGCGCTAGGGCTTCCTCCTCAAAGGCGGCGGCGAACTCCTCCAACCCAACTTCCCCCCGCTCCATCCGCGCCCAAGCATTGCTATCCGGGTCAGTAGAATTGATCCTCCGAATCAACCCCTCCGGCAGCCCATTCCCCCGCTCATAAGCCGCAAACCCCTCCCAAGGCCCCTCCACAATCACCCCGCCCAAATCAAACAAAGCCGCCTCAACCACCGCCCGAGGCTACCTGAGCACCTTGCCTGGGTAGGGTGGCGCCGCGGAAGTGTTGGCTACCCAAGGGAGGCCCCATGATCACTGCGGCTGCGACGGTTGCTGTCTACGTGGAAAACACCGATGCGTCTTTGGGGTTCTGGGTGGACAAGGTTGGGTTTGAGGTGCGGGTGGATCGGGCCATGGGGGCGGAGCGGTGGGTGGAGGTCGGGCCGCCGGGCGCGGCCACGGCATTGGTTCTGTATCCCCGCAAGATGATGAAGGGCTGGGAATCCCAGCGGGCCAGCATCGTTTTCGGGTGCGATGACATCGAGGCCACCTATGCGACGCTCGTCGAGCGGGGTGTGAGCATCGAACTTGAGCTCAGAGACATGCCCTGGGGGAAGTTCGCCGCCTTCCGAGACGACCTCGGCAACAGCTACGGGCTTCGCCAGAAGTGATTTCGCGCCTCCCCTATCGGATTCGAGATCAAGCGGGGAGGATGTTGGCTCCGTAGAGCCCTATCTGAGGATCTCGGGTGACGAGCAGGAGGTCGTGGTTCAGCGCTTGGGCGATCAGCATGCGGTCGAACGGGTCCCGGTGGTGATCAGGCAAAGAGCCGGCCAGTCGGGCGTCGGCATAGGTGATGGGGAGTGGCTCGAAATCGTCCTCAACTACCGAGTCGAAGGCCTCGTCAACGCTCAACTTGCCCCGGGCCGTCTTGATGCTGATCTCCCATATGCTGGCCGCGCTGACGAACTTGACATTGTCGATGTCAGCGATTGCCGCGGCAGCTTCCCGCTGAATCCTCTCTCCATGAACCCACCACAGCAGAACGTGGGTGTCGAGCAGGAGGTTCACTCCCAGTTCTCATCGTCAAGATCACCCTCGAAGGCAGCAATGATGTCCTCTGGTGTTTCGTCAAAATCAGGGGCAATCCAGATTTTGCCTGCCAAACGGCCAGGAACGAGTTGCTTTCTCCGCTCCCGGTAGGGCACCAGCCGAGCCATAGGCTTGCCAGCCTTGCCCAACACGAGTTCTTCCCCTTCAGCAACCCGTTCAAGCAGCTTCGACAGATGGGTCTTGGCCTCGTACACGTTGATCACCATGAGGAAATTTTATCCGAGTTGGTCAGACTAGACCAGACCAATTAGCTCAGCGGTAGGTGCAACTCATGTCCGCGAGCGGACTGACGCCGGGGTTAGGTCGGTGGCTTTGGGGACGCCAATTAGGGCGAGGGTGCGGTGGAGGTCTTCGGTGAATTGGTCGATTAGGTGGTCAACGCCGGGTTCGCCGGCGGCGGCTAGGGCGTAGAGGTAGGGGCGGCCGAACATTACGGCGGTGGCGCCGAGAGCGAGGGCCATTGCGACGTGGCTGCCGCGGCGGATGCCGCCGTCGCAGATCACATCCAATTCGCCGCCTACTGCGTCGGCCACTTGAGGGACCAGATCCAGGATGGGGGGTGCGCCGTCGAGCTGGCGGCCGCCGTGGTTGGAGAGGATTATTCCGTCCACTCCCTGTTGAGCGGCTACCTGGGCGTCGGCCACGGACTGCACGCCCTTGAGCACCAGCTTCCCGGTCCAGCGCTCTCGTAGCCAGTCCAGGTCGTCCCACGACAGCGCCTGGTTGAACTGGTTGTGGGCGAACTCGGCCAGGCCCAGCGCGGAGCTGCCGTCGTAGCCCTGCACTCCGGTCAGGTTGGCGAAGGTGATGGGGTCGGACCGCAGCAGCGACCACGTCCAGCCCGGTCGGCGCAGGCCGTCCAACAGGGTGTCGGGGCCCAGCGTGGGCGGCAAGGTGAAACCACGGCGCATGTCCCGTTCCCGGCGGCCGAACACCGGCGTGTCCACCGCCACCAGCAGGGCCTCGTAGTCGCAGTCGGCCGCCCGCTGGAGCCACTCGGCCACCAGCCCCCGGTCCCGCCAGAAATAGAGCTGGAACCACAACGGGCCGTCGCTCACCTCTCTGATCTCCTCGATGGAGCGGGTGCTCAGCGTGGACAGCGAGTAGGCGATCCCCTTTCGTGCCGCGGCCCGGGCCACGGCCAATTCTCCATCGGGGCACACGATGCGGGTGAACCCGGTAGGGGCGAGGGCGAACGGCAGCGGGTGTCGTCGGCCCAGCAACTCCACTGAGGTATCCAGCGCCGATACATCCCGCAGCACCCGGGGCACGAACTCCCACTCGTCGAACGCCGCGGCGTTGCGCTCCATGGTCAGCTCGTCCTCTGCTGCGCCGTCGATATAGTCGAACACCCCAGCAGGCAGCCGCCGCCGGGCCAGCTCCCGCATGTCGGCCACAGACGCCGCCCGGCTCAGCCGCCGCTTGGCCCGATTGGGCTCGAAGCGCCGAAACCGCGCCACCGACCGCAGCGTCCGGATCATTCCCACCACCTGAACTTACAGTGGACCTGCCCACTGGTGGAGGCGGCCGACGAGATGTTGACGACAACGCCGGCGTACTGCATACCTCAACGGCACGCTTCCCCAAAGCCTGTTACCGTATAGCCCAGCGACCCGGAAGGTCCACCTCGAGGTCGGCCAACTGGTCCATATAAGGGGGGGTCATGTCGCGAACACACACACACACACACATCGACTGTTAACTGTTGCCATCGCTTTCATACTGCTGGGGGCAGTAGCTGCCGCATGCGGGGACGATGATGATGGACGGCCTAGCAAACTTGTCTTTAGCCAGGTGCCAGCCGAAGATGCAACCGGTTTGGCCCAGGCCTACTCAACGACGATTGACATTCTCCTTGACAATGTTGAAGGCCTAGAAGAAATAGAGTTCGTCCTGGCCACTGAATACGCTGGAATGGTTGAAGGCATTATCGCAGGGCGCATTGATTTGGCCCAATTCGGTCCTTTTGCCTATGTAATCGCAACTCAGAATGGGGCCAACCTTGAAGTCGCTGGTGCCGCCATTAGGAAACGAGGAGCGGCTCCAGGGTATCGAAGCTATCTGGTAACTGGGAAAGATAGTGGAATTTCAAGCCTCGAAGATCTTGCAGGTAAGTCAGTATGCTTCACCGACCCAGGTTCAACATCAGGATTCCTATTCCCCTCAGAGGGTCTGCTCTCAATAGGTCTTGACCCATCAGAAGGCTCAACTGATATAACACCAGTATTTGCCGGTGGGCACGACGCATCCATCTTGAGCGTCGCCAATGGAGATTGTGACGCAGGTTTCGCTGCCGATATCTTCCTAAAGAGCCAACCAGATGACGCTGGTCCTGGCAGACTCCTAGAGTCCGGAGACCTTGATGGCATTCTCGACAGAGTGGATGCTGGATCTGATGTCAACCCTGACAATGCTGAATTAGCAATCATCTGGAAAACAGAATTCATTGCTGCCGCGCCGTTCGCAATTAACCTAGATACACTTCCTGAAGATATGGTCGACGAGATCACAACTGTCCTGACCGAAAAAGCTAATTCTACCTACGCCATAGCCAACGGTTATTGCGAGGGGACTGAAGACGACCATAATTGCAACATCGGGGCAGGAGGTTCTGGTGATTGGGGATACCAAGACGTAGGAGGCGACTCTTATTACGATGGTATCCGTCGAGTCTGTGAAATAACTGGCGCTGTCGAGTGCGAAGGCTAGTCAGAGAAGTCACACCTACACACCAGAACTCTTATTGACAGGAGTCAAGGCAGTATGGCTTCCCCCGATGATGGCAACGTTATCGTTCCAGATTCGGGGGAAGCCGCTGTTAAAGTTATAAATCTAGTTAAGACGTTTGACAATGGGAGCGTTACGGCCCTTGATCGGGTTTCCTTTACCGTGCCTAAAGGTCAATTGCTCGTTATCATTGGGCTTTCTGGTTCTGGTAAATCAACGTTGCTTCGCCATCTCAACAGACTTCATTTACCAACAGAAGGGTCGGTGGAAGTTCTCGGTCAGGACGTGCCTGCACTGACCCGACCAGAACTGCGGATTCTTCGACGTAATATCGGTTTCGTTTTCCAGCAATTTAATATAGTTGGAAGAGTTACCTGCATAGAGAATGTTCTAAGTGGTGCGCTAGGTCGAATACGAGGACCACGTATCGGCGCGATGATGTATCCAAAATGGTTGCGCGTCGAAGCATTCGAACAACTTGACAGAGTTGGACTGGCCGATCGGGCTTGGCAGAGAACAGACACACTTTCTGGGGGTCAGCAACAACGTGTGGCTATAGCGCGAAGTTTGATGCAGAAGCCTAAGATCGTTCTCGCCGATGAGCCTGTTGCGTCCCTAGACCCTGAAATTTCAGGGCAGGTAATGGACTTGCTTGTCCAATGCTGCATAGAAGATGAAATCACAGTTCTTTGCAGTCTCCATCAAGTTGATCTGGCGTTGGGATGGGCACACCGTCTAATAGGGCTTCGCGATGGCAAGGTAGTGCTAGATTCACCAGTTGATGAGTCGCTGGACCACAATAGGGTTATGGATGTTTATCGAGAGTTGGACCCAACCGGAGCCAAACGAGATGAATACGTTAGCTCCGATATTGACCCTATCTCATAATGAGTGCTCTAGACACCTCAGATCAGCGAACCCAAAGAAACCGTAACGGTACGGAAAGCGACTTTTCAGATCAGGTTTCTCGACCATGGACCCTCCAGAGGGCACAAATCTGGAGTGTCGTTGTCCTCGTTGTAGTTGCCTTTGTTTGGTCTATTCGCCGCGTAGGTCTCTCATTCAGTGGTATAGCAGAGATCATTGAAGGCTGGCCGGCAACCTGGCGCCTACTCGGTAGAATGGTGCCACCGTTTATACCCAGTGAAGATTGGGACGTAGTCACATCCGCCGCTTTTGATACGTTCTTCATGGCCTTTGCCGGTACAGCGCTTGGATTGGTCCTAGGAATACCACTCGGTCTTCTCTCGGCAAGGAACGTTATGCCATGGGCCCCTGTTCGTGGGCTCGCAAAATTAGCAATAGTCTTCTCACGGGCTATACCAGCTCTGGTCTTTGCAATCTTCTTCGTCAGGATATACGGCATCGGCGTTTTACCTGGGGTGATAGCGATTGGCATTCACTCAATCGGTATGATCGGCAAACTCACAGCTGATGCAGCGGAAGACATTGATCCCGGCCCTCGTGAAGGAGTGGCTTCTACGGGTGCTGGCCCTATGCAGGACCTTTCCACCGGTGTGTGGAGTCAGATGGTTCCAACAGTTATCACCATTTCCCTGTATCGGCTGGAACTTGATTTCCGTTCCGCTCCTATTCTTGGCTGGGTAGGGGCAGGAGGGATTGGGGTTCTTCTCCGCGCGTACCAAGGCAGTCTCCGCTATCAGGAAATGCTTGGAGTCACGCTACTCATCGTAGTCCTTGTGATTGTCTTAGAAGCGCTCTCTGCATTGACTCGCCATGCACTTCTGGGAACAACCGAGAGACTCTCGGGTAAAGTAAAACAGTCAAAGTCCAATAGATTAGGAAGTGGCCTGGCTAGTCCTGGAACAAAGATAGCAGATTGGATTATCGATAGATCCAAACAACGAGCGACGCTACGTAATCAATTATCTCCGAGGCGCCTAACTCCACCGTGGACTACAGAGCGTGTCAAAGTAAATACAGTTGGTCTAATATTCTCTGCACTCCTCGTGCTTTCGTTGATCATCCCAGACATCGGTGCTGATGAAGTGATTACTGGTAGTGGGAACATACCAGAGATGCTAAGAAGACTAACCCCTAATGATTGGTCTTGGTTCACCGATCGAATCGTTTCTGACCTCATTGATACGTTGGGGATCGGAATTTCTGCGACTGGGTTGGCACTACTGTTCGCAATCCCATTCTCATTTCTTGCTGCGAGCAACACGGCCCCAGGACGGTTTGTTTATCTCTGCTCACGGTCATTCATGCTTCTTGTCCGTTGCGCTCCCGAACTAGTAGTCGCCGTTATATTTGTTGCAGCAATCGGGCCAGGCCCTAGAGCTGGTTCGCTTGCATTGGCTATTGCCATGTTTGGCTTTATCACAAAACTGTTTGCTGATGCCATAGAAGAAGCCCGTCAGGGAATTCGTGACGGAGTGACTTCAACTGGGTCAACCAGGCTTCAGGAATCAACTACTGCAGTTTTGCCACAAGTAATCACTTCCAAGATCAGCAACTCCATGTATCTATTAGATGTTGCAGTACGAAATTCAGCAGTCGTGGGTATCGTCGGCGGCGGTGGAATAGGATTCCTGGTGATTAATGCCTCTAGACAACTGGAGTGGGAAACTTTAGGCGGAATCATCTTCTGCATATTCCTCGTGGTTTACGCCATCGAACTTCTTGCCACCTGGGTCAGAAGGAAGGTGACGTAGGGGTTGTGAAAATCGGCCTCCTTTTGGGGCAATATGGTCTGTGATGGAAACCGACTACTGGCGGGACGGCTATTTCATTCGGCGCAAGCTGGTGCCCGGCGAGATGATCGACACCCTCAACCAGCGATTCGCCAAGGTCGCCGACGGCACCGTCGCCCAGGCTCCCAACATGCAGATAGCCCGCAACGTGGAGGTGGCCAAGGGTCTGGTCACCCCCCGTACCCCTGCGCATGGGATCGCCAAAGTCAACTTCATAAACGGCGACCCGGTGTTGTCCCGCTATGCGCTCTACGAGCCGATCATCAACCAGGTGACCGAGCTCATCGGCGACGACCTGATCGCCCTCAACAGCATGTACCTGAACAAGCCCACCGACGTCGACGGCCGCCACCCCCTGCACCAGGATCTGCTCTACTTCCCGCTCCGCCCCGCCGACCGCATCGTCGGGGTGTGGACGGCGCTCGACACCATCACCCGGGAAAACGGTTGCTTGGTGGTGTTGCCCGGCACCCACACCGGCGAACTCCTCGAGCACGACTACCCCGACTGGGAGCACAAAAACTTCCTGTTCTTCGGGGCCAAAGGTATCGACGTCGACCAGCGAGTCCATTTGGAGATGGATCCCGGCGACACCTTGTTCTTCCACCCCCTCCTCGTCCACGGCTCCGGCTACAACCGCACCGAGGACCTTCGTCGGGCCATTGCCGTCCACTACGCCAGCTCCCACTGCGAGGACATTTGGCGCGGGGAAACCAAGACCATCGGCGATTTCAACCCCCGCCTAGACATCCGCCTCATTAGAGGCCAAGACCACAACCAGTACGCCCATAACCCCGCAAAATCAAGCTAGGGGCCCACCCCTGTACGCAGAATCGAACTTTGCCTGAAGCCACGGACCGGCTTCCACGGTGCCATACCTGGCTAGGTTGGTTGCACTGACGCAGGTTTCGAATGGCGTCACCTCGGCGTGCCAGTTCGGCTGATGGAAGAACGCAATCGCATAGCGGTGTTCGCGCCGTGCCCGCTCGGTAACAGGGAGAGCCACGCGGTGACGAGTAGAACGCCATCGATCTGGCGTACGACCGCTTCGCGTGGGCCACTCAGGTCTACGACCGGAATGCTCATCGCCACATCCTCCCCCAGCCTCTGGCCAATTATGCCCCGCATTACAGTGTCGGCATCACCCGCTCATCGGTCGCGACCCACATCAGCAACCTCACGGCTCAAGGCAAGGCAAGGGGGCGAGGCTATGTCGTGGCCGACGAGCCCTATGTTGTCGTCATTGGCGGAGCGAACGTCGACATCGAGGGCCGATGCTCCACACCACCACTGCCCCACGAATCGAACCCTGGTGCCGTCGCCATCTCGGCTGGTGGCGTCGGCCGCAACATCGCCGCGAATCTCGCCGCGACCGGACTCCAAACACACCTGGTAACCGCCCTCGGAGAGGACGACCACGGCCAACTCATCTACAACCGCACATCAACAAGCGGCGTTGATCTGTCGTCGGTGCTGTGGACCTCCCAGCACCCGACGGCCACCTACCTGTCCATCATTGACGCGAACGGCGAACTGCTCATGGCCGTCAACGATATGGCCATCACCGCAGTCGTGGACCGCAAGGCCATCGCCGCGCGCGCGGAGCTCTTGCGCCACGCCCGGGTTGTGGTTGTGGACTGCAACCTCAACGACGAGGCCCTCGATGAGATCACCAGCCTCTCCCCTACTGTGTTCGTCGACACAACCTCGGTCGCCAAGGCACCCCGGATTCGGCCCTATCTGGATCGCATCCACACGCTGAAGCCAAACCGCGCCGAGGCGACCGCGCTCACCGGGATCGACATTCACAACACCGCGACAGCTCGCATAGCTGCGCAGCGGCTCCTTGACGCTGGTGTCGCCACCGTCTACCTAACGCTCGGACCCGACGGTGTCGTCTGGGCCGACCAAGAAGGCGGCGGCGGATTCCTCTCGGCACCACAGATTCACGCGCTCAGCACGACCGGCGCTGGTGACGCGTTCACCGCAGCACTCGTTAGGGGATTCTGCAACCTCACCGGCCCCGACGAACTCATCGAGCTCGCCACCGAGCAAGCCGCAGCCATCACTACCGAACTCACCCCCGGCGCCCAGTAGGCCGGCAATCCCCAGGAGATGAATTGAACTCACAGCACACGCCCCACATCGTGTTCAGCGACGAGGTCGCCGCCGCCGCAGCCAACCAGGAAGCGATCGTTGCTCTCGAGTCCACCATCATCACCCACGGAATGCCCGCACCTGACAACGTCGAGACCGCCCGTCACCTGGAAGCAGCCGTTCGCGCCAACGGCGCAACCCCAGCCACGATCGCGGTCGTCGACGGCGTCGCCCGCATCGGACTCACTGACGAGGAGCTTGACCGGCTCGGCCAGCCCGACCCGGAGCTCGTCAAGATCGGCAACCAGAATCTCGCCGCGTCGTTCTACCTTGGTCAAACTGGCGGTACCACCGTCGCGGTAACGATGAAACTCGCCGCTCTCGCCGGAATCAGGATCTTCGCCACGGGCGGGATCGGCGGCGTTCACCGCGGCGCGCAGTACAGCTTCGACATCAGCGGCGACCTCGAAGAGCTCGCCCGCACCCCCGTGGCCGTTGTGTCCGCAGGCTTCAAGTCGATCCTCGACATCGCCAAGACCACCGAATACCTAGAAACACTTGGAGTCCCGATCGTCGGCTACCAGACGGCGATTCTCCCGTCCTTCTACAGCATCGACAGTCCCCATGAGGTCAACCTCCAGTTGGATAGTCCCGAAGCCATCGGCGACTACCTTCACATCCACTGGAACCTTGACCCAGCCCGCGGTGCCGTGATCGCGAACCCCATCCCACAACACGCAGCAATCCCTACCGACCGCATAGAGGCGGCAATAGCCCAAGCGTGCGTTCACGCCGATGCTGAGGGCATCAGCGGCAAAGAACTCACCCCATTCCTACTGCAATGGCTCGTCGATGCAACCGACGGCGAGAGCCTAGAAGCGAACAAAGAGCTGGTGCTCAACAACGCGAAGGTCGCAGCGCTGATCGCCCAGCACCTCACATAGCCATGTGAGTCCCAAGACAAAGAGGGTGGTGCCAACAGCCCCCACGCGTAACGACTGCAACCCGCCGCAAATACAACAGTACGATGACCAAGCGATGACGGCCCCCCGCAACGTCCCCGAGAAGCCCGCGCTCGAGGGCCTCGAAGCCAAGTGGGACGAAATCTGGGAAGCCGACGGAACGTACCGCTTCGACCGCACTGCCACCCGCGATCAGGTCTACTCCATCGACACCCCTCCCCCCACCGTCAGCGGCTCGCTCCATGTGGGCCACATGTTCAGCTACACCCACTGCGACACCCTGGCCCGGTATCAGCGGATGCAGGGCAAAGAGGTGTACTACCCCATGGGCTGGGACGACAACGGGCTGCCCACCGAGCGCCGGGTGCAGAACTACTTCGGCGTCCGCTGCGACCCCTCACTGCCCTACGACCCCGACTACCAGCCCCCCGACGAGCCCGGCAAAGACCAGCTCCCCATCTCCCGACGCAACTTCGTCGAGCTGTGCGAGCAGCTCACCGCCACCGACGAGCAGGCCTTCGAGGAGCTCTGGCGCCGCCTGGGCCTGAGTATCGACTGGTCGCTCACCTACGCCACCATCGACGAGCGCAGCCGCCGGGCCTCCCAGCGGGCCTTCCTCCGCAACCTGGCCCGGGGCGAGGCCTACCAGAGCGAGGCCCCCAGCCTGTGGGACGTGACCTTCCGCACCGCAGTGGCCCAGGCCGAGCTGGAAGACCGGGAGCGCCCCGGCGCTTACCACCGCCTGGCCTTCCACCTGCCCGACGGCGGCGACCTGCCTATCGACACCACCCGACCCGAGCTGCTGGCCGCCTGCGTGGCCGTGGTGGCCCACCCCGACGACCAGCGCTACCAGCCCCTGTTCGGCCAGACCATCACCACCCCGCTGTTCAAGGCGGCGGTGCCCATGGTGGCCCACACCCTCGCCGACCCCGAGAAGGGCACCGGCGCGGCCATGATCTGCACCTTCGGCGATACCACCGACGTGACCTGGTGGCGGGAGCTGAATCTGCCGGTACGGGCCATCGTCGACCGGGGCGGCCGCATCGTGGCCGACGCCCCTGAGGGGATCGACGCCGCCCCCTACGCCGAGATCGCCGGGCGCACCATCCACGGCGCCCAGCAGCGCATGGTTGAGCTCCTCACCGAGTCGGGCGAGTTGATCGGCGAGCCCCGCCCCATCACCCACCCTGTGAAGTTCTTCGAGAAGGGCCAGCGCCCCCTCGAGATCGTCACCTCCCGCCAGTGGTACATCCGCAACGGCGGGCGCGACCAGGACCTGCGCGACGCCCTCATCGACAGGGGCCGGGAGCTCAACTGGGTGCCCGAGCACATGCGGGTCCGCTACGAGAACTGGGTCGGCGGGCTGAACGGCGACTGGCTCATCAGCCGCCAGCGCTTCTTCGGTGTGCCCTTCCCCATCTGGTACCCGCTGGACGACGACGGCCAGCCCGACTACGACAACCCCATCGCCGCCGACGAGGCCAACCTGCCGATCGACCCATCCTCTGACACACCCCCCGGCTACACCGAGGATCAGCGGGACCGACCCGGCGGTTTCGCCGCAGATCCCGACGTGATGGACACCTGGGCCACCTCGTCGCTGAGCCCTCAGATCGCCTGCTACTGGGAGGACGACCCCGACCTGTTCGAGCGCACCTTCCCCATGGACCTGCGCCCCCAGGCCCACGAGATCATCCGCACCTGGCTGTTCGCCACTGTGACCCGGGCCCACTTCGAGCACGGCGGGCTGCCGTGGTCCACCGCGGCCATATCCGGCTGGGTGCTCGACCCCGACCGCAAGAAGATGTCCAAGTCGAAGGGCAACGTGGTCACCCCCATGGGCACCCTGGAGCAATTCGGCGCCGACGCGCTGCGCTACTGGGCGTCTTCGGGGCGCCCCGGCACCGACACCGCCTTTGAGGAAGGCCAGATGAAGGTGGGCCGGCGCCTGGCGGTGAAGATCCTCAACGCCAGCCGGTTCGTGCTCGGCCAGGAGCCCGCAGCCGACGCCCAGCCCACCGAGACCCTCGACCGGGCCCTGCTCGCCCACCTGGCCGACCTGATCGACGACGCCACCGCCGCCTTCGACAGGGGCGACTACGCCCGAGCCCTGGAGAGCGCCGAGACGTCGTTCTGGTCGTTCACCGACGACTACCTGGAGCTGGTGAAGAACCGGGCCTACGGCGGCCGGGGCGGGCCAGCGGGCGAGTCGGCCCGCTCCACCCTGGAGACGGCCCTCATCGCCTACCTCAAGCTGTTCGCCCCGTTCCTGCCGTATGTGACCGAAGAAGTGTGGTCGTGGTGGCAACAGGGCTCAGTCCACCGCTCCGCCTGGCCTGTCGGGGCCGAGCTGCGGGCCGCGGCCGGCGACGTGAACCCCGAGGCCGCCGCGGTGGCCGCCGACGCTCTGCGGGAGATCCGCCGCATCAAGAGCGACGCCAAGGTGCGCCTGGCCACTGCGGTCACCACCGCCACCGTCACCGACACCGCTGAGCGGCTGGCCATCTTGGAGCAGGTGGCCGACGACGTGGCCGACGCCGGGCGGTGCCGAGAACTGCTCACCTCGGAGGGCCCGGAGCTGTCGGTGACTGCGGAACTGGAAACCGAGTCCGCGGCCTAGTGGTCTGAGATGAACAGATTGGGCCTCGGTGTTTTGGCCGGGGTTCTTGCCTGGTTGGTGACAGGATGCGGGGGTGAAGGCAAGACCGCGGTGACGGTGTACGCGGCAGCGTCGCTGTCGGAAGCATTCGAGGACTTGGCCGCCGAATACGAGGCCGCCAACCCCGATGTCGACGTGAAGCTCAACTTTGCGGGCAGCGCTCGGCTGGCCGCCCAAATCAGCGCCGGCGCCCGGGCTGACGTGTTCGCATCGGCCAACCGCGCCAACATGAGCCGGGTTGTAGCCGAAGGGCGCACCGCCGGACTCCCCGTCTTATTCGCCCGCAATCGACTGGCCTTGGTGGTGCCAGTGGACAACCCCGGCGATGTCACCGAATTGGAAGACCTGTCAGATGACAGCTTGGTGCTGGCGATGTGCGCCCCCGAGGTGCCCTGCGGCGCCCTCGCCCAGGCTGTGCTGGCCGACGCCGGGGTAAACGCCAACCCCGACACCGAGGAGACAAGCGTGCGGGCCGTGCTCACCAAGGTGATGCTGGGAGAGGCCGACGCCGGGCTGGTGTATGCCACCGACGTGGCGGCCGGCGGAAACAAAGTGGCCACCGTGCCCCTCGGCCCCCAGATCAGGGTCAACGACTACCCAGTGGTGGCGGTGAGCGATCGGGCCGTTGCCGCCGATTTTGTGGATTTCATCCTCGGTCCTGATGGCCAGCGCATCCTCTGGAGTCACGGATTCGATTTCGCATGACCGACCGTTCCTCCCCCAAAGAGCCCAATCGCAGGCCGCCCATCGCTGTCCTTGTGGCCGCCATCATCGCGGTGGCCGTCTTGGCGCTGCCCCTGGTGGGCCTGTTGCAGCGAACGCCGTGGTCAACGCTGGGCACCAGGCTGGGCGAGACGGCCACCTTGGAGGCCCTCCGGGTGTCGGTGGTGGTGTCGCTTCTGGCTGCGGCGGTGTCGGTGGTGCTGGGGCTGCCTTTGGCCTGGGTGTTGGCCCGGCTGACGTTCCGAGGGCGGGCGCTGGTGCGGGCCGTAGTGCTGCTGCCCATGGTGCTGCCCCCAGTGGTGGGCGGCATCGCCCTGTTCTTCGCCCTCGGCCGAAAAGGACTGGTCGGCCGGGCGTTGCAAGACTGGTTCGGCGTCGACACCCTCATCGGCACCACCGCCGGCGCGGTGATCGCCGCTGCGTTCGTGTCGATGCCGTTCTTCGTGATCACCGCCGAGGCCGGCCTGCGCCAGCTCGACACCCGGCTTGAGTCGGCCGCCTCCACCCTGGGCGCCGGACGCTGGACCGTGCTGCGCCGCATCACGCTGCCGCTGCTGGCCCCGTCGCTGGCCGCAGGGGCCACCCTGTCGTGGGCCCGGGCCCTCGGCGAGTTCGGGGCCACCATCACCTTCGCCGGCAACCACCCGGGCCGCACTCGCACACTGCCCCTGGCCATTGCCCAAGCCAACGAGGCCGGCCAGCCCGAGGCGGCCATCGCCATGTCGGTGCTGCTAATCGGGGTGTCACTGCTCATCCTCATCGGTCTGCGCCACCGTTGGATCGCCCCCCGCACTAGCCAACCCGATACCTCATCGGAGACGTCGCCCTCATGAGCATCCAGGCTGAGATCCATGCCGCCACCGGAGGCTTTGCTATCCACGCCGCGTTCGATGCACCCACCGGGAGCTGTACCGCCATCGTCGGCCCCAACGGGGCGGGCAAGACCACCCTGGTTCACGCGCTCGCCGGTCTGATCCCGCTGCGGCAAGGCAAGATCGTGCTGGCTGGTCAGGTGGTCGAAGATCCTGCCCAAGGCATCCAGACACCACCCGACCGCCGGCCCATCGCCCTTCACAGCCAGCACAACCTGCTGTTTCCCCACCTCAGCGTGGTAGACAACGTGGCGTTCGGCCCCCGGTGTGCGGGCCTGGCCGCTCGTCCGGCTCGCCAGCGGGCCGAGGAATGGCTCAGCAGGGTCGGCCTGGCCGACCTGGCCGGACTGCGTCCCGCGCAGCTCTCAGGCGGGCAGGCCCAGCGGGTGGGCTTGGCCCGGGCCGCGGCCTGCCAACCCGCCGTTCTGCTCCTCGATGAGTCCCTGGCCTCCCTCGACGCCGAAACCCGCACCGACGTGCGCCACTTGCTTGCCGATATCGAGGCCACTCGGGTGCTCATCACCCACGATCCGGTGGAAACAAGGGTGCTGGCCGACCAACTCTTGGTGATGGAAAAGGGTGAGATCGTGCAGACCGGCACTCCCGAGGAAGTGGCCGGCGATCCCCGCACCCCGTGGACCGCTGGATTGCTCGACATAAACCTGCTCACCGGTACCGCCTCGGGCACCCAAGTGGCCCTGCACAGCGGCGTCGTCCTCACCACAGCCACCCCAATGACCGGGCCAGTTCTGGTTACCTTCTCCCCCGCGGCCGTCACCCTTTCAACGGTCGAGCCCCACACCAGCGCCCGCAACACCTGGGAGGCCGAAGTGGCCCGCATCCAGCCCGAGAGCGACCGGGTCAGGGTGCTTCTAGGGGCCCCGGTGCCCTGCCAGGCATGGGTCACACCCCAGGCGGTGGGCGAGTTGGCACTGAGTGCCGGATCGCGGTGCTGGGCCGCCCTCAAAGCCACCGAATTGACCGTCCGAGAGGCCTAGTTCGCGCGCGCGGACGCGCGCGCCAAAGTGCCTTGTGGAGCACTCAGGAAAATTCCTTGAGCGCGAAATCCCTGGTCATAGCGTCGCGCCAAAGAAGTTCATTGATGAAGTTTCCCCTTTGTAATTACACTTTGAGAACTTCGCGCTTGCAGCATCCAAGCCTCGTTCTCAGGGGGGACTGATGACACTCATACAGGAGCCATTGGCCGCAGTGGTCACCAATGGGGCCGATGCCGACCAAAACGGAGAGCATGCCGCCAGCGACACCGGGATGCGGGTCCGCAAGCGCAACGGCGAACTGGAGCCGGTGGACGTCAACAAGATCGTCAACGCGGTGGCCCGCTGCGCCGAGGGCCTTGTGGGAGTCGACCCGATGCGGGTGGCCACCCGCACCATTTCCGCCCTGGCCGATGGGGCCACCACCCGAGAGCTCGACGAGCTGTCCATCCGCACTGCGGCCGGGCTCATCGTCACCGAGCCCAACTACTCCAAGCTGGCCGCCCGCCTCCTGTCTACCTGTATCGACAAAGAGGTCCGCAACCAGAACATCCCCTGGTTCACCGAGTCGATCAAATCCGGTCACAGCCTGGGCCTGATCGGCGATGAGACTGCCGACTTCGCTGAGAAATACGCCCCCGCGTTGAACGCCTCCATCAGCTCGCTGCGCGATCGGAACTTCGAATTCTTCGGCCTGCGCACGGTGTACGACCGCTACCTGCTGCGCCATCCCGACACCCGCCAGGTGATCGAGACCCCGCAGTACTTCTTCTTGCGGGTGGCCTGCGGGCTCTCTGCCGACGCCGATGAGGCCATTGCCTTCTACGACCTGATGAGCTCGCTGGCCTATCTGCCGTCGAGCCCCACGCTGTTCAACTCGGGCACCGCCCACCCGCAGATGTCGTCGTGCTACCTGCTCGACTCCCCCACCGACAGCCTCGAGGGCATCTACCAGCGCTATACCGACATCGCCCGGCTGTCGAAGTTCGCCGGTGGCATCGGCGTGGCCTGGCACCGCATCCGCTCCAAGGGCTCACTCATCCGGGGCACCAACGGCCTGTCCAACGGCATCGTGCCGTGGCTGAAGACCCTGGACAGCTCGGTGGCCGCCGTCAATCAGGGCGGCAAGCGCAAGGGCGCGGCCTGCGTCTACCTCGAGTCCTGGCACGCCGACATCGAGGACTTCTTGGAGCTCAAGGAGAACACCGGCGACCACAACCGCCGGGCCCACAACCTGAACCTGGCCAACTGGGTTCCCGATCTGTTCATGGAGCGGGTGGAGAAAGACTGGCAGTGGTCGCTGTTCGACCCCAAGAAGGTCCCCCACTTCACCGACCTGTACGGCGATGAATTCCGCGAGGCCTACGAGGAAGCTGAGCGCGAGAAGCTATACGAGGTCCAGCTCCCCGCCCGCCAGCTCTACAGCCGCATGATGCGGTGCTTGGCCCAGACCGGCAACGGATGGATGACGTTCAAAGACGCCTCCAACCTGCGCTGCAACCAGACCGGACAAGAGGGCCGCACCGTACACCTGTCCAACCTGTGTACCGAGATCATCGAGATCACCAGCGACGATGAGACCGCGGTGTGCAATCTGGGGTCGGTCAATCTGGGAGAGTTCGTCGACACCGACAGCGGCAAGATGGACTTCGAGCGGCTCGGGGATGTGATCCGCACCGTGGTGCCCTTCTTGGACCGGGTGATCGACATCAACTTCTACCCCACTACCGAGGCGGCCAACTCCAACGCCAAGTGGCGCCCGGTGGGCCTGGGCCTGATGGGCCTCCAAGACGTGTTCTTCCATCTGGCCATGCCGTTCGACAGCGACGAGGCCCGCCAACTGTCGGCCCGCATCTCCGAGGAGATCTACTTCAACGCCCTGTGGGCCTCCACCGAGCTGGCCGAAAAGTACGGACCCCATCCGGCGTTCGCCGAGACTCGGGCGGCCGTCGGCCAGCTCCAGTTCGACCTGTGGGACAAGGAGTCATCCGATCCGGCCCGGTGGCAGATGCTGCGGGACCGCATCGCCGAGCACGGTCTGCGCAACTCCCTGCTCATTGCCATCGCCCCCACCGCCACCATCGCCTCCATCGCCGGGTGCTACGAGTGCATCGAGCCCCAGGTGTCCAACCTGTTCAAGCGGGAGACCCTCTCCGGGGAGTTCTTGCAGATCAACCGCTATCTGGTGCGCGACCTCCAGGAGTTGGGCCTGTGGGACGACCAGATGATCGCCGACGTGAAGCGCTCCGAGGGTTCAGTGGCCGACATCGAGCGCATCCCCGAGGGCCTCAAGGCGGTGTACCGCACCGCGTGGGAACTCCCCCAGCGCTCCCTCATCGACATGGCCGCCGACCGAGGGGCGTTCATCGACCAGTCCCAGTCGCTGAACCTGTTCATGGAGTCGCCCACCATCGGCAAGCTCAGTTCCATGTATCTGCACGCGTGGAAGGCCGGACTGAAAACCACCTACTACCTGAGATCCCGGCCAGCCACCCGAATCAACCAAACCACCACCGGCGGTCCCGATGCCGCGACCGCCGCCCCGGTTCCCGACGCCGAGGCGGTGGCCTGCTCATTGGAAAACCCTGAAATGTGTGAGGCATGCGACTGATGGCTCTGGCAGAAACCCCCTTCCTCGAAAAAGACCTGGGCCTCAGCCCGGCGCCTGAGGCGGTACCTGCGGCCGTACCAACCCAGGGACGCATCCTCGATCCCGGCTTCAAGCTGACGCTGCGCCCCATGCGCTATCCGCAGTTCTTCGACATGTACCGCGACGCCATCAAGAACACCTGGACGGTGGACGAGATCGACTTTTCCGACGACCTGGTCGATTTGGAGCGCACCCTTCTTCCCGCCGAGAAGCATCTGGTGAACCGACTGGTGGCGTTCTTCGCCACCGGCGACTCCATCGTGGCCAACAACTTGGTTCTGAACCTCTACCAACACGTCAACGCCCCCGAGGCCCGGATGTATCTGTCGCGGCAGCTCTATGAGGAGGCGTTGCACGTCCAGTTCTACTTGACTCTGCTCGACAACTACATCCCCGACCTCGCAGAGCGGGAGGCCGCATTCGCGGCCATCGACAACATTCCCTCCATCCGCCAGAAGGCCGAGTTCTGCTTCCGGTGGATGAACTCGATGGACGACATCAACCAGTGCGACACCCCCCAGCAGCGCCGCCAGTTCCTGTTGAACCTGATCTGCTTCGCCACCTGCATCGAGGGGCTGTTCTTCTTCGCCGCGTTCGCCTACGTGTACTTCCTGCGGTCCAAGGGGCTGTTGAACGGGCTGGCCGCCGGCACCAACTGGGTGTTCCGCGACGAAAGCTGCCACATGAACTTCGCCCTCGAGGTGGTTAACACGGTTCGGGCCGAAGAACCCGATCTGTTCGACGCCGAGCTCAGCCAGCAGGTCACCACCATGATCCGCGAGGCGGTCGACTGCGAGTACCAGTTCGCCGAGGACCTGCTGGGCCAGGGCGTGCCCGGCATGTCGGTGGCCGACACCCGCCGCTACCTGGAGTTCGTGGCCGACCAGCGCCTCACCCAGCTCGGGTTGCCCAAGCAGTTCGGGGCCAAGAACCCGTTCTCGTTCATGGAGCTCCAAGACGTGCAGGAGCTGACCAACTTCTTCGAGCGCACCGTGGCCTCCTACCAGGTAGGTGTCGAGGGCGACGTCGCCTTCGACGAAGACTTCTAACCTGCCTACACCCCGGGCCGCAGCAGCTCCAGCAGGGCGCGGGCCTGCTCGGCCTCCCACTCCGACTCCCGGAGCTTGTCCATCGCCGTTTTCAAACTCGCTACCCGGCGCAGCAGGTCGTCATCGACGACTCCGGTTCGGGCTTGGCGCTCTAGGTAGGCCAGCTCCCGCTGGGCCGACTCGTACAACAGGATGGCCATGGCCACCTCTTGGCGATGAGTGCTGGCCCGCAGGTCCTCGTCCTCGGCCACCAGCAGCTCCCTCATGAGGCCCACCAGCGGCGGGTCTGCCTCGGCCAGCAGCGCTTCCATGTCCGGGTACTCCAACATGGCCTCGAACCCGCCTCGGTACAGGGGATGGTCGAACATCTCTGGGACGATCTCCGGCCACACTTCGCTGGGCTCATTGGCCGCCAGCCACAGCACTTGGCGTTCCACATTGTTAGGCGGAGGGCTGTCGGGACTGCCGTTGGCCCCGCTGCCCTCGTAAACCGAGTGGTCCCCGCGATCCCCGCTCGGCTGGCTGCCCGCGTCGGCCGGATGGGGCGCATCGTCGCCAGCCGGGCGGGTCGCCCGTCCCCGACCCCGGCGGCGGGCGTCGGCCACCACTCCTCGCAGATGATCGGTGCTCACTGAGCAGCGATCAGCCACCTCCACCAGATACTTGTCGCGGATTTCGGGATTGGGGTGCTCGGACACCAGCCGGGCGGCCCGCTCCCCCGCCCGCACCTGTCCCTTGACCGTCGACAGGTCGGCCTCCCCCAACACCCGGTTGATGCGGAAGTCCATGAAGTCCACCGCGCTCCCCACCGCACCCGCCAGCCGCTCGGGATCGCTCTGGGCCAGGTCGCCGGGGTCGGCCCCCGTGGGCAGGTCGGCCACCGCCACCTCCAGCTCGAAGGCGTGCTCCCACTGGGAGAATCGCTCGGCTGCGGTCTGGCCGGCGGAGTCGGCGTCGAAGGCCAACACGATTCGGGGGGCGAACCGGCGCAGCACCCGCACATGGTCCTCGGTGAGGGCCGTTCCGCAGGTGGCCACGGCTCGGGAGATGCCGGCTTGGGCGAAGCCGATCACGTCGGTGTAGCCCTCGCACACGATCACTTCGCCGGCGTTCACAATGTCCTGTTTGGCCCAGTTGAGGCCGTACAGCACTCGGGACTTGCAATACACGGCGTTGTCCACCGAGTTCTTGTACTTGGGCCCCTCCCCACCGGGCAAGACGCGACCTCCGAACCCCACCGGCTTGCCGCTGGGGTCGAAGATGGGGAACAGGAGCCGGGCTCGGAAGCTGTCTTGGATGCGCCTGCCCTTGTTGCGGAACCCCAGTCCGGCGTCGGAGAACACCTGCACTGGCATCCCCCCGTCTTTGCCCACCCCGAGGTCGGCGGCCAGCGCATCCCAGTCGTCGGGCGCCCATCCCAGCTTGTACTGGCGCACCACGTCTCCGTCGTAGCCCCGGTGGCGGAGATAGCCGCGGGCCTGTCCGGCGTCGGGGGAGGTCAACAGCCGCTGGTGGTACCACTCCACTGCCTGCTCTAGGGCCTCGGTGAGCTTGCCCCGTTTCTGACGGTCGGCGCCCTCGCCGGGCGAGGTGTAGCGCAGCACGATCCCCGACCGCGCGGCCAAGCGCTCCACCGCCTCGACGAAATCGGCGTGCTCCACCTCCCTTACAAAGGTGATGGCGTCGCCGCTGGCCTTGCACCCGAAGCAGTGATACACGCCCATCTCCGCGTTCACCGAGAACGAAGGGGTTTTCTCAGCATGGAACGGGCACAGTCCCTGCCAGCGGCGCCCGACCCGCTTCAGCTGTACGTATTCGCTGATGACCGCGACGATGTCCGTCGCTTCTCTCACCCGGGCCACGTCTTCGTCGTGGATGCCCACAGTGGGAGATTAGGCCGAACCGATGACAGCTTGGGCAGTCGCTAGCCGGACCACGAGGCCACAACCGCCTGGGCAGCCGCCAGCCGGGCCACCGGTACCCGATGCGGGGAGCAGGAAACATAGTCCACCCCCGCGGCGGCCAAGAACGCGATCGACGCAGGATCGCCGCCGTGCTCGCCGCACACCCCGATCTCGACGCCGGGGCGGGCGCCGTGGGCCGCGGTCACCGCATCGGCCACCAGCCGGCCCACCCCGGTCTCGTCCAGGGTCTCGAACGGGTTGGCCGCCAGAAGGCCGTGATCGATGTAGGGCCGCATGATCCGGGCTTCGATGTCATCGCGGCAGAATCCGAAGGTCATCTGGGTCAAGTCGTTGGTGCCCACCGACAAGAAGTCGGCGCAAGCGGCGATTTCAGCCGCGGCCAGCGCCGAGCGGGGGGTTTCGATCATGGCCCCCACCGGGATGGCTCGGCCCCCCAATCGGCTCTCGAATCCGGCCAGCACGTTGGCCACCGCAGCCCGCACATGGGACAGCTCGGGGCCGCCCACCACCAGTGGCACCATGATCTGCACCCGGGGATCGCCTCCGGCCGCCTCCTGACGAGCGGCCGCCTCGGCCACTGCTTTGGCCTGGGCTCGATACAGCTCAGGACGCAGCACCCCCAGCCGAGCGCCCCGCACGCCGAGCATGGGGTTCTCCTCAACCAGCTCGGGATGGTCGGGCAAGAACTCGTGCAGGGGCGGATCAAGCATCCGGACGGTCACCGGCAAACCATCCATGACCTCCAAGAGATCCACCAGATCCCCAACCTGTGCCTCGGCCAGGGCGTCCAGCGCCGCCGGCCCGCCGTCGGTGATGGCCCGCTGGATGAGCGGCAGCCGCTCCCCCAAGAACATGTGCTCGGTGCGGCACAGCCCCAACCCGGTGGCCCCGAATTCTCGGGCCAGTCGGGCCGAGAAGGCATCGTCGGCGTTGGCTTGCACCGCCAACCGCCCGCCCCGTAGTTCGTCGGCCCAGCCCAGCAGCGTGAACAGCTCGTCGGGAATCTCCACTTCGCCCACCTCAGCGGCGCCCAGCATGATTGTGCCCGCCGAGCCGTCCACGGTGATGGGATCGCCGTCGCGCAGTTCCACCTCGCCCAACCGGGCTGCTCCGGCTGCGACGTCCACCGCCAGGGTCTCCACCCCCACCACTGCGGGGATGCCCCAGCCTCGGGCGATCACCGCTGCGTGGCTGGCCATTCCCCCTTTGGCAGTGATGATGGCGGCGGCGGCCGACATGGCTACTTCGTCGGCCGGGGTGGTGAACGGCCTAACAAACACCGCGGAGACACCCTCGTCGTCGGCGTCCAGCACCGCATCCACCGTCAGGCACACCCGGCCCGACGCCGCTCCTGGCGAAGCGGCCACCCCGTGGGCAGCCACCGGCGCCGACGGGCCATCGGTCATCTTTGCGTGGAGCAGGTCTTCCACGTCGTCGGGCGCCACCGCCAGCACCGCGTCAGCCCTCTCTAGCTCGCCCCGTTCGACGGCCTGCACCGCGGCGACGATCGGGCTGGTCACCGCCGCAACCTCAAAGCCCCAGCTTGGCGTCCAGATGCTCGGCCAGCCCGTCGATGGGCACCCGGTCTTGGTCCATGGTGTCGCGGTCGCGCACCGTAACCGCCCGATCTTCCAGGGAGTCGAAGTCCACGGTCACGCAGTAGGGAGTGCCGATCTCGTCCTGGCGGCGATAGCGGCGGCCGATCGACTGGGTCACGTCGTAGTCGGTCATCCAGCGGGGTTGGAGCAGTCCCAGTACCTCCTCGGATACCGCTTGGAGCTCGGGCTTCTTCGACAGGGGCAGTACCGCGGCCTTGTAGGGGGCCAGCCGGGGGTGGAGCCGAAGCACGGTGCGGGTCTCCCCCCGCACCTCCTCGGTGTCGAAGGCGGCCAGCAGAAACGCCATCATCGTGCGGGTGGCCCCTGCGGCCGGCTCGATTACGTGGGGGCGGTAGCGCTCGTCGGCCTGCTGGTCGTAGTAGTCCAGGTCGACGCCGGAGTGCTCAGCGTGCTGGGTGAGGTCGTAGTCGCTGCGGTTGGCTATGCCCTCCAGCTCACCCCAGCCCCACGGAAACAGGTATTCCACATCGGCGGTGCCGGCCGAGTAGTGGCTCAGCTCGTCGGCGTCGTGGGGCCGCAGCCGCAGCTTGTCGGCGGGGATGCCCAGTTCGGTGTACCAGTCCATCCGGGCGCTGCACCAGTATTCGAACCACATGGCGGCTTCGTCAGGGGGCACGAAAAACTCCATCTCCATCTGCTCGAACTCCCGAGTGCGGAAGATGAAGTTGCCCGGGGTGATCTCGTTGCGAAACGACTTGCCGATCTGGGCGATGCCGAAGGGCGGCTTGGTGCGCACGGTGTTCAACACGTTGGCGAAGTTGATGAACATGCCCTGGGCCGTCTCGGGCCGCAGGTATACGTCGGCGCCGGCCCCGGCCACCGGGCCAGCCTGGGTTTGGAACATCAGATTGAATTCCCGCGCCTCGGTGAGCTGGCCCTTTGCGCCGCAACTCGGGCACGTATCTGGGTCTTCCAGCTGGTCCTCGCGGTGGCGCGCGCCGCAGTTGCGACAGTCCACCAGGGGGTCGGTGAAGTTGGTCAGGTGACCCGATGCCTCCCACACCTGGGGGGGCGACAGGATGGATGCGTCCAGGCCCACCACATCGGTGCGGAGCTGCACCATGGTCCGCCACCAGGCGTCCTTCACGTTGCGCAGCAGCAGCACGCCCAGAGGGCCGTAGTCGTAGGCGCTGCGGAATCCGCCGTAGATCTCCGCCGACTGGTACACGAACCCCCGCCGCTTGCAGAGGTTCACCACCTTGTCCATCACCTCGTCGCCCGCACCCCGGTCGACGTCGCCACCACTCATGGCCCGCAGGCTACCGGCCCCCAGTGACAGGCCTGACACCGAAAAGGGGCGGGCACACTTCGGACCGAGACTCTCAGCTGTAGGCACCCGCGGCGCGGAGGCGGCGTTCTAGGTGGTGCTCCATGGCGGCGGTAGCCAAGTGCTCGACTTCGCTGGTGGCGGGCGAGGGGGGCAGAGACAGGGCGGCGCTGAGGCTGCCGCCAAGCACCATGCGCATCAGGTCTAGGGCGTCGGGCGACAGGGGGGTTCCTCGGCGGCAGTTGCGGCACAGCGCGCCGCCGCTGCCGTAGTCGAAGGCCGAAAGATCGCCATCAGCTCCGCACGAAGCGCATGCCCCCACCTCGGGTCCGACACCGTCGTGGACCAGGAGCTTGAGATAGAAGGCGGGCACCACCAGCGCCGAGTCGCCCGCGTCCAGCGCCCGGAGTCCGCCCAGCAGCATCCGGTAGAGCGCGCCGTCGGACTCCCGGTCGACTCCCACGCGGTCGATCGCCTCCAGCATGGCCATGGCCTTGCCCAGCCGGCCCAAATCCTCCCGCACCTCCCGGAACTGGTCCACCGACTCGACCTGGGTAACTATGTCGAGTTCGCTTCGCCCCCGGTGGAGCTGGAGTTGCACATGGCTGGTGGGCTCGAGGCGGCCTCCGAACCGGCTGCGGGTTTTGCGGACGCCTTTGGCCACCGCCCTTACCTTGCCGTGCCCCCGAGTGCAGAACACCACGATGCGATCGGCCTCGCCCAACTTGTAGGTGCGAAGCACGATCCCCTGGTCCCGGTAGAGGCTCACCGGACCAAGCCTCTCACTCCTCGAACCGGGAGTGGCTCATGGTGCGCCCGTTATCTGACCCGGCCGAAGCGGCGGTGGCGGTGCTGGTACTCGGCAATGGCGGCAAACAGGTCGTGGCGGGTGAAGTCGGGCCACAGCACATCGCTGAACACCAGTTCTGAGTAGGCCAGCTCCCACAACAGGAAATTGGAGATGCGGTATTCACCCGAGGTGCGGATGATGAGGTCGGGCTCGGGCATTTCTTGGTCGTACAGGTGGCGAGCGATGGTCCGCTCGTTGATCATGCGAGACGGGGTCCGCTGGGCCGCGATGCGCTTCACCGCGTCCACGATCTCAGCTCGGCCTCCGTAATTGAAGGCCACCGCCAGCGTCATCCGCTTGTTGTGCTGGGTGAGCTCGATGGCCTCGTCCATCTCTTTGATCAGGCCTTTGGGCACTCGCCAATCGCGTCGGCCGATGAAGCGGATCCGCACCCCCATCTCGTTCAGCTCGTCACATCGCCGCCGCAAGATGGTGCGGTTGAAGTTCAGCAAGAACCGCACCTCGTCGTCGGGCCGGTTCCAGTTCTCAGTGGAGAAGGCGTACACCGTGAGCCACTCGATGCCCAGCTCCAGCGCCCCCTCGATCACGTCGAACAGAGCGTGCTCACCCTGCTCGTGGCCCTCGGTGCGGGCCATGCCCCGCTGCTCGGCCCAGCGCCCGTTGCCGTCCATCACGCATCCGACATGGCGGGGGATTCGATTCAGATCCAGGCCATGACCCGACAAGTCCACACCTGCACGGTACTCCCCCGCGAGCCCCGATTGTGTGCGGGAGAAGCCTCCCAATCGGGTTTCTCCCCGATTCTTCGACCAGCCACCACTAGCGTCGGGGTGATGCCGGAAATCGCCGCTGTCGACGAGGCTCTGGAGGCGGCCGTCGCCGCGTTAGACGGCGGCGGCGAGCGTCGGCCGGGGCAGCGGGCCATGTGTGAGGCAGTGGCTGATGCGATGGAGTCGGGGCGGCATCTGGTGGTGGCCGCCGGCACCGGCACCGGCAAGTCGCTGGCCTATCTGGTGCCGCTGGTTCTGGGTGAAGGCCCCTCGGTGGTGGCCACCGCCACCAAGACCCTCCAAGACCAGCTAGTCGACAAAGACCTCCCCCAACTGGCCGAGGCGCTGGGACAACCGGTGCGTTTCGCCGTGCTCAAGGGGCGGTCCAATTATCTGTGCCTCCAGCGCTTGGAAGAGCACCTCGCCGACGACCAGCTGAGCCTGGAAATCGCCGACCGCCCCAAAGCGGAGATCAAGCGGCTGGCGGCGTGGGCCGGACAAACCGACACCGGCGACCGGGCCGAGCTCGACTTCGAGCCCTCCCCCGCCGCCTGGGATGCGCTCAGCGTGTCGGGCCGGGAGTGTCCGGGGGCGCAGCGCTGCCCGTCGGGTGAGGTGTGCTTCGCGGAGAAGGCCCGCCACCGGGCCGGGGCCGCCGAGGTTGTGGTGGTGAACACCCACCTCTACTGCCTGCACCTGTTCAGCGAAGTCCCGCTTCTGCCCGAGCACGACACGGTGGTGATCGACGAGGCCCACGGCCTGGAAGACATCGTGTCCGACACCGCGGGGCTGTCTTTGTCCGGGGGGCGGTTCGACGAGTTGGCCCGCCGCGTTCGGGCGGTGGTGGCCGAGTCGGCCGCGGCCGGCGACTTGGAGGATGCCGGCGAGCTTTTGCGGGAGGCCCTGTCGCCTTACCGGGACAAGCCGTTGCCGGTTCCGTTGCCCGACGAACTCCAGCGCACAGCCGTGGTGGCCCGGGGCCGGGTGGAGCAGGCGCTTGTCGAGCTGCGGGGAGTGCCCGAGGACGCTCCCGGCGACGTCGCCCCCCGCAAACTGCGGGCCATGCTGTCGGCAGGTGCCTTAGCGGAGGATCTAGCCCGGGCAGTGGACGCCACCCCCGCTGAGGTGGCCTGGGTGTCGGGCACCGAGTCGGCCCCCGCATGGCGGATCGCCCCTATCCAACTGGGGGAACTGTTGACCGAGCACCTGTGGGAGCACACCACCGCGGTGCTGACCAGCGCCACCATCCCGATGAACCTGGGCGAGGTGCTGGGGCTGCACCCCGACGAGCACGACGCCGTCGACGTGGGCAGTCCGTTCGACTACGAGGCCAACGCGCTGCTCTACTGCGCCAAGCACCTGCCGGAACCCCGTGGCCCTGACTACGAGTCGGCTGCCCACGAGGAACTGGCCGCGCTGATCAAGGCCGCGGGGGGCCGGACCTTGGCCCTGTTCACCAGCTACCGGGCCATGGACCGGGCCGCCGAGGTGCTGCGAGGCCAGCTCGACTTCGAGATCTATACCCAGCGCGACCTGCCCAAACCCGAGCTGTTGCGGCGCTTCGTCGCCGAGGTGGAGAGCTGCCTGTTCGCCACCATGAGCTTTTGGCAGGGAGTGGACGTGCCGGGAGAGTCGCTGTCGCTGGTGGTGATCGACCGCCTGCCGTTCCCCCGGCCCGACGACCCCCTGCTGGAGGCCCGGCGAGAGCGCTACGGCAAAGAGGCCTTCCGCCTCGTAGACCTGCCCCGGGCCGCCACCCGGCTGGCCCAGGGCGCGGGGCGGCTCATCCGACGAGGCGACGACCGGGGCGTGGTGGCGGTGCTCGACTCCCGGATGGCCACCGCCGGCTACCGCTGGACGCTCGTCGACGCCCTACCCCCGTTCCCCCGTACCGCCGAGCGCGACCAGGCCGAAGTTCTGCTGCGGTCTATTCGCGACGGGGTCTGACCTACAGGTCGGGGCCTAGAGATCGGGGCTAGTCATGGAGCCCGGCCCGTAGCCGAAGCGGTCGAGCATCTCGGGGCGGCGCTGCCAGTTCTTCTCCACCCCTACGTACAGCTCCAAGAACACGCCCTTGGGGAGCTGGGCCCGGGCCGCGGTACCCACCTTCTTGAGCACCGTGCCCTTCTTGCCGATCACCATGGGCTTCTGCGACTCCCGCTCCACCAATATCTCCACCTTGATGCGGGGCCACTCCCATTCGGTTACCGCCACGGTTATGGAATGCGGCAGCTCCTCGCGGGTCACGGCCAGAAGCTGCTCGCGCACCAACTCGGCCACCCAGCGGGCCTCGGGCATGTCGCGAACCATGTCGGGGGGGTACAGCGGGGGGCCGGGCGGCATGAGCTCGCACAACCGTTCCACCAGGGCGTCCACCCCCTTTCCGGTGCGGGCCGAGGTGGGGAAATACTCGGCGAACCCCAGTTCGCCGGCCGCGGCCAACTGGGCCACCACCTTGGAGCGGGGGGCGGCGTCGATCTTCGTCACCACCACGATGGAGTCGGGGCCCAGCCGTTCGGCGATGAACCGGTCGCCCCGCCCCAGCGGCCGGGTGGCGTCGATGCACAAGCACACCACGTCCACATCGTCGGCCGCGTCGGCCGCGGTGGCGTTCAGCCGCTCCCCCAGCGCGGTGCGGGGCTTGTGGATACCAGGGGTATCCACGAACACCACTTGCACTTCGTCGCGGTGCAGCACGCCTCGCACCGCGTGGCGGGTGGTCTGGGCCTTGTCGGAGACGATGGCCACCTTGGTGCCCACGATGGCGTTGATGAGGGTGGACTTGCCCGAGTTGGGCCGGCCCAACAGCGTCACGAACCCCGACCGGAAGCCCTCCCACGGATTTTGGCCACCGGGATCGCCGACTGCATCGTCTGTCGGCGTGTCTCCCGGGTTGGCCACGCCCACCAGGGTACCGCTCAATTGCCGCTGTCCTGCCCTTGCCGCCCGGGTACCGTGAGCCAATGGCCGGGCCGAAGCCGGGGACGAGTAGCGAGCAAGAGCGCACCAAGGTGGTGGCTACCAATCGCCGCGCCCGGAGGGACTACGAGATCCTCGACGAGTACGAGGCCGGCCTGGTGCTGGTGGGATCGGAAGTGAAGTCGCTGCGGGAATCCAACGTGACCCTCACCGAGTCGTACGCCCGCATGGCCGATGGCGAGCTGTGGCTCCAGTCGCTGCACATCGCCCCCTACAGCCACGCCGGAGGCGCCGGTGGCCACGACCCCGACCGCCCCAAGAAGCTGCTCTTGCACCGAGGCGAGCTCAACCGCATCAAGGCCCGCCTAGAGCAAGACCGCCTCACCGTCGTCCCTCTGTCCCTCTACTTCAAGCAAGGCCGGGCCAAGGTGCAGATCGGTCTGGCCCGGGGCCGCCGCCGAGCCGACAAGCGCCAAACCATTGCCGAACAAGACGCCCGCCGCGAGGCTCGCAACGAGATGGGCCGAGCGGCCAACCCCTGAACTTCAATCGAGCAGGGCGTCGGCGCGGACTCGTTCCTGTTCGGCGTGCTCGTGGGCAGGCAAAACGCGCCCAAAGAGCTGGCGGGTGCGCTCCACGCGGCCGATCACGCCGGGCTCGGGGGTGTAGGCCAAAATGGTGGTGTGGCGGGGCCTTGACTTCTCCCCCACCCTGGTCACCCGATGCATCGAGAAGCGGCCCATAAAGATCTGGAGGTCGCCGGGGCGAAGATCCAGGGTTGTCACTCCGCGTCGGCCTCCGGCCAGCACCTCGGCGATGGCGTCGAACCCCTCGTCGTCGGCTGATCGGATACTCGGCGCGTACTCGAACATGCCGCCCTCGTCGGCAGGCTGAACCAACACGGTGACCGTGAATTCATTGGTGTCGAAGTGCCAGGTCAGCTGCTGGCCCGGGTCACAGACGTTGGTGACCAGCCGGGCCAGTGGATCGTCGTAGCAATGCAGCGCCGGAATCTCCAGGCAATCGGCGACGAAGCGAGCCACCTCCGGTGACCGAAACAACATGTCGGTGGCAGAGTCCTGGTCCCAGGCGTCCCCGGGGATGAAGCCGCTGGTGCGCTCGAGGAAGGTGTTCACCGGGTGATCGGACGGATAATCGGGGTTCACGGCAGTGTGGAAGTAGGGATTGATCACCTGGGTGGAGTAGTGGGTGGCCTCCTTGCGCTCGAGGACTTCTTCGTTGAGCAGCTCGATCGCTTCAGCCCGCACGAAGCCGCTGAGCACGGCACAGCCCTCGGCCCGCAGGCCGCTCCGGGCAACGTCTACCACCTCTAGGTATCGCGGTGAGGCCGGATCGTGGATCGGAAATTCCTCCAATTCAACCAAGTCGGCCAGCGAAACCGGCGCGGTCGGTTGCATCACGCCTCCCAATGGGGTGTCCAGTCTCCGTCGAGCTGCAAGCAGACACCGGCATCGTCGGCAATGCGCCGGGCCACGCACAGTTCGGCGGCGTCGACGCCGTAGCGCTGCGCGGCGCGCTCGAAGGCACTTCTAGCCGCAGCAGTCATGGGCAATTCGGCATTCACACCCGCCTCCAGTTCCTCGATCAGCCCCAGGTCTTTGAGGCATAGCCCGAGCGGAAACGACGGGTCGTAGTGGCCGGCGAAGATGCTCGGGGCGTCATGGCGGGCCACGAAGCTGTCGCCAACGCTGTCGCAGATGGCCTCCCACAGTGTTCGCAAGTCCACGTTGTTGGCCACCCCCACCGCCAGCCCCTCCCCCAGCGCGGCCGCAGCAACGAACCACAGCTGGTTGGTAACCAGCTTCACCACGTTGCCGGTGCCGAGAGGCCCGCACTCCAGCACATTGCCGAGATGTCCCAGCAATTCTCGGGCCGCGGCCACCGGTTCGGGATCGCCGCCCGCGAACACCGTCAGCTGGCCTTGGCGAGCTCCGTCCACTGCCCCGGTCACCGGAGCGTCCACCACCGACACACCCTCTGGGGCAGCCGCAGCCAACTCCAGCACCAGCTCTCGGCGGTTAGTGGTGAGATCCACCCACACCGCGCCCGGCTTCATGGCCGCCAAAGCACCGTCCGGCCCAGCCATCACCAATTCCACGTGGTGAGGCGCTGGCAGCGACGTCAACATGAAATCGGCGTCTTTAGCGCACTGGCGGGCCGACTTCCCCGCTTCCGCACCGGCCTCAACCGCGACACTCAGCGCCTCCTCGCTGAGATCGAACGCAATCACTGAGTAACCCGCGGCCACCAGTCGCCGGCACATGGGCCCGCCCATCGTCCCCAACCCAACGAAACCAACCCGCAGCCGAGCCTCCTCTGATCCGAGCACCTCGCCCTACCCGGTTATTGGCGAGAAATCTAGCCCAGAATCCCCGCAGCGTCGGGCCTCTTCAGCCGACGAAGCCCGTCAAGAGACGGACTTAGCTACCAAATCCTGGGGATCGCTGTCGCGCCGGGCCGGTATCATGGCGGGGCACCTTGACAACTGTGCACACGGGGCTGATCGGTTTCGACGTTGGGACCGAGGGCTGCGCTGTGCGACCCGAGTTGCTCAGACTCGCAAAACGGGGCAACCAACTAAACGGCGAAGACCGTGAACTTCTCGCAGCCTGATCTTTCTGGCCTAGAGAAGAACCGCGACCGGTAACGGCACGCGGGGCCGGTCCACCGCAGCCCGGCAACAGAAGCGGTGGAGACAGTAGGGACAGACCACTGACGGCGGGAAAGACCGCTGGCTCCGGGGAACAGACCCGGTGGCGGGCCCCCTAACGGGGGCCGCCCGACCCGGCGGCGCGGCTGCCATCGACGCCACACACCGGGAATGGTCGTATCACAGACAGATCTCGCCCAGCGGACGGGGGTTCGATTCCCCCCAGCTCCACCCTGATTATGCTATTGAGTAACTTTACTCAATAGCATAATCCGACCGTGTATACTGCGTGTATGGCCGAATTCCGGCGTTCGCACGTCGACACTCTTGTCCAGCGGCTGTCAGAGCCCCCGCAATGGCTCATTGCCGTATTCGGACCTCGCCAGACTGGCAAGACAACCGCGACGCGACAAGGTCTCCAGCAGGTCGGGCTGCGACACCACTACGAGGCGATAGACGCTCCGGAACAGAGGGCTGATCTTGCGTCGGCCACCTCAGAAGCCGACTACGCGGTGTTGGACCCCACTTTCCGTGATGCCCGATGGCTGGAAAAAGTGTGGAAGCAGAGTCGGCGCCAGGCGTGGAACTCGCCACAGGGTTTTGTTTTGGTTCTCGACGAGATCCAGAAGATCGAGCAATGGTCGGAAGTGGTCAAGGGTCTTTGGGATGCCGACCGCGCCAGCGGTTGTCCCCTCCATGTGATTGTTCTCGGCTCGGCACCGATCTTGATGCAGGCGGGATTGAGCGAGAGCCTGGCCGGCCGGTTCGAGCCAATCCACGTCAGGCACTGGTCCTACCCAGAAATGGCCGACGCCTTCGGCTACAGCCTTGATGAGTACGTGTATTTCGGCGGCTATCCAGGGGCCGCGTCATTGGCCCACGACCAAGAGCGCTGGCGGGCCTATGTACGCGGCGCGCTGGTGGAACCCAACATCGAGCGGGACGTGCTCGCGATGACCAGGGTTGACAAGCCTGCGCTGTTGAAGCGGCTCTTCGAGCTCGGGGCGCTGTACTCCGGCCAAATCCTGTCGTTCAACAAGATGCTGGGCCATCTTCAAGACGCAGGCAACACCACCACCTTGGCGAGATATCTGGACCTGCTCTCACAGGCGGGACTGATCACCGGCCTTTCCAAGCACACCGAGCGTCCGGTTTCAGCCAGGGCCTCAACACCAAAGCTGAATGTGCTCAACACGGCTCTGATGTCGACAGCCTTGAGGTACTCCTTTGAGGAAGCCCGAGCCGACAGCACATTCTGGGGCCGACTGGTGGAGAGCGCAGTGGGAGCGCACCTGTTCAACACGGCCTCGTCGGCCACCGCGGTCAAGTACTGGAGAGAAGGGAACTACGAGGTGGACTTCGTGCTCCAAAGGGGCCCCCAAGTGGTTGGCATCGAAGTCAAGAGCGGACATGCGCGGACTACCAATCGCGGACTTCTGGAATTCGAGCGCCGCTTCAAGCCCCGAGCAACCGTCGTTGTAGGGAACTCCGGCGTGCCCCTACACGAGTTCCTGTCCGAACCCGCCGACCACTGGTTCGAGGCAACATGAGCACCCCAGTCGATCGAACCTGCACTGAGCTCGACTCAGACGGTTACCGAGGCATCATTCTCAGCGAACCCAAACCGCTCAGCGCATTCAGGCAGTCCCAGGCTTATGCCCTCCTGGGCGACGCCGGCTCAGGCAAAACAACCGAATTCAAGCAAGAGGCTGAAGCGTTGGGCGACGCAGCTGAGTACCTGAGCGCCCGCCAGTTCAACAGGTCTGATGTGGACTCCCATCCAGAGTGGCGAGGAAAGACCCTCTTCATTGACGGACTCGACGAGATGCGGGCTGGCACTACTGACTCTCTAACGCCGTTGGATCAGATCATCAGCCAACTCGACCGGCTTGGACGGCCCCTCTTCCGCATCTCCTGCCGAGAGGCAGACTGGCTCGGTACCAACGACCGCAAGAATCTAGCTACCGTCTCTCCCGACTCACAGATCACCGAGTTGCGGCTCGATCCCCTCAATGATGATGCGATCATCGCCCTTTTGAACTCACTTGACGGCTCCCGAGACGCCCAAGAGTTCATCACTAAGGCCAAAGAGCGAGGTATGGGCGCGGTGCTGCGCAACCCACAGACGCTGACACTGCTCGCCAAAGCGGTGGGCCAAGGTGGAGTGTGGCCCAAGAGCAGACAGGAGACCTTTGAGTTGGCCTGCCACAAGATGGCTGCTGAGCAGAACGAGGAGCACCTGGAGCGAGCTGATCACATTCCGTCGGATACCGCCATGGATGCTGCTGGCTATCTGTGCGCATTGCAGTTGCTTGCCGGCACCGAGGGGTACTCCTTGACTCCCCTACTCGACGACCTCTTGTTCCCATCCGTCGACGAACTACAGGAACCGCCAGACCAACTATCCCGCAGCAGCCTGAAACGAACCCTTGGAACAAGATTGTTCAGCGGTGCCGACGAGCGACGAGTCAGACCTGTTCACCGACACGTCGCAGAGTTCTTGGGGGGTCGCTACCTGGCCAAGCTGACCAGAGATGGCCTTCCAGCAAGCAGAACCATGTCGCTGATGACCAGCCCCAGCGACCAAAGGGTCGCGACCGTGCTAAGGGGACTCTCCGCCTGGCTGGCAGCGCACTCCTCCACCGCCCGTCGAAAGCTGATTGAGGCCGACCCCATTGGCGTCGGCTTATACGGAGATATCGGAGGCTTAACCCCCGACGAGAAGGAACAGCTTTTGGAGTCACTGGCCACGTTCGCCGAGCAGGGTCCGCTGTTCGGCCATGAGAGGCCCGACGACCGCAGCGGTTGGCACCCGGGGTCTACCGCTCAAGCATTTCGGTCTCTGGCCTCGGCCGACATGGCAGACGCCATAAGAGATGTGCTCACAAGACCGGGGTCTGGAATCGGCGAACACCGAATTGTCGAGTTCGTCCTTGAAATCCTGTCCGAGGCTGAAGAGTCGGAACTGGATCGTCTAGCCGAACTGACCTCTGACGTATGGGCAATCGCGTGCGACCCCGGACGGCCACCGGATACCAGGGGCTTTGCCTTGGAAACGTTCTTGCATGTCGCCCCCCCATGCAACGTAAGGACACGCCAACTTCAGCAGCTCCTTGAAGAAATCCGCAGCAACGTGCTTCCAGACCCAGACGGGCAACTTCGGGGAATCCTGCTCAACAGCCTTTACCCCGATCCTCTGAGCCCCTCGCAGGTGTGGCGGTACGCCCTGCCCTTCAACCCGCACAACGTCCGCTACCGCCTTAGTCAGTTCCTATACGAAGATTTGATCAAGGAATCCTCCAGTCAGCAGATATTGGAGTTGCTCGACGCCCTGCACGAAGACGCTTCGAACCTCATTCCCGCCCTCAGCGCATCGATGGCCGACGACTTACCCTTCAAACTGCTGGCCCGTGCGTTAGCGGAGTGCGGAGAGGATGTCGAGCTGTCTCGCCTATACAACTGGCTCGGCCTTGTCGCCGAACTTGTGGAGAGATCCCATTGGAGGGAAGACCATCTACGCCCCATTCAAGAGTGGCTAAATGCTCGTCCTCAGATCCAAAAGGCACTGTTTCTGGCTTGGCTCAAGCAGGACGATCAGGAACGCTTCTCGATGCTCCACAATTGGGAATTCTGTGACGTGCTACTAGGAAGCGCGCCTCCCGCAGATTTTGGCCAGTGGTGTTTGGACAAAGCGGTAGAGCTGGCAGATTCTGAGCTGCCTGCGGCCCGTTACTTCCTTGCAGAGTCGTACCGATCACTACATAACCCGGCGATCAACGATGGCCTATCGCTTGAATTGCTGCAGGCCCGAACACGGGGGCACGGCGATCTGGAGCAGCGACTTGAGGAACTCCGCACGCCACGCACTCCTGATCCTAAACCGACCGAATCCCAGCAGCGGCGGCAAATCCGAATCGCTGAGCAGGAGGAGGAAGAGCGTCAAAGACGGGAAGACTGGGACACTCAACTGCGGTCCCAAGAGTCGGAGCTGCGGGCAAACCGGTTCCACCCCCCGAATCTCCACACCTTGGCACGGGCGTACTTTGGTGAACTCGGCTGGGCCGACAAAGATGCCAATCCCCGCCAACGAATCGGGGAGTTCATCGGAGGCGACCCCAACCTCGTCGACGCTGTCATGGTGGCTTTACGGGATGCCGTCTGGCGGGATGACGTTCCCGATGCCCAAGAAACGATCTTGTTGTCCTTGGAATCGAAGCACTCGTGGTTGGCATATCCGGTGATCACGAGCCTCGACTTGCTCTCTAGGGAAGACCCGACGTTGCTGGACCAACTCGACGAGACGCAAAGGCGCAACACCCTTGCCACCTACTTCTGTGTTTTCTCCCCGTTCGCAAATCGCCCCAATCTGCCAACGCACTGGTTTGACCGATGGCTGGAACAGGACCCCGAATCAGTAGCCGATGTTCTCTTCAAGTGTGCCCACGCCGCGATGCGATCGGGTGAGCAAATCCTACCTGGGCTCAATGAACTGGAGCGCATCGAAGGCACGCATCCCGACCTCGCCCACCAACTGACCGCAAGGCTGCTGAGTTCGTTTCCCGTACGCGCTCCGAAAGACCAAATGCACCTTCTCGACCGGCTCCTGGACAAGTTGCTTAGGGTTGACAAGCCCGACCTTGAGCAACTAATTGATCAAAAGCTCTCCATGAACAGCATGAGCGTCGCTCAGCGGGTTCGATGGCTAGTGGTTGGGGCGCTGATCTCGCCTGAACAACATCAGGCCTCCCTTGATGAGTACGCATGCGAGAACCAGACGAGGATCCAACATCTCACCGGTTTCCTCTGCGGCCGCTTCCACAACGACTGGTTCCCCGAATCTCCGCTACTAAAGAACCTAAGTCCCCAAGCCATCTCTACACTCATAAGGCTCATAGGCAGCTTTTACGACCCAATTGACATCACCGGCATGGGGGCAGTATCGGGCGGCCCAGAGCTAGATGCATCCTGGCGGATGAACGACCTAATTTTGTTGCTCAGCTCAAATGCAAGTCGCGAAGCCAATGCTGCCTTATTGGACCTGATCAGCAATCCCCAACTTGTGCCCTGGAGAGACCAACTCAGACGGGCAGAAGAACAACAGCGCATACTGCTTCGCGACGCCAACTACAGCCAGCCCAGCGTCGAGCAAGTACAGCGCACGCTCGACAACGGCCTACCAGCCAACGCGGCAGACTTGGCGGCGCTGTTGAATGACCACCTCATCGAAGCCGCAGCATACATCCTGGGCGATAACAGCAACCCTTGGCAGGACTTTTGGAACGAAGGCCCAGAGCCGACACCTAGGCACGAAGAGTCCTGCCGAGACACGCTGATCCGAATCCTTCGAGCATGCGATCTTTCTCACAAGATCGACCTTGAGCCGGAGCGCCGCTACCCCTCAGCCAGGAGAGCTGATATCAGCGCGAAATATGGGGATTTCAACGTGCCGGTCGAAATCAAGAAGAATCCCCACCCTGACCTCTGGGACTCTCTCCATAAGCAGCTGATCGCCCTGTACACCACCGACCCCGCTACCTCTGGGCACGGCATCTACCTCGTTCTATGGTTCGGCGCCGAAAAAACGGCCCGATCACCAGAGGGCCACCGCCCCGCCACTCCCCAAGAGTTGAAGCAGGTCCTCGAACAAAGCCTGACGCCGGAGCAATCCACCAAGATCTCCGTCACAGTGCTCGACGTAACCAAACCCTGAGTAGGTCCCATACTGACCGCAGAGCCTCGTCCCTTCTCGGCGGTTAGAGTGGGATCTTTCATGGCATCGCTGCTGTTCGTCGCTTTTGGGGCCGTGCTTGCTGTTGTTTCCGTGTTGTTGTCGAGGCGTCAGCCGATGTGGGCGCGAAAGCGCAAGTGGTGGGAGCTGACGCACTCGAAGGACAGCGTGAAGCCCTTGAGAGTGGGATTCGCCCTGCAAGAACTGAAGAGTGGATGGTGGCCGGCGCGCTCTTTGGTGATCGTGAGAGTCCGCCAGCCCGGCGCCGCCCCGCGGGTGTGGATCGGCACGAGCGCCGAGAAAGACGATGTAGTTGCCCACCATGTCGCCGAAGCCGCGGGGTGCGTGGCGACGCAGTGCGCTCCCCCGACTGGGATCGCCCGAGCTTCCGGCTGGAGGATCTCTTATGTCAGGTCTAACGGGGCTTCCGGAGATTCGAAGGTCCCGAGGCCCGGCAATGATTATCTCAAGGGCCTCGCCGCGAACCTGAACGCCCATCTTGACGGTGGAGACGCGATGGTCCTGACATTGATCCCCTGCCGCGACAAAGCCCGGGTGAAGGCGCGCGCCGCCATCAGGGCCCGCAGCCTCAGAAACTCGTGGGCTGATCGCGCCAAGACATCCCGCTTCTTGCCGCTGCCGTCAATCGTCGGGTTTGTTCATGGCCTGTTTGCGGTGTTCTGCGTCCTTCGTGTCGTCGAGGAGTTCACGGTGTTCGACTTTTGGATCTTCTATCCAGTCTCAGAGGTCTCTGTGTTGACAGCGGCGCTGTTCGCGGCCACATGGGTGTTCGGCTTGCCGTTCGAGCTCTGGCCAACGCGAAGAATCAGGCTGCTGGCGAAGTATTGGCATTTTCCGCCCGGTTTGCTCTTGAGAGCTAGGGACATGCCCATAAGCGGCAATCACATAGCCGGATGGGCAAAGGCCAAGTAAACGATCCTCAGCAAATCCTCGTCCCATCTTGGGCCTCCCCGGTTCTCGCGCAGGTCGGCAGTGTGCCCGCGGTCAAAAGACGCTCATCGCCGGGTATGTCTTGCCAGCCTGATATGAGCCAATAGCACAGGGCGAACATCTCCCCGAACGTCAAAGCCAGCTTGCAGTAACGGGTCGCGATACCCCGGAACTGTTTCAAGTCGGCGAAAGCGTTCTCCACCAAGTGGCGGGCTTTGTACGCTTCCATGTCACAGGGTCCCGGCCGTTTCACGGTACGCCGGTACGGGATCACCACCTCCACCCCAAGCTGTTCGACCTGGGTTCGGAGGGAACAACTTTCGTAGGCCTTGTCCCCCAGGAACCGGCCCACACAACCCAACCCGCCAACCACCTCACCGGCTAGTTTCACTTCCTACCGTGGACCGGGAGCCAACGTGAACGAACAGATAAGACCCTGTTTGTCGCACACCGGCACCACCTTCGAGTTAAGACCCCCGTGAGTCCTCCCGATCCCCTGCTGGGTCTTGGACTTCTCGGGGGTCAAACCGCTTTTTGCGCCCGCCGAGTGCTGGTGGGCTTTGATGGCGGTACTGCTAGGCGGTACTGCTAGGTCGGCTATCGTCGAGACCATGCCAGGACGCTTCTCCCGGCCGGTAAAGCTACCCCGGTGGCTATACCGTAAACGGGTGGAGTGGTGGACCGGTTTCGCCTGCCTGTTCGGAACGTTGACCTTCGCCCAGGCCGCCACCAACACCTGGTACTGGTTCGCAGCGGTGGCGATGCTCGTCGGTACACCACTACTCAACGGGGTCAGGCGGCACGTCCCGAAAATCTTCTACTGGGACGACGAACAGGTCAAGACGGGCTGATGGGCTTCTACGAGTTCTTCCTGATCGTGCTGGCCGTCGCCATCGGTACCGGCCTCTACATCGCCAGGGGGCGTCGATGAGGCTACTCGAAGCGATCAAGAGGCTACTCGAAGCGTTCAATAAGAGAAGCGTCCTGGACTACTGGATTTTCCTCGCCGTGCTCCTCGGTTGGGTGGGCGCATTCACCACTCTCATCGACCTGCCCCGATGGTTGGCAGTGGTCGTCGTTCTCGTCGGCCTTTGCGTTGCCGGGGTCGCTCCCGACGCGCTACGGAGAGAGGTAAGGCGCCTAGTCGACCGGGCGGGGACCTCCCGGTAACCCACAGTGGGACATCGCCCTACCCTCGCTCCCGGCTTGCCACACTGCGTCCATGAAGCGAAAGCCCCCGCCATACAGCCAGCATGGCGGGGGCCACCAACGCCCTTTTTACAAGGCCGTAGCATTGGTATAACCGCTGGTCACCACCCTACAAACCACCTCTTCTGTCAACTCAACTGGCAAGAATGTAAACACCGTCTAGGCCGGGTTAGTAATCCACGCGCCGCTGATTGCCGGTCTGCGATCCACCTCTAGGGCGCTGCGATTGCGTCGAGCACTTCCAATCGGCCTGCTCGGCGGGCGGGAAGGACCCCGGAAAGGAGGCCGGCGACGAGGCCGGCGACGCCGATGGCGATCAGCGATCCCCACGGCACGGTGAAGTCGGAGTAGCCCACACCGAGGGCATCGAAGGCGGCCCAGCCCAAGAAAACGCCAAGGACCAGCCCCGCAAGGGTGCCGATCAGAGCAATGATGGCCGACTCGTAGCGGACTGCACGACGAAGCTGTCGGCTGGTCATCCCGACGGCCCGTAACAGCCCCAGTTCGCGGGTGCGCTCATAGATCGAAAGCGACATCGTGTTCACGATGCCGAGCAGGGCGACCACCACCGACATGCCGAGCAGCGCGTACAACAGCGTGAGCAGACCGGAGAGCTGGCCAGCCTGATCGTCGATGTAGTCGTCGCGGCTCTTGGCACTGGCAGTGGGGTTGCCGGCGAGCGCTTCATCGATTTGGGCCAGCATTGCCGCGTCGGCGCCGTCGGTGCGGATGAGAATTCGAGTGTCGAGACTGCGGGGCAGGTTGGCGTCGAGAACAGCGTTGTCCACTAGCCAGCTCTGCAAGAGCTGTTCGCCGCGGTCGTAGATTCCGGCCACCACCAGGCTGGCGGCACCCTGCTGGAACCGCACCGCGACGCGGTCGCCGACGGCGAGCTCTTCGTCTTCCGCGGTATCAATACTCACCGCCACTTCATCGGCGCCCAGACCAGTCACCGTGCCGTCGACCACTTCGATGTCTGCCACCAGCGTCACTTGCGCGGTGTCGATGCCGGTGACAGGGGTGAAGGAGCCGTCGATCTCAGCAAATGAGTCGCGCACCGCTACTGCGGCCGCCACACCGTCGATGGCTGCGATCTCGGATGCGGTCTCGGGGTCGAGGCCCGCGCCGACAAAGGTCAGGTTGGAGTTGATCTCCACCACGTGGTCGGCCAACAGCTCCTCATCGAGGTCTCCGGCGATGAGGTTGCTCAGCGTGGCCGCGAACATGGTGGCGGTGGCGATCAGGGCCACCCCGATCATCAGCGTGAGCGAGGTGGTGGCGGTGCGCTTGGGGTTGCGGGAGGCGTTGTCGCGTGCCAGTTCTGCTGTAATCGAGCCGGAGCGAACCCATGGTGCGGCGAGCAGATGGCTGAGCGGTCGTACCACTACCGGGCCGAGCACCACAGCGGCGATGACCACCAGCGGGACCGCGGCAATGAGCAGCCGGGAGTCGCCGCCGAGGGCGGCCCAGATTGTGATGGCGAGTCCCGCAGCCAATACCGCGAACCCGGCGAGGGAGCGGCCCCGGCTGGCCAGCACGGTCTCGGTGGCCGTCTCGCGAAGCGCTTGCACCGGGTCTACTCGCGCGCCCCGGCGCGCCGGGAAATACGCAGCGGCCACGGTTATCACCGTGCCCAGCAATACCCCGCCGACGAGCGCGCCGGTCGGGACGTGCAGGCTCATGTCCAAGTCTCCGAGAAAACCGCTCAGGAGCCGGAGCAGTATCCAACCGATTCCGATTCCCGCGGCCGCTCCGAGAGCCGATGCCACCAGGCCGATGGCCGTCGACTCAGCCATGACGCTGACCGTCACCTGGCGGCGGGAGGCCCCGATCGCCCGCAGCAGGGCCATCTCCCGCATCCGCTGGGCGACGGTGATCGTGAAGGTGTTGTAGATCACGAACGCACCGACGAACAGCGCCACACCGGCAAAGATCTGGAGGGCGATCTCAATGATCCTGGCGAACGAGCCAATCACATCTTGGAACTCGCTCACCAGGGTATTTCCGGTGACGGCCTCGATCTCTCCGCCGAACTGCTGGTTGATCCGCTCCGCGAGCACGAGGGGATCAACGCCGTCGTCGGCCTCTACGAAAATCTGATCCACATCGGAGGTGCCCAATACCGCCAATGCCCCATCCAAGGTGAAGGACACCACCTGGCCCGGGAAGCTACCTTCGCGGTCGAGGATGACGCCGGTCACCGTGAACGGCGAGCTGGCCGGCGCGGGCAGCACCCACACTGATTGGCCCAAGGCAAAGTCGCCGCTCTCAAAGGTGTCGGCGTCGATGACGATCTCATTGGCGGCAACCGGTGCCCGGCCTTCCACGACATCGAACGGGTTGGCTACGGGGTCGTCGATCCAGGCGATTCCCTGCGCCCCGGCATCGGCGCCGCCAATCGTCTTGCCTTCGGCGGTGACGGCCTGGGCGTACCCTGCGAGATAGGGAAATGTGCCGGCCACTCCCTCAACGGCCGCGATCTCATCGGCCAGTGATGCCGGTATGCGCTCGCGGGCGTCGAACACCGGAGTGTCGATCTTGTTCGTCGAGCGCACGGCGACGTCGACGTCCTTGAAGCTCTCTTCGATGCTGGTATTGAGCGACTTCTCGAATGAGGTCGTCAGCACCGAGGTGGCGGTGAAGAAGGCGATCCCCAAGATGATGGCGAGAGCGGTGGCGACGTACCGGAAGGGGTTTTGGACGACTCTCAGCAGAGCGATCGAGAGCATGTCGGGTCAGTTGCCCAGCGTCTTCATGTGGTCGAGCACCGCATCGCTGGTGGGATCGCGCATCTCATTGGCGATCTGGCCGTCCACGAGGAACACAACCCGATCGGCGTAGGAGGCCGCCTTGGGGTCGTGAGTGACCATCACGATGGTCTGGCCCAGGTCGTCGACCGCCTGACGCATGAAGGTGAGGATCTCATTGCTGGTGGTGCTGTCGAGGTTCCCGGTGGGCTCGTCGGCAAAGACCAGCTTCGGCTTCGAGGCCAACGCCCGCGACACGGCAACCCGCTGCTGCTGTCCCCCGGAAAGCTCGCTGGGGCGGTGGTCCAGGCGATCGGCCAGCCCTACGGTGGAGACCACCTCGTTCAGCCAGCCTTCGTCGGGGTCGTGCCCGGCCAGTCGCTGGGGCAGCACGATGTTGGCCCTGGCGTTGAGCATGGGAACCAGGTTGAAGGCCTGAAAGATGAAGCCCAGCTTCTCGCGCCGCAGCACTGTGCGCTGACGGTCGGACATGGCGCTCACATCCTCGCCGTCGATGTAGACATGGCCGGAGGTGAGGGTGTCGAGGCCGGCCATGCAGTGCATCAGCGTGGACTTGCCCGACCCCGACGGACCCATGATGGCGGTGAACTCGCCGGGTGCGAAGGCCACGTCCAAGCCGTCAAGGGCCCGAACTTCGGCGGCACCGCTTCCGTAATACTTGGCGGCACCGACCGCATAGGCAGCCGGCGCGGCAGATGTTGCCTCAGACATCGAGCCAGCATATCCCCGGCCATCCCCTGGCAATGCCCCCTTGGGAACGTCAGATCTCGGTGGCTCGCCAGCAGTACCAGGCGGCGACGCTGCGGTAGGGGCGGAACTGATCGCCCAGTGGTTCCAATTCCTCGGCGGTGGGGGGCTCGGTCCAGTTGTGGGCCAGGCCGTACCCTTTGCGGACGCCGAAGTCGCCCACCGGCCACACATCCAGGCGGCGGAGCGAGAAGATCAAGAACATATGGGCGGTCCAGGTGCCGATGCCCCACACCTGGCTGAGCCGGTCGACCACCTCTTGATCGGACAGCCGCCCCAGCTTGGCCAAGTCCAGCAAGCCCTGCTCGCAGTGGGCGGCAAGGTCGAGCATCGCCCGGGTCTTGGCCCCCGACAACCCTGCTTCTCGCAGCGGCTGCTCGCCCAGCGCCAGCACCGCACCCGGTGCCCACTCCGACGCCTGCTCCCGCACCCGACCCCAAATTGCCCCGGCCGCCTTGCCGGCCAGTTGCTGGTAGGCGATCTCGCGGCTCAGCACCTCGAACCGCTCCCCCACGGAGGGCTTGGGGCCGAATCGGGCCGGGCCGAACCGCTGCACGAGTCCGGCCATCACCTCTGAGGTCTGGGCCAACGCATGGCTGGCCTCGGTCAAGCTCACTTTGGCCACTACCCGCTCCGGCGATAAATCGGGCAGGTCAGGTCTGGGCTGGGTCGGGAACCGGTTTCACGATAACCCGGGCGATGCGCCGCCCGGTCACCCGCTCCACCAACAGCTCCCAACCGTCCACCACCAACGTCTCCCCCTCTTCGGGCACATGGCCCAGAGTGTTGAAGATCAGGCCGCCCACCGTGTCCCAATCGCCGTTGGGCAGGGGCGCGTCCAGCACTTCGCTGAGCTCGTCGATGGGCACCCGCCCGTTGACCCGCACCGTGCCGGGCGCCACCCGCTCGATCATGGGCTCCTCCACATCGAACTCGTCGACGATCTCGCCCACCAGCTCCTCGATGAGGTCTTCCAGCGTGACCACTCCGGCGGTGCCGCCGTACTCGTCCACCACGATGGCGATATGGAACTTCTCGGCCTGCATCTCCCGCAACAGAAGGGATATTCGCTTGGTCTCGGGCACGAAGCGGGGCGTTCGGGCCACCGCTACTGCGGGAGAACCGGGACCCTGGTCCCGCTCGGCGCGCATCAGGTCTTTGGCGTGGACCACTCCCACCACGTCGTCGATGCCCTCGGCGTACACCGGCACCCGGCTATAGCCGTGCTCGATGACGATGGCGATGGCCTCTTCCACCGTGTGCTGATTGCTCATCGCCACCGTGTCGGTACGGGGCACCATCACCTCTCGAACCACCGTGTCGCCAAACTCGATGATCTGGCCGATCAGCTCCCGTTCTTCGGGCTCAATAGCGTCCGACGCTTCGGCCGCTTCGGCCATGGCCAGCAGCTCTTCCTCGGAGACTTGCGGCGCCTCCCGACGCCAACTGGCTCGCACCAGCCGCCGCAGGAGATTGAATCGGCCGAGAACGCTCATCGCGACCCCGCCCGTGACCCCGCCAGCGCGTCCGCAGCCGAAGCCCTCGCCAGCAGCTCCCGCTCCCGTTGCTCCATCACCTGGGCGTCGTTGTCGTCGAGGTGGTCGTAGCCCAACAGGTGCAGAGCGCCGTGTACTACGAGCAAGGCCAGCTCATCGTCGACGGTCCTGCCGTGAACCTCAGCGTTGGACGCAGCTACCGAGGGACAGATCACCACGTCGCCCACCAGTCGGGGCTCGTCGTCAGCTCGGGGGGCGCTGCCGTCGTCGGCGCCAAAGGCCAGCACATCGGTGGGCCGGTCGATGCCCCGGTGCGCGTCGTTGAGGGCGGCCATCTCGTCAGCGGCCACGAACGACAGCCCCGCCTCCCAGGGGGCGGCTACCCGTTCTTCGGCCAGCACCCGGCGAAGCAGCCTGGCCCAGCGGTCTTGGGCCACGAGCAGATCTTGTTGGCGGTCGGACACCACGACCACCTCGTGATAAGAGTCAGAGTCGCCGGGTCTCGGGCCGGAGTCGCCGTCGGCCATCACTGCTCGGCCCGCTCGTAGGCGTTCACAATGTCGGCCACGATGGGGTGGCGAACCACATCGCGAGAACTCAGATGGATGAACGACAGGCCGTCGATGCCGACCAGGATCTTCTCCAGGGAGACCAGCCCGCTGCGGCCCCCCTCGACGTCCACCTGGGTCACGTCGCCGGTCACCACGGCTTTGGAGCCGAAGCCGATGCGGGTCAAGAACATCTTCATCTGCTCGGGGGTGGTGTTCTGGGCCTCATCCAGAATGATGAAGCTGTCGTTGAGGGTGCGGCCCCGCATGTAGGCCAGCGGGGCGATCTCAATCACCCCTCGGTCGATCAGCGATTGCACTTCCTCGGTGTCGAGCATGTCGTAGAGGGCATCGTAGAGCGGGCGCAGATAGGGATCGACCTTGGCAATCATGTCACCGGGCAGAAACCCCAAGCGCTCCCCTGCTTCCACCGCGGGCCGGGTCAGAATGATCCGCTCCACGCTCTGAGCCTTAAGTTCCCGCACCGCGGTGGCCACGGCCAGCCAGCTCTTGCCGGTGCCAGCCGGGCCGATGCTGAAGGTGATGATGTTGCTCCGCATGGCGTCGACGTAGCGGCGCTGGCCACCCGATTGGGGCCGGATCACCCGACCCCGCCCCGACCGCAGAACGTCGGTGTCCATCACTCCCGAGGGGCTCTCATCGGCCTCCACCATCTTGATCGCCCGGCCCAGCGTGCGGGAATCGAGTTGGTGGCCGCCCTGCACCAGCAGGATCATCTCATCGAAGAGACCGGCCACTCGGTCGGCGCTTTGGCCCGATACCGTGATCCGGTTGCCCCGCACGAAGATGTCGGCATCGGGGAACGACTGCTCGATCTGACGAAGATGCTGATCGCGCTCGCCCAATAGGGCTGCCATGAGCCCATTGCGCGGGATGTCTATGGTGACCGGCGCTGCGGTGGTCATTCAGGACTCAGCGTCTGCATCGCCTTCCTCTCCCTTGTCGGCGCTGCCGACAGAGACAGGGTCGGGATACAGATGGCCGAGTGTGCCGGGCTCGATGCGGCTGCTCTCTATGAAGGCATCCACATCGGCCTGCTTGACCCGGATTACCCGGCCCATTCGATAGGCGGGCAAACCCCCTTCGTTGATGAACCGGTACAGCGTTCGCGTAGTGATCCCCAGCCGCTTTGCCGCGGTCTCGGTGTTCAGCCACACAATCTGGGCGTTGCTCATCTGCCCACACTCTATCCTGTTGCCCCGCCTTCGCACCCAAAAAACTTTGGACTGGCTTCAACCGGGCACCCGACCACGGCAAAGACGAACTTTCGAGGTCTCTCATATCGCTTCGCTCGGCGGCGACGGGTCGTTGGCGTGGCGCAGCATTTGCACTGCGCTGACGATGAGCAAGATGGCGAACAAGATGCCCGACAAACGGGGGCTGAGAGCACTGGCGCCCAGTGCGCCGACGAACGCCGAAGCCACCCCAGATGTACCGACAGTGAGCGCCGACTTGGGGTCGATGTTGCCGGAGCGGCGATTCCGAAGGGTGCCGACAATGGACGTGGGCAGGATCACCAGCAATGAGGTGCCCTTGGCGGTGGGGTCGACAAAGCCGAAAAGCAAGATCAGAGCCGGAATCATGATCACGCCGCCACCCACCCCCATGGTGCCCGACAACAGTCCGGTGGCCAGACCGCAGGCCACATAGGCAAAGGCCAAGGCCACGGTGATGTCGCTGTGGCCGTCGGTGTCGGGGGCGACGGCCAAGAAGCGGGCCGCGGTGGCCAACAGCAGCAGGGCGAAGCCAACCCGAAGCGACCGGATGGGAACCCGATCGAGCAGTGACGTGCCGACGGTGACCCCTACCGAGGCGCCGGCGAAGATCAGCAGACCGGGCGCCCAGGCCACCGAGCCTTCGAGCAGGAATCCGCCTAGGGCGGAGGCGGAAATGAGCACCATGGCGCCCAGTGAAGTGCCATGGGCTCGGCGCTGCTCCATGCCCAACAGCAGCACCAGGCAGGGCACCATGAGGATCCCGCCGCCAACTCCGAACAGCCCGGACAGAAAACCGGTGGCCACTCCGACCCCGATTGGCCCCCACTTGGAGTTGTTCATGAGGTGGCCACCCCGACCCCACTTCGACTTGTTCATGACATGGCGATGATTGCAGCGTCAGGGGCTATAACAGCAGTCAATCGGCGGCTGCCTGCTCGCGGAGCACGTACTTCAGCACTTTGCCCGATGCGTTGAGCGGGAGGGCGTCGGTGAATCGCACCCGGCGGGGCACCTTGTAGTTGGCCATCTCGCCGCGGCACCAGGCGATGACCTCCGTTTCGGAGAGCTCGGCTCCGGGGGCGGGCACCACGGTGGCCACCGCCACCTCGCCGAGCCGGTCGTCGGGCATCCCGATCACCGCCACCTGTCCGATCTGGGGGTGGGCCAGCATGATGTTCTCGATCTCGGCCGGATAGGCGTTGAACCCGCCCACGATGAACATGTCCTTCTTTCGGTCGGTGATGTCGATGTTGCCCTGTTCGTCCATCACCCCGATGTCGCCGGTGTGGAGCCAACCGTCGGTGTCGATGGTCTCGGCAGTCTGCTCGGGGTCGTCCAAATACCCGAGCATCACGTTGTAGCCCCGCACCACGATCTCACCGGGCTCGCCTCGGGGCATCTCGTTGCCGTCGTCGTCCACAATCTGCACCTCCACGTCGGGTATGGCCCGGCCCGAGGTGTTGGCGATGGTCTCGGGGTCGTCGTCGTGGCGGCACATGGTGGCGATGCCCGATCCCTCGGTGAGGCCGTAGCCGGTGACGATGGTCTCGAACCCCAGTCGGGACCGCATTTGGAGGACCATCTCCACCGGGATGGCGGCTGCTCCGGTGACCGCCAATCGCAAAGTGGACATGTCGAAGCTGTCCAGGTCGGGGTGGTTCAAGATGGTCTGGTAGATGGCAGGCGGACCGGGGAGCATGGAAATGCGCTCTTCGGGCACCCGTGCCATCACTGAGGGGACGTCGAACACCGCGTGGGGGATGTTGGTGGCCCCGGTCATGAGACAGGCCAAGATGCCGGAGTTGAGGCCGAAGGCGTGGAAGTAGGGATTGACGATCAGATAGCGATCGCCGGCCCGCAAGCCGATCACGTCACACCACGATTGGAATCCCCGGCAGATGGCGGAGTGGATGAGCATGGCCCCTTTGGGCAGGCCGGTGGTGCCCGAGGTGAACATGATGTGGCACAGGTCGTCGCCGCTCACCCCGGCCGCCCGGGCATCGCCGTCGGCCTCGGCCACCTGATCGGCCCGCTCCAGGAACTGGGTGAAACCGGTGGTGCCCTCGGGAACGGTCCCCCGCAGTACCACGATCTCGTCGAGGCTGCGGCCGCCGTCGGCGTCGCGCAGCAGCGCCACGTAGTCGGTGTCCAAGAAGTCGGTGACCGTGAACAGGATGCGGGCCCCGGACTTCTGGAGGATGAAGTCGGCCTCCCGGCCCTTGAATCGGGTGTTCACCGGCACCAGCACGCCCCCGGCCAGATGGATGCCCAGGCCGGCCACCACCCACTCCCAGATGTTGGGGGCCCACACCGCCACCCGGTCGCCGGGCTCGATGCCCGAGGCCATCAGCGCCCGGGCCGAGGCCCGGACGCGATCTCGCAGCTCGGGGAAGGTCCAGCGCACTTCGCCGTCCACTAGCGCCTCCAGATCGGGGAACCGCTGGGCCGCGTCATCGACCAACTCGCAGATTGTGGTCCACGGGGCATCGGACATGGCTGCGACCCTAATTCACTGCTTTGGGATCATCGGAGTTGGCCGGCTAGTCGGCGGTTAGGACAGCACCCAGGGCGATCAACTTGTCGATTTCCTCGTCGTCCATCCCAAGGTCATCAGCCAAAACAGCGCGGGTATCCTCGCCGAGGCGGGCAGTTCGGGGGGTGACTCCGACCGTGGCGTCGCCCATGGCGAACGGCTTGGCCGGCACGGGCAGGCCGGGACGGATCTCGGCTATCAGGCCCCGATCGCGGGCCCAGTCGGTGGCGGCCAGATCGGACACCGAGCCGATGCGGGCTGCGGGCAGCGGGAGACCTTCGACGGCTTTGGCCAAGCCCTCATGGGTGGCGTATCCAGCCGCAAGCTCTCGCAGGATGGCGACCGCTTCCTCGTGGGTGGGATTTTCGGGGCAACCGGAAGGGTCGCCACCGAGGGCCTCCACCCACCGGGGCAGCAGGCGCTGGGGGTTGCCCACCAGCGACACCGCCTGGCCGTCGGCGGTGTGGACGATGGCGTAGTTCCAGGTGTCGAACTCCCGCGGCCCTTCGTAGCCCGACAAGTCGTTGCCGGTTTGGTCGTTGGCGTAGATGAGGGTCTCGGCCATGGCGATGTCGAGCTGCTGCCCAGCGCCGGTGTGCTCCCGCTGGTAGAGAGCGGCCAGCACCGCCGATACCGACAAGAACCCGGCGTACAGGTCGCCGTGCTGATGGATCTCCTGTAAAGGCTCGGCCCCCCGGAGCCGGGCGGCCATCTCGATGGTGCCGGCCTCGGCATGCATCATGGGGGCGTGGGCCTTGCGGTGCGACCACGGGCCGGTCTGGCCGAACCCGGTGATGGAGCAGAACACCAGCCGCTGATTGCGGGCTGAAAGCTCCTCATACGAGAGCCCGTAGCGGGCCATCACGCCCGGACGGTAGTTCTCCAGCAGCACGTCGGCCCGGTCAGCCAGCGCGGCCACCACCTCGGGGCCGCCTTCGGCCTTGAGGTCCACGCATATGTTGCGCTTGCCCGCGTTCATGTGGCTGAACGTTGGGCCGATGCCGTCTTCGTCCACCGGAGGAACCGGCCGGGTGAGATCGCCGGCCGGAGGCTCGACCTTGACCACATCGGCCCCCAAGTCGGCCAGCACCCGCCCGCAGATCGGACCGGAGAAGATCCGAGTGAGATCCACCACCCGGATGCCGTCCAGCGGCCCCTTCGTCATTGCCGATCAGCGGCGGAGAACGCGTCCGTGCCCGACCCGCCGCCGTTGGGGCAGCCGATCGGGCACGGCACAGTCCCTGTTGACTTAGTTGGCTTACCGGTTGGGATCGCCGTAGCAGACGAACGGGTGAGCCACCACGTAGTCGGCGTCCACTACCTGCACCATGCCGGTGCAGTCGGGGGCGATGACGTGGTCGGCCGGCCACTTCACCGGGCCGAGGCCACCGGACTGCTGGGTTGTCTCGAAGCCGTCGATGTTGACTGCCTGGTAGAAGCTGCCGGTGTTCAGATCCTCGCCGGCAGCCGCCATCATCTGGATCATCAGATCAGCCGACCAGTAACCGACCAGGCTGCCGAATCCGGGGAAGGCTCCGACTGCCTCGTAGTCGGCCAAAAGCTGCTGGATTGCCGGCTCGGAGTCGTCCAGCGGGGGCACCTGGGTCACGGCGTAGCCACCTTCCAGTGCTTGGCCCAGGTCGGGGCTGGATCCGGGGAGGCCGGGCACATAGGTCAGGTAGTCGGCCACCGGACCCTCATATCCCGAGGCGGCGATGGTCGCCTTGAGGGTGATGGCTCCGGCGAAGTCGGTGGACAGGATCACCAAGTCGGGCTCGTGCTCCAGCACCGTGTTCACAAACCGGGTGGCATCGGTGATCCCCCCCCCTGTTTGGGTGGGCACGAAATCGTTGAACGCCAGCTTGCCCGCCCACAGGTTCTCGTACAGCGCGGCACCGGCTCGACCGGCGTCGTCATCGCTGTTGAAGATGCCGACCACGATGTCCTCATTACCGAAGAAGTCGTACCATATGTTCTGGACCGACACCAGGGGATCAGCGCCTTCGACTCCGAAGGCGAAGCCGCTGAGGCAGCCGTTGAAGCCGAAGCCCCAATCGTTGGGGGCGCAGAAGCCGGGCATGAATCCCCAGCCGGTGAACGGCACCTGATTCTCGGCCAGATAGTCGGTGGTCTGGGGAAGCGAGACCGCTGAGGTAACCATGATGCCGAACACCTCGTGGTTCTCCACCATGCTCCGGGCACCCTCGAAGTTGGTCTGCGGATCACTGCCATCGTCCACGAAATGGACCAGCTCAACCGACCGACCGCCGGGCAGCTCGCCGTCGCGGTTGGCCCGTCCGAGACGGGCTTCGATGCCATCGGCGAACCCGCCGTACAGAGCATCCTGGGTCATGGCACCGAGGCGCACGGTGTCGTCGCTCACGCCTCGGGTGGAAGGCTCGAAATCTATCTCGTAGGTGTAGGCGCCCCACGTGCGGGAGGTTGCCATCTCCCCATCGTCCATGGGCTCCTCGTCATCCATGGGCTCCTCGTCGTCCATAGGCTCGGCATCGTCCATAGGCTCGGCATCGTCCATGGGAGCCTCGGTGGCCTCTGGCGCTGGCGCGGCTGCTCCGTCGTCATCGTCGTCGTTGCCGCACGCGGCGACCACCAGCGTCAACGCGGCCAAGAGCGCGAGAAGCTTGTACAGCAGTGATTTCTTCATGTCCCCCTCCGAAATTTGGGCTGCCGACATAGTAGGACAGCGACCCTCGACTGTCATCCTTGAGATGGTCAGTCTTATGTAGAGGTGGCTTCCCCGAGATAGGCGGCGTCGAGCTGATCGTGGTCCACTTCGGAGCGGGTGCCGTGCCAGGTGATGTGGCCCAGGCTGATGAACGCCACCGAGTCGGCGATCTCCAGCACGTCTCGGGCTTTCTCTTCCACCAGAAGCAGAGCCACACCCCGCTCCTTGAATTCGATGAACAGCTCCAGGATCTGGTTCACGATAAGCGGAGCCAGCCCCAACGACGGCTCGTCGGCGATCAGCACCTCCGGCGGATGGGCCAGCAGCGGCGCCAGGGTCAGGATCTGCTGCTCGCCTCCCGAGAGGTTGCCGGCCAGCTGGTTCTGGCGCTCCCCCAGGATGGGGAACCGCTCGCAGCACAGCTCGCGGTCATCGGGGTTGGGCAGCCAGAGCTGCATGTTCTCCCTCACAGTCAGGCCACCGAATATGCCCCGGGCCTCGGGGGCCAACACGACGCCCCGGCGGGCCCGGCGATGACTGCGCAGCGCCGTAATATCTTCACCGTCGAGCCGGACGTGACCATGGGTGACCGGCAGAAGGCCCGATGCCACCGAACATGTGGTGGATTTGCCCGCGCCGTTGGGCCCCAGCAGCGCAGTGATCTCGCCCCGGGGTACCGACAAGTCAATTCCGTGCAGGGCCTCAACCAACCCGTAGCTGGCCCGCACTCCCACGAGTTCGAGGGCAGGAGGGTGATCACCCACGTACTGATCGCCCGAGAGTTGGCCTGGCTCAGGAGTGTCGGCCGGCTCGGAGGCGGCCGTGGGAGGTGCCGAAGCGGTGACAGCGGCTGGAACCTGTGCGGCAACGACGGAGCCTTCGTTCCACGCTGCCAGCCGCCGGCGCCAAGAGTCGCGGCGGGCCCGGTTCTGGGCGGCGGTAAACGCCAGGATTCCATCGGGCTCGCGGGCCAGCTGCATGGCGCCGAGGCCGAACATGAAGGCGGTGATGTTTCGGGCTTCGTCGTACTGGTCGAACCCGTCCCAGTCGATGGGATACCAGGAGTACACCCGAGCCAGGCAAATGAAGGCCAGCACCGCCAACACGCCGAGGATCGGTGGCGAAAACGGCAATCCCACCTGATGGTCGCGGATGGCGGTAGCCAGCGCCGCCGCCCCGAACACCGAGGCCACCAGCACCACGTGCCACGACTCCATCCAGTCCCAATGCCAGCCTGCACCGAACGTGTGGCCGCTGGCCGCCACCATGATGCCAGCCATCACCGCGGCGCCGGCACGGCGGATGCCGACCAAGATCACCACCGCCAGCCAGAACAGCCCGGCTTGAGTGGTGGCGGTGAACGGGGTCACGTTGCCGATGAAGACGGCAAAGAAGACGCCGCCGAACCCGGCCAACAGCGCCGACAGGGCGAACACCGCCAGCTTGGTGCGAACGATGGAGTGGCCTGAGGTGGCCGCGGCGGGTTCGGAGTTGCGTACCGCGATTATGGCCCGGCCCGTGACCGAGCGTTGCAGGTTTCTCACCAACCAGCCCGCAGCCAACACCAGCATCACCAAGAGCACCGCAAGGGACTTCGTGTCTTGGAAGTCGAACGGCCCCAGTTTGGGGCGGGGGATGTCCCACCCCTTGGTGCCCTGGCCGTTCTTGAACCAGCTCCACTCGAACAGCACCCGCTCGCTCATGAAGGCCAGCGCGAGGGTGGCCAGCGCCAAGGGCAAACCACCCAGCCGCAGGGCGGGCAGGGCCACGATCACGCCGAGCACCCCCGCGATTATCACGCCCACGATCAGCGCGGGAATGAACGGCAGCCCGGTCTTGTCCAAGATCAGACCGGCGGTCATGGCGGCCATGGTCACAAAGGCCGCTTGGGCCAGGCTGACCATGCCGCCTAGGCCGGTGAGCAGCACCCAGGACATGAACACCAGGCCAAAGGCCAGACCGGTGACCCACAGCCCAAGCCAGAACTGATCAGCAAAGACGAATACCTGCAACACGATGAACGCCGCCCCCAGCACCCAGGGCAATTGCACCCTCCATGCCGGCAGGTCGTCGGTGTAAACGGTGGCCGGAGGCGCGTCGGCCACTACGCCGCTGCGACGAGTCCGCTCCCGGGCCATGAACAGCAGCCCCACCAGCAGCACCACGAAAGGCACCGAGCTCTCGAAACCCCGGATGTCCTGGGCGAACGTGGCGTACCGGCCCACCAAGCTGGTGACCACGCCCAGGGCCACTCCGCCAGCGAAAGCCAGCGGAATGGAGCGCAAACCGCCTACTACCGCGGCGGCGGTAGCGATGAACATGAACACGTTGTACTGATTGGACTCGAGAGAGTTGAACACCGGTGCGCCGATCACCCCAGCCAGCCCGGCCAGCATGGTGCCGATGATCCAGGCGGCCGACGAGGTGAACGATTCGCTGACCCCCCGCAAACCGGCCAAATCGGGACGGTCCACCACCGCTCGCATCTGGAGCCCAATGCGGGTGTGGCGCATTAGGGCCCACAGCGTCACCGCGACGACTGCCGCCACCACCAGCACCGTCCACTGGTTGCTGTTTATGAGCAGTCTGATGCCATCAAGGCCGATAACGTCCAGGTCGTAGGGCCAAGTCTCGCTGGGCACCTTCCACACCCCGGGGGTGAGGAACACGTAGTCGGTGGATTGCAGACCCCAGTCCCAGGTCTTGGTGCCCAAGTCGACCAGCAAATCGGTGAGCGCCGGCAACGCCACCAGAATCCCGATGGTGGCCATGACTTTGGCCGCGTCGTTGGCCCGGGCCAGGGGACGGAATACCGCCACGTTCAGTAGCTGGCCGAGCAGCGGACAAAACACCAGCACCACCAGGAAGAACGACAGCAACCGCATGCCCAGGCTCTCGATGCCCAGGGCATTGATGAGTTGGAAGTAGAGCATGGCCGAGGTGTAGGCGATGCCCCCGTAGGCCAGGTTGAAGATGCCGGTGGAGGTGTAGCTCAGCGTGAGTCCAGCGGCGATCAGCGAGTAGATGGAGCCGGCAATGGCCCCGCTCACGAGCAATTGGATGAACTCGCCCACCCGATTATTTCCCCCTGGACTATTCGACCTGCGCCACCTTAGTGGCCCGCCCCGATCAGTACATTCGGGGGATGGACGACGTGTTGTTGGCCGACCTCGCCGCCGAGCATCAGGTGCTGGACAACCTGGTAGCACCGTTGCCCCCTGACGTGTGGGCCAAGCCTTCGCCGTCCCCCGGATGGACACTGGCCCACCAGATCCACCATCTCGACGTGAGCGAAGGGGCCGCGCTGCTGGCCTTGACCGGCCACAGCGACCAGGTGTTCGCCCCCACCGGCCGCTGGCCCGACCGCCCTCTGCCCGGTGATCCGGCCGAAGTGCTGGGCAATTGGCGAAGGTCGCGGGCGACCAGCTTCGAGGCGATGGCCACGCTGAACGCTAAAGCCCCGATTATCTGGGGAGACGGCCCCATGACCTGCCGCTCGTTCGCCACTGCCCGATTGATGGAGACCTGGGCCCACGGCCTCGACTGCTTCACCACCGCCGGGGTCGAACCGGTTGACACCGACCGCCTCCGCCACGTCGCCCACCTCGGCTTCCGGGCCCTCCCCTACGCCTTCCGAAGCCAAGGAGTAACCCCGCCCGCCCCGCTGTCTGAGCTCCGCCTAGAGCTGACCTCCCCCTCCGGGGAAGCCTGGACCTACGGCGACCCCAAAGCCCCCCAGTCCATCACCGGCTCCGCCGCCCACTGGTGCCGAGTAGCCACCCGCCGCATGAACTCCGCTGAATCTGACCTCAAGGCCCACGGTCCCCTGGCCCAATCAGTAATGACCGTCGCCCGCGCTTATTTGTCGGATTCGAGTTCAGCGTAACCCAACCATATTACTAATTTTCAGTTATTTATAGGCAATTTCAGTATATCTAATTGGGTGTAGCAAACCTAGCTAGCTTTTGATACTGTCCCCGCAGGGCTCGTCCGTGGCTAAGGCGAGCCTTAGGCCGGGGAGAACCAACCTCCCCGGCCATCTGGGCTATCTCGTACGCTAGCTGGGGATCCATGGGCCGTCAATCAATTTTGCGGCCCGCCGCCCCGCCGTCGAATGGTCAAACGTGGCACACTAGTGCATGACCGCGACGCGAGATCAGATCCGAGTTATTGACGTAGACACCCATCTAACTGAACCCCACGACCTGTGGAGCAGCCGGGCGCCGGCGGACTATGTCGACCGGCTCCCGAAGGTGGCCGATGTGGACGGGCGGCCTCACTGGGTGCTCGACGGGGAGCTCCTGGGCTTCGCCACCGCCAGCGGCGTGGTGCGCCCCGACGGCTCCAAGGCCCTGGGCACCGAATTCTTCGGCTGGACCATCGACGAAGTGCATCCCGGCGCCTACGACATGGACGCCCGGGTGGAGGTCATGGACCAGCTCGGCATCCACGCCCAGATCATCTACCCCAATCTGGCCGGCTTCGGCAGCCAGAAGTTCGGCCAGATCGATGACGTGGAACTCAAGCGGCTGTGCGTGTCGGTGTACAACGACGCCATGGCCGAGATCCAGGACAACTCTGGTGAGCGCCTGTTCCCGATGGGCCTGATCCCGTGGTGGGACATCGAGGGTTCGCTAGCCGAGGCCGAGCGCATTGTGGGCCTGGGCTTGCGAGGCATCGTGATGTGCAGTGATCCGCAGTTGCGGGGGCTGCCCGACCTGGGTGAGGAGGCGTGGCGGCCGCTGTGGGAATTCTGCTGCGACCACGAGCTGCCGGTGAACTTCCACATCGGGGCCAGTGAGAGCTCGATGGGCTGGTTCGGCACCTCGCCGTGGCCGTCGCAGGGCGACGACGAAAAGCTGGCCATTGGCTCAGCCATGATGTATTTGACCAACGCCCGGGTGCTGGCCAACCTGATCTTCTCCGGTGTGCTGGAACGCCATCCGACGCTCAAGATCGTGTCGGTGGAGTCGGGAGTCGGCTGGATCCCGTTCGTGCTGGAGTCGCTGGACTACCAGATGGAGCAGCTCCGCACCGACGTACAGGCCCAATTCAGCCTGAGCCCAACCGAGTACTTCCGCCGACAGATGTACGGCTGCTACTGGTTCGAGGACCTGTCCCCCGACAAACTCATCAACCAAGTCGGACCCGAAAACGTGCTGTTCGAGACCGACTTCCCCCATCCCACCTGCCTGTACCCCTTCGGCCTAGATCAAGCCACCGATGCGTTGAGCGATGTTGGTGATGACGTGGCCCGCAAGGTGCTCCAAGACAACGCCGCCGAGCTCTACAAGATCGCGGTCTAGCGGCGGACAGCTCGCCTAGAGGTCCTCGTAGTCGATCCGGTCGCTGCGGGCCGGTTGGCGGCCGGTTTTGAACGGGCAAAGCGGGGCGTCTACCAGTAGGAAGCGGTGCCAGCCTTCTACGAGTTCGTCCACCTCACTCTGCCATCGGGCCAGGCCCGGATCGGTGCGCTGGGCCTTTTCGAAGTCAGCCCACGCCTCCCAGGTGGGGATGGCCCACAGCAGGAAGGCCTCGTCGTCGGCCACCATGGCCGTTTCCCACGCCCCGGCCAACTCCCAGCCAAAGGGCTCATGGGCGGCTATGGCGTCGGTGCGCACCCGCTCCAAGAACTCGGCCGACGTCCCCAGTTTGAGGCTCACCTGCTCGTGGGCGTAGCACTCGCCGGTGACGCCGTCGGCGCACAGCTCCTCGATGGTCCGGGTCCAGGGGGCGGGCACTAGCAGCCGGTCGGTCCCCCCGCTGCGGTAGTTGGCCGCCTGAGCCCACCACTTGGCCAGTTTGGGGTCTTGGGCCCCGGCACCCTGGCACTCGAGGCGGAATGAGGTGGCCATGCCGTCCCAGCCGTCCTCCTCCCAGAGGTTCAGCACCTGCGGCCAGCCCCTCGTGGTGCCGACAATGGCCCATACCCCGTAACAGAGCTGATCGCGCTCGTCTTGAGCGATGGGCGACCAGTTGGCCGTCATGTGGTGCATGTAGTTGGCCCGGTTATGGCCGATTATGTCGATGAACTCGTGGATGTAGAGCTTGTTGTTGGCCACGATCAGCCTTCCTTACCCTGGCTGAAGTTGGGCGTGCGCTTGTTCAAGAAGGCGTCCACAGCCTCCCGGTGGTCGTCGGTGTCGAAGGTGATGGCCTCCAGCGCGAAGGCCAGGTCGTAGAGGCGATTGACCCGGTCTTCCAGCTCTTTATTGCACAGCCGCTTGTTGAACTCGATGGCATGGCGCGGACCAGAGGCCAGCCGCTGAGCCATGGCGGTGGCGGAGGCCAGCACCTCCTCCGCGGGCACAACGTGGTTCACCAGCCCGTAGCTCTCTGCTTGGGCGGCGTCGAGGAGGTCGCCGGTCATGAGCAGCTCCTTGGCCCGGTTGAGCCCCACCAGCAGTGGCCACAGCACCGCTCCCCCGTCGCCAGCCACCAACCCGGCGTTCACGTGAGGGTCGCCGATGCGGGCCGCGTCGCTCAGATAGACGATGTCGCAGAACAGGGCCAGCGAGGCACCCAGCCCGATGGCGTGGCCATTGACCGCGGCCACCATCGGTTGGCGGACCCGCAGCGCGCCCCGGGCGATGTCGATACCGTCGTCGAGCAGGTCGGGACGCCCCTCGGGATACCCGGTTTCCAGGTTCTCCTCCATCACCGCGAAGTCGGCCCCCACGCAGAACGACCGGCCCGCTCCGGTGAGCACCACCGCCCGCACCTCTGCGTCTTCGGCGATGCGGCGGTACAAGTCCCGCAGGTCGAGGTGCATCTGCTTGTTGAGGCCGTTGCCCCGGTCGGGCCGGTTCAGCGTGGCGGTGAGCACTCCGGAGGAGTCGAGCTCCGTGGCGATGGTTTCCAATCCGTACCGGTCAGCCATGGGGGTTAGCTTCGCACTTCGCAGACTGGGCAGTGGATTTCAGGCCGGGTGGTGGATTTCAGGCGCGGTGGGCGAAGCTAGGCGGATGCGAGCTTGGGTGGTCGAAGGGTCGGGAGCGCCGGGCGAGGTGCTGCGGTTGACGGACAGGGCCGCGCCCGATCCCCGAGAGGGGACGTTCCAGATGAAGGTGGGCGCAGTGGGCGTCGGCTTGCCCGACGTGTTCATGTGCCGGGGGGTGTATCCGCTGGGACCGTCGGAGGGGTCGTTCACCCCCGGCCAGGAGGTGTGCGGGACGGTGGTGGAGGCCGGCGACGGCGTCGACCTGACCCCCGGTCAGCGAGTGATGGCCGTTACCTCGTTTCAGACCGGCGACGGCGGGTTCGCCGAGCTGTGCCTGGGGCTGGGGGGATCGGCGTTCACCGTGCCCGACTCCATGGACGACGCCGCGGCGGCCGGATTCCTGATCCCCTACCACACCGCGTGGATAGGCCTGGTGCGCCGGGGCGGGCTGAAGGCGGGCGAGACCCTGCTGGTGCTGGGAGCGGCCGGCGGCACCGGGGCGGCGGCCTGCTCATTGGGTGCCGCCCTAGGGGCCCGGGTGATCGGGGTGGCCGGCGGCCCGGAGCGCTGCGAGACGGCCGCAGGCTTTGGCGCCCAACAGACAGTGGACCACCGAGAGGGCGACATCGCCGCTGCGGTAATGGAGCTGACCGACGGGCAGGGGGTCAACGTGGTGTACGACCCGGTGGGGGGTGATGCCTACACCGCGGCCTCTCGGTGCGTGGCCCGCGACGCCCGAATCGTGCTCATCGGTTTTGCCAGCGGCGAGTGGGCGCCGGTGAACGTGCGCCACATGGTGCAGCGCAACTACTCGGTGGTGGGGGCCATCCCTGCCCGCTACAGCCGGGAGGAGCGGTTGGACGACCACCGCCAGCTCAGCGCGCTGTGGGACGCGGGCAGCCTCGCCTCGGTGGTCAGTGCCACCTACTCGTTTGAGGAGCTGCCCGAGGCCATGACCGCCCTGGAGTCTCGCCAGGTGGTCGGCCGGGTGGTGCTGGAAATGAGGGCGTGAGCGGGCCGGGCTGAGCCTGCCGCTGCGACGGCGAGTATTCTGCCAGCCGCAGACACAAGCAAAACACCGGGACCAAAGGGAGCACATCGTGGAGTTCGCCATTTTCTTGCAGGGATCGCCTCGCCGGGGCGGAGCGCGCAGCCCCTACTGGGAGCATCAGGCCTTTGAGAACGAGCTGGAGATGGTCCGGGTGGCCGACCAGCACAACTGGAAGTACATCTGGGTGAGCGAGCACCACTTCTTGGAGGACTACTCCCACACCTCGGCCAGCGAGGTGTTCATGGCCTACTCCTTCGCCCAAACCTCCCAAATCCACATGGGATCGGGCATCTTCAACCTGAACCCCATCGTGAACCATCCCATCAAGCTGGCCGAGCGGGTGGCCATGCTCGACCACATGAGCAAGGGCCGGTTCGAGTTCGGCACCGGCCGCGGAGCGGGCAGCCACGAGATCGGCGGCTTCGGCATCGACCCATCAGAGACCAAGGCCAACTGGGACGAGGTGATCTGGGAGTTCAAGAAGATCTGGGGCAACACCGCCTACTCCCACCCCGACGGCACTGCCTTCCAAACCCCCGAGACCGGCACGTGGGGCACCTTCAACGTGCTGCCCAAGCCCTACTGCCACTCCCACCCGCCCATGTGGGTGGCGGCGGGCAACACCCCCACCTATGAGAAGGCCGCCCGCCACGGCTTGGGCGTGCTGGGGTTCAACGTGGCCGCCATCTACGAGATGGCCCCCCACGTGGAGGCCTACAAGAACGCCATCCCCCATGCCGAGCCCGCCGGCGAGTACGTGAACGACAACGTGATGATCGCCAACGGCCTGGTGTGCCTGGAAGACGGCCAGGAGGCCCGCCGGGTGGTGTGCGAGCAGATGCAGCTCAGCTACCTCCAGTCGCTGGTGTTCAAGTACCACGACACCTTCCCCAAGCCCGAGGACCTGCCGCCCTACCCCACGATCATCCCCGAACCCACCTTGGAGGACGTGGAGGAGCGCATCGCCGCCGGTTTCCTGCTGTGCGGCGACCCCGACGAGGTGTTGGAGCAGGTGAAGCGCTATGAGGAGATCGGCTGCGACCAGGTGTCGTTCGGGCTGCCCATCCAGCTAAGCCACGAGAATTGCCTGGAGACCATCCGGCTGTTCGGCACCCACGTGATCCCCAAGCTGGACAAAGACCCGCTGCACCGCAGCACCCGCCAGCGGATCGAGCACGGTGGCCCGCTGGAGATGACGCCCGACCCGCTGTACGAGGTTCCCCGGGCCGAAGAACTCGCATAGCAATTGAGCGACAACGGCTATGAGCGACCAGGGACCCGACATCCTGGGGGTGAGAAGCGACCGATCTGAGCTTAGGGAGCCGCTGGCCGGGTGGTTGGCTGAGCGGCTCGGCGCTCGGAGCGTGGACGTCGGACCATTTGAGGTGCCGTCAGGGGGCTACTCAGCAGAGACCCTGCTGTTCGACGCAGACGTGGACCGGGGTGCCGGGTCGACGGTCGAGCGGTTCGTGGTCCGTCGGGAGCTGCCCGAGCCGCCGGTGTATCCCCAACAGGCTCCGGGCGAGCTGGACGTCGAGGTGGACATCCAGTACCGGGTGATGTCGGCGGTCGCCGCCCACAGCGATGCCCCCATCGCCCCACTGGTGGGCTACGAAGCCGACGACGCCACCCTGGGCGGGCCGTTCTTCGTGATGGGGTTCGTGGGCGGTGACATTCCCCGGGAAGACCCGATCTACACCGGCTCCGGCTTCTTCTTCGACGCCCAGCCTGGCCAGCGCCGCCAGCTGGTGGACCAGGGATTGCGGACCATGGCCCAGATCCACAGCATCGACTGGCAGGCCGCCGGACTCAACTGGCTGGTGGCCACCGGCGACCAGCCGAGCACGGCCACCCAGGTGCGAATCTGGCGGGACTACTCCGACCGGGAGCTCGACGGCCGGGACCATCCGGTGCTGGAAGCCGGGTTCGCCTATCTCTACGAGAACATGCCCGCTGACGACGGCCTGTGCCTGAACTGGGGCGACGGGCGGCCCGGCAACATCATCTGGCAGGACTTCGAGCCCGCCTGCGTCACCGACTTCGAGGCCGCCTGCATCGCCTCACCGCTGGTGGACCTGGGATGGTGGCTGATGTTCGACCGTTGGTCGCACGAGCACATGGGCAACCAACCCCGCCTGGAGGGCGAGCCCTCTCGGGCCGAACAGCGCGATCTCTACGCCGCCCACGCGGGGCGCGATCCGGGAGACACCACCTGGTACGAGGTTTTCGCTGCGGCCCGCTACACCGCCATCGTGGTGAGGGTGATGAACCGCACCGTGCTGCGAGGCGAGATGCCCGCCGACAACCCGTTCTGGCTGGAGAACCCCTCCAGCGACTGTCTGAAGGCCCAGCTCGACGAACTCTGAGCCGGAAAGAGCCGGTGGCTAGCTGCCCACCACCCGGTCGGTCTGCTCGCGGTATTCGTAGACAAGGCGGACCAGCCAGTAGCGCATGAAGCGCTTAAAGGAGCTGACCGCGATCATCACCAAGCCGATGAACGTGAGGCTGAGCCCGAATATGGCGGAGACCACCAAGTCGAGATGGTTGACCGCATTCGAAGCGCCGCCGGTCATGATGAACGACACCAGGGTGAAGGCCAGCCCAACGATGGTGATTATCAATCCGATTCGGAACACCCACCGGTCGGGGTTGGCCCGTCCGCCGGAAGCCCGGAGCTTGCCCACCTCTTGGTGGAATTCCTCGAGACGGCTGCTTTCGCCCGCGGCGTCGGTTGTGTCACTCATGGTGTCTCCTCAAGACATGCCTAGATAGGCGGCGGTCAATTCTTCGGCGATCTCTGCCGGCGGCCCAGTGCGCTGGATACGGCCATGAAGCATGATGGCGGCCTCATTGGCCACTCCCAGCACCGCTTGGGCAAACTGCTCGACGATAAGGATGGACAGTCCGGCCTCGGCCAGAGACGCCACCTGCTCGTAAAGCTCCTCCACGATGATGGGGGCCAGTCCCATGGACAGCTCGTCGAGCATCAAGATGGCTGGGTCTGTGGACAGCGCCCGAGACATGGCCAGCATCTGCTGCTCCCCGCCCGACAACGTGCCCGCCATCTGATTGCGGCGCTCCTGGAGGCGGGGGAATTGGGCGAAGGCCCGCTCCTGCACCTGCTTGTAGGACACACCGGCATAGGTGGACATCCGCAGGTTCTCGGCCACAGAGAGGTTGGGGAAGATCCCCCGGCCCTCGGGAATCAGACACACCCCGGCCCGGGCCAGCCGGTCGGGAGACACGCCGTTCACTTCGTGGCCGTCGAGCAATACCGATCCGGCGTGGGGCTGGATCTGGCCACTGGCCACCCCCAAGGTGGTGGTCTTGCCCGCCCCATTGGGACCCAATAGTGCATACACCTGGCCCGGCATGACCCGCAGGTCTACGCCGTGAAGCACGTCGATCGTGCCGTAGCCGGCGCGGATTCCGATCAATTCCAAAAGCGGATTTGCCGTCTCGGTATTCACTCGCCGACCCCCACATATCCCGCCCGGAATTCGTCGCCGCCAAGGTAGGCGGCCCGCACGGCCTCGTTGCCCTGCACCTCAATAGGCGTGCCCACCGCGATGATCTTGCCGAAGTCCAGCACATGGATGCGGGCACACACCCCCATCACAAAGCTCATGTCGTGCTCCACCAGCAGAACGGCCAGATCGTTGTCCTTGTCGGCCACCAACCCCAACAGGAGTTGGCCGATGGCAGTGGTCTCCTCTTCGTTCAGACCAGACGACGGCTCGTCCAAAAGCAGCACCCGGGGCCGACAGGCCAGAGCCCGGGCCAGCTCAACCAACCGGGCGCTGCCGGTGGGAAGGGTGCCCACCGTCACATCGGCTACATCGTCAAGGCCTACCTTGCCCAGCATTTCGTGGGCCACATCGTTGACCCGTTGGTGCTTCCACTTGGCGCGGTGGTTCTTCTCCACCGCCACCCTCACGTTGTCGAACGCGCTCAGCGTGTTGAACGCCTCCAGCTTCTGGAAGGTACGGGCGATGCCCATCTGCGACCGCCGGGACACGCCGGCCCGGGTGATGTCGACCCCGTCGAACTTCACCGTGCCGCTGGTGGGGGGCAACAGGCCGGTGACCACATTGAACAGGGTGGTCTTGCCCGCGCCGTTGGGGCCGATGAGGCCGGTCACCTCACCGGGGTCGACGTCCACCGAGGCGTTGTCGAGGGCCACCACGCCGCCGAAGCGCATGACCACTTGCTCAGCTTCGAGCAGCGCCATAGCCCTCCTTCGGTACCACTTCGTCCAAGATCCCCAGCCGTCGGTCGATGGCGATCACCTCTTCGGGGGTGAACGGCCGCTCTATGCCCAGTTCACCGATCTCCGGCTCGCGCTTTTGGGCATTCTCGGCGGCGATCTCGGCTCGGGCATCGCTGCGCCACGGCAGGATGGGCGAGAACCCGCGGCCCATCTCGAAGATGGCCCCCCGAGGATTGAACACCATGCCGAGCACCAGCATCCCCGGTCCATAAGTAGTCATGATGTCGAGCAGCGTGACCAGAAAATCCACGTTCCCAGAATCTTCCAGCCGATGTCCCAGCCCGGTGAACAGCGGAATGAAGATCAAGAAGATGCCAGCCACCGGTATGGACACTCCGGCAGCCGCCACCAACAGCACGATATTGAACCCGATTAGCAAGTCAAATCCCTGCACGCTGTCGACGTTGCCCGAAACAGTGGCCCAGAACACCCCTGCAATGCCGGCTATGACCGCTGAAAGGGCATACACCACAACCTTGGTCCACACCACTGGTACCCCGAGGGTGGCTGCCGCAGCCTGCGAGTCATTGATGGCCATCCATCTTCGCCCATACCGAGACCGTCGCAGCAATACCAGCGCGTAGACAACGACAGCGAATACGCACATCAGCAGCAGGAAGAAGCCCCGGCGGTCGTCGAAGGTAACCCCGAACAGCTCAATGTGGGGAAACTGCCGACCGGTCCCGATGATGGGCATAACCCACGGGTTGGGGAAGAAGATAAGCGACATCGCCTGGGCGAAAGCCATAGTCATGAGAGCCAGGTACAGCCCCCTGAGACGGGCGGCGGGAAGGGCTACCAAGGCACCCAAGGGCGCGCATAGTAGCCCTACTAGGAGGATCCAGTAGCCGTTGTCGATATCTCTGATGTCCTGGGGATCCAAGCCCAGGCGATCCAACCCCAGGAACGTGACCCACCCTGCACCTATCACCTTCAGGTACACAAAGGCGCCGAATCCGGCAAATGCCAACGGCGCGAAGTTGATCTGACCGGCCCAGCCGATCAAGGGAACCAGCGATAAGCCGATGAGAGCCAGGGCCATGGCTTCATTGGCCGAGTTCAGCTCTCGGCTGCCCCAGGCACCAGGATCCCAGATTAAGAAGTTCAACCAGCCGCCGGAGAATGCCACCGCCAGCAGAATGATCACCCCGCAGCCGATGAGTCCCTCCCACCACTTGGTGAAGCGCTCGTGGCGACGGAGATGATGGACCAGCCGTCCTACTTCCAGGCGGGCCTGGGGCAGGGCTATGACCACGAACAGCAGCAACAGCGGGGCAATGGAGAGGTGGGCGAAGCGGAAATCGGATCCGAAGTCCAGCCAGGCCACTGTGTGGGCTCGCAGCAGTCCGATCAACATTGCCCCGATCACCGCCATGGGCAGGTTCTTCAGGGCCCCGAAGGCCGCCGCCGCGAAGGCGATGATCACCACATTGTTCAGGGTTGCGGGATCAAGGCCGAGTTCGGGGGCGATGAGGATGCCCCCCAGCGCACCCAGCATGGAGCCCAGTGCCCAGGAGGTAGACGACACCACGTTGGGACGAGCCCCGTTGAGAGCAGCCAGCTCCCTGTTGTCCACCACCGCCCGCATGGCCGTGCCGATGCGGGTGCGGCGAAGCAAATATCGCATAGCCACGGCAATGGCGATAGCCACCACAAACACGATGAGCCGGTGCCAGGGAAGCTGAGACGGTCCCAAGTCAATGCCGTTGTTGATGCCGAACAAATAGGGCACCCGGCGGGCAGTATCGGCCTCCCAGATGTCGCCCACCACCGACAGCAGCAGCACCATGATTGCCACGGTGACCATGAGCTGCACTACCAGCGAAGCGGTACGCAGGCGCCTCATGATCACGATGTCCAGCACCACGCCCAGCGCGGGCGCGAACAGGCCCACCACCACGAACAGGGCGAGGATGGAGTGCCAGCCCCGATTTACATGGAGTTCCCAATAGAAGAATGCCGCGAAGACGCCGATGGCGCCCTGGGCGAAGTTGAAAACCCCGGTGGTGGTGTACACCACCACCAAACCGGTGGCGTACATGGCCCACAGGGCACCGAGGAAGAGCCCTATGTAGGTGGTGACCAGAAAGGTCTCGCTGGTGACCTGGGCACCCTTCCAGGTGAGAACAGCGATGATCACTGCCCCTAGCGTCCCCAGTGCGGTGGCAACCGCAACCGAATGACGTACCCCGAAGATCACAAGAACTCAGACCTTCCTGGCCTCCTCATATTTGTCCTGGCTAGCCGCCGAACTCAGCACCCCAGTCACTGGTCAGGCCGACCACGTTGTCGGGGTTGCAGTCCAGTTCGCCCCGCTCTGCGGGATGCACCCGGACGAACTCGTTGTTCTGCACCTGCATCAGCATGAAGCAGGGCATGATGTTCTCGGTGGTGGAGTAGTCCGCTGGGCTCCACCAGCCGTTTACGTCAAACGACGTCACGTTGCGAGCGCCGTCCAGCACCGCCTGGCGAGTGACGGCGTTGGGGCCGCCCTCGGCCACAATTCCGTTGACTACCTGCTCGAACAGCACACCATCGGCCCACGAGCCCGCAGCCCATGCCGGCGGGAATGGATCATCAATAGCCTCCATAAAGTCGGCCAGCTCTTGGTTCGTGTCGGTCTCATCGAACGGCAGGAACCAGATCCAGATGTAGGTGTTCTCCACCACATCGCCGGCCTCAAGGAAGCTGGGGGTGTAGCAGGCCAGCTGGCACATCCAGATAATGGAATCCACGTCCATGCCCTGGGCTTCGGCCTCACTGCGCCACTTGATCATGGACTGATCGTCGGATCCGGTGTAGGCGAAGTTGGAGTTGGCGTCTCGCATGACCTGGATGTAGGCGCCGTACTCCGACTGGGTGGTGAACCCGCTGACGCCGGGCTCGCCGTCGACCACCACGCCAATTTCCTGGAATGACCTGAGCTGGGGCATGGTCGAGGCGATGGTGGACGGCAGGTCGGAGGGCACCAGGTACACGCCGTTGAGCTCCGAGGACACGTTCTCCAAGAGGTACTGCACATGGCCCACCTGGCTCTGCACGGCCCGGTCGCCGGTACCGGCGTAGGGGCACTCGCTGTTGGGCCGGCTGGAGGCGAACGTCACGACCGAGCACTGGTGGGGTGGCTCAGTGGTGATGTAGGCGAAGTCGGGCACCCCGATGTCGTTCCCATGAGCATCAGAGCAGGTCTGGAGATCAGTGGTGTCAAGAGCGAACAGCGCTGTGGTGCCGACCAGGGCAAATGCCTCCTCGCAGGCCACCAGGAAACCGTTGGTGGTCTCGGTGGGGTTGATGGCCGAGTCGTGCTCGATGACCTCAACCTGTCGGCAGGCCAAGCCACCTTCGGCGTTTACATGGTTGGCCCACGCCTTTACACCGTCGATGGAGCCCTGGAACAGGCCGGGAGCCAGCGGCGAGCCGACATCGGCCATGACCAGCACGGTGATGGTGTCCTCGGTAATGCCGATATCGGTGGCTTCTAGGTCCACGGCCTCACACGGATCGACTTCGGGTTCCTCGGTGGCCACTGGCTCGGCATCGGAGTCGTCCATATCGTCATCCATGGACTCATCCATCTCATCGTCCATGTCGTCATCCATGGACTCATCCATCTCATCGTCCATATCGTCATCCATGGACTCATCCATCTCATCGTCCATGTCGTCATCCATGGACTCATCCATCTCATCGTCCATGTCGTCTGGCGCCTCAGTGGGCGCGGCGGCGGGGTCGCCAGCCCCCGAATCGTCATCGTCATTGCCACCGCAAGCAGCAGCGACAAGAGCGAGCACAGCCAACAGGCCGATAATCCAACGGAGATTCTTCACGGTTCCCCCTTCTTGGCCGACAGAGCCTCTCGTCCGCCAGCTATTGAACGCGGGGACATTGTTACCCATCACGCCACTTGCTCGCCATATTTCACGGCAAACGAACAGTGCCTACTGGTGGGCGCGGAGGGACTTGAACCCCCGGCCTCTTCCTTGTAAGGGAAGCGCTCTTGCCATCTGAGCTACGCGCCCGGTGCAACAGCCAGGCTAGTGGTGTTTTGCGACCTCTCCCGCACCAATAGCAGCAGGATCGTCGGCGCCGAACGTGCGCCGTTGAGCCAAGGCCTCGGTCAGCAGCGGCGGCGTGGCGGCCACCACTGGGTAGCGCCGCTCGGCCAGGTCGTCGGGCAGCAGCGGCCGCCCCCAGGCCTCGCCCATGGCCACCCCGGCCTCGGCGCACACCAACGCCGCGCCCAGATAGTCCCAGGTGGAGTGGCCCTCGTTGGTGCAGTCGATGTAGGCGTCGAGAACGCCCTCGGCAACTGCGGTCATATCCAGGGCAATCGATCCCAGCACCCGGTATTGCCTCCAGCCCAGGTGGCGGGGGGGAATGTAGGTGAGCCCTACCGTGGCCTCCCCCAGCGACTGTTGAGCCGAGGGCCCCGATCCCCGGCGGGGTTCGCCTTCGGCGGGGGGAGCCAGCGGGCGGCCGTTCACAGTGGCCCCTTGGCCTCGAACGGCGCGGTAGGCCTTGTTGTTCACCAGGTTGAGCACCAATGCGGCCAGCATCCCCTCGGAGTCCACCGCGCAGAAGCTGGTGGAGTACCACGGAAGGCCTCGGGCCGCGTTGGTGGAGCCGTCCACTGGGTCTAGCACTACTACGAGCTCCCGGTCGGCGTCGTGCGATCCCGATTCCTCGCTGTACACCCCGAAGCCAGCCTCGGCCAGCACCTCTCGGGCCGCTTCATCGGCAGCCACGTCGAAGCTGTACTGGCCTTCCCGATCACCGGTGAGCTGGCCACCGTCTAGCCGGGCCACCGCCTCGGCTACCCGAGCTGCGGCCTGGTCGAAGACGGTCAAAATCCGGTCGCTGTCCACCGGGGTGAAACTAACCGCTATCAGATAGCCAGCACGGTCAATTTCGTGGCAGTGTGGGGCTCTTGGCTGTCGTCGATATCGCCACCTTCATCGCCGATCTCAAGGACCACGCCGCTGATCACGGCTTCCACGTCCACGATGATCGCCATTTCGTGGAGACCTACTCCATGCGCCAGGCCTGGGAGGTGGATCTGCACCCCGCGGCGGCCTGCGGCGGCCCGCTCGATGTACACATCACGCTGGAGGTTGACCCCCGGGTGATGATGAGCTTCGAGGATCACGTGATGGAGCTGCCCGAGGGGGTAGAGCCCACCGATGACTTCAAGCTGCCCATGGTGGTGTCGTGGAGCCTGCCCCCGCTGCCCGACGGCCCCGACCTGCTGTTGTTGGCCACCGACTTGGCCGGCATCGGGGGCATGGAACTGCCCCTGGATGTGTCGGCCATCGACGCCTACGCCGCGGTCACCGACGCCCCGGAGCGGAGCATCTCCATTACCGCCCGGGTGGAGGTGTCGATCAGCGGCATGTTCACCGGCCAGGAGTGCCTGGGCGGCGTGATGCCCAAGGTGAAGGAGATCAGTGAGTTCCTGCTCGACCGGGCTCCTGCCTGGCTGGGTGAAGTCTAGGCGTATCCGAGGTCACCCAAGCTTCTGCCGGCACCGATGGAACCCATCGAGTGAACCGGTGGAAAATCTCGGTAACGAATCGGTAACATTAAGGTCCCATGGTTCGTCAGCTCAAGATCATCGTCGCGCCGGAAATCGCCGGCAACGCGCGGAGCTGGCGCAATTTCCCTGGTCAAGTGCTGATTGTGACGGTGGCCGCGCTCATCTACTTCGGGGTGCGGATGATCACCAAAGGGGCCGAGGTTGCGGCATTCAAGAACGCCTACGACCTGCTGACCTTTGAGTCCACCCTGGGTCTGGACTTCGAGGCTTGGTCGCAGAGTGCGATCCTCGACTACCACTGGGCGGTGACGTTCTTCAACTGGGTGTACATCTGGCTCCACTGGCCGGTGATCATCGGAGCGCTGCTGGTGCTGTACCACTACAACCGGCGCCGCTACACCCTGATGCGCAATGCCATGATCATCTCCGGCGCGCTGGGCCTGGTGTTTTTCGCCTTCTTCCCGGTGGCACCGCCCCGCTTCTTCGACGGGTTCACCGACACGGTCACCGAGTTGTCCACCTCCTACAAGTACCTCCAGCCCCCGTCGGTGGTGAACAAGTACGCCGCTTTGCCCAGTTTCCACGTGGGGTGGAACGTGCTGGCCTGCGTGATCTTGTTCCGCACTGTGCGGTCGATTCCGGTGCGGATCTTCGCGGTGGCCTCGCCGCTGCTGATGGCGGTGGCGGTGGTGCTCACCGGCAATCACTGGGTGATCGACGGCTTCGTGGGCATTGCGCTGGCCATGATCGGCCTGTACGTGGCCCACCGCCTGGGCTGGCTCACCCGCCGCTGGCAAGAAGAGGGCGTCGAGGAAGCCGAGGAAGAAGAAGTGGGCCCGGCGGGGATCGAACCCGCGACCGAGCGATTATGAGTCGCCTGCTCTGACCACTGAGCTACGGGCCCGCCGACAGCCTATTGGGCGGGACTCTTGCACTGGTGCTGGTTTGGCGCTCTGGTGCTGGTTTGGCTCCGGGGGTGAGACTCGAACTCACAACCTAGCGGTTAACAGCCGCTTGCTCTGCCGGTTGAGCTACCCCGGATCAGCCTGTGATTTTACCCTGCCCACCGGCTGGCTCACTCATCCAATATGACGGCGAGCACCGAAATCGCCACCAGGGGGACCCCTAGCCACTGCAATCCGCCGAGCTGCTCGTCGAACAAGAACCAGGCCCACATCACGGCCAGGCCCGGGGCGGTCATGTTCAACAGCGAGATGGTGCGCAAAGACACGTACCGGTGGCTGTAGTTGAACGTTAGGTGGGCCACTCCGGCGGTCACCGCCATGGCGGCGGCCACCCCCCAGCTCCAGGTGTCGCTTATGAACAGGGGGTCGAACGACAACAGCGCGATGGGCAGCATGAGGGCGGCGGCGATGGTGGACCAGCCCGCCTGATACTCCAGCGCGGTCAGGTGATTGCGGGCGATGCGGGAAGCCACCAGATAGCCGGAGAAGGACATGACGGCCACCACCGCCAGCACATCGCCGGTGAGCGATCCGCCGCCGCTGCTATCCGAGCGGCCCAGCAGCATCATCACCATCCCGGCGATGGCCACCGGGGTGGCCACGATCACCCGGTAGCTGATCTGCTCCTTGAAGATCCGGCTGGCGGCCCACAGCAAGAAGATGGGGGCGGTGGCGCCAATGACCATGGCGTTGGCCACCGACGTGGTCTTGATGGCGGTGAAGAACGTGGCCCCGTTGACGGTGAACACCACCCCGCCGGCCAACGAGTGGCGCAGCACCCGGCGGTCGAGCCGGCCGCCCCGCAAGTGCAGCGCAGCTACCGCCCAGGCCGCGGCCCCGATCAGCCGCCAGAACGCGAACGGCAGGGCCCCGAACTCGTTGTCGCGAACGAAGACCGGACCCCAGCTGAATAAGAAGACGCCGGTGGCCGCCGCCCACATCCCCAAGCCCATGCCGGACTTGGACGTAGGGGCACCGGCGGTTCCCGGTCCCGAGGCGGGTGGCGAAGAGCTAATGGTCGAACGCCGGCAAAACGTGGCGGCCGAGGAGCTCGATGGAAGCCATAACTTTGTCGTGGGGGATGTTGTAGGGCTGCACCGCGCAGAACAGCAGGTCGGTGCCGATTTCCTCATAGCCCTTGGCCAGGCGTATCACCTGGTCGGGATCGCCGATCAGCGCGGTGCCCATATCCACCAGCCCCTCCAGGTTCATAGCCTGCTCGGCCATGCCGCTGTCGAGCATCTCGGTGATCGCGCCGAGGTATTGGAAGTCGTTGAACTCCAGATTGCGGTCGGCCTGCCAGGCGGGCATCGAGGCCGAGAGCTGCAATCCGGCGATGGGGTACCACTCGAACGACTGGCGCCCCACCTCATAGGCCTCCTCGGTGGTGGGCGCGCAATGCACCATGGTGAAGCTGGCCACCCGGTTGTTGATGCGCCCGCCCACCGGGTTGGCGCAATCAGCGATGGCACTGCGGTAGATGTCGATCTTGTTCTTCAGGTCGGGCATGGGCACGAACACGCTGAACGACAGCAGCCCCATGCCCAAGGAGCCCACGATGTGGTGGGTTTCGTCGCTGCCCGCCGCAGCCCACATGGGCGGGCACGGCTTCTGGAGCGGCTTGGGGATCACCCGGCGCCGGGGCATCGACCAGTACTGGCCCTCAAAGCTGTACTCGTCGTTCATCCAGCAGCCGGCGATGTGCTCCACGGCCTCGGTCCACATGGCCCGGGTCTCGTTGGGGTCGATGCCGAAACCCTCCAGCTCGGCCCGGCTGTTGGACCGGCCGGTGCCGAACTCCACTCGGCCGCCGCTGATCACATCCAGGGTGGCGGCTGATTCAGCGGAGCGCACCGGATGGTTGTAGGGCTGGGGCGCGAGCCGCACCCCGTAGCCGATGCGGATGTTCTCGGTGCGGGCCGCGATGGCGCCGTAGAGCACCTCGGGATTGGAGCAGTGGGAGTACTCCTCCAAGAAGTGGTGCTCCACCGTCCACACGCTGTCGAACCCCAGCTTGTCGGCCAAGATGGCCTGTTCCAGCACCTCGGCGTAGGCCCGGCGCTCGCTGTCTTCGTCCCACGGGCGGGGCACGGGGATCTCGTAGAACAGGGCGAACCTCATGGGATGGACACTCCTAGGAGTCGGAAGCCGAGGCGATCAGGCTGAGCACCGCGTTGGGATCGAGGGGCTGGCGATTGGGGTACACATCGAAGGGGGCCAGGGCGTCGGCCACCGCGTTGAACACCGCCGGGGGCGCCCCGATGGCACCGCCCTCGCCGGTTCCCTTGTGCCCGCCGGGGGTGTCGGAGGGCACCACCACGTGGCCGCACTCCAGATCGGGCACCTCAGCCGCAGTGGGAACCAGATAATCGAGGAAGGTGGAGGCCAGCGGATTGCCGCTCTCGTCGTACACGCAGTGCTCGTACAGCACCCCGCCGATGCCCTGCACCACTCCCCCGGCGATCTGGCCGTCGACCACCATCGGGTTGATCAGCACCCCGCAGTCCTCGCTCACCACGTAGCGCAAAAGCGTGACCTTGCCGGTGCCGGGATCCAGCTCGCAGGTGCAGATATGGCAGGCATTGGAGTGGGTGGAGGGCGGTGCCTTGTACCGGGCGGTGTGCTCGAGGCCAGCCTCCATGCCCTCAGGCAGCGCATCGGAGTTCTGGTATGCGGTGGCCGCCACCTGGGCCATCGTCATCGACGCCGCCGGCGTGCCCTTGACCGAGATCACCCCGTCGGCCACCTCCAAGTCGTCGGCCGAGGCCTCCATCAGGTGGGCGGCGATGGCCACCACTTTGTCCCGCACGCCCGAGGCCGCGGCCCGGGCCGCGCTGCCGGCGATGACCGCCGAGCGGCTGCCTCCGGTGCCGAACCCGTAGCCGGAGCCGTGGCCCTGGTGCAGGGTGACGTCTTCGGGGCGAACCCCGAGCTCGTCGGCCACCAGCTGGGCGATGGTGGTCTCCAGGCTCTGGCCGTGCGAACCGGTGCCCATGAACACGTTGACGTGGCCGTCTACCTCCACCCGGAGCATTGCCGACTCGGTGCCCAGCGGCCCCATGCCCATCGACGTGGGCTCTATGTAGAGGGCCATGCCCAGGCCCAGATAGCGGCCCTCCTCGCGGGCCTTGGCCTGCTCGGCCCGGAAATCGTCGTAGCCGATCATCTCCGCGGCCTGCTCCAGGGTCTGCTCCGGGGAGATGGTGGTCTCGAAGAACAGACCGGTGGACACCTGATAGGGAAGGTCGTCGGGCTTCAGCACGTTTTGGCGGCGCAGCTCGAGGGGGTCCATGCCGATCTCTCGGGCCACCCGGTCGATCATCTGCTCGCGGGCCACGCTCTCCATCTGCCACGGGCCCCGATAGGCCCCCCGGCCGCAGGTGTTGGTGTAGACGGTGCGGGCCCGCCAGCTCACCGGTCCCATCCGGTACGGGCCGGGATAGAGCATGGTGGCCATGGCGCCGGGAGTGGCCGGGCCGCCCAGCGGGTAGGCGCCGTCGTCTTCCAGCTGGTCCAAGTCGGCGGCCAAGAAGTTGCCGTCTTCGTCCACCGCCATGGTGACCGTCATCTGCTCGATGCGGGCGTGGTTGGAAGCCAGCAGGTTCTCCCGCCGGTCCTCGATCCACTTCACCGGGCTGGCCAGGAGCTTTGCGGCCACCAATACTGCCATGTCCTCTCGTCCCAGGAACATCTTCTGGCCGAATCCGCCGCCCACGTCGCCGAAGTGGACCACGATCTTGTGCTCGCCGATGCCCAGCACCCGGGCGCCAACAAGCTGCATCTCGTGGGGGCTCTGGGTGGAGGCCCACACCTCCATCACCCCGGCGTGGGGCTGCCAGGAGGCCACAATTCCCCGGGTTTCCATGGGCACGTTGGTCTGGCGGTGCTGGTGCCAGGTCTCGGTGATGATGTGGGCCGCGTCGGCGAACGCCTCCTCTTGGGCCGGGTTGGGCACGGGCAGGTCGTGGGCCAGGTTGCTGCCCAACTCGGGGTGGACGAGATCGTCGGATTCGGCCGCGGTCTCGTAGTTGACCACCGGGTCGAGCGGCTCGAACTCCACCTCCACCAGATCGAGGGCGTCTTCGGCGATGTACCGGCTATCGGCCACCACCATCACATAGGGGTCGCCCACGAAGCGCACGTCGCCGTCGGCCAGCATGTTGGCCGGGGGCGCGGGCGACTCGGGCGGATGAAGCGACGCCCGCAGCGAATCGTTGTGGGAGTTGAGGTCGGCGCCGGTGAAAACGGCGTGGACCCCTTCGAGCGCCTCGGCGGCCGAGGTATCGAGACGGGTGATGGTGGCCCGGGCCAGGTCGCTGCGCCCGAAAGCGGCGTGGAGCATGCCGGGCAGAACGATGTCGTCCACGTAGCGCCCGTGACCGGTGACCAGGCGGGGGTCTTCCAGCCGCTTGACCGACTGGCCGACGTATCTGGCGGCGGCTGCTGTATTGGTCATTGCCCTTCTCCCTTCAGCACTGCGGCGGCTTGGCGGGTGGCGGCCACGATGCCTTGGTAGCCGGTGCAGCGGCAGAGGTTGCCGGCGATTCCGTGGCGGATCTCGTCATCAGACGGATCCGGGTTGGCCTCCAAGAAGGCGGCCACCGACACCACGAAGCCGGGAGTGCAGAACCCGCACTGAAGCCCGTGGCAGTCGCGGAACGCCTCCTGTACGGGGTGGAGCGTCTCATCGTCGGGGGCGAGACCTTCGACAGTGGTGATGTGTGCGCCGTCGGCCTGCACCGCAAACAGAAGGCAGGAGCGCACAGCCTCGCCGTCCATCAGCACGGTGCACGAGCCGCATACCCCGTGCTCGCAGCCCAAGTGGACGCCGGTACACAGGGCCTGCTCTCGCAGGAAGTCGGCCAGGGTCAGCCGAGGCTCAGCCGCTCCTCGCCTGGCCCGGCCGTTGACGGTCATCGAAAGGGGGATCTGATCAGCCATTGCCAGCCTCCTGAGTGAGCTGGGCCAGGGCGTTGGCCAGCACCCGGCCCACCAGGGTGGAGCCAGCCCGACGGCGGTAGTCGGCGCTGGCATGGACATCGCCTATCGGGTCCATGTCGTCGGCCGCCAACCGCCCGATCTCATGGGGGTCAGCATCGGCCGCGGCCAGCCCCATCAGCGCCGCTTCCACCGACGAAGCCCTCAGCGGGGTGGGGCCTACGCCCAGCATTCCCACCGCGGCCCGGTTGATGCGCCCCGCTGCGTCGGTGCCGATACCCACCGCGGCGCCGGCCAGCGCGAAGTCGCCGCTGCGCCGGGCGATCTCATCGAAGGCGAACGCGGCCGGCTGGTCCCAGGCCGAGAACCGCAGGGCGGTGAGCAGCTCATCGGGGGCCACCGAGGTCATGAACGTGGACTCAAAGAACTCGGCAGCCGGCACCTCCCGGGTGCCCGACGCGGAGGCGATCTCGGCGGTGCCATCCAGGGCCAGCATCACCGCGGGATACTCCGACGCCGGGTCGGCGTGGGCCACCGAGCCGCCGATGGTGCCCCGGTTGCGGATCTGGAAATGGCCGATGTGGGGGGTGGCCAGGTGCAGCAGCGGCACTCGGTGGGCCACTGTGGCGTCGGTCTCGACCGCGGCCTGGCGGGTCATGGTCGCGATGCGGACGCTGCCGTTGTCGGCGGTCACGCCGAACAGCTCGTCCACCCGGTTCAAGTCCACGATGTGCTCAAAGCGAGTAAGGCGCATGGCCAGCAGGGGCACCAAACTCTGGCCGCCGGCCAGGGGCTTGGCGTCGTCACCGTGCTCGGCCAGCAGGCTCACCACGTCGGCCACCGTTTCGGGAGCGTGGTATTCAAAAGGAGCAGGTTTCACCGCCGGGGACTGTAGCCCGCTTGGGCTGAATGGGTGCAGACCAACCGGCCACGGGGGTTTGGCCTGCGCCGTAGCCGGCGCGTGGCAGAAGCGCTTGGCCTGCCCCCGTGCCCGAGCGTTCTGGCAGACTTGGGCGATGGCCGACGTAGCCGATGCGCTCCGCACCTATTGGAACGACCGGGGACCGGTGTGGGTGGAGTACCGGGAGAGGCTGGACGCCATGCTGGCCTCTCTTGGGGAGGCCGCCATCGCCCGGCTGCACCCCGACCCCGGCGAGCATGTGCTGGACATCGGCTGCGGCACCGGCACCACCAGCTTGGAACTGGCCCGCCTGGTGGGCGAGAGCGGACAGGTGACCGGGGTGGACGTGTCGGCACCCATGCTGGACGAAGCCCGCCGCCGGGCCGCCGACGCCGGACTGGCCAACGCCTCGTTCGTGGTGGCCGATGCCGGTGCCCACCAGTTCGAGCCCCGTCACTTCGACGCCGCCTTCTCCCGCATGGGGATCATGTTCTTCGCCGAGCCGGTGGCCGGATTCACCAACCTCCGGCGGGCACTGAGGCCCGGGGGCCGCCTTACCTTTGTGTGCTGGCGCTCCCCCGCCGAGAACTCCTGGGTTACCGAGCCGGGACAGGCCGTGGCCGAGGTGCTGGGTCCGCCCGAGCCGATGGATCCCGACGCACCGGGGCCGTTCTCAATGGCCTCGGCCGATCGGATCAGCTCGATCCTCACCGAGGCCGGGCTGGTAGACATCGATATCACCCCCCATGACCTGCCGGTAAACATCGGCGGCGGCACCACTGACGAGCTGGTCCGCTACTACGTGGACCTGCTGCCCGGCACGGCCATCCCCGAGAACGCCGACGAGCACGTGATCGACCGGGTCAAGGCCGCCCTCGGAGCCATGGTCGAGCGCCGTCGCACCGCCGATGGCATCACCATGGGCGCCGCCGCCTGGCTGGTGAGCGCCCGGGCCTAGGCGCGGGCTGATTGCACCTGAGCTTGGACCGCTAGGGGCTAGCTACTGGCCCGCCGGGCCTGGACTCTGGCCGCCTCTGTCTGGCTGCGGGCGCTGCGGCCGGCGAACACCGACCACACCACCACCAGTACGGTGGCTGCGGCCATGTAGCCGTGCATCTCCCGCAGCCCGATCTGGTCGGCCAAGGCACCCATGGGGAACGCCACCAGGCTCTGGGCGCTGAACGCGATCATCACCAGGCTCTGCACCCGGCCGTGGTACACGGGCTCGGCCAGAAGCAGCGACATCGACATGTTGGCGGTTTGGAATGTGGTGGCCGCGCCGCCCAGAAAGAAGAGCACCGGGAGCGCCACCAGGTGATTGGGCGTTATGGCCAACACGGCCACCCCCACCGCCACCACGGCCAAGCTGAAGACCCTCAGTCGCCAAAGCAGGGCGTTGTCGCGCATTCGGGCAACTTGCAGCGCGGTCACCGTGCCACCCAGCGCGTTGGCCCCCTGTAAAACCCCCAGCCACAGAGCTCCCACCCCGAACACGCTCTCGGTGAACTTGGGCAGAAACGCCAGGTAGGGCATGGCCACCAGCAGCATGAGAGCGGTGGAGATCACCACCACCCGCAGGTAGGGGCTGCGGGCCACATACGCCACTCCCTCGGCAATCTCCTCAAAGGGGCTGTGGGCCTCCCGCTGCTCGGGGCGCGACTTCGGCAGCATCAGCACCGGGATGGTTCCCACCGCGGTGAGGCCCGCGCTCAGCAGGTACACCCCGGCAAGCCCAAAGTTGGGCGTGTCCGCCAAGAATCCGGCCAGCGCCGGCCCCACGGTCTGGGTACTGGCCACGGTGAGCTGGGTGAGCGAGATGGCGTTGGACAGCAGCTCGCGCTCCACCACCTCGCCGGTCATGGCGATGCGGGCCGGTCCCATGAACGCGAACGACGACCCCTGGATGAGCGACGCCAATAGGAGCATCCAGAACTGCTCCAAGCCCAACACCACCATGATCCCGAGCCACAACGCGCTGATGGTGAGCGAGAAGTGGGAGCCGAGGATGAGGGCGCGGCGGGGGAACCGATCGGCGGCCACTCCACCGAACGGGGTGACGGTGACCATGCCGATGCCGAAGGCCAGCAGCACCAGGGCGAAGCTGGAGTTGCTGTCGGTGAGCTGGATGGCCAGCCAGCCCCGGGCCAGGATCTGCATCCCGACGGCGAGGAAGGCCACCAGCCCCGACCACCACAACAAGAGGTAGTTGCGGTTGGCCAGCGACGCGAACATCCCCGAGGCAGATGCAGGGGCGGCGTCGCTCACACTGCGACGGTACCGGCCTTCGGCTTCCGACGCGGCACCTGCCGCCCCGCTGCCGTAGCTTCAAGCCATGTCTGATCGAGGAACAGCTGAGGAGACCAAAGCCGTGCTGCGGCGGTGGTACGACGAGATGTGGGGGGCGCAGAATCCCGACTTGGTACCGGAGTTGGCCGGACCGGTCTACGTCCGCCACGAGATGGGCGGCACCCGCTCGGTGACCGCTGAGGAGTACCAGCAGCAGGTGGCCGCGCTGTGCAGCCAGGCCGAGTTCACCGACCTGCGCTACCGGCTCATCGCCGAGGACGACCACGTGGTGGCCATCGGCACCTGGAAGGTGGACGGCAACCAATGGGACTGGGTGCAGGCCTTTCGGGCCGAGAACGGCAAGCTGGTGGAGACCTGGCTGTCGGGCATCGGCTTCGAATCGAACTGGGCTCCCGAGGTGATCCGACCCTGATTGTCTAGTGATGTTCACGCGGAATTCGCGCCTGCGTTGACATGGGTAATGCTGCGGGTGGCAGAGTCTCAACAGCGCTGTGGTGCCGGAGCGACAATTGCGAAGTCCAATTGAGACTTCATCAAGACAAGGGAGCCGACTGATGAAGATCCGCCGTTTCGCGTGGGCACTGATCGCCTTGGGACTGGTTACCGCCCTGTTGGGCGCAGTCACCGCTGGCGCACAAGAAGTCGAGACCACCAGCGAGAGCAGTGGCGATCTGCAACTGGTGATCCTGCACCACAACGACGGCGAATCGCAGCTGGTGCAGGCCTCATCGTCCGCCCCAGATCATGGCGGCGTGGCCCGCTTCGCCTCGCTAGTACACCAACTGCGGTCCCAGGCCACCGACGGCGGCGCGGCCGTGATCACCATCAGCTCGGGCGACAACTTCTTGAGCGGCCCCGAACTGTCGGTGAGCCTCGGCGACGACAGCCCGTTCTACGACGCGCTGGCTCTCAATCTCATCGGCTACGACGCCTTGACCATCGGCAACCACGAGTTCGACCTGGGGCCCGATCTTCTGGCCCGGTTCATCACCGAGACAACCACCGCCCCGTTCATCAGCGCCAACCTGGACTTCTCCAACGAGCCCGCGCTGGCCGCGCTGGTGGAGCAGGGACGGATCGCCAGGTCGGTGGTGGTGGAGAAGCAGGGCCGGAGCATCGGCATCATCGGTGCCACCACCCCTGAGCTGACCTACATCTCCAGCCCCCGCAACGTGGCGGTGATGTCCAATGTGGCCGAGATCGTGCAGGCCGAGATCGACCGGCTGACCGGCGACGGGGTGGACATCATCGTGCTGTCCACCCATTTGCAGGCGTTGAGCGCGGAGAGCGATCTGGCCGCTGGGCTCACGGGCGTGGACGCCATCGTGGCGGGCGGCAGCGGGGCCTTGCTGGCCGACGACAGCACCGTGCTGCTGCCCGACGACGGCGACCCCTACGGCCCCTACCCGCTCACCGCCACTCTGGCCGACGGGGCCAGCGTGCCTATCGTGACCACCCCAGGCGACTACACCTACGTAGGCCAGCTGATCCTGACCGTCGACGCCGACGGGAACGTGACCGCCATCGACGAGACCAGCGGCTTGCGCCGAGTGATCGGCGGCGAAGAATCCGACGCAGTGGAGCCCCATCCCGACGTGCAGGCCCAGGTGACTGAGCCCGTGGCCGCGGCGTTGGCCGAGCTGGCTGCCACCCCAGTAGGCACCACCGAGGTGCCCCTGGACGGCCGCCGCTCGCCAGGAATCCGCACCCACGAGACCAACCAAGGCAACCTGCTGGCCGACGCCCTGCTGTGGAACGGACAGCGGCTGGCCGCTGACTTCGGCGTGCCCGAACCGGCCGCGGCCCTCCAGAACGGCGGCGGGATCCGCAACGACTCGGTGATCCCAGTCGGGCCGATCAGCCTGCTGGAGACCTTCAACATCTCCCCGTTCGGCAACCTCGTGACCGTGATCGAAGACGTGTCGCCCGCTCAGGTGAAGGTGCTGTTGGAGAACGCCGTATCCCGAGTGGAGAGCTCCAGCGGACGCTTCGCCCAGGTGGCCGGACTGAGCTTCGTCTACGACCCAGCCGGCACCCCCCAGGAGATCGGCGACGACGACACCGTCACCACCGCGGGCTCTCGTGTGCAATCCATCACCCTGGATGACGGCACCGCCATCGTGAGCGACGGCGCCGTGGTGGACGGTGCCCCCTCAATCGCCCTGGTCACCCTCAACTTCCTGGCCAACGGCGGCGACCAATACCTCTTCGGCGACGGTACCCGAACCCACCTGGGCCTCACCGACCAACAGTCCCTGGCCGCCTACATCAGCGACGGCCTAAACGGCACCATCCCCGCCGCTGATTACCCCGAAGGAGGCGAGGGCCGCATCACGACGGTGGCCAGCGACATGGACGATATGAGCGGAGGCATGGACGACATGGACGGCGAGGAACTCCCCGCCACCGGCGTTGAAAGCCGCCTGCTCTTCATCATCGCCGCCACCCTCATCCTCGCCGGCCTCCTCCTCGCCAGCGCCACCCGCAACCGCAATCGCCTCACCACCTAACCCCCAAACCCAACCCCCGCCCAGGGGTGGCTAGCCCAATCTCAGCTAGCCGCCCCTCCGGCGGCCTGGGATGGTGCTTTCTCGCCTCGTTGATCAGGGAAGCCCGAAGCCGGTGGCACTGCAGCCCTACTCAAGAGATATTTCTGGAGCCGCCAGGCCACAATCTCGAGGGCCATTTCCGCAAATGCCTCCTGTCGCTCACCAGACACCGAGAATGTTGGGGCCATCGTTCCGCCGTCGTCACCAGACTCGTGGCTGAACAGAGACTTGCCCGGCTTGTTGGACAGGTGTTCGAGCGGCCACTTCAGCCAATAGGCCCGCCACTTCTCAGCCGAAACCTCTTCCAAGTTGGGGATCTCTTTGATCTGGATGTCAGCCCGAAGCCGGTGGTCTTCCCGAATCGCCCGCAGGGACCGTTCTGCCACCTGAGCCACCGAAACCGGCTCGAATGCGCCTCCCAACTCAAGCATTGCCTGCAACGCCACCAACTTGTAGGACTTGGTGATGGGCTCGGTTTCCAAACCTCTCAACACTGCCCCAACCTCATCGACAGCTATCTGATGGTCAGCAGATAGCAACTCTTGGTGGCTCAGATAGCGGTGCCAACCACCAGCCCGCTTGATCGGGCCGCTCCCCGGCTTGATCCCCTGAGAACGTGATGCTTGAGCAGCGGTGGGTCTCGTATCGTGTTCTTCCAGGTAGTTACGGCAAAAGTCCGCTAACGCTGCTGCTTCCTCGCGAACAGTTGATCGCCTCCTTTCAGCCCGCTGAGAGAGCATCTGACGCAGCAGTTCCACTGCCCCAAGCTCGAACTCCACCGAGCATCCTGGAGGCAACTCGAAATCACCACTTTCGATCACCTCGTCCAGCGGTCTGTCTGACTGTCTGCCTTCCGCCGAGCTCAATTCCAAGAGGACTCTTGGCTTCATCAAGAAGCTGTGGTGGTTGCCCACGAAGTCGATCACCTGAAGCACTGCCTTTTCCTCGGATAGGCGAAGCCCCCGTCCGAGTTGTTGTAAGAAGATCACCGGCGAATCGGTCGGGCGGAGCATGAGCACCGTGCCGATCTCAGGAACGTCAACGCCTTCGTTGAACACGTCAACCGCGAACAGCACTTGGATGGATTTATTCCGAAGGTCCTCAACTGCGCTTTGGCGAGGGGCCGAGTGCGGGCCGCTGTGGACAGCAACAGACCGCACACCCCGCTGGTTGAAGAACTCGGCCATGAACTCGGCGTGGGCGACAGTTGTACAGAACGCCAGCGTCGGGCCGGAGGCCTTTTCCCTCCACTCCGCCAGCGCCTGTTCGGCCCGCTGTGTGGTCTCAATGGCCTCGGCCAGCTTGTCGGGGTCGAAGCGGCCATTGCGCCATGGAATAGGGGCGTAGTCAGCCACGTCCCTAATGCCCCAATAGCGGAAAGGCACCAGCCTTTCCTGCCTAATGCCCTCAACTAGATCACATTCGAACACCAGGTTGTTGCCGCAGAGCGCGAGCAGGTCCGCCCCATCGAACCGATCGGGCGTGGCAGTGAGGCCGAGCAGGAACTTCGGGCGGAAGCTCTCGATGGCCCGGCGATAAGTAGGGGCGGCGGCATGGTGGAACTCGTCGACCACGACGTAGTCAAACCGGTCTGACCCGAAGCGATGTAGGTGCCGATGAAGCGTCTGAATGCTGGCGAATACCACGTCAGCCTCAGGGTCTTTGTCAGCACCCACGAAGAACCCAAATCGGCCGTCGGGCCGCACCTGACGGAATGCGTCCCTGCTCTGGCGCAGTATCTCCTCTCGGTGGGCAATGAACAGCACCCGCTGGAAGTCAGGACGATTGCTGTCGAACGCGGCTAGCAGTGTCTTTCCCAGGCCGGTGGCCATAACCACCAGCCCTCGACGAAAGCCCTGAATTCGGGTCTGTTCCAAAGCCCTAAGCGCTTCTTCCTGAACAGGCCACGGACTGACCGGCTGGCTGGGTGGCTCTATAGGGATATCTGCTTCGGGGGGTGGAGTGCGGGGAACGCTCTCAGGCGGTCGCCTCAATCGGTATTCGGCCACCCAGCGGGCATCGACCGGAACGCAGCGGGGATCGGCCCACAGCCGCTCGAAACTCTCTACCAGCGGCCCAACATGATCGACTCCTAGGTTCCATTCCACCCCGCTTCGTATGCCCGACCAACTCAGATTGGAACTTCCCACGAATCCCCCGGCGACCGAACTGCCGGTTGACCTAAACAGGTACGCCTTGGGATGGAACGACACCTTCGGATCGTGGAAGACCTTCACTTGAAGTTGGGCGTCATTAAAATCGGGGCGATCAGCCAGATCCAGCAGCTGGGTAAGGGCATCGGGGTCGGTGATGGACAGATAGTCGGTGGTGATAATTCGAATCCGCGCTCCCCGCTGGAGCGCCACCTCCAGATGGCCTGCAATGAGGTTGACGCCGCTTTTCATGATGAACGAAACGGCCAAATCGATCTGATCGATCTCCGGGTTGATCAACCAGCGCAGTATCTCCAAGTGAAGATGCCGATCTTCAAACCCATCCAGAAGCAGCGGCTGCCCATCGACAAAAGGACTGCCACTAGGAGTGCTCTCCCATTCTGAGTCTCCCACTGGCACGGCTGGCACCCTATCCAATGTTCCGCTTTGCTGGCCGAGATAGGCGACCTTGGGCAGAGGGATACCTGAAGCAAGCTCAAGTAACTCTGATGAAAAAGAGATACTGTCACTGCCTTCAATATCATTGTCGTATGAACATTAGAGCTGTGACCTGCGGGAATGCCGGGGATGGCGTGCTTGTCGATGCCGTGGACGTGTCTGGGTTGGACGATGCCGGATTGGACGCTCGGCTGCGGTTGATTGGGTCTTCCCGCAATCGGTTGGAAGGGTTTTTGGCCGAGGTGGTGGCTGAGAAGACTCGGCGCAGTAGCTCCTTTGACGCAACGAATTCCTTGAAGGCCGAGCTGCGCCAGTCGAGGCATCAGGCAGACCGCACGCTGCGCGAGGCCGAGCAGTTGGACAAGCTGGCGGCCACCCGGGACGCTCTGGTGGACAGCCGGATCAACACAGAGCACGCCCGGATCTTGGGGACTGCGGCTCAGAATGGGCCGCTGGATGAGGCCAAGATGCTGGCGGCAGCCGAGACGCAGACGCCGGAGCAGTTGCGCAAGACAGTGCGCGACCACCAGAACGAAATGGCCGGCGATGACGGGGCCAAGCGGTTCGAGCGCCAGCGCAAGGCCCGCACAGCCAGGTTCTCAGAGCGCGATGACGGGATGTGGCAGCTTTTCGCCCTGTTCGACCCGGTCGCGGCGGCGCGGATCCGCAAAGCACTGAACAAGGCGACCGACGACGACTGGCGAACCGACAACCGCCGAGAGCACACCGCCGACCGGCACCGCCGGGCCGATGCGTTGGAACGGCTCATCACCCGCACAGTCTCCGCCGACGGAAGCGAACAGCCCCAGGGCACCACGCTGTTGTTGATGGCCGACTACGACCTCGTCAACGACAAACTGGGCCGCCCCCGCCTGGCTGATGGCACCCCGCTTCCCCCAAACGAGTTCCACAGGCTGGCCTGCGACGCAGACATCCTGTGCGGACTGTTCAAACAAGCAACCACCGAGCCCATCTGGATGGGCTCAACCAGCCGCCACCCCAACTTCGCCCTACGAGCCGCCCTCGAAGCCCGAGACCAAGGTTGCATCGGCTGCCAGAAAGAACCCGAATGGTGCGTGTCGCACCACATCGTGGAATGGCAACACGGAGGCCCCACCCAACCCGACAACCTCGTCCTGGTATGCCACGACTGCCACCAAAAAGTGCACCACCGAAACTGGGCCGTCGAAAAACACCCCGACACCGGCCGCCCATACCTGCGACCCCCCTGGCAACAACCCCCCAAACCTCCGGCGGTAGTCCCTACACCCCTCCGGATTTAGACCTGCACCGATTCAGCAATCAGAGACTGAGGTTTTGAGACTGACCTTCTCGCCTCGCCCGGCTCGGCGAGCCAATTCGCGCAGCTCGTCAACTGTCAGGGCGTTCTCCCAAGCCGACTCGTCGGCCAGGCGCTCCTCGGCATCGGCTTCTGCCCGTGCGAACTTGCGGTCGACCTCATCGAGCGTGTCTCGAGAAAGCACATCTTCTGGGCGCTGGACAGGCGTGGCCGCGAGTTCTCTTGCCGTCTTCTCTTTACCGGGCACCGGCCCATCCTACGCCGCGCCTACTTTTCCACCACTTGCTTCTGACCTCAAGTGGGACGTATGCCAGCCAATATCAGCTATCGGGGCTCAGCGGGGCGGGATACCGGCCAGAAACTGTCATAGGCGTCGGTAGGGTTGTGGTATGGAATATGGGGCTGTGACCTGCGGGAATGTGGGGACCGGTGTGCTCGTGGATGCGAAGGGCGAGGTCGGGTGATGGTGCAGCAGGACGAGCGGTGGTATGCCCTCCGTTGGCAGAGGGTCAGCGAAAATAATGAGCAGGTTTCGCAGAAGGCCGCGGTGAAATTAGAGCAGCAGGCCGACGAGAGCTGTTGGTCGGCCGTGGAATTGGAACATGCCCTGCTTCAGAGCAGACAGAGAACCCTGGGCTGGCGGGACCAGTGATGTGTGGCTTGAAGGGCAGATTAAGAGCCCATGGGCTGGAGTTCGTCTTCTACGCCTTCTTCTTCTCGCACCAGGTTCCAGCCGAAGCGCTCGGCTAGGGCTTCGCGGCCTTCGTCGGGGCCGCTGGCAATGATCTCGTCGCCGGCATAAAGCGCGGCACTGCCCGGGGGGCGGTAGATGTAGCGGCCGGCCCGGCGGATGGCTAGCACGGTGAAGCCGGGCTCGATGTTGAGGGCCAGCTCTTTGAGCGAGGTCCCGTCGGCGCCGCTCAGGCGGGCCACGGGCAGCTCCACCACCACCTCGTCGGAATCGCCGAGGGCGATCTCCAAGATGGGGTGGACCTCTTCGCCCTGTTCCACCAGCGAGATCATCTGGCGGGCCTGATCGCCGATGTCCTCGGCGGCTTGGCCCAGGTGCAGCAGTCCCCGCAGCGGCGAGGGGTCGATGTTGTTGGACGCGGCCCGCAGCACCCACAGCTCCAACTGGTGGTTCATCTCGTCGAGGCGTCCCTCCAGAAGCCGCACCTGGGCGGCCAGACCCCGGTCCTTGAGAACCAGCGCCGAATAGGCCAGCCCCACCGCGGCCTCTGACAGGTCCTTCATCTCCACCAGCACGTCCACCGCCCGATCCAGATCCGAGATCCAGGGATCTTCGGGGGCCACCGGCTCCTCCCACATGGGCGCGGCGGCCAGCTGGTGCAGGCGCATGATGCCATCGGGCGACCCCCGCAAGAACAGCACGTCGCCGGGCATCATGAGCTGGTCGCCGCCCACGTCGGTGATCCAGCTGCGTTCCCGCCGGATGGCCATGACCCGCATTCCGGCCACCACGGGCAGCTCCAGGTCGCCCAGGGGGCGGCGCACCATGTGGGATCCCTCGTGTACCACCAGCCGGTGGGAGATCTCCTCGGCGCTGGACAAGTCGGCCACCAGCTCGGCGGGGATGCCCAGCCGACGGGAGACAATGCGGGAGATGTCCACCGCGTCGTTGGCGATCCGCTCGATGGCGCTTATCACCTGGAGCACCGACGACATGCCGTCGGCCTCGCGGGGATGGCGAACCGCCATGATGCACACCGCCCGCATGTCTTTGACCAACTCGGTCATCTGTACCTCGAGCTCGTCCACCTCGGTGGCCATGTCCGGGTCGCCGAAGTACAGGGCGGCGTAGGCCAAGTCGACCATCAGTTCGGAGAGGTCTTTGGCCTCGGCGAGCATGGCCCGAAGATTGCGGGGTTTATCGTCCATTGTCAGGTCTCCTCAAGTTAATCATCAGAGTTAGCCATCAGCACTGGAATCAGTCATTTGCCTTTCACCCCGCCCCTACGGCCTCAATGGCGAACACCAGGGTGAGGGCGCCCACCAAATCGAGCACTGCGGTCACCGTCGGTATGCCCACGCTGTCGGGGTCGACTCCGAAGCGGACGGCGGCAATGGTGCCGTAGTAGGCCACGGCCACCACCACTACCACCGCCAGGATTCCGCCTATCAGCGCCACCCCCACCAGCCGCTCCACCCCCGGCCCGGCCAGATCCACCAGCGATCCCGCTCCCTGCGACACCAGGGCCACGATCACGAATACCGGCAGCGCCAGCCCGATGGTCACCCCAACGTCGGTACGGGCCCCCCGTTGGGGCACAACCGAGGGGCCGATCAAGCCGAGGTGGAGCTTGCTGGACAGCCGATTGGTCAAGATGCCGCCCAGTGCGCCGGCGGTGGCCAGAAAGCCGGGAATCAGAATCAGCAGCACGGGGCGCTCGGAGAACACCTCGAATCGGTTCTCCACCGTCACCCCGGCCATCAGCGACAGAAATCCGGCCAGCACAAGCACCGGGATCGACTCCCGCAGAACGGTCCGCAGTTCGGGGGCCTTGGAGCGGAGCGCGGCGGCCGACGACACAACCGTGACAGCCGCCAACAGCCCGGCAATCACCGGGGTGACCGTGTCGATGCGCACCAGATAGGAGGCCAAGATGAGCGCGGGCAGCGCCAGCACGTCACCAGCTGCGGTCACCATGGGGGCGGTCACGTTGTCGGGGTCGAGGCCCCAGCGCACCGATCCGGTAGCCATACCAAGCGTCGCCAACAGCACGAATACCGAGGCCAGCATCCCGCCCACCACCGAGATGACCACGTAGTCGGCCACGCCGATGGCGTTTTCGACCCCGAGGTTCGAAGCCATCGCCGAGGCCAAAAGGGCCAGCACCAGCGTCATGAGGAGCGTCAAGACCAACGAGGCCCAAACGTTTTGGCCCACCACGCTGGACGACCGCAGCGACAGCCGGAACGTGCCGGTGTGGATGGCGGTGCCCAGCCGACTCCCCAGCGCTCCGAAGATCTTCCCCGGCAGCGCGATGGCCGCCGGCACGAGCAGCAGCAGGCCGGGCAGCTCGGCCAGCCGCTCGTGGCTGCGACCCAGCACCAACCCGGCGATCACGCTGGTCACCGCCAAGATGCACAGCGCCCCCAGCGATTGGCGCACGCCGCGGGGGTCAGGCCCGAGGAGGCAGACCAGTTGCAGTCGGCTCCCCGACCGCCGAAGGAGAGTGAGCATTGTGCGGGAGAGCATGAGGGTGACTTCCCGCCCGGCTACCCCGCGGCGGCCTGACCCAGTTGGCGCAGACGGGCCTGGCAGTGCTCCCAGGCCTCTCCCAGAATGTCGGCCACCGGGCGCACCTCGTCGATGCGGCCCATCACCTGGCCGCCGAAGGGCACGGCCACGTCCATCTGACCGCCGAAATACTGGTCCATGAGCCGGTCGAGGCCGGGCATCTGCACCTGGTCGTGGTGCTCCATCTCGGCGGTGAGCTCGGTGCGCAGCGCCCGCATGCCGGGCCGCCCGAACCGGTTCAACAACACGGTGTCGGTCTCCGCGGCGGCTACCACCGCCTGCTTCCAGTTGTCGTGCACCGGCGACTCGGCGGCCGACAGCATCCGGGTGCCCATCTGCACCCCGTCGGCCCCCAGCGCCAGCGCCGCCGCCATGGACACCCCGTCGCAGATGCCTCCCGCGGCGATGACCGGCACGTCCACCTCGGCCACCACCAGCGGGGTCAGCACCATGGTGGACGAGCCGTGAGGATTCTTGAACCCGCCGCCTTCCACCCCCTCCACAATGAGGCCGTCCACCCCGGCATCCACTGCCTTGCGGGCGCCCCGCAAGGTGGGCACCACATGGAAGACGGTGATCCCGGCGTCTTTCAGCATGGCGGTGAACCGGTTGGGATCGCCCGCGGAGGTGGTCACAAACCCCACCTCATGGTCGATGACAAAATCGATGACAGTGGCGTCGGGTACCAGCAGTTGGGCGATGTTCACCCCCCACGGCCGGTCGGTGAGGTCGCGCATCTTGGCGATCTCCACCTTGATGTCGTCGAGCTGGCCCGAGGAGGTCTCGATGATGCCCATGGCCCCGGCGTTGGACACCGCTGAGGCCAGCTGGGCCCGGGCGATGTAGCCCATGGGGGCCTGCACCACGGGGATGTCGATGCCCAGCAGCTCGGAAATGCGGGTTCTCATCGCGCCAGCCTCATCGGCAACGGCGTCTTGGGTGAAATCACTTTCGCCGCCCCGGGCCGAATCCCCGGCGCCGGAGCTGGCGCAGAAGCGGGGGCAGCGGGCGGCGCAGGGGCCGGTAGAACAGCGGCAGCCGGTGGTAGGGAGAGGGCCGATCCGTGCTCCACTTGCCCGGCGGCGCCGACGTGATCGAGGCCAGGCCCACCAGGCAGTTGTCGTAGTTCACCCGCCAACCGGCGAAGTCGAGCCATGCCCGCTCGCGGTCTTCCACGACGGGAACTCCGGCGCTGCGCAGCGCCTCGTAGGTGTCGTAGAACTCGTGGCGGCGCACCGTGATCGGGGAAATGTCCTTTGGATCGGGGTCATATTCGATGGCGAAAAAGTCGGCGATGTTGCGCAAAGCCACATAGCCCGCCCGGATCATGAACGGTGTGGCGGGAGAATGGGGCACCGCCACCGTCGACAGCATTATGGCGGCCGTGTCCAAGATGCAGCCCGCGGCAACAACCCATGAGCGATCGGAGCGCACCGACCGGAAGAAGGCCAGAGCCGGATAGGTCTGGTGGGTCTCCTCGATATGGATGAACCAGTGCTCCCACTCGGTCCAGGTCTCTCCCATGTTCTCGAGGCCGCCGGTCTCGTGGGCCAGAATGATCATGGCTTCAGGCGTGGGCGGGGTTCCGGCCCTGATTTCCAGCCGGGCCACTGCGGACTCCCGAGCGCTGAACGCCATGTACATGAGGGGCAGGAAGCTGATCAGCAGCGCCACAATGCCCAACCCAATGAGGGCCTCGCCTATCGACAGGACCAGGCTGGCCAGGTCTTCGGTGTCCCGAAAGCCCAACGTGGTGAGCGACGACCCGCTCAGCACCAACGCCTCCCGATACGGGCGCACATCCAGCGCCCAGAACATCAGCGAAAACCCGTAAATGACCCCGGTAGCCCACACCATGGGCAGCAGCATGAGGGTGGTGGGGGCATAGCGGGCCAGCACCGCGTCTTTGGCCTCATACGACTTGCGGCGGCGGGCGACCAACGAGAACAAATGCCTCATGCCGACGTACACGAAGCGGATCAAAAGGCTCCGCTCGGCCCGGGGCACCACCACGGTTTGTATGGCGGCCAACAGCGTGCCCACTGCGATCAGAGCCCCGATCGCGAACACAACTGTCTCAGCGAAGCTCATACCCGCACCAGAATACGGGACTCCCGCTTACGCCTTGTTCAACCTCGATGACTGCCCGGCTTGGATTGCCCGCCTACCACTACTGTTCAGCCATGGCGAAGATCCAGATCGGCCCTGAGCTCACCAACGATGCCCCGGTGGGAACGGCCATAGGGGCCGTCCCGCCCCGGCGCACGCCGGTTGAAGTGCCCACCCATCGGTACATCTCCCCGGACTGGGCCGAATTGGAGATGGCCCATGTCTGGCCCCGGGCCTGGCAGCTGGCCTGCACGGTGGACCATGTGCCGTCGCCGGGCGACTGGTTCGAGTATTCGGTGGGCAACCTGTCAGTGCTCATCGTGCGGGGAGACGACGGGGTGCTGCGGGGATTCCAGAACGTGTGCCGCCACCGGGGCAACGTGCTGTGCACCGGCTCGGGGTCGGGCCTGACCGAGCTGCGCTGCATCTACCACCGGTGGAGCTGGACGCTGGACGGCAAGCTGCGGGAGGTGCCGTCTCGCCGGGGCTTCGGGGCGCTGCGCAACGACGACTACCCGCTGTTCCCGGTGCAGGTGGGGACGTGGGGGCCGCTGGTGTTCGTGAACCTGGACACCGACGCCGAGCCGCTGGACAAGTACCTGGAAGCCATTCCCGGCCTGTTGGAGTGGGCCCGCATGGAGGAGTACGCCTGCGCCTACGACCTCACCGTGCCGCTGCCGTGCAACTGGAAGACCCTCATAGAGGCATTCAGCGAGACCTACCACGTGCAGGGCATCCACCGCGAGATGCTGCCCAGCTGCGACGACGTCAACTCGGTGAACCGTCTCTACGGCCGCCACGGCTCGCTGCACCAGCCCTACGGAGTGCCCAGCCCCAGGCTGCGCAACGGGGCCACCGACCAGGAGATATGGGACTCCATCATCGTCACCCAGGGCGCCCGCTACGGCCAGGACTCCGAGAACCCGGGACCGTGCCCGCCGGTTCCCGACGGCGGCAGCGTGCGCGACGTGCTGGAGGATCTAGTGCGGGCTCAGACCAGGCAAAAGGGCCTCGACCTCGACAGCTTCGACCAGTCGCAGATGCTGGATTTGTTCCAGTTCAACCTGTTCCCCAACATCACGGTGATCGTGATGTGCGACAGCATCACCGTGCTCCGATCCCGCCCGGGCGACACCCCCGACGACGCCTACATGGACTTGCTGCACCTCGACCGGCGACCCCCCCGCACCGAGCGAACCCCGCCCATGCAGGCTGTCATCCCCGCCGAAGAGGCCTCCATGAACCTGGTGTTCGACCAAGATCTCTCCAACCTCCAGCGAGCCCAGCGCGGCCTCCACCAGCCCGGCCTCGACCACATCGTGTTGAGCCGGGAAGAGATGCGCATCATCAACCTCCACTACAACCTCGAAGAGTTCATCGGCATCCGCGAACTCTCCGACGAGGCCGTCGCCGAAATAGAAGCCCTCAGAGCCCAGCCCGCCGCCATCGGCCCCGTCGTGGGCTAGGGCTCAGGCTCAGCTGCGGCGTTGGCGGGCTATTTCGAAGCAGAGGATGGCGGCAGCGGCGGCGACGTTGAGGGATTCGACTGACTCGGCCATGGGGATGGACACCCAGCGGTCAATGGCCGCAGATTGATCCAGTTGATCTAGGCCGTGGGCTTCGTTGCCCACCACCAGGGTGAGGGGGCCGGTGAGGTCGGCTTGGTCGTAGGGGTCGCCTCGGTGGGGGTCGGCGCCCACTCGCTCCCCTTTCGGTCCCGTCTCGGCCAGGGGGACTCGGAACAGCGCGCCGGCCGAGGCCCGCACGGTCTTGGGATTCCAGGGGTCCACTGATTCTGGGCTGAACACCACGGCTTGGGCCCCGGCGGCCACTGCGGTGCGCACAATGGTCCCGGCGTTGCCGGGGTCGGCCACACCGGCCAGCTCGACAGCAAAATCGCCGTCGGCAACTGGGGCGATTTCGGGGATTCGGGCGGTGGCCATTACCCCTTGGGGGGTGACCACCGAGCCCACCTTGGCCAGAACACCGTCGCCCACCGTCCACACCGGGGCGTTCACTGAGACTCCCAGGTCAGCCCACAGGTCGACTACGGGCTCCACAAAGACGTCAACGATCTCCAGATCGGCGGCCACCGCCTCGACCAGCAGTTGCGGGCCGTCGATGACGAATTTGCCGGACTCAGTGCGATCTCGGCGGTTGCGGACTAGTCGGCGAAGTTCCGCAATCCGGGGGTTTCGGGGGCTGAGTGGCTTGCTGATGGGCAGCTCTACCCGACCGAGGCGGACTCTTGCTCCGCCTCTGCCGCAGCCTTGGCCACCTCCACCAGCGCGGTGAAGGCCGCCGGATCACTCACGGCCATCTCGGCCAGGATCTTGCGGTCGACCTCCACGTCGGCCAGCTTCAAGCCGTTGATGAAGCGGCTGTAGTTGGTGCCGTTCTGGCGGCAGGCGGCGTTGATGCGCTGGATCCACAGGCGGCGGAACTCGCCCTTGCGGGCCCGGCGATCCCGGAAGGCGTATTGGCCGCTGTGCATCAGCTGCTCGTTGGCGCCCCGGAACGTGCGGCTCTTGTTGCCGTAGTACCCCTTGGCCCGCTTCACCACCGCCCGGCGGCGCTTGCGAGCAGTGACGGCGCGCTTGACTCTGGCCATCGTGTGCTTCTCCTTGAACTCGTGCTTGTCGCTTCAGGCCCTACAAGCCCAATTGGCGCTTCACGGCCGGGGCATCGGCTGACGACACCTGGGCCGGGCCGCGCAGCTGGCGCTTGCGCTTGGGGGCCTTCTTCTCGAGGATGTGGTTCTTGTAGGCGCTGCGGCGGCGAAGCTTGCCGGTGCCGGTGGTCTTGAACCGCTTGGCCGCGCCTCGGTGGGTTTTCATCTTGGGCATGTCAGTTTCCTGCGCTGTTGGGAGCCTTCAATTCTCTCACTCAAATGATCGTAAGTTTGAATTCAAGTGGCAGATTCGGTTGTCGCGGCCTCTTCAGCGGGTTGGCGAGCAGACTTTGCGGCCTGCTTGCGGGACTTCTTCTTCGCCGGTCCCAGCACCATGACCATGTTGCGGCCATCCAGTCTGGGATAGACCTCGACTTTGGCCACTTCTTCCACTTCGTCCGCAATGTCATCGAGAATGCGCCGCCCCAACTCGGGATGCTGCACCTCGCGGCCGCGGAACATGATCGTGACCTTTACTTTGTAGCCTTCCTCAAGAAAGCCCCGCACCTTCCTCGTCTTGGTATCGAAATCACCCGGTCCGATCTTGGGCCGGTACTTCATCTCCTTGACGATGATGTTGGTGCTGTTTCGCCGGGACTCCTTGGCCCGCTGGGCGGCCTCGTACTTGTACTTGCCGTAGTCCATGATCCGACATACCGGGGGGTTGGCCTTCTCGGCAACCTCCACCAGGTCGAGGCCGGCTTCACTGGCCATGTCCAACGCCTCAGGCAGCGGCCGAATGCCTACTTGCTGTCCGTCCTCACCAACGAGCCGCACCTCTCTTGCTCTGATCCGGTCGTTGATCCGGGGCTCAGCATCTGCCGAAGCTATGGCCGATCACCGCTCTGCAATGCGCATGTTCCTCTCTCTCGACTTTAGGGGCCGACACGTTGGGATTCATTGCACCCCACTTGCGTGCCGAAGTTGCGGGGTAACAGTATCAGCGTTGAGGGACAATCACGCCAGACGAGGCAAAAAGGAGTCGAGGAGAGACAATGAGCACACTGTGGACACCAGGCGGCGAGGTACCGGTTGACGACGGCCGAGGGCGGTCGGCGGCCCCGCCGCAACAGGACTCGCCCGATCAAGTTGAAGACCCGCTGGCCGGGTTGAGCGATGAGGAACGGGCTCAGGCCGAGGAGCTGGCCCAGCAGCTGGCCGAGGCCCGAGAGCACATTGCCAACACCCCCGCGTCGGTAGTGGTGGGGAACCACGCCATGGGGCTGTATGAGCTGGGAGCCATCCACCTCAGCCAGCAGCCGCCCAACTTGGAAGAGTCCCGATTGGCCATCGACGCCCTGGGTGCGGTGGTGGAGGGGCTGGAGGGACGCCTCGGAGAGCACGAGGCCACCCTCAAAGACGCCCTTCATCAGATCCGCATGGCGTTCGTGCAGGTGTCCCGGGCGATGGAGGGTGGCGCCGAAGACGCCGAATACTCAGAAGAAGACGATCCGGGGTCTAGCGGGGAGTAATTCCTGCCGCTTCCCAAACACCCCGGTGGCCCGAGGCCAATTGGAAGGTCACCGCGACGCCTGCCTCGATAGTGCGGGTCCCGTCGGCAATGGCGGTGCAATGGAAGGGATAGGCCGTACCGTCTTCCGCGGCGATCGTCCCCCAGCCGGTAGCGCCGTCGAAGCTGGCAACGGTGCCGATGAGGGGAATGTTGCGACCAGCCAATCTCAATGGACGATCTTGGCCAACGGGAGCTCGATGATGTCGCTAGCCCCGGCGTCTCGCAGATCGGGGATCAACACGTTGATGTCCGCTTTGGGCACCACCGTCTCCACCGCATAGCCGTGGCCCCCGAACAGCTCGTTGACCGTGGGCGCCTTCATAGACGGCAGCAGGTCGATCACTTTGTCCAGGCTTTCCGACGGCACGTTCATCTTGACCAGCACCTTGCCCCTGGCTTCCAGCACCCCGCCCAACAGGGTGTGAATCTGCTCCATGGCATGGCGACGCTCGGGGTCGGCATAGCTGGCCGGATTGGCGATCAGCTCGGTGTAGGAAGTGAGGATGGTGTGGATGATCTTGAGGCCGGCCGCCCGCAGCGCCCGCCCGGTCTCGGTGATCTCCACCACCGCGTCCACAATGTCGGGGGCCTTGGCCTCGGTGGCCCCGTACGACAGGGCGATGTCGGATTCGATACCCAAGTCGTCGAAGAACCGCTTGGTTAGGGCCGGATACTCGCTGGAGATCTTCACCCCCTGGGGCAGATCCTCCGCCGCGTTCCACGGCGAGTCGTCGGGCACCGCCAGCACCATCCGGATCGGCCGCGAGGTGTTCTTGGAGTAGTGAAGCTCCCCCAGCGACACCACGTCGCTGTCGGTCTCGGCCACCCAGTCGCGCCCGGTGATGCCCAGATCGAACAGTCCGTCAGCCACGTATCGGGGAATCTCCTGGGGCCGCAGAATGCGGACATCACTGATGCGCGGGTCGTTGATCGTGGCCTTGTAGGCAACATCCGAACTGCGGTTCACCGGGATGTCGGCGGCGTCGAATAGCTCCAAAGTCGCCTTTTCCAGCGAACCCTTGGGCAAAACCAACGAGAGCATGCCCCAACGCTACCGGGCTGCAAGTGCGGGGCTGGTGTCAATACCCGGTTGCCCCGTCGCAGTTCCCAGCGTACGGCAAACGTTCTCCGTTCAACTCGGCCGCAAGTCGATCCGCAGGTCGGGGCCGAGGCGGGTGACGTCGCAGATCTCGCCTCGCCAGAGGTCATCTATGGTGGGGGTGGCGGGGCCGGTGAACATGGGGTGGGCATCGTTGCCGCCGGAAAAAGCGGGGGCCAGGTACACGGTGTAGTGGTCCACCAGGCCAGCTCGGTGGAAGGCGGCTGCGGTGGCTGCGCCCCCTTCGACCAGAAGCTGGACTACACCCCGCTCCCCCAACTCGGCCAGCACCTGCTCCAGCGGACCATCCATCTCTATCGCGGGGTGGACACGGGCCTCGGGCGGCGCGGTGCCCAACACCACTCGCAGCGGCTGGGTGGTGCGGGGGGTCACCCCGGCGGGAGGCTGCCAGTCCCGCACCGTGAGGGCGGGATCGTCAGCTCGAACAGTGCCCGCCCCTACCAGCACGGCGTCGCTTTCGGCTCTCAGCCGGTGCACGTCGGCCCGGGCCTCAACACCGGTGATCCAGCGGCTAGTGGCATCGGGGGCGGCAATGCGGCCGTCCAGGGTGGCGGCCAACTTCAGCACTACCCAGGGAAGCCCGGTGCGGCGGTGCTTCAAGTAGGGGGCCAGCAACTCAGCGGCCTCAGCGGCCCTCACGCCCGTCTCCACGTTCAAGCCAGCCCGTTGCAGGGCCGCGATGCCCTTCCCCGAGACCGCAGGGTCGGGATCCTCCACCGCCACGAACACCCGAGTGATCCCCGCAGCGATGATGGTGTCGGTACATGGCCCGGTGCGACCCTGGTGGTCGCACGGCTCCAGCGTGGTGTAGAGGTCAGCCCCCTCGGCGCGCGGGCCAGCAGCTTCCAACGCGTTGATCTCCGCGTGGTTGCCGCCCGGCGGCGATGTGGCCCCTAAGAACGTCTGGTCGCCGGAATCAACCACCGACCCCACCCACGGATTGGGCGAAGTGACCAGCCGACAGGAACGGGCTGCTTCCAGGGCCAGATCCATCATCTGGGCTGGATTGGAATGGCTCGAGGTCAATGCTCGGTGGGCTGGTCGGCCAGCAGGCGCAGGGCGTGGGGGACAACATCGAGCACCGCGCCCAGGCACTCCACCGACCCCTTGGGCGAGCCGGGCAGGTTCACAATCAGAGCCGTGCCCCTCGTTCCGGCAATCGCCCGGGACAAGCGCCCGAAGGGGCTCACCAGCCGGGAGGCTTCGGCCAAGCCATCGGCCCGGCGCTCCAGCACGGCGGCGGTGCCCTCCGGAGTGAGATCCCGAGGACCGAAACCGGTACCTCCGGTAGTGGCAATGAGGCCGGCGAATCCCTCAGACATGTCCAAGAGGGCATCGCGCACCGATTCAACGCCATCCTCCACCGCTCGGCGGTCGGCGATCTCATATCCTTCGCCGTCCAGCATTTCCACCAGGGCGTCGCCCGAGCCATCTTGGCGAGTACCGGCGATCACCCCGTCCGACACCGTCAGAACTTTGGCGGCCAGTCCGGCGGTTTCTTGAACAGCCATCGCGGCAGATTATCTGTCCGGGGTTCGGTACTTGGCAACAAACATTCCGTCGGTGTTGTGGTCTTGGGGGAGGATGAGGGCGCCGCGGGAATGCGGCCGCCAGCGAGGGTCCCTGTTGGCAATAGGGACAGCGACGGCATCGGGGCGCTCTTGGGCCACCGCGTCGTCGATGGCCGCAGTCTCGGCCTTGGTCATCGTGCAGACGCTGTAAATCACCACTCCCTCTGGGCGGACCAAGTTGAAGGCGGCTCGGACCAGCTTGGTTTGGAGGCGTGCCAACTCCTCCACGTCGTTGGGGCCCACTCGCCAGCGGGCATCGGCTCGTCGTCCTAGCACGCCCAAGCCGGTACAGGGGGCGTCTACCAGCACTCGATCGAAGGAGTGGGGACGAAATGGCGGGTGGCAGCCGTCGGCGGCCACCACTCCGGCTAAGGACGCACCTGTCTTGGCGGCGTTGGCCGCTACCAAAGAAGCCCGATGCTGGCGATGATCAGCTGCCACTACCGTGGCCGAGCTGCTGGCCAGCGCGGTGGCCTTGCCTCCGGGGCCGGCGCACATGTCCAGCACCCGCTCCCCCGGTTGGGGGTCGACCAGTTCGGCCACCCACTGCGACGCCCGATCTTGGACATAGCCGTCGGGGCGAGCCGTGACGGGTGCAGGCTTGTTCATCTGTTCCAGCGCAGCATGGGCCTCTGTCGCGCCGAGGTCGGCCTCCAATCGCTCCACCATCCAATCCGGGTAGCTCAGCCGAACCGCCTCGGTGGACCAGGCCGGTTCCATATCAGCCACCCTGCGCAAGACGGCGTTGACGAATCCCCGTTGGCGGCGGGGCGCGGCTTCGACGGTCTCGCTCACTGCGGCATAGGCCGGGGTGTCCAGCATGTGCAGCTGGTAGGCGCCGATCCGCAGCAGGTTGCGGGTGGTGAGGTCGGGTGGGTCGGATACGAAGCCGTCGATCAGGTAGTCCAGCGCCCGACGCATGCGGGTGACCCCGTAGACCAACTCGGTGATCAGCCCGGCATCGCGGTCGGGCAATTCGGCTGAAGCCAGCACCAGGTTGGCGTAGGCGCCGTCCCGCTCAACCCGGTCGAGGAGCTTGGCGGCAACGGCTCGGGCGTTCTTCGAAACTGGCCCCGATTGGGAGGAGCTCACAATCCGAGCCGGTCACCGGGCGTAGGACGGGCACCTCTGATCCAGTCCTCGGCGGCCTGCCGGGACTTGCCCTCGGCCTGCACACCCACCAACTCCAGTAACCCTTGGCCAGTACCCACGCAGACTCCGTCCATCTGCCCTGGTGGAAGGGAGCCTTCGATGGAGCGAGCCGACCAGACCTTGAGGTTCTTGCCCTTCCACGAGGTCCACGCCCCGCCTACCCGGACTTGCCGATGCAGGAACTCTGCAGACTGCCCCCAGTCGAGGAAGAGTTCGTCCCGGGTGATCTTGGCGGCGTAGACCGGCTCATCTCGTTGGGGCTCTGGCACACCAAGGCCCTCATTCAGGGCACCGACGAGCATTGGAACCGCGAGGTCTACTAATTCGGCTCGCAACGCCGCCGCCGTGACGTCGGGCGCGATGGGGAGCTCGACTCGGCGATAGACCTGGCCGGTATCCAATCCCTCAGCCACCTCCATCAGGCACACCCCGGTGGTCTGGTCTCCAGCCAGGATGGCCCGTTCCACGGGGGCCGCCCCCCGCCAGCGGGGCAGCAGTGAGAAATGGACGTTGACCATGGCCAGCCGATCCAGAACGTGGGGCTTGATGATCTGCCCGAAGGCCACCACCACCCCCAGATCGGCATCGGCACCCAGCACATCGTCCACATCGGAGGAAACCGGGATGCCCAGGTCTTGGGCGGTGGCCTTTACCGGGCTGGGAGTGGGCGCTGCCCGCCGGCCTCGGCGTTTGTCGGGGCGGGTCACGGCCAATGCCACGTCGAACCCGGCGACAACCAGCGCTTCCAGGAAGGGCACCGACTCGCGTGGAGTGCCGAGGAAGACAAGCCGGCGGATTTTCGCCGGCGGGTCGATCACGGCAACGACAGCCCGTCGCCGGTGGCAGGAGGACGACTCGGCCCACTCATCGCCCGCTCTCGGAGAATGCGCTTGGCCTCCCGGCGCTGATCCTCGTCCAGGTAGTCGAGCAGGATCTTGCCCTCTAAGTGGTCCAGCTCGTGCTGGAACAGGCGAGCCTCGAGGTCCTCGGCCTCAAGGGTGACCTCGTTGCCGTCCAAGTCATAGGCCTTCAGGTGGATGCTGCGGGGACGGACGATCTCCCACGACAGCTCAGGCACCGACAGGCAGCCCTCGTTGTAGGTCCACTCGCCGTCGCTCTCGGTGATCTCGGGGTTGACCAAGACGCCGCGACCGTCGCCAAAGTCGTACACGAAGAACCGCTGCGACACCCCCACCTGCGGGGCAGCCAGTCCGATGCCGGGAGCCTCGTACATGGCGGTGAACATCTCTTCGCACAGATCGGCCATGGCCCCGTCGATGTCGGTCACGTCTTCAGCCACGCGCCGCAAAACCGGGTCGCCATACACCCGTATCCGCAGTGGGGCCATGAAAGCAGGTTACCGTCAAACCGTGGGCGACTCGCACTACTACAGCGCCTCACCCGGCGGGAAACGACGGCCGGGAACGGTCGGATTGAGGGTAGGCGATCTGGATGTGGAGCTGGCCACTGACCGAGGGGTGTTCGCGGCCGACGAAGTGGACTTCGGCACCCGTTATCTGCTGGGTGAGGCGCCCAGACCGCCCCAAGACGGGCCCTTGCTGGACTTGGGCTGTGGCTATGGATCCATTGCGGTGGCGCTAGGCCAATGGGCACCGCAGGCACCGCTGTGGGCCGTAGATGTGAATACCCGGGCGCTGGAGCTGTGCCGGGCCAACTTGGACCGCTACGGCCGCCCCGACGCCACGGTGTGCCACCCCGACGAGGTGCCCCCTGACGTGCGATTTGCCGCCATCTACTCCAACCCCCCCATCCGCATCGGCAAGGCCGCCCTCCACGAGGTGCTGGCGAATTGGCTGGGGCGGCTAGCCGACGAGGGCCAGGCCTATCTGGTGGTTAACAAGAACCTGGGCTCCGATTCCCTAGCCCGCTGGCTCAACCAACAGGGCTGGCCCACAACGAGGCTGAGCTCCCGCCGCGGCTACCGAATCCTGGAGGTTCAGCCGCAAACCTGAGCCAAATGGCAGTGTCCCAGGGTTATAGTGAGAAGGCTTCCCCCGAGGCACATTCAGCAGGAAAGACAAACGAATTCAGCCGGTGCGGAGGCGACGGCTCAAGCCGAACACCATCGCACCGGCCAAGACCACCGCAAGCCCGACGATGGCCAAAAGCAGCGTGTCCACCCCAGTGTCGGCCAACCCCTCATCGGAAACACCACCGCTACTGGCCTCCTGCGCCTCGGCATAAGCCGCGCCCAGCTCATCCAGGGTTACGATTTCCTCCGAGGGGGGCACCTCGATTTCCGGATCCTCGTCCAGATAGTGGAACTCGCTGGCCAACGAGAACTCCACATCGCCCTCGCCGAGCGAGAGACCCGGATACTCAGAAGCCAAGTACTCGGCCCCCACACCTCCAATGTCGAGATACGTGCGGTGGACCCTCCCGTCATCGCCGATCCATACCTGCAACTCTTGCTGGTAGGAGGGATCGAGAACCTTCTCAAGGAATTCCAAATCAGGGGGCGCAAGAACAAAATCCAACACTCCAGCAACATAAGTGAAGCCCAACACGAAATAGGAGTTGGCTTCGAACAGGTCAAGGGCCCGGACCCCGACTTCGATCTTGGTGGTGTCATGCCCTCGGATATTCTCCTTGCCGGCAACTCGAGCAGACCCGGCAATGCGGGTGCCGAGAAGCTTGCGCATGAACTCATCATCACCAGGGTTGCCGGAGAAAAAACCCAGTGGGTTCACATAACCGGAGAAAAGCTGCTGCTGCACTCTCTCCAGATCGCTCGAGCCCTGATCCATACGCTGAGATAGATCCAACTCCAGCCATGCATCTTCCATCTGCAATAACTCCAACATGGCAGGGATGAGGATCGGCCAGTAGAAGTAGTCGCCGATCACGACGTGATCCTGGTAACTGGCCACTTCCTCGAGAGATGATCTCTGCTCTTCAGTCAGCCCAGCGTCATCTGCCGCCGAGACAGATTTGACCGCATAGCTTGAGTTGCCGCCGGAATCCACGAGAACGACGACGGCCATCGTGAGATCGGGCAAGCCCACGCCCGGAGGCAAATCGTCCGACAGGGCGTTCGCGACATGCTGGCTGATCTCCACTCTCAGCGGGAGCTGATCCGCATCCCCAGAACCGACCGCCGACGCCAGCGACAACGCCCGATCCAAGAGTTCATCAGCCGAATCCTCCCCGTCTTGGGTGGTTGCCTCGTCTTGCGCAGACGCTGGCACCGCCCCCAACAACCCCACAACCGCAAGAAGCGAACCCGCCAGCAGCAACCTGAACCTCATCAAGCCCTCCACCTCGACAATCCGGGTGAAGCTAGCACGATAAAATTATGTGCAACTAGTGAAGACACGTTGTTTCGACTGGCCAGCCCCGATGTCCCTTGTAACGATGAGTCCAGACCCGCCGCGCCCTATTGGCCGCTAGATCGATCTGATGGGATCCACGTCGATGCGGAGTCGGCCGGTTGGGCGTTCTACAGCGGCAAGGGCGTCACAAAGGGTGTCGTAATCGGGGGCCCGCAAGAAGAACTGACCGCCGGGATCGGGGGCGACCTGGACGCCCAGCGGAGTGCCGAAGCGCTCCATGAATTCCCCGGAGACCGGCCCGGAAACCACCGCGATGGCCCCATAGGGAGGCAGGCTCAACTCTTGGCGGCGGTCTCGCTCCATTCGGGCCAAAAGGGCCGGATCGGCCTGGAGCGCGGCCTGCACAACGGGGTCGTCGGGCATGCGAGTTTGCAGCACGATCTTTCCCCCATCGTCACGGGGGCCGGTGATTCGTGCTGCTCGGGCGATGAGGGCCAGAGCCTGCTCCCTAGCTCGGAATCGGGGAGCCAGCAGCTCTTGGTCGAATTCCAAGAAGGCCACGACATCGAACGGGCGGCCCAAATGAAGCACTGCTTCGGTGCCCACCACCACCCGGGCGGTAGGTGGGCCGACGTACCCACTGCTAGTGACCTCAGCCACGGGAGTGCGAAGCAGCGCCTCCACCTCCTCGCGGACCCGCTTGATCCCGGCCCGCAGGTTGCGCATCCCGGTGCTGCCGCACTCGGCACACACCAACGGTCGGCTGTGACCGGCAGCCCGGCACACTAAGCGCTTGTCGTCTTCCTGGCGCATGGACGCCCCGCACTCGGTGCATACGGCCAGTTCGCCGCACACCCGGCAGGCCAGCAGCAACGAACGGCCCCGGCGGTTCAACACGCAGGCCGCCCTGTTTCCGTCGCGCAGCGCCTGAACCAGCTCCGGCGAATAGAGGCCCGCCCGCCCCGGGTCCTCGCGGCGGCGATCCACCATCTCCACCAGCGGCCAACTGGCCCGCTCGGTGTCCCGCGACGCGCGCATCAACGGCCGGGACCGCAGCGCCTCCAGGCTGGGCACCGGCGACATCAGCACGCAGGGCACGCCGGCTCGTCGAGCCCGCTCGATGGCGACGTCCCGCCCGCTCCAGGTAGGAGCGGCTTCTGAGCGATACGACTCATCGTGCTCATCGATCACCAACACCGCGGCCAGTTCAGGTGCCGGCGCCCACGCGGCCGACACTGTGCCGACGACAGTGGCCCCCGCGGCGGCTGCGGCCCAGCCATCCGGATATCGGACTGCCCAGGCTCCTGCTCGTCCCAATCGCCTGGTCAGCTCATCAGCCCGCCCGTGATCGGGCACGAGGATCAGGGCCTGACCTCGGGCCGCGGCGGCCAGCGCTATGGGCATCGGGTCTTCTGATGGCCCTTGGCGCAGGGTGTGGCCCTCCCCCTCGAACAGATCGGCATGATCGCCCGCAGACACCATCCGGGAGCGCGACGGTCGGGGCAAGGCAGCCACCATTCGGGTAGGAGAGGCGGTCCGCAAGAAGTGGGTCCGGCGACCGGACCAGCGCCAAGCCGCCCATTCGCTCAGGTCGATGAGCTCTCGGGCGGGACCCAGGCTGCTGAGCTTGGCCAGCGGGGTGAGCTCCACGCCTTCGGGGGACTCCACGCCCACTTCGGTGATCCAGCCCCCAACCCGCCGACCGTGCAGCACCACCCGTACCATCGCCCCCACCCCAAACCGGGGGTCGTCGGCCCAGCCCTCAGGAACGGCGTAGGTGAATTCGCGGTCTACGGCGACAACGTCGGTCAGAACCCGAACGTTCAAAAGGCCAAAGCTGTCAAAGCCCCAGGGCGGAGCGGAGGTCGTCCACCCGGTTGGTGCGCTCCCAGGTGAACGTGCTCTCGGGGCTGCGCCCGAAGTGGCCGTAGGCCGCCGTGTTCCGGTAGATCGGCCGCAGCAACTCCAGGTCCCGGATGATGGCCGCCGGCCGCAGATCGAAAATCTCGTTCACTTGCTGGCTGATCTTGGCCGGATCCACCGTCTCGGTGCCGAAGGTCTCCACCATTACCGACACCGGCCGGGCGATGCCGATGGCATAGGACACCTGCACCTCGCAGCGGGAAGCAGCTCCGGCAGCCACCACGTTCTTGGCCACCCAGCGGGCGGCGTAGGCCGCCGAGCGGTCCACCTTGCTGGGGTCTTTGCCCGAGAAGGCGCCCCCGCCGTGGCGGGCCATGCCCCCGTAGGTGTCCACGATGATCTTGCGCCCGGTGAGTCCAGCGTCGGCCACTGGCCCGCCCCTCACGAACTTCCCGGTGGGGTTCACCAGCACTTCGTAGTGGTCGTCGCGGAACTGCTCGGGAACCACCGGGTCGATGACCTGCTCTTTGAGGTCGTCTTTCATCTCCTTGAGGTCGGTTCCGTCGCGATGGTGGGCCGACATCAGCACAGTGCTCAAACCCACTGCCTTGGTCCCCTCGTATTCGAACGTCACCTGGCTCTTGCCGTCGGGCCGCAGATAGGGCACCGTGCCCGACCGGCGAACTTCGGTCAGGCGCTCCACCATCCGGTGGGCGATGTGGATGGGCAGCGGCATCAGCTCGGGGGTCTCGTCACAGGCGAACCCAAACATCATCCCCTGGTCGCCGGCCCCCTGCTCCAACGGATCGAGCCGGTCAACCCCCTGGGCAATGTCAGGAGACTGGTCGTCGATGGACACCATCACGCCGCAGGTGTTGCCGTCGAAGCCGTAGTCTTCCCGGTCGTAGCCGATCCCGGTGATGGTGTCACGCACCACCCGGGGGATGTCGATATAGCCGTCGGTGGAGATCTCCCCAGCCACCACCACCAAACCGGTGGTCACCAGAGTCTCACACGCCACCCGGCTGCCGATATCCACCTCAAGGAGGGCATCCAGCACCCCGTCGGATATCTGGTCGGCGATCTTGTCGGGGTGACCACCGGTAACTGACTCAGACGTGAAGCGGTACCGGCCATTTGACCCTTGGCTCATTGATTCTCCTAGCGGACGTTGGCTCGACCGTCGCGGTCGGCTACCACGAGGTCGAGAACGGCTTGGGCCACCTGGCGCTTGGAGCGCAGTCCAACCGAGTGGACCCGGCCATCGGAAGCTAGCACCAGCACCTCGTTGGTGTCGTGCGCAAAACCGGCGTTTTCGGCGGTCACATCATTGGCCACGATGTAGTCGGCGCCCTTGCCGTTCAGCTTGGCCGCCGCATTGTCGGCCACATCGCAGGTCTCAGCGGCAAAACCGATCAGGATCTGGCCCTCAGGCTTGGACGCCCCCAGTGAGGCCAGGATGTCAGGGGTGGGCTCCAACTCGATAGCCGGCACCCCATCGCGCTTCTTGAGTTTCACCCCGGCAGGATCCACCGGCCGGAAATCCGCCACTGCCGCGGCCATGATCACCACGTCGGCTTCTTTGGCGGCGTCGGCGGTGGCTGCCGCCATCTCCTCCGCGGTGTCCACTCTGACTACTGTGACCCCTGACGCCACTGTCGCACCCAGAGGACCAGGACGGTCCACGGTGGTGACGACGGTCACTGAGGCGCCCCGACCAGCGGCCTCTTCGGCGAAGGCGTAGCCCTGCTTGCCCGAGGAGTGGTTCCCGATATACCGCACCGGGTCGATGGGCTCCCGGGTACCCCCCGCCGTGACCACCACCGACAAGCCAGCCATATCAGAGCGTTTCTCGCCGACATCGAGTACCCGGCTCACCGCAGCCACGATGTCGGCCGGCGAGCTGAGACGCCCAGCACCCTCGTCGCCTCCCGCCAGTCGTCCCGACTCAGGACCCACGATGTGAACACCCCGTTCGACCAGAGTGGCGATGTTGTCGGCCACCGCGGGGTGCTCCCACATCTCGGTGTGCATGGCCGGACAGACCACCACCGGAGCCCGGGTGGCGATGAGCGTAGCAGTCAGCAGGTCTGAGCTGATGCCGGCGGCGTAGGCGCCTATCACCCGGGCGGTGGCCGGAGCCACGAGCACGCAGTCGGCCGTCTGGCCCAAAGTGGTGTGGGGAATGGGGTCGTCTTCGTCGAACAGGCTCATCTGCACCCGCTCCGAGGCCAGCGCGTCGAAGGTGGTGCGGCCCACAAACCGGGTGGCGCCTTTGGTGAGAACCGGAATCACATGGGCGCCCTCGTCCATCAGCCGACGGCAGATCTCTACCGCCTTATATGCCGCGATCCCCCCGCTCACGCCAAGCACGATTCGCTTGCCGGCGAGCGAAGTCATGGGTTTGTCAGGACGCTGAGTCCAGATCGGCCTCGTCTAGACCAGCGTCATCACCGTCGGCTTGCTCTAGAGCGGCTTCTTCCAGATTGGCTTCGCCTGTGGGAATCATGGAATCGGCCAACAAGTCCTCTTCGGTGACCTCGGGAGGATCAGTGGCGATGATCTTGTCGGACGCGATCTCCTCGAAGGCAATCGACAGGGGTTTGCGGGACATGGTCAACACCTGGGGCGGCACCATCGCGCCCAAGCCCTCGCCGAGCTGGCCGAAATAGGAGTTGATCTGGCAGGCCCGCAGCGCTCCCAGCGTTACCAGGCGGAACTTGGAATCGGTGCGGCCCAAGAGCTCCTCAATGGTGGGATACATCATGGTGTCGTGTTGTTCAGACATCTGTGCAGCCTTCTTCCAACAAGTCTGGGGAGAGCGGGTAAATGATATCAGGGAAAGATGAGTTAATCGTCATTGTCGGCCCGCTCCTGGCGGGCATTTTCAATGAGGGCGGCAACGGAAGCCACCGCTTCGGCAAGGCTGTCGTTGACAACGTGGATCGCGTTGAGCTCGTAGGCCTGGATTCGCTCGGAGTCGGCCAGCGCCAGCCGCTTGGCGATGTGGCTCTCGGAATCGCCCCGGCCCCGCAGCCGTGATTCCTGTTCCGCGGCCGAAGGTGCCTCGACGAAGATGCACAGAGCCTCAGGACGGTTCTCCCGCACTTGGGCCGCGCCCTGGACATCGATTTCCAGCAACACATCGCGGCCTGCCGGGGGATCAGGCTGGGGCGTTCCGTAGAGATTGCCGGCGATCTCCGCCCACTCCACGAAACCTCCCTCGGCGACCTTGGCCCGAAACTCGGCCTCGTTTGCAAACACGTAGGCAGTTTCCGGCTCTCCGGGACGGCGCACGCGCGTCGTCCACGAGCGACTCAGCCAGAGTTTGGGGTCCGCGGCCACCAGCGCGGCCGCGATTGTCCCTTTGCCGACCCCGCCGGGGCCGGACAAGACGATGATCAGTGGCTGATCTACTAGTCGCCGCAGCGTGCGAGCAACGAGGCCCGCTGCTGATCGCCCAGCCCGCGGATGCGGCGACTATCGGCAATGCCGATCTCCTCCATCATCCTGCGGGCCCGAACCTTGCCCATGCCCGGAAGAGATTCCAGGACGGCGAGCACTTTGGTTCCGGCGACCACGTCATCGGTTTCCGCTTGTGCCAGCAGGTCAGAGAGCGAAATCGACCTCATCTTGAGCTTTTGCTTGACCTCAGCGCGCTTGCGGCGCACCTCTCCGGCCTTAGCCAACGCCGCCTGGCGCTGCTCTGCTGTCAGTTGTGGGGGTCCTGCCATTACACCATTGTAGTTTGAACTTCAAGTCTTGTTGGGGATTTCCCCTGTATTCACAACGAAATACCTAAATGCCGGTCGCCACCAGCCGAGCCCTGTCGGCCATGTCGGCCAGCGCATGGGCCAAGTGCGCAGAGCCGACGGTCATCCCCTGGACCGGTGAGGTAACGGTCCGGCCGATCACCAATATGGAAGCCCCTGCGGCGATGGCGCCTTCGGGGGTGGCCACCGAGGCTTGGTCGTCGTTGCTTGAGTCGGGAAGCCGGATGCCGGGCACCACGCGCTTCAGCTCGGGCGCGACTTCTTTGACCACTCCGATATCAGCGGCCGAGCAGATCACCCCGCCACAACCGGCGTCTCGGGCAAGCGCCACCCGCGCTTCGAGCTTTTCTCGGGATCGGTCGGCATCGCTGGTAAGAATGGTCACTCCTAGGACCTGGGCGGCTCCGTCGCTGCCCTCAGCCAGGCCCTCCACTCCGGCCCGCAGCATGTCGGCCCCGCCTACCGTGTGGACGGTCAGCCAGCGGACCCCAGTTCTACCCAGCTTGGCGGCGGCCCGGCCCACTGTGGTGGGGATGTCGTGCAGCTTGAGGTCGGCGAACACCTCATAGCCTCGATCAATGGCGGCGGTGATCGCGGCAGGACCAGCGGTGGAGAACAGCTCGAATCCGACTTTGGCCACACCCATCCAGGGGTGAACAGCATCGGCCATCAAACTGGCCATATTCAGATCATCCACGTCCAACGCGATGGCCAGGCGGGGATCGCGCGTCGTCTTACTCATGGGCTGCTCCAATCAGCTCGTCCAGTCGACTCACGCCGTGGGTGGCGCACCAGTGGGCCAGTTCCCGCAAGACCTTGGCGGGGGCCCGAGGGTCGGCGAACGTGGCGGTGCCCACCTGCACGGCACGGGCCCCGGCCATCATCATCTCCACCGCATCGGCCCCCGAGGCGATGCCACCCACTCCGACGATTGGCACCTCGGGCAGGGCGGCGTGCACGTCGAAGACCGACCTCACCGCCACCGGGCCCATGGCCCGGCCCGACACTCCTCCCCCACCAGCGCCCAGCATGGGCTTGCGGTCTTCGACGTCGATAACCATGCCCAGCAGGGTGTTGATCAGAGTCAGAGCCTCAGCGCCGCCTTCCACCGCAGCGCCGGCAATCTCCACCAGATCACCCGTGGCGCTGAGCTTGGCCCAGCGGGGAAGGCCACAGGCTTCGGTAGCCGCCAGCGCGGCCCGGGTCATTGCCGCGGAGTGAGAGAACATGCGCCCCCGATCCTCCAGGTTGGGACAGGAGACGTTGACCTCCACTGCCACCACCGCATCCATCGCCAGGCTGCTGGCCGCCGCCAGCAGGTCGGCGGCGGCCTTGTAGTCGTCGAGGGTTCGCCCCCAAATCGACGCCACTACCCGGGCACCGGTGTCGGCCAGCACCGGCAGTTCCTCGGCCAGCCACCGGGGCAGGCCGGGCCCTTGCAGGCCCACGCTGTTGATCATCCCCGCGGGGACGGGGTGGACCCGGGGGGGCGGATTGCCGGGCCACTCGTAGGGGGCCAGCGACTTGACCACCACTGCTCCCAGCTTTGAGTAGTCCAGGTAGCGGGCCAACTCGGTGCCGTGGCCCACCGTGCCCGAGGCGGTCATCACCGGGTTGGGCAACCGAACCGAGCCGATGGCGGTGTCCAACGCCGACTTCGGTTCGCCCCGACTCATCTAGTCGAACTCACAGATCGAGAGCCAGCTGATCGCTGGTCACACCGCGGTGGTATTCCTGGAGGGTCCGAACCCGCAGTTGGTGACGGGCCCAGTCGACCATGCCGTCGGCGGCGGCCAACCCGGCCGAAGCGGTGGTCAAAAGAGGTACTCGGTTGCGGCTGGCCGCCCGGCGGATGTGATCGCCATCGGCCCGTGATCCGCGGCCCCTCGGGGTGTTGACCACCAACTGCACCCGCCCGTCGTCGATCAGTTCCACCACGTTGGTGCCCACCTCGCCGACCTTGGCCACCACCTCGGCCACCGGCACACCGGCTTCGGACAGCGCGGCCGCGGTGCCTGAAGTGGCCGCAATGTCCAGGCCAAGGCCGGTGAAGCCTCGGGCCATCTCCACCCCGGCGGCTTTGTCCCGGTCGGCCAACGACATCAACACGGTGCCGTTGGCGGGCAGCGGGGCGCCCGCCGCGATCTGGCTCTTGGCGAAGGCCAATCCCGGACGCAGGTCGATGCCCATCACCTCGCCGGTGGACTTCATCTCCGGACCGAGGATGGCGTCGGCCTCGGGGAACTTGTTAAACGGGAGCACGGCCTCCTTGACCGATATGTGGTCGCCGTTGGCCCGGTTTCCCAACAGCCCCTCCTGTCGTAGATCGGCCAGGCTGGAACCCATCATGACCCGGGTGGCCACTTTCACCAAGGGCACGCCGGTGGCCTTGGCCACAAACGGCACCGTGCGCGATGCCCGGGGATTGGCCTCCAATACGAACACCTGGTCGGCCGCCCCGATGCCGAATTGCTTGACCGCGAACTGCACGTTGATCAACCCGACCACATCCAGCGCGCTGGCGATGTCCTTCACGTGGCGCTCCAGCAGGGCCACGGTGGCCTCGGAGAGGTGGACCGGCGGCAGCATGCACGCGCTGTCGCCGGAATGGACTCCGGCCTCCTCCACGTGCTCCATCACTCCGCCGATGAGCACCTCTCCGTACATGTCCCGGATGGCGTCCACGTCCACTTCGGTGGCGTCTTCCAAGAAGCGGTCGATCAGCACCGGCCGTTCAGCCGACAGCCCTCCCTCCCGGCCCAATGAGCCGGAGGCGGCCATCTCGGCCATGGCTTCTCGGAGATCCTCGTCGGTATAGACGATCACCATGGCCCGACCCCCCAGCACATAGGAGGGCCGCACCAGCACGGGGTAGCCGATGCGGTCGGCCACCGCCAGTGCCTCCTCGGAGGTGGCTGCGGTGCCCCCGGCCGGCTGGGGGATGTCGAGGCGGGCGCACAGGGCATTCCAGCGCTCCCGGTCCTCGGCCAGGTCGATGCTCTCGGGGCTGGTGCCCACCACCAGTCCTTTGGGAAGCATGCCGGCCAACTTCAGCGGGGTCTGGCCCCCGAGCGAGACGACAATTCCGGCAATGCCGGGGCCACCTGCGATCTGCGAGGACCGGAGTTCGGCGTCGATCACGTTGAGCACGTCCTCTTCAGTGAGGGGCTCGAAATACAGTCGGTCGCTGGTGTCGTAGTCGGTGGACACCGTCTCCGGGTTGCAGTTGACCATGATGGTCTCATAGCCGGCCTCCGAGAGCGCGAAGCAGGCGTGGACGCAGCAGTAGTCGAACTCGATCCCCTGGCCGATCCGGTTCGGACCCGACCCCAGAATGATCACCTTGGCCCGATCAGAGGGGGCCACCTCGCCCACGTCTTCATAAGTGGAGTAGTGGTACGGGGTCTCGGCCTCGAACTCGGCCGAGCAGGTGTCCACTGTTTTGAAAGTGGCCTCCACGCCGGCGGCGATGCGGGCCGCCCGCACCTCGGCCGCGGGCACATCCCAGAGATAGCCGAGCTGCTCATCGGAGAAGCCGAACTGCTTGGCCCGCTTCCACGCCCGGGGGGTCATGGCGTCGAAGCCGCACTCGGCTAGCGCGGCCCGCTCCTCGGTGATCTGGAGGATCTGGTCGCAGAACCACGGGTCAACCTTGGTGGCCTCGAACAGCTCTGCCACTGTGAGCCCCCGCCGCAGCAGGGCCTCGAGTTGGAAGATCCGCTCGGGGGTGGGCACCGCGGCGGCGGCCAGCAGCTCTTTGTCGCTGAGGGAGTCGTAGGCGGCCTCGGCCGGGTCGGCGTTGAGCCCGTGGCGGCCGAGCTCCAGCGATCGCAGCCCCTTTTGCAACGACTCGGTGAAGGTGCGGGCGATGGACATGACCTCCCCCACCGACTGCATCTGGGTGTTGAGCACCCCTGACACCCCGGAGAACTTCTCGAACGCCCACCGGGGCACTTTGGTGACCACGTAGTCGATGACCGGCTCGAAGCAGGCCGGCGTCTTCTCGGTGATGTCGTTTGGAATCTCGTCGAGGGTGTAGCCCACTGCCAGGCGGGCGGCGATCTTGGCGATGGGAAACCCGGTGGCCTTGGAGGCCAGCGCCGATGAGCGCGACACCCTCGGGTTCATCTCGATGATCACGAAATCGCCGTTTTCGGGGTTCACCGCGAACTGGATGTTGGAGCCGCCGGTTTCCACCCCGACCCGGCGAATGCAGGCAAAGGCGGCGTCCCGCAGCGCCTGGTACTCCACATCGGAAAGAGTCTGAGCCGGAGCCACGGTGATGGAGTCGCCGGTGTGTACCCCCATGGGATCGAGGTTCTCGATGGTGCACACCACCACGCAGTTGTCGGCCCGGTCGCGCATCACCTCCAGCTCGTACTCTTTCCATCCGGCGATCGACTGCTCGATGAGGATCTCGCTGATGGGGCTGGCCGCCAGGCCGTGGGCGGCCATGTCCCGTCCCTGCTCGGGAGTGTGGGCGATGCCGGTGCCGGTGCCACCCAGGATGTACGCGGGCCGGATGATCACGGGAAGCCCGATGCGCTCCATGACCTCCACCGCCTCGTCCAGGGTGTGGGCGGTGGCCGAAGGGGGCACGGGCAATCCGATGTCGATCATGGCCTGGCGGAACTTAGCCCGGTCCTCAGCGGTGGAGATGGCGGTCTGATCGGCACCGATCACCTCCACCCCGTACTTGTCCACCACCCCCGACTCGATGAGCTCCATGGCCAGGTTGAGCGCGGTCTGCCCTCCCAGGGTGGGCAGCAGCACGTCGGGCTGCTCCCGCTGGATAATGCCGGTGAGCACCTCCAGGCTGAGAGGCTCCACGTAGGTGGCGTCGGCGAACTCGGGATCGGTCATGATGGTGGCCGGATTGGAGTTGGCCAGGACTACCCGATACCCCTCGTCGCGCAGCACCCGGCAGGCCTGGGTGCCGGAGTAGTCGAACTCGCAGGCCTGGCCGATCACGATGGGACCCGACCCGATCAGGAGGATCGACTCGATGTCGGTTCTCTTAGGCATGGGTCGCCCCTCCGAGCAGCTGGCCTTGGGCTGGGCCTGACTCAGTTGTGTGGAGGCCGTCCATGAGCTCGTCGAACTGGGCAAACAGATAGCGGGAGTCGTGGGGGCCGGGGCCGGCTTCAGGGTGGTACTGCACGCTGAACGCGGGCAGGTCGCGGCAGCGCAGGCCCTCCACGGTGTGGTCGTTGAGGTTGATATGGGTGATGTCGGCACCGGGTATGGAGCTGTCGGCCACGCAGAAGTTGTGGTTCTGGCTGGTGATCTCCACCGCGCCGGTGGCCAGGTTTCGCACCGGGTGGTTGCCGCCGTGGTGGCCGAAGGGCAGTTTGTAGGTCTCTCCGCCCAGCGCTGCGGCCAGAAGCTGGTGACCTAGGCAGATTCCGAAGATCGGTACCTCGCCCAGCAGTCCTGAGATAGTTCCCACCGCGCCCGCTACCGCCTCCGGATCGCCGGGTCCGTTGGACAGGAACACCCCGTCGGGCTGTCGGGCCAAGATGTCGGCCGCGGACGTGCTGGCGGGCACCACCTCCACGTGGGCGATGGTCCGCAGGTGGCGGACGATGGTGGCCTTGAGCCCGAAGTCCAGGGCCACCACTTGGTGGGGAGGCTTGCCGCCGTCCCTGGTACTGGTGAAGTGCTCGGACTCCGAGCGGGTGACGGTGGCCACCAAGTCGATTCCGTCGGTGCCGGGCTCGGCTGCGGCGGCGGCCCGCAGGTCGGACTCTGAGGCGGTGCCGAAGGCACCGGGCATGGCACCGGCGTCGCGGATGTGGGTGGTGAGCCGCCGGGTGTCCACCCCGGCGAGGCCGGCGATGCCCTGGTTGACCAAGAACGCCTCCAAGTCGCCGGTCGAGCGCCAGTTGGAGCGGCGGCGGGCCATGTCCCGCACGATCACGCCCCGGCAGAAGGGTCGGCGGCTCTCGTGATCGGCCGGCGCGACGCCGTAGTTGCCGATGTGGGGGTAGGTGAAGGTGATGATCTGCCCGGCGTAGGACGGATCGGTGATCACCTCCTGATAGCCGGTCAGCACCGTGTTGAACACCACCTCTCCAGAGGTGATCCCGTCGGGCGGTTCTGCGCCTATGGCCTCACCTTCGAACACCTCGCCGTCGCTGAGCACCAGCGCCGCGGGGCGGATCATGGCGTGGCCTCCAAAGCCGATGCCCGCACCAGCCGGGTCATGGCCGCATCTCCTGGTCGACCAGCACCGGGCGACCGCCGACAATGGTGTGGCGAACCCGGCCGCGCACTTGGCGTCCGGCGTAAGGGGTGTTGCGGGATCGGCTGGCCAGGGCAGCGGGATCGACAGTCCAGGTCTCGTTGGGGTCGAATACGCACAGGTTGGCCGACCCGCCGGGGGCGATCGGCGCCCCGTGTACCCCCTTCAGACCGGCGATGGCTGCGGGTTGCCAGCTGAGCAGCCCCACCACCTCAGCCAAGGGCAGGTTGAGCTCGGTGAGTGCCAAAGCCAAGGCAGTCTCCAAACCGAGCATTCCCGGTGGCGCCTGGTCGAAGGGCATCTCCTTGGTGTCAGGAGAATGGGGGGCGTGGTCGGTGGCGATGGCATCGACGGCCCCGTCGGACAGACCCTCGCGCACCGCGTCTCGATCATCCGCCGGGCGCAAGGGCGGGTTGACCTTGAACACCGGATCGTAGGAGGCGCAGGCCTCGTCGGTGAGGGTGAAATGGTGGGTGGCGGCCTCGGCGGTGACCTCCACCCCGGCCTCACGGGCGGCCCGCACCATGGCGATGGAGCCCCGGGTGGACAGGTGTTGGAAGTGGATGGGGGCGCCGGTGAAGCGGCTGAGGGCGATGTCCCGCATGACCATGAGCTCCTCGGCCTCGGCAGGCACACCGGGAATGCCCAGGCGGCTGGACCACTCACCTTCGTGCATGTGACCCCCCACGGCCAGAGAATCAACCTCGCAGTGCTGGGCCAGCACCACCCCCAGCCCCGCGGCGTATTCCATGGCCCGGCGCATGAGCCCGGCCTCTTGGACCCCTCTGCCGTCATCGGTAAACAGCCGCACCCCTAGCGCGGCCATCTCGGCCATGGGGGCCAGCTGCTCGCCTTTGCGGCCAACGGTGATGGCCCCAGAGGTGTACACGTCGCACGGGGCCAGGCGCCCCAGCGCCAGCACCTCCTGGACCACGGCGGCGCAGTCGATGGGCGGGTTGGTGTTGGGCATGGCCACCACCGCGCTGTACCCGCCCCGGACCGCGGCCCAACTCCCGGTCTCAATGGTCTCGGCCTCCTCGGCGCCGGGCTGGCGCAAATGGGCGTGGATATCCACGAAGCCGGGGGCCACCACACAGCCCGAAGCGTCCAAGACCTCATCGCCAGACAGATCGGGACCGACCGCGACAACCCGCCCGTCTTCCACCACCACATCGGCGTTGCGCTCTCCGGTCTGGTCGATGACCAATCCGCCCTTGATCACTGTGCTCATTGGGGCTTTCCTTCGGGGCTCATTGGAAATTTCCTTCAGGGCTCATGTGCCGGCCCCCTCGGGGCGCAGATCAGGATCGGCGGCCAACAGCAGATAGAGGACGGCCATCCGCACTGCCACGCCGTGACGCACCTGCTCATTGAGGGTGGCATTGGGCTGATCCAGTACCTCGGGGGCAATCTCCACGCCCCGGTTCACCGGGCCGGGGTGCATTACCAGCGCGTCGGGATGCAGGCGGGCGGCCCGAGCTACCGTGAGCCCCCACTGGGCGGTGTATTCCCGCAGCGAAGGCAGCAGGGCCTCAGACTGGCGCTCTTTCTGCACCCGCAGTCCGTACACCACGTCGCAGTCGCTGAGCACGGCATCGAGGCTGAAGCTGATGTCCACTGGCCACGAACCCACCTCCGGAGGCAACAGGGTAGGAGGCGCCACCAGCGTGACCTTTGCCCCCAGCGCGGTAAACGCCATCACGCAGGAGCGGGCCACCCGGGAGTGTTTGATGTCGCCCACGATGACGATGCGCCGACCGGCCACCGATCCCAGCCGATCGCGGATGGTGTAGCAATCGAGCAACGCCTGGGTGGGGTGCTCATGCCAGCCGTCCCCCGCGTTGATAACGCTGGCATGGGTCCAGGCCGCGGTCTGCTGGGGCACTCCGGCCGACCGGTGGCGAACGACAATGGCGTCGGGACCCATGGCCGAAACGGTGGCCACGGTGTCGCGCACCGACTCCCCCTTGTTGACCGAAGAGGCCGACACGCTGAAGCCCATGACGTCGGCGGAAAGGCGCCGAGCCGCCACCTCGAACGAGAGCCGGGTCCGAGTGGAGTCCTCATAGAACAGCATGGCCACCGTCTTGCCCCGCAGGGCGGGAACCTTGGGAATGGGCCGCTGCGACACTTCCGTGAAGTGGTCGGCCAACCGGCACACCTCATCGATGCCCTCAGCACCGAGATCGTTGATCGAGAGAAGGTGCTTCATTTGACAATCTCCCCGAGGTCGATGCCGTCGCGGTGGGCATCCACCATCTCGTCGCGGCGAGTGGGCAGGTTCTTGCCCACGAAGTCGGGGCGGATGGGCAGTTCCCGATGACCTCGGTCCACCATCACCGCCAACTGCACCGTCCGCGGCCTTCCGTAGCTGTTCAGCGCGTCGAGCGCGGCCCGGATGGTCCGGCCGGTGTACAGCACGTCGTCGACGATCACCACTGCTTGGCCGTCGAGATTGAACGGAATCTTGGTGGGCGCCTCCGGCAGCAATGGGCGCAAGCCGATGTCGTCGCGATGGAAGGCCACATCCAGGGTGCCCAAGGGAGGCTCGACCCCTTCGATCGCATTGAGGGCGCTGGCGATGTCTGCGGCCAGCCACACCCCTCCGGTCTGCAAACCCACGAGCACCACGCCTTCGAGGCCGTGATTGCGCTCGATGATCTCGTGGGCCATGCGCCATGTGGCCCGCTTGATGTCCTCGGCTTCCATCACCCGGGTTCGGGCAGCGAAAACGCCCCCATAGGGGGGCGTTCGACGGCGCTCGCGTTCAGCCAAACTCGGTTTCCTCCATGTCCGTACGGGCCTCGCCGGACCCACTTCACGGTTGTCTCAGGGCACTATACACCCACCGCCGTTCAGTTCGGGGATCCGATAGATGTCGTCAGCCACAAGAAGCCCCGACAAGCTCTAACAACCACCGGCAGCGTGAACCCACTATCACGCCCACGCGAAACCCAGGGACCACCACTTGCGAAGTGCCAACCCTGCGGCCGTAAGTTATATTTTGGACCACGAAAACGAGCCTCCGCGACGTGATCTGCAAGAAAGTTGCATTTTAGGATTGGAAAACGAATCTCACGGATGTAGCCTGCAAAAGAGTTACATTTCAGGCTTGGAAATTGAATCCCGCAAGGAGGTCGGGGCATGGCAATTGGCTTGTTGGGACCTGACCCGCTCGAACAGCAGGTCAGGTATGCGCTGTCCCGATGGGAGCAGGGGGAATCCCCCGACCGGATCGAGACCGCTCAAGTGGACTTCAAAGAAGAGCCGGGACGCCGAGGACCGGGGGGAAAGGTACTGGCGGGCAACCGCGAGAACGAAGTTGCCGCCGGATACCTCGCCGGCGAGATGGCGTGCTTATCCAACACGCCTGGAGGAGGGGCGGTGATCCTGGGAGTCGCCGACGACGGCTTGGCGATCGGTACCCACCTCGACCCGGAATGGCTTCGCCACCGCATCTACCAGCTGACCGATCGGATGCTCACCGTCGTCGTCAAGGTGCTGCGGACGGACCAGACCCGGCTGCTGGTGGTGACCGCTCCCCCGGCTATTGAGCCGATCCGCTACCAGGGGAAGATCCGGTGGCGTGTGGACGACAACTGCGTCGAAGTCGACCCGGCCACATGGCATGACAGGCAGATGCGGCTTAGGAAATTCGACTGGTCGGTTCTGCCCTCCGGCCACACCTTGGGCGACGTTAGCCCGGCAGCGCTGGAGGCGGCCCGCAGCTACCTGCGCGAGGGCGAAAGGGCTGATGCGACTGACCTGGCCCGCGCCAGCGACGAAGACCTGGTCCGGCGGCTCGGCCTGGTCGACGGCCAAGGCCGGCTCACCAACGCGGGCTCCCTGCTCCTCGTGGAGACCCCAGATATAGGCATCGACTACATCCGCCGCGAAATCCCGGGAGGCGACAGCATCAACCGCTACGGCGGCACCGGCCCCTTGCTGATCCAGATCGCCCGCGTCGAGCAACTGTGCCAAGCAGCGAACCGGACTGAGCACGTGGCATCGGGCTTCTCCCACCGGCAGGTGCTCTACCTTCCCTCCCGTGCTGCTCGCGAGGCGATCGTGAACGGCGTCGCCCACCGCGACTGGCACGCTCACCAACCCACGACGGTCGAGCACGTAGGCAATCAGCTGAGCGTCACGTCACCAGGCGGATTCATCGGCGGGGTAACCCCGGAGAACATCATCACCCACCCGCCGGAGCCAAGAAACCGCAGCCTGGCCGAAGCGATGGCGATGCTGCATCTCGCTGAGCGCGAGGGTATAGGCGTGGACCGCATGACCGCGGACATGCTGGTCATAGGCAGACCGCCGCCAGCCTTCTCTGAGATCGAGGGCCCCTATGTCCGCGTCACGCTGTTCGGCGGAGAGCCCGACAGCGCCATGGTCGGCTTCGTCGACGCCATCGAGCCGCAGCCCTCGCGCTCCGACGTCGACCTCTTGTTGATCGTCGAGCACATGATCCGACACGGCTGGGCCGATGCCAACACCGTGGCCACCACCTTGCAGCGCTCCCCGGCAGAGTCAGTGTTCGCGCTGTCGAACGCGATGGCCACCACCAGCAGCGGACACCCGATAATCGCCCTCGTGGAAGGTGTCCCAGCAGACCAACCGCCCGCCTACCGATTGTCGGAGAACAGCCGCAAAGCACTGAGCCAGCGGCTGGTCCACCTCGACACATCCGACAGCCGAGAGGCGCTGATCCTCGACTGGGCGCAAAAGAGAGGAAGGATCTCCTCCACGGAGGCGGCAGACCTCATCCGCCTCTCCAAGCCCTATGTTGGAAGGCTCCTCACCGAACTGGCACGAGATGGGCACCTGACCCAGAGTCGAAAGCAGAGAAAAGGCCGCGGCTTCCACTACCTCCCCACCAGTTTTGCCGAAGAGACCAAAGAGCCCTCACGGCCTGCGTGAGACCCCTGGAGGTTCCCCATCCCCAAGCCGAAAACGCCGCATCAAACGCCGGCTGCTGCGGCCACCGAGCCGGCTGTCTCCTGACGCGGCCCCTTCTGGCAAATCCGCTGGCGCTCTCGGATTCCGAGCGCCAGCGGATTTGCCACCGAGGCGGACCAGGCGCGGTTGATCGGCATACACTCGTGATCGCCAACCAAACTCCGGAGGGAACCACTGCTATGGGCGCAGAGAGGCTGCACTTGGGCCGGCTGTTCCAGCAGGCCCGGCACACCGCCATGCAGAAGCGAAAAGCAGAGAGCTTGCCGCGGCAACAGCCCGCCGAGCACCCGCAGCTGGTTATCGAGCAGATCCAACGGGCCGAGCTCGAGACGGCGAAGCGCATCGCCGACGGCACGGCCGACGCCGACGCGAAGGACAAGTCCGAGCTGGCCGAGTACTTCAACGAGAAGCTGGGCCGACAGGAGTTCACGCCCTAGCGACGGCGCAGTGGAAAAATGGGCGGGCCCGGCGATGTCGTCCCTTTCTCCAAGACCAGCACGCTGCGGGTGGTTCGCACCGCCGCAGCGGCCATCTACTTCCACGCCAGCGACCCCGGAGGCCCAGACGCTCCGGGCACGCTGTATCTGGCACGGGTCGTCGATATCTGAAGCCCTCCGCAACCGCCCCGCGCAACGAAGCCGCGGCCAGACCCGAAGGGGGGCCAAGCAAACACCCGACCCTCAACGCGCCCGGCCGCAGAGCAAGCTCCAACGGCTTTCTGTAGCTGGCGCGAACCTAACCCGGCGGCCAGCCCAAAAACAACAGCGGCAAATCAGCCCCCCTCGGGACGGACTTGAAGCGTTCCGTCACGAAGCACCGCGGTCAGACCCGAAGGGAGGCCAAGCGAACAGCCGAGCCCGCCCAATGGCCTGACCGCAGGGAGCCCTATGGCCCCAGCGATGCTTCGTGACGCTGGGGAGGCTACGGCAGCGCAAAGGGCGCTGGCAACAAGAGCGGGAACTGGGAGCCAGTACGGCGCTCAGCGCTGCACCAGCCGCTAGACCAAGAACAACCAGGGCAGCTCAGCCAGCCGGTGCTGAGCGCGCCCTGACACGTCTAACGATCAATGGACACGCAAGCACCAAGACGCCAGCGGCCCCGAACGGCACTATCACGATGGCGGGGTGGATGTTCAGCAGGCCCGCGAACCACGGGGCGAACAGATAGATGAAGAGAGAGACCCCGGTAGCCGGCAGGACGCCAAGGAACAAGACCACGACAATGTTGGCGGTGCGCCGGCTGATTGGCAATGTAAAAGCAAGCCCCCCGAGCGAGTCCAAGACAATGGTGGTGCGCCGGCTGATTCGCGGGGCATCCGGGGCTGTATCATCGGGGGGGTGTGGTGGGGGGTTGTGTTGCATCATGCCCCCCACCATATACCTGCAATCGGGCCGGGCCGCCGCCCAGAGCGCCCACAGCCAACAACGCAGCCCGGCTAGTCGGCGGGCAACAGCCGCCTATGCGGGGAGGGTTAGAAGCTGCCGCGGCGCGGGCGGCCGCTAAAACAACAGCGGCAAATCAGCTAGTGGGCGCTCTTGATCCATAGACCATCATCGAGACGCCTACCAAGCCGACGGCGGCCAAGGTCCCCAGTATCGCGATGTCGAGGCCGATGTTCAACAGGCCCGCAAACCACGGGCCGAGCACGTGGATGACGAGGAGAAAGAACAGGCCCATCCTCACGCCCGCAATGAGACCGGCCAAGACCGCGGCGGTGCGCCGACCGATTCGCAGCGGGTCGAACCTCTTGATTGCGAGGAGATACAGCAGGGCCACCCGCACGGCCCTAACCAAGACTTTGGCGGTGCGCCGACCGATTCGCGGGGCGTCCGGGGCTGTATCATCGGGGGGGTTGTGATAGGTCACGCCCCCCACCATACACCTGCAATCGGGCCGGGCCTACAGCGCCACCAGCGGCCGCAGCGGGCTTGCAGCGTTCCCGTGGGGGGCGCTGGGGGGTTTTTGTGCCGGTTTGGGGTTATGCGGTGGGGTGCATGAACGCCCCGGATCGTTCCTCCACGAGGCTGAGTCCCCAAATGCGGTTTCATCTCCGTTGGGCTGCCTGTTGGCTCGTCGGCTGGTTTGTGTTCGCCCCTTGGTTCGCTAATTTGTTCGACAACGAGTCGTCGTGGTCGCCGTTGCCATCGTCGTGGCGGCCGTTGCCGTCGTTTCGGCTTTTCGGTTGGCTGGTGTGGCTCGCCATCGTTTTGCTGGTGTGGCTTGTTTGGCCATTGGTTGAACGGCGAGAGCGGCGGCGGGCCGAGGCCGCCGCCCCTGCCCAAAGGCGGCAAGCCGAGATAGACCGCAACGCCCCGCGGGCTCGACTCGACCCCCCTCCCAGCATCGCCCCGGCGATCCTCTACCTGCGGCGCTCCCGGTTCTTCCGGTCCATCACGGCCGCGGACGTCGCCGTAAGCATAGTGGTCGCCGTTTGGCCCAGCACTCCGGGGCGGCTCACCGCCCTGCCGGTCAGTGTGGTCGTGTTCGTAGCCGCCCGCGTGGGTTTCGAGAAGTGGTGCCAGCGCAAGGGCTGGGGAGAGCTGTCGGACTATCCCGAAGACCGCCGCCAAAAAGATCTGCGCTTTCTGTTGAACTTATTGGCCTACAGCCTCATCAGCCTCATCAACCTCTTGTGACATTCAATCGGGCCGGGTCACCGCGGAGCGCGCCCTAACCCTCCCAATCAAATGCGCTGCCCATACAGTCGAGTACAAGACCAGGTACGGGGGGATGATGACCCAGCACAGCCGCACTAGTTCGGGGTCAGCGTTAATGCCCGACACATCCACAAACCACGGGGCGAACACGTACCAGCCGAAAATTATCCAGCCCGACATGAGAGTGAGCATGGGCCAGAACACGAACCGTAGCCTCAGCGGGTTTTCGATGGCTTCCGAGGAGGTATCGTCGTGGGGGTGTGGTGGGGGGTTGTGATAGCTCATGCCCCCCACCATACACCTTGAATCGGGCCGAGGCCCTGGGGCGAGCTGGTGGCCCCGAGGGCAGCCCTGGGCGCTGTGTGAGGCCCTGGGGAGAGCTGGTGGCCCCGAGGGCAGCCCTGGGGGCTCAGCTCGCGGTGTCAGCGCCGTGGTCCGGGGTTGGGGGTTCGGGGGCGGCTGTGGTGGTGGGCCATCCCATGTCGCGGCGTATTCGGTCGGCCCACTTGTGGGCATCGGCAACCTGCCAGGGGGCGGGCATCCGGGCGCGGATCTTGTCTGCGTAGTCGAGCAGGTCAGCGGGCCGCTGGGGGCTTGCCCGCCCGATCCGGCCCGGATCGGGCCTGTTTTTGGCCTCTCAGCGGCGAGTTACGGGGTTTGACCCCTACTTAGGTACCCCCTTGATCCGCTAAACCGCCGCTGGCGGGGTCGGCCTGCGGGGTCGGCGGCGGCTCGTGCTCGGGCAGGCACGCCCCGAGGCTGAGCGCCAGGGCCACCACGGGGTCGGAATGACTACCCCTGGGCATGGCGTAGCCCCACCGCAGGGCAGATAGGGAACCAAGACGAAGCCCACCCATATCGGAGGGAAAGGGCAAACACCCGACTCGCCAACAAGCCTGACCACGGCAGCGTCCAACTAGCGGAGAATCTCAGCAACTCCAAGCGGTCTGCAAGACCGCCCCTTGATCCTCAGGAACGACGTGAGGCAAAACACCAGATGGCTACAGTCACCAAAGCGCTACAAACTGCCAGCCCACCTAAAACCCACAACCCCGTAGAGGCATCGAACAACCTGCTAATGCCCCAAGAGCAGCCTGACACAAGGCCAAACACCAACAGGCTTGGAAAAGACGACTTAGACCCTATAGCCCCTGGTTCTTCAGCAACACCCAAACTAGTATCGTCATCGGTGTGTGGTGGGGGGTTTTCGTACTTCATGCCCCCCACCATACACCTTGAATCGGGCCGGGCCGCTGCCCAGAACGCCCACAGCGCCGCTACCGCAACCGAGGGGAGCTGGCCGGGGGAGCTGAGAGCCACCCCAGCGGCCGCCGGGGATCGACGCTGGCGCTCGGCTCCGGGGGCGGGTTTCGGGGGTGGGGTGTAACACCGGGGCTAACACCGGAGGGGGCCGGGGGCGCTGCGCTGGGGCTGGGGGCGGTTTATAGGTCCGGGGGGCGGCGCGGGCGGGAGCTGGAAGCGCCCACAGCGCCGCTGAAGGCCCCGAGGGGCGGGCGATCACCACAGCGGCCCCAGGGCGGCCACAGCCCCACAGCGGGCCTCAGGGCCACCACAGCGCCCAGGGCGGCCCCGGCGGTCTCGGGTTTTGCGGAGGCGCGGTTCTATCGGCAGCGCACCGGCTCGCTGTCGCCCACTTTTTTGTTTCCGGCGAGCTTGGCCTGCATTCCGACTTGGTACCAACCGGCGTTCGGCACGTCGAACGTCGTCGAGGTGCCCGCAACCGCGGTTTGGCGGCCGCGGTGGCCGCGGTTCTTCGCCTCGCTCGCCCAGATGTCCGGCTTCAGGGTCTCGGGGGTCTTGCTCCAAGTAACCGAGATGACCCAGCCCGAACCCGACGACTCGCACGACACAGAGTCGAACGCCAAAGAAGGCTTGGCCTCGGGCTTGGGGGCTGTGGGGGTGGTTTGGCCGGTGATCCACGTTGAGACGCCGTTGGCGTTGAACGCGGCCACCCGCACGTCGTAGGCCGAGCCGTTCACAAGCCCGGTGATCGTGTAAGAGGTCGCCAAATCCGAGCCGTGGTCCAAATCCTCGGACCCCATAGCGGCGTCACCCCACGCCTGAGTCGTGAGCTTCCACTGCAACCGATAGCCGAAACCATCTTCGGGCGTCGTGGCCGAGGCCGACCATGAAACCGCAATCTCCCCCACCCCCGCACTCGCAGACAAACCAGAAACAGGATCAGGAACCGAATCGGAATCATCCTCCCTTACTGCATTTTCAGCCGCGCAAGCCAATGTAACTGATATATGAACTAAGGCACCAATGCCTGTAGTACTTATACCCGCAGCGACTGCCGCCGCTCTTGTGCTTATTCGGGTTGCCGCCGCTCTCGCTACTTCTCGTCCAGCAGCAGAGCCTCCAGCACCAACAGTGAAATGCGCTCCTAGGTCTAATGGTGAATCGCACAATACGCCATAGGCAAAGTCGTTAGCCGCCTTGTACGCAGCAACAACTTCACCGGCAGCAGTCCGAAAAGCCGCCCTGGTCGCTTCCGCGGTGTTGTCCCAAAACTCCTGAGCTTTCTCATATATGGCTCTCAAATTTGCTCCAGTGGGGTTCTTTAGCACTGGTTCGTAGCAGTTATCGCTTCTTTTATCCCATTTTGCTGCAAAAGCTATCCTACCTTCGGCTCTTGCAATCAGTGGATTAACAACAAGTCTGAAACTTCCGTCATTGCTTTGATAGACTTGCGGGTTCTCTTGCAGAGGTGGTGCGTATTGGCCTGTGGGGCATATGACCGGCACCGGCCGGGTGTCGCAGCCGGGAACCGATACATCCCCGTGGCTATCGCGAACGTGGCCGTAGACCGTTACCCTCTCGTCTTCGTACTTACCGGCCGCGCACTTCGCATGGTCGGCGTGGCAGGTGTTCCCGTTGGGATGCTCGCCCGGCTTGCAACCGTTGCCACCATTGCCGCCGCCGTTGCCGCCGCCGTTGCCGCCCGGTTTGGGGGGCGGATCAACCCTGGTGGTCGGCGGGGGATCAGGGTCGGGCGTGGGGTCGGGCGTGGGGTCGGGCTTCGGCGTCGGCTTGGCCGTGGGCTTCGGGGTCGGGGGTGGCTCATAGTGGGGGTCGTGGACCGTGCGGGTTCCGGTCCTGGTCTCGGTGACGAAATAGACCTCGGTCTTGGTGCCGGTCTGCACTTTTTTGGACACCGTTTTGTAGTTGTAAACTTGTCGCCACGAGGTTTTTGGCGGCGGGCAATAGGTACCGACCTCGCCGCCGATTATGACCGTCTCACAGGGGAAGCGCTGGGTGTACTTCTCCCAGAACGGTTGCACCCGTACCTTCTCGGTCACCCACTCGTAAACCGGAACCTCGCGGGTCTTCCCGATTGTGACGTTATAGGTGTAGGGCTCCGTCCACGGAGGATGGGCGTCGGCGGCGGGCGTTGTGTCGGGCAGCGCGAACACAAGGCCGCCCGCCACCAGCAGCATCGACAGAAAGGCCAAAAGCAGTTTCCGGCTCGGGCGCTTGGCAAATGCGGCCATCTTGGCGGCCCTCTTCGGGCGGAGTCGTTTCATTAGGAAGCCCCGATCTGGTATTCGGCGGACAATTGCCTTTATCCGCCGCGTTCGAACCCCGATCCGCGTCACCAAAGCGCGGCGCAGTGGCCGCTAGAACCGCGCCAGAGCAGGGAATTCAATTGGTCGCGGCAGACAGGCTCGGCACTGGCTCAAGGGGGCGGCTGACGGTGCAGTGGCCGCTCGAACTACCACATGGCCGTGGCTGCCAAAGCTGGAGCACGGGCGCGAAGCCTGTTGCCCCGGCGAATTCAGTCGATAGAACCGCCTTCTGTTCCCCCAGGTAAACCCTTTGATCGACCGTCAGGCACCGGCCTCGCCCCCGGGAAGTCTCCAAGATCGGGTTGACACGCGCCGCCAGATTGAACTAGCCAGTAAAGGCAATTATCCGTCATGTGAGGCCACCTTTTGCTCGGCGGATCTCGACGGTTTCCGGCTGGAAAAACGCATCAGGCATCGGCTAGGAAAACGGCGATGAAGCACCCCCCCCAGCCACATGTGTTCGCATGGCACAGCGAACAGCGATGCCGGCCTGGCCTTTTGCTGCTTGGACGAACTGATAGCCCAGGCCGAGACCGCAGCGCTTTCCGCCAACACCCACAAGACCTATAGAACCGGTTGGAACAGCTGGGCCCGCTGGGCGGCCGCAAATGGCCAAAAAGTCGCGAAGGCCACCGTCAAGAACATCCAGCGCTGGCTGGCCGACCTCTACATGGAGGGGAAGAAACCGGCCACCCTGCGCACCTATCTAGCCGCGGTGGCCTACAAGCTCCGCAGCCGCGTCGGCGCCAACCCTGCCCGCGACCACCGGGTTCGGCTGCTTTTGGCCGGGCTGGCCCGAGATGCCGCTGAACGGGGCATCACCGCCCGCCAGGCAAGCCCGCTGCGCCGAGAGCACATACAACGGATCGCAGCCGCCGTCTCTGCTCCGAGGCGCAACCAGCCCGGCGGCCGGCTAGAGACCCCCGAACAGGCACGAGAACGCGCCGACGCCGACATCGCCATGCTCGCCGTCGGCCACAACGCTTTGCTGCGCTGTAGCGAACTCCTCGCCCTCACCTGGAACGACATCGACCACCCACCTGACGGCGGACTGGACACCATATGGATCCGCCGCTCCAAAACCGACCAGAACGGCGAAGGCGCCGCCGTTGCCATTTCCGAGTACGCATCGCAAGCCCTCGCCCGCCTGAGAAAAGCAGGCGCCGACCCCGATGCCCGCATATTCGATTTCTCGCCCAGCACCGCCCGCCGCCGCATCAAAGCAGCAGCCCGAGACGCCGGCATCGACACCGCCAACATATCTACCCACTCCCTGCGCGTGGGCATGGCCCAAGACCTCGCCGCCTCGGGCATCAACATGAGCGGCCTCATGCTCGCAGGCCGATGGCACAGTCCCAAAACTGCCGCCCTCTACATCCGGCGCGTCCAAGCCCAACACACCCCCGCCGCCCAGCACCTCAAAACCCGACAGCCCCTGATCCCCTGTTCCTGAGGTCCCCCTGTTGCCCAGACCTCCTTCTCAAAGGTGCCGATTCTGCAACTCTCGCAGCTAGCCCTGCCCGGATGGGCGGACGACGGCAGCCACCTGCGACAGAAGGCCGTTGATGAACCCCGCGGAGGCCGGAGTGGAGTACTCGTGGGCCAACTCCACTGCTTCGTTGATGATCACTGCCACAGAGATATCGGTGCTGTGGGCGAGCTCAAAGCTGGCCAAGCGCAGAATGGCCCGATCGAGTGCCGGCATCCGGGCTACCGGCCATCGCTCGGAGAACTCCTCCAAGCGGACGTCGATTTCGTTTTGGTGCTCGGCCGCCCCGCTCACCAGCGTGTGGGCGTAGGGGTCGAGAGGCAATTCTTGGTCGGCCAGCAGCTCAGCCATGTCCACGCCCTTGGTCTCGGCCTCATAGAGCAGGCCCAGCGCCCGTTCCCTCACTTGGCGGCGCTGTGACCCGGCAACCAGCGGATCGGGCGAACTCATTTGTCACCGAGGAGTTGTCGAGGGCGCCGGGATGCTCAAGCCCGGCTGATGTATTCGCCGCTGCGGGTGTCCACCTTGATCCGCTCGCCCGGGTTCAAGAACAGAGGCACCTGCACCACCAGACCGGTCTGGCAGGTGGCCGGTTTGGTGGCCCCCGACACCCGGTCGCCCTGGACGCCGGGCTCGGTTTGGGCGATGTCCAGCTCCACTGCGGCGGGCAGGTCGGTGCCCACGATCTCGGTGCCGAACATGCCAAGGATCACCGAGTTGTTCTCCACCAGATAGTTGACCGCGTCGCCCAGCACGTCGGCGCCCACGTGGAGCTGCTCGTAGGTCTCGCTGTCCATGAACACGAAGCTCTCGCCGTCGGAGTACAGGTATTGCATCTCCCGGCGGTCGATGTTGGCCCGCTCCACCTTCTCCCCTGCCCGGAACGTGCGGTCGAGCACGGCGCCGGTGCGGGCGTTCTTCAGGGTGGTGCGCACGAACGCCCCGCCTTTGCCCGGCTTGACGTGCTGGAACTCGACCACGTTGAACAGGCCGTCGTCGAGGTTCAGCGTCATGCCGTTCTTGAGATCGTTGGTGGTGATCGTGGGCATGGCCAAAGTTTGACCCACCCAGAACGATCAGGCCACAGCGAGCGTCTTGGGCGAGCGGGTCAGCCGTCGGGCGCCGTCTTCGGTCACAACCACGGTGTCCTCTACCCGGGCCCCGCAGAATCCGGGAAGATAGATCCCGGGCTCCACGGTGATCACCTGGCCCACCTCCAGTACCTCCGTGGCGGTGGCCCGCACCCAGGGCTGTTCGTGAATGTCGAGCCCCACACCGTGGCCGGTGCCGTGGACGAAGGCATCGCCCCAACCGTCGGCTTCGATGCGATCCCGACAGGCCTTGTCCACATCGGAGACGGGAGTGCCGGGGGCCACCTGCTCCACCCCGAGTTGCTGGGCGTCCCTCACGGTCTCGAACACCCTTTTGGCCTCGTGATCGGCCTCACCCACCGCCATGGTGCGTGTCATGTCGGAGCGGTAGCCGTCGACCACCGCGCCCATGTCCACAATCACCAGCTCGCCCGACCCGATGGGGCGCTCGGTGGGCCTGATGTGGGGCAGAGCGGCATTCGGGCCCGCGGCCACGATGGTGGTGAAGGCGCTCGTTTCTGCCCCCCGGCGTCGAAAGGCAGTGTCCAACGCCAATGCCACTTCCTTCTCGGAGGGGCCGTCGGCCATCATGGGGCGAACTTCGGCCAACGCGGCATCGGCGATGGCGGCCGCCTTCGCCATCCGATCGAGTTCGCCGTCGTCCTTGATCTGTCGGGATTGCTCCACCACACCGGTGGTGGGCACCAGCTCAGCGCTGAACCACTCGGCGTACTGGCGCTGGGTGGCCCAGCTCACCGAGGCCGCCTCCAAGCCGACTCGACCCGCGCCGGTGGCGGCCGCGGCCAGTATTTCCTTGGGGGCGTCGTTGGTGATCTCGATTCGGATCTCCACGCCAGCCCGATTGGTTTCAGACTCAGCCTGCTCGGCGTAGCGGCGGTCGGTCACCAGCACCAGCTCGTCGGCGCCGAGCCAGACCAGACCGGCCGAGCCGGTGAACCCGGTGAGGTAGCGGACATTGACCAGGTTGGCAACTAGCAGCGCGTCGCACTCCGCCTCGGCCACCGCGGCTCGAACCCTCTCCGACCGCCCGGCGACATCCATGGGGACGAGGGCTGGAGAGTCGGTCATGCCAGCAGGCGGGCCACTGCCTCAACGGCCAGCTCGTAGCCGTGGCCGCCGAAGCCCACAATGGTGCCGGTGGCCACCGGGCTGACAACCGAGGTGTGGCGCCACGGCTCCCGGGCGTTGGGATTGGACAGGTGAAGCTCGACCACCGGGCCTTCGAAGGCGGCCAGTGCGTCGTGGATGGCCCAGGAGTAATGGGTGAATGCGCCGGGGTTGATGATGACGGCCGCGCACCTGCCCCTGGCCTGGTGGATGTGGTCGATCAGGGCAGCCTCGTCGTTGGACTGGTGGTGCTCAATGGAGATCCCGTGGCGATCGGCCGCAGCGGACGCAGTGGCCGCATGGTCGTCCAAGGTGTCGGTGCCGTACACCTCGGGCTCGCGATCGCCCAGCAAGTTCAAGTTCGGACCCGAAAGGAGAAGGATCAATTGGCTCATCTTGGAACCTCCCGGCCAACGGGGATGCGTTTCATCGGACGGCCTCCAGTGTTTCGCGCAGCAGGGAAGATTCCAGCCCAGTGACGGGCTGGATGCCATCGGGGCCGTCCAACATGAAGGTCACCCCGTCCACCGCCTTCTTGTCGCGCTGGAACAGGGTGACGAGGACATCGGCATCGGCGCCTTCGGGCAGGCTGGTAGACAGTTCGTAGCCGCCGACCACTCGGCGGTGCTCGGCCACCCGTTGGGCGTCGATGCGCCCAATGCGATGGGCCAACTCGGCGGCGTAAACGAGCCCGACCGCCACCGCTTCGCCGTGGCGGAGGTCGTACTGTCCGTGGGCTTCCAGGGCGTGGGCCAGGGTATGTCCGTAGTTGAGCACCGCCCTGCGGCCGGACTCGTGCTCGTCGGCGGCCACCACCTCAGCTTTGATCTCCACACAGCGGGCGATGCGCTCAGGCAGGCTCAGGGAATTCAGGTTGGCGTCGGCGATGAAGTGGTACTTGGCCATCTCTCCCAATCCCGATCGCATCTCTTCGGGGGGCAGGGTGTCGAGCACCTCGGTGTCACACAGCACCGCGGAGGGCTGCCAAAAGGCGCCCACCAAGTTCTTTCCCTCGGGGAGGTTCACACCGGTCTTGCCCCCGACAGAGGCGTCGATCTGGCCCAGCAAGGTGGTGGACACGAACACCACCCGTATGCCCCGGTGGTATACCGCAGCGGCGAACCCGCCCAGATCGGTGACCGCTCCTCCGCCCACGGCCACCACCGCGTCGCGTCGGGTGAGGCCCCACCGGGCGAATTCCCGGCACAGATCCTCCACCGCGCCCAGCGTCTTGATGTGCTCGCCGTTGTCGGTGATGAACACCCGGTGCTCGACACCGGGATCCACGGTGATCCCGGCATCGGCCACCGCCGCCTGGGTGACCACGGCAACCCGGCTCACTTGGCGGGGAATCACCTCGGGCAGGCGATGGCGGACACCGGGGCCGACCCAGACGTCATAGGACCGCTCCCCCAGATCGACGGGGACCCGGATCGCGTCGGTGGGGCCAGTCTCGGCCGTCATGGGGTCGACACCGGCCGGGGCCAGACTCGTCTGATCTGCTCTGCCACCTGCTCGGCCTCCAGACCGTCCACATCCACTATCTCGTGAGCCGTCTCGGCATAGAGCTCCGACCGGGCGGAGCTGATAGCCGTGAGGTCGGCGATTGGGTCGCCGCCTAACAGCGGACGGCTGTCGCCGGAGCGGACTCGATGTCCTAGCGTGTCGATGGTGGCCCGCAGCCAGCAAACCCATGACCGATCCTTCAGCATCGCCCGATTGTCGGGCCGCAGAACGACCCCTCCGCCGCAAGAGATCACCAACTGCTCTGGGGATTCCAGGCATTGGGCCAACTCTTCCTGCTCAAAATCGCGGAAGCGGCCCTCGCCGTCAGCGTCAAAAATCTCAGAGATCGAGCGACCTTGGCGCTCTTCAATAGCCGCGTCGAGGTCTACGAACCGCAGCCCCTCTGAGCGGGCCAGCCAAAAGCCCACCGTCGACTTCCCCGACCCCATCATCCCGATGAGGGCCACATGGGGCCTACTTTCCACAACGCGATACTAATGGGGGCGGTTTGGCTCCTTGCGGGCAGTTACTTTCCCCGGCGATTGTCCCAATGGGCTTGGCACTGCCAACGGTCAACTCGTTGCCGGCAGTGCGAGGACGATGGCTGCGGCTGCGACCGCCATCGACGGAGCGAAGGGGAATACCGTGGGGCGGGGGTTGTCGGGATCGGCTAAGGGGTCGGGCAGGAGCTCGACTCCCCACTTCCGGATTCCCCACACGATCACGCCCATGACCGCCCCGATAAGCGAGGCCAAACCCAAGGCCAACAGCACGGCCAACAACGACTGGCCGTAACCGGAACCCACCCATCCGAGCACCAGGCCCACCGGCAGAGCCAGTTTCACGTCACCCCACCCGAGACTGCCCCCTGATGCCGAGTGCAGGATGGCCATGATGCCGCCATAGAGTCCGGCAGCGGCAAACGCCTGCCCGATGGCGCCCGGCTCGTGTCGCAGCAGCGAGATGAGGGTCATAAGCGACAGCAGAACCAGCACGGCGGGGAACACAATGGCGTTGGGGATGCGGTAGTGGAACAGATCTACGGTGGTGACTCCCGCCAAGGCGACGAACAGCACCCATACTGGGATCACATCCCAGGTGGTGCCCATTAGGCCGCCCGCGATGCCCAGGGGCAGGGCGGTGAGCGCGGTAACCATCACCCGCAAAGATCGGCTGTTGCGCACTTGGAACTTCCAGAGGACCGGGAGAAGGCGCCGACCGGCGACGAAGCCGATGGCCAGCCCGGCGATCACCATCGCCGCTTTGCTCACGGCCTGCCTTCGACCGCTGGGCTCATCTGCCCTGGAGCGCCGCGGTGGCCGCGGCGGTCATGGCATCCACCGGTGGCTCGGAACCGGTCCATATCCGAACGGCGTGGGCGGCCTGGTGTACCAGCATCCCCACCCCCGTGGACACGCCCACGCCTCGGCGGTGGCATTCAGTCAACAGCGGGGTGTGGAGCGGGTTGTAGACCAATTCGGCTACATGCTGGCCGACATGGAGAAGGTCGGGATCAAGAGGCAGCTCGCCAGCACCCTCGGTTTCGGCCATTCCGACCGGGGTGGCGTTCACCACCAAGCGATACCGCCCCACATCGGCCAAGCCAGCCGTGCTTCCCACCGATCCGGCCAACGCTGCGGCGGATGCGGCTGCCTCAGGCCGACGGGCGATCACCGCCACCTCTCCAACCCCTCGGCGGGCCAGTTCGGCCACTACTGCCCGGGCGGCCCCGCCTGCGCCCAATACCGCGCAGTCGATCCCGGCCAGATCCACCCCCTCCGCCAGCAGGGCATCGCAGAATCCGGCGCCATCGGTGTTGTGGCCGACGAGCCGAGCGCCATCTCGGCTCACGCAGTTCACCACTCCCAAGGCCGCGGCTGCCGGGCTCAGCTCGTCCACCGCAGCGGCCACGTCGGCTTTGTGGGGCATGGTCACCGATAAACCGGCCATGTCTCGTTCTCGCATGTGGTCAAGCGCCTGACCGGCATCACCGGGGAGCACTTCGAATGCCGCGTAGACCCAATCCAAGCCCAACTCGTCGAACGCGGCCTGGCAGATCGTCGGGGACAGGGAGTGCCGTACCGGATAGCCGATCACCCCGGCTGCCACCTCCGTGCCGGGAGGTACCCCGATAGGGGTCAGCACCTCAAGCTCCGTTCTCCGCAGGCTATGGCGGTCAGCATCCCAGGTCTCTCTCCTGGCAGATGGCCACCGCTTCTTCGTGCTCCTCGAAGGTGACGCTGAAGGTGTGGGCCCCGGGCACGGGATCGTCGGTGCGGGCGTAGAACTGCCAGAAGCCGTCGGCAGGGTTCACCGCCGCCTCCAGCGACGCCCGACCGGGAGCGGCGATTGGACCGGGCGGCAATCCGGTTCGGTTGTACACGTTGTAGGGATTGTCCACTCTCAGGTCCGACAAGGTCAACGGCTCGGAGGGCTTGTTCAGCGCGTAGCGCACCGCGGCGTCGATCTGGAGCGGCATTTCCAGGCCCAACCGGTTGTAGATCACCCGGGCTATCTTGGCCCGGTCTTCGTCGATGAGGGCCTCCTTTTCGATCAGCGAGGCCACGATGACGACTTCGTAGGGGCTCAGACCCACCGTTTCGGGAGCGGCATCCAGTCCCACTTCATCGGCCACAAGGTCGAACTGGTTGATCATGCGGACAACGAGGGCGGCCTCGTCTTCGGCGGTTGCCGCGTCGAGCAGATAAGTATCGGGGAAGAGCATTCCCTCCAACGTGCTGGTGGGCGGCTGATAGTCGGATCGCAAGGGCGGGAAGGCCAGGGCGCGGGCCAACTCATCGGCGTCGAAGGTGGGAAGCTGATCCAACAACTGGCCTTGCATCTGGACCAGTGTGAGGCCTTCGGGCACCAACACCCGCAAGGAATCCTCCACTGGCCCGGAGGCGGGACCGGCCAAGAGCACGTCTTTGGCCCGCCATACCGCCATATTCTCATTCAGGATGTAGTTGCCGGCCTGGAAGTCACCGGCGTCCTTGTAGCGCAGGTAGTAGCGGAACACCGTGGAGTTGGGCACCACACCCTCGTCTTCGAGAATACGGGCGATGTCGTTGATCGACGCCCCTTGGGGAATGCTGACCACCAATTCCGGACCCTCCTCACCGGGGGGGTCGAGCCGGTCGTCGATCCAACCCTTGATCAACAGCGAGGCAATCAGCACAACCACGCCCAACAGGCCCAGCAGGATGACGACCCGGGTGAGGGTGGAGGTTCTCCGAGGCAACCAGTCCCAGTCTTGCGGATCATCGCCCTCCGACAAGATCACCGGCGGCTGGTAGCCCCCCTTCGGATCGTCGCTCATCGCTGGCCCTTCGAGCCGGAAGCGTCCAGCCAGCTCTGCGACGCGCTGCCATCAATCACGGGGATTTCCGTTCAGGAGCGTCCAGCCAGCTCTGCAAAATGACCGACGCGGCCACCATGTCAACCCGTTGGCGGCGGGCTTTGCCGCTAAGCCCCGACTCGGCCAGAGCCCGCTCGGCAATGGCGGTGGTGAACCGCTCGTCGTGGGTCAATACCGGCACGGCCAGCGCAGCCTCCAGCTCCCCGATTTCTTGCTCTGCGGCCTTAGCGGCCGGACCGGCGCTGCCGTCCAGCGAGAGGGGAAGGCCCACCACCACCACCCCGGCCTCATACTCGGCAACCAGCTCGGAGATCCGCTGGTGGTCTCGGCTTCGACTGCCAGAGCGCTCTATGACGGTGACGGGAGTGGCCACCCGGCCTTCAGCGTCGGAAACAGCCACTCCGATGCGGCGCTCGCCGAGGTCGATGCCCAGCGCCCTTGCCCCCATCAGCCGCCAATGCCAGCGGCGGCTCGCACTTGGTCGAGGGCTTCTGCCAGCCGCGACGGATCCCGGCCGCCGGCGATGGCCAACTTGGCGTCTCGGCCTCCGCCACCGCCTATGGTGGCAGCCGCTTCGGCGATCAACTCGCCCGCGTTCAGGTCGCAGTCGGCGGCCACCGCGGCAACCAGGGCCGCCCCGCCTCCCTCGGGAGCGGCCCCGAGGACGACGGCATTCACGCCGGGGCGATCTCGGGTGGCAATGGCGAGGTCGCGCAACTGCCCTCGGTCCAACCCATCGACTGCGGCCACAACCACCCCGTCGACGGCCTCCTGGGCCAAATCCCCCGACTGATCAGACGATGCCGCCTTGCGCAGCTCGGCCAGATCGGCTCGGAGGCTCTTGATCTCGGCCATGCGCTTGTCGGCCCCCGCCAACAGCTGATCGATGGGCACGCCCAAGCGCTCAGCCGCCTGGGCCAACACCTGTTCCCGCTCAGTGAGCATTTCGACTGGGCGGGTGCCGCTCACCGCCTCGATGCGACGGATATTGGCCCCGATCGAGCCCTCAGAGATGATCTTGACCGGACCGATGTCGCCCAAAGCCCGCACATGGGTGCCTCCGCACAGCTCGATGGAGTGCGGCCCGGCCTCGAGCACCCGCACCCGGTCGCCGTACTTGTCGCCGAAAAAGGCGATGGCCCCGGCCTCGGTGGCCTCGGCCATCGACGTCTCATAGTTGCGGGTGGCGGGATTGTCCAGGATGTCGGCGTTGGCTAGCCGCTCGATCTCGGCAATCTGCTCGTGCGTCAGTGCCTCAAAGTGGGTGAAGTCGAAGCGCAGCCGGTCGTCGGCCACCAGCGAACCCTGCTGCTTGACGTGGTCGCCCAAGGTCTCCTTCAACGCCCAGTGCAGAAGGTGGGTCGCCGTGTGGTTGCGTCGAATGGCGGCCCGGCGGTCGGCGTCGATAGCTGCTATCACCGTCTGTCCGACGGTGATCTGACCGTCGATGGCCGTCACATGGTGCAGATGGAGATCGGGCACCACATAGGTGGTGTCGGACACCTCGGCTCGTCCGGTGGGTGAGGTGATGGTGCCGGTGTCGCCCACCTGGCCACCGGCCTCGGCATAGAACGGGGTTCGGTCCAAGACAATGCCATCGTCGGTGATGGCCAATACCACCGCTTCGGTGGTGTCGAAATCCCGGCCGATGAACTCGGTGGGACCGTGTTCGGCTACCAGCGCGGCATAGGACGAAACGTCGGCCGCGGTGGCGTGCCGGGCGTCGAAGTCCTCGCGGGCTCGGGAGCGCTGGCCCTCCATGTGCTGGTCGAAACCAGCACGGTCTACTGCCACTCCCCGTTCCCGGGCTGTCTCCTCGGTGACCTCGACCGGGAAGCCATAGGTGTCGTGCAAGAGGAAGGCCAGGTCGCCGGGCAAGGCCTCGTCTTCAACCAGGCGGTCGAGGGCGTCGTCCAAGATCTGGGATCCCTGGGCGAGAGTGGTCCGGAAGCCCTCCTCCTCGCGGGCCACCACATCTCGAACGAAGCTGTGGTTGGCCGCGATGTCGGGATAGTCCGGGCCCATGATGTCGACCACTTTCTCGACCAACTTGGGGGTAACCACCTCGGTGACCCCGAGCATGTAGGCCCGGCGGATGGCGCGGCGCATGATGCGGCGCAGCACGTAGCCCCGATCCTCGTTGGAAGGGAACACTCCATCGGAGATGAGGAAGGTCATGGTGCGGGCGTGCTCAGCCAGTATCCGCAGAGTGACGTCGCTGTGCTCGGCCGCACCGAGCTTCACGCCGGTCACCGCGGAGGCTTCGCCCACCAATTCGGCCATCTCGTCGATGTCGAATACCGACTCCACCCCCTGGATCAGGGTGAGAATCCGCTCCAAGCCGGCCCCGGTGTCGATGCTGGGTTTGGGCAGGGGAACCTGGCCGTCGGGCCGCTGGTCGAACTGCATGAACACCAGGTTCCAGAACTCCAGGAACCTCTCATCCCCGCCGTGAGCCGGGCCGCCGTCGGGGCCGAACTCCGGCCCCTTGTCGAAGAAGATCTCCGAGCAGGGGCCGCACGGGCCAGTATCGGCCATGCGCCAGTAATTGTCCTCGTCCATCCGCTGGATTCGGTCGGGAGACACCCCGGCCACGTCCCGCCAGATCTCCGCGGCCTCATCGTCGCTGAGGTGGACGGTGATCCACAGCCGATCGGGGTCGAAGCCCAGACCCTCGGTTACGAACTCCCAGGCCCAGTCGATGGCCTCGGTTTTGAAGTAGTCGCCGAAGCTGAAATTGCCCAGCATCTCGAAGAAGGTGAGATGGCGACGGGTGCGGCCGATCTCGTCGAGGTCGTTGTGCTTGCCGCCAGCCCGCACGCACTTCTGGACGGTTACGGCCCGGGGATGGGGGGACGCCTCCTCGCCGAGGAAGTAGGGCTTGAACGGCACCATCCCGGCCACGGTGAACAACACCGTGGGATCGCGGGGAATGAGGCTGGCCGACGGCAGCACGGCGTGGCCCCGCTCGCCGAAGAAGGAGGTGAATGCGTTGCGGATCTCCTGAGCTCGCTTGGGGGTCAAGACGCCTTCCTATCGACCCGGCGGATCGTCGAGGGCCCGACGGGCGATCTCGGCCCGATAGCGCCGGACCGCAGCAGTCCCCTCGGCCAAAGCGGCCCGGGCTTCAGAGGCAGCCGCCTTGACGCGGGCGCTGGCACCAGAACTCGGCCTGATGGGAACCGCTCGCTGGGCGGCCTGACGCAGCTTGCGGCGCACATACGACGCTCCGGCCGCGCCGGCACCAGCCCCGGCGGCAAACCACACGAGTCGCTTGGGCATCAGCTCTCCTCGCTGTCGTTGGTGTCTGTTTTCCGATCCATCATTCTCCGGCCAATCTCCCTTTCGGCACCGTGTTGTGAAGGATGGTAATAGCGCTGATCCTCAAAGCGATCGGGGCGATATTGCTGGCTCACCCAGCCCTGGGGATCATCATGAGGATACACGTAGCCTGCGCCGTGCCCTAGGCCGGCCGCCCCCGGGTAATGGGCGTCTCGGAGGTGGGACGGCACCTCACCGCTGCCGTCGCCGGCGTCGGCCCGGGCCCTTCCCAACGCAGTGGTGACCGTGTTCGACTTGGGGGCGGTGGCCAGATACACCACCGCGTGGGCCAGATTGAGCTGAGCTTCGGGCAGGCCGACGTACTCCACCGCCCGGGCGGCGGCGTCGGCCACCACCAAGGCCTGGGAGTCGGCCATGCCGATGTCCTCAGAGGCCAGAATCACCATCCGGCGGGCAATGAACCGGGGATCCTCCCCCGCCTCCAGCATTCGTGAAAGCCAGTACAGCCCGGCGTCGGGGTCGGATCCCCGCAGGCTCTTGATGAACGCGCTGATGATGTCGTAGTGCTCGTCGCGGCCGTAGCGGACCGCGCTCGCCCCCAGGGCGTTCTCGGCGTCGGACAGGGTGACGCGGGGAGGATCGTTGTCCTGGGCTGACGCCAGGGCCACGGCCACCTCCAGGCTGGTCAGGGCCTGGCGGCCGTCTCCCGCAGCCTGGATCGACAGGTGATCCAAGGCATCGTCATCGGCTTCTGCGCCCTCAGCCACCAGCCCCCGGCGCAGCAGTTCGTCCAGCGCATCGCCGTCGAGGGGTTCGAGGCGGAACAGGGTGGAGCGGGACCGCAGCGGCGGGTTCACCTCGAAGTACGGGTTCTCGGTGGTCGCCCCGATCAGGGTGATGAGCCCAGACTCCACTGCGGGCAGCAAAGCGTCCTGCTGGGCCCGGTTGAACCGGTGCACCTCGTCGAGGAACAGGATTGTGCCCTGATCGTGCTGGCCGAGGCGGTCGCGGGCCGAGGCGATCACTTCCCGCACATCCTTGACGGTGGCCGTCACCGCGGAGAGCTGGATGTAGGCCCGAGCGGTGGTACCGGCCACCAGCCGGGCGATAGTGGTTTTGCCGGTGCCCGGCGGCCCCCACAAGATGGCCGACGACAAGCGGTCCGACTCGATGAGCCTGCGAAGCGGCTTGCCCCGGCCGAGCAGGTGTTCCTGGCCGACTAACTCGTCCAGGCTCCGGGGTCGGAGCCGATCGGCCAGGGGCGCAGTTTTGGACAGGCGCTCAGCCGCGGCGGCGGCAAACAGATCGTCGCTCATCGCCATCCGACCCGGCTGTGGCGCTCCATCTGCCTACCCGGCAGCGGCGGGGGGCGGAAGCACGCGCAAGCCGAGCTCGTCGAGGTGACGGTCGGCAATCGGGGTGGGCGAGTTGGACAGCGGGTCGGCGCCCGACTGGGTCTTGGGGAAGGCGATCACTTCTCGAATGTTCTCTTCTCCGGCCAGGATGGCCACCAACCGGTCGATCCCGAAAGCGAACCCGGCGTGGGGCGGGGCACCGTAGCGGAAGGCGTCGAGAAGAAAGCCGAATCGGGTCTCGGCCTCGTCGTCGCTGATGCCAAGGGCCCGGAACACCGCCCGTTGGATGTCGGGCCGGTGGATCCGCACGCTGCCCGAACCCAGCTCCCAGCCGTTGAGCACCAAGTCGTAGGCCTGGGAGCGCACCGCCAACAGATCCTCGCCCGAGCCGTCCAGCAAGCCCACGTCGTCGGCGTGAGGCATGGTGAACGGGTGGTGGGCGGCAATGGGCCGGCCCTGGTCGTCGATGGACTCGAACAGCGGAAAGTCGGTGACCCACACGAAGTGCAGACCTCCCTCGGTGACGGGCGGTCGGCCCAGCTCCAACCGAAGCAAGCCGAGGATGTCGCGCACCTTCGAGCGGCGGTCAGCAATCAACAACAGCAAGTCTCCGGGCTCCGCCCCCATGGCCGGACCGAGTGCGGCCTGCTCCTGCTCGGACATGAACTTGGTCAACGCGCCGTCGAGCGCGCCGTCGTCGCCCACCCGGAACCAGGCCAGGCCCTTAGCCCCCCACTGCTGGCATTTGCGGGTGAGCTCGTCGATGGCGTTGCGGCCCAGGCTCTCGCTTCCCCCCTTGTGGTTGATGCCCTTGACGCACTCCACCTGGAAGACCTTGGCCTCGGTACCTTCGAACAACTCGGTCAGCTCGATTAGCTCCAGGCCGAAGCGCACGTCGGGCTTGTCGGAGCCGAACCGCTCCATGGCATCGGTCCAGGTCATGAAGATGGGTTCGTCGGGACGGGTGCCAGTGACCGCCTCCACCGCGGCGGCAACTGCCTCGGTGATGAAGGCCATCACCTCGTCTTGGCCCGCGAAGCTGGCCTCGGCGTCGAGCTGCATGAACTCGAACTGCCGGTCAGCCCTGAGATCCTCGTCGCGAAGGCAGCGGGCGATCTGGTAGTAGCGGTCGAGTCCGCCCACCATGCAGAGCTGCTTGAAGATCTGGGGCGACTGGGGCAGGGCGTAAAAGCGGCCGGGGTGCAGACGGGACGGCACCACGAAGTCGCGGGCCCCCTCAGGGGTGGAGGCCACCAGCATGGGAGTCTCGATCTCAGTGAAACGCTGCGCCTCCATCGAGCGGCGGATGGCGCTGTTGACCGTCGCCCGAAGCACCAGGTTGCGCTGGAGGCGCTCTCCCCGCAGGTCGACGTAGCGGTAGCGCAGGCGCACGTTCTCGTCCACCTCTGTGCGGGAGTGCAAAGGGAACGGCGGGGGCTCGGCGGCCGACAGAACATCTACCTGACAGTCGCCGATTTCCACCTCGCCGGTGTCCAGCTTGGAGTTGACGGTGCCCTCGGGCCGAGGCCGCACCGTGCCGCTGATGCGGACCACATATTCCGAGCGCAGGTCGTGGCGCTCGTCAACCACGCACTGGATCACCCCGGTGCGGTCCCGCAGGTCGATAAACGCCAGATTCTCGCCGTGCTCCCGGCGCCGGTCCACCCATCCGCACACCGATACCTCTCGGCCGATGTCGTCGGCGCGCAATTCGCCGCAATAGTCAGTTCGCATTGCGGCTATTTCACCCCTTCGCCAACCTCTGAGCCACCTCAGGCACGACATCGGCCCGGCGAAGTGCGGACTGACCGCCTCCCGAGCGGAGGTCGCGTAGCGTAACAGTGCCCGCTGCCACCTCGTCCTCGCCCACCAGGAGGGCCAGCCGGGCACCTGACCGATCGGCCACCTTCATTTGAGCTTTCATCGATCGGGCGTCGAACGACCGGTCCGCCGAGATGCCGTTTCGGCGCAGCTCAAAGGTGAGGTCGCGCCCGGCGTCGCCGCCGGTCACGTCCACCACGAACACATCCACTGCCCCGGAGGCCTCCGCGAGAGCGTCCTCGGCGTCGGCCGCAAGCAGAATGCGCTCGATGCCCGCGCCGAAACCCACGCCGGGAGCGGGCTTGCCCCCTAATGACTCGGCCAATCCGTCGTAGCGCCCCCCGCCTCCAACCGCGTTCTGGGCCGAGGTCAGGGCGCCCGCGGCGAACTCCCAGGTGGAGTGGGTGTAGTAGTCCAAGCCCCGGACCAAGCGGGGGTCGATCTCGTAGTCCACCCCTAGGGCGTCCAGCCCGACCTGCACCCGCTCGAAGTGGACGGTGGCCTCATCGGAGAGGTGATCGGTGATCAGAGGAGCATCGGCAACCGCGGCCATGGTGCGCTCCCGCTTGGAGTCCAGCACCCGCAATGGATGGTCGGCGGCGTTGGCCCGATCGGCCTCGTCCAGGTCGCCCAGCCGCTGGTCCAGCCAGGCGGCCAACTTTTCGGCGTAGGCCTGCCGGTCGCCAGGGTTGCCCATGGAGTTGAGCCGCAGCGTCAGGCTGCTCAATCCGAGTGCCCGATAGAAGTCGTGCTGGAGGGCGATGACCTCCACATCTAGGTCGGGATCGGCTGAGCCGATGGCCTCCGCCCCCACCTGGTGGTGCTGGCGGAACCGACCAGCCTGGGGCTCCTCGTAACGGAAGCAGGGGGTGAGGTACCACACCTTCCAGGGGACAGTGGGCCGGTGCTGGTTGAACGCCCGAACCACCGAGGCGGTACCTTCCGGGCGCAGGGCCATATGACGGTCGCCCTTGTCGAAGAAGTCGTACATCTCCTTGCGGACCACCTCGGTGCCCTCGCCCAAGCGCTGGAACACCCCGATGTCCTCGAACATGGGGTTCTGCACCAGCCCATAGCCAGCCCGTCCGAACACATCGGCGAATGCGGCAACCAGAGCCTGCCAGCGTTCTGACTCAGGCGGCAGGATGTCGCGAGTTCCTTTGGGCGCTTGAAACATTTCGGGCACGACTACGAGCCCTTGGGGGTTTGGAACAACTCGGGCACAACTACGAGCCGGTGGCGGTGGGGAGGACTCGGTAGGCGTTGTAGACCGACTCGATGCCCCGGATGGTGCGCAGGAGGGCGTCGAGGTGGGTGCCGTCGCTCAGCTCGAAATCAAACCGCATCACAGAGATGTGGTCGGCACCGGTGCGGGTCTCACAAGCCAGGATGTTGACCGATCCGGTGGACAGGGCATTGGCCACATCCCGCAGCAGGCGGGTTCGGTCGAACGCCTTGACCTCAATGGTTACGCAGTAAGCGCCGGTGCGCTCGGTGCTCCAATCCACGTCGATAAGCCGATCGCCCTGCTCGAACGACAGCGAAACCGCGTTGGAACACTCGGCACGATGCACTGACACCCCTCGGCCCCGGGTAACGAAGCCGATGATCTCGTCGGGGGGAACCGGTTTGCAGCAGCGGGCCAGATTGACCAGCACATCGTCGAGGCCCTCAACCTCCACCGGCTGATCGGTGCGCCGGGGCAGTACCGACGGCGACGGGACAGCAGCCAGATCATCGTCCAGCTCCTCTTCCGCCGCGGGCTCCACCCTCATTCCGGCCACCCGTTCGGCCACCGCCTTGGCCGACACATGGCGCTCCCCCACCGCGGCGAACAAGGTGTCGAGATCGCGGTAGTTCATGTCGGTAGCCGCGTGCAGCAGCTCTTCGCCCGACAGGATCTTCGCCACCGGCAGGCGCTCTCGACGCAGGGCCGCGGCCACCGCGTCGCGGCCGGCCTTGATGGCATCCTCCCGCCGGGCTTGGGCGAACCACTGGCGGATCTTGTTGCGGGCCCGATGCGAGGCCACCAGGCCGAGCCAGTCGCGCGACGGCCCCTTGTCGGCCACCTTGGAGGTGAAGATCTCCACCATGTCGCCAGGTCGCAGCTCGCGGTCCAGCGGCACGAGCTGGCCGTTGACCCGGGCCCCGATACAGGCATGGCCCACCTCGGTGTGGATGGAGTAGGCGAAGTCGATGGGAATCGCCCCCATCGGCAGCGACACCACGTCGCCCTTGGGGGTGAACACCTGGACCTCGTCGTGGTCGAGGTCGGTCTTGAGGTTGCTCAAGAACTCGACGGCGTCGGATGTCTCCTGCTGCCAGTCGATGATCCGGCCCAACCAGGCCAGATCATCGATGGTGGTTCCCTCCTTGTAGCTGTAGTGGGCGGCCACCCCCTGCTCGGCTCGGGCGTGCATCTCATTGGTGCGGAGCTGGACCTCCAGCGACTTGCCCCCCGGCCCGACCACGGTGGTGTGCAGCGATTGGTAGAGGTTGAACTTGGGCATGGCGATGTAGTCCTTGAACCGCCCCTGCACCGGCTTCCAGGTGGCGTGAATGGATCCCAGGGCGGCGTAGCAGTCGCGCACCGAGTCGACGATCACCCGCATGCCCACCAAGTCGTAGATCTCGTCGAAGCTGCGATCCTTGGTCATCATCTTCTCGTAGATGCTCCACAGGTGCTTGGGCCGGCCGGTTACCTGAGCGGGGATGCCCAGCTCGGCCAAGCGGGCTTCAACGCTGGAGAGAACCTGGGTGAGATACAGGTCGCGCTCGGGGGCCCGGGTGGCCACCATGCGATCGATTTCGGCGTAGCGCTTGGGATGCAGGGCGGCGAACGCTAGGTCCTCTAGCTGGAGCTTCATGTCCTGCATGCCCAAGCGGTTGGCCAGCGGGGCGTAGATGTCTATCGTCTCCCGAGCCACCCGATGCTGCTTTTCCAGCGGCAGCGCGGCCAGCGTCCGCATGTTGTGCAGACGGTCGGACAGCTTCACCACCAGCACCCGCAGATCCTTGGCAATAGCAACCAGCATCTTGCGCATGGAGGCGGCCTGCTCCTCCTCCTGCGTATTGAACTTGAGCCGGTCCAACCGGGTGACGCTGTCGACGATCGAGGCCACCTCGCTGCCGAAGTGCTGCTCAACCTCGGCCAAGTTCATAGAGGTGTCCTCGATGGCGTCGTGCAACAGGGCGGCGATGACCGAAACGTCGTCCAGCCCCAACTCCACCACGACGTGGGCCACAGCCAGGGGGTGGGTCACATAGGGCTCACCGGACTTGCGCAACTGCCCGGCGTGGGCCTGCTCAGCGAGGCGATAGGCCGTCTCGATGCGGTCGGCGGTGTCGTTGGGATGGCGTTCGAGATAGGCGTTGAGCAGCGGGCCCACGTCTTGTCCGGGCTGATCCATCCAGGGCAGTGCCCGCTCGGTCAGCGTCACCCGTCACCTCCAAAACAGAACAGAGAGATCACCGGACAGTTGGCATCTGTCTCTATTTTCTCCCGGCCATCCAGAAAACCCAACTCGATAAGGAAGCCCATCCCGGCCACCTCTGCGCCCCCGGAATTGACGAGTTCGACGGTGGCGGCCGCCGTGCCCCCCGTGGCCAGAACATCATCCACGATCAACGCCCGTTGACCGGGGGAAAAGGCGTCGTTGTGGGCTTCGAGGGAAGCGGTGCCGTACTCCAGTTCATAGTCCACCGACCTGGTGAGATAGGGCAGTTTTCCCGGTTTGCGAACGGGCACAAATCCGAGCCCCAGGCGGTAGGCCACTGCGGCCCCCAGGATGAACCCCCGGGCCTCAACCCCCACCACTCGATCCGCGGGGGTATTGCTGAAGCGGTCTGCTAGTTCATCGGCAGCCCAGCGGAATGCCTCAGCGTCGTCAAGCAGCGGGGTGATGTCCTTGAACATGATCCCCGGTGAAGGGAAGTCGGGCACGTCCCGAATGAGGCTTTCAGGCCAGCCGGAATCCACTCCCCCAACCCTACCTGCCTGCTGACGAGCGACTTGCTCAGCGCCGCTTGCGCTTTCGGGGGCGGGGTGGGATGGCCGTGCCCGGCTGCGATGGCCGGCGGGTCGGGCGGTCCGCCGACGGCGCCGGAGCGGGCGATGACGGGCCCACCGCCACTTCCTCCACGTCTTGCACGGTGGCGCCCCGGGACTGGGCCCGGGCCTCCAAGCGTTCCCGCTGCTCCACGAACTCAGGCTGGCGCTCCTTCATCCAAGCCGCCGCCGGCGCGGCCACAAACAGCGACGAATAGGTGCCCACTAGCAAGCCGATGAGCAGGGCCACGGCGAACTCGGCCAAGGTGACTGCGCCCAGCACCAGCGTGCCGATCACCAGCATCGACAGCACCGGCAGCACGGAGGTAATGGTGGTGTTCACCGACCGCAGGAGCACCGTGTTGAGCGCCGAGTTCATGATCCGGGTGTAGGTGGCCCGCCCCACCAGTGCGGAGCGACGCTGGTAGTCGCGGTTCTTGTCAAACACCACCAAGGTGTCGTACAGGGAGTACCCCATGATGGTGAGGAAGGCGATCACCGTGGCCGGAGTCACCTCGAACTGGAACAGGGCATAGATGCCCACGGTGATGACGATGTCGTGGGCCACCGCCACCAGGGCGGCCAGAGCCATCCGCCACTCCAACGTCAGCGTGATGTAGATGGCCACCACGATGAAGAACACGATCAGCGCTCGTATGGCCTTGCTGGTGATCTCACTGCCCCACGACGCGCTAATGGAGTTGAAACTGATGTCGTCGAGGCTCTGGCCGGTGAGGTTGGCCAGGGCCATCGACACCTCGGCCACGCTGGAGGCATCGGTGGCGTCCAACTCGGCCCGCACTCGCAGCACGTCTCCGCCCACAAACTGGATCTTGGCGTCGGCCTGGCCCACACCCCTCAGGGCGTCGCGCACATCGGCAGTAGACACATCAGGCGCCGAGGCCTCCCACACCGTGCCGCCCTCGAACTCGATGCCCAGATTTACCCCCCGCACCAACAGAGCTATGGCGCTGATGAGAATCAGAGCAGCGGACACTTTCAGGGTGGTCTTCCACAACTCGGGAAAGTCCACCTGGGTCTGGTTGCGCCACAGGCGCTGGAGACGGCTCATGATGGCTCGACTCCCGCAGACATGGCCTCTTCCCTAGTGGGCAGGCCGAGGCGGTGGGGATGGGCCATCAGGCTTGGCGACCGAGCCATCAACTGAGCGCAGGGCCGGAGGAAGAAATAGGTGGCCACCAGGTCGAGCACCGAGGCCAAGCCCAGCATCAGGGCGAAGCCGCGAACCGACCCGGCCGAGAGCCAGTACAAGATGACCGCGGCGATGAGTGAGGCGAAGTTGGCTCTGAAGATGGTCCGAAACGCTGCCAAGAAGGACTGCTCCAGCGACGATCTCAGCATCCGACCGGTGGCCACATCCTCTTTGAGGTGCTCGAAGTAGACCACGTTGGAGTCCAGCGACACGCCGATCGCCACGATGAGGCCGGTGACTCCGGCCAGGGTCAGGGCCAGATCCTGGGTCTCGCCCAGCCAGGCCACGATCACCCATAGCAGGGTGGCCGACACCCCCAGGCTCAACATGGCAACCAGGCCCAACAAGCGGTACATGCCCACCATGTACAAGAACACCAGCGCCAGTCCGACGATGCCGGCGATAATCCCGGCCCGCAAGGAGTCGCCCCCGATGGTGGCCGACACGGCCCGACTGGTGCTGTCGCTCTGGGGGTCGGTGGGGTCTTGGAACTCGATGGGCAGCGCGCCGTAGCGCAGCACCAGGGCCAGGTCGTCGGCTTCTTGCTCGGAAAAGTTGCCGGAGATAACCACTCGGCCGTCGAAGTTGGGGCTCTGCACCGAGGGCGCCGACTGCACGCTTCCGTCTACCACGACAGCTAGCTGGCCAAGCCCGGCCACACCCGGCGGGCAATATGGAGTGCCCGAATAGCACTCCACCGCTATCTCGTCGAACTTATCGGCCCCCTGGTCACCGCCCTTGAAGGTGGCATCCACCACGAACTCGCCCCGGAATGAGCTGTCGGCGCTGGAAAGGCCAGCGCCGGTGAGCGTAGACGGGCCGAGCAGGTAGCGCGTCACCACCTCACCGTTGTCATCCCGCTCGGGCAGGACCACAAAGCGCTCAAGTACGTCTTCGGCCGGTGTTGAGGTATCCAAGCTGATGTAGTCGATCCCGCTGGGGCACGGGGCCAACCCTCGATCGTCGAGATCGGGATCGGGCAGCTCAGTCTGGGGCAATTCCACTTCGGAATCAAAAGTGACAACCGGAAGCTCTGCGCACACCGGGCGGAAGCGGAGCTCGGCGGTCTGGCCCACAACGTCGATGGCACGCTGCTGATCGCTGATGCCGGGAAGCTGCACCACCACCCGTCCGCCCTGGCGGGTCACATCGGGCTCGGCCACACCGAGACCGTCGATGCGGTCGCGGATGATGTCGACCGCGGTATCCAGGTCACCTTCGGTGATGGCTACGGGACGGTCGGGGTCGTCCACCGGCACCAGCACCACCTCGACCCCTCCCTTGAGGTCCAAGCCCAGCAGGGGTCGGTTTCCAACCACCAGTGAGGCGGCCAATAGCCCCGCGGCCGCAGCCACGATGAGGACAAGCGAAACCAGCGAACGGCGGCTCATTGACGCTGGAGGATGGGGCTAGCCGTCAGCGTCGTCGCCACTAAGCAGAGGCCCCTGACCGTCGTCGCCATCGACGTCGGAGGAGTACACGACCTTGTTGGCGATGGTGTCGCGGCTGATCTTGATTTCAACGCCATCGGAGATCTCGATGAACACGGTGCCACCGTCGAAATCGGTGATCATCCCGTAGAGGCCCGATGCGGTGATCACCTCGTCGCCGATATCCAAAGAATCGAGCAGATCGCGGTGCAGGCGCGCTTTTTTCTGCTGGGGGCGTATCATGAAGAAATACATGGCGACGACAATCAAAAGCGGAAGCAGGAGGACGTCCAAGGCCCAGGATTCTACCGGAAGACCTAGCTGGGAGACGACTCGGCGGGCCTAGCCGAATAAGTCAGCCCCACGCCTCAGCCGTCTTGGTGATCAAGCGGTCAAGGGTGCCTGTCACGATGGCGTCTTGAGCCTCCTCCATGAGGGCCAACAGCCAGGCCACGTTGTGGAGGGTGAGCATTCGGGCCGCCGACGGCTCGTCCACGTTGAACAGGTGGCGCAGGTAGGCCCGCGAGTAGCGGGCAGCCGGACTGGCCGGAAAATGGGGATCGACGGGGCGGTCATCGGTGGCGAGCGAAGAGTTGCCGAGGTTGAGTCGGCCCTCCCATGTGAGAGCGGTGCCGTGGCGGGCCAGCCGGGTGGGCAGCACGCAGTCGAACATGTCCACGCCCAGGGCCACGCATTCCAGCAGTCCGATGGGATCGCCCAGCCCCATGAAGTAGCGGGGCTGATCGTCGGGCAGGAGCGGGGCGGTAGCGGCCAGCGCGACCATCATCTGCTCGGAGCTCTCCCCCACCGAAAGCCCGCCCACCGCGTAGCCGTCGAAGCCCACTTCGACGGTCCGGGCTGCGCTCTCGGCCCGGAGGGCGGGATCGGTCCCACCCTGGACGATGCCGAACTGGTTGGCATCGGCGTCGTGCCCTTCCATCTCCAAAAAGCGGCGGCGGGCTCGGACCGCCCAGTTCGCGGTGCGGTCCACCGCCTGGCGCTGGACCGTTGCAGGGGCTTCCGATGGAGGGCACACGTCGAGGACCATTTGGATGTCGGATCCAAGCTGGAGCTGAACGTCCACCACCCGCTCGGCGGTGAAGCGATGGACAGTGCCGTCGTAAGTGGACCGGAACATGGCGCCGTCGTCGTCCACCTTGGGATCGAGGGAAAACACCTGATAACCGCCGGAGTCGGTGAGCACATGGCCCGACCAGCCGGTGAAGCCGTGGACGCCGCCCATTTGCTCCACCACGTCGGCACCGGGCCTCATCATCAGGTGGTAGGTGTTGGCCAGCACCACGGGGGGATTGAGGGCCTCGAGGTCGCTGGTGTCGAGGGTGCGGACCGCGGCCCGGGTGCCCACCGGCATGAAGCACGGAGTGGTGAACGAGCCCCTCGGCGTGGTGATCCGGCCTTTGCGGGCCTGCCCGTCTTGAGCCAGCACGTGGAATTGGAGGGTCATTGACCTGGATTTCTAGTGCAGAACATGGCATCCCCGAGAGAAAGAAAGCGGTAGCCCTCGGCCAAGGCCGTGGCATAGAGATCGTGCCAGCGGGGACCCACGAAGGCAGCCAAAAGGGCGAGAAGACTAGACCGGGGCAGATGGAAATTGGTGAGCATGGCATCCACCACCGCGAACTGGTGTCCCGGCTTGATGAACAGATCGGTGGAGCCACTGGCCGATCCGGTGGCCGCGGCCGATTCCAGCGCCCGCACCACGGTTGTGCCCACGGCTACCACCCGATCAGCCCAGACGCAGGCGGCCAGCGTGGACTCCGGGATTCGATACGACTCGGTGTGCATGACGTGGTATTCCAGCTTCTCAGCCATGACCGGCGTGAAAGTGGCCGTGCCCACGGCCAATTCCAGCTGGCACACCCTGGCCCCAGCCGACCGGCAGCGGTCCAGAACCGCTGGGGTGAAGTGGAGCCCCGCGGTGGGCGCGGCAGCCGACACCGGCCGATCGGCATAGACCGTCTGGTAGCGCTCGACATCGGCTAACTCCTCAGTGACATAGGGGGGAAGCGGCACTTCCCCGGCTAGATCCATAAGGGCATCGGCGTCGCCAATCGGCTTCACCCACCGCCTTCCGTCGTCGCCGATTCGCCCCCCTACCTCCAGCACGGGCTGCTCTTGGAACCACAGCTCGGCGCCCGGCCGGACCCGTCGGCCCGGTCGCACCAAAGCGCTCCACCAACCGTCATCTCCTGGTTCCAGCAACAAGACCTCCACTTGGCCCCCGGTGGCCTTGCGGAGGCGCAGTCGGGCGCTCATAACCCGGCTGTCGTTCACTACCAGCACGTCGCCAGGGCTCAAGAGATCGGGCAGGTCACGGGTCAAGCGATGCTCGGGAGGAGCGGCGGGCCCTCGGTCCACCAGCAATCGGGAGCTGTCGCGGGGCTCGGCCGGTTGCTGGGCGATAGCGGCTTCGGGCAGCTCGTAGTGAAGCTCCTCAGTCCGCATGGGGAGTTTCTACCCGACCGGTGCGCGTATCCCGAAAACTGTCGTACCCGCCCGGTAGTTTGGGGCCAATGCTGGTGATGGGGATCGATCCCGGCCTGTCGCGCTGCGGCTACGGCGTTATCCGCCAAAAGGGCCGCGCCACTGAGGCGGTGGCCGCCGGAATCATCCGCACTGACAAAGACGATCCCATCCCCCGACGGCTTTACGAGCTCCAGAATGAGTTGGCCGACTTGATGGACACATACAACCCAGATGCGGTGGCTATCGAGCAGGTGCTGTTCCAGGTGAACGTGCGCACCGCCATGGGGGTAGGACAGGCCAGCGGAGTAGCCATGGCCACCGGGGTGGGCGCGGGCGCCGAGGTATTCGAGTACTCCCCCACGCAGATCAAAAAAGCCATCACCGGCTGGGGAGGTGCCGACAAAGAGCAGATGGGCAAGATGGTGCAGACCTTGCTGGGGCTTCCCCAGCCCCTGAAGCCAGCAGACGCATCTGACGCGGTGGCGGTAGCCCTTTGTCATCTGGCCCACGCCCCAACCCGATCTAGCATCCAGGCCGCAGTGTGATCGGGCTGCTGCGGGGCACGCTCGTTTTGCGTGACGGGGAGGAGGTCATGCTGGAGATCGCCGGGATCGGCTATCGGGTCACCGTCTCGCCGGAGACCGCTGTCGCCCTGGGCGAACCGGGCCAAGAAGCGCTGCTGCATACCCACCACCACATCAGAGAGGACGCCCAAACCCTGTACGGGTTCGTGACTCCTGAGGAGCGGCGGACGTTCGAGGCGCTGCTGTCGGCCCACGGGGTGGGCCCGGCGCTGGCTATGGCCATCCTGTCGGTCCACCGGCCGGAGGCGCTCGCCGCCATCCTGGCCACCGACGACATCGACGCCCTGTGTCTCATTCCCGGGGTGGGCAAGAAGACCGCCACTCGGCTGCTCGTGGAGCTCAAGTCCCGCCTCGATATCGGCGACGTGACCACTGCGGTGACATCCAGTGAACCGTCCGCCGGGCCGCCCGATGCCCGCAGCGAGGTGCGTCAAGCTCTGGCCGAGCTGGGCTATGGCGCCGAGGAGATCAGCGGTGCCATCCAGTCCCTGCCGGCCGGCGACGACCCCGGCGCTCTGCTCAAGGCAGCCCTCCAGCACCTGGCCACTCGGGCATGAGTTCCGACTACGAGCATCCGGCCGTAAGCGGGCAGCCATGAGCGAGCGTGAAGAGCTGTTGGCGGGAACCACTCTCCCCGAGGAGGAGGGGGCCGAAGCCGGGCTGCGACCTACTCGATTGGAAGAGTTCGTGGGCCAAGGGGAGCTGAAGGAGCACCTCCATATCATTCTGGGGGCGGCTCGGGCCCGGTCTCAGCCAGCCGACCATCTGCTGTTCGCCGGCCCCCCCGGCTTGGGCAAGACCACCTTGGCCCACATCGTGGCCAAGGAGATGGAGGCCGGGCTGCACGTCACGTCGGGGCCGGCGTTGGAGCGGGCCGGCGACCTGGCTGCCATCCTCTCCCGGTTGGAAGAGGGCGATGTGCTGTTCATCGACGAGATACACCGGCTGCCCCGAATCGTCGAAGAGGTGATGTACCCGGCCATGGAGGACTTCAACGTCGACATCGTGCTGGGCAAAGGGCCCGCGGCGCGTTCACTGCGCTTGGAGCTGTCCCGGTTCACCCTGGTGGGGGCCACCACTCGCACCGGTCTCATCACCGGGCCGCTTCGGGACCGGTTCGGGCTGGTGTCTCGGCTCGACTACTACACCACCGCCGATTTGGAAGCCATCGTCGTTCGGGCCGCGGCCATCCTTGACATCCAGATCGATCCGGCGGGCGCAGCCGAAATCGCCTGTCGGGCCCGAGGCACCCCCCGGATCGCCAATCGGCTTCTGCGCCGAGTGCGGGACTACGCCGAGGTCCGAGCCGACGGGAAGATCGACCAGCAGACCGCGGCCGCCGGGTTGAACCTGTTCGCCGTCGACCAGGCCGGTTTGGACAAGATCGACCGGGCCATCCTGTCGGCGCTCTGCGAGCGCTTCGGAGGCGGCCCGGTCGGCCTCTCAACCCTGGCCATCAGCGTCAGCGAGCCCGCCGAAACCGTCGAAGACGTGTACGAGCCGTTCCTCATCCAACAGGGCCTGTTGATGCGCACTCCTCGGGGCCGAGTAGCCACCCCCACCGCCTGGCACCATCTGGGCCTGACCCCACCCGACAGCGCCTCAGATCAGTCGAACTTGTTCGACTGACCAAGCTCAATTGGCGGCGGCTTGCAGGATGTCGTCGGGGATGTCGAAGTTGGCGTAGACGTCTTGGACGTCGTCGTGGTCGTCGAGGGCGTCGATGAGGCGGAGGACGGAGCGGGCGGACTCGGCGCTGTCGACACCCACCACCGACGTGGGCAGCATAGTGGAGTTTGCCGACATGAAGACGATGCCGGTGTCAGCCAAGGCGTCACGCATCGACGAGAGGTCGGAGGGATCGCAGGTGAGCCGCCAAGTGTCGCCCTCGTCGGCCAGATCCTCGCCCCCGGCGTCGAGGGCGGCCATCATCAGCTCGTCCTCATCCACCGAGCGGTCCAAGATCACCACCCCCTTGCGCTCGAACTGCCAGGCCACCGCACCGGGCTCGGCCAGCGATCCCCCGTTGCGGGTGAACAGCGCCCGCACCTCCGAGCTGGTGCGGTTGCGGTTGTCGGTGAGCGTCTCCACATACAGGGCGACACCGCCGGGGGCGTAGCCCTCATAGAACACCGACTCGTAGGCCACCCCCTCCAGCTCACCCGTCCCCCGCTTGATGGCCCGCTCGATGGTGTCGAGGGGCACCGAGTTGTCCCGGGCCTTCTGGAACATGGTGCGCAGGGTGGGGTTGGCATCGGGATCGCCGCCCCCCTCACGAGCGGCCACCTCCACTTGGCGGATCAGCTTGGCGAAAAGCTTGCCCCGGCGCTTGTCGGCCGCCCCTTTGCGGTGCTTGATGGTGGCCCATTTGGAGTGTCCTGACATCGGTGCCCTCCCCTATTCCCGTTCCACAAACCGGTGGTGACCGGTGGACCAATCCCGTTCCACAAACCAGCGGTGGATTCGATCGTCTTGGGCCAGCTCGGGGTGGAACGACGACACCACCGTCGAGCCTTGGCGACACAGCACCGGCACCCCGTCCAATTCGGCCAACACCTCCACGTCACGGCCCACCGACTCGACAACCGGCGCTCGAATGAACACCCCGGGAAAGGCCGATTCCCATCCTTCGATGTGGATCGGCGCGTGAAATGACTCTGATTGTCGGCCGTACCCGTTGCGCCGCACCGTGGCGTCAATGGCGCCAAAGCGATGCTGGCCGGGATAGCCGTCCACCACCTCGGCGGCCAAGAGGATCATCCCGGCACAAGTGCCAAGCACCGGCAGGCCATCGGTCAGTCGATCGGCCAGCGGATCGCCCAAGCCGTTGGCATCCAGCAGCTTGGAGATGGCGGTGGACTCCCCGCCTGGGATGACGAGGCAGTCGACTTCGGCCAGTTCTTCGGGGGTGCGGACCTGGACCGCGGCCACCCCTATTCGATTCAGGACCTGCTCATGCAGCCCGAATGCCCCCTGAAGGGCCAAGACCCCGACCTTCACCCGGGGGCTCCGAGTCTCGGGAGGACGCTTCGATCTGCTGCACGCTCAGTCGCTGCTACCAGCCGCGGTCGGCCAGGTGGGTTTCGAGGCCGTCGATCTCCAAACCGGGCATGGGCTCGCCCAGGCCGCGGCTGACCTTGGCCAGGATGTGGGGATCGCGGTAGTTGGTGGCGGCCTCCACAATGGCTTTGGCCCGAGGGGCAGGATCGGAAGACTTGAAGATCCCCGAGCCCACGAACACAGCCTCAGCGCCAAGCTGCATGACCAGTCCGGCGTCGGCGGGAGTCGAGATTCCCCCCGCGCAGAACATCGGCACGGGCAGCCAGCCGGTCTCGGCCACCTCGCGCACCAGCGGCAAAGGGGCCCGGAGTTGCTTGGCCCAGTCGAACAGCTCGGCGGAATCGGCCTGGGTGATCTTGCGGATGTCCCCAATGATCGACCGGAGATGGCGGACGGCCTCCACGATGTTGCCGGTGCCGGCCTCGCCTTTCGACCGGATCATGCAGGCGCCCTCGGAGATTCGCCGCAGCGCCTCTCCCAAGTTGGTGGCCCCGCACACGAACGGCACGGTGAACGCCCACTTGTCGATGTGGTGGGCTTCGTCGGCCGGGGTCAGCACCTCGCTCTCGTCGATGTAGTCCACATCCAGGGCTTCGAGAATCTGGGCTTCCACAAAGTGGCCGATCCGGGCCTTGGCCATGACCGGGATGGTCACCGCCTGCTGGATGCCAGTGATCATCTCTGGATCGCTCATGCGGGCCACCCCGCCATCGCGTCGGATGTCGGCGGGAACCCGCTCCAGAGCCATCACCGCCACCGCTCCGGCGTCCTCAGCCACCTTGGCCTGATCAGGGGTGACCACGTCCATGATGACCCCGCCCTTGAGCATCTCGGCCAGTCCACGTTTGACCAACGTGGTCCCCGTCTCGCGGCCCGACATCGACTCAGCAGCCATGGTTGCAGTCTATGGCTTCGCGCACCGCAAGCGTGATGTCGGTTTTCCGACGGCAGTTCGAATCAGCGGTTTTTGAGCAGGTTCTCAGCGAAGTCCTGCACCATCACCAGCACGTCTCCCCCGGGTAGAGCGATGAAGGTCTGGCCCGGGGTGAGCCGTACCGGATTGCCGTTGTTGTCGGTGACCTGCCAGGGCTGGTTTGCCGATGGCCGGGTCCACCGGCCCCGAATCAGATGGCCATCGGTGAACACCAAGGCCACCCCGCCCTCGGAATCAACGGTGATGGCCTCAGGGCAATAGGAGCAGGCCGCGCTGCCGGTGTATCCAGTTTGAAGAACTACCACGTTGGCGGGGGTTACCTGGACGGGAGCCACGTCGGGGTTGGGGGTGCCATTGGGGTGGCGGGCCATGTCGACATGGGGGGTGCCGTCTTGCCAGCGGGCCCAACCGCCGGCCTCAGAATCCCAGGCAAAATGAGCGATAGCGCCGCCGAGATAGCGGATCTCCACGCCGGGGGCCGGTTCAGCACCGGATGGGAGCGCCTCTCCCGGTCTGCGGTACTCGAAGAGGGGTTCGGGGGCCGTCAACTCGCGGGGAGCGGCCTGCCAGATGTTCGCAGTGGAGGTGTACAGGTTGAAGGGTGCCGGCCGGTCGCCCACCCGCCAATAATCAGTGGGCAGGTGGTCCCAGCGGAGCTCGTAGAGCTTGCCGTTGGACTGGCCTTGGGACACCTCCCGCAGCACGCCGGGATTGGCCCCCGAATGCCCGTACACCGGCTGGCCGAAGTTGGCCAGGATGTCGGGGTCGGAGCTGCGCGCCGATCGGACCGGGCCGAGCGAGATGGCCCCCTGGCTGTGGAACACGGCCATGAGTCGGGTGATGGTCTCCACCCTGACCTCGATCAGCATGTCGGCCTGATTGATCCCGGACTGGGGCCGTCCCACGCTGCTGGTGCCGATCTTCACGGCCAGAGCAGGCCTGTCCATGATGGACGGATCCTCCAGCGGCTCGCCGGTCAGCGGTTCGGTGGGTCCAGGCGTCGGGGTGGGTGTGGCCGGGGCGGGTTCGGGCTCCTGTTCACCCGGCGCCGCAGTGACTGAACCTTGGGATTCAGGGCCTTGGGAAGCGGGATCAGACGACTCTTCGGGGCCCTCAGGGTCCGAAGCCCCGTCGGGAGTCGGGCCATCACCGGCACCGCTGTCGGGCACCGCAGTGGGCGCCGCAGTAGCCGGCGCCGGGCCCCCGTCGCCGCCTGCGCCATCGTCGTCGTTTCCGCAGCCCGCCACCAGAAGCGCAACGGCCAGAAAAACAGCGGCGCCGCCACGCCCGAGGGCGCGCCAGCCGCTGAGCTTGTTTGGGGTCAAAGCTCGGTCAGCGCGGTAATCCGAGTATCCAGCCGGGGATGGCGGATGGCATCGGCGATGCCCCAATCGGGCTCATCGATCCACATGTGAAGCGCTGCCACCGTTGGCGATGGTACCTGAGCGGTCTGGGCAGAAAGTGTCATCAGCGCAGACAGCAGGCCGGGAGGGTACCGAGTGAGCGACACCGCCTCGAAGTCGGCGGCCAGGCCCCGCTGGGCGGGCAGCACCCGGTCCATCACCCGGCGACGCAGCCAGCCGACCGTTGTGAGCGGCCAGGCCAAGAGCACCCCGGCCAGCGTCTCGAACGCGGCATCGCCTCGACGAATCCGGCAGAGGTGATGGGCCACCAGCCCTTCCAGCTCGATGCGCTCGAGCTGCTCCACTGCGCCGGATGTGACGACGATGGCCGCGTGGGCGGGGGTGCGGGCCGCGGCCAAAGAGTTGATCGAATGGGAGTGGATCACCCGCAGTTCGGGGGTGGGGATGCCGTGGCTGACGCAAAGGCCCTCCAACACGTTTTCGATCGCCTCCTCCACTTCGCCGTGGGGAGCGGTGCTCTTGGTGAGGCGAAGAAGGAGTCGCCACGCGGCCAAGTGCAGTCCGATGGCCGCAACCACACCGACGATCGCACCGATCACCAAACAAACAAGCCAGGGCAACCCGGCCAAGGCCAGGATCGCCAGAATCACCGCGCCGACAATCACCCCCAGTGTGACGAGGGCAGCTGCGGACCGGCGTCGGCTTGTGCTCATTCGACCTCCTGGCTTTCTCGCCGCGGGAGCTGGGGGCTGCGGACCCGGCGGCGGGCAGCCAGGTCGGCATAGATCTCGGCATAGCGGCTGGCCAGCGTGTCCATGGAGAACTGGTGGGCTCGGTCGAGTCCCGATTCCACCAAGGATGCCGCAGTGTCTTCGTCGAACAGCACCCGCTTCAGGGCCGCGGCCAACGCCGCGGGATCGCCGGGTTCGGAGAGAAGCGCGTCGCGACCGGGCCGGGCGACGATGGCGTAGGCGTCGAGATCGGAAGCCACGATCGGAGTCTTCGCCGCCATTGCCTCAAGCAGCACCACGCCGAATGACTCGCCGAAGAGCGACGGGGCACAGAACACGTCGGCCCCCCGCAAGCGGGCCTGCTTCTCGGCGTCGGAAATCCGACCCAGCCATTCAACCCGGGGATCATTGCCGGTGCGCGCTCTCAGGGCATCGGTCTCGGGGCCATCGCCTCCCACCCACAGCCGCACTTCATCGGGCAGGTATTGGAGGGCGTCGATGAGGATGCCCAATCCCTTGCGGGGCTCGTGGCGGCCCACGAAGAAGATGGTGGGATAAGGCGCATTGATCGGCTCGGCTGAGGGGGCGTCCAACTCCACTCCGTTGAACACCAGTTCGTATCGACCGCCCAACTCCCCCTCAGCCAAGCGGCGGGCGTCCTCGGATACCGCGCAGCGATAGTCCAGGCGGTTGGCCACTGCTCGCACTATGGGGCGCAGATACTGGTAGGCGGTGCTGTGGCCGGCCCGGTGGAAGGTGCCCAGCAGCGGCGCCGACTTCATCACGGCCGCGGTGTTGGTGGGGCCGGGGGCGAGGGGCTCGTGGAGGTGGAGCACGTCGAATTGCTCATCGCGCAGCACCCTTATGGTGCGGAGTTGGGCCGGGGGGTCAGGGGCCAGGGGGGCGATGGAGCCGTTGGCCGCGGTGGGCAGGCTGTTGCCCAAGGGGGTGACCGACTCGTCGGGCGGAGGACCATCGCACGGGGCCAGCACCCGGGCTTCCACCCCCATCCGACGCAGGGAGCGGGCCAGTCCCATCACCTGGCCTTGGACACCGCCGGGGATGGTGAGGGAGTAGGGGCAAACCAGGCCGACCCTCATCAGGGCGTCCTCACTCGCGTGGACCGCTCAACTTGGTCAGGCTGCTGGTGCAGGCCCCGTCGTTGCTGGCGGAATCTGTGGAGGGCTTCTTCATCGCTGGGCCAGTTGGTCTGCATCAGGTGCCACTGCTCTGGGGCGGCGCGGATCAGCTCTTCCAAAGCCCAGGCCAGATCCTGGGTGACCCGGGTCACGTCGGCCCGCAAGCGGCCCTGTCGCTCAGCGGGAACCGGAGGGAGCACCACACCCCGGTGATTGGGCCCGTCTTGGTAGACCGCGGTGGGCAGAATCGCCGCGCCGGTCCGCAGAGCGAGGGTGGCTGGGCCGCCGGGCAGCAGGGTGCGCTCACCGAAGAACTCCACCTCCACTCCCCCGCGGCCAACCTGTCGATCGGCGAGCAGGCACACCACCTGCCGGGACCGCAGCGACTTGATGAGCACCGAGACCGCGTCCGGGCCCAGGGCCACGATGTCGATGCCCATGCGGCGGCGCTCCTCCACCATCCAATCGAACAGCCGGGCCGGCTTGAGCGGCTCGACCACGGAGATCACCGGGTAGCCCGGAATGCGGGCCATCCACGTTCCCGCCCACTCCCAGCCTCCGAGGTGGGGAAGGGCCAGTATTGGGGCCGTGCCGGAGTCGATGGCCTCTTGAATGTGGTTGAACCCCTGGTGGCTGAATCCGGCTTCCACCTCGGCGTCATCCAGATCGCCGAGCCGGGCGCCGTCGAACCAGTAACGGGCGTAAGACTCGAACGAGGCTCGCACCGCCTGGGCCAGCGCTTCACCTTGCATTTCGGGGCCGCACACCCTCTGGAGGCGGCGCTCGGTGATGAAGCGACGCTCGGGCAGCAGCCGGCACGCGCTCCGGCTGATGGCCCGGGTGAGGGCTGCTCCCACCGGTTGAGGCAACCGGCGAGCCAGGGCCGCCCCGCTGCGGTACAGCACCACATCAGCCGAGAGGCGGCGGGTTCGGTGTATCGGAGCAACCGTGGCGGCAGTGTCGGTCATACTGAATGCAGGGAGTCGGCCTGACGCCATACCTTGGCAAACCGATAGACGGCGGTGGCGGCAGTGAGGCCCAGCATGGCCCACAGTATGGGGATCAGCACGAAGCTGAAGGCCAAACCGGCCCCGAGCACGAAGAACCGTTCGGCCCGCTCCATGAGGCCGCCCTTGGCGTCGAGCCCGAGCGACTCGGCCTTGGCCCGCAGATAGGAGACCAGCGAGGCCACCGCCATGAGGGCCACTGGCAGCATGAAGATGCGTCCCGGCTCATTGGAGCCCAAATACCAGGCCACCCCCGCAAACAGCAGGGCATCGCACACCCGATCGCTGGCCGAGTCGAAAAAAGCGCCCCGGACCGAGCTGGTGCCCGATGCTTTGGCGATGGGCCCGTCGAGGGCGTCGGAAAGACCGGTGAGGATCAGGAACACCAGACCAAGGATCAACTCGCCGCGGCCGATGACCACCGCGGCCGCTGTGGCCATGACGATGCCGAAGGCGGTAACCCCATCGGCGCTCACGCCCAACCGGCAGAGGACGGCACCGATGGGATCAAGCCCACGATTGACCGCCGAGCGCCAATTGCCGTCGAACATGTGGCCTCTACTCTACTTCTGGGCCTGAACGCAGGTCAGTCCAGTCTTCGGGATTGGGTTGCACCAACTGGGCCCAGTCTTCGGGATTGGGCTGCACCAGCTGGTCGATCAAATCGCCGGTGATGCCGTCCACAAACACCAATCCCCGCTGGTCGGGCTGGGGTTCGTTGGAGTAGAGCAGGATGCGCCAGGTGGGGCGGCTGAACCAGCCTCGCCACCCCATTTGAGCCGATGCATGGCCCACGGGAAAGCCCACCGCGCCGGTAGCTATCACCAACGCGTCCGACTCGTCGATCTTCAGCTCCTTCCCGCAGACGAAGCCATATACGGCAAAGGCGGCCAAGGCGATAGCTGCGGCCAAGAACCCCCCGTTGACCAGGGGGCTATCGGAGGCAACGGCCCAAACCACCGTGCACACCACTGCGGCCGACAAGTAGATGATGGCCGGGATCCGGCGGCGGCTGTTGTTGGGAAACAGATAGGGGCCGACGTATTCGCTGACGTTCAGCTCCTGAGGAAGCTCGTCGGTGACCTCGGCGTCAGACACCGACCGGCTACCGGAATCGCTCACTTCCGCGTCGGACACAGTTTGAGGCTACTGGTCTCCCCAGGCATTTCTCAGCCTGGACCACGATTCGGTGAGGGGCTCGGGCAGCACTCGGGCTTCGGCCACAGTGGTCATGAAGTTGGTGTCGCCCTGCCAACGGGGCATGCAGTGAACATGCAGATGGTCGGGAAGGCCGGCACCGGCGGCGGCCCCCAAATTGATGCCCACGTTCACTCCTTCGGGGTTGTATGCCCGGCGGATGGCGGCCACCGCCGCTCGCACTGCGGACCACAGCTCCTCGCTCTCAGCGTCGGTGAGATCGGCCAAATCAGCCACGGCCCGATTGGGGACCACCATCAGGTGGCCGCTTCCGTAGGGATGGGCGTTGAGCACCGCGAAGCAAGTATCGCCTCGCCACAAAATGCCGGTCTCCTCGTCGGGTTCGGTAGCGGCCAAGATGCGCTCAAACAGCGTTCCCTCTTCCGACTCGGAGTCGGCGGCGCCAAGTCCAGCCACGTACCGGCTGCGCCACGGTGCCCACAAGCGCTCAAGCATCAGTGCCACCAACCAACTTGAGTCTGCCTGCGCTCAAGCATCAGCGGTGGGCTTCTACGTCGTCAGCCAGCCGGTCCGCAAAGTCCTCCAACGGCACGCCCCGCTCGTCGCCGTCGCTGCCCCGGGCGTTGACCCCCACGGTGCCGTGGGCCACGTCGTCGTCGCCCACCACCAGAACATAGGGCAGCTTCTGGAGTTTGGCCGCCCGGATACGCCGACCCAGCGGCTCCTGAGCATCGGCCACCTCTACTCTGAATCCGGCTCGGCTCAGGCGGGCCTCCACATCGGCGGCATATTCGCCGTGGGAGGCAGCCACCGGCAAGATGGCGGCTTGGACCGGGGCCAGCCAGGCCGGGAACGCACCGCTGCAATGTTCGATGAGCACCCCGAAGAAGCGCTCGATGGCGCCCATGAGGGCGCGGTGGATCATCACTGGCCGGTGGCGGTTGCCGTCGGAGCCCACATATTCCAGTCCGAAGCGCTCGGGAAGCTGGAAGTCAACCTGAAGGGTGGACAGCTGCCAACTCCTCCCGATGGCGTCGCGCACGTCGATGTCGATCTTGGGCCCGTAGAAAGCGCCACCCCCCTCGTCCAACTCGTATTCCAGCCCGGAGGCCTCCAGCGCTTCTCGGAGGGCCTCGGTGGCCAATTCCCACTCGGCGTCTTCGCCAATCGACTTTTCCAGTGGCCGGGTGGCCAATCGAGCCTCGAAAGAGTCGAATCCAAACGCCCGCAGCACCGACAGCACGAACGCCACCAGCGAGGCGATTTCGGCGGGGGCCTGCTCCCGGGTAGCGAATATGTGGCTGTCGTCCTGGGTAAATCCCCGGATGCGCATAAGACCGTGGACCGCACCCGACAGCTCGTAGCGGTACACCGTGCCCAGCTCGAATAGTCGAATGGGCAGATCGCGATAGGACCGCTGGTTGCTCTTGTAGATCAGCACGTGGAAGGGGCAATTCATCGGCTTGAGGTGGTAGGAGGCGCCGTCCAACTCCATGGGCGGGTACATGCTCTCCCGGTAGAAGTCCAGATGGCCGCTGGTCTCCCACAGATCAGAGCGGGCTATGTGGGGGGTGACTACCGACTGGTAGCCCCCCTCGTCGTGCCGGTCGCGGCTGTAGTCCTCGATGATGCGGCGCACCGCAGCGCCCTTGGGGTGCCATACCGCCAGCCCCGGTCCCAACTCAGTGGGCCACGAGAGCAGATCGAGCTCTCGGGCCAGGCGACGATGGTCCCGCTTTTCCGCCTCAGCCAGCCGGTGCAGGTGGGCGGCCAGGTCTTTTCTCGACGCCCAGGCCGTACCGTAGACACGCTGCAAGGAGGGGCGGCCTGCATCGCGGCGCCAGTAGGCCCCGGCCACGCTCATCAGCTTGAAGTGCCCCAGACGGCCGGTGGACGGAACGTGAGGACCGCGGCACAGGTCGATGAAGGAATCCGAGTTGCGGTAGTAGCTGATCTGGCCGTCGCCAGCCACCTCGTCGGCCAACTCGTCGGTCGACTGGTTGTTTGCATCGGCATCGGAGGCCATGGCCACCGTCTCGATGATCTCCCGCTTGTAGGGGTGGTCGGTGAAGAGCTCCAAGCCTTCGGCCGCCGACACCTCGTGGCGCTCGAAAGGCTGGTCTGCCTCGATGATCTCCCGCATTCGGTTCTCGATGGCCTCAAGGTCGTCATCGCTGATGGTGGCCCCGTCGGGCAGGTCAAAGTCATAGTAGAAGCCGTCTTCTATGGGCGGGCCCACCGCGTAGGTGGCTCCGGGGTACATCTCCAGAACCGCCTGGGCCAGCACATGGGCGGTGGAGTGGCGCAGCGTTTCCAGGCCGGCGTCGCTGTCGGCAGTGATGATCGCCACCTGCTGGCCGTCGGCTAGCGGACTGTTCAAGTCCACCTCGACATCGTCGACGGTGGCGATCAGCGCCGCCTTGGCCAGACCAGGGCCGATGTCGGCGGCCAAGTCGCCCGCGGTACCGCCCGAGGGAATCGTGCGCGTGCTGCCGTCGGGGAGAATGACGCTGATTTCAGCCATGGCTCAACAAATTAACCTTTCGGCCTAACTGTGCCTGCTCAATTATCGCGAACGGCCCGCTACGAGAGCCGGACGCCGAGCAGTGCGGCTGCCGGTTGAATCCCCCCTGCTGAAGCGGCATCGTCGATGGCCGCGACCGCCGAGGGAGTATCCAAATCGTTGTCAAGGCAAGCTCGGACCTGATCGAGGACCGCAGGAACTGGGTCGGAGCTGCCATCGGCCGCCGCTTGCCAGGCCTCGAGGCGTTCAGCAGCGGCGGGCATGACCGAATCGTCCCACTCCCAGGAATCCCGGTAGTGATGGGCCACAATGGCCAAGCGGATGGCCCGAGGGTCGTACTCCTTCAACAGGTCGGAGACAAACACCAGGTTGCCCAATGACTTGGACATCTTGGCGCCGTCCATCCGCACCATGGCCTGGTGCATCCAGTGGCGCACGAACTGCTTGCCGGTAACCACCTCCGATTGAGCGGCCTCGCACTCGTGATGGGGGTAGATCAGGTCGGATCCTCCTCCGTGAAGATCCACGGTGTCGCCCAGTTCCCGCATGGCCAGTGCCGAGCACTCGATGTGCCAGCCGGGACGGCCTGGGCCCCACTTGGAGTCCCAGGCAGGCTCGTCGGGGGCGGACTTCTGCCACAGCACGAAGTCGAGGGGGTTGCGCTTGTTGGGATCGTCAGGGTTGCCCCCGTGTTCGGCGGCTAGGGCCAGCATGGTGTCCTGGTCGAAGTGGCTGACCTGGCCGAATCGGTCGAAGGCGGAGATGTCGAAATACACCGACCCGCCAGCCTGATAGGCGTACCCCCGGTCCAAAACGAGGCCGATCATCTTGCGGATGTCGGCGATGGCCGACGTGGCCCGAGGCTCCGACCAGCACGGCAGCATGTCCAAGGCCTCCATATCGGAGTCGAACCGGGCGGTCTCGGCCGCAGCCAGATCCAGATAGTGGACGCCTATCTCCCGGGCCTTGCGGAGGATGTCGTCGTCCACGTCGGTGATGTTGCGCACGCAGCGGGTTTCGTGGCCCCGGTCGCGCAGCCGCCGTTGGAGCACGTCGTAGGCCACATAGGTGGCGGCATGGCCCAAGTGGGTGGCGTCGTATGGGGTGATGCCGCAGGTGTACATGGCCACAACCGGTCCCGGCTCGAACGGCACCACTGCCTGACGAGCAGTGTCGTAGAGGCGCATCGGTCCCGATGGGGATACGGCCGGAGAGGGAGAGGGGGGCATGGCCGACGGGCTCAGCCGTCTTCAAGGCCCAACCCGGTGAAGCGGACCGCCACCCGGGTCTTGTAGCGGACGTTTAGTTGCAGCAGTACCGCCGTAAAGGCCTCGATCGGGCTCGCTCCCGACAGCGGACCGGCGTCGAGGGCCCGGACACCGGGGAGCTTGTTCATGACTTCCATGGTGGTGACGGTGGCCTCGGGATGGTCGGAGCACACCAGTACGTCGCAGTCCACCGGCCGGCTGAGATCGCCCAGATCATGGGCTGGCACATGGTGGAGGGCGCCCGATACCAGGGCTTGGGGTACCGCTGCCTGCACCGCCGCCGCGATCGAGCCCCGGGACGGCACCAGCGGCTGGAACTCCCGGCCCATCTTGGCCAGGGCGTTGGCCATGCTGATGACCACCTTGCCGGCCAGCTCATCGGCCACGGACGCCGCAGTGGCTGCGGCGGCATCCCAGGGGGTGGCCACCACCACCACGTCGCAGGAGGCGGCGCCGGGATTGGCCGAACCGGTCAGGGGGAGCTGGCGGTCGGGCCATTCCGCCAACAAGCCCTCGCAGATCTCGGCGGCCCGCTCCGCCGAACGCGACCCCACCACGGTCTCGATTCCCACCGATGCCAACCGGACTGCCAAGGCTCGGCCCGCCGGTCCTGTGCCCCCGAGAATCCCGATCTGCATCGGCCTAACGGTATAGGAGGTGTACTCCCGAACCCACATAGGACCATGTCAAGGCGAGTAGCCTCCAACAATTATGGGACTCCTCGACGGGAAACGGATTCTGGTCACCGGTGTTCTAACCGATGCCTCGCTGGCCTTCGGAATCGCCTCGCTGGCCGCCGTTGAGGGTGCGGAACTGGTGCTGACCGGCGCGGGGCGGGGCCTGAGCCTCACCGAGCGAACCGCCCGCAAGCTGCCAGGCTCACCACCGGTGCTGCCCTTCGACGTAACCGACCCCGACCATCCCGCCGCACTGAGAGACGAGCTAGCCGACCGGTGGGGGTCGGTGGATGGTGCCGTTCACGCCATCGGGTTCGCCCCCGAGGTGTGCTTGGGCGACGACTTCATGGCCGCGGGATGGGACGACGTGAAGGTGGCCTTGGAGATCTCGGCCTATTCGCTCAAGACCTTGGCCGAGGTGGTGGTGCCCCTCATGGACGACGGCGGGTCGATTGTGGGGTTGGACTTCGATGCCACCGTGGCTTGGCCCTTCTACAACTGGATGGGGGTGGCCAAGGCAGCCTTCGAGTCCACCGCGCGCTATCTGGCCCGCTCTCTTGGCGACGAGGGCATCCGGGTGAACCTGGTGGCCGCCGGCCCGGTGCGAACCATGGCGGCGCGCTCCATTCCAGGCTTTGAGGTGTTTGAGGACTCCTGGGCCGCCCAAGCGCCGCTGGGCTGGGACGTCAAGGACAGCTCCGCAGTGGCCAAGGCCGCGGTCGCCCTCTTGTCTGACTGGTTCCCGCTGACCACCGGCGAGATGATCCACGTGGACGGCGGCTACCACGCCATGGGGGCCTGAATCGGCGCTGGGTAGCCGCTACCTGTCGGCCAACGGGTGGACAATCTCGTCGGCGAACTGGTTGATGGCGTCGCGATAGGCCGTGGCGTTTTCGAGGAGTCCGTCGCGTTGGTCGGTACTCACATCGATGAGGGTGGCCCAGGGCAGAGCGAAAAGCCCGGTGACGCCCAGCTCCTCCTCGGCCCGGCGGTAGAGGTCGAGCGAAGGCGGCTCGTAGAAGCCGGTGATGATTTCGAAGGGATCGTCAGCCCGGCCTTCCTCTTCCAGAAGAGCACGCAGGCGGCCCAGAATGTCGGCCAGCGTGTCCCAGTCATAGGCGTTGCCGATCCATCCGTCGGCATGTCGGGCCGCCCGGCGCAACGCCGGCCCGGAATGGCCGCCGGTATAGATGGGGATGGGCTCATCAGGCGCCGGACCCATCATCATCGGCGGGATGTCATAGAACTGGCCGTGGAACTCCACCCAGCCCGGCTTCCACAGCTCGCGTAGGGCCTCGATCATCTCGTTGGTGCGAGGACCGCGGTTGTCGAAGTCCTGGCCCATCTGCTCGAACTCCTCGCGCATCCAGCCCGCGGCCATTCCCAGCGCCACCCGGTTGCCGGAGATCACTGCGGCAGTGGACACCTGCTTGGCCACCGAGAGGATGGGTCGGTTGGGGGCGATGAAGATGTTGTTGGAGAAGTGCAGGCGCTCGGTAGCACCGATCATCGCCCCGATGGTCACAAAGCTGTCAGGCCAGGACGTCTCCGGGTCCCATATGGGCCGGCCGTCCTCGTAGGGCGAGTACGGATACGGGCTCTTGAGGTCTTGGGGATAGAAGATGTGATCCGACAGCAGCATCCCGTGGTATCCGGCCTCATCAACCATTCGGGCAATCGGCACCAGCTCGGTGCTCTTCATGAATGCGGTCACACACCAGAATTTCATGCCGCCATTATGTCCCATGTTTTGGCGGAGCGGGCCCGGCTGGGTCGGTCTCGTCGAAGAGATCGCCCACCAGCACCTCCAGCACATCTTCCAGGGTGACCAAGCCGACAGTGCGGCGGCGGGCACCCTGGCGGACAACGGCCAGATGGCGTCGGCTGCCCTGCATCAGTACCAGCGCTCCCTCCAAGGAGGTCTCCTCCTCGATGGCCGGCACAACCCTGATCAGCTCGTCGCCGAGAGGCTGCGACCCCCGATCACCGGTCATATCGAGGAGGTCCTTGGCATGGACGAACCCGACCACCTGATCAGGCGAGCCGTTCTGGACCAAGACCCGGGAGTGGCCGCTGGCATTCATCAAATCGAGCACCTCGTTTACCGTGGCCTCCCTCTCCACCGCCACGATCCGCTCGCGAGGCACCATCACGGCCCGCACCGGTCGAGCGGCCAGCTCCAGCGCGCTAGACAGCAGCGTCCGGTCGAACTCATCCAACAGCCCCTCGGCGGCCGAGTGTTCCACGAGGGCAGCAAACTCCTGGGGGGTACGGGCGGTGGGCAGTTCGTCGACGGGCTCCACCCTGCACAGCCGCACCATCCCCCGGCTTATGCGGTTCAACAGCCCGATGAGCGGACCGAAGACGATGGCATAGAGGCGGTTCATTGGGGCCAGCCACATGGCGGTGCGCTCGGCCCCGGCCAGGGCGATGTTCTTGGGGACCATCTCCCCCAGAACCATGTGCAGGTACACCACCAGGGCCAGCGACACCGCGAACGAGATGGTGTGCAGCACCCCGGAGGGCAGATGCACGAAGGATTCCACCGCTCGCTCGATGAGGCGGGCCACCGCCGGCTCCGCCACGAAGCCCAATCCCAGCGACGCCATGGTGATGCCGAGCTGGGCGCCGGCCAACTGCCGGTTGAGGTCGCTCATGGCCGCCAATGCCATCCGGGCCCGGCGGTTGCCGGCTTCGGCCAACGGCTCCAGGCGAGACCGTCGGGCGGCGATGAGCGCGAACTCCACCGCCACGAACCCGGCATTGGCCACCAGCAGCACCACCGCAATCACGATGTACAGCGCGGTCACTGGCCTGCTCGAATCTGACGGGTTGGGTGGCCAGAAGCCACCCGGCGCAAGCGGACAGCGTCGATACGGTGCCGATCGACCGATTCGATCTGGAACTCCCAGCCCTGGAAGCGGAATACCTCGCCCGCAGCGGGGATCCGCTGAAGGTAGTCCAAGATGAAACCGGCCAGGGTCTCGTAGTCGCCGTCGGGCACGCGAAACCCGGTCATGTCCTCCAGTTCGTCGGGATGGATCCCGGCCTGGATCACCAGTTCTCCGGCCTCGCGGGCTACCGCCGGGGGCTCGGTGTCGTCGTGTTCGTCGGCAATCTCCCCCACGATCTCCTCTACCAAGTCCTCCTGGGTGACGATGCCCGCAGTGCCGCCGTGCTCGTCCAAGACCACGGCCAGGGGACTCCGCTGGGATCTCATGTCCAACAGCAGAGAGCGCAGATTCCGGGTCTCGGGCACGACCAGCGGCGATCGCATGATTGCCGACACCGGCGTGGAGGACCACTTCCCGGTCGGCACCTCGTACACGTTCTTGACCAAGGCCACGCCCACCACATCGTCGATATCGGCGCCGATGACCGGAAAGCGGGAGTACCCCGTCTGGCCGGAAAGCGAGACCAGGTCGGCCACCGATTGGTGATGCTCGATGGCGACCACCGACACCCGGGGTACCAGAACATCGGCGGCATCGTGCTCGGCAAAGCGAATCGCCCGGGTCAACAAGCGAGCTCGGGCCGGGCGCATCGACCCCTCTTGGCCCGAGGATCGGATCAGCCAGGCCAACTCCTCGCGGGAGCGGGCCTCGCTCAGCTCCTCTGTGGGCTCGATCCCCAGCCGGGTCACCACCCAATTGGCCGAACCGTCCAACAGGCGAATGAACGGCCGGGTGACCGCGGTGAAGCCCCTCATAGGAGCGGCCAAGCGCATGGCCGTGGGCTGCGGGCGGGCAATGGCCAGGGTCTTGGGCACCAGCTCCCCCAACACCATCTGAACAACCACGGCGATAATCAGCGCGGCGGCGATGGACAGCCCGGTGGCAGCGCCTTCGGAGATGCGTTCGGCCACCGGCTCCAGGGCCTCGGCAATGGACGGCCGGGCGATGAAGCCCAGCGCCAGCGATGTGACGGTGATGCCGAACTGCGCCCCGGACAACTGGAACGACAGGGTTTTGAGCAGCGACAGGGTGGTCCGGGCCGCCCGTCGACCCTCGGTGGCCAGCCGCTCGATGCGAATCCGGTCAACTGCCACCAGGGCGAACTCGACGGCCACGAAAACCGCGTTGGCTCCGATCAGAAGCGCAGCGGCCACCAACCCCACTGAGGTGGTCCAGCTCATGGGCTACCGAATACCAGGAATAGGGCAACTACCAGGCACAGGGCTTGGCATCGGCCATATTCTTTAGAGAGACTAAACATGTGAGTCTCAAACCATCGCCGTCTCGAGTGGCGCTAGAGGCAGCTCAGGCGGCGACGCGCCTCGCCCGCCAAGTGGCGGTGGCGCTGGTAGACCTGGACTTGTCACCCTCCCAGTATCGCCTGCTTCTGTTCCTTTCGGAAGGAAACGCGGCTGCTTCGGCCGTGGCAGGGCGGCTGGCGGTGAGCCGGCCCAGCGTGACCGCCCTGGCCGACGGGTTGGAGAGACGAGGTCTGCTCCAGCGGAAATCCGACCCGGCCGACCGTCGCAAAGTAGCCCATGAGCTGACCGAGGCAGGACGGGAAGCGCTTGCTGCGGCCGACGCCGCAGTGGCCGAGCGGATCGCCAAGATCGCCTCCCATCTCGACGATGACCTGACCGATCGGGCGATAGACGGGCTGGCCCTTTGGAATGAGGCGTTGAACCGGTATCGAACCGCTATGGAGGCCGAGAAGTGACTGCGGTTGATGTCGGACCAGTCGGCACTCCTGATTTTGAGCCGGTCGCGGTAGCGGCCCACTACGACCCGCCCCCGGCAGGAATAGACCCCGACCAAACCAAGGGCTGGATGAAGCGGCTCTGGCCATTGGTCCGGGCCTACCGCCGGACAATGCTGATCGGCGTGGTTACCGGCGTGGTGGCCCTGGCCATCCAGGCCGCCGTCCCGGCATTGGGCCGCTCGGCGGTGGACGCGGCCATCGAAGGCAACCGCCAGGCGCTGTGGATCGTCTTCGGGCTCACTGCCGCCTTCGGAATCGGGCGGCTGGTCTTCGGCGGGGTGTACCGGTACCAGCTGTTCAAGCTGGGCTGGAACGTGGAGACCGACCTGCGGGCCATCATGTACGAACACCTGACCCGCCTGTCGTTCTCGTATTACGACCGCACCCAGTCGGGTGAGGTCATCTCTCGGGCCAACAGCGACATTCGCTCGCTGCAACTGCTGCTCGCTTTCGGACCGCTCGTCAGCATGAACGTGTTGATGTTTGTGATGGCACTGGGGTTCATGGTGTACGTCCACCCCTGGTTGGCACTGGTGGCGCTGGCCCCGCTGCCCGGGGTCTACTGGTTCGGCCTGAAGTTCCGCAATCAGGTGTTCCCGCTGTCGTGGGTGACGCAGGCCCGCATGGCCGATTTGGCCACCATCGTGGACGAGAACGTGAACGGCACCCGAGTGGTGAAGTCGTTCGCCGCCGAAGAGCGCCAGATCGCTCTTTTGGGCCGGTCGGCCCAGCGCATCCAGTGGACCAACGTGGAGATCGCCAACAGCCGATCCCGCTGGAATCCCCTCATCGAATCGCTGCCCCGTCTGGGCACCGCCATGGTGGTGCTCTACGGCGGCTGGCTGGCCATCGAGGGGGTGGTGTCGATCGGGACGCTGCTGGCGTTCAGCGCCTACGTGATCATGCTCCAGGTTCCCTTCCGCATGGCGGGGTTCATGCTCATGCAGGGCCAGCGGGCCAGCGCGGCGGCCCAGCGCATCTACGAGATCCTCGACGAGGCGCCAGAGATCGTCGACTCCCCGAATGCGGTGGACATCGTCGACCCCCGAGGGCAGGTCGCCTTCGAACAGGTCAACTTCGGTTACAACCCCGAGACCCCGGTGCTCGACGATTTCACCCTGCACATCGAACCAGGCGAGCGGGTGGCCATCGTGGGCAGCACGGGATCCGGCAAGTCGACCGTGGCCCGGCTCCTGGACCGGTTCTACGACGTGGACGGCGGTTCGGTTCGCGTCGACGGGCTCGACGTTAGGGATGTGACCCTGCGAAGCCTGCGCCACACCGTCGGACTGGTGCTGGATGAGCCGTTCCTGTTCTCGGCGTCGGTCCACGACAACATCGCCTACGGCCGCCCTGACGCCTCCCGCTCCGACGTCGTCACCGCTGCGGTGGCCGCCCAGGCCCATGGCTTCATCAGCGAATTGACCCACGGCTACGACTCGGTGGTGGGCGAGCGGGGCTACACCCTTTCTGGTGGACAGCGCCAGCGCATCGCCATCGCCCGGACGCTTTTGGCCAACCCCAAGGTGCTGGTGCTCGACGACGCCACCAGCGCCATCGACGTGACCGTGGAAGAGGCCATCCACACCGCCCTGCAAAAGCTGATGGCCAACCGCACCACCATCATCATCGCCCACCGCCTGTCCACTATCAGCCTGGCTGAACGGGTGGTGGTGATCGATCAGGGCCGGGTGGCCAACATGGGCACCCACTCCGAACTGCTGGCCACCGATCCCCACTATGTGGAGATCCTGGCCCGCCATAGCGACGATGGATCAGACGACGTTTCGGGCAACGGCGACGGCGACCGCACCAGGCGCCGCGGCCCGGACGCGGAGGTGGGCCGCAGCCGAACCGGGTTCTCCGACGGGACCGGCGACCCCTGGCTCTTCGGGAACGGGCGCTAGCGGTGGGCTGGGGAGGGTATTTCGGCGGGCCCCAGGCCCAGAGCGCGGCCCGCGACGCCGGGCTCCCCCATGCCGGAGTGCCCGGCAACCTGCGAGTCCAGGTGGAGGAGGTACTGAGGAAGGAGCCGGAGTATCCCCCGGTAGATGTCGACTTCAGCCACCGCCAGCCCGCCGACCCGCCCCTCACTCTGCGCACCTTGCTGTGGCCCTTCCGGCGCCAGTTGGCCATCGCGCTGCTGTTGGTGGTGATCGAGTCGGCCATGATGCAGACGGGCCCGCTGCTGGCCCAGATCGGCATCGACCACGGCGTCAGGTCGGGCAACCTCCAGGTGCTCTTAGTGGTGGCCGCTGTGTTCTTGAGCACGGTGGTGGCCCATGCATTCAGCTCGTCTTTGCGCATCCGCTATACCGGCAAGCTGGGCGAGCGACTGATGTACGCCTTGCGGATGCGGGTGTTCTCCCACTACCAGCGGCTGTCGCTGGACTTCTTCACCAGGGAGAAGGCGGGTGTGCTGATGACCCGCATGACCAGCGACATCGAGGCCCTGACCGTGCTGTTCCAAGAGGGCCTGGTGAACTTCGCGGTGCAAACGCTGGTGCTCACGGTGATCACCGGTGTGCTGTTCTATCTGAATCCGCTGCTGGCAGTGCTGACCCTCGTGATTGTGGTGCCGGGCACATTCGTGCTCAGCATCTGGTTCCGAAGGGTGTCCAACCTGTACTACGGGCTGGTCCGAGACCGCATCGCCGATGTGCTGGCCGATTTGCAGGAGAGCCTGGCCGGCATCCGGGTGATCACCGCTCACAACCGCCGACGCCACAACATCGTTCACCACAACAACGTGGTGGGGCGACACAAGGACGCCAACTTGGCCGGAGTGCGGGCCGCGTCCATCTACGCCCCCACCACTGAGGCCATTGTGATCATCGGCCAGGCCCTTCTCGTGGTGATCGGCGGGACCATGGTGATCAACGGGAGTCTGACCCCCGGTGAGCTCACCGCCTTCGTGCTGTATTTGACCTTCTTCTTCGCCCCCATCCAGCAGCTGGTGCAGCTCTACAACGGCTATCAGCAGGGTCAGGCTTCGGCCAAGAAGCTGCGCGAGGTGCTGATGAACGAGCCCTCCGTGGTGGAGGCCCCCGATGCCGTAGAGCTGCCCGCTATCGAAGGAGAGATCACCCTCGACCAGGTGAGCTTCGGTTATGAGGACGACACCCCGGTGCTGCACGACGTGAGCCTGCGGCTGGCCCCGGGCGAGAGTCTGGCGGTGGTCGGGCCCACCGGCGCGGGCAAATCCACGGTGGCCAAGCTCATCGCCCGGTTCTACGACCCCCAGCAGGGCACGGTCTGCATCGACGGCCACGACCTTCGCACGGTCTCGCTGCCCTCGCTCCGGCGCCAGTTGGGGGTTGTACCCCAGGAACCGTTCTTGTTCTACGGATCAATCCGCGACAACGTGGCCTTCGCTCGGCCCGAAGCATCGATGGCCGAGGTATTGGAGGCCTGTCGGGCGGTGGGTTTGACCGAGCTTCTGGAGCGGCTGCCCGATGACGTGAACTCCCAAGTCCACGAGCGGGGAGCGTCCCTTTCGGCCGGCGAGCGACAGCTTCTGGCCCTGGCTCGGGCGTTTCTGGCCCGGCCCCGGGTGCTGGTGCTGGACGAGGCCACCTCCAATCTCGACCTGCGGTCGGAGTCGAAGATCGAGGCCGCGTTGGATGTGGTGCTGGAGGGGCGGACGGCCATCATCATCGCCCACCGGCTGGCCACCGCCATGCGAGCCGACCGGATCGCAGTGGTGGAAGACGGCAAGATCACCGAGATCGGCACCCACGATGAGCTAGTGGCCCAAGGCGGCCACTACGCCGAGATGTACGCCACCTGGATGGCCCACGCCAACTGAGCATCATGGGCAGCCAGACGCGGACATTGGCGCTGCGGATGACCGGGGTGGGATTCACTCGCGACAAGCGGCCCATCCTCGCCGATGTGGACTGGGAGGTGGCGTCCGATCAGCGGTGGGTGGTGCTTGGGGCCAACGGCAGCGGCAAGACCTCGCTCCTGCGAATCGCCGCGCTGTACGAGCACCCCACCACGGGGTCCGTTGAGGTGTTGGGCCAGCGGCTGGGCAAAGTGGACGTGCGCCGCCTGCGGCATCGTGTGGGGTTCGTATCCCCGGCGCTGGCCCAGATGCTGCGGCCCCATCTGAAGGCAGTCGATGTGGTGATGACCGCCCGCCACGGCGCCCTAGAGCCGTGGTGGCACGACTACACCGACGCGGACCGGCAACGAGCGGCATCGCTGCTGGAGCAGGTGGGAGCAGAAGGGCTGGGCGAACGCACCATCGCCACCTTGTCGTCGGGCGAGCGCCAGCGGGTGCAGATCGCCCGCAGCCTCATGACCGATCCCGGCCTAGTGCTGCTGGACGAACCCGCCTCCACCCTGGACTTGGGCGGGCGGGAAATGCTGGTGACCGACCTCACCCGCCTGGCCGTCGACCCCGGCGCCCCTCCCCTGGTGATGGTCACCCACCGCACCGAGGAAATCCCCGCCGGCTTCACCCACGTTCTGTTACTGCGCGAGGGCCGAGTGCTGGCCCAAGGCCCTCTAGAAGATGTGCTGACCTCCGAATCCCTCTCAGCCTGCTTCGGCCTCCCCCTAGAACTAGAGCACCGCCACGGTCGCTGGCACTCCCAGGCTTGCTGACGCTGCTGTTACACTGACTCTCGCTTCCCCCATGCGACACGCCCTCTAAGGAGGACACGTGGAACAAGCCATACTCGCCCTGCTGGGGATAAGCATTACCCTCACGCTCTACCTCGACCGCGGCCGTCGAACCGACAACGCTAAGCTCCGACAGGATATGAACAACGGCAACACTCAACTCCGCCAAGAGTTGAATGACGGCAACTCCCAAGTCCGACAGGAAATGCGCGACGGCCTCAAGGCGGTGCGAGCCGAAAACGCCAAGCTACGAGACGACATGAACGACGGGTTCAAGCACATACACAGCCGCCTGGACAAGCTCACCGACATCGTCATGGACCTTTGCCACCGGATAGGCCGCCTCGAAGGCCGAGCCGAAGCGATGGAATCGAGACCTGACGGACCCCAATAGTGGCAGCAGCGACAGGGTCGCTCCGCCAAACTGTCACTGCTGCGATGTAACTTCGATAGGTGGGATCTGCCCGGCCTAGACAAGGCACGGCTACCTCCAATTTCGGAGTAAGCCGGCGAGAAGGACACGATTCCTCCGCGTTCTATGGCCGGTTTCCGGTGCCAGAAATCAGCGAGGCCAATGACGTCTCCCCTCCGGCTTGCCTTGACCAGATCTGGGTTGGCGATGCCCGCAAGATGGACCTGCACGGGCAGGTCGCCGACGACTCCGTGGCGCTGGTGGTCACCTCGCCGCCCTATTTCGTGGGCAAGGAATATGAGGAGGCAGTGGGCCAAGGCCACATCCCAGCCGACTATGTCGACTTCTTGGACATGCTGGAAGAAGTCTTCTCCCAGTGCGTGAGCAAGCTGGAACCGGGCGGGCGCATGGCGGTGAACGTGGCCAATCTGGGGCGTCGGCCCTACCGGTCTCTGTCGGCTGACGTGACCGCCATACTTCAAGACCGCTTGGGGCTGCTGCTTCGGGGCGAAGTGATCTGGAAGAAGGCTTCCAGTGCAGGGGGCAGTTGCGCCTGGGGCAGCTTCCAGCGGCCGGGAAACCCGGTATTGCGGGACATTACCGAACGAGTGGTGATCGCCTCCAAAGGGCGCTTCGACCGGGCTCTGACCGCAGCCGAGCGGGCGGCTCAGGAGCTGCCCTCCGAGGGAACTGTCTTTGTGGATGAGTTCATGGAAGCCACTACCGACATATGGGAAATCTCCCCAGAGTCAGCCACTCGTGTCGGCCATCCTGCCCCGTTCCCGGTGGAACTGCCCCAACGGCTGATCGACCTCTACACCTACCGGGGCGATTTGGTGCTCGATCCCTTCGTTGGGGCAGGGACAACAGCTGTTGCCGCAGTTCGCACCGGACGGCACTACGTGGGCTTCGACACCGACGCCGACTACATCGAGTTGGCCGAGCAGCGCATCGCCGACGAACGCGAACGACTCAAGAAGCGATCAGACAAGCTCCAGTGGCAGGTCACGGTCGCTCCTTCTGCCAGTAGAGCCGAACCTGAATGGAGCGACAACTTCCAAGTCCGGGCCGCGCAACAAGGCCGAAAGGCCCAGGAATTGGCGCACGAAATTCTCCAACAGTGCGGATTCCGAGATATCCGAGAGAAGGTTCGTTTCCCCTGCGGGGTGGAGGTCAACTTCAGGGCTGTCGACCAATTGGGCCAAGAATGGCTGTTCGATGTGTCCGGTGCTTTCAGCGTGACCCAGCGCCCTGGGCTGCGCCGCACCGACACACTGTGGAAGGCGCTGGGCAGAGCCTCTGTTCTCCACGCCGAGGGAAAGCATCCTCGATTGGTGCTGTTGACCACCGACCGACCGGCATCCAATAGCGCAGGACATCGGGCACTAGAAGCAGTCAAAGGGGACGACCAGCCGGTCTTCGATGTCATCGAGATGCTTGCTGAGGCCGACTTGGAGCGCCTAGCCGAACTAGCCGAGGGCCGATTCCGAAGTTCTAGCCCCTAAAGGGAGATGACTTGGCCGCCTTGTTGGGTGGCTTGCCAGCGGAGGGCTTTGCGTTCGGCGAAGCCGATGCCGCCGTTCATTATCAGCGCGATCAGGGCCAGGATGAACACGATGGCGAAGGTGTCGCCGTAGGAAAGCTGGTTGGCTGCGGTGATGAGGCGCTGGCCGAGGCCCCGGCGGGCCGAGAAGATCTCACCGAACACCACCGCCAGCACCGAGATGACCGCCGACAACCGCAGCGCGCCGAACACCGCCGGGGTGATGCCGGGCAGCGTGACCTTGGTAAAGAGCTGCCGCTGGGAGGCGCCCATGGTGCGGGCCACCAGGTCCAAATCGGGATCGACCAATGCGACCGCGGCCTGGGTGGGCACCTGCACGATGAAGAACACGATGATCACGGCCAGGACCACCTTGGAGGTCTCGCCCACGCCGTAAACGATCAAGATCAGCGGCAGGAAGGCGATCTTGGGCATGGCGTTGATGACCACGATGAAGGGCCCCATAGTCTTGGCCGCCCTCCGGAAGCGTCCCAGAATGATGCCGATGACCAATCCGAGGATCGAGCCGATGACGAAGCCGAACAACGCCTCCTTCACCGTGACCCAGAGGTCCTGCCAGAACAGCTTCTCGTGGTAGATCTGGGTGAAGTACTCCCAGGTCTCACCGGGACTGGCCCGAAACGTCTCGGGCACATCGGGGAACGGCTGGATGCCGGCAATCGACAATGCGTCCCAGCCATTCCAAACGACCTCGTAGTGCCACAGCGCCCAGATTGCGAACAGGATCCCGATCCTCAATATCTGCACCGGGATGTCGAGCTGGCGCAGCCGATAGGCCCAGATCGACTCGTGAGGAATCAGCGCCTCCACTTCCTCCTGGCTGAGGGCATCGGCCAACCGGATTTGGTCGGCCATGTCGGCTTCCCGAGGCTCGTCGACGTCAGACGATCTCACCGCGCAGCTCCTCCCAAATCTTGTGCTCGGTCTCCCGGAACACCGGGTCGAACCGGAGCTCGTCGATCACCCGGGGCCGGGCCAAATCGACGATGGTGTCCGACTTGATGCGACCGGGACGGGCGGTCATCACCACCACCCGATCGGCCAATAGCACGGCCTCTTCGAGGTCATGGGTTACGAAGATGACCGTCTTGTGGGTCTCGTACCACAGTTCCAAGAACTCGGACTGGACGGTGAGGCGGGTCTGGGCATCGAGGGCGCCAAAAGGCTCGTCCATGAGCCACAGGTCGGGGTCGATGGCCAGCGTGCGGGCGATGGCCACCCGCTGGCGCATGCCCTGGCTGAGCTGGGAGGGGAACGAGTCGGCGAAACCCTCCAGCCGCAGCTTGGCCAGCAACTCCATGGCCCGCTCGCGCCGCTCCCCCCGGGGCACACCCCGGAACTCGAGCCCGAGCTCGACGTTGCGGCGAGCGGTGCGCCAGGGGCTCAACCCCGAGCGGGCCAGCATGTAGCCGATGTCATCGCTGGGGCCGTCGATCTCCTGGCCGTGGCGCATCACCGATCCCCGGGTGGCGCCGATGATTCCGGCCAGCATGTTCAAGATGGTGGTCTTGCCGCAGCCGCTCGGCCCCACCACGGCCACGAACTGGCCGGGCGGGATGGAGAGGTCGATGTCTTGGACAGCGAGAACCGGCTCGTCTTTGGGGTGATCGCCCCCGAAGATGAGGGTCACATCCTTGAGTTCGACGGCTGGATTCACAACACCACCATCAAGACACCTTAGTCAGCCCCTCCGGTCGGGCGGCCCAAGCAGGCCGCCCGACCAGAAGAGGGGTTGGCTATGGAGAAACCGTGAATTCGTCGAGTGCCTGGGCCTCTTCGAGGATGCCGCGGCCCACCGCGTAGTCCACATTGTTCTGGAGGCGGGCGGGCTGGAGCGCACCGTTGAGCGACAAGCTTCCGATGTTGGAATCGAGGACTGTTTCAGCCATTGTCCCCTCCAAGCTGAGGAAGTCGCGCATGTACTCCAGAACCGCGTCGCGATTGGCCGGATTGCGCATGAAGTCCATGGCCTGGCGACTGGCCTGGGCGAAGATGGCCACCGTGTTGGGGTTCTCCTCGACGAACTCCCGAGAGGCGGTATTGACCAACGATGGCCAGTCCAGCTCGGCCGGACCTTCTCCGGCTCTCAGGGCAAACGGGGCGTAGCCGATATCGTCAACGATGGCCTGGCTCAGACCGGGTTCGAAGGTGATAGCCCAGTCCACCTCGCCCGATATAAGAGCCGCCAGCGTGGTAGCCGACAAGCCAGTGGCGATGTAGGTCGCGCCGTCGGGATCAAGTCCGGCAGAGTCAATGAGCTGGCGGGCAATCTGCTCGGCCGCCGCGCCGCGGGCCACCACGCCTACGTTGGTGCCCTCAAGCTCTTGCATGGCGCACTGCCAGTCGCCTCGCTCGCAATCGATCGGCCCAAAGTTGTTGGACACCACAATGTCGAAGAAGTGCTTGTCCACCAACTGCTGGAACATCACCACGTCGAATCCGGCGTTGCGGATACCCAGCATGTTGTCGGGCGTATTTTGGACGAAGTGGACTTCGCCGGCAATCAGCGCCGCGGCGTTGGCAGGACCGGAGTGGCACTGGACAAACTCGCCGTCGATACCGCGGTCTGCAAAGAAGCCCTCCTCTTCGGCAATGTGAGGGATCATTCCATTGAACGATGGCGCCTGGCAGATGTTGACGGTTGTCGTCTCTGGCACCAACGCTGGCGGCAGGATCACGTCAATGCCCGGGCCTACTGCGAATTCGCCGAATTCCTGGGCTGCGGAGAGGATGCCGCGGCCGACGGCGTAGTTGACGTTGTTGGTGATCCGAACCCGGTCGAGTTCGGCGGTCACCGTCATCGAGCCGATGTTGTTGTCAAAGACGATCTCGGCCATGTCGGCTTCGAGGCCCAGATAGCCAAGCATCTCTTCTATGACGGCATCGCGATTATCGGGATTGCGCAACCACTCCATGGCCTCGAGAATGGCGGCCCGGTAGTGCAAGACGGTGTTGGGATTGGCGTCCCAATAGGAGCGAGAGGTGATCATCACTGCCGATGGCCAGTCAAGCTCGGCCGGACCATCGCCACCCCGGAGCCGGAAGGGGGCATAGCCGATGCCCTCAACTTCGGCCGTGCTCAAGCCGGGCTCAAACGTGATGGCCCAATCCACCTCGTCAGATGACAAGGCGGCCAGAGTGGTACCGGCCAGGCCGGTAGCGATGTAGGTGGTGTCGTCGGGGTCGTACCCGGCGGAGTCCAAGAGCTGCCGGGCGATCTGCTCGGCGGCGGCACCCCGAGCCACCACGCCCACGCGGGTGCCGTTCAGCACGGCCATCACGCACTCCCAGTCACCCTGGGGGCAGTCGATCTCGCCGAATCCGTTGGACACCACGATGTCGAAGAAGTGATTGTCGACGATCTGGGCGAACATCACCACGTCGAAGTCGGCGTTGCGGATGCCCAGCATGTTGTCGGGGGTGTTCAAGGCGATATCAACCTGGCCCGAAACCAGCGCGGCGGCCTGGGCCGGACCGGAGTGGCAGGCCACGAAGTCGATCTCGAAGCCACGGTTCTCGGCGAAGCCCCGATTGGCCATCACCTTGGCATAAATCTGCGTGAACGACGGCGCGTCGCACACCGTGACCACGGTGTCTTCGGGCGGGCCGATCTCCTCCATAACAACGGCGTCTTCTGCCGGGCCGTCGCCTGAGTCGTCGGCGGCAGCTCCGTCGTCGGAGTCGTCGGCCATGTCGTCGCCGGAATCATCGGCCATGTCGTCGCCGGAATCATCCGAAGACGCGGCCGGGCCCGCTCCAGGGTCGTCGTCGTCATTGCCACAAGCGGTGGCAACCAACGAAAACGCCAGCAGAATGGCGAAAAGCGAATACAGCCAAGAACGCGTTTTCATGGAGTCCCCCTCGGGCAAGCGCGATGGCGCGACGTTCAGGCCGATAGTCCAGCACTAAATTATCGGAAGCGCAAGATTTACGGCCCAGAGCGCCACTACGCTGCCCTCGATGCCCGAAACCAGCCCTCCCAACATCTTGCTGTTGGTGTCCGATCAAGAGCGCCAGAGGGATTGGCTGCCGCCCGAAGTGCCGCTTCCCGCCCGCCGGCGCTTGTTGGACCGCTCGCTGGAGTTCCGCCGCCACTACACCCACACCTCGCCGTGCTCGCCGTCGCGGGCCACGCTCTTCACCGGGCTGCACATGGACGAGCACGGGGTGACCGAGAACTCTAGCTATCCCAACAACACCCAGCTGTCCACCGACATCCCCACCCTGGGCACTCGGCTGCGAGAGGCCGGCTACCGCACCGCCTACAAGGGAAAATGGCACCTCGAAGCCTCCGCCGAGCCCGATATGGAGGCCTACGGCTTCTCTGATTGGACCGGCAACGATATGGCCTTCTGGGGGCTGCCGGGCAGCGGCACCGAGTTTGACGAGCCCATCGCCGCCGACTCGGCTGCCTGGCTGCGCGCCCAGCAGAACTCAGCCCAGCCGTGGTTCTTGACGGTGGGCCTGGTGAACCCCCACGACATCATGTGGTTTCCCCTCGACCAGCCCTGGTTCTGGGAGCAGGCGCCCGACTACGTGGCCCAGAGCCGGGAGAAGCTCGACCGGCGCAAGTGGGGTCGGGCTACCAACCTGCCCGCCTTCGCCCACGAGATCGAGCGGTGGTGTACCGAGCTGCCCGAGAACTTCGACGACGACCTGCACACCAAGCCCGATGTGCACCGCCGCTGGCTGCTGGAAATGGAGCGCAACAGCACCCCGGGGCCGATGGACCCCGGCGACCGCGACCTGTGGCTGCGCCAGCTCGACTACTACGTGAAGCTGCACCAGTTGAGCGACCAGTGCCTGGCGGTGATCCTGGCCGCGCTGGACGACATCGACCAGTGGGACAACACCGTGGTGGTGTTCACCTCCGACCACGGCGACCAGTGCGGCTCGCATGGGCTGCGGTCGAAGGGGCCGTGGAATTATGAGGAGACCATGCGGATCCCGCTTTACTTGTCCGCTCCGGGGCTGACTGCTGCGGGAACGGCCACCGAATCGCTCACCTGCCACACCGACTTGGCCGCCACCATCTTGGAGCTGGCCGGGGTGGATGCCTCTGATCTGTCCGGCCAGAGCCTGAGCCCGCTGTTCGACGACCAGTCGGCGGTGATCCGCGACCACATCCTGTTCGCCCAGCGGTGGCCGTGGTATCTGGGGGTGGAAAAGGTGCGCTACGCCTCATCCGGGGTGTTCGACGGCCGCCACAAGTACTGCCGCTACTACGGCATCGGCGGCGGGGTCAGCAACCTTGGAGTGTCGCTGGGCGACTCCATGCTGTTTGGGCCCGACGCCGACTTCGATGATCACGACCACGAGTGGTACGACCACGATGACGATCCGCACGAACTGGTGAATCTGGCCAACGACCGCAGCCGGCGTCGGGAACTGCGGGAGAGGTTTGAGGTGTTGCGGGAGTTGGAGGTTGCGGAGTACTCGTAACCATTCTCCAGCGGGGCGGCGGGTCCTGTCCCGGCCCAGCCCGCCGTCCTCGATGAACTCCGGGCGGCGGGCGCCCTGAGCCGGGCCACCCCCCACCCCGCCTCAGTTGTGATCGCCATCTAAGGGGAAGGGAGGAGGGGGGCTACTCCAACGCCATTCCGAATTCGCGGAAGTCTTCTAGGAGGGCGTCGTCTACGTCGGGGGCGGGGGGGCCGGGGGTGTAAGTCACCTGGTGGATGGTGCCGGTGTAGCCGAAGGTGCCGTGGCGCTGGTAGAGGTCCCACGACACCGGGGAGCGCCGGTTGAGTCCGACATCGATGCCCTGCCAGGGCAAAAAGCCGATCATCTGGGGGACTTCGGCCAGCGTGGCACCCTCCCTCCCGTCGGCGCTCACGGTGAAATTCCAGATACGCCCGCCGGGGGCGGCGGCGTCAACCACAACCTGGCGACACTCCCCCGACAGGCTTACGGGATCGGCGGCCAAGTACCGGCCCGAGCTGTTGACCACGAAGTGCAGGGCGTCGTTCTCGATGTAGAGCACATAGCCCGACGCCTGGCTGCCGTGGGCCACCAGCACGCCCTGGTCGCCGGGGCGGTGGTGCAGATCCACGGTGATGGTGAAATTGCCGCCGGCGATGAGCCGGGACGACCGCAATCGCTCCACGGTGGGCGATCCGGGCAGGATGCGCAGTTCCCGGGTGAGCTTGGCGTGTTCAGGCGGCTTCACCGTGCGGAATAGCCCGGAGGCCTCATCGAGGGGGAAGACCCGGTTGCGCCAGGCGGCCTCCTCCCAGGCCTCCACCATCTCGGCCAGCTTCTCGGGCTCGGCGTCGGCCAGGTCGTTGCGCTCGTTGAAGTCGTCGGCCAAATTGAACAGCTCCCAGCGATCCTCGCTGAACGGGGTATGGTGCTCGTGGAAGATGGCCGCCCCCCAACCGTCGCGGTACATGCCCCGGTGGCCGATGCACTCGATGTACTGCTCGGTGTGGTCGGAGGGGGCGTCGGCATCGCTCAGCGTGGGCGCGAACGACACTCCGTCGGGGGCGTCGGAGGCCTGTCCCTGGCGCTCGGTGGGCACGTCGAGGCCGAGGAGGTCGGCCAGGGTGGGCAGCAGATCGGTGATGTGGGTGTACTGGTGGCGCAGCTCCCCGCCCATGGCCGTGGTGCGAGCCGGCCACGACAGCACCATGGGCACCGAGTGGCCGCCCCGGTGGGCGGTGATCTTGTAGAGCCGGAAGGGGGTATTGCAGGCCATAGCCCAGCCCCGGGGATAGTGAGGCCAAGTGGTGGGGCCGCCGATTTCGTCGGCCTCAAGAGCTTCGATCTCGAATTCACTCACCGGCGGGGAGGGCCGGGCCCCGGTGCCGCTGTGGGTGAAATACGAGGTGCTGCCCTGGGCCCGGCCTTCCCGGGACGCCCCGTTGTCGCTGGTGAACACAAAGATGGTGTTGTCGAGCTGGCCGAGGGCTTCCAGTTCGGCTGAGATGCGGGCCACGCTCTCGTCGATCGACTCCACCATGGCGGCGTAAACCTCCATGTAGCGGGCCATCACCCGGCGGTCGGGCTCGGGATAGCTGTCCCAGGCCGCCACATCCTCGTTGGGCTCGGTATTGCGGGGGGGCAACTCGGCATCGGGGGGGACGATGCCCATTTCCTTTTGGCGGGCCAAGCGCTCCTCGCGGAGCTGGTCCCAGCCCTTGTCGTAGTTGCCCCGGTGGCGGGCGGTGTCGGTGGCCTTGGCGTGCAGCGGAGCGTGGACCGCCCCGTGGGCGTAATACAAGAAGAGCGGTTTGTCGGGGTTGGTGGTCTTGACCTCGCGGATCATGCGACAGGCCCGGTCGGTGAGGTCGTCGGTGAGGTAGTAGCCCTCGGGATACTCGTCCACATGAACGGGGTTGTTGCCCTCGTAGAGCTGGTGGGGGAAGTGGAAATCGGTGAGGGCCTCCAAGAAGCCGTAGTACTGGTCGAAGCCCCGCTGGAGCGGCCACGAGTGGGTGTCGCCGGCGATCGACAGGTCCGACTCCAAGCACAGATGCCACTTGCCCACCGCCGCGGTGGCGTAGCCGTTGGCCTTGAGCATCTCGGCCAGCGTTGATTGGTTGTGGGGCAGCTCGCCGGCATAGCCGGGGAAACCGGGATCGGCATTGGCCACGAAGCCCATCCCGGCGTGATGGGAGTTGAGACCGGTCAGCAGCGCGGCCCGGGTGGGCGAGCACAGCGGAGTCACGTGGAAGTTGGTGTAGCGCACGCCGGAGGCGGCTAACGCGTCGATGGCCGGGGTGGGTATCTCCGAGCCGTAGCAGCCCAGATCGGAGAAGCCCAGATCGTCGGCCAGCACGATCACGATGTTGGGGGCATCGGCAGGCGGCGTGGGCTTGGGCGGCCACCACGACTCCGAGGTGGCGATGATGCGTCCGATCTTGCCCCCGAAACCGGGATAGTGCTCTTGCTGGCGCTGATCGGTCATCTGTTCTCCTCGTGGCTGCGGCGGCCACTATAGATACACCATCCCCCGGCGGGACGGCGGGGGCTATTCAAGACCCATTCCGATTTCGCGGAGTTCGGCTAGGCGGACTTCTTCGGTGTCGGGGGCGGGGGGGCCGGGAACGTAGGTCACTTGGTGGATGGTGCCGGTGTAGGGGAACGAGCCGTGGCGCTGGTGGAGCTGCCACGACACCGGGGAGCGACGGTCGACGCCCACGTCTATGCCCTCCCAGGGGATGAAGCCGTAGATCTGGGGGATGTCTGCCGCGGTGATACCGGTCTGGCCGTCGGCGTTCACCGTGATGTTCCAGATGCGCCCGCCGGGGGCGGCAACGTCCAGAACGATCTGCTGGCACTCCCCCGGCAGGTCCATGGGGTCGAACACCATAGGCAGGCCGCCGCTATTCACCTCGAAGTGCAGGGCGCCGTCTTCGATGTAGAGCACATAGCCCGACGCCTGCCCGCCGTGGGCCACCAGCACTCCCTGGTCGCCGGGTTGGTGGTTCAGGTCGACGGTGACGGTGAAGTTGCCCCCCGCGATGATCCGCGACGCTCGATACCGCTCCACGGTGGGCGTGCCGGGCAGGATCCGCAGCGGCCGGGTGAGCAGGTCGTGCTCAGCGGGACGAAGCAGGCGGTATAGGCCCGTGCCCTCGTCGAGGGGGTACACCCGGTTGCGCCAGGCGGCCTCCTCCCAGGCCTCGACGAGCTCGGCCAGCTTCTCGGGCTCGGCCTCGGCCAGGTCGACCCGCTCGTTGAGATCCTCCTCCAGGTTGAACAGCTCCCAGCGGTCGGTGCTGAACGGGGTCATGAACTCGTGGAAGGCGGCCGCCCCCCAGCCGTCGCGGTAGTAAGCCCGGTGGCCGATGCACTCGTAGTACTGCTCGGTGCGCTCGGAGGGGGCATCTGGGTCGCCCAGCGTGGCGGCAAACGACACCCCGTCGGGGCTCTCGGAGGCCAGTCCGTGGCGCTCGGAGGGGATATCTACCCCCACCATCTCCGAAAGGGTGGGCAGCAGGTCGATGATGTGGGCGTACTGGTGGCGCAGTTCCCCGCCGACCGAAGCAGTGCGGGCCGGCCACGAGAACACGAACGGCACCGAGTGGCCGCCCCGGTAGGAGGTGATCTTGTAGAGACGGAAGGGGGTGTTGCAGGCCATGGCCCAGCCTCGGGGGTAGTGGGGCCAGGTGGTGGGGCCGCCGATGGCGTCGAGGGCGTTCATCTCCTCTTCGCCCACCTCCGCCGACGACATTGCCCCGGGATTGCTGTAGGTGAAGTAGGAGGTGGTTCCCTGGGCCCGGCCCTCGCGGGATGCGCCGTTGTCGCTGGTGAATACGAAGATGGTGTTATCGAGTTGGCCGATGGCCTCCAGCTCAGCCCGGATGCGGGCCACGCTGTCGTCGATCGACTCCACCATGGCGGCGTACACCTCCATGTAGCGGGCCATGACCCGGCGCTCGCCCTCGGAATAGCTGTCCCACGCCCGCACGTCCTCGTCGGGCTCGAAATTGCGGGGCGGCAGCTCGGTGTCCGGCGGCACCACTCCGAGGTCGATCTGGCGGGTCAGGCGCTCTTCGCGAAGCTGGTCCCAGCCTTTGTCGTAGTTGCCTCGGTGGCGGGCGATGTCGTCGGCTTTGGCGTGCAGCGGAGCGTGGACCGCCCCGTGGGCGTAGTACAAGAAGAGCGGCTTGTCGGGGTCGGTGGCCTTTACCTCTCGGATCATGTGGCAGGCCCGGTCGGTGAGATCGTCGGTGAGGTAATACCCCTCTGGATACTCGGAGATGTCGATGGGGCTGTTGCCCTCATACATCAGGTGGGGGTGATGGAAGTTGGTGAGTGCCTCCAAGAATCCGTAGAACTGGTCGAAGCCCCGCTGGAGCGGCCATGAGTGGGTGTCGCCCGCGATCGACAGATCGGTTTCCTTGCACAGATGCCACTTGCCCACCGCCATGGTGGCGTAGCCGCTGGCCTTGAGCATCTCGGCCAGCGTTTGCTGGTTGTGGGGCAGCTCTCCGGCATAGCCGGGGAAGCCGGGATCGGCGTTGGCCACAAAGCCCACGCCCACGTGGTGGGAATTGAGCCCGGTCAAAAGCGCGGCCCGGGTGGGCGAGCACAGCGGCGTGACGTGGAAGTTGGTGTAGCGCACCCCGGTAGCAGCCAATTCATCGATGGCCGGGGTGGCGATCTCCGAGCCGTAACAGCCCACGTCGGAATAGCCCAGATCGTCGGCCAGTACGACCACGATGTTGGGAGCGCCCTCGGGCGGGGTGGGGCGGGGCGGCCACCACGACTCGGAGGTGGCCATGATCTTGCCCACCGTGCCCTCGAACCCGGGGTAGTGCTCCTGCTGGCGCTGATCGGTCATCGGATCTCCTTGTGGTTCGCCGCCGACACAATACGGCAATGGCCAACAGCCATCGGAGGGCAGCGCTCAGGCGGGCTGGTAGTCCTCGAGAACCGTGCCCTTGAAGAAACCGGGGTCGGCGCCGGTGCAGAGCCGCACCGCGTTGTCGCACATGAAGGCCCGGAACTGCGACTCGTCGAGCCAGCCGTTCTCCACCTGCTCGTAGGCCTCGGGCATCACGTCGACCATGTTGGCCACGTCCCAGTGGGCGATATCGGAGCTGAAGACGGCGTTCAACGGGATGCCGCCCGGCAGCTCGGGATCGAAGGCCAGCCGGGTGAGCGGGTCGTCGGCTTCACAGCCGAACCAACAGGACGTAGAGATCTGGCGGATCACGTCGTCGGGCCCGGTGATACCCGACGCCTCGAAGTCGTTCACCACGTCGGGGGTGCGGAAGAAGTCGGCGAATTGGGCGCCGAAACCGGGCTCGGGATTGAGCTTTCCGGCGTGCTCGTCCAGCAGCCGGTCGAACCGGTCGGGGTCGAAGGCATCAGGGTCGTAGGCCGGCAGGCCCTCGGGACCGCGCTTGTAGTAGTGGCCGATCATGTCGTGTACCAGTTGCACCGCCCAGGTGGTGCCCCCTTCGAGGAAGGCCAGCCGCAGATCGGGGAACCGGTGCAGCACACCGCCGAAGAGAAGCGACTTGAGGGTGGCCTCGCTGGCCCCGGCGAAGTTGCCCATGTGGTTGTAGGAGAAGTTGGTGATCGACCGCCGTCCGCTCCACCCCATCGAACCGGAGTGGAAGCCGGCCACCACCCCCAGCTCCACCAGCCGCTGCCACAGTGGGTCGTAGTCGTAGGCGCTGTCGAGGCCCAGCGAGTCGATCCAGGTTCCCCCGCCTTCCAGGTCGCGCACCGCGAAGCCGCCCAGCATCGCAACCTTGAAGCCCAGATCGACCACCGCGTGGTCCAGCGCCGCCACCGCTTCTTGGGGAGTGGCGGTGGGGATGGTGGCCACCGGCACCAGGCGATCGCCGAAGCTGTCGTACACGTCGGCGGTGTAGCGGTTCCAAGCCCGGCACATCCCCCGGCGGATCTCGTCGTTTCGCTGGCTGGGCACCACCAGCCCCCACGTGGGGTAGCAGAGGGCCAGATCCAAGCCCAGTTCATCCAGACGGCGGTACATCAGCTCGGGGGCCATGGCCGCAGCCAGGTCGTCGGTGTTGCCGAACGGGACGCCCCACCACGTCTGGCGGAACGGCCGCACCCGGGGGCGCTCTTCAGGGGCCACCTGGGCCCAGTGGGAACTCCCGTCGAAGGTGCCCGTGGCCCACAGCGCGTTCAGACCCTCGCTGATGCCCTCGTCCCGCACGTAGCGATCTAGGTCGGGCCAGTGCTCCCAATAGTGGCCGTCGCTGTCCACCACCGGGTGGTCGAGCCACTCTCTGACGTCGGCGGGAGACATCTCGCTCATGGGGTGAGATTAGTAACAGCCCCGTAGAGTGTGCCGGTGATGACGGGAGAGACCAGATGACCGGCGAGCGCAATCGGCGGTGGGTGCTGCGGGCTCGGCCCCAGGGCGACATCACCGCTGACAACTTGGAGCTGACCGAATTGCCGGTGGCCAAGCCGGGCGATGGCCAGATGCTGGTGCGCAACACGTATCTGTCTATGGATCCCACCCATCGGATCTGGATGAGCGACTTGGATGCCTACATGCCCCCCATTGAGGTGGGCGAGCCCATGCGGGGGCGCACGTGGGGCACGGTGATCGAGTCTCGTCATCCAGACTTCCAGCCCGGCGACGTGGTGACCGGGGGGCTGATCTGGGAGGAGTACTCGGTGCTCGACCGAGCCGAGGCCATTCCAATGGACTTGGGGGTGCCGCTGGAGGCGTTCACCGGCGTGCTCGGTCCCACCGGCATGACCGCCTATTGGAGCCTGCTCGACATCGGGGAGCCCCGACCAGGCGACACCCTGGTGGTGTCGGCGGCCGCCGGGGCCACCGGCTCGGTGGCGGGGCAGATCGGCAAGATCGTGGGCTGTCGCGTGGTGGGCGTGGCCGGAGGGCCGGAGAAGTGCCGGTTTGTGACCGAGGAATTGGGCTTCGACGCTTGTGTGGACCACAAGGCCGGCAACCTCGACGAGCAGTTCCGCGAGGCGTGTCCCGACGGGATCGATGTGGATTTCGAAAACGTGGGCGGCGAGGTGATGGATGCTGTTCTGGGCCTGGTGAACAACCACGCCCGGGTGGTGCTGTGCGGCATGATCTCCACCTACAACGCTGAGGGCGACTGGTGGTCGCCCCGACTGTTCCGCAATATCTTGTTCCGGCGGTTGAAGGTGCAGGGCGTGATCATCACCGACTACTTCCACCGCTTCGGCGAGGCGCTCCCCGTCCTCGCCCAGTGGGTGCGCGACGGGCGCATCCGCTACCGGGTAGACGTGGTGGACGGCGTCGAGAACGTCCCCGAGGCACTGGCTCGGCTCTTCGAGGGCAAGAACATCGGCAAACAGCTCGTACGAGTTTCAGCCGACTAGCGTGCCAGCCATGACTCCTGAGGATTTGGTTGAGATCGAGGCCATTCGCCAGCTCAAGGCCCGGTACTTCCGGTTTATGGACCAGAAGCGGTGGGACGAGTGGGAGGACGTGTTCTGCGACGACGTGGTGATCTCCACTCCCGACGACACCGGTGAGGACTCCGACATCACCGGCAACAAGGCCTTCCGGGTGTACTTGGAGCCCATCTTGGCCCCGATCATCACCACCCACCATGGCCACATGAGCGAGATAAGCATCAACGGGCCTGACAGCGCCTCTGCTGTGTGGTCGATGGAGGACCACCTGGACTGGCCGCCGGAGAGTGGTGTGGGGCAGATGTGGGGTACGGGGTGGTACGAGGAGACCTACCGCAAGGGTGATGATGGTCAGTGGCGGATTGCCTCTTTGCGTTTGCGGCGGCAGCGGGTTGAGGTTGAGGGGAATCGGGTTTTTCCGGCGGAGCGGCCTACCGGTTAACCATCCACCGGGGTCGGCGGGTCCCGTCGCGAACTTCCTCCGGCGGGGCGGCGGGTCCTGTCCCGGCCCAGCCCGCCGTCCTCGATGAACTCCGGGCGGCGGGCGCCCTGAGCCGGGCCACCCCCCACCCCGCCTCAGTTTCAGCGCGCCCGCCGACCCCTACGGGTGGGGGATCACCGCCAACACCACGCCTTCTGATACCGCTACTTGAGGGGAATTAGTAGTGGCGCGGTTGCTTACTCCTCGGCTGGTTAGGGGGTCTAGGACTTCATCGTTCAGGGGCCAGACCAGGCCGTTGGTGGTTACCCGTGCGGGGCTGCCGAGGGCGAAGAGCGACACAGTGTCCCCGGCTTTGGCATCCAGTGCTCGATGGCCGTGAACCACCACCGCTTGGGCGTTGCCTAGCCAGGCTTCTATGTCGACTCCTGACCATTGGGGGGAGGCCAGCACGTTTAGGTTGCCGATTAGGTGGTCTAGGCGGCCTCCGCCGGCGCCGATGACGATTACCCGGTCGGCGAGGCGGGCGGCTAGCTCTAGGGCTAGCTCCAGGTCGGTTTGGTCTTTGTCGGGGGGGTGGCGCTCTATGCGGGTTCCGGACTGTTCGGCGGTGATTAGGGCTTCGGGTGACACTGAGTCCATATCTCCTATTGCCACAGCCACGGTCAGGCTGGCAGCTACCGCATGGTCAAGACCGTGGTCGGCGGCTACCACCACTGGTTTGGCGGGGAGACGGGCGATCTCTTCTGGTGTCGGGGGGTCGCCGCCCGCTACCACCACCACGGTGACGCCGGGCTCGGTTGGCGGTGTCATCAGAATGGGCGGGTGATGGCTCGAGTGGGGCCGAAGTTGTGGAGGCCGCCGGCGTGGAGGTTGCCGAGGCCCCCGGCGCACATCACGATCACGTCGGAGGGGTGCTCCACGATGTAGGCGGTGCCATCGGAGCTGATCCGGTCGCGCTCGGCCAGCCACTGCTTGTGGGTTTCGGGGAATTGATCGACTTGGTGGCGGGCGTTTTGCCACAAGGCCTCTTGCACGTCTTCGATGGTGGGGTAGGCCGCGGCCAGCATGTCGGCCCAGGGTGGGGGCACCACCACCATGACCTCGGCCCCCCAGTGGGAGATGTAGGCGTTGGTGCCCACATAGGCCAGTGACTGGCCGATGACCCAGGCCAGCGATTCGCCGTTGTCGGCGGCGATATCGGCGATGTCCATGGTGCCGATGGTGCCGTAAACAGTGACTGCGTCGCCGCTCACCCCCCGGCGCTCGGCCAGCGGCGGCCACGGGGAGCGCTCCTCCCACTCCCCCATCACCAGGCCCACCACCCGGGCGGGCTGGCCCAGCACGCACTTGGATGTCTCGCCGGCCACCTGACCACCTACATTTCGCATCACTAGCCGGATAGCCCGTCCGATGGCCGGCCCGGCACCCGCCGCGCCGCCAAAGCATCCGGCCTGATACGGCAGGTCCAGCCTGTCGCGGGCCGGGCCATTCACGAAAAGACAGGGCACCACGGAACTGGTGGTGGTGTTGAGTGCAAACAGGTCAAAGGTGCGCTCGGCCATGGCCTCCAGGGCGGCCATCATTAGCGGCATGGCCTCGGGGGCAGCGCCGGCCATGCAAGCGTTGATGGCCAGCTTTTCCACCGTGCACCAAGCATTGGCCGGCGGCACCTCCAACAACACCGAATCGCCGGAACGGCCAGCCGCGGCAACGAATCCAGCCACCCGCTCCGGTGTGGGCGGGATCAAGGGCAGGCCGTCGCCCCAACCCTGAGCGGTGGCCCAGGCCATGAACTCCGCTGGGTCGTCGGGGGCCTCGACCTGCCCGTCGGGGATGGCGTCGCCGTCAGGAGCCATCTACGACGGCACTCCCAGCGAGTCCAGCAACGTTGGCCAGAAGTCGTGGGCAATCTGGCGCACCTCCGGCTCGGGACGGGTGTCCAGCGGATAGGGCAGTACGCACAGCCGCAGGCCCGGCCGCTCCATGTTGCGGGCCATGATCTCGGCCAGCGGCACGAACTCCTCGGTTACGACGGCGACCGCCGTCTTGCCCTGGGCCGCCACAGCAACTGCGTCGTGGACGGTCCAGGACGTGCAGCTGCCTCAATTGCCCAAGCCGACGATGGCGATGTCGACGTCGGTGGCGAAGCCGTCCAACTCCTCAAGCACTGCGTCCTCAAGCTTCACGTCCTGGCGGGACTCCGAGCACCACGGCACCACCTCGGCCCCGGCCGCCTCCAGCTTGCGGGTCCACTCGTCGGTGGTCCACAGGAACGAGCGCCAGGTGAGGTCGTAGCGGATGCCCACCCGCTTGCCGGTCAGCGGACCGGCATCGGGGCCCCGATCAGGGTCAATCAGCGGCGGAGCAGCCGTCGGATCCATTACCAACATGGGAGCAGACTACCGGCCGGTAGAGCTGAGACCGGTGTGAGTAGTCGCTATCGACCGGTGAAGTCGGGAGAACGGCCCTGTCGGCGGGATTCGGCCCACTCTCGGAAGTCGGCTGAGCGCGACGACAACTCCATGGCAAACGCCTCTTCGCTCATATGGGCCTCCAAGCTGCGCTCTCTACCCCGCTGGATGAGTGCCTTAGTCAGTCCGACGGCAACGGAGGCCGAGGAGGCCAACCGGTCGACCACATCGGCAGCTTCGGCATCGACTCGGTCATCAGGCACTGCTCGGTATATCAGTCCCCAATCGGCGGCCTCGGCCCCAGACGCCTCCTCGCCCAGTATGAGCATTTGCTTGGCCCGGGCTACACCGGCCAGGCGAGGCAGCAACCACGACGTTCCGCTATCGGGGGTGATGCCCATCGACGTGAAGGGAGCCCGCAACCGGGCATCATCGGAGACCACCGCAAAGTCGGATGCCAGCACCAGGCTAAAGCCCAACCCAACCGCCCATCCCCGGACCGCGCTGACGATGGGGACCTGCACCTCCAGCATCACCGGGATAAGCCGATTCACCAGATAAGGCATACGCCGGGAAATGCTGCCCGGTCGGGGGCGAGAACCGTCGCCAGCCCGTTCCGCCAAGTCGAAGCCGCTGCAAAAGTTGTCGCCCGCCGCGTTCAAGAAAATTGCCCTGATCTCCTCGTCGGCGCTGGCCGCTTCCAGAGTGTCAATGAGGGCCAGAACAATGTCGTCGGTCAACGCGTTGCGGCGATGAGGACGATCAAGGGTCAAGGTCAGTACCGGCGGAGCCAAGACCACTTGCAGCCCTTCGGGCGGTGACGGGTAGGGCTTCATGCCCAACCCAGACTAATCAGCCAGTTACTAGCTCGGCAGCACCGAACACCACCGAGAACCTCACGCACCAGATCACCACTGTGGAGTAGACGTCGAGGTCGAGGTCGCGGGGGATCTCGTAGTTCTGCGAGCCCACGTTCCCCTTGAGATCGCCGAGGTCGACATACACGTCGGTGAACTGGCCGACGGGAGCATCGGGGGGAGCCGCGCTCAGGTAGACGTTGAGGTCGGGGCCGTTGTCAGTCCTGAAGTCCTCGAACCTCAGGAACCGCTGGCCGGTGCCGTCGCCCAGCACGTCTACCCGTCCCTGCGTGGGGTGGCTGCGGCTGATGAACTCGCCCGATGCCTCCACCACTACCTGCGGCATTTCCGGCATGGTCTCTTCGACTGGCATCTCCTCCGGCATGCCCAGCTCATCCATGGCTTCGTCCATCTCGGCAATCAGTTCTTCCGACAGCTCGTCGCCGGGCATGGGTCCCGTAGCCGGAGCCGGGGCAGCGGAATCGGTCTCGGGTGCCGGGGCCGGCGCGTCAGGCGCCTCAGTAGTTGGCACCGCAGCCGGTGTACCGGGATCGCCCGTCGTGGGTTCGGGTCCGGCTGGCTCATCAGCCGGGGTTCCAGCCACCGCGCCGCTGTCGAACACCGGGCCAGCCTCATCAACTTTGTCGTCGATGAAATATGTCTGGAAGGCGAACCAGAAGAACACCAACCAGATCAACACGCCCAGCAGGGTGGCCAACACCACGGCGATGAGCACCTTGGCTCGGGTCGACAGTGCCTTCAACCAGCCCCACAAGCGGGATATCAGCCGTTTCATACCACTCAATGTACGGGGAGAAATCCAAAATCACAGATGATGGCCATTCCCAACGACGGGGCATCGGTGGGAGTACCGCGACAAACTGGCGAGATGGGCTACGAGACGCTGATCGTGGAGCGCAGGGGCCGGGTGGGATGGCTGATCAACAACCGTCCCGACCAGCTCAATGCCATGAACTCCCAGATGCGAGAGGAGTTCGCCGAGGCGTGGCTGGAGCTGGATCGAGACCCCGAGGTGCGGGTGATCGTCCACACCGGGGAGGGGCGGGCCTTCCAGACCGGGGTGGATGTGATGGAGCTGGCCACCGACGGACAGGGCATGGAGCGCTACCGGGAATCGGTGGAGAACTTCGACCTGCACTTCACCTCGTGGCACCAGAAAGTGCGCAAGCCGGTGATCACCGCGGTCAACGGCATCTGCTGCGGAGGCGGCTTCCACTGGGTGGCCGATGCCGACATCGTGATCGCGGCCTCCGACGCCCAGTTCTTCGACCCCCACGTGTCGGTGGGCCAAGTAGTGGCGCTGGAGGCCATCGCACTGTTGAAAAAGATGCCCGCCGAGACGGTTATGCGCATGGCCCTTATGGGCGCTCACGAGCGGATGGGGCCCCAGCGGGCATACGAGCTGGGCATGATCAGCGAGATCGTCGATCCGCCCGAGCGCCTGCGGGAGCGAGCCGGCGAGATCGCCGAATCCATCGCCCGCAACTCCCCCTCGGCCATGGCCGCCACCAAGAAAGCCCTGTGGGACGCAATGGAGCACGGCCTGACCGAGGCCAGCAAGACCGGCGCCTTCCACATGACCGGCATCTGGGGCCACCCCGACCAAGTGGAAGGCCCCGCCGCCTTCGCCGAAAAACGCGAGCCCCAATGGGAACCCCTGGACCCGATTTAGGGTAGATAAGTACCTATGGGAACGATCGTCATCACCGGATCAGCAGGCGGCATCGGCCAGGCCACTAGGGAGCGGCTCAGCCGAGACGGCCATGAGGTGATCGGAGTGGACATCCGCGACGCCGAGGTCATTGCCGATTTGTCCACTCCTGAGGGCCGCACCGAGATGATCGGCGCGGTGGCCGCCGCCAGCGGAGGCCGCATCGACGGCCTCGTAGCAGGCGCGGGGATCACCGGCCCCGACCCGCAGCAGGTGGTGTCGATCAACTACTTCGGAGCGGTGGCCACCGTTGAGGGGCTGCGCCCGTTGTTGGCCCAAGGCACCGACTCCTCGGCCATCGCCATCAGCTCCAATTCCAGCACCACGCTGGTCTCCCTACCCGAAGGCCTGGTGGAGGCCTGCCTCAACGACGACGAGGAACAGGCCCGGGAGTTGGCCGGTGCCGATCCGGGCACGGCCTACGCCACCAGCAAGCTGGCCTTGGCCCGCTGGACCCGCCGCACCGCCATCGGCGCCGACTGGATCGGATCGGGCATCCGGCTCAACGCGGTGGCCCCCGGCCTCATCGACACCCCGCTGGTGGCCGACAACCTCGACATGATCATGAACCTGGGCGACGTATACCCCATCCCCCAGAACCGCCCCGGCCGCCCCGCCGAGGTGGCCAACCTGCTGGCGTTCCTGCTGTCGCCCGACGCCAGCTTCTTCTGCGGCTCGGTTGTGTTCATGGACGGAGGCAGCGACGCCGCCCTCAACGCCGACGCCTGGCCTGCCGTCAACACCACCGCCGAACGCTGGCCCGTCGGCGATTGATCGCCGCCCTTTCGGGCCTCAAACTCCTACTTGCCCCTCTGGCGCTTTTGGATGCGGGCCCATTCGTCTCTTAGGCCAACGGTGCGGTGGAATAGGTCGGGGGTTTCGGGGTCTCGGGCGAAGTAGCCGAGGCGCTCGAACTGGACTACTTGGCCGGGGGCGATGTCGGCCATAGTGGGCTCGAAGCGGGCGCCTTCTATGAGCTGGGCCGAGTCGGGGTCGAGCGAGTCCATGGGGTCGGCGCCTTCAGCGCCGGGGTGGGGGTCGGTGAACAGGCGCTCGTAGAGCACGGCCCGGCCTTCAAGGGCGTGGGCGGCCGACACCCAGTGAATGGTGGCCTTCACCTTGCGGCCGTCGGGGGCCTGGCCTGAGCCGGTGGCGGGGTCGTAGGTGCAGCGCACCTCGGTCACGTTGCCGTCGGCGTCGCTGTCCACCCCGGTGCAGGTCACGAAGTAGCCCGACCGCAGCCGAACCTCTCGGCCTGGAGCCAGCCGATAGAACTTGGGGGGCGGATCGAGCATGAAGTCGTCTTGCTCGATGTAGAGCTCCCCCGAGAACGGCACCTGCCGGGCCCCCGCGGAAGGATCCTCTGGATTGTTGCCCGCCTCCCGCATCTCCACTTGGCCCTCGGGATAGTTCTCGATCACCAGGCGCAGCGGGTTGAGCACCGCCATCCGGCGCAGCGCGGTGGCGTTCAACTCCCGACGGACGAACGACTCCAGCAACTCCACTTCCACGGTGCCGTCCACCCGGGCCACGCCGATGTGGCGACAGAACTCCCGGATGGCCTGGGGCGGGAAGCCCCGGCGGCGAAGACCCTGCAAGGTGGGCATGCGGGGGTCGTCCCACCCGTCTACATGGCCTTCGTCCACCAACTGCGAGAGACGGCGCTTGGACAACACGGCGTGGGTGACATTCAAACGGGCGAACTCGGTTTGGCGGGGGCGGTCGCCGGGCAGATCGAGGTGGTCCAAGAACCAGTCGTACAGCGGTCGGTGGGCGTCGAATTCCAGAGTGCAGATGGAGTTGGTCACGCCTTCCACTGCATCGCTCTGGCCGTGGGCCCAGTCGTAGGTGGGGTAGATGCACCATTGGTCCCCGGTGCGGTGGTGGCTCGCGTGGCGGATCCGATACAACACCGGGTCGCGCATGAGCATGTTCTCGTGGGCCATGTCGATTCTGGCCCGCAGCACCCGCTCGCCGTCGGCGAACTCGCCCGCCCGCATTCGCCGGAACAGGTTGAAGTTCTCCTCGGGGGTGCGGTCGCGCCACGGGCTGTCGGTGCCCGGCTCGGTGAAGCTGCCCCGGCTCTCGGAGATGGCGTCGGCATCCTGGTCGTCCACGTAGGCCAGCCCGGCCCCGATCAGGTCTTCGGCCCACAGGTAGAGCTGCTCAAAGTAGTCGGAGGCGTACAGGGTGCCCCGGTCGGACTGGTAGCCGAGCCAGGCGATGTCCTCTTCGATGGCGGCCACGAAGTCGGCCCGCTCGGTCTCGGGGTTGGTGTCGTCGAACCGCAGGTTGCAGGTGCCGCCGAACTCGGCGGCCAAGTCGAAGTTCAAGCAGATCGACTTGGCGTGGCCGATATGGAGATAGCCGTTGGGCTCGGGAGGAAACCGGGTCTGCACCCGGCCGCCATAGATGCCATCGGCGATGTCCTGGCGGATCAGGCTGCGGATGAAGTCGCTGCGCTCGCCGGGCTCATCTCCTCCCGGGTTCCCGGCATTGCTCATATCCACCATCCTTGACTGAATTTCGATTGACCGGCAACGCATTATGCGCTCGGTTGGCGCGAAACTGGGGCATGGCTTATTCGATCATCGACGTCGACACCCATATCACCGAGCCGGCCGACACCTGGACCAGCCGAGTGGCTGCCCGCCACCGCGACCACGTTCCCAGAGTCGAGGTGATCGACGGCCGCCAGATATGGCTGCTGGGCGACGACCGGGTCGGTGCGGTGGGTCCGACGGCCCCCGCCGGCTGGTCGAAGCCGATGCCCGACTCGCCCGCCGGCTACGACGAGGTACACCCGGCGGCCTTCGACGCCCAGGCCCGCCTCGAGCTGATGGACCAGCGAGGGGTGTGGGCCGAGGTGCTGTATCCCAATGTCGGCGGGTTCGGCGCCCAGAAGTTCTTGTCCATCGACGACGCCGAGCTGAAGTACGAGTGCGTCCGGGCCTACAACGACTTCCTCTCCGAATGGTGCAGCGCTGATGACCGGCGGCTCATCCCGTCGATGGCCACCCCGTTCTGGGACGTGGACAATGCGGTTGCCGAAGTGCAGCGGTGCGCGGCAATGGGCTACCGGTCGGTGAACTTCACCGGCGAGCCCCAGGTGTTCGGCCTGCCCTATCTGGGCGAGCCCCACTGGGATCCATTCTGGTCGGCGGTGTGCGACTGCGACATGGTGGTGTCGTTCCACATCGGCAGCGGCGAGTTCAACTGGGACCACAACCGGGTAGAGCAGCGAGGTTTCGCCGAGGCCTACGCCCTGCAATCTGTGGATCTGTTCACCAAGAACGGCATCCAGGTGTGCGACCTGCTGCTGTCGGGTGTCCTCCCCCGCTACCCCAAGCTGAAGGTGGTGTCGGTGGAGTCGGGCATCGGATGGCTGCCCTTCATGCTCGAAGCGGTGGACAACCAGTTTGTCGAAGGCGGCGGCATGAATGACCGGCCCGAGTTCGACCGGCTGCCCAGCGAGTACTTCACCGGACAGGTGTACACCACGTTCTGGTTCGAGGAGTCCGCCCCCCAGGACTTGCTCGGTGGCCGGATTCCGCTCGACAACGTGCTGTTCGAGACCGACTTCCCCCACCCAACCTGCCTCTACGACAACGTGGAGGAGAAGATCGCCGCCAGCCTCGGACACTTCTCCCCTGAAGAGCGCCACCAGCTCCTCTGGGGCAACGCCGAAAAACTGTACCGAGTGGAAGTGCCTGCCTAAGCAGTCGACCCACTACATTCCCGGCCATGAGCAATGGATGGGACAGAGAAGCTGATGTAGTAGTGCTGGGGATGGGCGCGGCGGGGTGCGCGGCGGCCATCGCCGCGGCCGATGCAGGGGCGTCGGTCATCTTGTTGGAGAAGATGCCCGAGGGGCGCGAGGGTGGCAACACCCGAATCTCGGGGGGGATCTGGTTCAACAGCCTCGACCGCGACGGGATGGCCACCTACCTGCGGTCGCTGTGCGGCCCCTACACGCTGCCCGAGGAGATCGTGCAGGTATGGGCCGACGAGACCTACAAGAACACCGAGTGGCTGGAGGGCCTGGGGGTGACCCCCGGCGTCCACGCCGACTACAAGCCTGAGTATCCCGAGATGCCCGGCGCCGAGTTCTACGGCGGCTACCTGGGGGTCAACGGGGAGATGGGCCAGCAGTTGCTGTGGAAGGCCCTTTCGGCCGCGGTGCGAGATAAGGGCGTGGAGGTGCTGTTGGACACCCCGGCCAACGAGCTGGTGGCCGACGCCGCCGGCGCGGTGATCGGCGTGGCGGCCACGTCCGGCGGGCAGCCGCTGAGGGTGGGCGCCCGCCAGGGCGTGGTGCTGGCCACCGGTGGCTTCGAGAACAACCCGGAGATGGTGCGCGACTACTTGCAGCTTCCCGGTTCCCCGGTGTGGGGCTCGCCAGCGGGCACCGGCGATGGCATCAAGATGGCCCAGAAGGTGGGCGCCGACCTGTGGCACATGGACAACATGATGGCCGCCCTCGGCTTCGCCGCCGACGGGTTCGAGTCGGGGATGTACGTGATGTTCATCTTCTCCATGGGGTTCATCTGCGTGGGCAACGACGGCCGGCGATCCCACAACGAGATCCCGCCCCAAGGCCACGGTCACGGCTTGATCGACGGCGACTATGAGCTGTTCCAGCGCCGACCGCTACACGTGATCTTTGACGAGGCCACCCGCCAGGCCGGGCCCATCTCGCCCCCTCGGGAGATCCTGCCGGTGGGGTGGAACCTGCTCATGGAGGGGTACGAGTGGAGCGCCGACAACTCCGCCGAGATCGAGAAGGGGTGGATCAAACAGGCCGACACCCCCGCCGAACTGGCTGAGACCCTCGGCATCGACCCCGATGGGCTGGAGGCGGCGGTGGCCTCATGGAACGAGGTCTGCGCCGCCGGGCACGATCCGCTGGGCCGCCCCGCGGCCACCCTGGCACCTCTGGCCACACCCCCGTACTACGGGTTCACCTCAGCCCCGCTCTTGGGGTGGACCAACGGCGGCCCCCGCCGCAACGAGAAGGCCCAAGTACTCGACCCCTTCGGCGAGACCATCGGCCGCCTCTACGCTGCCGGCACCGTCAGCTCCACCTACAGCCGATGCAAAGACGGCGGTTTCCACATCGGCGACGCCCTCGCCTTCGGTCGAGTAGCCGGCCGCAACGCGGCGGCTGAAACACCTCAATAGGCCGACCGACTTGGCTTAAGGCCAGGAACGCCAGGCCGTGATGTCTATGGCGATAACCGGGCCAGGTGGGCGGGTCTCTCGGTACTGGGGGTATTTGGAAGCCAACAGGTCGAGGGCGTGGTCACGCTCGTCGCCATCGACTAGCACTCGGGCGGCGCCGTCCACTCGGACCCACCACAGCTTCAACCAATCGTCGTCATAGAAGTCGACCATCAAGCAGGCCGCGGGATTGGCAGCCAGATTGTCCAGACGCCGAAGCGCCAAGGTGGACTTGGGCTTGGCATCCACCGCCGAATAGACCACATCGCCCTTGAGGAAAAAGCAGCACGGCACCGCGTGAGGCTGGCCCTCCGCTGTCACAGTGCTGAGCACTCCAGAGCGAGCCTCCCCCACCCGCCGCCGCATCTCGCCCTCATCCATGCCTGCACTCTATGAATTCAACGGGAGATGACGCGGGCTACTTGACAAAGGAACCGCAAGCCAGGGCGTTGGGGGGATAGAACACAGTTGTGGTCCGTCTGCCCCGATCGGAGTCGGTTGCCCCTGAGCCGCTGTTCATGGTGGGAGCGGTGTCGCAGTACCTGGGCGCGGCAGTGGCCGTTCACCTGTTCGACGAGATTGCCCCGGCGGGGGTGGCACTGGTGCGGGTGCTGGGAGCGGCGGTGATGATCATCCTGCTGCGTCGCTCCTGGCAACGCCGCTGGAAGGCCAACGACCTGGCGTGGGCCTCGGCCTTCGGTGTGGCGCTGGCGGCCATGAACCTGTCGATCTATCTGTCCATCGATGAGCTGCCTCTGGGCAACGCGGTGGCCATCGAGTTCACCGGGCCGATCCTGGTGGCCGCTGCCTTCACCCGAACCCTGCGCTCGGGGGCTGCACTGTTGGTGGCTGCGGGCGGGGTTGTGGTGCTGGCTGGCGTGGAAGCCGAGGGCACCATGCGGGGGGTGGGGTTCGCCCTGCTGGCCGGGATGTTCTGGGCCGGCTACATCGTGCTTGGCCACCGGGTAGCCCGGGGTCCGGCGGCGGTCGACGGGCTGGGGCTGGGAATGCTGGTCGGGGCGGCGGCCATCAGCGGATTCGGGGCAACCGAGGTGGGAACGGCCCTTGATTCGCCGGCGGTGCTGGTGTTGGCCCTGGCCACCGGGCTGCTGTCCAACGTCATCCCCTACTGGATCGACCAGCTGGTCATGAAGCGCATCACCCAGCACCGCTTCGCCCTCCTTCAGGCGCTGCTCCCGGTCACCGCGGTGCTGGTGGGCCTGGTCGCCCTGTTCCAGGTTCCCAGCCCTCAAGAACTGGGCGGAATCGCCCTGGTCATCATCGCCATCGCCCTGAGCCAAACCCGAGCCGAACTGGCCGGCTAGACCGATAGCCTGAGACGTGTCATTCCTAGGGATCTACGACGCTGACGGGGGGCTCGGCGGGGAGCTGCGGTATGTGGCCGGCAAGCTTCTGGGCCGGGGGAAATGCGCACTGTGCGACATCACCCACGGCTGGAACCCGATGGGATCCAAGAGCTGGAAGCAGGCCTGTGCGGCGTCAGACGTCGAGCTGGAGCTCTTGCACCGAAACGAGGTCACCGACGAGCAGCTCGCCTCCGCCACCGGGCTGCCCGCCATCCTCCGAAAGGGCGAAGACGGACAGTGGCGCGAGGCAATCCCGGCCTCAGAGCTGTCGCAGTACGTAGGCGCCCCCGACGCACTGCTGGAGCGCCTGGACCAGCTCTCGTAGTCGCCGCACTCAGTTGGTGGAGAAGGGCAGATACTCGTAGCGGCGGGTGGACCAGCCGCCGGCAAAGCGGGCGGCGTCCTCATCCACCGAGTAGTCCGGAAACCGCCGCAGCATCTCTTCGAGGGCCACTCGGCACTGGAGCCGGGCCACCGACGCGCCGAGGCAGTGGTGGGCGCCGTAGCCTAGGGAGACGATCTTGTCGATCTGGCGCTTCACGTCGAGCTCTCCGGCAGTGGGCCCGAACTCCCGCTCGTCTCGGTTGGCCGAGGCAAAGAGCAGCAGCGCCTTTTTACCCTCGGGGATGGTGACGCCGTGCAGGGTCACGTCGCGGGTCAGCGTGCGGGCCAGGTTCTGCACCGGGGAGGTAAGCCGCAGCAGTTCCTCCACCGCGTTGGGAATCATCGAAGCGTCGTCGATGAGCATCTGGCGCTGGTCGCGATGGCGGTCGAGCAACACTGTTGAGCTGCCGAGCATCCCGGTAACGGTGTCGTTACCGCCGGTGATCATCGTGAAGATGAAGCCCACAATCCACATGGCCGAGGCCACATCCTCGCCCTGTTCAACCAAGTCGGTCACCAGATCATCGCCGGGGTCGGTCTTGCGGCGCTCGATCAGGCCGGTGGCGTACTCGAACAGCTCCAGAAACGCGCTCTGGTCCTGGCCATAGGCCGCGGTGGACTCGGCCGTGGCCTGCACGATGCGCTCGGTCCAGCGGTCGAACAGCACCCGATCTTCGGGCGGGACGCCCAGATAGTGGGCCACCAGATAGCTGGGCAGAGGCTTGAACAGCGCCTGGATGATGTCGACATCGCCGGCGTCGGCCACCGCGTCGAGCTTGTCGGTGATGAACGCCCGAACCAGGTCTTCCACCGGGGCAACCTGGCGGGGGGTCATCGGCCGGCTCACCAGCCGGCGCATGGCGGTGTGCTCGGGCGGGTCCATCATCACGATGGGGCGGGCCTTCTCATCGAAGCTGGCCATGTCGTCGGGAGCGGTCGTCAGGCCGTTGGCTGACGAGTAGGTGGCGGTGTCGCGGGCGGCGGCGAACACGTCGTCGAACCGGGACAGCACCCAGAACTCGCCGTCGCCCACCTCGTGTACCGGATCCTCGTCGCGCAGGGCCCGGTAGTCGTCCCACGGCTCGGCCCAGGTGTCGCCGCTGCGATAGGCGAATTTGATGGCCATCGGTTCAGCTCAGCTCGAGGCCTTCCAGCGACCCCTCGTCGCGCCACGCCTTGAGGAGCTTGAAGAACTCTTGGGCGCCGCCGCCGTAGGTGCCGCCGAACCAGCCGGGGCCGTCGTCGGGCTTGCCCTCGTTGTTGTAATAGCCGGGGGTGCACGACTCCAAGAAACCGGCTCGGCGATAGGCCGACTCCATGATGAGCCGCACCCAGTCGGCCTCGGCCTGTTCGGTGGGCTCCACCACGGTCGCCCCCGACGACAGGCCCTGGTTGACGATGTAGGCCACATGCTGGCTCTGCTCGTTGTAGAGCTCGGTGAAGTTGGGCGAGACCCCCGACTGGATGCCGCCCATGTGCAATAGGTTGGGGTAGTCCCGGCTGACCACACCGTGGAAGGTGGACATGCCGTCGGCCCACCGCTCGCTGAGCGTCTCGCCGCCCCGGCCGTAGATGTCGCAGTTGGCCCGGTGGGAGTAGTCGGTGCCCACCTCGAACCCGGTGGCGAAGATGATGCAGTTCAGTTCGTACTCCTGGCCTCCGGCCATCACGCCCTTGGGTGTGATGCGTTCGACGCCCTGGCCGTCGGTGTCCACCAGGGTGACGTTGTCGCGGTTGAAGGTGGGCAGGTAGTCGTCGTGGAAGCACGGCCGCTTGCAGAACTGCCGGTAGTAGGGCTTGAGCGCCTCGGCGATGGACGAGTCTTCGATCAGCTCGTCTACCCGGCTGCGGATCTGCTCCATCTTCTGGAAGTCGGCCATCTCCATGGCCTCGGCGATCTCCTCGGGGGTGCCGAGGCGGGTGCCCTCTCCCAGCGCGGTGAGGTTGCGCAGGATGTCGGTCCAGCCGTCGCTTACCAGGTCTTCCTCCTGCATGCTGCCGGCCACGATGTTGCCGAAGTTCTCGATGCGGTTCTGCTGCCAGCCAGGCTCCAGCGACATAACCCACTCCGGGTCGGTGGGGCGGTTGCCCCGCACGTCGATGGACGACGGGGTGCGTTGGAACACGTACAGCTGCTGGGCGGCCTCGCCCACATGGGGGATGCACTGCACCGCAGTGGCGCCGGTGCCGATCACCCCGACCACCTTGTCGGACAGCTTGGTCAGGTTCCCGTTGGTGTCGCCGCCGGTGTAGTCGTAGTCCCACCGGCTGGTGTGGAACGAGTGACCCTCATAGGTGTCGATGCCCGCGATGCCGGGCAGCTTGGGGCGGCTGAGCGGTCCGATGGCCATGATCACGAAGCGGGCCCGCATCCGGTCGTTGTGGTTGGTGTGCAGCACCCAGCGGTGGTCGGCGTCGTCCCAGTGCATCTCGTGTACCCGGGTGCCGAAGCAGACGTCGCGATATAGGTCGAAGTGGCGGCCCAACTCCTTGCAGTGCTCCAAGATCTCCGGGCCGTAGGAGTACTTCTCCTTGGGCATGTAGTCGAGCTCTTCCAGCAGGGGCAGGTAGATGTACGACTCGATATCGCACTGCACGCCGGGGTACTGGTTCCAGTACCAGGTGCCGCCGAACTCGGCCCCGGTCTCGATCATCCGGATGCTCTCTACCCCCATCTGGCGCAGCCGGGCCCCGGCCAAAAGCCCGCTGAACCCGGTGCCGATGATGGCCACGTCCACCTCGTCGGTCAGAGGTTCCCGGACGATGCCGGTTTGCGACGGGTCGTCCAGATAGCGGGAGAACTCCCCGTCCATGGCGATGTACTGGTCGTTGCCGTCGGACCGCAGGCGCTTGTCGCGTTCCTCGCGGTACTTCTCCCGGAGAGCGTTGGGGTCGAAGTCCATCCCGGTGTCTGAAGAGAGAGTGTCGGTCATGGTTTACTACGATACGGCCCATGACCTTTGAGGCTCGATTCGACCTGACTGACGTGGACTGGACCCACATGGTGGGAGGTCCGGAGTACGACTATCCCATCGAGTTCGATGTGGCCGTGCTCGGCTCCCAGGCCGACCTTGGCACGCTCGACTTGCTAGTGCGCTTCGCCCCCCACTCCCACTGCCACTTTCACCGCCACGTGGCCGCCACCCGCACCCTGGTTCTCCAGGGCGAGCACCACGTGTTCGATGTGGGGTCCAACGGCGAGACCGTCCACAAGATCAAGCCGGCCGGCACCTACAGCCAGAGCCCCGCTGGCGAAATTCACATGGAGCGGGGCGGACCCGATGGGGCCATCGTGCTGTTCAACCTGCACACCCCCACCGGTGTGCTGTTTGAAACCCTCGACGCCGACCACAACGTGTTGGCCCAATCCACCATCGAGTCGATGTCCGATGGCCCCTTGATGGGGGGCTAGACAGCGATCCGCATCGTTGTGCAAAGGGCGTGCAGTCCGCCACCGGGCACGGCGAGATTCCCTGATCTCACTTGTCTTCGCAATAGTTCATCACAGAGCGCACGGCTACTGAGGCGCCTTCCGTGCTGAACGTTGCCGAGTAGAGTTTCCCATCCCTGTCCGTGGTGGACAACGTCACCGGCATCCCATCATGCGCCACAATCGCATTGAGCAAGCGAAAGCTGTTATGTGCATTCAAGTTCATGAATTTCGAGTCTGTCCCTTCGTACCCAGCCAAGCTGAGAATATCTCCATTGGAAAAGCGCGCTTCAACTCTCATACTGCCATTAGCGCCACCGAACACAGTGTCACCCTCCCAGCTCACGTAAGCGAACAAATCCCACTGATTTCTGGATTCATAATATTCACAAGATAATTTCAGAAATGGAGTGTTGTTGTCAGCCACTCCTTCCGTCTCAATGGCCGCAGTCTCTACACCATGCTGCACAAAGCCTCTGACGTCGTGCTCATATGTTCTCCATACACCCGACGGCACAGGATTTTCCTCCCGCGAAGCATCAGATGCCTTACGATCACAGAAGTTCCTCACCGATTGCACGGCGATTGCTGCACCCTCTGTGTCGAAAGTAGCCGAATAGAGCTTTCCATCCCTGTCCGTGGTGGACAACGTTACGGGTATCCCGTCACGCTGCAAGATCGCATTGAACAAACGAACACTGCTAGATAAATGGAAATTCATAAATTTCGAACCGGTCGCCTCATATCCAGCTAATTTAAGGACATCTCCGCTAGCGAAGCGTGCTTCCGCTCTCATATCGCCATCTGAGTCTCCGAATACGGCCTGTCCATCCCATCCCACGTAAGCGAAGAGTCCCCATTCTTGATTGGATTCACGATAGTCACATGACATCCAAAGGCCAGGAGAACTACCATCGGAGAGTCCCTCGGTCTCGAGTGTATAGCTAATGACACCCAGCTGGTCAAACCTGGACGAGTCATACGACTTCCATCTTCCATAAGACCTTGGAGTGTTACCGGGCACCACGGGTGCAGGATCAAAACAGGGCCAACCTAATGTAGTCTTTTGCCAGCATAAGATCTCATAATATGACAAGGGGTCTATGTTGCTACGTGTGAGACACTCATCACTCTTATTCATGACTGACCATGCAACTTCAGAACAATCGTATTCTCCAACATCCTCGCTATCGGTGTGCTGGAAGCTAAACAATGCGTGCCCGAGTTCGTGCGCAATATTGTAACGATATCCGTTCCCAAATGGTCCTCCCCAAGACTCAAAAGTAACTCTGGAAGGTCCTGTATTGTATGTTGCATAGCCCCCAAGATTTTCACCATTCTGAATATCGAGTATAATAAGAATTTGAGTTTCGCTGTTGGCTGCGTCAATCGCTGCAGTGTCGCAAGACGAGTACCCACCGCGTTCCCACAGTTCCCTTAGAGTTATACTCTCCCAGTCAAAGATAGGTGAGACAATTCCTCCAATAGTGAAATAAACATTCACCAACTCAGAAGATTCGCGAGCAAAGAACGGAGTCACATGCTGATTCAGGTCAGCTACCATTTCAGCCAGGTGACTATGGTCGTAATGTCCGACAGGGGCACAATAAAAGACAGGAATCGCAATGCTGGTCTGCGTGTCCAAAACCGTCGTTTGCGACGTCTGATCGGAGGTGCCTGAACACCCGCCGGGCACGATCTCGGTGTCGATGTCGAACCGGCACCGGTAGACGTTGAGCAGTGCTTCTTGTGCGGCGACGAGCCGATCTCGCTCCGCTATGTCGGCACGATTTGGGGTGCCGGTGAACGGCACCGGCGGGACCGCGGGAATGACAGGGGTACCCCCACCGCATCCCCCAGGAACAATCTCAGTGTCGATGTCGAACCGGCACCGGTAGACGTTGAGCAGTGCTTCTTGTGCGGCGATGAGCCGATCTCGCTCAACGACATCCGAGGCAGTTTGAGCTTGAGCGGGCGCTGCCAAAAGGATGGAGAGGCCCGCACCCAGCACCATAAGAGCCACCAGCATGCAGATGCCGCGGCGCAGCGTACTAGACAGCATCCAGCATGTGATATCAGCGTTGGGGGCCGAACCAGGTGTCGTGGAGCCGCTCGTAGATTCCGCTTTCGACTAAGTCCAACAGCGCGAGGTTTATGTGCTCGCGCAGCTCGGCGTCGTCAGGGCTGAGCATGAAGCCGTACTGAACCCTTTGGAAGTCCGACCCCACCGTGGTGACCTCTCCGTCGCCCTCGCGGGCCGCGTGGAACTGGAGCACCGGGGCGTCGAACACCACCGCATCCACCTCTCCGTCGAGCAGAAGGGGGTAGGCGTCATCGATGTTGCCCACCAGCACTGGGCCCACCCCGATGGAGGGGAGATACGTCTCCGCCGCCGAGTGGGTGGCGGTGGCCACCCGCTTGCCCGCCAGATCGGAGGGTCCGGAGATCTCGGATCGCAGCTCGCTCACCGCCAGCGACGAGGCGATGGCCGCGGTGAAGCTGGCGAACACCAGGGTTCCCAGGGCGATCCACAACAGCGCCAGCACCCGGCCCCGCGTCCCCCGGGCCACCTTGTCGCCGTACCCGACGGTGCTCATGGTCACCACCGACCAATAGAACGAGTCCCAGATGCCCCGCCGATAGGGCACGGCGAAATCGGGATTGTGGCGGCGCTCCGACAACCAGATCAAGTGGGCGGCGACCAGTACCGCGGCGGCGAACACGATCATCAGCCACGGCAGGTCAGACGACCAAACGGCCCGGAAGAATGAGGCAATCCGATCGCCGATGCCTCGCGACGAATCGTTGGGCACAAGGATGGTCAGGCCGGAGTCCAACACGGGCAACGAGAAGTCCACCACCTCCTCGCGGGACTCGGTGACGGCCACCCCTCCCAGGCCGAGCCGGGCGACGCCCCGGTCGATGTCGTCTATCTGCTTGGCGGTGGTGTCAACCGCATAGATCTCAACTCCCATGCCCAGCTTGGCCGCCACCAGCCGCACCAGCTCGACCTCGAAGCCGCTGTAGATGCGGTTCTCGTAGATCACGAACGGCGGCAGCGCCCGGGCGGCCACCGTAAGAGTGCCCCCGGGACCGGCTTCTTCCCCCGAGGGCTCGGAAATGCCCACCGCGTCGGGGTCGGCCGCGGCGATCCAGCGCTCGACGGTGGCCTGATTGGCCGCCACCCACTCCTCGGCGTGGCGCCGTATGTCGGCGGGATCGCCACCCGTGGTCACCATGCGAACGTTCTGTGCGGAAATGTCGGTCAGCGGGATGACCACCTGCTCTAGCAGGCGGCCGACGGAGGGGTTGGCGGAGAGGAAATCGGTGTTGGCCACCGCCCGTATGTCGTTGGGGGGCCAGCCGGTCTGGCAGGGATCGTTGGCGCATCCCGGAATCCCGGCAATGGTCGTGTAGTCGATCGAAGAGGCCAGGTCGGCGGGCAGCGACGGGAACGGGGTCTCCAGCCACACCACGTCTTGGCCGGGGACCAGCTCGCCCGCCGTCCAGTTGGGGGTCCAGGTGAAATAGAGCACCGGCTGTCCGTCTCGGAAACGGTCGATGGTCTCTGCAATCAGCGGCGAGTAGTCGCCCTGCACATGCTCCACCGTGCCGGTCAGGCCGTAGGCCTCCAGGTGGTGGTCGATGATGGACGCGCACGACCATCCGACGTTGCAGCCCACGAGATCGGCCACGCCGTCACCGTCGTGGTCGAACAGCTCGGCTATCGCAGGGTCGGACAGATCGCCCAGATTCGAGATGCCGTGGGCGACGGAGGTGGCCGCATCCACGAAGTAGCCCTGCAAAGCCCCGTCGTCCACTGCGGTGCCGACCACCGATACTGGGGACCCGTCGGGAATGAACACGTGGTGGGACGGGAACCAGCCGTTGACCCACAGATCGACTTCCCCCTCGGCCACCTCACCGTAGAACTCGGCGTTGTCCATCGTGGTGGGACCGTCGACTTGATAACCCAGCCGCTCCAGCAGTAGCCGGTAGACCTCGGCCTGGAACCAGCCGGTGTCCCAAGTGGCCCGGGCCAGGCGAACCCGGGGCGCGTCGTCGGAGGTGTCCTGGGCGGTTGCTGAAGCGCCCAAGGACAGCACCAGGGCGCCCAGCACCAGAACCAATAGGGCTACCAGCGCTCGGCGGAGTGAATTATGCACTCTCACAAAAGTGTGCCGGGTCAGCCCCTTGCGGTTGCCAGCCAACCGTCGACGGTGTCGCGGTTGGCCTCGATCCAGTCGGCGGCGTCGGCGTTAATCTGGCTCTCGGAATAGCCCAGCTCCGCGGCGGCCATCTTGGCGTTTTGGGCCGCGATGTCCTCCAGCGGAATGGTCACGACCTCCAGCAGGCGACGCACGGGCTCGTTGTCGTCGAGGAAGTCCTCGTTGCCCACCGCACGAATACTGCTGACGGCCCAACCGAGGTTGCAGGGATCAGAGGCGCAGCCCCGCAGGCCCCGCACCTCGGTGGTCCCCTCCTCGTCGTCGAGGGCGGGCGACTCGAGCCACACGACCTGCTCGCCCGGTGTCAGCACCTCGTAGGTCCAGTTGGGCGTCCAAGCGTAGAACAGCACGGGCTCGCCGGCCGCGATGCTCTCCCGTACTCCGGCCACCAGGCTGTTGTAATCGCCGGAGATCTGCTCGACGTTGTCGCCCCAGTCAAGATCAGCGATGTGGGAGTCGATGACCGTCTGGCAACCCCAGCCGTCGTTGCAGCCGATCAGGTCGGCGAGCCCGTCGCCGTCGTGATCGAAGACTCGGGCCACCGATGCGTCGGCCAGCTGGCTCATGGAGGTGATCCCCATTGCGTCAGCCGTGGCCTTGTCGATCATGTAGCCCTGAAGTGCTCCCGAGCGCACCTGGTAGCCCACTGGCTCAATGGGAAGCTCGAGGGTCTCGCCGGTTACCCGCTCGCCCTCCAGGTAGATGTCGTGCAGGGGGAACCAGCCGTTGACCCAAAGGTCGAACTGCCCGCTGGCCAGTGCAGGGTAGAACCCGTTGGGGTCGCGGGTGTTCTCGGCCGGGTCGCTCACCTCGTAGCCGAGCTCTCCGAGGAGCTGGGCGTAGATGGCGGCCTGCATGTGGCCACTGTTCCAGTTGGCCCGGGCCATCGTGACCGTGCCGTCATCCTCATCGGTCCCGCAGCCGGCAAGCACCAGGGCCAGTGCAGCCAGCACGGCCACGAGGATTACCGGCACCCGGCTGAAGATGCGTCGATTTGTTGCATTACGTTGCGTCATGGGGCCTCCTGTCTCACCTCTGAGGCTTCCGTGGGCCCGGCCTCAAGCCGGGACTTCACCTCCTCTATCAGGCCGCTATGGCGAGAGCGGAAGAGAGCCTCGTCGTAGTGGCCCTCCAACAGGTCGAGCTCTTCGTTGAACGCCTTCTTCAGGCTCCACAGCATGACGAGGAGGATCAGCGCGAAGGGAAGGCCGGTGGACACCGCCGCGGTCTGCAAGGCCGACAGTCCCCCGCCGAGCAGCAGGACCACGGCAACCGCGCCCTCCATGATCGCCCAGAACACTCGCTGGGGCTTCGGCGAGTCGAGCTTGCCTCCCGAGGTGAGATGGTCTACCACCAGCGACCCCGAGTCAGAGGAGGTGACGAAGAACGACACCAACAGCAGCACCCCGATCAGCGACACGACTTCGGTGAGCGGGAACGCCTCCAGCATGTCGAACAGGGCTGTGGCCACGTTGTTGTTGACTGCGGTGGCAACGTCGCGCTCGCCGCTGAGCTGAAGGTCGATGGCCGCTCCGCCGAAGACGGAGAACCACAGGAAGCACAGGGCGGAGGGCAAGAAGATGACGCCGGTCAGCAGTTCGCGAACCGAGCGGCCCTTGGATATGCGGGCAATGAACATGCCCACGAACGGCGACCACGAAATCCACCATCCCCAGTAGAAGATGGTCCAGCCGGCTTGCCAGTTGGTGCCGGTGAAAGCCTCGTTCCAGAAGCCGAACTCGGGGATGATCTGGACGTAGTAGCCGGTGCTCTGGACAAACAGCGAGAGTATGAACAGCGTCGGACCCACCAGAGCCACGAACACCAGGAAGGCCCCGGCCAGATAGATGTTGAGCTGGCTGAGCCGTTTGACCCCGGCGTCGAGCCCCGCCACCACCGAGATGGTGGCCAGGCCGGTGATGGCGGCGATGAGCACGATCTGGAAGCCGGTGCCCGAGGGCAGGTCGTAGAGCTTGTTCAGCCCGGCGGCAGCCTGCTGCGCTCCCAGGCCCAGCGAGGTGGCCAGGCCGAACAGGGTGGCCACCACGGTCAGGGTGTCGATGGCGTTTCCCCAGTTCCCGTAGATCCTCGGTCCCAAGATGGGGTAGAAGATCGAGCGGAAGGTGAGCGGCAGCCCGCGGTTGTAGGCGAAGAAGCCCAACGCCAGCGCCACCAGCCCGTACAGCGCCCACGCGTGTATGCCCCAGTGCAGGAACGTGGTGGCCACCGCGGCCTTGGCGGCCTCTCCGGTGCCCGGCTCCGCACCGAACAGCGGGGGCGGCGACGCCAGGTGGTAGATCGGCTCGGCCACGCCCCAGAACATCAGCCCGATGCCGATGCCCGCCGATATGAGCATGGCGTACCACGCCCCAGTCGAGAATTCCGGACGGGAGTACGGCCCTCCGAGCCGTATCTTCCCGTACCGGCTGAACGCGAAGTACAGCGCCATGAACAAGAAGATGTTGAAGTCGATTACGTAGAGCCACCCGAGCTTCTCGTTGATGAACGAGAGGATCTCCCCGAATACATCGCTGGCCGTGTCCTGGAAGATCAGCGTCCAGCCGATGAAGACCAGAAGGAATCCCGCCGACCAGAACGTGACTTGCGGATGGATGTCGAAGCCCCATCGCACAATGTTCTTGTCACCGGGCTCTCGGTCGGCCACCTCCGGGTAGAAGTCGATATCGGGATCGATCTGGAGGCCTTCGAAGGGCTTGCGGTTGTGGATTGCCTCATCCCGCAGCCGATGTTCTTCGGCCTCCCATTCATGGAGGGCCTGCGTCGCCTCCGTGAGATCGACGTCGGTGTCATCAGGACTTCGGCGAATACGCGAATCTCCCGATGCCGTGGCGTCTGCGTCGTCCATAACAGGGCCTCCAATTTGCTTTTGGTGTAAGTGGGGCATCCCGCATAAAACTGTTCAGATGCCCAAAGCGTCGGGGCCTTTTAGCTCAAGGAGGGCGCTACCGTGACCCCGATATTGATATGGGGTTCGCTCCTCCTTTTTTCTGATGTGAACAACATCAACTATTGATTTACACCGGTTTACAGGCAAACCTCCTCTGAAATCAAGGGTAATGTTTTGTACTAACAATATATATAAAGTGATTTGATGTAATTGAAAGCCAGCCATTTTGACTATTCGCCTCGCCTGGGCGGAAGTCTTCACTTAATTCTGGTGGACCGTACTGGACTTGAACCAGTGACCTCTCGCGTGTGAGGCGAGCGCTCTGGCCATCTGAGCTAACGGTCCGGGGGTCGTTCAGGATAGCTCAGGCCACATCGGTGGGGCGAAGAGTTGTTCGCAATAGGCCATGGCCTGGAGCACCTGCACATCGCCGAGCTGATGGCCCACTAGTTGGAGCCCCACCGGCATTCCGTCGGCGGCGAAGCCAGCCCTCACGCTGCCCGCGGGCCGCCGGGTCAGGTTGTACGGGTAAGTGTGGCGGATCCAGTTGTCGACGAGCTCGCCGTTGACCAGCCCCTGGCCCCCGCACTCGGGAAAATGGCCCGCCACGGTGGGGGTGAGGAGCAGGTCGGCGTCGGCCAGCACACCGTTGAGCGTCTCAGACATCTCGTAGAAGATGTCGAGCGCCCGGTTGAAATCAGCCACTTGAGGACTGGTGGACAGCCCGAAGTAGTAGCGCAGACCGGGGGTGATCTGCTCCATCTGCTCGTCGGTCAGCTCGCCCAACTCGCCCGACACCGCGTTGGCCGACAGCAGCACGTATTCCCATATCGGGTCGTTGAACAGGCCCTCTTCCCGGACCTCCACCGCCACGCCAGCCGCTTCCATCTGGGCCACTGCGGCCTCGCACACTGCTACCACCTCAGCGTCGGACGGCTTTCCGTCGGGCGCCGGGCACCACACCGCCCGCTTGGGCTTCCAGCCCTCGTCCAGCGCTTGGCGCCAAGACCGGCCGGGACGGGGCAGCGAGTCGAGGTCGCGGGGCGACGGCCCCATAACCAGGTCTTGCACGAAGGCGATGTCGGCCACCCGCAGCGCCATCGGCCCGTGGACCGAGAGGGGCCACAGCCGGTAGGTCCCTTCCACCGGCACCCGGCCCAGGCTGGCCTTGAAGCCGCTGAATCCACAGGCCGCGGCGGGAATGCGGATGGAGCCGCCCCCGTCGGAGCCGGTACACAACGGCACCAGACCGGCCATGAGCGCAGCCGCGGTGCCCCCCGACGACCCGCCCGGTGAGCGCTTCGGGTTCCATGGATTGCCGGTGGCCCCGAACACGGGGTTGTAGGTGTCACCGGTCCAGCCGAACTCCGGGGTATTGGTCTTGCCCATCACCACGCAGCCCGCGGCCCGCAGCCGCTCCACCAGAATGCTGTCGGCCTCAGCCGGTGGGTCGTCGGAATGCAGGAACGAGCCCTGCGTGGTCACATACCCGGCGGCGTCCTCCAAGTCTTTGACCCCGAACGGAATGCCGGCCAGCGGCCCGACCTCGTCGCCGGAGGCCAGTCGGGCGTCGATCTCGTCAGCCTCGGCCAACGACCGCTCGGGATTCATGGCCACGAAGGCGTTCAGCTCCTGCTGGGCGTCGATGGCCACTAGCGAAGCCTCCACCATCTCCCGGGCCGACACCTCCCTGCTCTGCACCGCCGCGGCCCATTCCTGCACCGACCGCTCACGAAAGTCCATCTTCGTCTCCTCCATCGACCAGACCCCGACAGTACATCCAGCTACTGCCGCCGCGAGCCGCGGTCGTTCTCAGCCCTCGGCCAACGCAGCAGCCACCGCTTCTAGGCCAGCCGCCCGACTGGCTTTGACCAGCACCGCGGTGTCGCCGTCTACCGGGCCTAGGGCGGCCACCGCGGCGATGGAATCATCCACCGGGGCCAGCCCGTAGTCGGCGGTGGCCACTGGGATGACCTTGATGCCAAGTTCTTGGGCCAGGGCGCCGATGGCAGCGTGCTCGGCGACCGTCCGGTCTCCCAGCTCGGCCATTTCCCCCAGCACCGCCACCCGGCGGGGTCGGTCCACGGCAGCCAACGAGCGCAGTGCAGCGGCCATCGACATGGGGTTGGCGTTGTAGGAGTCGTTGATGAGCACAGCCCCCGAGGCCAGTTCTGTCACCTCCATCCGCCACGGCGACAGTCGAGCCGAACCCAGCCCGGCGGCAATCTCATCCACCCCCACTCCGACGGCCAACGCGGCCGCCGCCGCCGCCAAGGCGTTGTCCACCATGTGCTCGCCGCAAACCGCCAGGGCCACATCGGCCTGCCCATGAGGCGTCTCCAGCCGGAATCGGGGGCACAGCCCGTCGTCCAAACTCACCTTGGAGGCCCGTACCTCTCCTGCGGCGCGGCCAAAGGTCAACACCGTGGCCTCGGTCCGCTCGGCCATGGCCGCCACCAGGAGCTGATCGGCGTTGAGCACGGCAACGCCCGACGGATCTAGCGACTCCACCAGCTCTCCTTTGGCCTCGGCCACGGCCTCCACGGTCCCGAACAACTCGGTGTGGGCCGCCCCGACGGAGGTAACCACGCCCACGGTGGGCCGAGCCAGCCAGCAGAGCCAGGCGATGTGACCCATGCCCCGAGCCCCCATCTCCACCACCACCGCCTCGACATCCTCCGGGCAATTGGCCAAGGTAAGCGGCACGCCCAGTTCGTTGTTGAACGACATCGGGCTGGCGTGGGTCGGTCGGTCCGCCCCGATGGCTGCGGCAGCCATGTCCTTCACCGAGGTCTTGCCCACCGACCCGGTGATGCCCACCACCGGGCCGGCGAACCGTCTGCGGGCATGGCGGCCTAACTCGGCCAGGGCCGCAGCGGTGTCGTCCACCACCACTGCGGTGGCCCCCCGGGGGGCCTCAGAGGTCAGATAGGCAGCTACCCCGGCGGCCAAGGCGTCGTCGATGAAGTCGTGGCCGTCCCGCTCAGCCACCACCGGCACGAACAACTCGCCTGAGGCCGCCGTCCTTGAGTCGATGGAGATTCCGGACAGTTCGACGTCGGGGCCAAAAAGACGGCCGCCGGCCGCCTCTGCCACCTCCGATGCCGACATTCGCACACGCTTAGCCTCCCACTGTCGGGGCAATCGGTGGGGTACCGTCGGCCTGTGGGAACCCGCACCCGCTTGGTGCTGCTATTCGGCGGCCGGTCGGCCGAGCATGACGTGTCCTGTGTTTCGGCCCGCCATGTGGCTGCCGCGGCCGACAGAGACCGCTTCGAGACGGTGGCGCTGGGCATCACCCGAGAGGGGCAGTGGCGGCTGGCCGAGCTTCCCGATCCCCTCCCCGACCGGTTGGACGCCGACGGCGTCGCCGTGGCCCCGGCCGAGATCTTCGCCGAGCCCGACACGGTGGTGTTCCCCCTGATTCACGGACCCATGGGCGAAGACGGCACCATCCAGGGGCTGCTGGAAGTGGCCGACGTCCCCTATGTGGGATCAGGGGTGCTGGCCTCGGCGTTGTGCATGGACAAATCCGTGGCCAAGCTGGTGTGCGCCCAGCACGGTCTTCCCCAGTGCCGCTACCGAACTGCATCGGCCAACGATCGCTATGAGGCAGTGGCCGAACAGGCCATTGCGGAGTTGGGACTACCGCTGTTCGTGAAGCCGGCCAACATGGGCTCGTCGGTGGGGGTGAGCCGGGCCACTACCGAACTCGAGACGGTCAAAGCGCTCGAGACAGCCGCCCAGTATGACGAGACGCTGATCATCGAGGAGGCTGTAATCGGCCAGGAGATCGAGGTGTCCGTGCTGGGCAACCGCGACCCCAAGGCGTCGGTCCCCGGCGAGATCGTGCCCGGCGCTGAGTTCTACGACTACGCCGACAAGTACCTGACCGACGGCGCCGAGCTGTTGGTTCCTGCCCAGATATCCGAGGCAGCCTCCCAGGACGTTCAACGCCTCGCGATCGCTGCCTACCGCGCCCTGCGGTGCGAAGGGATGGCCCGGGTGGACTTCCTCTACGAAGCCGAGGACCGGGGAATGCTGCTCAGCGAGGTCAACACCATTCCCGGCTTCACCCCCATCAGCATGTACCCCAAACTGTGGCAAGCCTCCGGGCTCTCCTACCCGAAGCTCATCGAGGCGCTGGTCGACCTGGCCAACGAGCGCTACGAGCGCCGCCGGCAGCACCGTCGCACTGACAGCTGAGACAATGGCTCCGCACCGCGACTATCGACTGCCAAGAGTGCGAGTGGGCTGGGGAAAAGTCCCTGGGTTTGGTAAAACACTGCGGTGATCTCTGATGCGCTGGCCGGCAAGCGGCTGGCGATCACCGGCACGACCGGTTTCCTGGGCACCGCTCTCGTGGAGCGGCTGTTGCGCTGCGTGCCCGAGGTGGAATTGGTGCTGTTGGTACGCCCCGGACGCCGAGGGGTCGAACAGCGCATTCGCCGGGAGATAATCCGCAACGACGTCTTCGACCGGCTGCGCGACCAGCTGGGCAACGACGAGTTCGAACAGCTCTGCCAGGAACGGATCACCGGCGTGGCCGGTGACGTGGGCGTCGATGGCCTGGGGCTGGACGACACCGGCCGGGAGCTGATCGCCAACTGCGATATCGTCATCCACTCGGCCGCCGCGGTGGCGTTCGACAACCCGCTGGACACCGCGGTGGAAGTCAACCTCATGGGGCCGGTGCGACTGGTGAACATGCTCAATGAGATGGGAGCGTCCCCCCACTTCATCGCGGTGTCCACCTGCTATGTGGCCGGGAGCCGCCGGGGGAACGCCCCCGAAGAGCCCCTGGCCGACGGCCCCATGTACGTGCCCGTGTCATGGCAGGACGAGGCCGAGGCCAGCCGCCGCCGGCGCATCACCACCGAGACCGAGAGCCGCAATCCCGCCCGACTGGAGGAGTTCCGCAGCCGGGCTCGCCATGAGCTGGGGGCGGCCGGCACCCCAGCGCTGGCCGCCAAGACCGAGCAACTCCGCAGCCGCTGGGTCCACGACCAAATGGTGGAGGCCGGTCGGTCGCGGGCCGCCTCGCTGGGCTTCCCCGACGCCTACGCCTTCACCAAGGCGCTGGCCGAGACCGCGGTGACCGAGATCAAGGGCGACCTAGAGGTCTCCACCGTGCGGCCGTCGATCATCGAGTCGGCCTATGCCGAGCCATTCCCGGGGTGGATTCGGGGCTTCCGCATGGCCGAGCCCATCATCATCGGCTACGGCCGGGGGCTGCTCACCGACTTCCCCGGCATCCCCCAGGGAGTGCTGGACGTGATCCCGGTGGATCTGGTGGCCGCGGCCATCTGTGCGGTGGCCGCCCGGGGCCACGACACCGACCGCCAGATCATCCAGGTGGCGTCGGGAGCGATCAACCCGTTTCGATTCAACCAGCTGGTGGATCTGGCCCACAGCTGGTTCAGCGAGAATCCCATCTACGACGACCGCGACCAGCCCATCCCCCCGCCCAACTGGACCTATCCGGGCCGGGGCCGGGTGGTCCGCCAGCTCAGACGGCTGCGGACCGGGCTGAACGCCGGTGAGCGGGTGCTGGGGCGGCTGCCCATCCGGGGCCGCCAAGCCGAGATCACCGCGGATTTGGACGAGCGGCGCGATCAAGTGGAGCGGGCGCTGGGCTACGTGGAACTCTACGGGGCCTACACCGAGTGCGAAGCCCTGTTCGGCGTAAACCGGCTGCTGGAGTTATGGGACAGCCTGGATGACGAAGACAAAGAGCTGTACTGCTTCGACCCCCGGATCATCGACTGGCCCCACTACGTGATCGACATCCATCTGCCCACCGTGGTGGCCCAGGGCCGGGTCAAGACGGCTCCGTCGGGGCGGACGGGTCCGACCCGCAAAGACCGCCAGCGAACCCAGATCCTCTCCCCCGACCGACACATGGCGGCCTTCGATCTGGAGAACACCGTCATCGCCGCCAACGTGGTCATGGCCTACGGCTGGCTGGCCACTCGGCGACTGCCTTTGGACGAACGGGCCCGACTGGTGGCCAAGATCTTACTGGAGGCCCCTTCGCTTCTGGCCCTGGACCACCGGGACCGCAGCGACTTCCTCCGCCACTTCTACCGCCGCTACCAAGGGGCGCCGATAGAGCAGATGGCCGAGGACTCCGGCGAGATGTTCAGCGACTTGATATTGACCCAGTCCTACCCCGCCGCCATCCGCCGGGTGCGCCAGCACCGCGCCGCCGGGCACACCACCGTGCTCATCACCGGCGCGCTGGACTTCATCGTGGAGCCGTTGCGCCCGCTGTTCGACCACATCGTGTGCGCCGAGTTGGCCCAGTCCCACGGCACCTACACCGGGCAACTCGCCGAGGTGCCGCCCACCAGCGAGTCGCGGGCCGAAGTGTTGCGTGACTTTGCCAATGCCGAGGGGCTGCTCATGTCGGAGTCGGTGGCCTACGCCGACTCGGCCAGCGACCTGGCCCTGCTGGAGGCGGTGGGCTACCCGGTGGCAGTGAACCCGGAGCCCAAGCTGGCCATGCTGGCCCGCAAGCGGGGCTGGCTCATCGAGTACTTCGACAAAGCCCCCGGCGGCCCCCGCAAGCTGCTCCCAATCGGAAGCCGGAAGGCGTCATGAAGGACCGAGTGCGGCCAACCCCCCGCCCGGGCATGGTGCTCGAGGTGGACCGCTCTACCCCGCCGATCCTGTTCCACCACGGCGAGGGCTTCCGCACCGAGAAGCTTCCGGCCGGGCGCAGCCGGGTGATCTACCCGGCCGAGCCGCTGCTGGGCCTGGCCGATCCCGAGGGCGCCATCCGCCGGGCGCTGCTCAACCCCATCGACCAGGATCCGCTGCCCGCCCAGCTCCGCCCGGGCATGAAGCTCACCATCGCCTTTGACGACATCTCCCTACCATTGCCCCCTATGCGCCGCCCCGACATCCGCCAGATGGTGATCGAGCAAGTGCTGGAGATGGCCGCGGCGGCCGGGGTGGACGACGTCCACATCATCGCCGCGCTGGCCCTGCACCGGCGCATGACCGAGGACGAACTGCGCTACTCGCTGGGCGACCGCACCTACGATGCATTCGCCCCTTCGGGCTGCCTCTACAACCACGACGCCGAGGACCCCGACGGCATGGTGGTGCTAGGCACCACTCCCCACGGTGAGGAGGTGCAGTTCTCCAAGCGGGCCGCCGAGAGCGACCTGGTGGTGTACGTGAACATCAACCTGGTGGCCATGGACGGCGGCCACAAAAGCACCGCCACCGGCCTGGCCGGCTACCAGGGGCTGCGCCACCACCACAACGTCAAGACGATGCAGGAGTCCAAGTCGTTCATGGACCAGCACCGCTCCGAGTTGCACGCCTCCAACTGGCGCATGGGCAAGGTGCTGCGCGACGCCGGGGTGAAGATCTTCCAGATCGAGACCACGGTCAACAACAACACCTTCGGGGTGGACGGGCCGCTGGCCATGCTCCAGAAGCGGGAGTGGGAGTGGACGGCCAAGGACCGGGCCGCCTTCGTGGCCATGACCACGGGTTTGAAGTACGCCCCTCCCCAGATGGCCCGCCAGATCTTCCAGTCGTGGCGGGCGCCCTATGAGCTGACCTCGGTGCAGGCCGGCGAGGTGGAAGCCGTCCACAAGGTGACCACCGAGAATGTGTACGCCCAGCACCTGGTGCCCGTGGAGGGCCAGACCGACATCTTGACCATGGGCCTGCCCTACATCTGCCCCTACAACGTGAACTCGGTGATGAACCCGATCCTGGTGATGTGTCTGGGGCTGGGCTACTTCTTCAACCTCTATCGGGGACGCCCGCTGGTGCGAGAGGGCGGCGTGGTCATCATGGGCCACCCCACCCGCTGGGAGTTCCACCCAGTGCACCACCCCAGCTACATCGACTTCTTCGAGCAGGTACTGGCCGACACCACCGATCCCGTCGAGATCGAGGCGAAATACGAGCGCCAGTTCGCCACCGACGAGTGGTACATCCACCTGTACCGCACGTCGTACGCCTACCACGGCGTCCACCCCTTCTACATGTGGTACTGGGGGGCCCACGCCCTCCAGCATCTAGGCGAGGTGATCATCGTGGGCGGCGACACCCGGGCGGTGCAGCGCATGGGCTTCCGCCCCGCATCCACACTCCAAGACGCCCTGGAGATCGCCAGCGACACCGTGGGCCGCCAGCCCACCGTCACCCACCTCCACAACCCCCCCATCCTGATGGCCGATGTCAGCTAGACGGGTGATCTCAAAGCTGGACTTTCCCTACCGGGCGGCCCGACCGCCCGTGGGGGTTCCGCCCGCGCCCAACCCCAAGAATCGGGGGGCCAACTACGACACTGAGTGGGCCCGCAAGCCGGCGGCCCGAGCCGCCCGTCGGGTTATCACAGAGGTTGTGATGCAGCCAGCGATGGCTGCGCTGGCCCGCCCTCGCCGCCAAGGGCTTGACCGGCTGGAGCGCCTCGAGGGCCCGGTGATCTTCGCCGCCAACCACCACAGCCACATCGACACCCCCCTGATGTTCACATCCATCCCACCCAGGTGGCGCAACCGGCTGGTGGTAGGCGCCGCATCGGACTATTTCTTCACCGGGGCGGTCAAGTCGGCGGCCTCGGCTCTGGTCATCGGTGCCATCCCCATCGAACGGTCCAAAGTGGGACGGCGCTCGGCCCGGCTGGCTGCGTCACTCATCGAGGACGGCTGGAGCCTGCTCATCTTCCCCGAGGGCGGCCGCAGCCCCGACGGCTGGGGCCAGCCCTTCTTAGGCGGTGCCGGCTACCTGGCGGTGCGCTGCGGCGTGCCGGTGGTGCCGGTGCACGTGGAGGGCACCGACCGCATTTTGCCCAAGGGCCGCAACGTGCCCAAGGTGTCGGCCACCACGATCACGTTCGGCGATCCACTGGTGCCCACCGAGGAGGACAACGCCCGCCGTTTTGCGGCCCGCATCGAGGTGGCGGTGGCCACCCTGGCCGACGAGTGCGCCACCGACTGGTACCAGGCCCGCCGCCGAGCCCACGCCGGCACCATCCCCGGCCTCACCGGCCCCAATGTGTCCCCTTGGCGCCGGGCCTGGGCCCTCGGCGACCGCTCCCCCCGCTCCCGTCGCCAACATCGCCGCTGGCCCAAGTAGAACCCCTCATTCGGCCAATTCCGCGACAAGGCCATTTTGCCGGAAAGCCCGTAGGATCGGAGGTATGCCGGTAGCCGCCTCCACACCCATTGAGCTGATTGAAAACGTGTATTCCACCCTGGACGAGCGGGTCGACGCCGCCCGGGAACGTTTTGGCCGAGAGCTCACGTTGGCCGAGAAAATCCTGGTCAACCACCTCGACGACCCCGCTGTCACCCCGGTGCGGGGAGCCACCTACGTGGATCTGCGCCCCGATCGGGTGGCCATGCAGGACGCCACCGCCCAGATGGCTTGGCTCCAGTTCATGACCGCCGGGCTAGACGAGGTGCAAGTGCCCACCACCACCCACTGCGACCACCTCATCTCGGCCCGCATCGACGCTAAGCGAGACCTGGCCGCGGCCCTCGACAACAACGAGGAGGTGTACGACTTTCTGGAGTCGGTATGCGCCCGCTACGGCGCCGGATTCTGGAAGCCGGGATCGGGGATCATCCACCAGGTGGTGCTGGAGCAGTACGCCTTCCCCGGCGGCATGATGATCGGCACCGACAGCCACACCCCCAACGCCGGCGGCCTGGCCATGGTGGCGGTGGGCGTGGGTGGCGCCGACGCGGTGGATGTGATGACCGGATTCCACTGGAACGTGCGCTGGCCCAAGCTCATCGGCGTGCACCTCACCGGCGAGCTCGACGGCTGGGCCGCCCCCAAGGACGTGATTTTGAAGGTGGCCGAGATCCTCACCGTGGCTGGCGGCACCGGGGCCATCGTGGAGTACTTCGGGCCGGGCGCACACTCACTGTCGGCCACCGGCAAGGCCACCATCTGCAACATGGGGGCCGAGATCGGCGCTACCACCTCGCTGTTCGCCTACGACGATGCCATCGCCCGCTACCTCAAGGCCACCGGCCGCGAGGCCGTAGCCGACGCGGCCAACGCCGCGGCCCACAACCTTCGGGCCGACGATGCCGTGCTGGGCGACCCCGGCGGCTACTTCGACCGGGTGGTGGAGATCGACCTGTCCGAGCTGGGACCGCACATCAACGGCCCCCACACCCCCGACCGGGCCCGGCCAGTGGCCGATCTGGGGTCCGAGGCCAAGCTGAACGGCTGGCCCCTGGAGGTGAGCGCCGCCCTGGTTGGGTCGTGTACCAACTCCAGCTACGAGGACATAACCCGAGCGGCCAGCATCGCCCGTCACGCCGCGGCCCACGGGCTCACCGCCAAGTCGCCCCTCATGGTCACCCCCGGCTCCGAGCAGGTTCGGGCCACCATCGAGCGCGACGGCCTGCTGGCCGACCTGGAGTCCATCGGGGCCACCGTGTTGGCCAACGCCTGCGGGCCGTGCATCGGCCAGTGGAACCGCGACGACGTGGCCGAAGGCACCCCCAACAGCATCGTCACCAGCTACAACCGCAACTTCCCCAAGCGCAACGACGGCTACGCCTCCACCAACGCCTTCGTCACGTCCCCGGAGACGGTGGTGGCCCTAGCGTTGGCCGGCACGCTGGACTTCGACCCGGCCAGCGACACCATCACCGCCCCCGACGGCACCGAGGTGGCGCTCATGGTGGGCCCGGGCACCGAGCTGCCCGACCAGGGCTTCGACCCCGGCGCCAGCGGGTTCTTGGCCCCGCCCGACGACGGCAGCGGCGTGGATGTACGGGTGTCGCCCGACTCTGAGCGGCTCCAGCTGCTCGAGCCTTTCTCCCCATGGGACGGCCAGGACTTCACCGATCTGCCCGTGCTGCTCAAGGCCCAGGGCAAATGCACCACCGACCACATCTCCATGGCCGGACCGTGGCTGCGCTACCGGGGCCACCTGGAGAACATCTCCGGCAACCTCTATCTGGGGGCGGTGAACGCCTTCACCGGGGCGGTCGGCGAAGGCAAGAACCAGCTCGACGGCACCACCGGATCGTTCCCCGACGTGGCCGCCGCCTACCACGCCGCCGGGCAGCGCTGGGTGGTGGTGGGCGACCGCAACATCGGCGAGGGCTCGTCCCGGGAGCACGCCGCCATGGAGCCCCGCTTCCGGGGGTGCGCGGCAGTGATCGCCCGGTCGTTCGCCCGCATCCACGAGACCAACCTCAAGAAACAGGGCGTGCTGGCCCTCACCTTCGCCGACCCCGACGACTACGACCGCATCGACGAGGACGACCGCATCTCGGTGATCGGCCTGGCCGATCTGTCCCCCGGCGCGCCGGTGCAGGTGCAGGTGGCCAAGCCCGACGGGACCACGGTGGACATAACCGCCGAGCACACCCTGTCGCACGACCAGATCGAGTGGTTCCAGGCGGGCAGCGCGCTGAACCTGATCCGCCAGCGGACCATGGGCTGACCGCCCGCCGAGACCCGCCATGGACATCCGCCCTTCCTGTCGACCGTAGATTTACGGCCATGGACATCCGCCAGCTCGATGCCCTGTTGGCGATAGCCGAGCACAAGACGTTCTCCAAGGCCGCCCGGTCGCTGCACACCGTGCAGTCCAACGTGTCCAAGCACATCGCCAAGTTGGAGGAAGAGCTGGGCGCCATCCTGGTGGACCGCGACGCCGGCACTCTCACCGAGGAGGGGGAGGCCGTATTGGCCCGAGCCCGACGCATCCGGGCCGAGACCGACGCCATCGCGTTGGACATGGCCGCCATGCGCGACGACATCTCCGGAGTCACCCGTCTGGGCACCATCGACTCCACCGCCCGGTGGCTGATCCCCATCGTTTTGCCCGCCCTAGAGGCCCAATACCCCAACATCCGCCTCGAGGTGCTCACCGCCACCACTACCAGCCTCCTCCCCCAGGTGATCGCCGGAGATCTGCACAGCGCAGTGGTCAACCTGCCCCTGCACGATTCTGAGATCCGGGCTGAAGAGCTGTTCGCGGAAGACCGCTTGCTCATAGCCCCGCCCGACCACCCGCTGGCCCGCAAGTCCTCAGTGACCCCCGCCGAGCTAAGCCGCCACGAGCTGCTGCTGCCCCCTCCGGGCACTGCCTTTCGAGACGAGATCGACTCCGAGCTCAAGATCCAGGGCGTGGAGCTCACCACCCGGGCCGAGATCGACGGCATGAGGATGATCGCCACCCTGGTGCTCACCGGGTTTGGCGCCGCCATATTGCCCGCTACCGCCGCCCCCGACGACGGCCCCTGGCGGCGCATCCCCATCACCGGGCTGGTGCGGCGCTCGGTGGGCCTGATCGTCAGCCGCCGGGTGGCCCCTTCGGCGGTCACCCGAGCGGTGCGAGACGTGATATTCGAAGTGGTGGGGACCCACGGCTACGACCAGGCCGGGGTGTACCCCAGTTGACGGCGGCAGAGCCACGAGAACGTAGACTTTGCTGTCTCGGTGCTTGTCCCCTTTGAGCACGGCGCGAGACTGATAGCACTGCCCATGACCGACGCCATGACCGCCACCGGCAACCGACCCGACCGGGTCCCGCTGCGAGCCGGAGCACCGGGATCGGCCCGAGCCTGGCTGGACTCCTACGACGGCCGGGAATGCGTGGTCTTCGAAGTGGAGGACAACGAGGCCGACCGGGGGGCGCTCAGCCCGGCCGACAGCGAGACGCTGGAGCGAGCCGCCCAAGAGGCCCTTCTGCGCCGTGTGCCCTTGGTGGGGTTCATCTCCTCATCGGGCGCCGATATCGACTCGGGCATCGCGGCCACCATGGGCTGGGGCCGGGTGGCCAAGTCGGTGGTGGACTGCTCGGGTCAGGTGCCCACCATTTTCTGCGCCACCGGCCCGGCGGTGTCGGGGCCGGCCCTGCTGCTGGGCCTGGCCGACATCGCCATCGCCACCGAGGACAGCTACGCCTTCGTCTCCGGCCCCCGTATGGTCACCCAATTCACCGGCGAGGTGATCAGCAACCAAACCCTGGGCGGCGCCGGCCAGCTCTCCCGGCGCAGCGGGGTGGCCGCCTTCCTGGTGGACGACAAAGACGCCGCGTCCGATCTGGTGGGCGCCCTGTTGAGCCTGCTTCCCGCCCACGCCGACGAGCTGCCTCCCCGGTATCCGGTGGACGACCCAGTGGACCGCCCCACCCCCGAGCTGCGCGACATCCTGCCCGAATCGCCCCTGGGCAGTTACGACATCCGAGATGTCGTCCGGGCGGTGGCCGACGATGGCGACCTGCTGGAATACAAGGCCGACTGGGCCGCCAACCTGGTGTGCGCCTTTGCCACCGTGGCCGGACGCCCGGTGGGGATCCTGGCCAACCAGCCCCAGACCCTGGCCGGAACCCTCGACATCGCGTGCAGCCAGAAGGGGGCCCGGTTCGTGTCGTTCTGCGACGCCTTCAATCTGCCGTTGGTCACCTTCGTGGACACCTCGGGCTTCCAGCCGGGCAAGGACCTGGAGTGGCGGGGCATCATCCGCCACGGCGCCCAGCTGGCCTTCGCGTATGCCCGGGCCACCGTGGGCCGGGTGAACGTGACCCTGCGGAAGTCCTACGGCGGGGCCTACATCGTGATGGACTCCCGCCACATGGGAAACGACATCGCCCTGGCCTGGCCCTCAGCGGAGGTCGCGGTGATGGGCGCCCGGGGCGCGGTCGAGATCGTCCACCGCCGGTCCAGTCCCGAGGAGCGGGCCGAACTCGAGGCCGCCTATGAGGAGCGCTATCTGAACCCCTACATCGCCGCCGAGCGGGGCTCGATCGACGCGGTGATCGACCCGGCCGACACCCGGGCCGAGGTGGCCGCGGCCTTGGATCTCTTGGAGTCCAAACGTGAGTCCCTCCCCCGCCGCCGCCACGACAACACCCCACTGTGACCAGGGGCAACACTCTCTCTGGGGCGAAAGCGACAACCTGAGGTAAGCTGCGGCAGCGCCGGAGGGAGCAGGGAAAGGAGCCGTGCGTGCCTGAATCCATAACGATCACCGACAATCGGACCGGTGAGTCAATAGAGGTTCCGATTGTCGAAGGTGGTGTGGATGCCGCAGCGTGGCGAAAACTACTCCCCAACGTCTGGTTCTTAGACCCGTCCTTCAGCACCACCGCGGCCACCACCAGCGCCATTAGCGAGGTGGACGGCGAGAACGGCATCCTGCGCTATCGGGGCTACCCCATCGAGCAGCTGGCTGAGCACTCCACCTTCCTGGAAGTGGCCTACCTACTGCTGTACGGCGAACTGCCCACCTCCGGCGAATACGACGTGTGGGTACACGAGATCACCCACCACACCTTCATCCACGAGCGCTTCCGCAAGCGGTTCATGGAGTCGTTCCTCCACGATGCCCACCCCATGGGCATGTTCGTGTCGACCATCGCCGCGTTGTCCACGTTCTACCCCGAGGCCAAAGACATCGAAGACCCCGAGAACCGCATGCACCAGATTGTGCGGCTCATCGCCAAAGTGCCCACCGTGGCCGCCGCGGGCTTCCGGTTCAACACCGGTATGCCGTTCGTCTACCCCGACAACAACCTGGACTTCGCCACCAACTTCCTGTCGATGATGTTCAAGATCGCCGAGCCCACCTACCAGTGCGACCCGGCCTTCGCCCGAGCGCTCGACCTGCTGCTAATCACCCACGCCGACCACGGCCAGAACTGCTCCACCAGCACCGCCCGGGTGGTGGGAAGCGCCCACACCGACCCTTACTCGGTGATCTCCGCGGCGGCTTGCTCGCTCTACGGCCCCCGCCACGGCGGAGCCAACCAGGCCGTCATGGAGATGCTCTACGACATCGGCAGCTACGAAAACATCGACCCGTTCATCAAGGCGGTCAAGGCAGGCGAGACCCGCCTGATGGGGTTCGGCCACCGGGTGTACAAGAACTACGACCCGCGGGCCCGCATCATCAAGCAAGCCGCCTACGACGTGTTCGAGGTGACCGGTTCCAATCCGCTGCTCGACATCGCCTTGAAGCTCGAAGAGGTGGCCCTGGCCGACGACTATTTCGTGAGCCGCCGCCTGTATCCCAACGTGGACTTCTACTCCGGGCTCATCTACCAGTCGATGGGTTTCCCCACCGACATGTTCACCGTGCTGTTCGCCATCGCCCGCACCGCCGGCTGGCTGGCCCACTGGGTAGAGCTCCTAGAACAAGACAGCCGCATCGCCCGCCCCCGCCAGGTCTACACCGGCTCCCAAGAACGCACCTACACCCCCATCAACCAGCGCTCCTAGCTGGTAACAGTGAGGCCGTCGCGGAGGGCGGTTAGGAGGGCGGCGGTGGTTATGGCCGCTGTCTCTGAGCGGAGGACTGAGGAGCTGAGGCGGATGGCGCCTAGCTCGCGGCGTTCGGTTTCGGACCAGCCGCCTTCGGGGCCTATGAGGACGGTGGGGTGGTCGAGGGATGGGGGGTTGCCGGTTATGTCGGCTCGGATGGCGCCGGGGTGGGCGGCCAGGGTGGCGAAGTCGGTGGGTTCGCCGATCTCGGGGAGGCGGACTTGGCGGCTCTGCATGGCGGCCTCGCGGGCTACCCGACGCAATCGCTCTGTGTGGCGGGTTGCCCGGTCGGCCTCCCAGCGCACCACGCTGTGTTCGGCGGTGAACGGGACGATGGCGTCCACGCCCAGTTCGGTGAGCTTTTGAACCACTAGCTCGGGGCGGCCTCCTTTGATGAGGGCGAAGCCGATGGTGAGAGGCGGCTGAGGGGCTTCAACGAACACCACCTCGCCATCGGGCTCGGCCCCGCCTTCAGGACCGGACCCCAATCGGCATACCCGCCACGATCCCGCGCCGTCAGAGGCGGTGAAAGGGTCGCCAGGCCGCAGGCGAAGCGACCGGGTTAGGTGATGTCGGTCCTCGTCGCGCAGCTCGGGGCGTTCTAGGTCGTCGACGAATACGTGGGGTCCGTCACCGCCGCCGGGCTTCACGGCGTCGCTTCCTGGTCGTGGGCGCCACCTCTTCGCCCCGCAGTTCGGCAAGCTGATGGAGCAGGTCGATTTCCTCGTCGCTTAAGCCGGTGGGCGTCTCCACCATGGCCTGCACCAGCACATCGCCCCGGCCCCGACCCTCCAGCCGGGGCACACCTCGACCCCGGATGCGGAACACATCGCCAGACTGGGTGCCGGCGGGAATGTCCAGATCCTCCACGCTGTCCAGCGTCTCGTACTTGATGTTCACTCCGAGGGCACCCTGGACCATGGTCAGGTGCAGCCGGTCCACCAGGTTGTCGCCATCGCGCTGGAATCGGGAGTGGGGCCGCACGTCGATGTGCACGTAGAGGTCGCCTGGAGGACCGCCCCGCGGCCCAACTGCGCCCCGGCGGGCCACCCGCAGCGTGGAACCCTGGCCCACGCCCGCCGGAACAGTCACCGTGTAGTCCCGGTCACCCACCACCCGGCCGTCACCGCCGCACTCACGGCACGGGTCGGAGATCACCTCGCCGGACCCCGAGCAGGTCTCGCACACCGTGCGGGTGACCATCTGGCCGAGGATCGACTGGCGCACCCGCTGCACCTGGCCCATTCCGTCGCACGTGCCGCAGGTAATCGGCTGGGTGCCCTCAGCCGCGCCCCGGCCCTCGCACTCCTCGCACACCGTGGCGGTGCGCACGGTCACCTCGGCGTCGGCGCCCAGCACCGCATCCTCAAAGTCGAGCGTCAGCACCGCCTCTAAGTCGGCGCCCCTCTGGGGGCCGGTGCGGGTCCGCCCACCGGCGGTGCCGAACGGACTCCCGCCGAACGGGCTGGCCCCTCCGAAGAAGGCGTCGAAGATGTCGTTCAGGTTCATGCCCGAGAACGGGTCGCCCCCGCCGGCTGCTCCCGGCGCGGTGCCGAAGCGGTCGTAGTGGGCCCGCTTCTGGGGATCGCTCAGCGTCTCATAGGCCAGAGCGATCTCCTTGAACCGGGCCTCGGCATCGGCGTCGTCGGGGTTGGCGTCGGGGTGGTACTGGCGGGCCAGCTTGCGGAACGCCTTTTTGAGGTCGTCCTCGGTGGCATCTCGGCCCACGCCGAGCAGCTCGTAGAAATCAGAAGCCATGGGCTAGGGAGCCGACAGCCTGTGGCCCAGGTTCTGGCTCACCACCGCCACTGCGGCCAGCGCTTGGGGATAGTTCATGCGAGTGGGGCCCAGCACCCCGATGGAACCCACCGGCTGGCCGGCCACCTCGTAGGGGGCCACAATCAGCGAGCACTCGGCCAACGGCGCCACTCCGGTTTCTGAGCCGATGGCCACCGTGAGACCTCGATCCAGAATGTCTCTCACCAACGACACAACCACCAACTGCTTCTCCAATATTCCCAGAACCGAGCGAACCGTCTCGGTGGCGTCGAACAGCCCGGCCACGCTGGCCGCTCCGCCAACGTAAAGCTGCTCTTCGGCATCGCTTAGATCAGCTAGCGAATCCAGCACCCGAGTCGCCAGCGGGGTCAAAGCATGGGCCAGCTCACGATCTCGAAGGGCACTGGCCGGGCTTCCTGCTAGCAGGTCGGTGAGCTGGGTGGATGCCCGAGCCATCTCCACCGAGTCGGCGGGCCGGTCCACCTCAATGGTGCGCTTGTCCACCGACCCGTTTTCGTACACCACCAGGGCCATCACCAGCCGCTCCGACAGGTCCACCAAGCTCACCGACCGGATGGTGGCGGTGGAGTGCTGGGGGGCCACCACCAAGGCGGCATAGGCGGTGAGGTCAGCCAAAAGGGCGCTGGTGTCGGCCAGCATCTGCTCGAGTTCGCTATGGGTCGTGTCGAAGAAGGCCCTCACTTGCTGGCGCTCGGTGCGGCCCAGAGTGCCGGACACGTCGGTGAGGGTGTCCACGAAATGGCGGTAGCCCTTCTCGGTGGGAATGCGCCCCGCGCTGGTGTGGGGCTGGCTCAGGTATCCGGCCTGCTCCAGGGCCAGCATCTCATTGCGGACCGTGGCCGTAGACACGCCCAAGTCAGCGATCTCGGAGACGTGGGAGGAACCCACGGGCTGGGTGGTGGAGATATAGCCCTCTACCACGGCCCGCAACACCGCAGCCTTGCGGGCCGAAAGCGTCTCGCCTTTGGTCCCCATAAGGCTTGAATACTACTGGTCTGACCCGATCTGCCACCCAGCAGACGCTGGCCGGGGGCCTCAGTCGTCGAGTCGGAGGGCGGAGATGAACGCCTCTTGAGGCACGTCCACTCGGCCGATGGCCTTCATTTTCTTCTTGCCGGCCTTCTGGTTCTCCAGCAGCTTGCGCTTTCGAGTCACGTCGCCGCCGTACAGCTTGGCGGTGACGTCTTTGCGGAAGGCCTTGACCGTCTCCCGGGCGATGATCTTTCCGCCGATGGCCGCTTGGATGGGCACGTCGAACTGCTGGCGGGGGATCAGCTCCTTGAGCTTCTCGGTCATGCGTCGACCGTAGGAATAAGCCGAATCCTGGTGGACGATGGAGCTGAAGGCGTCCACCGGCTCGTGTTGGAGCAGAATGTCCACCTTGGTGAGGTCGGACGCGGCGTAGCCATCGGGCTCGTAGTCCAAGCTGGCGTAGCCCTGGGTGCGGCTCTTGAGCTGGTCGAAGAAGTCCACCACCACCTCGGCCAGCGGCAGTCGATAGGCCAGCTCCACCCGCTCGGGCGACAGATACTCCATTTTCTTCATCTCTCCCCGGCGGTCCTGGCACAGCTCCATAAGGGTGCCGGTGTAGTCGGCGGGGGCGATGATGGTGGCGGCCAGCATGGGCTCCTGGATGCCCTGCACCTCGGCGGCCGGGGGCATGGCCGAGGGGTTGTCCACCTCCACCTCTTCGCCACTGGCCAGCTCCACCCGGTAGGCCACTGAGGGAGCGGTGGCGATGAGGCTGAGGCCGAACTCCCGCTCAAGGCGCTCCCGCACGATCTCCATGTGGAGGAGTCCCAGGAAACCGCACCGGAATCCGAAGCCCAGCGCGCCCGACGACTCCGGTTGGTAGTTGAAGCTTGAGTCACTCACCCGCAGCCGCTCCAGGGAGTCGCGGAGGGCGGCGAATTCGTCGCCGTCGATGGGATACAACCCGCAGAACACCATCGACTTGGGCTCTTGGTAGCCGGCCAGCGGCTCGGCCGCACCGTCGCGGGCGGTGGTGACGGTCTCCCCCGATCGGGCCTCGGCCACGTTCTTCATGCCGGCGATGAGGTAGCCCACCTCGCCCGGTCCCAGTTCATCAACTGGTGTCGGCTGGGGGCGCCACACGCCGATCTCGTCAGCCTCCCGGTCGGTGCGGGCCTGCATGAACCGGATCTTGGCCCCCGACCGCAGCCGCCCGTTCATCACCCGCACCGAGCTGACCACCCCCCGGTATTGGTCGAAGTGAGAGTCGAAGATGAGCGCCTGGAGCGGGGCGTCGGGGTCGCCCACCGGCGGCGGGGTGAGAGCCACCACCGCGTCCAGCAGCTCCTTCACGCCCTCGCCGGTTTTCGCACTGATGTGCAGCACGTCTTCAGCGGCGATGCCCAGCACCTGCTCGATCTCCTCTGCCCGGCGCTCGGGTTCGGCCGCCGGCAAATCGATCTTGTTCAGTGCGGCCACCACCTCCAGCTCGTTCTCCAGAGCCTGATAGCAGTTGGCCAGCGTCTGAGCCTCGATGCCCTGGGCCGCGTCCACCAACAAGATGACCGACTCGCAGGCGGCCAGGGAGCGGCTCACCTCATAGCCGAAGTCCACGTGTCCGGGAGTGTCAATGAGGTTGATCACGCAGCCGTCGTGGTCGAGGCGGACGCTCTGGAGCTTGATGGTGATGCCCCGCTCCCGCTCCAAGTCCATGGAGTCGAGATATTGGGCGCGCATATCCCGGGGGTCCACCGCCCCGCACAGCTCCAGCATGCGGTCGGCAAGGGTCGACTTGCCGTGGTCGATGTGGGCGATGATCGAGGTATTGCGGATGTGGGAGAGATCCATGGGAACCGAGTAACGCTACCGCCCTTATTCCCTAGGTTCCCATGTGGTTACCGGGGTTTGGGGGACGGTAGAGTTGTCATTCTGTGGCAAACATCAAGAGCCAGATAAAGCGCAATCGCCAAAACGAGAAGCGCCGCCAGCGAAACCGGGCCGTGCGCTCGGAGGTCATCACCCGCACCCGGACCGCGGAGGCCGCGGCAGAATACGGCGAAGCTGAGGAGACCGCCGAGGCGGCCCGCATGGCCATCAAGCGCATCGACAAGGCCGCCACCAAAGGGGTGCTCCACCCCAACACCGCCGCCCGTAAGAAGTCCCGCTTGATGAAGCGTCTGGCCCGGCTCCAGGCTGAGTAGCCCCAGTCCAACCCCCAACTTCTAGCGATTGAGCTGGGCCAGGCGGGCCACCAGCACTTCCAGCACCGCTTCGGCAGGCATGGCCGTGGCACCTCGCAAGTCTAAGTCGGCTTGGGCCAGTAACTCGATGGATCGGGCAACCTTCTTCGGCCCCAGCTTTCGGGCCTGGCGCAGCGCCTTGCGAGCCGGGAAGGTGGAGCCCTTCATACCCAGCAATTCGGCCGCCTCCTTCTCGTCGGCAGCGTCGGCCCCGTCCAAGCGCAGCAGGCGGTTGTGGTGGTTGTAGAGAGTGGACAGCACCTGCATCTCATTGCGGCCACCGGCGTGGAGCATGCGGCGCAGCTTGTCCAAGGCGTCGGCGATGTTGCCCGACTCCACCGCATCGGTGAGCTCCCAGGGGGGCACCGACCCGGCCTCCCAAATAAACGGGGCCACGTCGTCGGCCTCCAATGCCCGATCCGGCCCATAGGCCGACGCCAGCGTGGTGAGCACCGCGGGCAGGCGGCTCATGTCCTCCCCAAGGTGGTCGGCCAGCAGCCGCTTGGCCCCGGCCCGCAGCCGGAGCCCCGCGGCGGCGATCTGCGTGTCCATCCACTTGGCGGCGCCGTCGCGGCCTCGGGGTATCCCGGCGCCCACCACGTCGCCGCCGGCTTCGGCCACCGCTTCCGATAGGCGCTTGGGCACCGCATTGAGTCGCTGGAGCGCCGGCCCCTTCTCCCACACCAGCACCAGATCGGTGGTTTCCAACGGTTGCTCCAGATAGCCCAGCAGGGGGCCGAGCGAATCCACGGTGGAGAACCGGCCCATCTCTCGGCCCACTACCACCCGCCGCTCGGTGAGGAACGGCGGAGTCTGAGCGGCGTCCACCAGCGGGGCGATGTGGTAGTCGTCGTCCTCCAGGTAGGTGGCCTCGGTCAGCTCGGCCACCATCAGCGACCGGTCGCCGTCGCCCACCAACTGAGCCACCCGCTCGCGCACCGCGTTGGACAACAGCACCTCGTCGTCTCCGTGAAACAGCACCACCGTGGCGATCATTGGGGGAGCTCCCAGCCGGTGATGGGCGCGCTCATGAGTGATTCCGCTGTTGTTGGAGGAGGGCGCTCATGAAGTCGGCCACCCGGCGTGTGCCGGCCACGTCATGGGCTCGAAGAATCCGACTGCCCAGCCCGACGCCCAGCGCGTGGGCCGCCAGCGTGGCCTCCCGCCGGTTGCCTACCTCGGTTCCGGTCAGCGCCCCCAAAAAGCCCTTGTTGGACACCGACAGAAACACCGGATAGCCCAATTCCACCAACTCCTGAGACCGGCGAAGCAGTTCGGCCGACATCTCGGGGGTCTTGCCCAGATCGTGGCCGGCGTCGAGCATGATCCGCTGCGGGGGGATCCCCGCGTCCACTGCCCACTGAGCCCGCTCCGACAAGAATCGGCTCACCTCCCCCACCAGTTCGTCGTACACCGGCTCGGGATCGGCCACCCTGGGAGCGAGGCGTACGTGGCAGGCCACCACCGAGGCTCCTGCTGCCGAGGCTTCATGGAGGAAATCGGGGTCGGCGAATCCGCTGATGTCATTGCCCACCACCGCCCCGGCGGCGTAGCTCTCCCGGGCCACCGAGGCCCGCCAAGTGTCCACCGAGATGGGCAGGTCGAAGCGCTTCCGCAGCGCCTCGATAGCCGGTACCACCCGGTCCATCTCCTCTTCCTCGGTAACCTCGGGGCCGGGACCAGCTTTCACCCCGCCAACGTCCAAGAAGTCGGCCCCCTCGGCCACCAGCTCCTCGGCTTTGGCCAAGAAAGCGTCGAAGTCCCAGTACTGGCCAGCGTCATAGAAAGAGTCGGGCGTGCGATTCAAAATGCCCATGACCAGGGCACGGGTGGTCACGTCATAGCGATGCGGCCCCAGCTCCACGATCACGCAGGCGACGCTACACCGCGCCGGTGACGATTTGGGATGCCAGCGGAGTGACCGCCACTGCCAGGCGGGGATCGTGGGAGGTGACCTCTACCACGAGGCCTCCGATCAGGATCTGCTGGCCGGCTCGGACGGTGGTGGCGCCGCCGATACGGTGGCCGGGCGGGGCGATGATTGTGCCTACGTGCATGCGCTCTTGCAGCGATCGGATCTGATCGCGCTGGGACTTGGTTCCCCGGTCGGCTACTGCCAAATCCACCGCGCCGACTCCGGCCCGGCGCAGGTCTTCCAGCAGCCGCTCGGTTGAGCGGCTGGGTCCGAGCACGACCACTGTGGTCTGGTGGTGGCGCCACACCTCGACTCCGGAGTCGAGCACGGTGTGGAACGGCGGGTCGGCTGTCCGCAGGGCCACCGCCGGCACCAGCAGCGCGGCGGCCAACCCAACGGCTGCCACTGCCCGCAGCAGTCGACCCCTCGCCAGCCACCAGATCACCGCGCCGATCACTACCGCAACCAGATGCGCAACCCGCAGCTCGCCGAGCCGGGCAGATGCCGACCAGCTAGCCACCGCCTGGATCCAGCCGATGCCCAGGTCGGTGGGCCAGTGGATGGCCTGCGCCAGCGGGCCGCCCACCAGCCCGGCCGCCAGTCCGGCCGAGAGGCTCCACATCATGATCGGCCCGGCCACCGGGGCGGCCAGCAGGTTGGCCGGCAGCGAGGCCACTGGCACTCCGCCGAAGGTGGCGATCAGCAGGGGCGCCACGGCCAACTGCGCCGAGACGGTCACCGCCAGAGCGTCGGCCAGAAGCCGAGGTCCCCGCAGGCGCTCGGCCAGACGGGGGGCCCACAGGATGATGCCCGTCGAAGCGGCCACCGACAGCCGAAACGCCACCGAGTGCACCAGCAGCGGATCGACCAACACCAACAGGGCCACGGCCAGGGCCAGCACCCGGCGGCTGGACGCCTCCCGGCCCAACAAAGTGGCGGTGGCCGCGATGGCCGCCATGACCGAGGCCCGCAGCACCGACGGCTCGAACCGGGTGACCAGGGCGAAGAAGCCGATGGCCGCGAGGGTGAGCACCCAGCGGCCCCGGTAGTCGAACCGCTCGATCAGGGGTCGGGCCAGGATTAGAACGAAGGCCACGTTCTGGCCCGATACGGCCAGCAAGTGGGTGAGGCCCGCGGCCCGGAAATCGTCGGACACCACCGGTGACTGGTGGCGGTCGTCGCCGTATGACAGCCCGGTGAACAGGGCGAGGCGGTCGTCGTCCAGGGTCTGAGCGCCTCGGGCGATGGTGCGTCGCAGCCAGTTGGCCATCCGATATGGAAAGGGCCCATCCCGATAGTGGTGGACGCGGTCGATGTTCAGCCGGTTGGCTACGTGGCGGGCCGCTTGATGGTCGGGCAGCGGCTGGATCGGGCGGATGCTTCCGGTGACGCTGATGCGGTCCCCGGCCAGTCGGTCGCTCAGGTCTCGGGCGGCGCGGCCGTAGGCCCACGCCTCATAGCGCCGTCCTTCTGCCCGCACGAACACCCGCATTCCCTCGCCGACCGGCACCGGATCGGACACCAGGGCGGCTTCGCCCTCGAAGGCTGCGGGCTCAAGCGGGTCGAGGCCCGCCCAGGCGCGGGCCCCCAGCGATGAGCCCATCAGCAAGACCGCGGCCACCAGAAGCCATGGCCGGCGGACGGCCAAAGCCACTGCCGCCAGGGCTATCGCGGGAATCAGCGGGACGGCCGCCGACAACCAGGCGCCGGCCATGGCCGCCACCGCCAGTGCCACCGTGTGGCGGTCACTCACACTGCGACCAAGTCGCGGATCTGCTTCAGCTTGGCCGGGCCGATGCCGGACACGGCCAGCAGCCCGTCTACCGAGGCGAACCCACCAATGCGCTGGCGGTGGTCGATGATGGCCGCAGCTGTGGCCGGCCCCACCCCGGGCAGCGACTCAAGCTGCTCAGCAGTGGCGGTGTTGAGGTTCAAAGGCCCGAAATGGGCGGTCGCACCGCCGCCCGCCGATCCATTCCCGCCCAGAGGCGCGGGTATTGCCATCTGACCGAGTCGAGGGAAGTACATCCAGAGTCCGTCCGACAACGGGGCGGCCAGGTTCACCCGGTCGTGGTCGGCGTCGGGCGCCAGCCCTCCGGCCGCCTCCACCAAGTCGAACACCCGGGCCTCGCCCCGAAAGAGGTACACCCCCGGGGCGTGAACCGCACCGGCGGCGTGCGCCAAGATCGTCGTCGCCTCAGCAACCGGTGTCGAGCGGGCGGGCAGCGACGTCGCCATGGGAATCACTGCCTCGGGCCGAGGAGCGCTGCTGGCCCCCGCCATCAGATAGGCCGCCACCGCAATGGCGGCCACCAGTCCACCGCCGATCATCAACAGCCGGGGCCCGGTGATCAAGTGGCGGTAGTCATCCACCATCTCCCTGACCCTGTCTGCGGGGGTCGGCCTGGGAGGCGGCAATGAGGAGTCTTCCATTAGCCCGTCCGGGCGCGGCGCGCCATGCCAGTGGCGGGGGAAGCGGCTTCAGAGTATCAGCCGAAAATCAGAATCGACAGGGCCAACGCCCTGTCCCCGGCTGCCTGCGGCAGCTCAGTAGAGCTGGGTGGTGAGGCGACGGCGGTAGACGGAGGTGCGGGGATCGTCGGAGCCCATGATCTCCAACAGGTCGACGAACTCCTGGCGGGCGTCGGGATCGGCCTTCACCCGGCCCAGCAGATCGTCGAGCCGGGCCTCGACATCCCCATTGTCGGCCCCGCCGCCGGTGCGGGCCAGCGCGGCCACTCGGCGGACCTCGGCGGTCTCGGGGATCCGCTCCAGTAAATCGAGGGCTTCGGTGCCCCGGCCATCAGCCACCATCAACTCGGCCAGCCCCACCACGGCGCCCTCGTGGTCGGCGTCTAGCTCCAATGCCCGCCGCAGAGAGGCCTCGTCGCCAGCGGCCACCAGAGCCTCCACCTCGCTCTCCTGTTCGGTGGGAATCAGACCCTGCACGAACTGGGCTACCGCGGCCTCTCCCTGGGCGCCGATGAACCCGTCGACCACCTTGCCGTCGCGCATGGCGTACACCGCGGGGATGCTCTGGACCTGAAAGGCCTGAGCAGTCTGGGGGTTGTCGTCCACGTTGACTTTGGCCAGCTCCACCGCCCCGCCGGTGGCCGCCACTGCCTGCTCCAGAATCGGCCCCAGCGTTTTGCACGGCCCGCACCACGGCGCCCACAGGTCCACCACCACCGCCACGGTGTGGGAGCGCTCGACCACTTCAGTGGTGAACGTCGCATCAGTCACATCGGCCATCGGCTACCTCTCATCGAACCAGATTGAACGCTAGCGTGACCTCTCGCATGGACCACATCCGAGGCATCCAGCACGACGCGGTCAGCGCGTGGTTCGAGGCCAACGTGCCCGGCGTCGCCCTGCCGCTGACGTTCGAGCTGATTGCCGGTGGGCATTCCAACCTCACCTTCAAGGCCACCGATGCCGACGGCCGGCGTTACGTGCTGCGCCGGCCGCCGCTGTACCAGGTGCTGGCCACCGCCCACGACATGGGCCGAGAGCACAAGATCATCGCCGCTCTAGCCGATACCGACGTGCCGGTGCCCCAAGCCTTCGGGTTGTGCGAAGACGAAGAGGTAAACGAGCGCCCCTTCTACGTCATGGACTTTGTGGACGGGAAGGTAGTGCGCAACCGCAAGCACGCGGCCGCGCTGGCCCCTGAGGTGCGCTGGACAGCCTCCCAGTCGATTGCTGAGACGCTGGCCCACATCCACGCAGTTGACGTGGACGAGGTGGGGCTGGGCGATCTAGGGCGCAAGGAGGACTACATCGCGCGCCAGCTCCGACGCTGGCTGCGCCAGTTCGAGGAGTCCAAGACCCAGGACCGCCCCCAGATCCAGGAGGTTCACGACCACCTTGTGGCCCGCATCCCTGAACAGGGCCAAGCCGGGATCGTCCACGGCGACTACCGCCTGGACAACTGCATGCTGAGCGATGAAGGCGAAGTGCTGGCCGTGCTCGACTGGGAGCTGTGCACCCTGGGCGACCGCAACGCCGACGTGGCCCAGCTTCTGGTGTATTGGGCTGAGCCTGATGATTCGGAATACGCGTTGGACGATCCCCCCACCGGCGAGTCCGGATTCGCCAGCCGAGCCGAGATGTTCGACCTCTACTCGGAAGTGTCCGGGCGCGAAATAGACAACTTCGGGTACTACATGGCCTTCGGCTATTGGAAGCTGGCCTGCATCCTGGAGGGCGTCTACAGCCGGTATGTGGGCGGGGCCATGGGCGACAAGGCGCCACCACAGGGGGCCGACAGCTTTGTGGCCCGGGTGGACGCGCTGGTTGAAATGGCCACATCGGCCGCGGAGCAAGTGGCATGAGCAGCGAACTGGTCACCGTCCACCAAGAACTCGAATTGGCCGATCCTGTGCTGGTGGTGGCCTTTGACGGATGGGTGGATGCCGGTTTCGGCATGCGCAACGCCACCGAGATCATGTTGAAGGCCGACGACGCCGCGCTGGTGGCCAGCTTCGACGCCGATCTGCTGGTGGACCACCGAGCCCGCCGCCCCACTATGACCGTTCGGGAGGGCCAGGTGGATGACATCAGCTGGCCGGCCATCCGCCTCCAACAGGTGAGCGACCTGGACCAGCGGGCGTTCCTGCTGCTCCACGGGCCAGAACCCGATTTTCGCTGGCAGGCGTTCTGCACGGCCGTTGACGAGCTGGTGCAGCAGCTTGGAGTAGCTCGAGTGGTGTCTCTGGGGGCGTATCCCGCCGCGGTGCCCCACACCCGGCCGGTGCGGCTGTCGGCCACCGGCACCTCCCAGGATCTGATCGAGCGGTTCGGCGCCCCCGCGGGCACCCTGGAGGTTCCCGCCGGGATCAGCGCGGCGCTGGCCAAGCAATTCGAGGCCGCCGGATTGGAAACGGTGTCGGTATGGGCGCAGGTGCCCCACTATGCGTCCGGCTCCCCGTTCCCCGCCGCCACCGCGGCGCTGTTCCAGGGCCTGCGGGCCGCAGCCGACCTGCGGTTCGACCCGGCGCCGCTGATCGCCGAGGGGCTGGAGGTGTCCCGCCGGCTCGACACCATGATCGCCCAGAACGCCAGCCACAAGCGCCTGCTCGGCCAGCTGGAAAGCGCCTATGACACCAGCATGGGAGAACAGGGCGAGGAAATACCCACTGGCGACGAGCTGGCCGAAGAGCTGGAGCGCTTCTTACGCGACCAGGACGAAAGCAAATGACCGCGACCACCACCAGAGAGGACAGAGCATGAAGCTAGACGGAGGCCTTGTTACCAGAGCGGCCAGAAAGGGCTCGGTTGGGCCCCTGGGGGATGCCGCCGACAACGCCCGCAACTTGGAGGCCGCCGGCTACGACGGGATCTGGTCGGCCGAGCTCGACCACGACCCGTTCCTGCCGCTGGTTCTGGCCGCCGAGCACACCACCAGCATCCAGATCGGAACCTCGATTGCGGTGTCATTCGCTCGCAACCCGATGATCTTGGCCAACATAGGGTGGGATCTTCAGGCCTATTCCAGCGGGCGTTTCATTCTCGGTCTGGGTTCTCAGATAAAGCCCCACATCACCAAGCGATTCTCCATGCCCTGGTCTCACCCCGCGGCCCGCATGAAGGAGCAGATCGACGCCATCAAGGCCATATGGGACTGCTGGGAGACCGGGGAGAAGCTGAGCTTTCGCGGCGAGTTCTATCAACACACCCTCATGACGCCGATGTTCAGCCCCGGCGCCAATCCCTTCGGCCCTCCCCCCATCCATCTGGCCGCGGTGGGCGACCTCATGACCGAGGCGGCCGGCGAGTCGTCCGACGGCTGGATCAGCCACGGGTTCACCACTCCGAGCTACGTGCGGGAAGTGTCGCTGCCCGCCCTCGAGCGCGGAGCCGCCCGAGCAGGCCGCGACCCCATGGACATCGAGGTTTCGATGCCCGTGTTCATCGTCACCGGCGAAACCGAGGAGGAGATGGCGTCGGCGGCCCAAGCGGCCCGCCAGCAACTGGCCTTCTACGGTTCCACCCCCGCATACCGCCCGGTGCTCGAGCACCACGGCTGGGGCGATGCCCAAGACGAGCTGAACCGCATGTCCAAGCAGGGCCAGTGGGTGGAAATGGCAGACGTGATCGACGACACCATGCTGGGAACTTTCGGCGTGGTGGCCGAGCCCCAGAACCTGGCCAGCGGCGTGGCGGCCAGCTACGGCGGGCTTATCGACCGGATGTCGTTCGGCCAGGGCCTCCGGGCCAACGGACCCTGGGCCGAGGTGCGCGAGGCGCTTCGGGCCATTCCGGGCCGTTCACATCAATAGAGCCACCGCAATAGAGTCTCCGGCTATGGACGCACAGGATCCGTCGGACTTTCACGAAGGTTTGGCCCAGGCCGAAGAGGCCGCCATCAACCCCCATAAGGAGTGGGACCGGGGCCGAGCCGAGCCTCCGGAAGTGCGCGACGACGGATTCGGCGGGCGAATCCTGAACCTGTACCGCCGCGACCATACCGAAGAGGTGCTGCGCAACAGCGCGGTGTTTTCCACCCGGGTGGTGGCCGAGTCGATGACCCCGTTCATGGGGCCGCTAATGCTGGGGATGGACGGCGACGAGCACACCGCCTATCGGGGGCTGGTGTCTAAGGCGTTTCGGTCTTCGGCGCTGGCCCGTTGGGAGACCGAGCTGGTGGCGCCCATCGTCAACGAGCTGCTCGACGGCATCGCTTCTCGGGGGCGGGCCGATCTGGTGGCCGAGCTGACCCAGCGGTTCCCCACCCGGGTGATCGCCGGGATCATGGGGGTGCCGCTGGATGACGCCGACCAGTTTCGGCTGTGGTCCGAGCAGGTGAGCGCCGGCCCCCTGTATCCAGAAGTAGGCCATGAGGCCTCCCAGGCCATGCGCGACTACCTCTCCCCCATCGTGGAGGACCGCAAACAAAACCCCCAAGACGACCTGATCAGCGACATCATCCATTCCGAGATCGACGGGCAGCGTCTCGACGACGAGCACATCTACGGGTTTCTGCGGCTGCTCATGCCCGCAGGGGCCGAGACCACCTCCCGGGAGATGGGCATCGCCTTGACGGCGTTGCTGACCCACGACGGCTGGATCGACCGGCTCAAGGGCGACTGGTCGCTGCTCGATCAAGTGATCGAGGAGACCCTGCGGTGGGAGAGCTCCGCGCCACTAGCCACCCGGGAGGCCACCGAGGACATCGAGGTGGACGGCTGCCCGATACCGGCGGGTACCCGGCTGATGATGACCATGACGTCTGCCAACCGCGACGAGCGGGTGTATGCCGACGGCGACCGCTGGGATCCCGACCGTGAGCAGCCGGTGCCCCACATGGCATTCGGCTGGGGGCGGCACCTGTGCTTGGGCATGCACTTGGCCCGCCTGGAGATGCGGGTGGCTCTGCCGGCCATCATCGAGCGCCTCCCGGGCCTGCGCCTCGACCCCGACGCCGACCCGCCGCTAATCCGGGGGGTGGCGTTCCGCGGCCCCGAAGAGCTTCACGTGGTTTGGGACGTCTGAGCGGCGCTGATAGAGGCCCGCTAGACCACCACGTTCACCAGTTTGGGCGGGCGGGCGATCACCCGTCGGGGCTCGCCGCCGTCGAGATACTGCTGGACTCGCTCTGACGCCAGCGCCAGCGCCTCGGCTTCGGCGTCGGCGATGTCGGCGGCCACCTCGAAGCGGTCGCGCACCTTGCCGTTCACCTGCACCACCATGGTCACCGTCTCCAGCACCAGCTTGGCCTCATCCGCAGTGGGCCACGGCTTAGTGTGGATGTTGCCGCCTCGGCGCATCTCCCACAGCTCGGCGCAGATGTGGGGCACCATCGGCGCCATCACCAACAGCAGGGAGTCGATGGCAAAGGCCAGCGTGTCGTGGTGGGGTCCGTCGTCGGACTGCACGTAGCGGTACAGCTCGTTGGTGAACTCCATGCAACCGGCCACCGCGGTGTTGTATGACCAGCGGTCGAACTCCGAAGTAACGCGGTGGATGTGCCGATGGGTTGCCGCATCGATGGCCTGATCGGCTTCGGAGACAGGGCCGGAGCGGGCCGGGTTGGCCCGCTCAGCGGTGCCCGCGGCCAGTCGCCACAGCCGGCCCAGGAAGCGGGCGCAGCCCTCAAGGCCGAAGTCCTCCCAGTCCACGTCCTCGGCGGGGGGCTTCACCTGCAAGATGGCCAGGCGCAGGGCGTCGGCGCCGTGGGCGTCGATGATGTCCTCGGGTGCCACCAAATTGCCCCGCGACTTCGACATCTTCCCCCCGCCCATTCGCACCATGCCCTGGGTGAACAGCCGCTGGAAGGGCTCCCGCAGCCCGGCGGGAGCCACTCCCAGATCAGACAGCGCCCGCGTGAAGAAACGGGCATACATCAAATGCAGAATGGCGTGCTCCACCCCGCCGATGTACTGGTCCACCGGCAGCCACCGCTCCAGCGCCTCGGTGCTGAACGGCAGATCTGAGTTGTGGGGGTCGGCGAAGCGCAGGAAATACCAGGAGGAGTCCACGAACGTGTCCATGGTGTCGGTCTCCCGCCGGGCCGGGCCGCCGCAGTTCGGGCACTCGGTGTGCATGAAGCCGGGGTGGTCCACCAGCGGGGAGCGGCCGGTGGGCATGAAGGCCACGTCGTCGGGCAGGCCCACTGGCAGGTCTTCGTGGGGCACCGGCACAGCCCCGCACGCCTCGCAATAAACGATGGGGATGGGGCAGCCCCAATAGCGCTGGCGGGACAGCAGCCAATCGCGCAGCCGGTAGTTCACCTTGCGCTCGCCAATGCCCTGGGCTTCCAACCAGTCGATGGCCGCGGCCTTGGCCTCGTCCATCCACAGTCCGTTCAGCCAGTCGCTGTTGATCGACGGCCCGTCGCCGGTGTAGGCCTCGCCGTCAAAGCCCTCGGAGGGCTCCACGGTGCGGATGATGGGCAGGCCGTATGCGGTGGCGAAGTCCCAGTCGCGCTGGTCCTCACCAGGCACGGCCATGATCGCCCCGGTGCCGTAGGTGGTGAGCACGTAGTCGGCCAAAAACAGCGGGATGGGCTGGCCGGTGAACGGGTTGATCACCCGGGTGCCGGTGTCCACCCCCCGCTTGTCGGCCGGGCCGCCCACCGACAGCCGCTCGAATTCGCTGCGCTCGGCCACCGCCGCTATGAACGCATCCACCTCTGCTCGACGCTCCTCGGTCACCAGTTCGGACACCCGGGCGTGCTCGGGGGACATCACTGCGAAGGTCATGCCGAAGCTGGTGTCGGGCCGAGTGGTGAACACCGGGATCCCGTCGATGTCCTCGCGGGGATTGCCGTCGGCGTCGGCGATGGGCAGGGTGAAGTCGGCCCCCTCAGAGCGGCCGATCCAGTTGCGCTGCATGGTCTTGACCCGGTTGGGCCAGTCCAACCCGTCTAGGCCCTCCAGCAGCTCTTCGGCATAGGCGGTGATGCGGTAGAACCACTGCTCCAGCTCGCGTTGCTGGGCCAAGTTGCTACAGCGCTCGCAGGTGCCGTCGGCCAGCACTTGCTCGTTGGCCAGCACCGTCTGGCAGCCCGGGCACCAATTCACCGGGGCGGTGGCCCGATACACCAGGCCGGCCTCGTAGAACTTCAGGAAGATCCACTGGGTGAAGCGGATGTAGTCGGGGTCGTGGCTGCTGAGTGTGCGGCGCCAGTCGTACACCGCGCCGATGCGGCGCAACGACGACGACAACCGCTCAATGTTGGCGTCGGTGTGGACCCGGGGGTGGGTGCCGGTCTTGATGGCGGCGTTCTCGGCGGGCAGGCCGAAGCTGTCGAAGCCGATGGGCGACAGCACACCGTCGCCCTGCATGGTGCGGTAGCGCACCAGCAGGTCGCCGAAGGTGTAGTTGCGAACGTGGCCGATGTGGGCCGGGCCGCTGGGATAGGGGTACATGCTCAGCACGTAGTACGGCGGCCGGGGATCGTCGTTGTTGATGTCGTAGGTGGCGTCGTCGATCCAGCGCTGCTGCCATTTGGGCTCGATAGCCGCCGGGTCGTAGCCGTCCATCGCCGCTAAATCTACCGAGCCTCTGGACAATGCCAATAACCGTTATCCCATGTGGGTCAGCCATTCGACGGCTGGTAAAGTTCCCTCTTCGCGGGGCTGTAGCTCAGTTGGCTAGAGCGCTTGCATGGCATGCAAGAGGTCGTGGGTTCGAGTCCCATCAGCTCCACCGCTTGTTCGGACGGCTGCCTCAGTTTCTTGCGCTGAAGCATTCAATTCCATACGTAACACAATATGATTGTTCTATGTATATAGTGTGATTTCTATATATATAGAACTTGTTTTTTCAATTCTCTTGATTTTTCTTAATTTTACTGACAGTTTGCATTTGACCCTCTGAGCAGGGATATAATACTCGTGTCCTTATCCCTGAGATGTATCTGACTTTTCGCGACGGGTTGCCGGTTTTTTCAAGCCGCTTTGGCGGGTGGGCGGTGGTGGTTGGTTGGTCATGTTAGCGGTTGGTTTCGGTGCCAGGCGCGTCGTTGGGCGTCGGCTCGTTGGAGGCCGG
>JAJDUJ010000003.1 GCA_022826705.1 Acidimicrobiia bacterium | reverse complement strand
TCGATGGTGGGCTGGTGGAAGCGCATGCGCACGATGACGGTCCGGTAGAGGGCGGCGTTGGCGTGGCGGTGTCCGGCTCGCGAGAGCCGATGCCGGTTGGTGACCCCTGATGAGGCGGGGATCGGGCAGGCGCCGCAGAGCTTGGCGAACGCTGCCTCGGAGCGGATCCGGTCGGGGTTGTCGCCGAAGACGATGAGCATCTCGGCCGCGGTGTCGGCACCGATCCCGAACCCGTCTCGCTAGTTCGGCGAGTGGGCGCGGGTGAGCTCGTCGAGTATCCGGTCGTGATCGCGAACCTCGGCGTCGAGCGCCGTCCAGCGCCTCGCCAGCGACTGCAGGGCGTGCTTGGCGGATGCGATCGGCGTGGTGACGGGTCCAGGCCGCAGTCCGGCGCAGCGGTCGATGAGCGCCTTGTCGGCCAGGCCTTCGAGCTGCTCGCGCAGCTTGGCTGGGACGGTGACGATCACCGCCTTGAGGGTGACGATGGCTGTGGTGCGGCCCTTGCGGGCGGTGTCGCGGGCGATCTTGATGTGGCGGATCATCTCCACAGCTCCGTCGGCCGACTTCGGCACGGCGGTCGCTTCGCCGGACAACACCGAGCGCGCGGCGGCCTCGGCGTCGAGGCTGTCGGTCTTGCCGTTGGCCCTTCGGGACCGGCGGTCGCCCCGGTTCACTTCTACCAGCCGATAGCCGTTGCGGCGCAGCCAGCTCGCCAGCCCGACGCCGTAGCTACCAGTACCCTCGACCCCGAACGCCGTCGGGCGCCCCAGCGACACCGCCCATGCCTCGAGCTGCGCATAGCCCTCCCGGTTCGCCCGCACGCAGCACTCGCCCACTCGGCTGCCGAGCTCGTCAACAGCGACCGCGACATGGGTGTGCTTGTGCGTGTCAACACCGACGATGATTCCCCTGCGCCCTGGTTCCGACGCGATACTGGCCATATCCATCCTCCTGGGACTGTGAATGCCGGCTGGCCGGGCGGGAAGGACAGGACTGTGACGGGTCGATCCCAAAGAGCAGGCCCCTATTCGGTCACCACCCTCCCGGCCGGCCGGCGCTGCGTTGATCGCCGCCCGACCGGTGCCGACAGATCAACGCCAAGGCACACCGGCCAGTCGTAAGCAAGAGTCAGACACCAGCCGGACGACCCCACATCATGCTCACAGTCGTATGAGTCGCCGCGCGATCCGGCGGAGACGACGATGTCGTTTTCGGCGAGGCGCTCGGTGCAGCGGATGGAGGTGAACTGGCTGCCGGCGTCGGAGTGCACCGCCAGGCCCTCGAGTTGGGCGCCCCGGCTGCGCCGGGCCATCTCCAAAGCGTCGAGGACCATGGAGGTGCGCATGTGGGCCGCGACGCGCCAGCCGACGATGAGACGGCTGAACGCGTCGACGATCAAGCACACGTAGGCGGCGCCGGTGCGGGTGGGGACCACCGTGAGGTCGGTGACCCAAAGCCGGTTCGGGGCGGCCGCGGTGAAGTCGCGGCGCACCAAATCGCCCGGGCGATGCGCGCAGGGGTCGGGCTTGGTGGTGCGCACCCTGCGCTGGCGGGTCGCCCCGGAGATGCCGGCGGCGCGCATCAGCCGGGCCACCCGGTCGCGTCCGATGTCATGGCCGGCCCGCCGGGCCGCCGCCCAGAGCTTGCGGGCCCCGTAGACCCGCCAGTTGGCCGCCCAGATCGACACCAGCACCGCACCCATCGCCCGGTGGCTGCGAGCCCTCTGCGACTCGGGCCGCGACTTGGCGTCGTAATACGTCGACGGGGCGAACTGCAATGCCCTGCAGATCGGCTCGACCCCGAACTCGCCGCGGTGGGCGTCGACGAACTCCACCATCATCGGTGTGGGCGGTCGAGCTCCGCCCCGAAAAAAGTCGCCGCCCGCTGCAGGATCTCGTTCGCCCGCCGCAGCTCACGGTTCTCCTGGCGCAGCCGCTTGAGTTCCCGGCTCTCCGCCGAGGTCACCCCCGCACGGGCACCGGCGTCGATCTCGGCCTGGGCCACCCACTTGCGCACCGACTCGACCCCATAGCCCAGCTGACGAGCCACACGCGCCACCGTCCCAGCCGAGGCGCCCAGCTCAGCGCGCAGCGCCAGCACCATCCGCACCGCTTGTTCCCTCTGCTCAGGCGAATACCGCCTCGACGTCGCCGCCAGACGAAGCTCTGCACCCATGGATCCCATGCTTGCTCCAATCTCTAGAGCCTGCGCAAAACCCAGGGTGAATCAAGTTTGCCTTGGAGGTCGAGTTTGCCTTGGAGGTCGGCTATGCGCTTGGTCTGAGTTCGGCTGATCTCGGCTGTTTCTGCGATGTCGGCCAGCGAGACCCCGTGGGCTACCAGTCGGGCGATGGTCAGGGCTCGTCGCTGTTGGCAGGCCTGAACGACTCTTTGGGCCTAGGCCAGTTCGTCGCGGTCCAAGGCGAGTGCTGCAAGGAGGCGGACGCCCTCGCCTGATCGACGGGCGGCTTGTTTGGTGTATGGCTGCGGCATCATGCTCACCGTTCTGCCAGTGCGATTGCATCGCTCACTAGATCGGCGGCGGTGTGGCGGGTGTGTGCTACGTCGCTGAGGATGAGTTCTCTTCGGCAGGTGGCGGTTACCTGGTAGTCGGTGTTGCCTTCCTCGTCGGGGTGTGTGGTCACGGTGATAGTCAGTTTCATGGTCCCTCCCAGGGCCTAGTTGTTGTTCCCTTGCTGGAACATCAAGGGTGTGCTAGCTGTCAACTCGGTGGAACACCAGTGCTGGCGGTTCGGAGTCGAGCTGGTTCGGATCGGCTCGGCCACTTGGTCCGGGGAATTGTGCCGTTGGCGGAACAGCAAACCTGGTGGGATCGGGTCGTGGACGCGGGGGCGGTTCGGTTCTCGGCGTAGTTGAGGCGGTCGGCGCTGCGTCTGCGTTAGCAGCAGCGGCGAACGCCGGGGCGGTCGGTCGGTTCTTGGCGGCTGGGTGGGTGGCCCCGGATGCCGTGCAGCTTCCCGTTTCCTGGTCCCTGTCTTTGCTTCTCCGGATGCGTCTTCGGGCTTCGGCTCCCGGTTCCCGTTCCCCCGAGCCCGTTCCCCCGAGCCCGTTCCCCCTCCCCCGCCTCGGCGGGGGGGTTGCTGTGTGCCATGGTGGGCGGTGTACCCGTCGGAGTTTTTGGACCTGTTGGCCGACGCGGTCCACGAGGCGGTTTTGAGCGGCGATCCGGTCGAGGTGCTGGGTTTGGTCTCCGGCGCTCTGGAGGCGTTGGGGGAGCGCAAGGACAACCTCGACCTCGAGTTGGTCGATACCGAGGAGGTCGGCGGCTACCTGTTGGCCCTGGTGCTGTTGGAGCCGGCTTTGATGTCTATGGGCGGGACGCTGGCCGGTCTGCTCGACCTGATGGAAGAGACCGAGCCCAACTGGAACTGACCCGCTGGCTCCAGGCCCGCATCGAGGCGTTGGTGGAATGGTTCTTGGCGTGGGCCAACCGCGACCCCGCCGAATGGGAGGAACACTGAGCGCCAGGGCCTCGGCCCGATCCAAGGTGTATGGTGGGGGGCATGAAGTACCAAAACCCCCCACCACACCCCCCCGATAATACCGGCTCAGCAGGTGCAACCGACAAGAGCACTATGACAAATCCTGACCCGGGACATCGCCGCTCAGCAAGGCTGATGGGTGGTATTGGTGTCGTTATTGGGAGCATCGCTTTTTGGTTGGGCTTTGGGCTGGTCGGCTCCTGGATCGAAGGTTGGTCTGGGATGCCTCTAGGGGTGAGTGTTCTGGTGTGGTGTTTCTTCGTGCTGGTGCTGGTGGTGACCGGTGTTTCTGTGGTTGAGAACAGATATAAAGCCCGCCGGAGTTGCCCCGATGCTTAGCGGCCAAGCCTGACTCCTTTCAACACACGCTAGCGCCGCGAGGGTTCGTAGCCTTTCTACCCTCCGGCTGAGTCGCCGCCGATCTTTCCTGACTGTTCGGCAGCCATTGCCCGCTGTTTTCTTGTTGCTGTAGGTTCCTGCTAGCTACCAAAGGCTGCGTGGACGTGGATGTACACAATCCCCGTTAGGCCAGACAAGTTGATTCACCCTGGGTTTTGCGCAGGCTCTGGGTGCCCCTGGGTTTCGCGTAGGGCTGATGGTGGATTCACGCTGCCGGTGATTGCTGATGTCGAGCTTCGAACTCGACTGGTGTGAGCATGCTAAGCGAAGTGTGGCGTCGCTGGCGGTTGTGCCAGATCTCGAGATACTCGAAGATCGCGTTGGCCAGCTCGATGCGGGTGCGCCAGCGCTGCCGGTCGAGGAGCTCGACCGGCATACGTGACCAGAACGACTCGATCATGGCGTTGACGCCCCTGTAGGTCAAGATTTTGTTTCGCTGGGGTGTTGTCGGTCGAGGCGGGAGCGGTGGTCGGTCATGACGCGTTGGTAGATCTCGCGGGCGAGGAATCGCTTGAGGCAGCGGATGATGTCTCGCTTGGAGAGGCCTTCTTGGGTGCGGCGGCGGGTGTAGTCGATGGTGGGCTGGTGGAAGCGCATGCGCACGATGACGGTCCGGTAGAGGGCGGCGTTGGCGTGGCGGTGTCCGGCTCGC
>JAJDUJ010000002.1 GCA_022826705.1 Acidimicrobiia bacterium | reverse complement strand
AACTCCGACGCAACACCGACCGAAAACCCGACTGCCGCCACGCCGCCCTATGCCTCGCCACCACCATCTTGATCACCGCAAAACTCATCGACCACAAAAACCGGTGGAACCCCTGACCAACCACCAATCCGCTAGGCCCCTAAGTGGTATTTACAATATATTTCAATATATGCCATTTCAAGTAGTCGGCTGGACTGCTAGAAGCGTCAGAACAAGAATTGTGCGCTCAGAGCCCTTCGCTCTGACAGAGGCACGCGGGAGCATGACATGACGACATCCGGGATCTGGACGAAGGACGGTGACGGCTGGAAGCTCAGTCCGCCCGAGGGGTTCCCTGATGAGGCCACCCTGCACGACTTGATCGAGAAGAACCCGGAGATGCTCCCATTGTCAGGGGCACCGAGCTTGGTGATCTTGGGCAGGGAGGTGCCACTCGGGTCGGGATATGCGGACCTTGTGGGAGTGGAGACAACGGGCCGGCCAGTCATCATCGAAGTCAAGCTTGCCCAAAACAATGAGGCCCGCCGTGCCGTAGTGGCACAAATACTTGCCTATGCGGCGCACCTCCACGGCACAACACGTGAACAACTGGAAGATCGACTAACAGGACACGACTCGCTCGTTGCTGCGGTGAGCTCGCCCCAAGAGGATGCATTCGACGCTGACGAGTTCACAGATGCTCTCGATGGCCACCTACAGGAGGGTCGTTTCAGACTGGTGTTTGTGCTTGACGAGGCACCAGGAGAATTGATGACTCTTGTGGCCTACCTGGAACACGTCACTGACAAGTTGGCCGTCGACCTCGTGACGGTGAACTCATACGCCGTCAATGGCACATCGGTAGTGGTTCCACAACGCGTGACTCCAGAGCGTCATGAAATGACTGTCAAGAAGTCCCGCAACCAGGAAACCGGCACCCTTTATCCCGGCAGTGAGAGATTCGAGGCCACAATCAGCCAGTCACCCCCAGAGAACCAGGCCCCTCTGCGCCAACTCCTTCAATGGGCTCGCGAACTCGAAAGACAGGGCCTTGTCAATCTCGCCACATACGAAGGGAAAGGTGCGAAGCGGTTCACCCTCTTGCCGCGCCTGGAAACCGAAAACGCCGGGCTAGTGACAATTTGGAACGACGGAGGCGCCTCCCTCCAGTTCTGGAAAAGCGTCTTCGATAAGAAGGCACCTGACTTCATCCATCGAGTCGAGGCTCTAGCAAGCACCCGGATTGGTCAGGGCAACACAACCCGCAACATCAATGACGAGCTTCTCGACGCTCTGACCAAGGCATACGAAGCAGCAGCAAAATAGAGGAACCCCTCTATCCTTGAAGTGATGGAGAAGCGCGATGGCAATTGATCAGTACCGCTTCTGGGCCGAGTGGTCCGAAGAGGACGACGAGTGGGTCGGCCTGTGCGACGGGTTTCCCTTGATGAGCTGGCTGGAGCCCGACCGGGAAGCGGCAGAGTCCGGCATCCGGGCAGTGGTCGCCGAGGCCATCGAACACCTATTGGCCGGTGGCAAGCCTCTGCCCGAACCCGGTGTGAAGTGGCCGCCCCAAGTGGCGGCTGCACAAAGTCAGAGAACAGGTGATGGGTACAGTGCCTGATCTCAGCTACGACGCAGAAGAGGTCGGGGACCGTCGTGAGCTCGCTGCAGCGAGAGCCGACGACGATTACGTGCCCTGGGATGAGGTCAAATTGGCACTGGGATTTAGTGGGGAGGGTTGCCATGCTGACGGCGGGGATTGACCATGTGGCGACTATTACGAAGGACTCGGATCGGCTTCAGCGGTTCTATGTGGAGAACTTTGGGGCTTCGGTTGAGTTTGACGGGCCGGAGTTTCCGGGTGGGCCGCGAATGTCGATCATCAACATCGGGCCAGACTGCGAGCTGAACGTGTTTGAGATTGAGGGGAATACCGAGGCTGACAACCAGATCCCGATGTACGGCAGGGGGCGGATCGATCACATCGGGCTGTTAGCGGCCAGCTTGGAGGAGTTCTCCGAGATCAGAGAGCGGCTGGTGGCAGCCGGGGCGACCGATGGCGTGGTCACCGTGTTCGGGCGCAAGCTCAGCATGTTTTTTCGGGATCCCGACCGGATGGAGTGCGAGGTGCTGGTGGCCAATCCCGACTTCGACCCGGAAAATGTGATCTTCGGGGAGCCTTCGGCCCTATTCCAATAGCAGCGGACGGGCCGCGCCGTTGGGGCTGGTTACTCGGCGGGGCGCCTTCTTCGGATCGCCACTAGGGCGCCGGCTACTACGGCTGCGGCGGCTACGCCTATGCCGACGAAGACTCCGGTGTTTCCGCCTCCGCCGCCATTGCCGCCGGTGTCGGCTGCGGCGGCGATGGTTTCGGTTGGTGCGGGGGTGGCTGCCCTGGTTGGTGCGGCCGTGGGGGCCGGGGTTGGTGCCGGCGTGAGCGCGGCTGTGGGAGCGGTAGTTGGTGTGGCCGTGGGGGTTGGGGTTGTGACGACGGTCGGAGCTGCGGTGGGGGTTGGCTCGGGCTCTTCGGGCACGATGCCGCGGAAGGGTCCGGTTACCTCGTAGGTGATGCCGGTGAAGTTCCCGGTGATTTCAGATTCAGGAAGGACGTCTTCGGCATTGTTGGGGGCTTGACCGCGCTGGCTGGAGAAGTAGAGGCGGTCGCGCCGGGGATTGAAGACCGGCCCGGTGATCTCCGACCCGTCCTGGTCCAGGACGCGCAGAAACGGGGCGACCTCGCCCTCGGGGGTGATGATGACGATCTCCATGTTGCCGCCGTCTTCGGCCACGTACACGTCGCCGGTGCCTCCGTCCACGGTGAGGTTGTCTACCCCCGAGAGGATTGCGGTGCCTTCAGCCACCATGGCTGGGTCGGCCTCGTAGATCCGGCTGTAGGTCTGGTCGGCGGTATTGATCGCATGGATGATGTTGTCGAACTTGGTCGACCAGAAAACGACGTCGTTGTGATACCAGATGCCCTCGCCACCCAAGAACGCCGTCGCCTCTCCGGGCAGCTGTTTGCGGGTAAGTGTTTCGGTCGCCGACGGGTCGGGAACCTCGATCCAGGAGACAGACCCGTCTTCCTCGACGCGGGCGGCCTCGAGCAGTCCCTCGCTCAGATCGGGATAGTTGGCCGGGGTGAACCGGTAGAACAGCCCGTCGAACTGGTCCTCGGTCATGTACACCTGCTGGCGGTCGTGATCGACCGCAGCGGCTTCGTGGGTGAAGATCCCCATCGCCGGACGGGAAACCGACGGAGTGGCGCCTGTCGGGTCGCATTCCCAGATCACGCCGTAGCCGCTGAAATCCTCCTCACCTGACAAGAACGTGCCCCATGGGGTCGGTCCGCCGCCGCAATTGGAGTTGCTGCCCTCCAACAGCCGGTAAGCGTCGAGGATCTCGCCGTCGGGGCCGTAGTGAATGGCCGAGACTCCCGCGAACCCGGCACGGAACACCTCGCTGTTGACCGTGTGGTACCAGCCGCCCTCGCCGTCGTCGAACACGGCCGCCCCGTCGGGGTAGACAAGCCACCGGTAGTCGGAATTCCCCACCGGCTCACCGGCCATCGCCACTATTCGAGACGTGAACCCGGGAGGCAAGAGGATGCCGTTCTCATCAGGCTCTATGCCGTCGAGAGCCCCGTAGGGCCCGGAGCCGGGTTGGGCACCCACTGCATTGCCGACCAGGGGAACGGTGACGGCGCCCCCGGTAGCGACAACAGCGGCCCGCAAAAACTCACGCCGATCCATGGGCGGAGCCTAATGACTCAGCTTGCAACCTGCTCGTGGGCTAGGTGACACAGATGGCGGTAGGGCGATCAGATGCCCAGCACGGGGCGCAGGAACTTGCCGGTGTAGCTGTGGTCGGAGCGGGCCACCAGCTCGGGAGGGCCCTCGGCCACGACGGTGCCGCCGTTGTCGCCGCCTTCGGGGCCGAGGTCCACGATCCAGTCGGCGGTTTTGACCACGTCGAGGTTGTGCTCGATCACCAGCACGGTGTTGCCCTGGTCCACCAGGCGGCTGAGCACCGCCAGCAGCTTGCGGACGTCGTCGAAATGGAGGCCGGTGGTGGGCTCGTCGAGAATGTAGATGGTGTGGCCGGTGGGGCGCTTGGCCAGTTCGGAGGCCAGCTTCACCCGCTGGGCCTCACCGCCCGACAGGGTGGGGGCGGGCTGGCCGAGGCGGATGTAGCCCAGGCCAACATCCACCAGAGTCTGCATGTGGCGGGTGATGGCGGGCTGGTTGCCGAAGAACTCCAGGGCGTCGGCACACGACATCTCGAGCACTTCAGAGATGGTCTTGCCTTTGAACTCGATGTCGAGGGTGTCGCGGTTGTAGCGGGCTCCTTTGCACACCTCGCAGGGCACGTACACGTCGGGCAAAAAGTGCATCTCGATTTTGATGGTGCCGTCGCCCGAGCAGGCCTCGCACCGGCCGCCCTTCACATTGAAGGAGAACCGGCCTGGCATGTAGCCCCGCACCCTCGACTCAGGGGTCTGGGCGAACAGCTTGCGGATGTGGTCGAACACGCTGGTGTAGGTGGCCGGGTTCGACCGGGGGGTGCGGCCGATGGGCTGCTGGTCAATGTTGATCACCTTGTCGAGAGCCTCGGTGCCGTCGATGCCCTTGTGCAGGCCGGGCGGGATCTTGGACTTGTAGATGCGCTGCATCAGAGACCGGTACAAGATGTCGTTGACCAGGGTGGACTTGCCCGAGCCCGACACCCCGGTCACGGTCACGAAGCAGCCCAGCGGGATGTCGATATCGATGTCGGCCAGGTTGTGCTCCCGGGCGCCCCGGATGGTGAGCCAGTCGTCTCCCGGATTCCGCCGCTGCTCGGGAATCGGGATCGACTTCTTCCCTGACAAATACTGGCCGGTGAGCGACCCCTTGTTCTTCATCAGGCCGGCCACCGTCCCGGAGTGGACCACGGTGCCGCCGTGCTCGCCGGCGCCGGGGCCTATATCCACCACGTGATCGGCCACCCGCACGGTCTCCTCGTCGTGCTCCACCACCAGCACGGTGTTGCCCAGATCCCGCATCCGCTCCAGGGTGTCGATGAGGCGGCGGTTGTCCCGCTGGTGCAGGCCGATGGAGGGCTCGTCCAGCACGTAAAGCACGCCCACGAGGCCGCTGCCGATCTGCGACGCCAGCCGGATGCGCTGGGCCTCTCCCCCACTCAGGGTTCCCGCCGAGCGGCCCAGAGTCAGATACTCCAGCCCCACGTCGAGCAGGAACTTGAGTCGGGCATTGATCTCCTTGAGCACCTGTCCGGCAATGGCCTGGTCGCGCTCCGACAGCTCCAGCGTGGCCAAAGCGGCAGCCGAATCCCGAATCGACAACCCGCACACCTCATCGATGGTGCGGCCATCCACGGTCACCGCCAGCGCCAGCGGATTGAGCCGGGCACCCTGGCATGTCGAGCAGGCCACCTCCCGCATGTACCCCTCGATCTGGGTCCGCACCGCGTCGGAATCCGACTCGCTGTGGCGGCGCTGGAGATAGGGGATGACACCCTCATAACGGGCGTTGTAGCGACGGACCCGCCCATAGCGGTTGCGGAAACGCACCTCAGTGCGCTGGCCGGAGATGCCCTTGCCGTACAGCAGCAGATCGTGGTGCTGGCGATCCAGGCTTCCCCACGGCTGGTCCATGGGGATGTCCCGATCTTCGGCCACCGATTCCACCAGGCGCTTGAAGTACTGGTTGTGGCCCTTGGCCCACGGGGCGATGGCGCCGTCTTCCAGGCTCAAGTCGGGGTCGGGAATCACCAGCTGGGGATCCACTTCGAACACCGACCCCAGTCCGTCGCACGACGTGCACGCCCCGTAGGGCGAGTTGAAGGAGAAGTTGCGGGGGGCCAACTCCTCGAACGACTTGCCGTCGGAGGGCCGCGACAGGTGCTGGGAGAACGTAATGGTCTGGGGCTCCTCGTCGGAGTCGGAGTCTTTGGGCATGACCATCAGCTCGGCCACACCCTCGGCCAGGCCCAGCGCGGTCTCCATCGACTCGGTGAGCCGGCGCTCGATGCCCTCTCGCATCACCAGCCGGTCGACCACCACCGAAATGCTGTGCATCTCATAGCGGGCCAAGTCCAGGTCGTCGATGCCGTTGTCCAGCTCGATCAGATCGCCGTCGACGATGGCCCGGGCGAACCCGTCGGAGGCCAGCTCGGCCAGCATCGTGTCGTAGGTGCCCTTGCGCCCCCTTACCACCGGGGCCAGCACCTGGAATCGGACGCCCTCGTCCATCTCCATCACCCGATCCACGATCTGCTGGGGGGTCTGGCGCACCAGCCGTTCGCCGGTCTCGGGATCGTGGGGGATGCCGATGCGGGCAAACAGCAGCCGCAGGTAGTCGTACACTTCGGTGATGGTCCCCACCGTGGAGCGAGGGTTGCGGGAGGCGCTCTTCTGATCGATAGAGATGGCCGGCGACAGGCCGTCGATGAAGTCCACATCGGGCTTGTCCATCTGGCCCAGGAACTGCCGGGCGTAGGCTGACAGCGACTCCACGTAGCGGCGTTGCCCCTCGGCGTAGATGGTGTCGAAGGCCAACGACGACTTGCCCGACCCGGAGATGCCGGTGAATACGATGAGCTTGTCGCGGGGTATCGTCAGATGGACGTCGCGCAGGTTGTGCTCACGCGCACCATGGATGACGATCTCGTCGGCCACGCAGTGAACTTATCGGCCCGCGCTGACAATTGAGACAGGAGAGATGGAAAGAGTCGGAGAAAAGGGACCCGAATAGCCCCATGCCCTACCCCAACGTGTTCCAGCCGCTCGACATCGGCGGCTGCACGCTGACCAACCGAATCGTCCGGGCCGCCCACAGCACCGGCGCGGCCGGCGAGGACCTGATCGCCTACCACGAGGCCCGGGCCAAAGGCGGCGCGGCGCTCACCATTCTCCAGATCGCCGGGGTCCATCCTTCAACGCCCACCGACATCCCGGTGTTCACCGACCGGGTGCTCCCGTTCTACGAGGAGATGGCCACCCGCCTGCATGCCGCCGGCGGCAAGGTGTTCCAGCAGCTTTGGCACGGGGGCGCGGCCATCGAGCAGCGATCGCTCCAGAACTTCCAGCAGCCGTTGGCCCCCAGCGCCATCCCCAGCCCGATGGTGGGAGTGGTCCCCCAGGAGCTGACCCAGGCCATGATCGACGAGTTGGTGGAGGCGTTCGCCACCGCGGCCCGTCGGTGCGAGCAGGGCGGGCTCGACGGGGTGGAACTCCACGGTGCCCACGGCTATCTGATCGGCCAGTTCCTCTCCCCCGCCACCAACCTGCGAGACGACGACTACGGGGGCAGCTTGGAGAACCGCACCCGGTTCCTGCGGGAGATCCTGGCTGCCATCCGAACCGAGACAAGCCCTGGCTTCCCCGTTGGGATCCGCATCTCGGCCGACGACCAGATCGAAGGCGGCGTCGAGCCCGAAGAAGCCGCCGCCATCGCCAAACTGGTGGAGCCCGACATCGACTTTCTCGATGTGTCGCTGTCGTCGTACTGGCGGTTCCACCGGCTGCTGTCCACGCTGGATGAGGGACTGGGCTACGAGGTGCCCACCAGCGAGGTGGTCACCAAGGCGGTGGATGTTCCCACCATCGTCACCGGCCGCATCACCACCCTCGACCACGCCGAGCACCTCATCCAGAGCGGTGTGGCCGATCTGGTGTCCATCGTGCGGGGGATGATCGCCGACCCCGACTTGGTTGCCAAAGCCCGCGACGGCCGGGAAAGCGAGATCCGCCCCTGCATCGGCACCTCGGTGGGCTGTGTGGCCCGATTCATGGTGGCCGGAAAGATGCGCTGTGTGGTCAACACCGCGGCCGGCCAGGAGACCAAGGTGCCGTTCGAGCCACTCGACAGGGTGGCCGAGCCCAAGCGGGTGCTCGTGGCTGGCGGCGGCCCAGCCGGTCTCGAGGCAGCTCGCACTGCGGCCCTGCGAGGCCACGATGTGATCCTCTACGAGATGACCGGCGATTTGGGCGGCCAGGTACGCATGGCGGCCTCAGCCCCGCCCCGATCCGACTTGGGGGCAATCACCGCCTTCTTGACCGACGAGCTCGACCGCCTCGGCGTGACCGTGAAGCTCCGCTCCCCCGTCGATCCCGACATAGTGGCCGAGGAGCGGCCCGACGAGCTGGTAATCGCCACCGGCACCACCCCCCGCCGGGGCTTCCAGATCTCCGCTCCGTCGAAGCCGGTCCCCGGCGCCGACCTCCCCCACGTCTACACCAGCTGGGAGGTGCTGGGGTTCGGCGGCCGGGCTTCTGTGGGCGCGAGAGCAGTGGTCTACGACGACACCGGCACGTTCGAGGCCATATCGGTGTGCGATGCCCTGATGGCCGCGGGCGCCGGGGTCACCTTTCTCAGCCGCCACGAGCAGCTGGGGGCCACCATCCTGTACCCGGCCGCCACCGTGGAGGCCAGCCGAGAGCGGCTGTTCAGCGGACCGTTCTCCTTCACCCCCGCAGTGGCACTCCGTGAGATCACCTCAGACGCTGTTGTCGCCCGCGACCTGGGCACCTACACCGAACGGAGCTTCGAAGCAGACACCATGGTGATCGTGAGCTATCACGACTGCAACAACGAGCTGGCCGATCACCTGCGCTCCGAAATGGATGAGCGATCCGGCACACCCCGCTTCAACATGCACCTGGTGGGCGACGTCAACGGCACCAACAGCATCATGGCCGCCATCCACGCCGGCGCCCGAGTAGGCCGGGAAATCTAAGCAAAATCCCCTTCAGGCCATTTCCCTCCATAAAAGCCCTGAGCGAGTCAGGTGTTGGAGGCTGGATGAATCTCCAGGTCGGTGTGACGGGCAAGGACGGCAAAGTCCCGGTCGCAGCAAAGCAGAGGCAGGCCCTCCTTGATCGCCAGGGCAGCGATCAGGCAATCGGTGATTTTTCGCACGGTCTCGCCGCGACGTCGGCATGTCCGGTAAAGCAGGGCAGCATGGTCGTAGTCGGCGGGTTCTGTTGGGACCACGGTGGCCCGGGCGAGCATGCCGCGCAACATAGCCAAGTGACGCTCATCGCGTGCCCCGGCGAGAACTTCCATGCTGATTGCGTCACAGATGGCCGCGTCTGCTTCCAGCGCGGCGGCAACGGTATCGGCAGGATCGCCGGGGGTATCCCGCAAGAACTCGATCCATGCAGACGTATCGATCAGGATCATGTGATCCGGCTGGCGCGCATCTCCTCTAGGTCGCCGTCCCACCCGCTGCCGCGCAACGAAAGCGCTTCATCGAGATCAAGGGGCTCAGCGGCCAGTCGACGAAGAGCCAGGTTGACGGCCTCTCGCTTGGTTTTCAGCCCGTAGCGAGCCATGACGGCGGTACAGGCCTTAGCGTCGATCTCTATGTTGGTGCGTACCATACACCAAGCATACACCTCTTGGACTGCACCGATGATTTCGACACGGCAACAGATGCGGTGGCGGGATCGGTAGCATCGATTCGGTGAGCAGTTCGGGGGACGCAGCCTTTCGGATGGTGTCGTCGTTCGAGCCGGCCGGGGATCAGCCCAAGGCCATCGCTGCGCTTTCAGAGGGGTTGGAGCGGGGCGACCGGTTCCAGACGCTGCTGGGCATCACTGGATCGGGCAAGAGCGCCACGGTGGCGTGGACCATCGAGCAGGTGCAACGGCCCACCCTGGTGCTGGCCCCCAACAAGTCGCTGGCCGCCCAGTTGGCCAACGAGATGCGGGAGTTCTTCCCCGACAACCGGGTGGAGTACTTCGTGTCGTACTACGACTACTACCAGCCCGAGGCCTACATGCCGGCCTCCGACACCTACATCGAGAAGGACTCCTCGGTCAACGACGAGATCGACCGGCTGCGCCACTCCACCACCGAGGCGCTTTTGACCCGCCGCGACGTGATCGTGGTGGCCTCGGTGTCGTGCATCTACGGGCTGGGCGGCCCCGACGAGTACAAGAACCTGCTGTGCATTGCCAAAACAGGCCAGAGCTACGACCAGCGCGACCTGCTGCGTCGGCTGGTGGACATGCAGTACGAGCGCAACGACACCAACCTGGTGCGGGGCCGGTTCCGAGTGCGGGGCGATGTCATCGAGGTCCACCCGGCCTACGAGGAATACATCGTTCGCATCCAATTGTTCGGCGACGAGGTGGAGCAGATCACCACGATCGACCCGGTGACGGGCGAGCGGCTCCACACCTTGAGCGAGGTGGTGGTGTTCCCGGCCACCCACTATGTGGCTGGCGACGAGCGGATGCGCCAGGCCATCGAGGGCATCGAGGCTGAACTCCAAGAGCGGTTGGCCTATTTCGAAAAGGAGGGGAAGCTGCTGGAGGCCCAGCGGCTGCGGATGCGCACCACCTACGACCTGGAGATGATGCAGGAGATCGGCTTCTGCAACGGGATCGAGAACTACTCCCGCCACATCGACGGGCGGGCCCCCGGGGAGCGGCCCTACACCCTGCTGGACTACTTCCCCGACGATTTCATGACCGTGATCGACGAGTCCCACGTGGCCGTTCCCCAGCTTCACGGCCAATTCGAGGGCGACCGCAGTCGCAAGAACACGCTGGTGGACCACGGCTTCCGGCTTCCCTCGGCGGTAGACAACCGTCCGCTGCGGTTCGGGGAGGTAATGGAGCGAGTGGGCCAGGTGGTGTTCTTGTCAGCCACCCCCAGCGACTACGAGATCAACGTGTCTGATCAGGTGGTGGAGCAGATCGTGCGCCCCACTGGGCTGGTGGACCCCGAAGTGCAGGTGCGCCCCACCAAGGGCCAAATCGACGACTTGATGAAGCTGATCGAGGACCGCACTGAGGCAAGCCAGCGGGTGCTGGTTACCACCTTGACCAAGAAGATGGCCGAGGATCTAACCGAATACCTGTTGGAGCTAGGGGTGCGGGTTCGCTACCTGCACAGCGAGGTGGACACCATCGAGCGGATCGAGATCCTGCGCGATCTGCGGCTCGGGGAGTTCGACGTGCTGGTGGGCATCAATCTGCTGCGGGAGGGCTTGGATCTGCCCGAGGTGTCGCTGGTGGCCATCCTCGACGCCGACAAGGAAGGGTTCCTGCGCAGCGAGACCTCGCTGATCCAGACCATCGGGAGGGCAGCCCGCAATGTGGACGGCCAGGTGGTCATGTACGCCGACATGGTGACCGATTCCATGAGACGAGCCATCTCCGAGACCCACCGGCGGCGGGGATTGCAGCAGGCCTTCAACGAGCAGCACGGCATCAACCCCCAGACCATCCGCAAGGCAGTCAGCGACATCCTGGCTGAGCTGCGCCCGGCCGAGGACGGCGTGCCCATTCCCGGCGGGGCCCAACGCTCACGTTCGATGGATCAGTCTCGGCGGCGCCTGGAGGTGATCGACTTGGACACCGGCGGCATCGAGCGCCTCATCAAAACTCTCACTGAGGAGATGAACGACGCCGCCACCGAGCTGAAGTTTGAGTATGCCGCCCGCCTCCGCGACGAGATCAAGGATTTGCAGCGCGACCTTCGGGCGATGGTCTGAGATCAGCCTTCATCGACGGCGGGCACTGCCATGGGTACCCACAGCTCGGCGAACTCACGCGCGGTCAGGGATTCCAGATCCTGGAGAAGAGCCGCTCCATCCTCCCAGCTGCGCTCACTGAGTACTTCGCCAGACTCAATCATCCGCACCCGGAACTTGTGGCTTGACGGGTGCCAGCCCGTGTCCCCCTGCGCCAACAGTCCGAGTACGAGAGACCAGAACACCCGCAAGGCGTTGCGAAGGCCAGGAAGTCGAACCTTCTCAACCCGGAACACCGAGCCCGCGGGGGCGTAAGAGCTAAATGTCACAGCACGAAGATACTTGCCGAGGTGGCTTTCACTCCTCGCAGAACGCCAGGTCGAGTAGCTCTAGATCGCTGCCTTTGAGGTCGGCTGACTCCCAGGCGGCGGGTAGGCAGCCGGTGAGCTGGTTGCCGCTGATGAACAGACTTACAAGCTTGCCAAGAGCGCCCAGCTGGGCGGGAACCTGCCCGGTGAGCTGGTTGTCGCCAATGTACACATGCGTCAAGTTGCTGAGATTGCCCAACTCGGCGGGGATCCCACCCATCAGCTGATTGTCGCCGATATACAAGTACGCCAGCTCGCTGAGATTGCCCAGCTCGCCGGGAATCTTCCCGGTCAACTCATTGCCGTTCAGCCACAGGCGCGTGAGGCTGCTGAGATTGCCCAGCTCGCCGGGAATCTTCCCGGTCAACTCATTGCCGTCGAGGAACAGCCGCCTCAAGTTGATCAAGTTGCCCAATTCAGCGGGAATCTCTCCCGTCAACTGATTGCCGTTCAGCCACAGCTCCCGCAGCTTGACGAGGTTGCCGAGTTCGGCGGGAATCTCTCCCGAAAGCTCGTTGTCGTCGAGGTCCAGTCTTGTGAGGTTGGCGATCTGGCCCAACTCGGCGGGAATCTCCCCCGAGAGCTGATTGGCCCACAGGTTGAGCCGCTCCAGATCGGCCAACTGGCCGAATTCAGCGGGTATTTCCCCCTCCAACTGGTTGCGGCGGATCATCAGGTGCTTCAGGTTCGACAGCTCGCCCAACTCAGGGGGCAGCTCGCCAGTGAGCCGGTTGTAGCTCAGATACAGCGCCTGGAGATCGGCAAGCTGCCCCAGTTCAGCGGGGATCTCCCCCGACAAGAAGTTGATACTCAGATCGAGCCACTGGAGTTTCTCAAGTCCTCCGAGGGAAGGGGGAATCTCCCCCGACAGCTGGTTGTCCCGAAGCAGCAGGTGGGTCAGCGACCAGAGATGGGCGAAGCCTTCCGGCACATTGCCGGAAAGCCGGTTGCTCCGCAGGTCCAGGTACTCCAAGCGATTCAGCCCTCCCAAATCTTCCGGAATCTCCCCGGTGAGCCGGTTGTTGGACAGATCCAACACCTCCAACCGGCCCAAACCGCCGATCCCCGCCGGAATATCCCCCGACAATCGATTATTGGAGAGATCCAACACCTCCAACCGGCCCAAACCGCCGATGTCCGAAGGAATCTCCCCCGACAACACGTTGTCGTGCAGCAACAGGCTTTCCAGCCCGGTCATCGTGGCGATGCCCTCAGGAATCGGGCCCGACAACCAGTTGTTGCTGAGGTCGACATCCTCCAAGGCCACCAGGTTGCCCAGTTCGGCAGGAATGCCCCCCGACAGCTGATTGCCATGCAGATCCAGCTGCCTCAGCTTTGTCAGGTTGCCTAATTCAGCAGGAATGCCCCCCGACAGCTGATTGCCTTGCAGATCCAGCTGCCTCAACCCGACCAGATTGCCCAATCGAGCGGGAATCTCCCCTGACAGGTCGTTGTCCTCCAGCCACAGCTGGCGAAGGCCTCCCAATCTGCCCAGTTCGGGTGGGATCCGGCCCGTGAGATTGTTGTGGCCGAGCCGCAGCTCTTGAAGGTTCTCGAGCCGGCCCAGCCGGTAGGAAATCCCCCCTGACAATTGGTTGGCCGACAACGACAGGTGCCTCAGCTCGGTGAGGCGACTGAGCGCAGCCGGAATCGCCCCCGACAACCCGTTGGCCGTCAAGCTCAGATGCCGTAGTCGGGAGAGGTCGGCAAGCTCACCCGGGATCGACCCCGACAGCTTGTTGTTGCTGAGATCCAGCCACTCCAGCCGACCCAAGTCGCCCAACTCCCCGGGAATCTCCCCCGACAACCGGTTGTTGCTGAGATCCAGCCACTCCAGCCGACCCAAGTCGCCCAACTCCCCGGGAATCTCCCCCGACAGTCCGTTGAACCGCATCATCAGGTGGGTGAGCTCGGAGAGATCGCCGAACTCGGCGGGGATCTCGCCCGACAACACGTTGCCCCGCAAGTCCAGGATGCGAAGCTCGCTCAATTGACCGAGTTCTGCCGGGAGCGGCCCCCAAAGTCCGTTGTACTTGAGGTCGAGCACCGTGAGCTGGGAAAGCTCGCCCAACTCAGCGGGAATGTTGCGCTCTAGGCGGTTGTTCTGAAGATCCAGTTCGACGAGGTTGGAAAGGCCACCGAGCTCGGAAGGCAGCTCGCCTACCAGTTCGTTGTTCCCCAAGTCGAGTGATTCAAGGTACTCGAGGCTGCCGAGCCCAGCCGGAAGCTCCCCCACCAATCCATTGGACGCCAACGACAGGCCGGTGACCCGATCGTCTTCGTCGACGGTGACGCCGTACCAGCCGCCCAGCGGCCCGTCGTCGAGCCAGCCGCTCGAGTCGCTCCAGTCGTCTCCGCCGGTGGCCTCGTAGAGGGCGACCAGCGCCTCGCGGTCGTTCGCGGAGTCCGCCTCGTTCTCATGTTCCTCGGCGCTGGCCTGCAATGCGCAGAGCGAGACAACCAGCGTGGCGGCAGCGAGCAGGGCAACGGCGAAACGACCGATTTGCGGCATTCGTTCAGGCTAGGCAACAGCCCCACAGACTTTGGGGATGCTGCGGCGTGGATGCCGGCGCCCAAAACCCCCTGGACAGGGGATGCCCTTCGACGCCTGAAACTAGACCGGGTCTTCTACCGGTTCTCCTACTAGTTCTTCTACCGGCCCTTCGAGAACCCCTGAGCCTGCTTCGGCGGTCTCGTACTCGACGGGAGATGCTTCGACGCCCTCACCCTCGGCGGGAGCGGCTTCTAGGCCTTCGCCAGTCTCGGAGTAGTACTGGGCCCAGGCCTCGTCTTGGTCGGCGGCCACATCCTCGTTGACCGCGCCGATGTAGTTGCCCTCGGCGTCGTAGGCGTGCTCGCCGAAGTGCTCCTGGAACTCGGCGGCCACCACACCGCCCTCGGCAGCCTGCTTGATCGACAGGCTGATGCGGCGGCGGTTGATGTCGAGGTCGATGATCTTCACCCACAGCTCCTCGCCGGGGGTAACCACCTGCTCGGGCAAGTCGATGTGGTGGGAGGAGATCTCCGAGATGTGCACCAAGCCCTCGATGCTCTCGCCCACCTGCACGAAGGCCCCGAACGGCACCAGCTTGGTGACCCGGCCGTACACCAGCTCGCCCACTTGGTGGCTGGTGGCGAACTCCTGCCAGGGATCCTGCTGGGTGGCCTTCAGCGACAGGCTGATGCGCTCCCGGTCGAGGTCCACTTCCAGCACCTGCACCTCGATCTCGTCGCCCACCTGCACCACGGCGCTGGGGTGATCGACGTGCTTCCACGACAGCTCAGACACGTGCACCAGGCCGTCCATGCCGCCCAGGTCGACGAACGCGCCGAAGTTGACCACCGACGACACCACGCCGCTGCGGCGCTCGCCCGGCTTGAGGTTGTCCAAGAACGCCTCGCGCTGCTCTTTCTCGGTCTCTTCCAGCCACGCCCGGCGGGACAGCACCACGTTGTTGCGGTTCTTGTCCAGCTCGATGATCTTGGCCTCGAGGGTCTGGCCGATATAGGGCTGGAGGTCGCGCACCCGGCGCAGCTCCACCAGCGAGGCAGGCAGAAAGCCCCGCAGACCGATGTCCACGATCAGGCCGCCCTTGACTACTTCGATAACCGGGCCGGAGACGGTTCCTTCCTTCTCCTTGACCTCTTCGATGTTGCCCCATGCCCGCTCATACTGGGCCCGCTTCTTCGACAGGATCAGGTGGCCGTCCTTGTCCTCCTTCTGGAGCACCAAGGCCTCGATCTCCTCGCCGAGGGTGACGATCTCGCCGGGGTCCACCACGTTGCGGATGGACAGCTCCCGTGTGGGGATGATCCCCTCCGATTTGTAGCCGATGTCCAGCAGCACCTCGTCGCGGTCAACCTTCACCACCTTGCCGGAGACGATCTGGCCGTCTTCCACCTGGACCATGGTGGCGGTGTATGCGTCGTCCAAGAACTGGTCTTCGATGTCCTGGTCGGTGATCTGGCGAGGGATGTAGTTCCCCTCAGCATCAAAGGTTCCCACACCGTCGGGGGCGTCGATCACAGCCGTGGCGGCTGGCGGTGCGGGTTGGGTGGATGGGGCGGTATCGAGGTCGGACACGTTGAGTTGAGCCTCACAGGAGGAAATGGATAGGACAATGGGCGCGGCGCAGCAGCCTGAACCGGCCCGTTGATGCTAACAGCACGCCTTGTACTGGGCTACTTGGCGTCGGCCCAAGTGTGCCCCGACGACAGGTGTACTTCGAGGGGAACCCTCAAGTTGTAGGCCTCGGCCATGGTTGCCACGGTGAGTTCGGCCACGCCGTCGTGCTCGCCCTCGGGAACTTCCAGAATCACCTCGTCGTGTACTTGGAGGATGATGCGGCTGGCGAACCCCTGGTCTTGAAGCGCGTGGTCGATCCTCACCAGGGCCACCTTGAAGATGTCGGCGGCCAAGCCCTGGATGCCGGCGTTCATGGCCTGGCGCTCGGCCGCTTGGCGAAGCCGGAAATTGGAGGAGTTGATCTCGGGAATCCGAAGCCGCCGCCCGAACAGGGTCTCGGTGTAGCCCCGGGACCGGGCCTCGGCCACCGCTCGATCCATGTACTCCCGCAGCGCGGGGAAGGCTCCGAAGTAGGCGTCGAGGATCACCGCGGCCTCTCCGGTGGGGATGTTCAGCCGCGATCCCAAGCCGTAGGCCTCCATGCCGTAGGCCAGACCGTAGGACACCATCTTGGCGGTGGACCGCTCCTCAATCCCCACCGCGCCGGGATCGATGCCGAACACCTGGGAGGCCACAGAGGTGTGGACGTCCTGGCCCGACTCAAAAGCCTGAATCAGCCCGGGATCCTCAGCCAGGTGGGCAATGCAGCGCAGCTCGATCTGGTTGTAGTCGGCCACCAGCAGCTCGCAGCCCTCGGCGGCCACAAACACCTCCCGGAACACCCGCCCGGTCTCAGTGCGCACCGGGATGTTGTGCAGGTTGGGGGCATCGGAGCTGAGCCGCCCGGTGCGGGCCACCGTCTGGTTGAACGTGGCCCGGATGCGGTTGTCGGGCTCGAGACCCACGGCGGCCACCAAGCCCTCCCCGTAGGTGGAGCGCAGCTTCTCCACTTCCCGGTAGTCCAGCAGCGCATCCACCACCGGATGCTCGCCCCGCAGCTTCTCCAGGGTGCCGGCGTCGGTGGAGTAGGCCCCGGTCTTGGTCTTCTTCTGTGGGGGCAGCCCCAGCTTGTCGAACAGCAGCTCGCCGACCTGCTTGGAGGAGTTCACGTTGAAGCTCCCCTCGCCCGCGGCATCGATCACCAGCGCCCGAAGCCGCTCGGCGTCGGCCACCAGCCGGTCTCGCAAGCCGGTCAATCCCTCCACGTCCACCCCGATGCCCATGTGCTCCATGCGGGCCAGCACCCGAACCAGGGGCACCTCCATGTCATCGTTGAGGCCTCTCAGGCCTTGGGCATCCAAGGCGTCCAGGAGTGGAGCAGCCAGATGGGACACGGCCAGGGCCTGAAGGCCAGCCTGCATCGACGGCTCGGTCGAATCGCCGGATTCGTCGTCGAACAGCCGGCCCTCGTCGGGCTGGTCGATCCCCGGCAGCTCCATCGACGTGTGCGTCCGCATCAGATCGTCGAGCCCGAATCGCCCGCTGGCCGGATCCAGGAGATAGGCGGCAATCTGGGCATCCAGGGTCAGCCCGGCGGCATCGATGCCCTGCGACAGAAGCCACAAGACGAACGGCTTGACGTCGTGGCCCATGAACGGGGTGCCAGTGCTGAAGAATGCGGCCAGGGCGTCATGGCCCGAGGATTCCAACAGCTCGGAGGGCAGCCACACGGTTTGGCCAGCGTCTCGGTCGGCAACCAGGGCCAGGCCCAGCAGCCGGCGCCGATGGGGTTGGCTCCGGTCGAACGGGTCGCCCCAGCCTGCGGCCAGGGCCACCGGTTCGCCGCTATCGGCCAGCCGATTCAGCGCTTCGGCGGCGGCATCTGCGGTTGAGATGGTCTCGACCGAGGCCTCCAATGCCCCACCAGCGTTGCCGTCGCCGCCCAGATCCACATCCAGCACCTCAGCCACGAAGTCACGGAGGCTCCTGAACTCCAAGAAGTCGAACAGTTCCTCGATCTCGGCGGTCTTGGGCGGGGCCAAGCCCAGATCGTCCACACCCAGATCGAGGGGGACGTCTCGCAATAGCTCCATCAGTTCCAAGTTCAGCTTCACGCGGTCTCGGGCCTCGTCCAGGTTCTGCTGGAGCTTCGGGGTCTGGTCGGCCACGTGCTGATACAGCTCGTCGATAGAGCCGTAGGCGTTGATGAGCTTGGCTGCGGTCTTCTCCCCCACCCCGTTCACACCGGGCAGGTTGTCGGAGGGGTCGCCTCGCAGGGCGGCGTAGGCCACGTAGTCCGACGGCTTCACCCCGGTGCGCTCCTCAATGCCGGCCTCGTCGTAGAGGGCGTAGTCGGACACCCCCCGCTTGTTGTAGAGCACCCGAACGTGGGGGTCCTCCACCAGTTGATAGGCATCCCGGTCGCCGGTCACCACGATCACGTTCTCGCCCCGGTCGCGGGCTTGGGTGGCCAGCGTGGCGATCACATCGTCGGCCTCCACTCCGACGTGGTCCACCGCGGCGATCCCCAGCGTGTCCACTAGCTGGCGGACAATGCCCATCTGCTGGCGCAGCGCCTCGGGAGTCTCCTCGCGGTTGGCCTTGTAGCTGGACTCCCGCTCGTGGCGGAAGGTCGGCTCGCGCCGGTCGAAGGCCACCCCTACCCGGTCGGGACCGTGATCGCGCAGCAGGGTTAACAGCATCCTGGTGAAGCCGTACACCGCGTTGGTCACCTGTCCGCTGGCTGTGGTCATGTCCTCGGGCACGGCGAAGAACGCCCGATACACCAGCGAGTTCCCGTCCACCAGCATGACGGTGCCCGGATCCTGGCCCGCCGCGCCCCCTTCAGCCATCGGCGCGAACCCCGCTCAATGCTCTCAGCTGGTCGTCGCCCATCTCGACGATCTCGGCGGCCACCTCGGCCATGGGACGGCGCTCGCTCATGGCCTGGTGCTGAATGTGGCTGTAGGCGTCGGACTCCGACATGGCGACCACGTCCATGAGCCGCCCCTTGGCCCGGTCGATGGCCTTGCGGGCTTCCAATCGGGCCTCGGCCCGCTCCACCTGGTGGTTGAGCGCTACCAGCTCTCGGAACCGCACCAGGGCCACCTCCACCGCGGGCACCAGCTCGGCCCGCTCAAAGGGCTTCACCAGATAGGCCAGCGCCCCGGCGTCGGCGGCTCGGGCAATCAGGTCCCGCTGGCTGAAGGCGGTCAGCAGCAGCACGGCGCACAGCCGCTCGTCACGGATCTGACCGGCGGCGGTGATCCCGTCGGTCCCCGGCATCTTCACGTCCAAGATGGCCACGTCGGGGCGTTTCTCCCGCACCAGGTCGAGCACCTGATCGCCCCGGCTGGTCTCCCCCACCACCACGTAGCCCTCCTCCTCCAAGGTCTCCCGCAAGTCGAGGCGGATGATGGCCTCGTCCTCGGCCAACACGATCCGCACCGGATCAGTCGATGGGGAGGGGGCGGACTGGGCCGACGGGTCGGCCGACGGGGTGGAGTCGGGCTGGGCCGACGGGTCAGACATCGGAATAGAACCTGTCCAGCAGATCGTCTTGCTGCTCCTCCAAGCTGCTGATCTCCTCCCGGAGCCGGGACCGATGCCGGGCCATGGTCTCGGCCTGGCGGGCGGCGTCGCGGTGTTGGCGCTCAGCGGCGGGGGTCTCCGATACCAGGGCCCGCAGTCGGGCATCTTCAGCCAGGTCCTCGAAGTGCAGGTACTGCTCTTCGGCCACTTCCAGGTCGGCTCGCAGCCGCTTCAGCCGGTCGGTCAATTCAGCCAGCCGCCGCTCTGCCCTGCTCTGGGTCACGAGCCGATGCTATCTACCCGCCACAGCCACACACTGCTTCGGCTAGAAGCCAAAACCAGGAGCACCACTAGCCTTTTGGCACATAGCGATGGCAGGAGGCAAACACCGATGAGTGATGAGATCCAGGAGAACGCAGTCAACGGAAAGGTCTGGGCCGACTTCTGCGACAACTTGAAGGAGGCCGGCCAGATCATCCTCGACAACAGCACCGACGACCTAGACCGCCTTGAGGGCTTCCGCTATCTGAGCCGTCTGACCCGAGGAGAGCTCGGCCGCCTTGAGAACCACGGCCCCGCCCACACCCAGATCCTGCCCATTGCCCACAACGTGAAGATCGGCTGCGACAACCCCGATGCCCTCTACCAGGGCGTCCCCATCAGCGGCGCTTTCGACTACCGCATCCGCGGGCCGCGGGGCACGGTGAACTATCTGAGTTTGAACGCACTCTCCGGCAGCTTCGGGATGGGAGGTGCGCCCCCCGGCCGGCAGGGGGCCCTGGCGTTCAACGACCCCCAACCGGGCGAGCAGGTCGACGTGATCGCCAGCGCGAGCGAGCCCGAACTGGAGCCTGGACAGCGGTGGCTCCAAACCGGACCGGAGACCAATCAGATTGCCATCCGAAACTTCTACCTCGACCGCACCGCTGAGCGGCCCTCAGAACTCCACATTGAGTGCCTCAACGGGCCCGGCGAGCTTCCTCCCCCGCTGAGCGCGCAACGGCTGACTCATGGTCTCGCCCGGGCCGCTCTGGGGGTTCACGGCATTGCGCGGCGGTTTGTCGAATGGTTGGACATGTTCCAAGAGCGGCCCAACACGCTCGAGTTCCTTCCCACCCACGACAAGCCCGGCGGTTGGGGCGACCCCACCCAGAAGTTCCGCCACGGCTATTGGGTGCTCGAGCCCGGCCAAGCCCTGGTGATCGACGTCCCACCCATCGACGTGTACTACTGGAACTTCCAGCTCAACAACATCTGGGAGGAGTCGCTCGACTACGACTGGCTCCAGGTGACCGTCAACAAGCACACCGCGGTGTACGAGCCCGACGGCACAGCCCGCATCATCGTGGCCGACGAGGACCCCGGCTTCGCCAACTGGATCCACACCGCCTACCGCCGCCACGGCACCATGGGCATGCGCTACAACCAAGTTGTCGAAGACATCCCCCCCACCCTCCGAGTGATGAACGTCGCCGACCTGGAGAGCCTGCGTTAGCCAGTTCCGGCCTCACGCCATTCCTCGGTCACCAGGTCGATAATCCCGATCGACGGGCGGACGCCGAATCGGAGTTGAGGGGCGTTGCCGCGCTCTCGTCCCACCCCGGTGGACACGTAGGTGGGGGTGCCGCGGAGTTCGTGCAGGCCGCCAGCGGCAACGTGCCTAGGCACCCTCGACGCAGTGACGGGAGGTCCAATGAAGGGGATGGCGACTTGTCCGCCGTGGGTGTGGCCCGCGATGAGCAGGTCTACGGAGTTGCCTTGCAGCAGCTGGATCGCGTCTGGTTCGTGGGCCAGCAGCAACCGCACACCGGGGAATTCCTCGTGGGCGAAGCGCTCGGCGACCCGTCTAGCGGCTGGCTCATAAACATCGTCAAGCAGGGATATTCCCGCGATATGGAAGACGTTCCCTTTGAGCTCAAACGTCTCTATCTCATTGTCGAGAACTCGGGCTCCGGTTCCCAATGCGATCCGCCGAAGGTCGGAAACAGTGTCTGAATGGCCGTTCACCAAATAGACGAACGGCACGGCGTCGGTGAGCCGTTGGACCAGCTCCGTGAATTGCGGAGACCACTCATCAATCAGGTCAGAGTCCAGTGAATGGAGATCCCCTGGTATCACCACTATGTCGGGTCTTTGGGCAATCAGCCGATCCACAACGCGGTTCTCATAGCTGCCGATCGATGTGGTCTCAAGATCGGCCAGCACGCCGATGCGAACTTCCTCGCCGATCCCGTCGACGGCCACCTTCACCGCATCCACCCGCAGCCAAAACGGCTCGATATGAGTGGCGTAGATGCCGATAGGAATGGCTGCAAGAGAAAGCAAGCAGAGGGCGATGACGGCCGGCGAGCACGGACGGCCAAACGCCAGAACGATTGCACCTGCCAGCGGCAGTCCAATGACAAGGGCCAGGTACACCGCATGGACCACGAGGTATGCATCTGGTCCGGCGACAAGCAGCGCACCAGCGGCCAAGACCATGGTGCAGCCGAGTCCGACGCACGCCGCGCCGAGGACAATCCATCCGGTGCCGACCCCCCGGTGTATCCAGTAGACCGAAGCGGCTCCCGTCGCCGTGCCGACCACAACGGCGGCGGCTATCACGTAGTAATTCAAGGTTTGCGATCCTCCGAAGACTCTTGATGCCCCCGACGGACCCACCCGCGACCGGGATATTACGACCCGGTCTCTCGAATTACTGGTCGGGTCCTACGCTGCGGCTCGAACCCGACCAATTGACCCTATTGTCGGAAAATAGTGCCGGAACTACCCTCAAGACATGAGTCCAGAACCTGACCGCGATGTTCTGGGAATCGCCGGAGCGGATGCCCCACGGCCCGAACCGCGCCCGAGGATCAAGAAGAAGGACTACGAGCGGGAGCTGTCTCGACTTCAGGAGGAGTTGGTGCGGTTGCAACGCTGGATCCGCCACAAGGGGCTCAAGGTGGTGGTGATCTTCGAGGGGCGCGACGCCGCTGGCAAGGGCGGGGTGATCAAGCGGATCGCCGAGCGTACGAACCCCCGGGTGGTGCGGGTGGTGGCGCTGGGCACCCCCAGCGACCGGGAGAAGACGCAGTGGTGGTTCCAGCGCTATGTGGCCGAGCTTCCCGCTGCTGGGGAGATGATCCTGTTCGACCGCAGTTGGTATAACCGGGGAGTGGTGGAGCCGGTGATGGGGTTCTGCACCGAGGAGGAGTACAGGGAGTTCCTGCGGTCGTGCCCAGAGTTCGAGCGGATGCTGGTGCGCTCGGGGATCATCTTGATCAAGTACTGGTTCTCGGTGAGCGACGAGGAACAGGAACGCCGGTTCCACAACCGGATCAACGATCCGTTGCGGCGCTGGAAGCTCTCACCAATAGACATCGAGGGCCGAACCCGGTGGGTGGAGTTCTCCAAGGCCAAGGACACCCTGTTCGCCCACACCGACATCAAGCAGGCGCCGTGGTATGTGGTCAATGCCGACTCCAAAAAGGCAGCCCGGCTGAACTGCATCTCGCACCTGCTGTCGATGATCCCCTACGAGGAAGTGCCCTGGGAGGAGGTCGAGCTCCCCGAGCGCCAAGACAGAACCGGCTACGTGCGCCCTCCCATGTCCGACCAGACCTTCGTCCCCGAGATCTACTGAGAGTCCCCTCTGGCGGCTGACCGCCACATGGACCTCTCTCTTTGGAACGGGTCGGAAGCCAAAGTTGGGGTGTCGTCGAGAATCATGGTCGTGCGCTGGTTGAGGTCGTAGCGGGGCCAGGGGCCGAGCTCGGCGGTTGAAGGGTCTCCAGTACGGGCGAAGGCCGCCCATGCCGATCGCATGCCTCGGCCCAGCGCTTCGGCGGCGTTATCGGCACCAATGAACTCGCGCCAGCCGTCCACGTGAAAGCTGTCGAAGGCGAAGGGCAGGTCAATGGCATGGAATGCCCCTTTGTCCAAATCGGCCAGGGAGCACCAGCGGAAGTCGTAGAGGTAGGTGCTCGCCCCAGCCGCGGCCCGAAAGTCGGCGATGCGCTCGATTGGTTCCCTCATGGAGACATCGGTGTTGATGGCGGTGAGGATGTCGGAGTCGGAGGTCCAGTCGGTGCCCTCGGCAGCCTGGCGGTAGTCCCTCACCACGGTTTTCACATCGCCGGGAGATGGCTCGGCGCCGGTCCTGTCCGAGATGTGGCCGCTCACCGTGTGATGGAGTATCTGCTCGGAGCTCTCTTCGGGTAGTTCCTGGTGGAACAGACGCAGTTCATGGGCAGTGGCGCCGATCAGCACATCGACGTCGGTCGCTGTTCCCGCTTGGAGCAGCTCCACCGGCTTTGCCGGGATGAGCGATCCGTCGACCACAGGGTGGAACGGCATCGGCCCCACTGTGATCATCATGTCCATCACGGTCTTGAACTGGGCCTCGACTATTGCTTCTGGTTCCAGCCGCCGGAGCCCTGCGACGTCGCTCACGTCGGCGTTGTCCATGAAGGCGCAGGCCACGGTGGCCGCAACGTCGGGCGACTGGGTCATGCCGACGCCGGGACTCTGCATGATGGCCCGTCGCAGCACCGCCGAGATGCCCGGACTGCCCAGCAGGTGCAAGATCGATCCTGCCCCCGCCGACTCGCCAAACGCGGTCAACGTCGCCGGATCGCCGCCAAAGTTGCCCACATTGGCCGCCACCCATTCGAGGCCGAGCCGCACATCATGTAGGCCGCAGTTGGCCGTGGTTCCCTCCCCACCCGGTACCTGGCGCAGGTCCATGAATCCGAGAGCCCCCACCCGGTAGTTCACCGAGGCCACTACCACCTGCTGCTCAGCCGCCAGCCTCGCCCCGTTGTAGAGCGGGAACGAGCCTCCTCCGGTGAGGAACGCACCCCCGTAGATCCAGACCAAAACCGGCAGATCAGCATCCACCTCGGTCGGCACCCACACGTTCAGGGTCAAGCAGTCCTCCGAAACCGAAGTCGCATCCGCCCCCGGAATCACCCCGGTGTACGGGCCGTCAACGGCCTGGACGGGATCGGGCCCGAAGGCACTCGCATCCAGCACCTCATCCCACGGCTCTGCCGCCTCAGGCGCGAAGAACCGGCGCTCCCCCACCGGCGGCTTCCCATACGGAATCCCCAGGTACTGGCAAACCGGCCCATAGGGCGTATCTGCGACCGTGCCCCGAACCGGCCCATTCGTCGTCTCAACCACAGACGCCAACCCGGTGGGACTATTCATGCGAACCATCACCAGCTGGGGGGTTGACGTGCACGGTGACGATCTCGAGTTCGTGGTACTGCTGGTGGAGCACCGAAGTGGCGTAGTGCTGAAGTAGCCGCAGTGAGACATCGCGCTCGACGGGCCGGTCGGCCGTCGGCTCGTCAAGCACCGCCAGACGGTCCTCAATGTTCTCCCCTCGGGCCGCGGCAACGAACTCGAGCACCGCCCGCCCGTCCTGCTTGCTGGCGGTGACGCGCAGTGTTCGGTCATCGGGGGCGTCTCCGGCATGCTCGGCGTCGAGCAGCGTGACCATTGTCTCCTCGGCCACCGCGTCCAGCCTCTGCGACATCGATGCCGCCCAGCCGTGGCGCTTTGCGAAGCCGCCCAGGAACTCCTGGATGCCGGGGAGCTCCGGCATTGCCAGATTGGTGCGCAGCCGCTGGCGGCGGGATTGGGTGGCCTCTGTGAACAGCGTCAGCACGATGGCGACGAGGCCGCCTGAAGTCATGCCGTTCTCCAAGAAGCCCCCGGCGAAGCCTTCCAGGTATTCCGGGAAGATCAGGCTGTTCTGGAATCCGACGCCGAGCCAGAAGGCGATGCCCGCGATCAGGCCCTTTCGGTAGTCCGCAGCCTCTTCGGAAACGATCCTCATGCCCACCACGAACAGCAGCGAGATCAGAACGGTGACATACGCCGCCACCACCGCATCGGGGATAGCGAGCACCAACGCCAAGAACTTGGGCAAGAAAGCGAACACCATGAATACGACGCCGATGGCGACACCCACGCGGCGAGCGGCCACGCCGGTCAACTCAGTAATGGAGACGCTTGATGAGTAGGTGGTATTCGGGACTGTGCCGGCCAGCCCCGACAGCAGATTGCCTGTGCCATCAGCGGCCACCGCTCCCTGCACCACGCGGTAGTCCACCGCCCGCGGCTTTCGCCACGAAACGCGCTGGATGGCCACTGAGTCGCCAATGGTCTCCACCGCTCCGATGATCGTGACGATCACGAACGCGGGCAAAAGACTCCAGAACGCCGAGTCGAATGAGAAATCGAAACCGGGCCAACCGCTGTCGGGCACACCGATCCAGGCGGCGTCGGACACCTGATCGAAGTCGTATAGCCCGGAGACCGCGGCCACGATCGAGCCGGCCACCACGCCGATGACCGGCGCCCACAATCGCAGGCTGCCAGACGACTTCAGCGCGATGGCGATCACCACGAGAATGGTGACCAGGGCGCTCGTCGGCGCGCTCCACTCGGATTCGCCTTCCGGTGACGCTGTCACCATGTCGAATATGAGCGGCATCACGGTCACCGCAATGAGCATCAGCACGGTGCCGGCCACCACGGGCGTGATCAGTCTCCTGAACAGCGAGAGCTTCGAGGCGAGCAAGAACTGGAACAGCGACGACGCCACCACGAGCACCGCCAATAGCTCGGGGCCTCCCTGCACCAAGGCCGCCACGCACACGGCGATGAACGCCCCCGACGTCCCCATGAGCAGCACGTACCCGGCTCCGATGCGCCCGAACTTGACCGCCTGGAGGATTGTGCTGATGCCGCTGACCACTGCCGCCGCAAACACAGCCCAAGTCAGATACGAGTCGCTTCCACCAGCAGCTCGAATGACGATCGCCGGCGTGAGCACAATGCCTGCGATCGACAGAATCGCAAATTGAAGCCCCATCCCCGCCGTCAGCGCAGTAGGCGGCTTATCGTCAGGCTCAAACCGGATCCGACGCTGATCAGCTAAATCGCCCTGTTCCATGGCGCCCATGCTTACGAGGCCAGACAGCAGTTTCAAGCATCAAACCCGACCCACCCACACATGCAGCACTCCCCGCTGCCGTCGGTTAGTACGGAAGGCCCACCGCTTTGGTTAGGAATTCCATGTAGGGCGATGAGGTGCGGCAGGCATCTGCAAATGCGTCGATAAATCCTGCTGCGGTCACCTCGTCTTCATCGAAGTGGCAGGTGGCTACGTGGTCCTTGCGCTTGAGGTCTTCGAGGTAGGGGTGCTCGGGGTCGAACCCTTTAGGCGGCCGCTTCAGCGAATCACCGGTCAGATCGAACACCTGTGTGAATTTGGAGTCACCCTTAGCGCTCACCCAGCCGCCTGGGTCCTCCACGATGCGGCTCCGGATCCGCCCCACGGTTGACGAGTCGGGTCGCCAGATGCCAGCCCCTGCGAATACCTCGTCGGGCGCCAGATGCAGGTAGAACCCCGGCGCGTGAGCCGATTTGCCCGCTTCGTGGCGGAAGTGGACCGCGGCCTGGGTCTTGTAGGGGGACTTGTCCTTGGAAAAGCGGACGTCCCGGTAGATGCGGAACATAGAGCCCCCATTCGCTCGCGAGTCGGCCACGAAGTGCTCGCTGATCGAATGAAGGTGCTGCTCAAAGTCCACAATGAACGCCAACAGCGGCTCTTTGACATGCTCCTCGTAGCGGCCCTTGTTCGCACCAAACCAATCGCGATCGTTGTTCGCCCGCAGTTCAGAGAGGAACTCAAACAACTCAGGAGTGAAATGAGACTGCACTGTCCCGGGTCAAGTTTTCTGGCTCATGCCCAGGTTGGGTCGGGCGGCGAGAGGCTTTTCGATGACGCAATGGACGTTGTCGCGGGCGGTGAAACGGGTGGCCTTGTGGCGACCTGATTGGTTGACCAGTGCAGGCTTGCTCAGCTTTCGGGCAGTAATAGCGATGCGGTCGCCTCTCAGGGCGTCGCCGTAGTCAAACAGCGTGGTCGGCAACGTGGATCATGTCTTCCTCTTCGAGCCGGTGGCATATTTCAACGACCATTTCCAGGTCGAGTCTTAGGGGCCTAGCGGATTGGTGGTTGGTCAGGGGTTCCACCGGTTTTTGTGGTCGATGAGTTTTGCGGTGATCAAGATGGTGGTGGCGAGGCATAGGGCGGCGTGGCGGCAGTCGGGTTTTCGGTCGGTGTTGCGTCGG
>JAJDUJ010000010.1 GCA_022826705.1 Acidimicrobiia bacterium | reverse complement strand
ACACAGCATCTACCACCTCCGGTTCCAGCGCGCGCATAATGACAGATACCTCCACCGAGTCGTTGGGTTGGTGCTACCCGACATCAAAGCCGGGACAACACAACGACCGGTGGATGGTCACCTATCCGCGCGGCCCCTTAGACGGTCGGCGATGTCGGAGTAGTAGAGGGTCTCCCCGGTGGCAAACAGATCGATGATCTCGGCCCGCGCCTCCTCGGCCGTAATCTCTCGCAAGATGATTACCTTCTCCTCCGAGTGCTCCTCTAGGCGTGCCACCCGCTCTTCAAGGGCGGATACTCGGGACTCCATCTGCGTCGCCATTATCAAATCCCCTTTCAGACCTTCTCCATATATTTCATACTAACAGAAGCCCTGGACTGCCACAAGAGGCAAATTAGTGCCCGGGGAGGGACTCGAACCCTCACTCCCTTGCGGGAACCGGATTTTGAGTCCGGCGCGTCTACCAATTCCACCACCCGGGCGGGGGGCCAGCATGCTGGCTGGGGGAAGGGCAGTTTACCCAGTGCTGTGGCAGGGAAGCTTGCTGGATAACTTGGGCAGACGGGCTTGTCTCGTAGAGTGTTGAAACCCCACTGTCGTCTGAGAGGTCTGACACCTGATGATCTGTTTCACCTATCCCGGCCAGGGATCCCAAAAGGCCGGCATGGGTTCGGCCTGGGTCGACCATCCCTCGTGGGAGCTGGTGGCCGAGGCCTCTGAGGCAGCGGGGCGCGATGTGGCCCGGCTCCTGCTCGACGCTGACGACGACGAGCTGCGCCACACCCGCAACTCCCAGCTCACCACGTTCATGGTGTCGATGATCGCACTCGACGCGGTGACCCGGGTGGGCATCGAGACCGCCGGCCACGCCGGCCACAGCCTGGGCGAGTACTCCGCGCTGGTGGCGGCCGGGGTGGTGGACTTCTACGACGGCGTTCGCCTGGTGTCGGAGCGGGGCGAGGCCATGCAGGTGGCTGCCGAGGAGCAAGACGGCACCATGGCCGCGGTCATGGGGCTCGACGACGACTTGGTGGAGCAGGCCTGCGAGCAGGCCGACGGCGACGTGTGGGTGGCCAACTACAACGCCCCCGGCCAAGTGGTGATCGCCGGCGCCCCCTCGATGGTGGACGCAGCCGGCGCCCTCGCCAAAGACCTGGGGGCCAAGCGGGTCATGGCCCTGCCCGTGGGCGGCGCCTTTCACACCCCGTTCATGGCGTCGGCCAAAGACCGGCTTCAAAAGGCGATCGGCAAGACCGAGTTCCGGGTGCCCGACCACCCGGTGTACGCCAACGTGGACGCCGCCGCCCACACCGGCGCCGACATCTGGGCCGACCTGCTCAACGAGCAGCTCACCAGCCCGGTGCGCTGGCGCCAGTCGGTCCACAACATGTGCGACGACGGCTTCACCACGTTCGTGGAGCTGGGGCCGGGCGCAGTGCTCACCGGAACGGTGAAGCGCACCGCCAAAGACTGCCAGCCGCTCAAGGTGAACGCCCCCACCGACATCGACGCGGTGCTGGAAGCCCTGGCTGGGCCCCCCGTAGCCGCTGCCGGCCCTCTGGAGGGCGAGGCCCTCTTCGCCACCGAGCGGCTGGTGGTGAGCCCCGCAGCCGGTGTCTTCCAGCCCACCGAAGACAACCTGCTGGGCACCGGGGTGACCGCCGGCCAGCTGCTGGGCCATGTGGGCGACACCGAGGTCCACACTCCCTGGGCCGGCGTGATCATGGGATTTTTGGCCGTGGACGGCGAGCGGGTCACCGCCAGCCAGCCCATCGCCTGGCTGCGTACACAATGAGGAGATACGGGCGATGACGAGGGCGGCCATCACCGGTCTGGGCACCGCGAGGGGCCACAAGGTGATCACCAACCACGACTTGGCCCAAACCCTCGACACCAGCGACGAGTGGATCGTGGAGCGCACCGGCATCCACGAGCGCCGGGTGGGAGGCAGCTGCCTTGAGCTGGGCGGCCAAGCAGCCAAGATCGCCCTCAAGCAGGCCGAGATCGACGCCACCGAACTCGACTTGATCATCTGCTCCACCTGCACCCCCGACCAGGTGTTCCCCGCCGTGTCCAACCGCATCCAAAACGAGTTGGGGGCATCCTGCGGGGCATTCGACCTGAACGCGGCCTGCTCGGGCTTCACCTACGGCGTGTCCCTGGCCCATTCCCAGATCGCCGCCGGCATGGAGCGGATACTGGTTATCGGAGTGGACACGCTCAGCCGGTTCACCGACTGGGACGACCGCTCCACCGCCATCTTGTTCGGCGACGGGGCCGGGGCGGTGGTGCTGGAGCCGGCCATCCGCGACGACCGGGGCGTGCTCAGCACCTACATGGGCTCCGAGGGCCGCTTCGCCGACCTGTTGATCTGCGACTTCGGCGACTACATCAAAATGGACGGCAAAGAGGTGTTCCGCCAAGCGGTGCGGGTCATGGTCTCAGCCAGCCAGAGAGTGCTGGCCGACGCCGGACTGGAAGCATCGGATGTGGCCGCGGTGATCCCCCACCAGGCCAACTTCCGGATCATCGAGAGCGCCATGAAACGCCTGGACATCCCCCTGGAGAAGGCGGCCACCGTGCTCGAGACCACCGGCAACACCTCATCGGCCTCCATCCCGCTGGCCATGGACGAGGCGGTGTCGAAGGGGGCCATAAACGACGGTGATGTGGTGCTGCTGGTGGGCTTCGGCGCAGGTATGAGCGTCGCCGCCGCGCTGCTACGCTGGGGCCAGTGAGCACATCCAGGGTTGTCCTGGTGACCGGCGGGAACCGGGGCATCGGGCTGGCGACGGCCACTGAGTTCGCCCAAAACGGCCATCAGGTGGCGGTGACCTACCGCAGCGAGCCCCCGCAATCCAACGGGCAAGTCGATCTGTTGGGCGTGTGCTGCGACGTGACCGAAGAAGACCAGATCGAAGCCGCCTTCGCCGAGATCGAAGACCGGCTCGGCCCGGTCGAAGTGCTGGTGTCCAACGCCGGAATCAACCGCGACAAGCTGCTGATGCGCATGAGCGAGGCCGACTTCACCGATGTGATCGACGCCAACCTGACCGCCGGCTACCGGGTGGCCAAGCGGGCCACCAAGTCGATGATGCGCAACCGCTGGGGCCGCATCGTGTTCGTGTCTTCGGTGGTGGGCGCCGTGGGCCAGGCCGGGCAGGCCAACTACGCCGCCTCCAAGGCCGGCCTGGTGGGGCTGAGCCGATCGCTGGCCAAGGAACTGGCCAGCCGCAACATCACCGTCAACGTGGTGGCCCCCGGCCCGGTGGGCACCGACATGTTGAACGAGCTCGACGAGGACCGCCGCTCGGCCATTATCGACGCGGTTCCCCTCGGACGATTGGGCGAACCCTCCGAAATTGCTGCCACCATTTCCTTCTTGGCCTCCGACGCCGCCGGCTACGTCACCGGAGCGGTAATTCCGGTAGACGGTGGCCTGGGCATGGGAGGATGAATGCCCGGATACGCATTGGAAAACCCATCCAAGGACCACCCGTCCACGAATAGGAGAGAACAAGCGTGAGCGACGACAACTTCACCCGCTTCCAGAACTGCACAGTGGAGGTGCTGTCGGTGGAGGCCGATCAGGTCACTCCCGAGGCCACCTTTGCCGACGACTTGGACTCAGACAGCCTCGACTTGGTCGAGTTGGTGATGGCGCTCGAAGAAGAGTTCGACATCGCCATCGACGAGGAAGAGCTGGAGGACATCGAGACCGTGGGCCAGGCCTTCGACTTGGTGACCGTCAAACTGGGATGACCTCGCCGCCATCTGACGAGACGAATTCCAACCCTCGGCACCCGAGCGCGAGCCCATGACGGCGCCGCGCCGAGTGGCAGTCACCGGCATCGGGGTCTTGGCCTGGCCCGGCCTCGGCCGGGATGCCTTCTGGCAGGGGCTGCTGGAGGCCCCCGCCGAGGGGCGGCGGGTGATGGACCACTTCGACCCCCTCCCCCACTTCGACTCCCCCAAAGAGGCCCGCCGCACCGACCGGTTCGCCCAGATGGCCCTGGCTGCGGCGGCCGAGGCGCTGGAGCAGTCGGGCGAGCTCAGCGCCGACCCCGGCCGCACCGGCGTGTGGGTGGGAACGGGCGTGGGAGGCCTGCGGACGCTGGAAGATCAGATCCAGGTCCGCATCGAGAAAGGCGAACGGCGGGTGTCGCCGTTTCTGGTGCCGATGCTGATGGCCAATGCCGCATCAGCCGCCATCTCCATGCGCTACGGCTTCTCCGGGCCGTGCGAGAACACGGTCACCGCCTGCGCCGCGGGCACCCAGTCGATAGCCAACGCGGCCATGTTGATCCGCTCCAATCGCTGCGATGCGGTGATCACCGGCGGAAGCGAGGCCTCCAACTCCATCACCGGCGAGGCCACCTTCTGGAACATGACCGCGGTGTCCCGATCCCACATCAGCCGCCCGTTCGACTTGGAGCGCGACGGCTTCATCCAAGCCGAGGGAGCGGCGGTCTTGGTGCTGGAGGAGTTGGAAACGGCCCGAAGCCGAGGCGCCACCGTGCTGGGCGAGATTCTGGGGGGCGCCAGCAACGCCGACGCCCATCACATCACCGCCCCGTCGCCAGGGGGCGCGGGGGCAGTGCGGTGCATGGAGCTGGCCTTGGCCGACGCCGGGCTGGACGCCGGCGACATCGTCCACATCAACGCCCACGGCACGTCCACCCCGCTGAACGACGCCGCCGAGGCCGAGGCCATCCAGAAGGTGTTCGGCACGCCGGGGCCGCTGGTCACCTCCACAAAAGGCGTGACCGGTCACGCCCTGGGAGCGGCGGGGGCCATTGAGGCGGCCGCGGTGCTGTTGGCCATGGAGCACGGGAAGATCCCCCCCACCTACGGGTACGAGACCCCCGACCCGGAGATGGCCCCCATCCAAATCGTGGGCCCCGATCCAGCCCCGTGGACGCCGGGGCCGTCGCTGTCGAACTCCTTCGGCTTCGGCGGCCACAACGGGACCATCGTGATCGGTCCCCCGCCCGAATAGCCGGCATCTGCCTGCCGGTGCCTACAGCTGGCGCCGATCAGCCGGCGTCTACCACCACGAACAGCAGCTCGCACGAGCAGGCCAGATCGCCGCCAACCGAGGCCCGCCCCTGGCCTCGGCCGGCCCGGGCCGACAGGCGGGTCATCTCCACTTCCAGGTCCAAGCGCTCACCGGGGACCACCTGGCGGCGGAAACGGGCGCTGTCGAGGCCGCCGAACAGGGGCAGCTTGCCGGCAAACCGGTCGTCGCAGAGGGCGATGTAGGCCCCGAGTTGGGCGATGGCCTCGGCCATCAGCACTCCCGGCAGCGTGGGACGCCCGGGAAAGTGGCCGGCGAAGAACGGCTCGTCGCCCGTGAGCTGCCAATAGCCCTCGGCCCGCTCCCCGACCACCATCGAGGTGACCTCGTCCAAGAACAGGAACGGGGGGCGGTGCGGGAGAACCTCGGCCGGAGGTCTCATAAGGCTGCTCTTGTTCCGCTATTCCTCAGGCAGTGCCGCAGCCAGATTGACCGCGGTGTTCTTGGGGCTGATCTTGTACCAGGCGTGCTCAATCCGGCCGTCTTCATCAACAAGGAAGGCGGAGCGGACAATGCCCCAGTAGGTATTGCCGTACATCTTCTTCTCCCGCCACACCCCGAAGGCCTCGGCGGCCTCATGGTCGGGATCCGACAGGAGGGAGTAGCCGAGGTCGCACTTCTCATCGAACCGCTTCTGGCGGTCGGGCTTGTCCCCGCTGATTCCCACTGCGGCGATGCCCCGTTCTGCGGCGATGTCACGCACGCCGATTGCCTGATTCGTTCAACCAGGAGTGAGCGCCTTGGGAAAGAAGAAAATCGCCAGCTTCCGTCCGGCAAAGTCACCCAGCGACACCTGGTTGCCGTTCTGGTCCTCCAGGGCGAACGCCGGCGTTTGATCGCCGGGAGACAACAGCCAATCAGCCATGGATCGACTCTATCGGATCAGGTTCCCTTGACGGCTGCCTTCAGTCGGGCGCCAGCGCTCACCTTGCAGCCCTTGGCGGCGGCAATCTGGATGGTCTCGCCAGTGCGGGGGTTGCGGCCGGTGCGGGCGCCTCGAGAGGTCTGCTCGAAGGACACGAAGCCGGTGATCGCCACCTTGTCGCCCAGGATCACCTGCTCGGTGACAACAGTCTCTAGGCTGCTGAGCACCGCGTCCACGGAGCTCTTGCTCTCACCGGTGCGCTCGCTGATGGCGCTGACCAACTCTGACTTGTTCATGGAATCCTCCTGAATGCTGAATTACGCGAGTGTAATTCAGTTGGAAATTGACACAAAGTTCTCAGAGTCAATCAGCCCGCAGTGGAAAAATGCCAAGTTCTCAGGCTCAATCCAAGGCTCGGCGGAATTTCCCAACCAGATCGCCCACCGCGGCGGGTCCGCCGTCGCCCAGCATCCGGCGCACCACCGCCGAGCCCACCACCGCGCCGTCGCCCACTCGGCACACCTCCTGGGCCTGCTCGGGAGTGCCCACCCCCACCCCCACTAGAACGGGCACGTCGGTCACCTGCTTGAGCCTCCCGGCCATAACCACCGCCGACGACGCCAGCTCGTCGCGCTCCCCGGTCACCCCCAGAAGCCCCACCCCGTAGACGAATCCCCGGGTTCGAGCGCAAATCCGGCCCAGCCGCTCGTCAGACGCGGTGGGCGCGGCCAACAGCACCGTCTCCACCCCCGCGGCGTCGGCCGCATCGGTCCACGGCCCTGCTTCCTCCAGCGGCAGATCGGGGAGGATGGCGGCGGCCACGCCCTGCTCAGCCAGCACCGAGGCGAAACGCTCCAAGCCGAACCGAAAGGCGATGTTGTAGTAGGTCATCACTGCCAGAGGGACGCCGATGTCGAGCCGCCCGAGGGCGTCCAAAACCGCTAGCGGTGTGATCCCACCAGCCAGCGCCCGGTCGTTGGCCTGCTGGATGACCGGGCCGTCCATCACCGGATCGGAGAACGGGATGCCCACCTCGATCGCGTCGGCGCCCGCGTCGGCGGCTGCGGCCAGTCCGGCCTGCCAGTCGCCCAGCCCCCCGGTGAGATAGGGAACCAGCGCCTTGCCGCCCTGGGAGCGGCGGCCCCGCAGTGCGGCCTCCAGCGGGCCGGGCTCAGCGCTCACTCAGATTGCCCGTCGTCTCCGCTGGAGCTGCCGTCGTCCACCAGCCGGCCCATCATCTGGTCGACGTCTTTGTCGCCCCGGCCGCTGAGGTTCAACAGCACCGACTGTCCGGCCAGCTCCTGGCGGGCCCGAGACACCCAGGCCAGGGCGTGGGCCGGCTCCAGGGCGGGGATGATCCCCTCGGTGCGCGACAGCAGCTCGAAAGCGGCCACCACCTCGTCGTCGGTAACCGTCTCATAGCGGGCCCGGCCGATGGCAGCCAGATGGGAGTGCTCGGGGCCGATGCCGGGATAGTCCAAACCGGCGGAGATCGACTCGGCCTCCAGCACCTGGCCGTGCTCGTCCTGCATCAGGAACGACTTGGAGCCGTGGACCACCCCGGGAACTCCCCGGCCGATGGCCGCCCCGCCCGCCGGCTCCACCCCCACCAGTGCGGCATCGCCGTCCACGAAGCCGCTGAAGATGCCGATGGCGTTGCTGCCACCCCCCACACAGGCGGTGACCACGTCGGGGTCTCGCCCCATCAGCTCCCGGCACTGCTCCCGGGCCTCGTCGCCGATCACCCGGTGCAGCTCCCGCACCATCCACGGGTAGGGATGGGGCCCCATCACCGAGCCCAGGCAGTAGTGCGAGCTCTCCACGGTGGCCACCCAGTCGCGCATGGCCTCGTTGATGGCGTCCTTCAGCGTCCGGCTGCCTGACAGCGCCGATCGCACCTCGGCCCCCAGAAGCTGCATTCGGAACACGTTGAGGGCCTGGCGCTCCATGTCCACCTCGCCCATGTACACCACGCATTCCAGCCCCAGAAGGGCCGCCGCAGTGGCAGTGGCCACGCCGTGCTGGCCGGCGCCGGTCTCAGCCACCAGCCGGGTCTTGCCCATGCGAACGGCCAAAAGGGCCTGGCCCAGAACGTTGTTGATCTTGTGAGAGCCGGTGTGGTTGAGATCCTCTCGCTTCAGCAGCAGCCGCAATCCCAGCTCTTCGGACAGGCGGTGGCACTCGGTGAGCGGCGACGGGCGCCCGGCGTAGTCGCCCAGCAACTGGTTCAGCTCGCCCCGAAAGCTCTCGTCGGCCCAGGCAGAGCGGAACGCGGCCTCCAACTCCTCGCAGGCCGGTACCAGGGTCTCGGGCACAAACCGCCCGCCGAACTCCCCGAACCGCCCGCCTACGGGCTCGGCCATGGTCATCGCAGCACCACGCGGTCAATTCGTTGGGCAGACACGGCCACGATCACTGAAACCGCTCTTCCTGCCAGTCGTAGGGAGCATCTTCGTCGGGCTCTTGGCCACCGAGCTCTTGGTCGGCGGGGTCGGGGTGGGGCGGCTCAGTCTCCCTAACCGCGTTGATGAAGGCCCGCAGCCGGGCCGGGTCTTTGCGACCGGGCGAGAGCTCTACCCCGGTGGACACGTCCACCCCCCACGGGCGCACCTTGGCGATGGCCATGGCCACATTCTCCGGGGTGAGCCCCCCGGCCATGATGAGTCGGATCCCGCCGGGCGCACCCTCGGCCAGCGACCAGTCGAACACCTGGCCGGAGCCGGGGTTGTCGGAGTCCACCAGCACCATGTCGGCGCCATAGCGGTCAGCCATGGCCAGAGCCGCGCTGCCGCCGGGAAACGCCTTGATCACCGCCGGCACCTTCTCGCGAATCAATTGGGTGTCGGAGATGCTCTCTCGCCCGTGGAGCTGGGCCGCTTTCAGGCCGCAGCGGTTGACAATCTCCGCCACCCGCTGAGGGGCCTCGTTGCGGAAGACGCCCACGGTGAGGACACCGGGGGGAAGCAGCCGCACGATCTCCTGCACTCGGGGCGGAGCAATCTGACGAGACGATGGAGCCAGCACGAAGCCCACCGCGTCGGCGCCCAGCGCGGTGGCCAGCAGAGCGTCGTCGGCGGTGGTGATGCCGCAGATCTTGATGAACACTGGCTCCAAAACTACCGGCTGACCCGCCCCATACTTGGGTTGTTAACGGGGAACGGCTGACGCCTGGGCCGGGTAGCCGGCCACGCACACCTCAGCGGGCATCTCCACGGCGCGCTTGATGTAGCCCAGCGCCACCGTGCTACCGGTGACCGCGTCCCAGGCCGCGCTGGTGATGGCGCCGATCTCAGCACCGTCGGAGGCGGTAATGGAGTCGCCGGAGGCCAGCTCAGCCCGGTGGTCCAGGGTCAGCAGCCGAAGGTACCGGGGGGCGGTGCTGCCCCGGGAGTCCATGCGGGCCACCAGCTCCTGGCCGGTGAAGCACCCCTTGGTGAAGCTCACCGTGAAGGGAACCACCTCGGCCTCTGCCGGGATGGTGCGCTCGTCGATGTCCACCCCCATGCGGGGAAACCCGCACCTGATCCGATGGGCCTCCAGGGCTTCAGGGCTGATTCGGGGCACGTCGTCTGACACCGTCGGCGCGGGGCCGAGCACATCGACCCCGCCGGTGGGAACCGGGCCGACGACCTCCCCGGAAACAGATGCCTGTTCAGCGCCGGGGCCGCGCACCGCGATGCACTGCCATTGGAGCGGATCCAGGGTCACATCGGTGCGGAGCATGAACCGCTTGAGCCGGACGGTGACCTGCTCCAGCGGCCCGTCGGTGTCGAGGATGAACCGATCGGCGGCCTGGCGGCTCACCCGCACCAGGGCGTCGATGCGCCCTTGGGGTTGCAGGATGAGCGACCAGGCGCACTGGCCGGGGGCCAAAGCGGCCACATCCTGGCTGAGCTGGCCCTGCAAGAACGCCTCAGCATCGGGGCCGGCCACTGCCAGCACCGCCCTCTCGGTGGGACAGGCCCCCACCGCAGTGCTCAGATCAATGGGAGTGCTCACACTGTGCCAATCATGCCGGGCCAATCATGCTGGGCCAATCATGCCAGGCCGATCACGACAGGCGGCTTCGGCTCATCCGCCGGGCTGCGGGCACGGCCAGCAGCAGGGCTCGGGCTTTGTTGCGGCACTCCAGGTCTTCCTGTTCGGCAACGCTGTCGGCCACGATGCCGGCCCCGGCCTGCACCGAAGCCCGCCCGCCTTGAACAACCATGGTGCGGATGGCGATGGCGGTGTCGATGTTCCCCGAGAAGTCCAGGTATCCCACCACACCGGCATAGGGCCCCCGCTTCACCGGCTCCAGATCGTCGATGATCTCCATGGCCCGCACCTTGGGCGCCCCCGAGACCGTGCCCGCGGGCAGCGTGGCCCGCAGCACGTCCACCGGAGTGCGGCCCGGGGCCAGATCGCCCGACACCTGCGAGGTGAGGTGCATCACGTGGCTGTACCGCTCCAGGGTCATCATCTCGTCCACCGTCTCGGTGCCGAAGGTAACCACCCGGCCCACATCGTTGCGGGCCAAGTCGAGCAGCATGATGTGCTCGGCGATCTCTTTGGGGTGCTCGGACAGCTCGGCGGCCATCCGCCGCTCCTCGGCCTCGGTGCGGCCCCGACGGCGGGTGCCGGCGATGGGCCGGGAGATGACCCGCCCGTTGAGCAGCTGCACCATGGGCTCGGGCGAGCACCCCACCAGCGACACTTCGGGCAGGCGCACGAAGTACATGTAGGGGCTGGGATTCACCTGGCGCAGCGAGCGATACACGTCGAATGGCTCGGCCTCCAGGTCGAAGTCGTAGCGCTGGGCCAGCACCACCTGGAATATGTCGCCAGCCAGGATGTGCTCCTTGGCCGCCTCCACCGCGTCGCAGAAGCTCTGCGAACCCATGGAGGACACCACCTCGGGCAGCTCCTCTTCTTCAACGGGGGGCTCCAGCAGCGGCTCGGCCACCGGCCGGGCCCCGTCGGCGGCCAGCTGCTCGAGGGCTGAAGCGGCGCGGTCATAGGCGGCGTCGATCTCGGCTAGGGAAGATCCCGGAGGAACGATCACGTTCTCGATCAGGATCACCCGCTGGCGCCAGTGGTCGAACACCGCCAGCTCGCCGATCACCGACAGCACCGCGTCGGGAAGCTCTTGATCGTCGGCGGGCACATCGGGCAGATGCTCCACTTCCCGGACCACGTCGTAGCCCAGATAGCCCACCAGACCGCCGTGCAGCGGGGGCAGCTCGTCGATCACCGGCGACTGCCACTGCGACAAGATGTGCTCGATCGCGGCCAGAATCCCCTGGTCGAGTGGGGTTCCCTCGGGAAATTGCCCGGTAGCGGTCACCTGGCGGCCGCGGGCCACCAAGGTTCCCAGCGGGCGGCGCCCGATGAAGGAGAACCGGCTCCACCGCTCGCCGTGCTCCACCGACTCCAGCAGGAAGCCGGACTCGTCGCCCACGGTGCGCACGAACGCGGCCACCGGCGTGGTGAGGTCGGCCACCAGCTCCCGCCACACCGGCACCACCGGCCACTCGGCGGCCAGCCGGTGGAACTCGCCGCGGTCGGGGCTTATCGCGGTCATGCGAGCGCTCGGCTGCGGTCGGGAGTGGTCACGGTCATACCGTCCAGATCACGAAGACGGCGGCAAAGGCTCGTCAAACGAGCGGAAGAAACACGAGTACTTCCCGAGGTGGCAGGCACCGCTGCCCTCCTGCTCCACGATGAACAGCAGGGTGTCGCCGTCGCAGTCGTAGAACGCCTCCCGCACGTACTGGCGATCGCCAGAGGTCTCTCCCTTGCACCAGTACTCCTGGCGGGATCGGCTCCAAAACCAGGTGCGCCCGGTTTCCAGGGTGCGCTCCAGCGATTCCCGGTTCATCCACGCCATCATCAGCACCTGGCCCCCGTCGTGGTCCTGCACGATGGCCGGAACCAGCCCGTCGCTGTTGTACGTAACCTGGTCCAGCGTTCCCGGGGCAGCTTCTATTGGCGTGATTGCTGGCATAGCCCCATCGTAGGAGCAGACTCCGGCCCGGTTAGAGCCATTTGCGAGCCGGGATCAGAGGTAGAGGCCGGTGCTGCCCTCGTCGAGGCGGGGGGCGGCCACCGCGTGGATGTCCCGCTCCCGCAATATGAGGTAGTCGGCACCCCGCACCTCCACCTCGTAGCGGTCTTCGGGGTTGAACAGCACTTGGTCGCCCGACTCCACGGTGCGGACGTTGGGACCCACCGCGATGGCCTCGGCCCAGGCCAGGCGCTTGCCCACCTGGGCGGTGGCGGGGATGAGGATGCCGCCGGTGGTGCGCCGCTCTCCCTCGGGAACGTCGAGCTGCACCAAGATGCGATCGTTGAGCATCTTGATGGGGAGCTTGTCCTCGGGCGCGACTTGACTCGCGCTCTTTGCTGCCTTGGCCATGGGGTGTCAACGCTACCGTGACGGGTATATGACCGACGACTTCGGGCCGACTGCCACCACATTGACAACCGGCGACGGCCTCAGCCTCGAGGCCCAGTGGACGGTGCCCGACGAGCCCCGGACCAGGGTGGTGATTTGCCACCCCCATCCCCAGTACGGGGGCAACATGTACTCGCTGGTGGTCTCCACCCTGTTCACCCACCTGGTGGACGCCGGCTGCGCAGTGCTGCGGTTCAACTTCCGGGGGGTGGGAGGCTCCGAGGGCGAGCACGATTTCGGCGAGGGCGAGCAGCTCGACGTGCGGGCCGCGGTCGAGGCCATGGCCGCGGCCGGCGACGGCCAGTGCCCCCTGGTGCTGGCCGGGTGGTCGTTCGGCGCCGACATGGCGCTGACCTGCAACGCCCCTGAGCTGGCGGGCTGGTTTCTGGTGGCCCCGCCGCTTCGGGTGGTCAACGCCGACCGCTTCAAGGCCGCGGCCGATCCCCGGCCCAAGTGGTTGGCCGTGCCCGAGCGGGACCAGTTCAATCCCCCCGATGAGGCCCGGGCCACCACCGCGAACTGGTCAAACGCCGAGATCCACCCCGTGGGCGGTGCCGACCACTTCCTCGTCGGCCGCACCGACCGGCTCAACACCCTGATCGACGAGTTCGTGGCCAGCCTCTAGTCCCGAGCCGGCTGCCGGTCAGGCGTCGGCAGGGCGGATGGGGATGCCGGCGGCGGCCATGTGAAGCTTGGCCTCGGCCACGGAGTGCTCGCCGAAGTGGAAGATGGAAGCGGCCAACACGGCGTCGGCCTTGCCCTCGATCACGCCTTCCACCAGGTGGTCGAGGGTGCCCACTCCCCCGCTGGCGATCACCGGCACATTGGTCACCTCCACCACCGCCCGGGTCAGCTCCAGGTCGAAGCCGTCCCGGGTGCCGTCGCGGTCCATGGAGGTGAGCAGGATCTCCCCCGCGCCCAGCTCGGTCACCTTGATCGCGTACTCGATGGCGTCGACCCCGGTCGGGGTTCGGCCGCCGTGGGTGAATACCTCGAACGGGAAGGCGCCCCCGTTGGTGCGGCGGGCATCGATGGAGGCCACCGCGCACTGGCTTCCGAACTCGTCGGCGATCTCGGCCACCAGCTCGGGGCGGTTGACCGCCGCGGTGTTCACCGACACCTTGTCGGCCCCGGCTCGCAGCAGGCGTCGGGCGTCGTCCACGGTGCGGATACCTCCACCGATGGTGAACGGGATGAACACTTCCTCGGCAGTGCGATGCACCAGCTCCAAGGTGGTCTCCCGCTGATCCGACGACGCGGTGATGTCCAAGAACACCACCTCGTCGGCCCCCTGCTGGTCGTAGCGGGAGGCCAGCTCCACCGGATCGCCGGCATCGGTGAAGTCGACGAAGTTGACCCCCTTCACCACCCGGCCTGCGTCCACGTCTAGACAGGGGATGATCCGAGCGTTGCTGGGCACGGTTGCGGTGGTGCTCATGACCGCAGAGTCTCCACGGCCTGCTCCACGGTGAAGCATCCCTCATACAGCGCCCGCCCCACGATCACCCCGGACAGCCGCCGATGGGAGTCGCCAATGGCGGACAAGGCGGTCAGGTCGTCCAGCGATGCCACCCCGCCGGAGGCGATAACCGCCAGTCCAGTGGCGGCCAGCACCGTGGCGAGGCCATCGATGTCGGGCCCAGCCAACGTTCCATCCCGGCTGATCTCGGTGGCCACCACGGCCTCGGCCCCTGACGACTCGAAGCGGGCCGCCAGCTCCAGCAGGTCACCCCCGCCGCCCTGCTCCCAACCGTGGGTGGCCACATCCCGTCCCCGGGCGTCCAACCCCACGGCCACCGGCTGGCGAGCGGCCACCTGCTCCACCAATTCGGGGTTTTCCACCGCGGCGGTGCCGATCACCACTCGGGCCGCGCCCACGTCGGCCAGCGCGGCGGCCGCGTCCAGGCTGCGGACCCCGCCGCTGGTCTGCACCGACACGTCCACCGCGTCGGCGATGGCGGCGATCACCGGCAGGTTGACCTGCTCCCCGGTGCGGGCCGCGTCCAAATCCACCACATGCAGCCACGAGGCGCCAGCGTCGGCGAACTGTTGGGCCTGGCTCACCGGGTCGTCGTTGTACACGGTCTCGGCGTCATACGACCCCTGGTAAAGCCGCACACAGCGCCCGCCCCGCAGGTCGATAGCCGGATAGAGCTGCATTTCAGACCCCCACCGCCGCGGCTCGGGCCTGGTTCACGAAGTTCTCCAACAGCCGCAAACCGGGACGGGCCGACTTCTCAGGGTGGAACTGGGTGGCCCACACGTTGCCGTCGCCCACCACCGCAGCAACCGGCCCGCCGTAGTCGCACACCGCGGCCACGTTGTCGGCCATCGGCGCGGCATAGGAGTGCACGAAGTACAGCCAGGAGTGGTCCAGCCCTTCCAGCAGGGGGCCGGGAGTTCGCACCTCCAGGCGGTTCCACTGCATTTGGGGTCGCTTCACGTTCCCGGGCAGCAGTTGCACGATGCCGGGCAGAATGCCCAGCCCGTCCACGCCCGGCGCTTCCTCGGAGCCCTCGTAGAGAAGCTGCAAGCCGATGCAGATGCCCAGAAACGGCCGACCATCGGCCGCCGCCGTCCGGGCCTGCTCGTCGAGTCCGGTGTCGCGCAGCGCGGCCATGCAGGGTCCGAACGCCCCCACGCCGGGCAGCACTACCCCGGCCGCGTCAGCGATCAGCCCGGGATCCGCGGTCAGCCGGGCGTCGGCCCCCATGCGCTCCAGGCTCTTCTGGGCCGAGCGGAGGTTGCCGATGCCGTAGTCCAATACCGCGATGAGCGGCCTGGTCACCGAACTCCTCTGCTCACAGAACCCCTTTGGTGGAGGGGATACCGGTGCCCTCCACCCGCACTGCGTCGCGCAGCGCCCGGGCCACAGCCTTGAAGCTGGCCTCGATGATGTGGTGGGTGTTTTTCCCCCGAACCATGGTGATGTGAAGGGTCAGAGCGGCGGAAGTGGCGAACGCCCGCCAGAACTCCTCGCAGAGCTGGGGGTCGAACGGCGGGTCACCCAAGATCTTCTGACCCGGAGGGCTCACGTCGTAGTGCAGGAACGGGCGGCCCGACAGATCGACCACGGCCTCCACCACGGCCTCGTCCAGCGGCACCGCGATTGACGCAAACCGGCGGACCCCGGCCTTGTCGCCCAGCGCCTCGGCAAAGCACGATCCCAGCAGGATGCCCACGTCTTCCACGGTGTGGTGGGCGTCGATCTCCAAGTCGCCGGAGGCGTCCACCCGCAACTCGAAGCCGCCGTGGCGGCCGAGCTGGCTCAGCATGTGGTCGAAGAACGGCAAGCCGGTGGTTGCGGTGCCCTGGCCACTGCCGTCGATGTCGATGGCGATGTCGATGCTGGTCTCGGCGGTGCTCCGAGAGGCAGAGGCGGTTCGAGATGAGGTTGTCATGTCAGCACCTCACGGAGAGCAGACAGGAAGGCGTCGTTTTCGGCCGGGGTTCCCACGGTAACCCGCAGACAGCCGGCCAGCCGGGGCCAAGAAGAACAGTTTCTCACGAGCACCGACCGATCCACGAGACCCTGCCAGACGGCGTCGCCGTCGCCAGAGTCGGGGCGGAGCAATATGAAGTTAGCTCCCGATTCCCAGTGGCGGACCGGAAGATGGTCGAGCCCGGCGGCGATTCGCTCCCGCTCGGTCACCAGCATGCCCACCCGTTCGTTCATCTCGTCCTCGTAGTCGAGGGCCAGTCGTCCGGCGATCTGCTTCATTGTGTCGAGGTGATAGGGCAACGTCGACTTCTCCAGCTCGGCCACCACCCAGGATGGGGCCACCAGATAGCCGAGTCGCGCCGCGGCCATCGACCACGTCTTGGAATAGGTGCGGGCCACCGCCAGCGGGCGGCTCTCATCCACCAAATCCACCGCGGTGTGGGGGTCGAACTGGCCGTAGGCCTCGTCCATCAACAACAGCCCGGGCAGCGCCGACACGTCGGCCAGCAGCCTCTCGACCAATTCGGGAGGCTCCACCATGCCGGTGGGATTGTTGGGCGAGCACAGAAAGGTGACGGCCGGTCGGTGCTCGGCCACCATGGCCGAGGCGTAGTCGGCGTCCAGGGAGAAATCCTCGTCCCGCTCGCCGGTGACCACTTCGGTGGCCGCCAGCCGGGAGATGTGGGAGTGAAGCGCATAGGTGGGCTCGAATGTGAGCGCGGCCCGACCCGGCCCTCCGAACGCCAACATCAGGCACTGGAGCACCTCATTGGAGCCGTTGGCGGCAAACACCTGCTCGGGCGCGACCCCCTCGTGCTTGGCCAAAGCGGCGCGGAGCTCGTGGGCCCCCCTGTCCGGATAGCGGTGCCAATCGATGTCGGCCTGGGCAGCCCGCAGTGCCTCGGCCCACCCTTCGGGAGGCGGCACCGGCGACTCATTGGTGTTGAGCCGCACGGCCACGTCGAGCTGCGGCGAGTGGTAGCCCGACATCAGGGCCAGGCTCTCTCGCACCGCCAGTCGGTCGGGGCTACTCATCGTCAGTTCCTTCCTGAACCTTGTCGTCGATGCCGCGCAGGCGGACCGACTGGGCGTGGGCCTCCAATCCCTCGGCATCGGCAATGGCCGCCACATGGGGACCGACCGCGGCCAATCCCTCAGCTTCCACGGAGATCTCGTGCATGGGCTTGGTGAAGTCCCGCACGCTGAGGGCACCGGCGAAGCGGGCGGTGCCGTTGGTGGGCAGCACATGGGAGGGACCGGCCACATAGTCGCCGATCGACGCCGGGGCCAGTGGGCCGCGGAATATGGCTCCTGCGTTCTGAACCCGGTCGATTACAGCACCGGGTGCCTCGATCATCACTTGCAGGTGCTCGGGGGCGATGAAGTTGACCACCTCGGCGGCAGCCTCGGGGCCATCCACCAGCACAATGTGCCCGCTGCGGCTGAAGGTGGCCGCGATGTCGTCCCGGCGGGCAGCCGCCGACAGCAACTCAGCTACTGCGGACTCCACCGCGTCAGCGGCCAGCGCATCCCAAGCAATGAGCCAGGCCAATCCGTCGGGACCGTGCTCGGCCTGCACGATGAGGTCGATGGCGGCGTATTCCGCCGGAACAGTGCCGTCGGCCACCACCACAACCTCCGACGGCCCGGCGAACGCGGCCGGCACTCCAACCGCCCCGGCCACCAACTGCTTGGCGATGGCCACGTACACGTTGCCCGGCCCCACGATCACGTCCACCGCGCCAATCGACTCAGTGCCATAGGCCATGGCGGCAATGGCCTGGGCCCCACCCACCGCGTACACCTCGTCGACTCCAGCGATAGCGGCGGCGGCCAGGGTGACGTCGGCTACCTGGCCATCGGAATCGGGGGGAACGCAGAGCGCCACCTGCTCAACCCCAGCGGCCCTAGCCGGTAGTGCGGTCATCAGCACGGTGGACGGGTAGGCCGCTCGCCCTCCGGGCACATAGCAGCCCGCTCGGCCCACCGGCTGGTCCCAGCTACGGATGGTGATGCCCTGGCGGTTGTGGGTCTGCTCCGGCAATACATGACCTTGGTGGAACTCGGCGATGGACTCAGCCGCAGCCTCCAGAGCCGCCCGCAGCGACGGGTCGACCCGTTCCGGGGCCGCGCCCACCTCAGCGGGAGTAACCCGCCAACTTGAGGGGACGGCCCCGTCGAACTGCTTGGTGTAGCGAGCAAGCGCAGCGTCGCCTTCGGCCCGCACCGCGTCCAAAATCTCGCGGACCGCGGCCACCGAGCCCTCAGAAACGGGCTCAGGCCGGGGCAGGCGGCCAGCAATGTCGGCCACCCCACGCAGGTCCACTCGGCTCAGCACGACCCCCAAAACTACAGGCCGATATGTCCGAACCACGAAGGGTTTGCCCAGTCCTCAAAGAAACCGACCAACTGGTTTTGCGGTAGAACCTCTTTGTGAGCGACGAGTCTTTGGCGGCGGATGGGGCGGAGCTCAGTTCGCTGAGCAGTGTGATCCGGGATTTGGTGGAGCGGGTAACAGAGGTTGCCCGGCGCTACGAGGGCACCGATCGGGAGGACGTATCGTTCGAGCTGTACGAGGTGGAACGAGGCTTGCGGGGTGCAACCCGCCGTCTCGACCGGCTCACTCGAAGTCTGTAAACCTACCCATACCCATCGAGCTCACCGGGAGAAGAAATGTTCAATCTGCGCTTTGATCTGCGGACCCCCCCGTTCACCGAGGTCACCCACGGCGATCAGTACCGCGCCATGTTGGAGATGGTGAAGTGGGCCGACACCCGGGGGTTCGCCGGGGCCATCACCAGCGAGCACCACGGCACCGAGGACGGCTTCATGTCGGCGCCGCTGGCCATCTCCGCCGCCATCCTGGGGGCCACCGACAACCTGATGTGTACGCTGTCGGCCCTTTTGGTGCCCTACCACGATCCGCTGCGGCTGGCGGAGGACATCGCCACCATCGATCTGATGGCGCCGGGCCGCTTCATCACCATTGCCGGGCTGGGCTACCGGGAGTTCGAGTTCGAGATGTTCGGCAAAGACCGCACCCGCCGGGGCCGCGACACCGAGGAGGCCATCAAGGTCATGCAGCAGGCCTGGACCGGGGAGCCGTTCGAGTACGAGGGGCGAACCGTGTGGGTAACCCCCAAGCCGGTGACCCAGCCCCACCCCATCGTCATGGTGGGCGGCTCGGTGCCGGCATCGGCCAAGCGGGCCGCCCGGCTGCGGCTGCCCTACATGCCCCCCATCGGCGACCAAGAGCTGGTGGACCTGTACTACGCCGAAGCCGCCGAGATCGGATTCGAAGGGGCATTCGCCATGGCCCCCGACGGGCCCGGCCTGGTGCTGGTGACCGAGGATCCCGACGCGCTGTGGGCCAAGATCGGCCCCAACATGCTGTACGACGCGGCGGCCTACGCCAGCTGGCAGTACCCCGACCAGCGCTCCGGCTGGCATGTGGAGGCCGAGGACATCGCCGGCCTCAAGGCCTCCGGCCAGTTCGAGGTGCTCACCCCCGACCAGTGCGTCGAACTGGTTCGCACCAAGGGCGCCGCCACCCTCCACCCGCTGTGCGGCGGCATCGACCCCGCCATCGGCTGGGAGACGCTGGAATTGGTGGTGAACAAGGTCATGCCCGCCCTCGCCGAGGGCTCATAACCCCGCCGACAAAACGGCGCTAGTTGGCCAGGTCGTCGATCACTGCCCGGCCGACATACTTGCCCGACTGGAGCTCCTCGAAGATGTCGTCGAGCTCCGACAGGGCGCCGGTGCGCCCCACATGGGTCTTGACCTGCCCGGCGGCGGCCATGTCCACCAACTCGCGCATATCTTGCACAGTGCCGACCGCGGAGTAGATGAGGGTGGCATCCCTCATGAAGAACTCGAACGGGTTCAGCTCGATGTTGCCCTCGCTGGTGGGAGGCAGCCCCACAGCCACAAACAGCCCTTTGGGCCGCAGCAGACGGAACCCGAGGGTGAAGCCGGCCATCGCCGCGGAGAACACAATGCTGGCGTCCACCCCGCCGCGTCCGATCTTCTGTGGCACTGCCTCTAGAGCGTCGTCGGCGCTCACCACCACGTCGGCCCCGAGCGACTCCACGAACCCCAGCCGGTCGGCGCCGATGTCGACGCCCACCACCTTGTAGCCCAGCGCCTTGGCGATCTGCACCGCGTAGTGGCCCAGCCCGCCGGCCGCGCCGATGATGGCCACCCAGCGCCCGGGTGGCACCTGGTTGCGGAACAGCTTCTTCACCGCTCCGTAAGCGGTGAGCCCCCCGCAGGCCAACGCGGCCTCCTCGTCGCCCACCGAATCGGGCAACACCACCAAAGACTTGGCCCAAACGCAGAACTGCTCGGCGAAAGTGCCCATGATCCCCTGGGTCTGCGCGCAGTGACGGGGCTCTCCCTGCAAGCAGAACTCGCAGGCACCGCACCAGTAGCCACCGCCGGTTCCCCCCAGCCCGAGGATCACCCGGTCGCCCACCTGGCTGTAGCGCTCCGCGCCCGGCCCCAGCGCCTCCACCACGCCGATGGCCTCATGGCCGAGCACCTCGATGCCGGATACCCCCATCCAGTCGCCCCGGGCCAAGTGGAGGTCGGAGTGGCACACCCCCGATGAGCTGATGCGGATCAGCGCTTCCTCGAACCCCGGTTCAGGCGCCGGTACGTCCAGAATCTGAAGGCTGCCCTCTACCAATCGTGCCGCTTTCATGCCGCCGTCCTCCCGTCTAGTTGGCCTTCCAATGCGCCAAGACAGACTAATCAAGCCGCCACCAACAACACAGGTCTGCAAGGCGGCTGCCTAACATGGCCGTCTTGGATCGAAGAGCCGACAGGCAGTGAATTCAATTCGACGGCTCGTAGCGGTTGTCTCGGTGGTGGCGGCCACCGCAGCAGGCCTGGCGTTCGTCGCCACCGGCCCAGCAGTGGCGGAAACAGTGGCCGACCGCTGCTTCGACCACCATCAGTTCGGCCAGGAGCCCATCCCGGTGGTCAAGACCGCCGACGACTCTGAAGTGCTCGCCCAGGTCGAGTGGGGGTGGAACGACTCCATCGGCTGCTATCTCGTGCTCGATGACCACGCGGTTCACGTTCTGCGGGCCTACGCCTCCGATCTCACCTCACCTCGCGACGAAGCAGCCGACCCCGAGTGCGAAGACCGGCGCGGGCCCATACCCGTGGCCAAGACCGCTGACGGCACCAAAGTCCTCGCTTCAGTGCAGTGGAAATGGAGCGAGGCCGCCGGCTGCCGCCTCGTCCTCGACAACCAGGCCATCGAGACCATCCGAGCCGCAGCGGCTATTCCGGTTCCGATCTACACCGATGTCGCAGCAGGCCGAGATCATTCATGCGCGGTTCGCGTCGACAAAGCCATCGTTTGCTGGGGATCCAACGGCGACGGGCAACTCGACACCCCCGACGGCCAATACACAGATACCGCTGTGGGCGACACCCACACCTGCGCAGTGCGCACCGACAAGGCCCTCTCCTGTTGGGGGTCGAACAGCCACGGCCAGACCGACGCCCCAGAAGGCCAGTTCACCGCGGTGACCGCCGAAAGGTTGTTCTCCTGCGGCCTGCGGGCCGACAGCACGATCGAATGCTGGGGCGACAACAGCAGCGGCCAGGCCGACGCCCCCGAGGGCCAGTTCACAGAAATCTCCGCCGGCGGCTTGCATGCCTGCGCGCTGCGAACCGACCACACCATCGCATGCTGGGGCTGGAACGGCAATGGAGAAACCGATGCGCCCACCGGCAGCTTCAGCGCGATCGATGCCGGGGGGTCGCACTCGTGCGGATTGCGGGCCGACAGCACCATCGAATGCTGGGGATGGGACTCGAGGGGCCGAAGCGATGCACCCACCGGCCAGTTCATTGCCACCGCCGCGGGCAACGACTACTCGTGCGGTCTGCGAAACGACAAAACCATCGAGTGCTGGGGCGACGACAGCTTCGGCCAAACCAACGCCCCCACCGGCCAGTTCGCCCAAATCTCCGGGGGCTACCTGCGCTCCTGCGCACTGCGGGTCAACCACACCATCGAGTGCTGGGGCGGCAGCAGTTCCCAGCAGAACAGCGCCCCAGAGGGCCAATACACGGAGGTTGCCGCCGGTCCGTGGTATTCGTGCGGGTTGCAAACCAACACCTCCATCCAATGCTGGGGCCTAAACCCCGCGGGACAGACAGACCCTCCCGATGGGTTCTTCAGAGCCATCACCGCGGGAGGAGGACACGCATGCGCATTGCGCATCAGCCGGTCCATCACCTGCTGGGGCCACACTGCCAATGGAGCAACCGAGGCTCCGCGATATCGCTACAGCTCTGTGTCGGCTGGATTCGCCCACTCTTGTGGGGTGCGAACCGATGGCGCCATTTTGTGTTGGGGCGACAACAGCAACGGCCAAACCAACGCCCCCACAGACGACTTCTCCGCCGTCTCCGCGGGGCGCGCCCACACCTGCGGCCTCACAACCGACGACAACGCGGTGTGCTGGGGCGACAACAGCAACGGCCAGGCCGACGCCCCCACCGGCCGGTTCACCGCCATCACCGCGGGCAGCTCGCACACTTGCGGTCTGCGGCCTGACGGGTCAATTGCGTGCTGGGGCGACAACAGCAACGGCCAGACCGACGCCCCGGAGGGCCGATTCACCAATATCTCTTCCGGGATGTGGCACTCCTGCGGAGTGCGCCCCGACGAGACGGTTGTGTGCTGGGGCAGCCTGGCGATTCTGTCGGAGTCGTCGCCCGAAGAGGTCGAGGAGGCCGAAGAAGTCGACGACTGAGCCGGCTCAGTCCCCAGCGGAAGGGCAGAAGGAGGCCAGCACGCACTCGTGGCAGCGGGGGCGGCGGGCGATGCACACTCGGCGGCCGTGGAGGATGAGCCGCAGGGAGAACTCGCCCCGCTCGGCAGCGGGCACCATGGGGTTCAGCTCCATCTCGATCTTCACCGGATCCTTGTGCTCGGTGATGCCCAGCAATCCGGTGATGCGGCCCACGTGGGTGTCCACCGGCAGGCCGGGCAGACCCAGGGCCACGCTGCGAATCACGTTGGCCGTCTTGCGGCCCACCCCAGGCAGGCTCACCAGATCGGACATCTTGCCCGGCACCTCGCTGTCGAAGTGCTCAACCAGGTCTTGGGCCATGCCCACCAGATTGCGGGCCTTGGTGGCGAAGAACCCGGTAGACCGAACTAGCTCCTCCACATGGGCCAAGGGCGCTTCGGCCAAGTCTTCAGGGGTGGGATAGGCGGCGAAGAGGTCGGGGGTGACCATGTTCACCCGCTTGTCGGTGCACTGGGCCGACAAGATGGTGGCCACCAGAAGCTGGAACGGGTTCTCGTGGTCCAACTCGCACACCGCCTCGGGGTATTCCTCGGCCAGCAGCTCGTGTGTGCGCCTGGCCCGGCCCTTGGGTGTGCGCGGCTTCGCCATCGACGGGATGGTAGCGACCCCGGCGTGAGAAGTTGGGGCCGCTACCGTGGTCCCCGTGACGCTCACAGTTGTCCGCCCCGACCAGGGAGAGTTCGCGTGGTCGATCACCGCAGGCCCCGACCAGCCCCGAAACGACGACACAGCCAGCCAGATCAAGGCAGTCCTCGGCCAAGCCGAGGCCGGGAAATCGGTGCAGCTGTGGATTGAGCGAGCCAGCGATACCGACGATCAATTCGCCGCTGATCTGGGCTTTGCCCCCTATCGGGATCTCTGGCGGATGCAGCGCCCCCTTCCGGCTGACCGCTCCTCCATCGCCACTCGGGCCTTCGCCCCCGGCGCCGACGACCAGGATTTCCTGCGGGTGAACAATCGGGCCTTCCATTGGCACCCCGAACAAGGGGGTTTGACTCCCGACGACTTGGCCCAGCGCATGGCGGAGGAGTGGTTCGACGCCGAGGGGTTTCGGCTCCACGAGCGCGATGGCCGCCTGGCCGGCTTCTGCTGGACCAAAGTCCACCCCCATGAGACCCCGCCAGGGGGCGAGATCTACGCCATCGCGGTGGATCCCGATTTCCACGGCCAAGGACTGGGCAAACCCATGACCCTGGCCGGACTCGACTACCTGGCCGACCAGGGCCTCACGGTGGGGTTCCTCTATGTGGAGTCGGACAACGACCCCGCGGTGGCCACATATCGCAGCCTGGGGTTCGACCACCACTCCACCAATCGGGCCTACCGGCTCACCGCCCCATGAGCACTGATCCCTCGCTCCCCCAGGGTCAGGACAAAGTGGCCGCGGTGCGGTCGATGTTCGACGCCATCGCCCCCCGCTACGACTTGCTCAACCGCCTGCTGACCTTCGGCATGGACTGTCGGTGGCGGCGGCGGTCGGTGCGAGAGCTGCGCCTGCCGTCTGGGTCTCGGGTGTACGACCTGGCCTGCGGCACCGGAGACCTGTGCCGGGTCTTGGAAGCAGCCGGATTCCGGCCAGTGGGATTCGACATGTCGGCGGGCATGCTCCGGGCGGCCCAGAAATACCGGGACTCGGGCAAACTGCGAGCCCCGATGGTGCTGGGCGACGCCCTGCGCCTTCCCGTTCCACCGGAAAGCACCGATGGCATCACCTGCGGGTTCGCCCTGCGCAACGTGGTGGACCTAGAAGGTTTGTTCGCCGAGCTGGCTCGGGTGGTGCGTCCGGGGGGGCGGGTCTCGCTGCTGGAGGTGGCCGAGCCGCCGAACCCGATCATGCGACTCGGCCATAGCGTGTACTTCGGCAAGGTGATCCCCTTGATCGGCGGCCTGCTGTCGGATCGAACCGCCTATGAGTACCTCCCCAAATCGGTGGCCTACATGCCCCCCACCGAGGAGATGCTCGACCTCCTGGCCCAGCACGGTTTCGAGGCGGTTTCCCATACGCCGCTCTCCGGCGGCATTGCCCAGCTAGTCACCGCCACCCGAGGGCGCTAGCCCCACACCTCCCATGTCCCTGCTGGCCCAGCACATACCCGCTGACGACCCTGAACAGATGGCGCTGACCGACCAGCAGACCACTCTGAGCTGGGCCGAGCTCGACTTGGTGATGAACCGGGCCGCCAACTTGCTGCACTCGCTGGATTTGGGGCCGGAGCGGCGGCTGGCGGTGTTCGCCGAGAACTCTGCCGAAACGGTGATCGCCTACGTGGCCGCCGCCTTGGCCGGAGTCTCGGCGGTGCCGGTGAACTTCCACCTCACCCCCGACGAGCTGGCCTACATAGTGGAGGACTCCGCCTCAGCCCTGCTGCTGGTGGGACCCGAGACGGCAGAGCGGGGCCTGCTGGCCGCCGAAGCGGTGTCGAAATCAACCGGCAGCCCGCCCATTGCGGTGATGGGATGGCGCTGCTCCGACCACCCCGAGGTGTCCTCCTGGGAACAGGGCCTGGCCCTGGCCTCCGCCGAGCCCCCGCCCACCGACACCCCACCGGTCCCCCACCTGTTCTACACCTCGGGCACCACCGGTCGGCCCAAAGGGGTGGACGCGCCCCCCGCTCTGTTCCGGGGCGGGGAGACAGTGGCCGAGTACTTCGCCACCTGCGACACCCCCAACGCGGCCCTCGGCACCCACCTGGTGGTGGGGCCGATGTACCACGCCGGGCCATTCTCGGCCACCCGCAACCTCATGGGCGGCGCCCCAGTGGTGGTGATGGGCCGCTTCGACGCCGAGGCCACCCTGGCCGCCATCGAGCGCTACCAGGTGAACGCAGTGTTCATGGTGCCCACCCACTTCAGCCGGCTGCTGGCCCTGCCTGCGGAGGTGAAGGAGAAGTACAGCACCGACAGCCTGGTGTCGATAACCCACAGCGGCGCGCCCTGCCCGGTATCGGTGAAACGAGCCGTCATCGATTGGCTCGGGCCCATCATCTCCGAGGGCTACGGCTCTACCGAGGTGGGCGGATCGTGCCACATCAACTCCGAAGACTGGCTGGCCCACCCCGGCTCGGTGGGGCAGCCGGTGCCTCCCTTCGAAGTGCTCATCGTGGACGACCACGGCAACGAGCTGCCGCAAGGACAAGAGGGGCGGGTGTATTTCATCGACACCAGCGGGCGGGGCATCAGCTATCGCAACGCCCCCGAGAAGACGGCGGCCGCCCACCTGCGACCGGGAGTGTTCACCCTGGGCGAGATCGGCTATGTGGACGACGAGGGGTTCCTATACCTCACCGACCGGTTCTCCGACATGGTGGTGTCGGGCGGGGTGAACATCTACCCCGCCGAAACCGAGCAGGTGCTGGTGGAGCACCCCGGCGTGGCCGACACAGCCTGCATCGGCGTGCCCGACGAGGAGATGGGCGAGCAGCTCAAGGCCCTAGTGGTGCCCACCGACCCCGGCCGGCCCCCCACCGAAGCGGAGATCATCGCCTTTTGCCGCGACCGCATCGCCCACTACAAGTGCCCCCGCACGGTCGACTTCATCAGCGAGGAGCATCTAGGCCGCTCCGCCATGGGCAAGATCAACAAGCAGGCCCTGCGGGCCCCCTACTGGAAGAGCTAGGCCGCTGAGAACTAGGCCGAAACGGCCAAGGCAATCGTCAACAGCGCGCCGAACAGCAGGTGCAGGCGGGCGGTCTGGTTGAGCAGGGGGGCTTTGGGCAACGAAGACAGTGCCATCCACAGAGCGGGAACAGCCAGCGCCATCGAAGCCAGCGTCAGCGGCGCCCACGGAACAGTCACCGACATAGTGAGACCCACCGCCAGCGCCGCCACCACCAGGGCAACGTAGAGCCAGGCAGCCCGCCGGTTGCCCAGGCGCACGGCCAGGGTCATCTTGCCCGCAGCCCGGTCTTGGGCGATATCACGCAGGTTGTTGGCCACCAACAGCGCCGAGGCCAAAAGGCCCACCGGCACCGCGGCCACAACGGCCAGCGCGGTGATTTCCTCGGTCTGCACAAAGGCCGTGCCCGCGGTGGCCACCAGGCCGAAGAACACGAACACCGCCACCTCTCCCAAACCGGCATAGCCGTATGGCCGCTCTCCTCCGGTGTAGAACCAAGCGGCAATGATGCAGGCCAGACCCACCGCGATCAGCCACGGCGCAACCGCAATGGCCAAAACCAACCCGGCCGCCGCCGCCACTGCAAAAGCACCGAACGCGGCCCAGCGCACCGCAGCCGGAGCCACCATACCGCCGCCCACCAGCCGGGCCGGGCCCACTCGGCTGGCATCGGTGCCCCGAATCCCGTCGGAGTAGTCGTTGGCGTAGTTCACCCCCACTTGGAGGGCCACCGCCACCACCAGTGCCACCGCGGCCCGCCACCACACCACATCGGGAGCGACCGCCGCGGTGCCCACCGCCACCGGCACCACCGCGGCGGGAAGCGTCCGGGGCCGAGCCCCCTGAATCCAGAGCCTCATCGAAGCATCACTCCACAAGTCTTGCCCATCGCCGGAGTTCGTTAGTGTCGGAGCCATGAACCGCCTGGGCGCTGAGACCAGCCCCTACCTCCGCCAGCACGCCGACAACCCAGTGGACTGGTACCCGTGGGGCGAGGAGGCCTTCGCCGCCGCTCGGACCTCCGACAAGCCCATCTTGTTGTCGGTGGGCTATTCGGCCTGCCACTGGTGCCATGTCATGGCCCACGAGTCGTTCGAGGACCCCGAGACCGCCAAGGTCATGAACGAGCTGTTCGTGAACGTCAAGGTGGACCGGGAAGAGCGCCCCGACGTGGACACCATCTACATGGAGGCCGTCCAAGCCCTCACCGGTCGGGGCGGCTGGCCTATGACCGTGTTCATGACCCCCGACGGCCGCCCGTTCCACGGCGGCACCTACTACCCCAGGGTGAGCCGGGGCCAGATGCCGTCGTTCACCGAGATCATGCACCGGATCCAAGACGTGTGGGACAACCGCCGCCAAGATGTAGACGACCAGGCCGACCAGCTAACCCAGTCGCTCAATCGCACCGCGCTGATCCAGCCCGATCCCCAGCGGGCCGCCCCCGGAACCGGCTCAGAAGCCCTCAACCAGGCCACCGCGGCCCTGCGCCAGCAGTACGACGCCGCGTGGGGTGGCTTCGGCGGGGCCCCCAAGTTCCCCCAGACCATGAGCCAAGAGGTGCTATTGCGCTCCTACCTCCACAGCGGCGACCAAGACGTGCTCAACATGGTGATCAACTCGCTCGACGCCATGGCCTCGGGGGGGATCTACGACCACCTGGGCGGCGGCTTCAGCCGCTACTCGGTGGACGCCCAGTGGATCGTGCCCCATTTCGAGAAGATGCTGTACGACAACGCCCTGTTCGCCCGGCTGTACCTGCACGCCTGGCAGGTGACCGGCCGCCCCCGCTTCCGCCAGGTGCTGAACGAGACCATCGGCTTCGTGCTGCGAGACTTGCGCCACGACAGCGGCGGCTTCTACTCCGCCCTCGACGCCGACTCCGAGGGCGAGGAGGGCCGGTACTACGTGTGGACCCCCGATCAGATCACCTCGGTGTTGGGCGACGACGCCGCCGAGTTCATGGCCTGGTTCGGGGTGACCGAGGCCGGCAACTTCGAGGGCCACAACATCTTGTGGCGCCCGGTGCGGGGCGATCTGCTGCGCCCAGCCGGCGTGGAGCTGAGCCGGGAACGGCTGCTGTCGGCCCGCAGCCTGCGCATTCCGCCGGGTCTGGACGACAAGGTGCTGCTGGAGTGGAACGGCCTCATGCTGGCCGCGCTGGCCGAGGCCGCCGCGGCCACCGGCAACCAGCAGTGGATGGAGGCGGCCATCAAGAACGGCGGCTTCCTGCTCGACCGGCTGCGCCGTCCTGACGGCCGCTGGCTGCGCTCCTGGCAGGCCGGCGACGGAGATCGCCCCGCCCAGGCCCGCCACCTGGCCTATGCCGCCGACTACGCCGCGGTGGCCGACGCCTACACCCGCCTGGGCGAGGCCTCCGGCCAGTCCCGCTGGATCGAAGAGGCCGTCCAGGCCGCCGACGGGTTGCTGGAACTGTTCTGGGACCACGAGCGGGGCGGGGTGTTCACCACTGGGTCGGACGCCGAGGAGCTCATCTGCCGCCCCAAGGAGATCACCGACAACGCCATCCCCTCGGCCAACAGCGCCGCGGCGGTGGCCCTGCTGCGCCTGGGCACCCTCACCGGGCAGAGCCGCTACCTGGACCGGGCTCAAGACATCTTGGCCCTGTTGGGGGAGGTGGCCGCCAACCACCCCAGCGGCTTCGGCCACCTGCTGGAAGCGGTGGACATGCACGCCACCGGCTTCACCGAGGTGGTGATCGGCGGCGATCGCCCTGATCTGGTGGACGCCGTACGAGATGACTACCGGCCCAACACCGTGCTGGCCTGGGGCGAGCCCTATGCCTCCCCCTTGTGGGAGGGCCGAACCGAGGGTCTGGCCTACGTCTGTCATGGCTACACCTGCGAGGCCCCCGCCGACAGCAAAGACGAGCTTCTGTCTCGTTTGTAGTGAAAATGTGCCGTCCGACCCCAGGGGTTCACCAGAGGGACCCCAGCCTGGGATAAGCTACGGGGCCGCGAACTGAATGTCGCGCGGACCGCGATCATGGAGGGCAGCATGTCCAACGGCACCAGCAAACCCAGGCGGGCAATGCAGTTGGCGGGAGCACTAATTGCGGTGGCTGGGCTTGTAGCCACCATCACCGCGTACGCGTCGGCCCAGGACACGCCGTCGCGCTACTACTCCGGGGTCATTTCCGGCCCCGATTACTGCCTAAACGCGAGCCTCGGAGGTCCCAGGACCTACCCATTCGACAGCGACCGCGACGGTGTGGCCGACACTTGCTCGCTCCCCCGCTCGCGCCGGGAAACGGCGGCCCGCCAGAACGCCATGGAACGACTAGGCGGAGAGCTGGCGTTGTACTTTGGGCAGCTGTTCGCCGATGAATGCACCAAGGTGGCCGAGACATTCGGAGAGCCAGCTGCCGAGGCCACTGACGAGTGCGCCGCCCCCCGTGCTGCTCACGCATCCGGGCGGGCTCTTCCCGCTGTTCCCCAAGCGCCTATCCCGCCGGAGACCACTTCGCCGCGCTTCTTCTCCGGACCAGTGGTCACCAGCAGCGTCTTCTGCTTGGACCGCAGCTTTGGTGGACCGGTGACCTACCCGTTCGATGTCGACGGCGACGGCGTGGCCGACATCTGCGCGCTCCCCCGCACCCGGCGAGCAGCAGTAGCGCGCCAGAACGCCTTCGAGCGCCTTGCCTCGGAGCAAGAGCCCTACTTCCTCCTGCTCGTCGCCGAAGAGTGTCTACGAGTGCCCGGCTCCTTCGGCGAGCCACTTGCCGAGGCCGCCGATGTGTGCGCCACTGGGGCCACCACACCCACCGAATCCGAAACCGGCGACCCCCTCCCCACCCCCAACCCCGGCGGTACCCGCCCCGGCGGCGGCACCGGCGGTACCCGCCCCGACACCGGCACCGGCACCCCCACCATCACACCCCCCGTTGCACCCGTGGCCACCAACCCGGGCACCTATAACAGGCGGGCTGCCCGAAACGTGCAGTTCGACCCAGGCCCCAACCAGATCCTCGTCAGCTGGGAAGCGGTCCCGAGCACCCAAGACACAGACGACACCAGAACCAATTTGGATGCCAACGATCCATACGACGCGAATGACGTGTACGAGTACGAGGTGTGGTGGGCTCAGAAAGGACAGGGCTGGTCCACCACCAACCGGCATATCACCGCCGACCAGAACACCTTTAGCTACCTAATCACTGGATTGAACGACAGGGTGACCTACAACATCCGGATCAAGGCGGTGCGAGGGCCCAGCGGCGATCCGTTCACTCCAACACTGACCAGTACCCCCGGATTGGCCGGGCCTCCTCGTTGGCCTGCTGACAACGCTCTCACTAGCCCGTTCTTCGGCCGAATTACAGCGACTTGGCAAGCACCGCTTGATACCAACTCCGATGACAACATCGCTTCTTACGTCATCCAGTGGGGAACGAGCCCAAGCGGTTGGTCCACCACCCGTCAGGCAACAACCTCAGCTAGCACTTTCACCCACACCATCACCGGACTTTCCAACGGCACCTATTACGTTCGGGTTCAAGGGGTGAACTCCGCCGGCCCCGGCACATGGTCGCTCACTGAGTCGCTTCGACTGACTGCCACACGGCCTTCACCAGGGCAGCCCACCGAGTTGACAATCACCACCGCGGCAAATTCCCAAATTTCTGCGATTTGGGTGAAGCCCAGCCTCACCGACACCAACCGGCAACCAACCCACTATCAAGTGCAATGGCGCAACGTGACTGCCCGAGAAAACTGGGCTGCTAGTCGCGAGCGCACTGTTGCCGGTGCTGACACTCTCACCACCACCGTCCCAATCTCAGGCTCCTTGATCGCCTCGAACACGTACGAAGTGCGGGTCCGGGCCATCAACCAGGACATTGCCGGGTCGTGGTCGTCAATAGCTCGAATTGTCTTGGGCCAGGCAGCGGCGCCCACAAACTTCAGACTTGACCCGAACGGCGGTCACCGGATCAATGTGCTCTGGGACACGGCCACGAGTGTGCCTGCGGTGAACAGCTACAACCTCCAGTGGGACACCAGCAGCGGGTTCGCCAGCAACTGCCAGGTCGACGCCTCCTGCACTCAGGTGCCAAAGGGCTCTGGCGACACTAATCATCAACTCTCCAGCTTGGACAACAACACCGTCTATTACTTCCGGATTCAGTCGGTCAACGCCAACGGCCCCGGACCATGGTCTCCAACCCAGTCCGTAAAGCCGGGAGCGCTCCAGGCACCGCTGAGCCCGGCTGCGGCCGCCGTTAGCGTCTCAACAAACGACGACTACAGGAAGCTCGCTGTGACTTGGACTTCCGGAAGCGAAACCGGCAAATCCGCTTTGACTGGCTTCACGATCCAATACCGGCGTACCGGAACCACGAGCTGGAGTTCCAGCAGCCTGACCGATTTTGATGACAGGACAGACACCACCTACAACTGCACTAGCGGGGATATCGACGGAGATATAGCGGCCCAAGGAGCCTCCTATGGATGTACTCTCACCGGGCTTCTCTCCGCCGTCTCCTACGACGTGCGGGTCCGGGCGAGAAACAGCTTCGGCGAGGGCCCCTGGTCAACTACGGCCACAGGAACACCCGCAGACGGCAGGCTCAGTGCCCCGTCAATATCGAGTGTGGCTGATGTAACTGGCCAGAGTGGACGGCTGACGGTGACTTGGACGCAGGCAGATGAATCACCCAAGCCCGCGGTGAGCAGCTTCGAAATGCGACGGTGTCACACCCCATCGGGTGGCTCCGAAACTTGCTCAACATTCGGGGTCGGGAGACCGACACCCAATCAATCGGGCGAGTACATCTACACCATCAGTGGGTTGACCAACGACCAGCAATACGACATAAGTCTTCGAGCACGAAACACCCACGGATACAGCCCCTGGACCAGCCCAACCGCTGGAACCCCAACCTCCAGCTGACCGAAAACGGCCGGGTGGCAAAACCACCCGGCCTAGCTGGGCTGCGGACAAGGCCCCAAACTGGCAGAACTAGGCGGTGCGGGGGGTGGCCCGGCTCAGGGCGCCCGCCGCCCGGAGTTCATCGAGGACGGCGGGCTGGGCCGGGACAGGACCCGCCGCTCCGCCGGACAAGCGCTAACCCCCAAGGGATAGCGCGGCAGAAGACCTAATCCGCCACGCGAGGGTCGTCGATGGTTACGGCACTCACCTGAGCCAACCGCGTACTCACCATGTCTAAAGCGATCTGCTCCAAGAACTCCTTGGGCATGACGCACTCGCGGCATTCGGCGCCTTCCAGGATGAGCCGAAGGGCCACGGTGCCCTCGGCGGATGATACGAATTCAACGTCGCCGCCATCGAGGGCCACTAGGGCCCGGAGTTCGCCGACGGCCTCATCCAACAGGGCTTGATCCATGGCGATGGATTCTAACTGGCGTCTTGTCCCAGGTTCGGAGGCCGCGTACGCGACAGGAAGGCTCCAGCGTCGGCCAGGATGAGCTGGCCGGTGGTGCAGCGGGCCAGGTCGGAGGCCAGGTATACCGAGAGTCGGCCCAGTTCTTCGGGCAAGGTCTCCCGGCGCAATGGCGTGGCGGCCACGATGGCTTCGTAGTGTTCGGGAGAAAATGCTTCCCTTATCAATTCAGTGGGGGTGGTGCCGGGGGCGATGGCGTTGACTCGGATGTTGTGGGGGCCGAGCTCCACCGCCATCGACCACGTCAGGTGGTTGATGGCCGCTTTGGCGGCGGCGTAGCTCGACATCATGGGCGAAGGGCGGGTGGTCTCACCCGAACTGACGTTGATGATCACCCCGCCGCCCTGCTCCATCATCACCAGAGCTTCGGCCCGGCCACACAACGCGGTCAGCACCAGATTCTGGTCTACAAGGTCCCGCCAGAATTCTCCGTCCATGTCCACAAACCGAGTTGGGGATCGACCCGCCATCATGCCGACGTTGTTGACGGCTATGTCCAGGCTCCCGCCCCAAGCCACCACATCGCCCACCAGGGCCTCAATGGCGGCGTCATCGCGCAGATCAGCGGGGAATGCGGCCGCCGTGCCCCCTTCTTCAGCAATTTGGGCCACGGTTTCCTCGGCATTTTCCCCCCGGATGTCGTTCACTGCCACCGATGCGCCGGCCCGGCCCATCCACCGGGCGATCTCCCGGCCTATGCCTGCTCCCGACCCGGTGACCAGCGCCACCTTGCCCGAGTGGTCGATCTCGACGCTCATAATCTCAATGCCGCCGTCAGTCGCTCGATCTCGACGCCCATCTCCCTGCTACCGCTAGCTGTGCCGAAGCCCAACTCGCACGGCATCGTGATCGGCGGTTCGCTGGAGCAGGGCCATGGCCTCGTCGATCTGGTCGAGGCCGAACACCTCGCCCAACAACGGCCCGGTGGGGAACTCCCCGCTGTTCAGGATGTCCACTGCTTCCCGCATAGAGCTGGGGGTGGAACCGCTGCCGCCCTGGACCGTGAGGCCCTTGAGCACGATCAGGTCGGTGATCACCTCCACGGGCGCCAGGTTCTTCAATCCGGCCAGCTGCACCTTGCCCCCTTGGCGAACCAGGCTCAGACACAGGGGCACGGTGGCGGTGGCATCGGCCAGATCTACGGCCATGTCGGCCATGGCCCCGCCGGTGATCTCGGCCACAAACGCCACCAGGTCGGTGGCGGTGACATCGACTGTCACGTCGGCGCCCACCTCGCGGGCCACCTCCAGGCGCAGGGCGTCGGCACCGGTGCCGGTGACTATTACCGTCTCTGCGCCCCGGCGCTTGGCCTCCGCGGCGTACACCAGCCCCATGTGGCCCGGACCCTGTACCACCACGGTCTCGCCCTCGCCCACGGGCATCCGGCTGAACCAGTTGCACACGTTGGCCAGCGGCTCGAACAGGGTCAGCTCGGCGGCGTCAATGTCGTCGGTCAGCTTCACCAGATGGGTGTTGGGCAACACGCCCATGTACTCCCCGTAGCCGCCCCACAGGCCGTGGCCGTCTTCGAGGCCCATCGTGTAGCCGTACACCTCGCCCAGGCCAAATGGGTTGTTCTCCGTAACCGGGGCCCGCACAACGAGGTCCACCGCCACCCGGTCGCCCACTGCCACGCCCAGGTTGGCGTCGTCAGCCAGGGCATGAACCCGGCCCACGATCTCGTGGCCGGGCACCAGCGGTGATTTCTCTCCGGGGACGTGCTGGTGGCCGTGGAGCTGGGCCACGTCGCTGCCGCACATGCCCACAGCCTCCACCTTGAGCACCCCGCCACCAGCCGGCGGCTCGGGCACCGGGAAATCGTCCCTCAAATGAAAGGTGCCGTCGCCGTTGAAGACAACGCCCCGACAAGTGCTGCTCATGATCGCGGTCTCCTCTCGGGGTTTGAGGCCAGCCCGTTCAGCTGATCCCGCTCTTCTCCAGTATGTGGACGCCGCAGCTCGAGCCGAGGCCGATCACGTGGGCCAGGCCCACGTTGGCGCCCTCGATCTGGCGGTCGCCAGCCTCGCCCCGCAGGTGGGTGGCCACCTCGTACACGTTGGCCACGCCGGTGGCGCCGATGGGATGGCCCTTGGAGATGAGGCCGCCGGACACGTTCACCGGGGTATCGCCGTCGCGCCACGGAGCGCCTCGGTCGATGAAGTCGCCCGCGCCGCCCGGCTCGCACAGCCCCAGGTTGTCGTAGTGGATGAGCTCGGCGGTGGCGAAGCAGTCGTGCAGCTCCACCAGGCTGAGGTCTTCGGGGCTCACCCCGGCCTGCTCGTAGGCGGTTTGGGCGGCGTTGCGGGTGAGGGTGTTCACGTCAGGCTGCATGGCACCGGATTCCACGTAGGGGTCGGTGGTGAGCACCGAGGCGGAGATCTTCACCGCCCGAGACTGCTGCTCGCGGCTGAGGGTGGCAAACCGCTCCTCGCCCACCAGCACGCAGGCCGCGGCCCCGTCACCGGTGGGGCAGCACATCAGCAGCGTGTTGGGGTAACTCTGCATGGGCGAGCCCATGACCTCTTCCAGGCTGAACTCCTTCTGGTACTGGGCCAGGGGGTTGAGCGTGGAGTGGGCGTGGTTCTTCTGGGCCACCTTGGCGAACTGCTCGAAGCCCACCCCGTCGTTGTCGTTGGCGTACTCCATGCCCGCTTGGGCGAACACGCCGGGCATGGTGTCGGTGCCCAGGATGCCGTCGATGGGCATCACCGCGCCGAAGCGGCCCGACGGCTCATACACGTTCTTCTCTTTGCGGGCGCCGCCGGCCAGAAGGCCCATCTTGCCCATCTGCTCCACGCCGATGGCCAGGCCCATGTCGGCCTCTCCGGCCCGGATGGCCATGATCACGGTGCGCAGGGCGGTGGCACCTGTGGCACACGCGTTGGACACGTTGTACACCGGGATGCCGGTTTGGCCGATCTGCTTTTGCACCTGCTGGCCCATGCCGGCGTTGGCCTGGAACAGGGTCCCGCACGAGAGGAGGTCCATGTCGGAGATGGTCACCCCGCCGTCGTCCAGTGCGCCCAGAGCCGCCGCGGCGGCCAAGTCCACCGCATCCTGGTCGGGGTAGCGGCCGAACGCCGTCATGTGCGTTCCCAGAACCCAGATGTCTTGTGCCATTTTCGGCCTCCTATTGAATTGCTGTCATACCGGGGCGTAGCCGAAGGCAACGGCCTCTTGGCCGTCGTCGTCGGTGCCCACGACATAGGTGTCGAGCTTGACCTTCATGCCGAGCGTGATCTTGGCCGGATCGGGCTCGATGTTGATGAGATTGGAGCGAACCGAGGTGCCGTCGTCGGTGAGCACGATGGCCGAGACGTAGGGCGTGGGAATGGTGGGGGCGGCCCGGTAGACGATGCTGAAGGTGCGCAGCGTTCCGGTGTCGCTCACCCGTACCGGTTTGAACTCTCGGTGGCCGCAGTGGGCGCAGGCGTTGCGCCGGCCGAAGAATCGGGCACCGCAATTGGTGCATTCGTTGGCTTGCAGATAGGGCTCATCGCCCAAGACGAGGTAGTCCACGAGTGGGATTTGCACGCTGGGCAGACTACCTCAGCGGCTGTTGTACCGGCCCAACTGCGCCGGGCGCGTGGGCCGATTGTCGGCTATCCGGGGATGTCGAATCCCTCGGGGAACCCGCCGTCCATGTACCCACCGATTTCCACCTTCTTGACGATGCGGAATCCGTCGGGGGTCCGGGAGACGGTGTCGTGATACCAGCCGCCCACGTAGAACAGGTGCAGCCCCGATCCGTTGGGGTCGAACTTGCCGTCGCCGTCTACCGGCATGCCCATGGGGTTGTGGAAGAGCGTCGTGCATTGGGCGGTGTCGCCGTCCCAGCTCCGAATGTAGGTCTTGCCCACCATGTGCTGGGTCATGGGGAATATGGAAAGGGCCATCTGGAGCCAGCCCTTGACGGTGGGATAGTCGCCGTTGGCGTCGTCCACTCCGGGGGCCGACGAGGAGTAGTCCAGGTGGGCGTCGGGGGTGAAGACCGTGTCGAGCAGGTCCCAGTCCTTCTCGTCAATGGCAATGGTGTAGCGGACGATGGTGTCCTCGATGGCCAGGCGGTCGACAGGATCAGGCATGTTCATGGCGGGCCACCGTAGTAGACAACCTCGTCCAATGGCCTACGGGGGCGGGAGGCGGAGGAGCTCGGTCGATCTTCATCCGGGTAGCCCAGGGCCACCGTTCCGACGATACGGCGATCCTCGGGGATCTTGAGGCCCTCGATTACGGCGGCTTCGTGTTCGAATACACCGAAGAAACAGGAGCCCAGGCCCGCGGCCGTAGCGGACACAAGCAGATGGTGTACCGCCATGCCGGCGTCTACCCACCAGTAGGGAACAGGCCAGGCCTCGGGGCTGGCGCCGAGGCCGGTGGGGGCCTTGTCGGGCTCGGAATAGCGCTGGGCGTAGCGCTCGGGGTCGGTGAGCACCACCACCAGAACGGGGGCAATCAGCAGGCCGGGCCAGGGGAACTCGGCTCGGCGCTCCGGGGTGAGGGTGAGCTGCCAGTAACGCTCGGGCTCGGTGACCACGCAGAACTCCACGGCCTGGGTGTTGCCCGCTGACGGGGATCGGCGAGCCTGGTCGAGCAGCTCGGGCAGCAGGCCGTCGGGCAGCGGATCGGGGAGAAAGTTGCGGCACATCGGCCGCCGAAGGGGCGATGGGTCGCTCATGACCAGGGCCGCCGGACCGGCGCCCGGTTGCTCAGGTGTACTTGAGCAGGTCTTCGGCCATGATCCAGCCGAAGGCGATCATGGTGTCGCCGCCGGCGCGGTCCACCTTGTCGAACAGGGCAGCCACGTCGGGTTCGATGCCCTCGGGCTTGGCGGTCTCGTAGTCGAGCAGGCAGGCCTGGCTGTCGTCGCCCACTACTCGGAAGTCCCGGTCGAGGTACCGGCTGGCGCTGATGCTGAACCGCTTGGCCAGGCGGCGTCCCCAGGCCCGCTCTTCACCGGAGGCCTTGTGGCCCGGCCGGGGAACGATGTCCACCAGAGGCTTGAACGCGTCAAACCCGCCGGGGTTGTCGAACTGGGTCCCCAAGAGCACGTCTTCGTCGGGGAACGCCATCAGCGCCCGGTGGAGCTGCGCGTCGACCAGTTGGCGGAGAACAGTGCTGCGCTTGGAGGTGCGGGCCACTGAGGCCAGGCCCACCAACACGCTCGGCGTCCCGCCGATGCGCTCCAGGGTGGAGAAGGCGAATCCCCGGAGCTTGCCGTTCTCCCGGGCGGTGGAGATCAACACCCACTCCTCGGTCTGCTTGGAGAGCAGCCCTACCGAAAAGGGGTTGGGGCCGTCAGCACACATGTCGGCCATTTCGGCCAGCTCAGCGTCGGTGACCGCTGTGCAGTCCTTGGTTTCGACGTCGATTGCCATGCGCTGCTCGCCCTCCTTGCTGGCTGGTCCCCCACAGATTTCCGCCCGTGGGCACCCCTATAGTCCATCAATCGCTCCGGTAGGCGCGCAAACCCGCAGGATTGCAAGGGTTTTCGATGATTGACCGCTTTCGGCAAAACGCCAGCTAGTCGGGCTGCACGGCTATGGCGTTGCTGCCCAGCTCCTCCCGCAACAGGCCGATCAACCCACTTCCCGTGTCCACTCCGTAGTCCGATGAGAGCTTGATTCCCTTGTCGTCACCGAGCATCAAGACCACTTCTGACTTCCCCGGATGGCTGGCGAAAATCGACTTGAGGGTATCGATCCGGTCGATGGTCAGCTTTTGGGTGTTGATGTTCACCTTAAGGGGGCCGAGGCCGTTGGCCCAGTCGGCCCGCACCGGCTCCACCCCGTAGCAGATCAAGTTGGGCTCCTCGTCGCGGTGATCCAGTCGCCCCTCCAGAACAACCACCAGATCGTCCTCGATCTTGTGACCGTGCTCTTCCATCGCCCGGGGGAACAGCGTCACCTCCATGGTTCCGTACATGTCCTCAAGGTCGAATGACGCCATCTGGTCGCCCTTCCTGGTCCACCTCTTGCGGAAGTTGCTCACCACCCCGCCCACTTTCACCGAGGCGCCCTCCTCCGCTTCGGCCAGGTGGTCGATCCGATGGGTGGTCTTGCGGGCCAGCACCCCTTCCATGCCCATGATGGGGTGGTCGGACACGTACAGCCCGAGCATCTCCCGTTCGGCGGCCAGCCTCCGAGACTTGTCGAACTCGGTATCGGGAATCTCTATGTCGTCTTGGAAGGCATCGGCACCGCCCTCGTCGAACAGGCTCATCACTCCCTGCTCGCGCTCTCGCTGCTGCTGGACACCGCGCCGCACGATGGGCTCGAACACGTTCAACAGCCCCTGGCGGGGATGTCCTAGGGAGTCGAAGGTGCCCCCTTTGATGAGCGCCTCCACGGTCCCCTTGTTCAGCACCAGCGGATCAACCCGCTGGCAGAAGTCGTGGAAGTCGCTGTACGGCCCGTTCTTCTCCCGCTCATCCAAGATCATCTGCGCCGCGCCCGCTCCCACGTTGCGGATTGCGGAGAGCCCGAAGGAGATGGACTGCTCGCCGCGGTCGGAGCCGATGGCCGCAAAGTCGGACTGGGAGCGGTTCACATCGGGCAGCGTTACCTCGATCCCCCGCTGGCGGCACTCAGCCAGATACACCGCCGCCTTCTCCAGCTTGCTTTTCACGCTGGTCAACAGCGCGGCCATGTACTCCACCGGATAGTTGGCCTTGAGGAAGGAGCACTGATAGGAGATGAGCCCGTAGCCGTAGGAGTGGCTCTTGTTGAAGGCGTAGTCGGCAAACTGCTCGATGATGTCGAACAGCTCGGTGCCCAGCTCCTCGCCGTAACCGCTCTTCTCGCAGCCGGCTACGAAGGAGTCCCGCTCCTTGGCCATCATCTCCCGGTCTTTCTTGCCGCAGGCCTTGCGGAGGTTGTCGGCCTCGGCCAGGGTGTAGCCCGCAAACTTCTGGGCCACCCGCATCACGCTCTCCTGATAGATCATCAACCCGTAGGTGTCGGACAGGATGTCGGCGGCGTCCTCATGGAACACCTGCACCGGTTTGCGGTCGTTCTTGCGGTCGGCGTAGTCGTTGTGCATGTTGGCCGCCATCGGGCCGGGCCGGTAGAGGGCCACCAGGGCGGCCACGTCGTCGAAGCAGGTGGGCTTGAGCGACCGGATCAACGAGCGCATCGGGCCGCTCTCCAGCTGGAATATCCCGATGGTCTCCCCCCGACCCAGCATCTCGTAAGTGGCGGAATCGTCCAGCGGCACATTGTCGATGTCGATGTCCACGCCGTGGGACTGCTTGATGAGGCCGACGGTGTCCTCGATCACGTCGAGGTTCCGCAGGCCCAAGAAGTCCATTTTGAGCAGCCCGAGGTCCTCCACCGCGTGCATCTCGTACTGGGTGACGATGGGGGCCTCCTCGTAGGACTGCCCCGACGAGGCCTTGCGCTGAATGGGGAGGTGCTCGGTGAGCGGATCCTTGGTGATCACCACGGCGGCGGCGTGAATGCTGTCTTGGCGGCGCAGGCCCTCCAAGCCCCGGGCCACATCCACCACCTTGCGGGCGTCCTCGTCGCTCTCGCACATCTCCCGCAGCTCGGCGGCCGCGGTGTAGCCGTCGGCGAATTCGTCGGTCTTCTCCAGGCAGGCCCACAGCGGGGTGTCGCGGCCCAGCACCAGCGGGGGCATGGCCTTGGCCAGCTTGTCGCCCAGGGCGTAGGGGTAGTTCAGCACCCGGGCGCTGTCGCGCACCGCGGCCCGGGCCTTGATGGTGGAGAAGGTGATGATCTGGGCCACATGGTCTTCGCCGTACTTGTGGGACACGTAGCGGATGATCTCGTCGCGGTAGCGGGAGTCGAAGTCCATGTCGATGTCGGGCATGGATACCCGGGAGGGATTGAGGAAGCGCTCAAACAGCAGGTCGTAGCGAATCGGGTCGAGATCGGTGATCTGGAGGGAGTAGGCCACGGCGCACCCGGCCGCGCTGCCCCGGCCCGGCCCCACTCGGATGCCCCGCTCCCGGGCGTAGCGGATCAGGTCCCAGGTGATCAGGAAGTAGGAGGAGAAGCCCATGTCGGAGATGACCTTGAGCTCATAGGCCAGCCGATCCGCCACCACATCAGTCAGGGGACTCCCCCACCGGGCTTCGGCCCCCTTCAGGGTCAGGGCTTGTAGGTATTCGTCGGCGTTCTCGTATTCATCGGGTATGGGGAAGTCGGGGAGCTGCGGCTTGCCGAACTCGATCTCCACATTGGCCCGCTCCGCAATCAACAGCGTGTTGTCGCAGGCCGGGATCAGGTCGGAGAACACGTGGCGCATCTCCGCCGCCGTCTTGAGGTAGTGCTCGCTGCCGTCGAACTTCATGCGGTCGGTGTCGCCCACCAGCGAGCCGGTTTGCACGCACAGCAGGGCATCGTGGGCCTCGGCGTCGTGTCGATGGGTGTAGTGGCTGTCGTTGGTGGCCAACAGGGGGGCGTTGATCTGGCGGGCCAGCTTGATCAGTTCGGGGTTGGTGCGAATCTGCGCATCGATGCCGTGGTCTTGGATCTCCACGAACAGGTTCTCCTTGCCGAAGATGTCCTGGAGCCGGGCCGCCTTGGCCACCGCGTCGTCGTAGTCGTCGCGCAGCAGGGCCTGGAGAACGTGGCCGCCCAGACAGCCGGTGGAGCAGATCAGCCCCTCGCTGTGTTCGGCCAGCAGCTCCCAGTCGAGCCGGGGCTTGTAGTAGTAGCCCTCGAGGAAGGCCCGGCTGGAAAGCTGGATGAGGTTCTTGTAGCCGGTGTTGTTCTCAGCCAACAGCGTGAGGTGGTAATAGAGCTTGTGTCCCCCCTCGGTGCTGCCCCCGCTGTCGTCGACCTTGCCCCGCCGAGTGGGCCGCTCACTTCTGTTCTCGTGGGCCATGTAGGCCTCGGTGCCGATCACCGGCTTGACTCCCTCGGAGTGGCACGTTTTGTAGAAGTCGACAACCCCGTACATGTTGCCGTGGTCGGTCATCCCCAGCGCCGGCTGCCCGTCGGCGGCGGCGGCCTGGACGAGCTCGCTCACCCGGGAGGCACCGTCGAGGATGGAGTACTCGGTATGGACGTGGAGGTGGGTGAATGAACTGGACACAGCACTCCTGTGGACAATCTGTGGCTAGGTTGTGGAAAACTACAGAGTTGTAGTTTCTGACCATACCAAGACGGGAGGGCCCATGCTCGTCTCCCGAGAATTCCCGCGTTTTCCATGGTTATTGGACCGCTAGAGATACGTTCCCGGTGCTTTGTCGTGCGGGAGGCGGGCGGCGCCGGGGGGAAGTTCGGCGCGGATGTTGGCCAGCTGCTGCTGCGCCGACACCTGTTGGGCGAACAAAGCAGCCTGGATGCCCTGGATTAGGCCCTCCAGCCAGCCCACCAGCTGGGCCTTCGCCACCTGGAGCTCGGCTTGGCTGGGAGGGTGGTCTTCGGGGAAGGGCAGGATCAGGCGGTCGAGCTCCTCATTGAGGTCGGGCGACAGCGCGGAGCCCAGCTCTTCGATCGAGGTTTCGTAGATCTCTCTCAGCCGGTCGCGGCTCGACTCGTCGAGGGAGGCGTCGCGCACCTCGTCCAAGAGCTGCTTCATCATCGTGCCCACCCTCATGACCTTGGCCGGCTGCTCGATGGCCTCCCGGGCCGATGCGAGCTCCGCCGGGTCGCCGTCGACGGGCGGCGTCTCGTGGACGATCTCCGCAGGCTCAGCCGATGCCGGCTGACCGGTGTCTGACATGGCTGGAAACCTACCCTCTGGCCAACTGACCGGTGTCTGACATGGCTGGAAATTTACCCGCCCACCGGCGAGTTCGGGCACATCCTCAGGCGCGGGCGCCGAACGCGGCCAGACAGGGAACCAACATCTCCGCCGATGTCAGCGAGCCATGGCGGCCCAGCAGCTCAAACGTGGGCCGGCCCCCTCCCCCGGTTTGGCTCTGAGGCACGGGCTTGGGCTCCACGAAGGCCACCGGGTCGCAGGGCACCAGGGCCACGTCGCCCATCCGAGACCGGGCCTCCGGCCCCACATGGGGACCGAACCAGCCCTCGTCCAGCACCTGCTGGCGGTTTACCACCAGGCCATGGCGGCCATAGCGCTCGGAAGCCGCGTCCAGAAGCTCGCCGGCTCGCCCGGGACGGGCGTGGAGCCAGCGGAATCGAGCCTCTCCCGAGGTGACCGCGGTGAGGGCGAGAACGTCGCGGGCCAGCTCCACCTTGTTGTCGCCCACCATGACCTGTCCATGGTCGGACACCACCAGCAGCGCCGCCTCTGGGGGCAGCACGGCCAGGATCTGGGCCACCAGGCGGTCGACTTCTGCGAACTCGGCGTCCAAGTAGGGGCCGAACCCGTACTCGTGAGCAATCCGGTCGGGCCCGTCGTAGTAGGCGTAAACGAGCGGCTCACCCCCCTCCACCAGCTTCTGCACCTCTACGGCGATGGAGCTGGTCAGCTTGTACCCCCTGTGGTCCACCCCGTCGAGATGAGCCCGGGTGAAGCCGGTTCCCCGGAATTCGCTGCGGCCCACTGCCGGCACCCGGCGCCCGAAGAAGGCGGGCCGGGTTTGGACCTGCTCGGGAACGAGGGACTTGCGGGCATCAGACGGTTTGGCACCCGCGGTCCACCGCAGGGCGTTGAGCACCTGCCCCTGGATGTAGATCTGGTAGCCGATCAGGCCGTGCTCGCCTGGCGTCGCCCCGGTGACCAGCGATGTCAGGGCCGTGGTAGTGGTGGTCGGGGCCACCGTGGTGATGGGACCTCCTTCCATGGCCGACATCACCGGGGTCAGCTCGGCCCGGTCTTGGAGCTGCTCCCACCCCATCCCATCGATCAGCAACAGCACCACTGCCTTGGCCTCACGGATTGGATCGGGCAGCCACCGGGCGGCATCGGGCGGGCCGAGCAGGGCCGGCACCACATTGCTCAGGCAAGACTCCCGGTAGTCGGGCAGCACCGGAAAGCCGGTGATCCCACCGCTGGCTGCTGGAGGGCTGTACTGGCTTGGGCTTCCCATTCGGCATTCAAACTATCGGCTCAACCATGCGGGGAAGATTGAGAAGTAGTGTGATGGCTCGTGAGGGTGTCGACTCGAGGTGACTACGCCAGCAGGGCGCTGCTGTCTCTGGCCCTGCACCCCGACGAGTCCGGTCCCACTTCGGCCCGAGACATCGCCGAGCGCACCGGACTACCCCAGCCCTATCTAGAGCAGATTCTCCAAGCGCTAAAGGGTGCCGGCCTGGTGCGCTCCAAGCGGGGTGCGGGGGGTGGCTACGCCCTGGCCCGACCGGCCTCCGAGATCAAGTTGAGCGAGATAGTGAGCGCGGTGGACGGGCCCATAGTGCTGGGTGACTTCGGCCAGCCCCATAGTGACGGTGCCTGCGATCACGAGGGCCAATGCGTGCTGCTGGCCATCTGGACCCACGTGGGCGACATCATGCACGACCTGCTGAGCGACTACTCCCTGGACGACATTGCCAAGGCGGCACGCGGCCTCCTCCCCTGGCCGGGGTCCGACTGACTCAGGTTTGATCGAATCTGGCTATCCGCAGAGAAGCCGATAGAGGCGGGAGAAGTCCTCAGGGGGATCCACCTGAAATCGGAGCTGCTCGCCTGTGTCGGGATGGGCAAAGCCCAGGGTGTGGGCATGAAGGAGGGGGCGGTTGATGCCGGGGGCATCGGGGCCGCCGTAGAGGTCGTCACCCAGAACCGGGTGGCCGATGGCAGCCAGGTGAACCCTGATCTGATGGGTGCGCCCGGTTTCCAGTTGCAGCTCCAGGCGTGCAGTGTCGAACGGCACCGACTCTTCAGTTGGCTCGGTGGGGGCGGGCATGCGAGCGGTTACCTGGTAGTGGGTGCGGGCCGGCCGGCCGTCGGCGGTCACCGCCATCTTGATGGGATAGCGAGTGGAGCGTCCCACGGGGGCGTCGATCACCCCTCGATCGTCGGCCGGCATCCCGCTCACCAGGGCCACATAGCCCCGATGCACCTCCCGCCGGCCCAGTGCGGCGGTGAGGGCCTCGTAGATGTGCTGGGTGCGGGCCACCATCAGCAGCCCTGAAGTGCCTCGGTCGAGCCGGTGGACAATGCCGGGGCGCTCCGGTTCTCCCACGCCGGCGATCTCGGGAAATCGGGCCAGCAAGCCGTTCACCATCGTCCCCGTCGCGTGGCCCGATCCAGGATGCACCACCAGATCGGCCGGTTTGCTCACCACGACTACCCATTCATCGGCATGGACCACGTTCAACTCCACCTCGGGATCGGGCCCTGGTAGCGGCTGTCCCATGGCCGGTGCCTCGGAAAGCCGGATCTGGTCCCCCGACATCAGCCGCTGCGACCGGCTTGCCGCCGGAGTGCCGTTGACTTCTACTTTCTGCTGGTCGATCAACCGGGCGGCCTCGGCCCGGCTGCACTCCCAGACCAGCGCCACCACTCGGTCGAGGCGCTCGCCGGTCAGCGCGTCGGGAACAACCTCGTCAGGGCCCATCGGGCTCATCGGACTCTCCGAAGCCGCCGGGCTCTCCGGGCTGATCAGCCTCATCCGCGGTTTGGGTTTGGCGGTAGCGGGGGGCAATCAGCACCAGGATGATCCCGGCCACCACGATGGCGGAGTCAGCCGCGTTGAACACCGGCCACCACTGGAGATCGATGAAGTCGACCACGGCCCCGCCCAGAAACCCGTCACCGGCCCTTACCGCCCTGTCGGCCAGATTGCCGATGGCGCCGCCCAGCACCATGCCCAGAAGCACCGGCGGCATCGACAGCCGGCGACCCCCCCAGCTGGCCCATGCCACCACGATCACAAACAGCAGGGCCACCACAGCGATCACGGTGTCCCAGTCTTGGGCCAGGCCGAAGGCGGCTCCGGTGTTGTAAACCAGGTGCAGCCGCAGCGTCCACACCAAATCGATGGTCCGGTTTTCCAACGTCTCCAGCGCCCACCACTTGGTTAGCTGGTCGATGGCGACTACTAGCGCAGCCACCCCCAGAAGTACCAGGTTGTGGCGACGACGAGACCGGTGATCTTCGTCAATCGAAGCAGCTATCTCAGAATCCACCGGCTTTGTGTTCAACCCGCTCCGCTGCCCACGGAATGGCATTCAGCCGCTGGCGGGGAATCGGCTTGCCCGACACCAGGCAGATGCCATAGGTGCCGCTATCGATCCGGGCCAATGCGGCGTCGATCTGGTCGACGGCCGCTCGGGCGTGAGCACTGAGGGCCAGATCCCTTTCCCGCTCCACCGCCAAGGTGTCGCCCTCACCCGACTCTTCGTCGAATTGGACATCGCCCGGCTCCCGCTCTTCCACCAGGGAATCGGCCTCGGCCTTGAGCCTGGTAGCCGAGGTGATGTAGCGGCTGCGCTCTTCCAACAGCAGATCGCGCTGCTTGTCGAGATATTTCTTGTCGAACAGCGGCTTCTTGGCTGTGGACTTGGCGGCGGTTTTTTTGGCCGCGGGCTTGGCCGCGGGCTTTTTTGCCGCCGGCTTGGCCGCTGACTTTGTGGCGGGCTTCTTGGCCGCAGATTTGGCCGCTGGCTTGCTTGCAGACTTGGTCGAGGGCTTGGCCGCGGGCTTTTTCGTCGCAGATTTGGCCGCCGTCTTGCTCGCAGCCGACTTGGCGGTGCTGGCTGCCTTCTTTGCCGGCTTCTTGGCCGGAGGCTTGCGAGCGGTCTTCTTGGCGGTCATTGCAGGCGGGAGTGTAGCCGCCACCGCCGCGGATTACTGCCAAATGGTCTGAGAACGGCTTAACCCGGATTGCTATCAAATGGCGCAATCGGGCCGAGAGCGGCTTAACAATGTCTGGACCGGGATGGGAACGGGTTATTTTTGTTTTCCCAGTATGCCTGGAGGCCCGTTGTCCGAACCGTCTGCCCACTACCCCGAGGTCGACCCCAAGCCCTCCTTCCCCGATATCGAGCGCCGGGTTCTGGATTCGTGGGACACCGATGAGACCTTTGCCCATTCAGTAGAGGGACGGCCCGCGGGCGATCAGGGCGACAACGAATACGTGTTCTACGACGGACCCCCGTTTGCCAACGGACTCCCCCACCACGGCCACCTGCTCACCGGCTACGTGAAGGACGTGATCCCCCGTTACCACACCATGCGGGGCCGCCGCGTGGAGCGCCGCTTCGGATGGGACTGCCATGGCCTGCCCGCCGAGATGGAGGCCGAGAAGGAGCTCTCGGTGTCCGGTCGAGCGGCCATCACCGCCTACGGCGTCGCCGAGTTCAACGACTACTGCCGCCAATCGGTGCAGCGCTACACCCAGGAGTGGGAGACCACCGTTACCCGCCAAGCCCGCTGGGTGGACTTCGAGAACGACTACAAGACCATGGACCTGCCCTACATGGAATCGGTCATGTGGGCGTTCAAGACGCTGTGGGACAAGGGCCTCGTTTATGAGGCCTATCGGGTGATGCCCTATTCGTGGGCGGCCGAGACCCCGCTCTCCAATTTTGAGATCCGCTTGGACGATGCAACCCGGCCCCGCCAAGACCCCGCCATCACCGTGGCCTTCGATCTGCGACCCGAGTCCGGCGACCCTGGGCCGCTGCGCATGCTGGCCTGGACAACCACCCCGTGGACCCTTCCGTCCAACCTGATGCTGGTGGTGGGCCCGGACATCGAGTACGCCATCGTGGAGCACGACGGCGGCCACGTGGTGTTGGCGGCGGAGACGCTGGAGGCCTACGAGGCCGAGCTGGGCCAAGGCCGGGTGGTGGGCACGGTGGCCGGCGCCGAGTTGGTGGGCCGGCGCTACCTGCCATTGTTCGACTACTTCGCCCCCTTGGCCGAAGACGGCGCGTTTCAGGTGGTGGGAGCCGACTTCGTGGACACCGCCGAGGGAACCGGTGTTGTCCACGCCGCCCCCGGCTTCGGCGAGGACGACCAGTTGGTGGCCGAGGCCAACGGCGTGCCCGTGGTGGTTCCGGTAGACGATCAGGGCCGCTTCACCGAGGAAGTGGCCGATTGGTCAGGGGTGAACGTGTTCGAGGCCAACAGCGGCATCATCGCCCGGCTCAAGGACCAGGGGCGGATCCTGCGCCACGCCACCTATGAGCACAACTACCCCCACTGCTGGCGCACCGACGAGCCCATCATCTACCGGGCGCTCAGCTCGTGGTACGTGCGGGTCACCGAGATCCGCCAGCAGATGCTGAAGCTGAACCAGCAGATCAACTGGGTGCCCGGTCATGTGCGCGACGGCCGGTTCGGCACCTGGCTGGAGGGGGCTCGCGACTGGTCGATCAGCCGGAACCGGTTCTGGGGCTCCCCCATCCCCGTGTGGCGCAGCGACAACCCCGAGTATCCCCGCATCGACGTGTACGGCAGCCTGGATGAGATCGAGCGGGACTTCGGGGTGCGCCCTGTGGACCTGCACCGCCCGTTCATCGACGAGCTCACCCGGCCCAATCCCGACGACCCCACCGGGCAGTCCACCATGCGGCGGGTGCCCGAGGTGCTGGACTGCTGGTTCGAGTCGGGGTCGATGCCCTTCGCCCAGGTTCACTACCCGTTCGAGAACAAGGAGTGGTTCGAGCACCACTTCCCAGCCGACTTCATCGTGGAGTACATCAACCAGACCCGGGGCTGGTTCTACACCCTCCATGTGCTGGCCTCCGCCCTGTTCGACCGGCCCGCGTTCAACAACGTGATCTGCCACGGCATCCTGCTCGACGCCAAGGGACGAAAGCTGTCCAAGAAGCTGAGGAACTACACCGAGCCCGAGGAGATCTTCGCCACCAAAGGGGCCGACGCGCTGCGCTGGTACTTGATGGGCTCTCCCATCGTGCGGGGCGGTGATCTCCGCTTGGACGACTCGGGAATCGACGACGTGCTGCGCCAGGTGATCATCCCCATCTGGAACGCCTATTACTTCTTCGCCCTCTACGCCAACGCCGACGGCATCCAGGCCAAACCCCGGGCCAACTCCGAGGAGCTCTTGGACCGCTACATCCTGGCCAAGACCCGCCAGCTGACCGAGGCGGTTACCCAGCGCATGGACGCCTACGACCTGCCCGGTGCCGCCGCCGAGTTGGAGGGGTTCATCGACTCCCTCAACAACTGGTACATCCGCCGCAGCCGCGACCGGTTCTGGGCCCCGGCCCGGCCGTCGTCGGCCGACGACAAGCAGGATGCCTACGACACCCTGTTCACCGTGCTCACCACCCTGGCCCGGTTGCTGGCGCCATTCCTGCCCTTGGTGTCCGAGGAGATCTATCGGGGCCTCACCGCAGAGTCGAGTGTTCACCTGTGCGATTGGCCCGACCCCGCCGAGCTTCCCGCCGACCCCCAGCTCGTGGCGGCCATGGACCGGGTGCGCGACGTGTGCTCCACCGGACTGAGAGTTCGAGAAGACGAGGGAATCCGGGTTCGACAGCCCCTGCCCTCGCTCACCGTGGCCGGCCGAGAAGCCGACACGCTGGCGCCGTTCATCGCCTTGATTGCCGACGAGGTGAACGTGAAAGACGTCCGTCTCAGCGACGATCTAGCCGCCTATGGGCAGTTCGTGCTCCGGCCCAACGGCCAGGAACTGGGCCCGCGACTGGGCAAGGACGTGCAGGGGGTGTTCGCCGCCGCCCGGGAAGGCCAGTGGGAGCTCACTTCCGACGGCTCGGTGGCGGTGGCCGGCCACACCCTGTCGGAGAGCGAGTTCGATTTGGCCTTGAATCCGGTGGAGGGCACCACTGCGGCGGCGCTGCGCACCAACGACGCCCTAGTGGCCCTTGACACTGCGGTGAGCGGTGAGCTGGCTGCCGAGGGCATCGCCCGCGACGTGGTCAGGGTGATCCAAGCTGAGCGCAAGAATCAAGACCTGGACGTCACCGATCGGATCACGCTGGCCTTGACCGCGGGGGCCGACATCATCGAGGCAGTCCAGGCCCACCAGACCTATGTGTGCGAGCAAGTGCTGGCCGTAGGCAACCCGGACCTCATTGTTTCGGAGGTAGAAGCGGTGCTGGTGAACGAAACTGCGATCGACGCGGGCCGGTTGCAGATCCGCTTAGCGAAAGCCGGTTAGCAAGCGTCAGCCGTTGTTCTGGTAGTCGGCCTGCTCCATGCGGCGGCGCTCCTCGGCCGACACCTCCACATTGGTGGGGGTCAGCAGATACACATGGTCGGCCACCCGCTCCATGCGGCCGTCCAGTCCGTAGCACAGGCCGCTGGAGAAGTCGATGAGCCGGCGGGCCACCTCCCGGCTGCTGTGCTGCAAGTTCACGATGACCGCTTGCCCGCCTCGGAAGCAGTCCGCCACATCCTTGGCGTCGTCGAACGACATCGGGGTGACCACCGACGGCTTGGAGGAGGTAGAGGGGATGGGGCGGACGAAGCTGGTCCGAGGTTGCTCAGCGGTCCCTTCGCCCTCTGGATGGTCGCCGGCGGGAACGGGGCGGACCGAGCCGACATCAGGGCCCATCTGATACTGCTCATCAGGCGTCTGAGACACGAGGCGCATGTCAGATTCCTGCTCGGCATACCCTCCAGGAGCGAACTCCTCCTCGGTTCCGAATCCGAGCCAGAACTTGGTTTTCTGCCACACGGACGACATGGGCTCATCCCCTTTCGGCAGTGGATCACTTAGCCTTTCCGATGGTACAGGAAGCAGCCCCCAGTTTCGGGGAGGGGGGCGCAGTAGTTGGAAGACGCTCAGCTGGGGCGAGGTCCGAACAACGCGGTGCCCACTCTTACCATGGTGGCACCCTCTTCGACGGCAACCTCCATGTCGTCGGTCATTCCCATCGAGAGCTCGGCCAGGCCGAGGTCTTCGGCCTGGGACGCCAGCAGGCGAAAGCCAGGGCGGGCCTCTTCTGGCGGCCCCGGCGCACCAACCGCCATTAGACCGGCCACTTCCAGACCGGCGTCGCGGCAGTGCTGCACCAGCCCGGCCGTGTCCTCGGGACCACAACCGCCCCGGCCCCCCTTGCCGGCGATGTCCACCTGCACCAGCACCCGGGCCCCCGGCGCCCGCCGAGCGATCTCGGCAGCCAGTTCGGGGCGGTCCACGCTCTGCCAGAGGTGGACCAAGTTGGCGATCTTGCGGATCTTGTTGCGCTGCAATCGACCGATGAAGTGCCAGCGGGGTTGAAGCGCGGCTTCAGGCTGGGTGCTCAAGCCGCCTGCTTTGGCCAGCAGTTCTTGGGCGTAGTTCTCACCAACGTCGGCCAGGCCTGCTTCGATTGCCGCGGCCACCGCATCAGGGCCGAAGCCCTTGGTCACCGCCACCACCCGTACTTGACCGCCCCCGGCTCGGGACAACCGGTCTCGCAGAGCGCCTAGGCGGTCGGCTACCTCTGCGGCGCTGATCAAATCAATGTCTCAGCTGGCCGGGCTACCGGAGGAAGGAGGGGATGTCGAACTCGTCGTCGACTTCAGACGACAGCAGGTCGTCGTCGGCGTCGCCGAACACATCGGGTACTCCTGAAGCGCCCTCTGCGTCGGCGGCCGTCATCCGGGTGGCCCGCTCGCCCTCCCACCGGTCGAAACCGGCGGCGATCACGGTGACTCGGATGTGGTCGCCCATCGACTCGTCCACCACGGTGCCGAAGATGATGTTGGCATCGGGGTGGGCAACGCCCTGGACGATCTCTGCGGCCTCGTTCACCTCGAAGATGCCCAGATCGGCACCGCCGGAGATGCTCAGAAGGATCCCGCGAGCGCCTTCGATCGAGGCCTCGAGCAGCGGGCTGGCAATGGCCTTGCGGGCTGCACTTACGGCCTTCCCCTCGCCGGAGGATATGCCCACGCCCATGAGCGCAGAACCAGCGTCCTGCATCACCATGCGCACATCAGCGAAGTCGGTGTTGATGAGCCCCGGGGTGGTGATGAGGTCGGTGATGCCCTGCACGCCGTGCAGCAATACCTCATCGGCTTTCTGGAACGCCTCCACCACCGACGTGTGGTCGTCGGAAATGGTGAGGAGTCGATCGTTGGGAATGACGATTTGGGTGTCGACCTTGTCTCTGAGGGCCTGGATGCCGCTTTCGGCCTGAACCGACCGGCGGCGACCTTCGAAGCCGAACGGTCGGGTAACCACCGCGATGGTGAGCGCGCCGAGGCTCTTGGAGATCTCCGCAATGATCGGAGCAGCTCCGGTGCCCGTGCCGCCACCCTCTCCCGCGGTGATGAACACCATGTCGGCGCCGCTGAGCGCCTCTTCGATCTCCTTGCGGTGATCGGTGGCCGCTTGGGAGCCGACCTCCGGGTCGCTGCCCGCGCCCAAACCTCGGGTCAGCTCTCGACCAATGTCGAGCTTGACCTCAGCAGAGCTCATGAGCAGCGCCTGGGCATCGGTATTGACGGCGACGAACTCAACGCCGCGCAGGCCAGCTTCGATCATGCGGTCGACTGCGTTAACACCGCCGCCGCCGACGCCGATGACCTTGATAACCGCTAGATAATTCTGGGGATCAGCCATGGTGATTCCTCACTCCAAAAGCCCAAAACTTCACTCTCTACTTTTGGTTGATATGAACGAAGAGTTGAGGCTTTAGAACCTATTCCTCTAGTTGAGGTGTATCTAGCTTACGAGCAGTCGTCGATTGGGGTCAAGGCGGGAAGTTCCGGGATGCTCAGATCCACGATCTCCACGCAACTCATATCAACTTCGGCCAGTATTCGGGCTAGTGCATCGGCTTTTCCGTGAGGATCGTCTTGGGCGCCCCAGTGGGCCCGCCCTTCACCGGGCAGATCCACAACCACCTTCCCATCCATCAGAGAAATCGCCCCGATGTCCCTTTGTTGAACAGGTATGAGCGCCTCGCTCACCTCCAACAGAGGCAGGGCCAACCCGTGCAGCCACCCGCCGGGCTGGGGGACCGGGGTGAACTGCACTACCGGCAGAGCGCCGCGAACCGGATTCAATTGGAGCACCCTTCCCTCACGGTCGACCAACGCCCACTCCTCGCCAACGGGAATCTGGGCCACGGCCTCGCGCTCGGTGATGTCGAACGTGACCTTGCCCCCCCACGTCCGGCTGGAACGAACTTGATCCACCCAAGGCAGCGCAGCGATCGATCTACGGGGGCCAGACAAGTTCAAGCCCAACAGCGGTGTCCCCAACTCGATACCCGCCGCCTCCAAGACTTGGGCGGTGCTGGTGCGCCCGGCTCCGATGACCTCGATCTCGTCGACGTCCATGAGGCGACTCTGGGTGACGCCGTATGCCGCCGCCGCCAACACGGCGATAACCCCGATAGATATCCACACTCGAAGACGCCGCCGAGTCCGGACGCCGGTGCGCCGGGCCTGGATGCGGGGATCGACCTGAGGCTTAGGGCTCCCTGATTGGCCCTCGGGCGGGTTGACCTGGGGCTTAGGGCTCTTCGGAGGTTCCGCAGGAAGGTCTACTTGAGGCTTAGGGCTCTCCGGCTTGCCTTCCGGCTGGTCCTCGGGCGGATCTTGAGTGGGCTTATCAGAGGACACTTCAGCCTGCCTGACCTGCCCATGGACCAGCTCCGAATCCCACGAGACGGGTCTCGGGCCGCAGCGTCACATCGAATTCAGCGAGGACGCGTTCGAACACCTCGCCCATCAGGGCGTGGAGATCATCGGCGGTGCCGTTCCGGTCGGCAATGAAGAAGTTGGCGTGCTTGTTTGAAACCGAGGCAGTCCCCACCCGATGCCCCTTGAGTCCGGCCGCTTCGATGATCCGGCCCGCGCTGTCGCCCTCCGGGTTGGTGAACACCGAGCCTGCGTTCTGCCCTCCCGGCTGGTTCTCGCGCCTCCACGCCACGATCTCGGCGATGGTGGCCTGGGATGATTCTGCATCACCAGTGGCCAGGCCCATCTCGGCTCCCAGCACCATGTGGTGTTCGGCCAGCGCCGAGCTCCGGTAGCCCAGTTCCAGCCGCCCCGGCGCCCACTGCTCGACGCAGCCGCGCCGCAGGTCGAGGACCTCGGCTTGCACCAGCGTTGCGGCCATGTCTGAACCATGACCGCCGGCATTCATGCGGACCGCTCCCCCCAGCGATCCCGGCACCCCCACTGCCCACTCGAATCCGGTCAGCCCTGCGGCCGCGCTTTGGCGAGCAAGAACTGGCAGACCCGCCGCCGCCCCCGCTTTGAGGTGCAAGCCGTTGACCTCCACCCAGTCGTATCCCGCGCCCAGCCAAATGGCCACCCCGTCGAAACCGGCCTCGGCCACCAACATGTTGGAGCCCTTGCCCACCACCAGCACGTCAGGGCAGTGGGCGGCCACCGCTTTGGCCATCGCCGCAACATCAGCATCCACGGGGAGCGTCACGCCCACCCGGGCCGCGCCGCCGACGCGATAGGTGGTGTCGGGTCCGATCGGGCGCTCCCGGCTCACCGCCTGCTCCCCCAACACGCCAGCCAAGTCTTGGGCCAGCCGATCCCAGCGAAGCGCGCTCATCGGCGTCCCGCGAGCATCGAGATCACCTGGTCGGGCAGCTTGGTCAGATCACCGGCCCCCAGGGTCAAACACAGATCCTGTGGCCGCAGCACCTCGGCCAATCGGGTGGCGACGTCGCCGAGGCGAGGCACATAGGCAACGTCGCATTCGGGGTGGGCCTCGGCTACTGCCCGCCAGACCAACTCACCCGACACATCGGGAATGGGCATTTCACCGGCGGAGTAGATGTCGGTGATGATCACCATGTCGGCGGCCTGGAAACTATGGGCGAATTCCGACCAAAGCTGCGAGGTTCGGGTGTAGCGGTGGGGCTGGAACACGCACACCACCCGGCCCCACCCCCCTTCGGATGCCGTCTTCAGCGAGCAGACCACCTCGGTGGGCAGGTGGGCATAGTCGTCGATGAACTCGACTTCGGCGGCCTCTCCTCGCGATTCGAACCGGCGGGTCACACCCCCGAAGTCGGCCAACGCGGCCGCGGCATCGGTTCCGTCGATCCCCAGTTGGCAGGCCATGGCCAGCGCTCCCGTGGCGTTGAGCGCGTTGTGGTCTCCGGGCATGGGCACGGTTACCGAGCCGAGCACATCGCCGCGGAACGACACCTCCCCATCGATGGAGTGCCGGTGGCGCCGCAGGAGTCGCCAGCGGTAGTCGGCCTCGGGGCCGGTTCCGTAGAGAACCCGGTGGCAGCCCTCCGAGGCCTTCATGGCACCGGGGTCGTCGGCGCACACCACCAGCCCATCGGCGGCACCGGCGCAGAACCGGGCGAACTCGGCCTCCAGTTCGCTTACTGGGCGATCGCGGCGCAAATGGTCGGGCTCCACGCTGGTGAGCACCGCCCGGTTAACGCTCAACTCGCCAAAGGTCCCGTCGCTCTCGTCGGCCTCCACCACGAACCAAGGGCTCTGCGACCAGCGAGCCCCGATGCTGCCGTCGGCCATCACCGCGCCGACGACAAAGCCGGGATCGGCACCTACCGCCAGCAGCACATGGGACAGCATGGCCGCAGTGGTGGTCTTGCCGTGGGTGCCGGCCACCGCCACCGTGGATCTCATCGCGGTGATCGCGGTCAGGATCTGCGCCCGGCGATAGAGAGGGATGCCCGCCTGTACAGCCGCGACCACCTCGGGATTGTCGTCGCCCACGGCGGTGGACCGGGCCACCAGATCGGCGCCGGAGACCTGGGCCGCGTCGTGACCAACAAAAACTTCGACCCCGACCTCCCGCAGACGGTGGAGCACCGGTGAGTCGGCCGAGTCGCTGCCGCTGACCCGACACCCCAGCCCATGCAACACCACGGCAATAGCCGACATCCCCGCCCCGCCCACTCCTAAGAGATGAACCCGGGTTGTGGGGCTCAAATCGACCATGGCCCTATTTTTGCTTCCTCCGGTACCTCTGGTGGGGTCTATGGGCATGCTGCTCGAGGAGATCGGCTACCCGGGTGTCGGCATCTCGGCGACCGACACCGGCTGCCTCTCTCCCCATGGCCCCAAGAAGGCCGGGGACCTTCAGCAGATTCTCCACCTCTTCGACCATGCGGGGGCCGTCCATCTCGGCGTCGGGAATCATCACGGCCCCGCCGACGGCAGCCAGGTGGGCGGCGTTGGCCGTCTGGTGATCGCCGGGCGCGCCCGGCAGCGGAACCAGCACCGACGGCAGCCCGACCACCGCCAACTCGGCCACACTCGACGCTCCGGCTCGCCCCACCACCAGATCGGCGGCGGCATACACCGTGGGCATGTCCATCTCGTACTCCACGGCCCGGTATTCCAGCGCCGCCTGGGAGAGGTCGGGTCGCAGGTGGGACAGCTCCTCCCAATCCCTTCGACCGATCACATGGTGTACCGCCAGATCTTCCCGTTCGGCCCAGTGGCCAACAGCTTCGAACGCGGCCCGGTTGATTCGAGCCGCGCCCAACGACCCGCTGGCCACCACCACAAGACGCCGCCCCTCACCCACGCCAAGAGAGGCTCGGGCCGCCGACCGGTCATCGTCCCGGTTGACCCTCTGGACCTCATCGCGCACCGGATTGCCGGTGAGCACTGCCCGGGGCAGCTTGGTGCCGGGGAATGACACCGCGGCCGCTCGGGCCCAGCGCCCGGCCCAGCGATTGGCCAAACCGGGAACCGCATTCTGCTCGGTTACCACCAACGGGATCCTGAGCATTCGAGCAGCCAGGGCGCAGGGCACGCTGGCGTAGCCGCCCAGCCCCAGCACAACCTCGGGCTGCAAGCGCCGCAGCATTCTTCGGGCCTGGACCACTGCCCGGGCCAGGCCGGCGGCCGACTTGAGGTTCTGCCATGTGAGCTGGCGCTTGATCCCCCGTCCGGGGAGCAGGGTCAACTCGAATCCGGCCGCCGGGACCAGATCTCGCTCCACTCCCCGGGCCGAGCCCACAAAGTGGATGCTCTCGGGCTGGTGGCCGCGCCGAACCAGGGCCCGAGCCACGGCCAGGCCAGGGTGGACATGGCCGGCGGTCCCGCCCCCGGCGATCACCGCCCACACCGGAGCGCTTTCGCTCACGGCTCGACTCGGGTCTGGCGGGCGATGTTCAGCAGAATGCCGGTGGCAATCATGCTGGTAAGCAGTGCGGAGCCTCCCACCGACAGGAACGGAAGGGGAACACCGGTGATGGGCAGCACCCCGACCACCGCGGCGATGTTCACAAACGCCTGGGCTCCCACCCACACGGTGATGCCCGTGGCCAGAACTTGGCCGAAGCGATCGGGGGTGTGCAGGGCGATCCACATCCCGCACACGACGAAGCCGGTGAAGAGCCCGATGACGAACATCGCGCCCAGCCAGCCCATCTCCTCGGCGAGAACGGCGAAGATGAAGTCGGTTTGGGCCTCGGGCAAAAAGCCCCATTTGATCCGGCTCTCGCCCAGCCCCACCCCGGAGGCGCCTCCCGATGCAATGCCCACCCACGATTGGATGGTCTGCCATCCGGTATCAAGGGGGTCGGACCACGGGTCGAGCATGGCGGTCAAGCGGTCGCGCCGGTAGCCCGATCCCCAGGCGGCCAAAGCGGCCGCGGCCGCGCTGATCAGCGACCAGCCGGTGAGGGGGAGCAAGGGCACCCCGGCCATGAACAGGGCGGCGAAGGCAATCATCGCGATGATCACCGCGGTCCCCAGATTGGGTTGGAGCAGGATGAGCCCGGACATGAGGCTGCACACCACCAGCACCGGGCGGATCGTGGTGCGGGTGTTGCGCTCCTTGCCCGCCTTGTCGGCCAGCCACGCGGCGGCGAAGAGGGCCATGGCCAACTTGGCCAGCTCAGAGGGTTGGAAGCTGATCGGCCCGAAGTAGATCCAGCGGGAGGCGCCGTTTGCCGTGGTGCCGATTCCGGGGATCAGCACGGCCACCAGCAGCAGCCCGGTGAAGGCCAAAACGGCTTTGGAGTACTTCTGCCACTGCCGGTAGTCCACCCGCATAACCAACATCAGAGCCAAGAGCGCACCGACGCTCCACACCAGTTGGCGCTGGAAGGTGTACCAGGTGGACTGTCCCACATAGTGATTGGTGACCGACGAAACCGACAGCACCATGACTAGCCCGATGGCGTTGAGGGTGAGGACCATCCCGAACAGCACGTAGAACGGCATGGTGGCCTGACCCGCCGGCGCCGACCGGAGTGCCGCCACCAACCCCCGTCGGGGGATCTGGGGAGCGAAAGTAGTCATGGTGATCCTCCGATCAGTTCGCGTACCAGCAGAGAGAAATGGTCGCCCCGCTCGGCGTAGGAGCCGTACCAGTCGAATGAGGCGCAGCCGGGTGACAGCAGCACTGCGTCACCGATTTGGGCGATCTCGGCGGCCTTACCCACCGCATCCTCCATGGATTGGGCGATGGTCACCGGGCAGCGGCCGGCGAACACCTCATGAACCTCGACCGCAGCCTCCCCGATGGCCACTACTGCGCGCACGCCTTGCGCCACCTCACCCATCGGTTCCAGATCGAGCCCCTTGTTTCGTCCCCCGGCGATGAGAACTGCTTGGCCCGCGGGTTGCCCCAAGGATCGCGTTACCGACCGGACTGCGGCGCACACCGCGTGGGGCGTGGTGGCCTTGGAGTCGTCGAAGAAGCTCAACCCTTTGTGCTCGGCCACCAAGACCACCCGATGGGGAAGCCCGGTCCAGGCCAGCAGGGCCTCCCTCACTCCTTCCCGGTGGGCGCCTGAGGCCATGGCCACGGCCGCCGCGGCCAGATGGTTCGAAAGCTCATGGGGATGGGCCCGGTGCAGCTCTGCGGTGTCGGCCAGCTTTTCCGACCCCGCCCGCAGGGCTCCCCCGCTCACCCGGAAATCGCCTTCATCGACACCGAAGGTCACCACCTGGCCCCGATCAGGGGTGTGGGCGACCACCACCGGATCGTCCTGGTTCACCACCGAGATGGATTGGTCGTCGGCCCTGCTCCACACCGCAGCCTTGGCCGTGCGATAGCTGGCCAGAGACGCATGAACGTCGAGGTGGTCGGGGGCGAAGTTCAGCCACGCGCCCACTGCGGGCCGATAGCACCGGCTGTGGCCCAGTCGGAATGAGGACGCCTCCACGACGAAAACCGCGGGCCGCTCGTCTCGGATGGCCTCCACCAGCGGTGTCTCGGTATTCCCCGCCACCGTCGTTGGCACCCCGGAGGCTTCCAGCATGGCTGCGGCCAGAAGCGTCACCGTGGTTTTTCCGTTGGTGCCCGTAACCGCCAGCGTGGGGCGCGCGTCCCACCGCTGAGCCAGGTCGAACTCGGAGATCACGGGTGTTTCCGCGACCTCGGCGGCTCCGAGCGAAGGGTGGGACTCGGGAAGCCCCGGAGTGGGGACCACAACCCGGGCGTCGGCCACCAGCGCTGGCCAGTCTTCAGGAGCAGGGCTCTCAATGAGATCGACGCCCATTGCCGCGGCCTGGCGGCGAGCCTGGTCGTTGGGGGCATCGTCGGCCGCCACTACAGCATGGCCGCGCTCGGTCAACTGGGCGCAGACCGCCTGGTTGGTCACGGCGAAGCCCACCAGAAGCACGGGTGCCGGGCTCAATCTGCCCCTCCGATGGAAACGAAGTCGGCGTAAAAGAGTCCGAGGGCCACCGCAGTGGCGAAGCCGGTCATGATCCACAGCCGGATGATCACGGTGGTCTCGGGCCAGCCGCCCAGTTCGAAGTGATGGTGGATCGGAGCCATGCGGAACACTCGGGTACCGAACACCCGGAAGCTGAACACCTGGATGATCACCGACAGGGTCTCCATCACGAACAAGCCGCCGATGATGGGCAGCAGCAGGTGGGTGTTGGTGGCCAAGGCCAGCGCGGCCATCCCGGTGCCCAACGACAGCGATCCGGTGTCACCCATGAAGATGCGGGCCGGCGCGGCATTCCACCACATGAAGCCGGCGCTGGCCCCCAACATGGCCGCGGCCAAAATGGCCAGGTCCAGGGCGTGGGGTATGCCGTAGATGTCCTCGTTGCGGAAGGCCCAAAAGCCGATCGCCACGAAGGCGGCGTAGGCGAACACCGAAGAGCCAGCAGCCAGGCTGTCGAGCCCGTCGGTCAGGTTCACCGCGTTGCTCGTGCCCAAGATCAACAGCACGGCCCAAAGTCCCCAGCCCCACGGCCCTAAGTCGATGTTCAGGGAGTCGTAGCGGGTGAAGGAGAGCTCGGTGCGGACGTCGGTCAGTTGGATCATCAGCACCGCGTATCCCACCGCCACGATGAGAAGGCCCAGGATCTTGGTGCCCTTTCCGAGGCCCAGGTTGCGCTCTCGGGACACCTTGAGCCAGTCGTCGACGAAGCCGACGACCCCCGAGCCGAGAATGGCCAGCATCACGATCAGGCCGGTGCGGGTGAAGATGCCGTTGTAGAGGTCGCTGATGCCGTACCCGGCCAGCGCGCCGATCACGATGGCCACTCCCCCCATGGTGGGTGTCCCCGCCTTGCTGACATGGCCTTGGGGCCCGTCCAAGCGGATGGGCTGGCCGATGGAGTGCTTGCGCAGGAAGGTGATCGAGAAACGGGTGCCGATCACCGAGACCACACCGGCAATGGCAACGGCGAACAGCAGGCGGATCATCGGGTGGCCCCCCTAGCCGCCAACGCCTCTCGGGCCACCACTCGGTCGTCGAAGGGAATCACCCGGTCGCCCACCACCTGGGTGGTCTCGTGGCCTTTCCCGGCCACCACCACCACATCGCCATCGGATGCGCTATCGAGGCATTGGGCGATGGCCGCCGCCCGGTCGGGTTGGGTGGAGACTCCACCGGAGTCCTCGGGCACACCGCTCAAGATGTCGGCGATGATGGCTTCGGGGTTCTCGGTGCGAGGGTTGTCGGAGGTGACGATCACTTGATCGGCCAACTCGGCCGCCACCTTGCCCATCATCGGGCGCTTGCCGGAATCACGGTCACCCCCGCAGCCGAACACCACCCGCAGGCAACCCGAGCCGGCCACCAGCTCACGGGCGGCGGTCAGCACCTGGGCCAGGCCATCAGGAGTGTGGGCATAGTCCACCACCACCGTGAACGGGCTATCCGACTCGATGGTCTCGAACCGGCCCGGTACCGGGGCGACCGACTCCAGCCCAACCACGACCTCCGACGGGCTGGCACCCAGCAGAAGAGCGGTCTCCGCCGCAGCCAGAGCGTTGGCGGCGTTGAACCGGCCGATGAGGGGCAGGCGCACGTCCTGTTTTCTCCACTTCAAGGCCAGATCTCGGGATCCAAGCCGGACCGGCATGTTCTTGGGGTCATAGACCACGGTGGGGATGCGGGGATCGGCCGCAAGCTGCTTGCCATAGTCATCGTCCCCATTCACCACCCCCCGGTCTGATAGCTGGGGCGTGAACAGTCGGGCCTTGGCGGCGAAGTACTCCTCAATGGTGCGGTGGTAGTCCAAGTGGTCGGGGGTGAGGTTGGTGAACACCGCGGCGTCGAAGCGGATGCCGTCCACCCGGTGCTGGGCCAGCGCGTGGCTCGAAACCTCCATCACCACCGCTTCGGTCCCAGCCGACCACCAACAGGCCAGTTGGTGCTGCAAGTCGACCGACTCCTGGGTGGTCAAGACTCCCGTGAGCGTGCCCAGGATCTCGCTTTGCAGTCCGGCGGCATCGAGCACCGATCTCAGCAGGCTGCATACCGTGGTCTTGCCATTGGTGCCGGTAACCCCAATCACCGTCATGGAGTGGGAGGGGTGTCCGTAGAACTTCGAGCTGATGGGGCCCATGGCCTGGCGCACCGATTTGGTTTGCAACTGGGGACAGTCCAAATCGAGCGGGCGCTCCACCACCAGCCCCGCGGCCCCGCGGGCCAACGCGTCGGCTGCGAAGTCGTGTCCATCGTGCTGGGCGCCCGGCACGCAGAAGAACAGATCGCCGGAATTCACAGTGCGGGAGTCGTGGGCCAACCCGGTGATCTCGACGTTTCCGCTTTTGTCGATCAGCCCGGGAGCAGATTCAGCCAGCACCGGCAACGCCATCGATGGAGCGGTCATGGCCCGTTCTCGGCTCCAGGGGCTGGTGCCGGCTCGGCCACAGGCTGGGCATTCGGCTCGGCGGTGGGTTCCGACGTGGGAACCGGCGAAGGCGTTGCCGACGGCTCGGGCTCAGCCACCGGTTCGGGCTCGGCCACCGTTTCAGGCTCAACCGGTTCCGTCACCGGCTCTGGTCCTGTCGGTTCGGCCGCGGGCTCGGGGGTGCTGGTTGTTTCTGGGTCGGAGGCAGCGGCCGGATCCAGGGTTGGGGCCGGCTGGGGGGTGGGGGCCGGTCCCAACTTGGACCCGAGGGTGAAGTAGGCGGCGGGAGGGGCGATGCGGAGGCGTTGGAGGGAGTACTTGGCCAATTCGGCGAACAGCGGAGCGGCCGACTGGCTGGCGTAGAAGTTGGTCACCGGCTCGTCGATCACCACGATCATCGAGAGCTGCGGATCCTCGGCGGGATAGAAGCCGGCAAACGTGGCCGTGTAGCGGCTGAACCCCTCGTCGTCCTCATAGTTGCCGCCCGACAGCACTTTCTGGCCGGTTCCCGTCTTGCCGGCGATGGAGTAGCCCTCGACCTGGGCATTTCGTCCGGTTCCCTCCCGCACAACCGTGACCAGCATGTCGGTCATCTGTGAGGCGGTGTGCGCGGAGACCACCCTCACCGGGTCGCCCTGTTCCAATCGGATCGTCTGGCCATCGGCGTCGACGGCCGATTGCACCAGGGTGGGCGGCACCCGCACCCCTCCGTTGGCCAGGGTGTTGTACACCATCAGCACCTGCAACGGGGTGGCCAGAATGCCCTGGCCCAGAGCGAAGCTGGCCACGTCGGTGCCGCTCCAGCTCAAGAGTTGCGGGACCAATCCAGACGACTCGCCCCTGAAGCCCAGCCCGGTGGCCGACCCCAGCCCATACCGGGACATGTAGGCAGCCAGGCGGGTGGAGCCCAGAACCAGAGCCCACTCCACGGTGCCGGTGTTGGACGAACGGGCCAGGATCTCCTCCATGCTGTAGAGCACGGTCCCGTACTCGGTGTGGTCGGTGAACGTCTGATCGTAGAGCTCAAGCCAGTGATTGACTTCGCGCACATGGTGCGGCTCGCCCAGCCCCGTCTCAATCACCCCGGAGAGCGGAACGCTCTTCATCACCGATCCGGGCTCGAAGGCCCAGGTCACCGCCCGGTTCTCGCTGAGGGAGACCGGATTTCCCTCTTGATCTCGACCCACCGAGGCCATGGCCAGGATCTCGCCGGTGCCGGGCACCATGATGATGACGGTGCCGCTGGCGGCACTTACCTCTTCAATCTGGCGCATCAACGCCCGCTCGGCTTCGAACTGCAAGGAGCGGTCGATGGTCAGGTACAGGTCGGCCCCCGGTTGCGCGGGTCTGATGTGGCGGGCGCCGGTGGGGATCGTGCGCCCGTCTTGGCTGCTCTCCAGCACCATCTCGCCGGGCACGCCGCCCAGCAACTCGTCGTACTGGTATTCGATGCCGCTGATGCCCGTTTGGTCGACATCCACGGTTCCGACCACGGCCCGCGCCAGGTGGGAGCCGGCCGGGTTGAACCGGGCGGACTCCTCCAACCGGAACACTCCCTTGATGTTGAGGTCGGCCACTGCCGCAGCGATGTCGTCGGGCACGGTCCGAGCCAGATAGGCGTGCTGGTCGGGCTCGCTCAGCAACTGGAGCAGATGGTTCCCGTCCATGTTCAGCACGGGGGCAAGAGCAGCCGCGGCGGCGGCTGGATCATCCACCTGGCTGGGGTCGGCCCAGATTGTCCATTGCGGCACCGACAGGGCCAGCGCCACCCCGTTTCGGTCGTAGATCTGGCCCCGATCCGCGGTCAGCTTGACCGTTCGGGTTCGCTGCTGCTGGCCGTACTCCACAAAGGCGTCAGAGCTGAAGAGCTGAAGGTCGGCCAGTCGGATGCCTAGAACCACGGCCACCAAGGCGAACACCACCGCCATGGCCGTACCACGGCGACGTCGCGAGCTCCGCCCGGCAACCTCCTCGGAAGGGCTCACCTCGCTCCACCCTCGTCCGATTCCAGCGGGGGCAGGTAGGTCCGGCCATCGGGCTCCACCATCCCCAACCGGTACAGCGCCTCGGCCACGATGCGGTTGGGAGCTTCTGCCCTGGCCACGTTGAGCTGCAATCGGTCGTTCACGGCTCGAACGTCTTCAATCTGCTGATTCAGATTGTCGAGAGTGGTTTGTCGGTCCACGATCACGGCATGAAGGAGGGCGAGGGCGAACAGGGCGACAACCACGGTGATGGCCGCAGCCCAGCCCAGCACGGGCATCAGCCTGCGTTTCGGCCGTGGCGCCGCCCGAAGGTGCTGGCGGGGCTGGTCGGTCTGGTGGGCCGGATCGGCCGGCGACGGTTGGGGGCGGTGTTGCGGGGCGACCATTAGCCGATCACCTCATCCTGATCGGCCCCCAGCTTGCAGAAGGCCCGAAAGCGGGCGCTGGAGGCTCGGGGATTGTCGGCCACCTCCGCAGGGCTGGGCTTGCGACTGCCCCGGGGAACCAACTCGATTGCGGGTGGGGCCTGGGTGTCAGAGCGGGGCAGCCCCAGATAGCGGGACTCGTCGGAAAGTCCGGCCCGGCGGCGGAGAACCTGTTTGACGATGCGGTCCTCCCCGCTGTGGTAGCTGAGGACCACCCCCCGGCCTTCGGGTGCCATCCGGTTTATGGCTGTTTCCAGGGCAGGCTCGATCTGGTTCAGCTCATCGTTCACCGCAATGCGAATGGCCTGAAAGGTCCGCTTGGCCGGGTGGCCTCCCCGGCGGCGGGCGGGAGCGGGAATGGCATTGCGAACCACCTCGGCCAACTCGGTGGTAGACCCGATCGGCCGAGCCGAAGCGATGGCGGCGGCGATGCGGTGGGCGTAGCGCTCATCGCCGTAAGAGCGCAGGATCTTGACCAGTTCGTCTGTTGACCATGCGTTCACCACTTCGTCGGCCGAGAGCTGCTGGCCGCCGTCCATCCTCATGTCCAGCGGACCATCGTGGCGATAGCTGAACCCGCGCTCGGGCTGGTCGAGTTGCGGAGAGCTCACCCCGAAGTCGAACAGCGATCCCACAATGCGAGCAACGCCCAGGGAATCCAGAACGTCGCCCAGCTGGCCGAAGCTGGCTTGACAGATCGTGGCGCCGCGGCCAGCCAAGACGGTGGTGGCGGCCTCGACCGCGGAGGGGTCACGGTCGAGGCCTATTAGCGAGAGGTCAGGGCGGGCGTTCAAGAGCGCCCGAGCGTGACCTCCCCCGCCCACGGTGGCGTCGAGAAAGGCTCCCGACGGGACCGTAGACAGGTGCTCCACCACTTCTGTAACCATGACGGGGTGATGGGCGAAACGACGTTCGATCGCTGTCGGTGTCCCCCCGTTCATGATTTTTCACCTCCCTGGCGGCTCAGCAGACTGCTGTGTGAAGGGCCTGTTTTTTGCGCCCGATGGGATCGGACGGCAAGAATGTCGCCCATCGGCAGTCCTCCGCCCGGCGACCGCACTCCGGGATTTCTCCCCGGTTGTGTCAGATGGCAAGCGGGCGGAGTAGGGGCCTTCCATCTCGTCGGACGGAGGACTGCCCATGAGCGCACTCCTGGTCGGCCTACATGGAGGTCACCGACCCTGTTGTCTGTCTGCGAATCCACATCACAACCACCGGTCTACGTCTGCCTCGCCGAGTTCGGCTTGCAGCGACTGCCATTGCTCCGCGTCCCACACCTCGCCGCGGTTGAACACACCGACCAGCACCACGTTCTTGTCCAGACCCAGCACCTCACGCTTGGAGGAGGGGAGGTTCAACCGGCCTTGGGCATCCACGGTGGCCGGTTCGAGGCTGGAGGAGAATGCCCGGAGCTCGTCGCCGGTGGCCTCTCCGGCCCGAACCGCCGCCTCGAGCCGCTCCAGCGCACTGCGGGCCTCTTCCGCGGTCCAAATGCCGAGGCACTGCCTGTAGATGGCCACGTACGCCCCTTCGGCCAGCACCGAGCGGAAGGCCGGCGGCAACGAGAGCCGGCCCTTGTCGTCCAGGGAACGAGTGTGCTCACCGGTGAGCACGATTCCCCCCAACGGGTCCCGAGTAATTCCCCTTCTCTCCCACTTCGTCCCACACTATCCCCCATCGCCCCACCAGCGCAACTCTATGCAGGGAATTAGAGGGTCGGGGTTCCACCGCGCTCGCGGGGAGCCGCGAACGTGAACGAGCGCGGGCGCGAAGAGCTAGCAAAAGCAAGGGCGAACGCGAACAGAGAGGCCCCTTGGGCCGCTTAATTGAGCAGCGAGGTCTTTTGGTCCGCCTATCGGGGCAGCGAGGCTAAGAACGCGGCGTGAATGTCGTCGGGCTGGGCGTCTACCGGCCAGGCGGCCGACGAGAGGGTGTTTCGAAGCTCCTCAGATGACTCCGCCAGGCGAGCAAACAAATCGTCGGGGGCCCAGTGGCGATACAAGAGGGTTTGGAATCGTGCGGTGGTCCGAGTGCGGCGCTGGGTGATGCCGACCGCTTTGGACCCGGCCACCAGCACCTCGCCCGGCCCCCGACTGGCGAAGCAGGCCAACCGTCCCCATGGGCCGGGTTCATAGCGGTCGAATACTTCCCCGTGCGTGATGCCCAGCGAGGCCAGAGCCGCCATCCACGCTTCTCCCAGCCACAGGGGGGCCCGGTTCACATCGTCATCCCAGAGCGGGTCGCTCCGGCCGATCACCACGTCGATCCACACCGAGTGGTCCGGAGCCACCAGCACTGCGCCCCCTCCGCTGCGGCGCCGCACCACCGCAGTGCTTTCGGCAATCGGACTCAATGCGGTCTCCTCAGGTTGGGCCGACCCCAGCACCAGAGCGGTGTCGAGGGGCGACATCAGCCAGACCTCCCGTTCAGCGCCAGGATCGGGACTCAGGGCATGCAACTCCCCCACCGTTCCGCTCAGCCGGTGCGCCTTCCACCCCCCTTGGATCGACAGAGGCTCAGTCTTGGTGCTCACCGATCCATGTCGTCGGGCATCCCGCGACAGGCTCAAGCAGTCTGGGCGACGGACTCGGCTGCTGGGTCTAGGTAGGGCAGCCAGTCGGAAGGCACATGGCCCACGGCCGAAGCTACCCAGGCCGAGCGGGGCGGCTCGGCCGGAGGGCGCATCAGCCGCATCTGCGTCTCCGAGAGCAGCCGGTCTCGCTTGGCCATGTTGCACCGGCGGCACGCGGCCACCACGTTCTCCCAAGAGTGGGTGCCGCCTCGGCTGCGGGGGCGCACGTGGTCGATGGAGTCGGCGTGACGACCGCAGTACTGGCAGCGGTAGCCGTCTCGGGCAAACACTCCCCGGCGGCTGAGCCCGCCGGTGCGGAAGAACGGCACTTTGACGTAATAGCGCAGTCGGACCACCGACGGCACTGGCAGATCGAGCCGCTCTGAGCGGATTCGCTCGCCCGACTCCAGCACGACTTCGGCCTTCTCGGCCATCACCAGCACGAGAGCGCGCCGGGGCGACACCACACTCAGCGGCTCGAAGGATGCGTTGAGCACCAGCGCCCGGCTCATGGTGGAAACCATAGTGAACCCGCCGGGCTGCTTTGCGCGGATTACCTAGAACACACCTCTGGGTTGAATGCCCGCAAGGGGCGGTTCAATGCAGCTTTACCTGGTGGTCCGCTCCCAAGACCTGCACCACTGCAAATAGGTAACCAGGTCATCGGCGCGGGGCTGGGCTTCGGAATCCCCGTACATGGTGACCATCCGGAACCGCAAATATGCCGGATCGGGGGCCAGCCTCAACCGCCATCCAAGCCGAATAGCCGTCGTCCAAAGGCTGGGACGCGTGAGCAACTTGGCCAGCGATTGAATCACGGTTCCAGGCTACGTCCTTGCGGTCTTTCCCTCGTGATCTTCCTTCGGCGGCCAGTACGATAGGCGGATGGGAACACTTGCCGTCACCGGCGATCACGACGCCGACCAACTCCTCATCGATGACCCGTTCGCCCTGCTGCTGGCCATGATGCTCGACCAGCAGATCCCCATGGAATGGGCCTTCAAGTCACCCCTGCGACTGAAGGAGCGCATCCCCGACAACTTCTCCGCCGCGGGTTTGGCTGAGATGGACCCCGAGAAGGCTGAGGCCGCCTTCAAGGAGAAGCCCGCCCTGCACCGCTTCCCCGGATCAATGGCCCGCCGGGCCCAAGACCTGGCCCGCCACATCGTGGACCACTACGACGGCAACGCCGCCAAGCTGTGGGCCGAGGCTCCCACCGGCCAAGACCTGCTCAAGCGGCTCAAAGCCCTCCCCGGCTACGGCGACGAAAAAGCCAAGATCTTCCTCGCCCTGCTGGCCAAGCGCTTCGAAGTGACCCCCGAAGGCTGGGAAGCCGCCGCCGCCCCCTTCTCCGACCCCACCCCCCGCACCGTCGCCGACATAGACAGCCCCGAAGCCCTAGCCGAAGTAAGAGCCTGGAAAAAAGCCCAAAAGGCAAAGGGTAAGGGCAAGCAAGACTGACCACCGCAGCCTTCCCTAGGTTGGCACCGCCCCTATGACCAACCCAGCCGACATCCCGGTCCCTCTTAGTTGGGATCAGAGAACTTCGAGCGTCGAACCCATGCCTCTGGGGTACAACAACTACCTCAGTTCTCTACGCATTATCTGTAAGCAAGTAGACGGGCACGAGATGTCCCCCCACACTCTGACCGAGTGGATCCAATTTCGCTTTGGCACCGGCGAGAAACAGGCCAGGAAAATTGAGAGTTTTCTTCGGAGGATAGAGGTGCTGACACTTGCAGATGACGGGCTCAAGGTTGGCAAGCCAGCATCGAAGTGGATTGAGTCGCAGGACAGCGGCATACTCCTTGCCTTCCTTCACAGCAGAGTTCAATTCTTCGGCGAAATGCTGTCGGAAGTGAGCGAGCAGCCCAGATCATCTGAAGAGCTACGCCTAGCTGCGGCGAACTACGGCTTCAACTGGACGACGCGGACCCAAGTAGGCAGACGACGAGGCTGGTTGCAGTCGGCCGGCATGATCATGCCTTTGGATGGAGGTACCCTCACGATCACTGATACAGGACGCGATCTGCTAGCCAAGCTGACTGTCCATCGACCTGGCTTCAACCCAACTGGTCCCGCCATTTCGGAACCACTACCAACCAAAGAGCGCGGTGGCAGCGACTACAAATCACCGGCTCGGCAAGAAGCGACCGAGCGAAGGAGAGTGTTTGAGGTTGACCCCGATCTCATTGACCGGGGAACCGCAGCGCACATGGACGTGCAAGATGAATTGGCTAAGGCTGTCCGGTCTGCAGGATTGGAGCCTCGGTCACCAGAATTTGAGGGGCCTCAATTCGACATCGCGTGGCAGATCGGAGATTCGGCATTCGTGGTCGAGGTGAAGAGTATGACCAAGCAAAACGAAGACCGACAGCTTCGTCTTGGACTGGGGCAGGTACTCAGCTATGCCTTCCTCCTGGATTGGCCTGGAACGAACGATGTGCAGGCGGTTCTTGCAGTAGAGCATCCACCCACAGACACATATTGGAGTGAGCTCTGCGAGGAACATGGAGTGATTCTCACCTGGCCTGGCATATTCGAAGATCTCTTCGACTGAAGATCAAACCCACATTCAATCGGGCCCGCCGCTCTGTCTAGGCGGGCGCGTCACTGACCCGTTGTCAGCGTCTCAAAGCAGGTTCGGGGGGTTGTTGCCAAGGTGGTCTCAGGTATGGACGGCCGGTGTCGGGGTGTTTTTCGACGGCCCAGTTTCGGTGGTGGACTTTTTGGTGGCAGTCGTGGCATGCAAGTACGAGGTTGTCGGGTTGGGTGGGGCCTCCGTGTTGCCATTCCACGATGTGGTGCGACACGCACCATTCGGGTTCTTTGCGGCAGCCGATGCAGCCTTGGTCTCGGGCTTCGAGGGCGGCCCGCAAAGCGAAGTTGGGGTGGCGGCTGGTTGAGCCCATCCAGATGGGCTCGGTGCTTGCTTGTTTGAACAGGCCGCACAAGATGTCGGCATCGCAGGCCAGCCGGTGGAACTCGCTTGGGGGAAGCGGGGTGCCGTCGGCCAGGCGGGGGCGGCCCAGCTTGTCGTCGACGAGGTCGTAGTCGGCCATCAACAACAGCGTGGTGCCCTGGGGCTGCTCGCTGCCGTCCGCGGAGACCGTGCGGGTGATGAGCCGCTCCAGCGCATCGGCCCGGCGGTGCCGGTCGGCGGTGTGCTCGCGGCGGTTGTCGGTCCGCCAGTCGTCGTCGGTCGCCTTGTTCAGCGCCTTGCGGATCCGCGCCGCCGCGACCGGGTCGAACAGTGCGAACAGCTGCCACATCCCGTCATCGCGCTCAGAGAACCTGGCCGTGCGAGCCTTGCGCTGGCGCTCGAACCGCTTGGCCCCGTCATCGCCGGCCAACTCGTTTTGATGGTCGCGCACCGTCTTGCGCAACTGCTCCGGCGTCTGCGTCTCAGCCGCCTCCAGCATCTTGGCCTCATCCAGCGGCCCGCTCTGAGCCGCAGTCCCCAAAATCCGGGCATGCTCTGAGTTGATCCGACTGTCCACCAGAGCGTCCCGAGTCGCCGCCAGCTTCTCCAACTGCTCAGCATCGCGCAGCGTCCGATCAGCCTGATGCCTCGACTGCCGCAGCTCGGCCTTCAAAGAGTTCGCCGCGTCAAACGAGCTGCTGCGCCGAGTCTTCTCAGCCACCACCTCAGCCAAAAACCCCTCCAACCGATTGCGGGAAGACCCGATCAACCGCAGCCGAGCCTCCAACCCGGCGTCGTCCAACCCGGCCACATCCACTGCCTCGACATGCACACCTCTTTGGGTATTCCCGCAGGTCACAGCCCCAAAATCCATGCAACAATGATACGGAAGGCAGTGACAGTTGCTCTCAAGCCAATCTCAATTGGATGTGTCTCGCAGTATGGTTCAGGCGACGCCAGGATCAACCGTGGCAGTGTGGACCCAAATGGAGCGATCACCTGGCCAACCTGAATCAAGGAGACGGTCTACCCATTCCAGTTGAAGCAGTGATCTGGGATCTCGACGACACCCTCGTTGTCGAGCGGCCCGCAGCCGAAGCAGCAATGGCGGCGACGTGCCGGCATGCCGCCGCCGTGCTCAGCGTCGATCCGGACCAGCTCGAGCAAGATGTCTTCGACGAGGCCAAATCCCAGTGGTCGAGCCTGCCCACTATTGAATTTGCTCGCCGGGTAGGCATTGCCAGTTGGGAAGCCCTGTGGGCGACCTTCGAAGGACCCGGCGAAGAACTAGGTGACCTCCGAGCAGTGCGGCTTTCTCATCGACAGGCCGTGTGGCGTGAGGCGATTGAGCGCCAGACCACCGTCGACCCACACACGGTCGAAAAGCTGTCCGAGCGCTTCGTTGCCGAGCGCATCAACCGCATGGAGGCTTACCCCGACGCCGAGCCAGTAATCAGCCAGCTTCAGCCAGAGGTACCGATGGCCATCGTGACCAACGGCGCCCCCGACACCCAGCGAACCAAGTTGAGCCTTACCGGACTCGATCGCTTCAGCTTGCCCACTGTCGTCGCCGGCGAGATCGGTATCGGCAAACCCAGCCCTGAGCCGTTCCTACTTGCCTTAGACCAACTCGGAGTAGCCCCCGAGCAAGCCGTCTTTGTCGGCGACAGCGTCACCCGCGACATCAACCCCGCCCTCAACCTCGGCATGGCCGCACTCCTCATTGCCCGCCATCCAGATGACCCCCATCCCATCACCCTTTCCGAAGGCCGATGCAATGTCATCTCCACCCTCCATGAAGTCCATCAGTACCTATCTCCAAGAATGGATTGAGGGGCTGAACCTCAGCGGGCATTTCCCAAGTTATGACGCGATGCACCCTTGGTTTGTTGTCTACATAATGTAGACTTCATTCATGGACACCACCACGATCCGTGTGGACACCAACACTCACGCTCGACTGCTGGAGATGAGCCGCGACGCAGACACGTCCCTAGTGGCAACAGTTCGAGACGCTGCTGAGGCACTTTGGCGTGAACGGTTCGCTCGCCACGCAATGAGGCAGCTCGGCGAACTCCAGAACGATCCAGAAGCCTGGCAGGAATATCTGGCTGAGGCTGAAGAGACCCACGTCGCTGATGGCGTCAGTTGACGAGCTTTGGCTGATTGACTTTGGAGAACGCCATCCTGGAGAACCCGGATCCATTCGACCGGCGCTCGTCATCGGGCCATCTTCCATCTTCAGCCAACCTGACCAATCAGGTGTGGAGTTTCCCTTCATCATCGTCGTGCCGCTGACAACCACTCATCGCGGCTTGCCGTTCCACATCGAATTAGAAGCCACCAATCTCAATGGTCTGTCTGAAACCAGCTTCGCCCAATGCGAGCTCATCCGGTCGGTGAATCGCAACCGCCTCATCCACCGCCTGGGCACTTTGGAGCCCGACCTTTGCCGCCAAGTGGCCACAGTGATCAAGACGCTCCTGAACTACTAGCGAGCGGAGAGCTGTCAGGGGATGAGGGTTATTTGGGAGTCGAGCCAGCCTAGGAGGATGGCGATGCAGCGGGGGTCGGAGTGGAGGCGGTGGCCGGCGCCGCTGATTATGCGGAGGCCGGCGTCGCCGTGGGCGTCGGCGATGGCTCGGGCGTCGAGGGGCGACACCTCCCGGTCGTTGGAGCCGTGCAGTACCAGCATGGGTCGAGGAGCGATCTCGGCCGCGCAGCGGTCTACCTGGATCGAACGGGCGGATTTGGCCCAGGAATCTATGGCCTCGGGGAATTCGGGGGCAGAGATGATTCCGAGGGAACGGGCGTAGTCAACAACCCGAGAGGCATCGAGACCCCAGTGGGCGAAGTCCACCGGTGCTCCCATGGTGGCCACTCCCCTGACTCGGCTGTCGTCCTGGGCCACGTGGGCGGCCAGCGCCCCGCCGATGCCGAATCCGGCCAGCCATACCCCTTCCACCTGCTCGAGCCCGTTCAGATAGTCGATGGCGCTGCGGATGTCGTCGGTCCATCCGTCCAGCGAGAAATCACCCTCGCTGTCGCCGCACCCCCGGTAGTTGAGCACCAGCGCGGCCCACTCCATGTTCTGGGCGATCCGCTCAGCCAAGGGATAGATCCGCTCCGCCGCCCTCGAACCCCCATTGGCCTTTGATGGGAACCCGGGACACAGCACCACGCCGGGCAGCGCCCTCATTCGCCGGTTCTCCGGCACGGCCAAATGCCCGGCAAGCTTCAGTCCGCCGGTGGTCTGCCAGTGCGTCACACCATCACGATCCCGGTCAATTGCTCCCGCGGTGCGGGCCAGTTGGGCAACTTCCAGCGGCTCACACCACTCGGGGCCGATAGCCGCGGTTGCGGGCCTCGGCCAGGGTGTCGGGTCCGAACACCAAGAACTGCTCCGATGCCACCAGCTCCTCGATGACCGACTCGTCGTTGATCTCGTCCAAGTCGTACACCAGCTGGGACCGCTTGTCGCCCACGTACCGGAAGCCCTCCAACGACCGCGGCCTGTCCATCTCTAAACCGTACCGCCTTGTTGATCGGATTCTTCGGCTGGAGGGCCCAGCGCACCGATGGCTTCGAGGTATTGGCTCTCCAAGTCGAGCACCACCACCACGTCGAGGGCGTCGACGTCGCGGCCCGACTCAGTGGCCTTGGCCAGCACATAGTCCACCGAGTCGTCGTCGCTGGTCACCACCTCTTCGTTCCGGCCCTCTGCTTCGGCCGCGGTCACATCACCCCGGCCGTAGGTGGCAGAGCCCTGGAGTCGCAGGTGATCCAGCCGCCAAAGCAGCACCGCCTCCACATCGTCGTAGCTCAATTTGGCCGACAGTTCGTCGGGCAGACGCTCAGCTACGAACTCCACTGCTTCGTACAGGTCGTACACGGCCCGGGCCCGGGTATGGGCCAGACGAGACGACGCCCGCATCACCGCGTAGGCGGCCAGCCCGACCACCAAGACTGCGGCGATGATGATTAGAGCTGTCAGATGCCGATGCGCTGAGCCAGGAGCTCGCGGTGGTACGTCGGGTCGCCGAACAGCAGCTCCGACGACTTGGCCCGCTTGAAGTACAGGTGAGCGGGGTGCTCCCAGGTGAAGCCGATCCCGCCGTGGATCTGGATGTTCTCCGCCGAGGCGTGGAAGTAGGCCTCCGAGCAGTAGGCCTTGGCCAAGCTGGCCACCGAGGGAAGCTCGTCGTTCAGTTCCGAGGCGCACCAACCGGCGTAGTAGGCGGCCGACTTGGCCGACTCCACTTCCAGCAGCATGTCGGCGCACTTGTGCTTGATGGCCTGGAACGACCCGATGGGCCGGCCGAACTGCACCCGGTCTTTGGCGTACTGCACCGACATGTCCAAGCACATCTGGGCACCGCCCACCTGCTCAGCGGCCAGGGCCACCGCAGCCAGGTCGAGCACCCGCTCCAGCACGGCCCAGCCCCCGCCCTCGGCGCCGATCAGCGTGACCGGGGTGTTGTCGAAGTCCAAGCGGGCCTGCTTGCGAGTCTGATCCATGGTGGACAGCGCGGTGCGGGTCAGTCCGTCAGCATCGCTGGGGCACCAGAACAGGCTCACCCCGCCAGCAGTGCGGGCGGCCACCAGCACCAGATCGGCGGTGTGGCCGTCGATCACGAACATCTTGGTACCGCTGATGCGCCAGCCGTCGCCGTCGGCGCTCGCTTCCACAGTGATGCCCGACTCGTCCCAGCGGCCGTTCTCCTCGGTGAAGGCCAACGCGGCCACCGTCTCACCGGCCGCGATACCGGGCAGTAGCGCATTCTTGGCCTCCTCGTCACCGCTGTGGATGAGGGTGTTGGCGGCCAGCACCACACTGGAGAAGAACGGAGCGCACAGCAGCGCCCGGCCCATCTCCTCCAGCACCACAATCAGCTCGATATAGCTGAATCCGCTTCCCCCGTATTCCTCGGGGATGATGAGGCCCTGCAATCCGAGCTGCTCGGCCATCTGGTTCCAGACGGCGTCGTCGTAGCCCTTTTCGGTGTCCATCTGGTCACGGACCTCCGATTCCGGGGATTTGTCCTCCAAGAACTGCCGCACGAAGCGCCGCAGCTCTTCTTGTTCCTCGCTGAAGGCAAAGTTCACGGCTCTGTTTCTACTAGACCGCACTTCATGTAGCCACGCCCGAACCTGTCATGGACCCGACAGATAGGGCACAATCGTGGGGCCAACCAGTTTTCCCTGAGTCTCAGTATTCTCTGAGTCGGAGAGCGAGAAGAGCCCGCCATGACTTTGCACTGGCAAGACACCCAGGCCGAGATCCATAAAGTGGTCGTAGGTCCGATGGACAACAACGTCTACGTCCTCCGCTGCCGCCAAACCGGCGATGCGGTGCTGATCGATGCAGCCAACGAACACGATCTTCTGCTGGAGATGTGCTCCGCTCTTGGGGTCCGAACCGTTCTGGAGACCCACGGGCACTGGGACCACATTCAGGCCATCCCCGCGGTGCGCGACGCCGGCTACGACGTGGGGGTGACCGCGGAGGATGCCGCCATGCTCGACTCCTATGACTACCTGCTCGAGGACGAGTCGGTGATCGAAGTGGGCCGGCTCCGCCTGCACTGCGTCCACACGCCCGGTCACACGCCGGGGTCGATGTCGTTCCGCTTGGAGGGCTCGCCCATCTTTTTCTCGGGCGACACCCTCTTTCCGGGCGGACCCGGGGCCACCGGATTTGAGGGTGGTGACTTTGACACCATCATCAAGTCCATCGACCGGCGGATCTTCTCCCCCCTGCCGGCTGACACCATGGTTCTGCCGGGCCACGGCGACCAGACCACCATCGGCACCGAGGCCCCCCATCTCCAGGAGTGGATCGACCGGGGCTGGTAGGCCCGCTCGTGGGTGCGCCTCACGGCTTTCCGGTGATAGGGATAGCACCCCCTCCGGCGTAGACTGATCTGGTGAGCCCCCCCGAGGCCCCGCTGTTTGAGGTCGAAAACCTGCACGTCGCTACCGCTGAAGACGGCATCCCGATCCTGTCGGGCATCGATCTCACCGTTGGGGCCGGTGAAGTACACGCCCTCATGGGGCCCAACGGCTCGGGCAAGTCAACTCTGGCCAGCGCGCTGCTGGCCAGCCCCGAGTACGAGGTGACCGGGGGGCGAATCCGCTTCAAGGGCGATGACATCACCGACTGGCCCGCCGATGTGCGGGGCAAGGCCGGATTGTTCCTGGCCTTTCAGTACCCCCAGGAGTTCCCCGGCGTGTCGGTGATGAACTTCCTGCGCCAGGCGCTGTCGGCCCGCAAGGGCATCGACTTGTCGGTGCTGGAATTGCGGTTGGCGGTGATGGAGTGGATGGAGCGGTTCGACATGGACCCCTCGTTTGCCGACCGCTATCTGAACGACGGGTTCTCCGGCGGCGAGAAGAAGCGCAATGAAGTGCTCCAACTGGCCATTTTGGAGCCGGAGATGGCCATCTTGGATGAGACCGACTCAGGGTTGGATATCGACGCGTTGAAGATCGTGGCCAACGGAGTGCAGGAAGTGCGGACCTCTCGCCCCGAGATGGGAGTGCTGGCCATCACCCACTTCCGCCGACTGCTGGACCATCTGGCCCCCGACCACGTCCACATCCTGATGAACGGGAAGATCGCGGCCAGCGGCGGATTCGAACTTGCCGCGCAGCTCGACGCCGAAGGGTACGAGGCATGGCGCTAGATACTGCTGCTGTTCGCGCCGATTTTCCGATCATGTGCCGAGAGGTGCATGGCCGTCGCCTGGTATATCTCGACTCGGCCGCCACCTCCCACAAGCCCAGGCCGGTGATCGACGCAGTCACCGACTACTACGAGCGCTTCAACTCCAACGTCCATCGAGGGTCGTACCAGCTGGCGGTGGAGGCTACCGAGGCTTTGGAAGAGGCTCGGAGGAAGGTCGCCAACTTCATCGGAGCCGACCAGGACTCTGAGATCGTCTTCGCCAAGAACGCGACCGAGGCCATCAACCTGGTGGCCCGAACCTGGGGCCGGGCCAATCTGGGGCCGGGCGACCCGGTGGTGATCACCGAATTGGAGCACCACGCGAACATCGTCCCCTGGCACATGCTGGCCGCCGAGCAGGGCATCGAACTGCGCTGGATCCCCATCCGCAGCGATGGCCACCTGGATCTGACCGATCTCGACCGTTTGCTCGACGGTGCTCGGCTGCTGAGTGTGGCCGCGGTGTCCAACGTGCTGGGCACCATCAATCCCATCCGGCAATTGGCCGACGCCGCCCACGATGCCGGCGCGCTGATGATGGTGGACGCCAGCCAGTACACCCCCCACCTGCCCACCGACGTGAAAGAGATGGGGGCCGACTTTGTGGCCTTCACCGGCCACAAGATGTGCGGCCCCACGGGAATCGGGGTGCTGTGGGCCAAGCCCGAGCTGCTCGAGGCCATGCCGCCGTTCCTGGGCGGGGGCGAGATGATCCTCAACGTGACCAAGGAGGGGTTCAGCACCGCCGCGGTCCCGTGGAAGTTCGAGGCCGGCACCCCGCCCATCGCCGAAGCAGTTGGACTGGGAGCCGCGGTGGACTATCTCACCGGTCTGGGGATGGAGCAGGTGCGGGAGCACGAGGTGGCCCTAACCGGCTATGCCCTGCGGACCCTGAATCAGCGCTACGGCGACGACATCACCATCCACGGGCCGACCGAGCCGGCGGAGCGGGGCGGAGTGCTGTCGTTCGAGTACAAGGGGATCCATCCCCATGATGTGGCCCAGGTGCTGGACCGATCCGGGGTGTGCGTGCGGGCTGGCCACCACTGCGCCAAGCCGCTGATGCGGGTGTTGGGCTGCGCCGCCACCAGTCGGGCCTCGATGTATGTGTACAACGATGAGTCCGACGTCGATGCCCTGGCTGATGCGCTTGGCGAAGCTGACGTCTTCTTTATTGAGTGAAGTATTGAATGAAGAAAGACTGCATATCGCTGAGTCCTCGCCCGTAGACTGTTGAACCGTCGCCATGCCTGACCTTGAAGATCTCTACCGCGAGATCATCCTCGACCACTACCGCAATCCCCGCAATCGGGGAGAGCTGGACACTCCGCCTGCCGTCCGGGCCGAGGGCTTCAACCCCCTGTGCGGTGATGAGGTGATCATCTATGTGCAAGTGGCCGACGGGGTGATCGAAGACATCAAGTTCGGCGGCCAAGGCTGCTCGATCAGTCAGGCCTCCTCGTCGATGATGTCGGCCGCCGTCAAGGGCCGCACTGTCGAGGAGCTGCAACAGTTCAACCATGCCTTCAGATCGATGATGTCGATCGAGCCCGACCCCGACAACCCCGCCCCCACCAACGGCAACAGCGCCGACGTCAAACTCGGCGACTTGGAAGCCCTCAAAGGCGTGGTCAAGTTCCCGGTCCGCATCAAGTGCGCCACCCTCTCGTGGCACACCCTCACCCAAGCTGTCGAAGAGGCCCAAGCCAACTCCTGATCCGGCCAGACCGTCACATCTTGAACGGTCGTTCAATGCTGCTAGATTGGAATCAGTGCTGCGGAAACGCATTCCAAATCACGGCCCAATACACGGCCCAATACACGGACTTGGGCAATGAGCGGAGAGTCTGCTGTCGATATCGGACAGGGTTGGCACCCCGACCCCGGCGTTTCGCTCTCACTGCACTCCGATGCCTACACCAAGAAGCGGTGGTTCGACGCAGACCAATCGGCAATCATCAGTCGGACCTGGCAGTGGATCTGTCACGGCGAGAAGCTCCGCCACCAAGGCAGTTTTGTGGCTGAAGCCATCGCCGGGCAGCCGATTTTCGCCATCCGCGGCCTCGATGGGGAGCTACGGGCGTTCTACAACGTGTGCCAGCACCGGGCCCACGAGCTTGTTGAGGGCGAAGGCCAGCTGAAGAACCTGGTCTGTCCCTATCACGGCTGGTCTTATGACCTGTCGGGTCAGCTTCAAGCCGCTCGCCACACCAATCACCTCGTCGACTTCGACACCGATCAGATCTGCCTCGACCCGGTGCAGATCACCGAGTTCGGCGGGTTCGTATACGTCAACCTCGACCCCGAGGCCGCTCCCCTTCAGGAGCAGTCGGGCGACCTGGGGGCCGAGATCGCCCACTGGGCCCCGGATGTCGAGCAGCTCACTCACGCGCATCGCCTCTCCTACAGGATCAACAGCAATTGGAAGAACGTGGTGGACAACTTCTTGGAGTGCTACCACTGCCACATCGCCCACAAGGACTTCGTGTCGCTGGTGGACATGGACACCTATGTGGTGACCACCCACGGCATCTACTCCAGCCACATGGCTGAGGCCGGCAAGAACGCCAACACCGCCTACGACGTGAGCAAGGCCACGGTGACCGACCACGCGGTGTGGTGGCTGTGGCCCAATACCTGCATGATGCGGTACCCCGGGCGAGGCAACTTCATCGTGTTGAAGGTCATCCCCGCTGGTCCCGACCTCACTTATGAGACCTACGACTTCTTCTTGGAGACCGCCGAGCCCAACGAGGCGGAATTGGAGTCGATCCGCTACCTCGATGAGGTGCTCCAGGTGGAAGACATCAACTTGGTGGAAAGCGTGCAGCGGGGTATGTCCACTCCGGCGTTCCAGCAGGGCCGCATTGTGTACGACCCGAGCGGGTCGGGGCTGTCTGAACACGCCGTGCACCATTTCCACGGACTCGTGCTGGACGCTTACAAGGGAGTCACTTCATGACCGGAACGTTGGAAGGACGGGTCGCCTTGGTGACCGGCGGCCGGGGTGGGGCGGGTCGGGCCGTCTGCCGCCGCTTCGTTGACGAGGGTGCCCACGTTTACGCCGCCGGACTCAGCGACGACGGAGGTGTGGAGGGCGAGCCCCCGGCTGGGGAATTCCTCCGGTTCGATGTCACCTCCGAAGACGAGGTCATCGCCGGCATCGCTGCCATTGAGTCGGCTCGGGGCCGCCTCGACATCGTGGTCAACGCAGCCGGCATCGAGATCGAGAAGACCGTCGAAGACACGTCGCTCGAGGAGTGGGATCGCATCTTCGCCATCAACGTGACCGGTACGTTCCTGACCTCGAAGCACGCCCTGCCGCTGCTGCGCCGGTCAGACCATGCGTCGATCGTGAACTTCGGCTCCTACGACGGCTTCATCGCCGACCCCAAGCTGGCCGCCTATTGCGCCACCAAAGGGGCAGTGCACGCTTTGACCAAGGCGATGGCCTGCGACCATGGTCGTGAGGGCATCCGGGTCAACGCCATCTGCCCCGGCTACATCGACACCCCGATGCTGGAGCAGTTCTACCCTGATCATGTCGATTTAGCGGATGCCCACGCCGAAGCCAGGCGAATCCACCCGCTCGGCACCATCGGCACCCCTACCGATATGGCCAACCTGGTCCACTGGCTCGTCTCCGATGAGGCCCGCTACGCCACTGGCCAGCTGTGGGTGCTCGACGGCGGCCTCTCCGCCCAGATCCAGCAAATGAGATTCTGACCGTGGCCGACACATTGGTCATGGCCGACGAGCGGATCTTGGATGCCACCCTTGCGGTTCTGGCCCGGGAGGGCATCGCCGGGGTCAGCATGCGGGCCGTGGCCCGGGAGGCCGGCGTCGCAGTGGGCCTGGCCAACTACCACTTCGACAACAAGACATCGCTCATTTGCGCAGCCCTGCGACGGGTAGGCGACCAAGACTTGGAGCTGGTCACTCCCCCACCCAACGCGGATGCCGCCGAACAGCTCCGCTACTGCCTGCAACGAGCCCTCGACCCCGCATTCCTCGCCCCCGACTACCTGAGCCTGCGGCTCCAGCTCTGGTCACTGGCCGGTGTCGACCCCCAGTTCGCCGACATCAACCAAACCGCCCAGCGCCGCTATCTCGAACAGCTCGCCGAACTCATCGCCGCCGCCCGCCCCGACCTCCCCCGAGCCGACATCGAACGCCGAGCCGCCGACATCCTCATAGAGCAAAACGGCGTCTGGCTCACCGCCATCCTCATCCCCGACCGCGCCGCCGCAGACCGAGCCCTCCAACGCTGCGAAACCCTGGCCTTCGACTAAAGCTGACTCCGGCTGCCTCAAGAAACGCCAAGGAGTTGTAACTGCTATCGCCTACATTCACTCTCCGTGACCCGAGGAGAAGTAGTGATCGTGTCAGGCCCGCCGGGCTCGGGGAAGACGACCGTGAGCGCCGCTCTCGCTTTGAGTTACGAGCGAGGTGTCCATCTGGAGTCGGACTGGTTCTTTAGGTCCATCCGGTCCGGGTTTGTTGCACCATGGCTACCGGAGGCGCACGGCCAGAATGCTGCCGTAATGGTGGCCGTCGCGGACGCTGCGGCTGCATATGTCGATGCCGGCTACACGGTCGTCTGGGATGGAATTGTCGGGCCGTGGTTCCTAGGTCTGGTTGCCCGACGCCTTGGCGATCGTGAAATCCGTGTGCAGTACCTCGTGCTGCGACCGAAGCGCGCCACGGCGTCGCAACGAGTGCAGGGGCGTGGCGATACGCCCGAGACCTCTGGTGCCGAAACCATGTACGACCAGTTCGCCGACCTGGGAGAGCTTGAGTCTCATGTCATCTCGTCGGACGCACCGGCCGAACAGGTCATCGAGGCATGCAGAGCCGCCCTCCTCGATGGCAGCCTGCGAGTAGACCTCGACTCTTGGCCGCAATAATGACGGGCGAAGCTTCGGAAACCCACCCGATCATCCACGGCCAGGGAGGGGACTGCCCATGAGAGTGCGAGATGCACAGGCAGAAGACCTTGCTGAGATCCTGGAGCTGACGTCGGCGATGCGTAGTCAGCTTGCCACTTGGTCGCCGGTGTATTTTCGGCCTCGGGCTGGGGCTGATGAGGCGCACGCACAGTTCTTGGAATTTGCGGTTGGATCTCCCGATCAGCACGCAAGCGTGTTCGTCCACGATGGCACTGTTGTTGGCTTCTTTCGACTAGCCAAGCAACCCCATCACGTATGGGTTGATGACTTGTGTTTGCAGAATCCCCTGCTCTGGGAAGGAGTGGCCGAACTCCTGACCGGCGACCTGGGCTCAACCCGGTGGGTGACGTGTGTGTCTCCCCACGATTCTGACCGCATCGACGCGCTCTCCTCGGTGGGGGCAACGCCGATCTCGTCGTACTGGAACAAGCTGATGGATGAACGCCCTCCAGAAGCTGACACATCCCAAGTCGCGGAAGCCTCAAACATTCCAGAGCACAGACCAGATGGGCCAGCACACACGTTCGGAGGAGTCGCCTTCGACCCCGCGATTCCTGGTTCGTTGGTAGTCAGTGATGAGAGGGGTAACTACGCCATCGGGTCTCCCAGTGTCGAACCACCGATCTATGACCCCGGTGGACCGACCTGCGTAGTGGATCAGATCGGCGGCCCTGATCGAGGGGTTGCTCTGAACTTGGCCCAATCCGGAGCTAGCACTCGCGGAGATACCCAACTCGTTGTGGTTTCTGCCAGCAACGATGACGAGCTTCGCAAAGTGCTGGAAGCAGAGGAGTTCCATCTCCAGGTTGTTCTGCTCGCAAAATAGCGGGGTGGCGGCGATGAAGTCTCAAGCGGTGGCCAAGATGGCGCGCCAGCACAATGCGGTCGCTGCCGAGCGGATCGTCCGAGAGGAATTGCAATCCTCCAAGCGTGCCGCCAGCCACGACGTCAAGGCCGCGGAGCGGCTGGCCGCGCTGGAGGCCACATCTGAGGCTCTAGCTGAACTGAGGCATACGAAAATTCAGCATTGCTGAGAAGACCCACTCATACTGGCTACTTTCTAGGTGTGACCATCACCGCGCAAGCAACGGTGAATGTGGGAGCGAGTCCGCAGGATGTCTTGGAGTTCGTGCTCGACTTGGATCAGTACCGCCAGTTTGACCCCAAGATCAAGCGAGTGCGTTCTGTGGAAGGCCCAGATGACCAGGGGCGGGGTTCGGCAATAATCTGGGGCAAGGTTAAGGGCTTGCCACCGGCACCAGACCGGCAAGATTTCATTTTGGAACCCTGGACCAAGCTGACCTTCACGGCGGCACCCCGCCAACCAGCCCGGCTGGTTTTCGATTTCACCGGGACGATCGCTTGCCACGAGTGCCAAGACGGGACCACCGACGTGACCCATTCCTACGAGTTCAACTTTAAGGGACCCTTTTGCCTAGCCGAGCAATATCTCGGAGACTGGCTCCAAGGCCAGGTCGAAACGGAGATGCAAGGCCTCGCCTCGTGCTTCTAGCTGCATTGCCTAAATCCGATATATGCTGATCAGTATTCTGACTAGTGTGCTGACTAGATAGTTTATGACCGGAGGCAGCATGGAAGAAAAGGTCTGGCAGGTGCAGGAGGCGAAGGCTCGATTCAGCGAGTTGCTGGAAACCAGCCTTGCTGAAGGTCCTCAGGTTGTGACTAAGCGGGGGGTAGAGACGGCGGTGGTGGTCCCTATCGACCAGTGGCGCCGACTGATTGGCAGGGCTAAGCCGAACCTTAAAGAGTTGCTTCTGGACCCGGATGCCCGCACTGAATCGTTGATCCCGCCGCGACAGGAACTCCGTCAACGAGCACCGCTGTCCTTCGACTAGTCCTTGCCCATGTACCTCCTCGATACCAATGTGGTCTCCGAGCTACGTCGCCCTCGTCCCCACCAATCGGTGCTGAACTGGATACAGGACATCCCTGCCGATCAGCTTCATCTCTCATCGGTCACAATCGGCGAGATTCAAGCCGGTATCGAAATCACCCGCGAGCAAGACCCGGACAAGGCCGAAGAGATTGAGACCTGGCTGGAGCGGGTGCTAGATGCCTACGAAGTTCTGCCAGTAGACGCGGCCGCATTTCGCGAATGGGCCCGGCTGATGCACCGGCAAGCCGACAACCTGCTACAAGATGCCCTGATCGCCGCCGTCGCCATCGTCCACCGACTCACCGTGGTCACAAGAAACACCCGCGACTTCGAACATCTCAAAGTCCCAGTGCTCAACCCTTTCACAGGAAAAGTCTGATCAGGCAGACCAATTCGTCTGAGTCTCTGCTTCAGACCAGGGCGTTGACGCGGCGGGCGAATTCGAGATCCAGCTCAGTGAGGCCACCGGCGGCGTGGTTGGTTATGGCGATCTCTACGGTGGACCAGACGTTGGACCACTCGGGGTGGTGAAAGAGGCGCTCGGAGATCAGTGCTACTCGGGACATGAAGCCGAAGGCTTCGGAGAAGTCTGAGAAGTTGAAAGTTGCCGCCAGCTTGTCTCCTTGGCGCTCCCATCCGGGCAGGTCTTCCAAGGCGGCGGCGATCTCCTCGTCGCTGAGCAGTCTCTTGGCATCGGCGTCTACGGCCATGGGTCGCCTCCTAGATGGATTTCAACCGGTGATTCGGCGCGGGTGTCGATCCAGGGATCGTAGCCAGTGTCCTCCAGCTGGGCGGCCAACTCTGGGCCTCCGGTCTCCGCGATTGCACCGTCGATGAGGATGTGGACCACATCGGCGTGGAGCACAGTCAACAAACGGCTGAAGTGGGTGATGGCCAGCACGCCGAGGTTGTCCTCATGGGTGGCCTGCTCGATCCGGTGGCTCACCGCGGCAAGAGCGTCCACGTCGAGGCCGCTGTCCAACTCGTCCAAGATGGCGATTCGGGGGCGGAGCACGCCGAGTTGCACTGCCTCGCTTCGCTTCATCTCGCCGCCGGACAGGTCGACGTTTAGCGAGCGGTACAGGAGGTCGGGGTCGAAGTCGACCAGCTCGGCCTCGGCGGCAACTTGGGCTTCCACGGCGCTCCGATCGCCTCCCGCGGCTTCCACTGCTTCTTCCAGCATGTTCTCCAGACCCACACCCGGGACCTCGGTGGGGTACTGCTGGGTGGAGAACAGCCCGGCGTGGGCTCGCTCCCATGGGGACAGTTCGACGAGATCAACATCATTCAGAGTGATCGACCCTGAGGTGACCTCATAGCCGGGACGGCCCATGATGGCGTAGGCCAGGGTTGACTTCCCCGAGCCGTTGGGGCCCATCACCGCGTGGACTTCGCCGGACGCCACCCGCAGGTCCACCCCGTTCAGCACCATTTGCCCGCCGACTTGGACATGCAGGTCCTCAACGACCAATTCGCTCATAGCTGGACCGCCCTGCTGCTCACTCATCGTGGCCGACCTCTAGCCAGACTTGGCCGTCTTCCACGCCCACGTCATACACCGGCACCGGGCGGGTAGCTGGCAAGGTCTCAGCCTCCCCCGTAGACAGGTTGAACAGGCTGCCGTGCTTCCAGCACTCGATGGTGCCCTCCTCGGCGTCCACCTCTCCCTCCGCTAGCGAGTAATCGGCGTGGCTGCACGTGTCGCCCAGGGCATACAGGTCGTCTCCCAAGCGAATGACTGCAATCTGGTGGACCAGACCGCCGGCCTCGACGTCGAACCGCCGGGCTTCCCCATCGCCCACCTCAGCGAGCGAGCAGAGAGTCACTCGTTCTGGATTCATGACCCGGTCTCACCATCGACACCGCGATGGCCCAACCCCTCGATTTTGGATTGGAGCCGATCTCGCACAGCAGGCACGGCCTCGAGGACGGGAAATTGATCCAACACCTCGTCGAAGAACCCGGCAACAATCAGGCGCTCGGCGGTCTCGGTGGGCACCCCCCGGCTTTCTAGGTAGAACAGCTGGTCGCTGTTGATAGGACCCACCGCAGATGCGTGGCTGCAATGGACCTCGTTGTTCTCAATCTCCAGGTTGGGCACCGACTCGGCCCAGGCATCTTCCGACAGCTTGATGTTGCGGTTGGTCTGGTAGGCGTTGGTGCCCCGGGCATCGGGGCGCACCCGAATCAGCCCGGTGTATACCGACCGGGAGGAGTCGTCCACCGCACCCTTGAACAGCAGGGTGCTGGTGGTGTCCGGAGCGGCGTGATCTTGAAAGGTGCGAAAGTCGAGAGTCTGCTCGCCATCACCGAAGTACAGCGAGATCAGATCACCGGTGGCCCCCCGGCCCGACAGATGGGTGTCCAGCCGCGTCCGGGCGTATTCGCCACCCAACGCCGCCGATGACGAACGCAGGTGGGCCTGCGCGCCGATGTGACTGACCTGCGAGCCGATGTGCCATACCTTGGGCCCCAAGTCCTGCACCGCCAGATACCCCACTCGGGCGGCGGCAGCTACTCTGATCTCGATCACCGGGCTGATGAACGCAGAGATATCGGCTGAGCCGTACAACTCCAGTACCTCGACCGAGGAATCGGCCCCAGCGTCCACGATCAGCCGGGGGAAGACCGCTCCCCCATCAGCGTCGAGCCAATGGCGCACCACGATGGGCCCCTCCACACTCACTCCCGGGGGCACCCGAACCAGCAGCGGCTCAACGGAGAACGCGGCATTCATGAGGGCGAACATGTCCACGTCTACCGAGGCGGCCAGCTCAGCGTCGCCTTCGCCCAGTGGCCGGACCTCTACGCCTTGGGCTGCAACCTCGGCGGGCAGCTCAACGCCGCCAAGACGCCCGTTGCTGGTTTCGGCCATCGCGCTGTGCTCGGGAACAGAGGCCGTCGAAGTGCCGCCGCCATCGTCGGCCAGCTGATAGCGGCTGAGATCCAACTGCCCGATAGGCGTGTAGCGCCACACCTCTTCCTCCACCGAGGGCATCGTCGCGGCAGCCACCTGTTCGGCAGCCGCCACTCGACGGCGGGCCAGCCAATCGGGGCCGGGTATGGCACCGGCCGCATCGGGGGTGAATTGGGTTTCGATCACGAACGCCGACGGCGCTTTCGCCGCTTGGCCTTTCCGCCGCCACCCGCTCTTGACCGCCGCCGGGACTTCTCCCTCTCCAGTTCGGCCATAACCCGGGGGCCCGCTTCGTTCACGATGTCTTCGGCCGCGTCCAACAGGGCGCCGATGCTCTCATCGCTGCCCACGCTGGCCGGCGCCTCGGGAGTGGGCGGCGTGACCAAGGTGCCGTGCGACCAATTCACGTCCACCATGCGCCGTTCATAGGCCGAGCAGTCGTCGGGACAGCGCCACGGGGCCTCAGGGGCCAGATCCAAATCGCACTTCCGGACGGTCTCGCCATTGGGGTACGACCGGCTCTCGAAGAACTTGCAATCCTGCCGCATGGGCATCAGCCGACAGATCCCTCCATCTGCAACTCGATCAGCCGGCTCCACTCCACGGCGTACTCCATCGGCAGGGTGCGGGTAATGGGCTCGATGAAGCCGTTGACGATCATGCCCATGGCCTGCTCCTGGGTCAGTCCCCGGCTCATCAGATAGAACAGCTGCTCATCGGCCACCTTCGAGACGGTGGCCTCGTGGCCGATCTCCGCGTCCCGAGTGCCCACTTCCATGTAGGGGTAGGTGTCGGACACGCTGTCCTCATCGAGAATCAGCGCATCGCACTGCACGTGGCTGCGGCACCCGTAGGCATCGTCCTCCACCCGGACCAAGCCCCGGTAGCTGGTGCGGCCACCGCCGTTGGAGATCGACTTGGACACGATCTTGGAGGTGGTCTCGGGGGCGGCGTGGGTCATCTTGGCCCCGGCGTCCTGATGCTGGTCGGGACCGGCGTAGGCCACCGACAGCACCTCGCCCGAGGCCTTGGGACCCACCATCACCACTGCGGGGTACTTCATGGTGAGCCGGGAGCCGATGTTGCCGTCGATCCACTCCATGTGGCCCTCGGCCTCTACCTTGGCCCGCTTGGTGACCAGGTTGTACACGTTGTTGGACCAGTTCTGGATGGTGGTGTAGGTGACCCGGGCCGATTTCTTGACCAGGATCTCAACCACCGCGGAGTGCAGCGAATCGCTGGTGTACACCGGGGCCGAGCACCCTTCGATGTAGTGAACCTGTGAACCTTCGTCGGCGATGATGAGGGTCCGCTCGAACTGCCCCATGTTCTCGGCGTTGATGCGGAAGTAGGCCTGAAGCGGCATCTCCACCGACACACCGGGAGGCACATAGATGAAGCTTCCCCCCGACCAGACTGCGGAGTTCAGGGCGGAGAACTTGTTGTCGCCCGGCGGGATGATGGTGCCGAAGTGCTCCTTGACCAGCTCGGGATACTCCTTGAGCGCAGTGTCCATATCGCAGAACAGCACGCCTTGGCGCTCCAAGTCCTCCCGGTTGCGGTGGTACACCACCTCAGACTCGTACTGGGCGGTCACGCCGGCCAGGTACTTGCGCTCCGCCTCGGGGATGCCCAGCTTCTCGTAGGTGTCCTTGATCGAGTCGGGCACGGCATCCCAGTCGTCGGCCAGGCTCTCGGTAGGCTTGATGTAGTAGTAGATGTTGTCGAAGTCGATGCCCGACATGTCGCCGCCCCAGGTGGGCATGGGCCGCTTCTCGAATCGGGACAGGGACTTCATGCGAAAGTTCCGCATCCAGTCGGGCTCGCTCTTCATCCACGACATCTCCTGCACGATGTCGGTGTTCAGCCCCTTTTTGGGCTTGAAGACGTAATCTTCCTCGTCGCTCCAGCCGAGCTTGTACCGTCCGAGATCTAAGGCGAGGGCTTCCGACGACATATCCAAATCCTAGTAATAGGGGTGGCGTGGTTGACCTGAATACTACCGGCGGTCAGCCCAATAAGCGCATCTCTGCCCGATATCGGTGGCAGCGAGCGACATACCCCTGGGCGTCCTCCCGGTTCTGCCCTTCGGCCATGTGACCCTCCCGAATCTTGGCCGGCACGCCGATGGCCAAAGCCAGCGGTGGGATCTTCATGTGATTGGTCACCACTGCACTAGCGCCCACCAATGCCCCCCGGCCCACCACCGCTTCGTGCAGCACAACAGACGCCACGCCGATCAGCGCTTCGTCCTCGATGGTGCAGCCCTCCAAATGGGCAAGGTGGCCAACGGTCACGTCGTCGCCCACCACGGTGGTCAACTCGTCGGTGTTGTGGATGACGGCATTGTCCTGAATCGAAGTGCGGGCCCCGATGGTGATTCCCGCCCCGTCGCCCCGGAGAACCGTTCCAGGCCAAATGGTCGACTCGGCCCCCACGCTCACCAGGCCGATGATCACCGCCTGGGGGTGAACGAACGCCTCGGGGTGGATGTCGGGCTCGATGTCTCCCAATGCGTACAGCGGCATGGCCGATCAGCCCAGCGGGTCGAAGGAGCCGTATTTTCCGGCCAAGAACACCAGCGGCCCCACGTCGTCTCGCTGGACTCCCAGATCCAATACCCGGCCCAGGACGATCCAGTGGTCGCCTCCTTCCACTACCTGGTCGATCTCGCAGTCGATCCAGGCCAGGGAGGTCTCGAAGATGGGGGCACCGGTGACCTTGGTCGTCCACGCCAAGCCGGCGAACTTGTCCTCAGCCTTGGAGGCGAACAGGTTGGACATGTCCACTTGGTCCTCAGCCAGGATGTTCACCCCGAAATGGCCTGCGGCCTCGATGGCCGGCCAACTCGTGGACGTCTTGCCGGGCATGAACATCACCAGCGGCGGGTCAAGCGATACGGAGCCGAAGGAGCCGATGGCCAATCCGGCGGGCCCTTCGGGTCCCGCGGCGGTGACCACGGTCACGCCGGTGGGGAACTGTCCGAGCACTTGGCGGAAGAACGCCGAGTCGAACGGGGGGCTGTCAGACACTTGGACTCCTCAGGAGGAACAGGCTTCGTCCCTCAACAGCAGAAAGGTTAGTGGCTGCCCCCTTACGACCCCGCGTTGGGCAGTGTTGCCAGCTACGGCGGTCCTGCGACCATCACATCTACGCCGTAGCTGCGGAGTGTGCTGGTGGTCCGGGCCAACGACTGCTCGAGTTGTGTGGTGAGCTCGGGGAAGGAATCGGCGGCTAGCGCGGCGCTCACGTCGACGATGGTGAAGGTTCGCCGATCGACCCAGGTCGGTATCGCGCTGATCGCGGCCACTTCCACGTCACCTGAATCGCCTTCCATCAGATCAACCTGCACGATGACGCCGTCGGCGCTTTCCGGCGGGCACGACCGGCACGACTGGGGTGACTGGTTAGACAAGAAGTTCCCAAGGCCATAGATCACCAAGTTGCCTCCGAGCCGCTCCACTGGCTGAATCACATGGGCGTGTGTGCCGACGATGAGGTCGACCTCGTCGCCGGCCAGGATCTCTTTGGCCAACGCCCGCTGCTGCTCGGTGGGCTGCACTCGGTTTTCCGCTCCCCAGTGGATGCTCAGCACCACGAACTCGGCCCCGAGATCGATTGCCACTCGAGCTTCAGCCAGGATGTCGTCGACAGAATTGATGTTCACGGCCCAAGGCTGGTCTTCGGGGAGGATGAAGCCATTGAGGCCGTAGGTGTAGGACAAGTGACCGATGGTGATGCCGTTCACGTGGTACAGCCGCGGGAAGGTGGCTTCCCACAATGTGCGGGCCATGCCGGCATGTCCTAGCCCTACCTGGTCGAACAAATCGAGAGTGGCCTCAACGCCGGTGATCCCCTGGTCCAGGGAGTGGTTCGACGCGGTCGAGCAGCCGTCATAGCCCACCTGGGCAATGGCAGCGGCCAGGTCGCCGGGGGCATTGAACACCGGGTATCCGGAAAGGTTGCGGTTGTCGGGCGACAACGGCGTCTCTAGATGGCAGACCGCCAAATCAGCGTCGCTCACGGCCTCCCGCACCAAATCGAACATAGGGCGGTAGTCGTAGACCAACTCATCGCCGCCGTTGGCCTGTGCCTGGCGGAATACCGATCCGTGCGATAGCAGATCTCCCGTGAAAGCCAACCGGGCCTGTCGGAGAACCGGTTCCGGAGCAGGCGTTGGATCATGTGTGGGTATAGGCGTTGGCTCGAGGGTGGGTACAGGCGTTGGCCCGGGCGTTGGCTCAAGGGTGGGCGCGGGCGTTGGCTCAAGGGTGGGTGCGGGCGTTGGCGTCGGGGCGGATTCCGGCCAAACCGCAGTAGGCGAGGCAACGGGCGTGGGGGCCGCGGGTGAGGCCTTGGGTTCTTGGCCGCCACACCCGCCCAGCCAGACAACCAGGCCGATGAACGTGGCGAGCACAGCCGCCTTGGAGCGGCAAGTTCGCCGGGAGTGCAGACGCGTATCGATCAAATGGCTGAGCAGAACAGCTCGGGAGTCACTGGACAGTCGGTGCTCGATACTGCCTCGGTTACCGAGACCAGCCCATCGGGTCCGGCCACTTGGTCTACTAGAGCGAGTGGCACGACCTCTTCGTCAGCCTCCCACGCATCCACCATTCCCAACGCCGTCTCGATCAGCGAGTCCCACATGGGGCCAGGAAGCATCGTGCCCTTGCCAGCCACCAGCCACACCGGAACATCGGCAGCATGGGCAACCGCCGCCGCGGCCCGAGACCCGGCGACGGCAAGGAATCCATCGGGGCCGACTGCGGCTGTCTCCAACAGCACCACATCTGCTGACGCAGCCGCCGCACCCAGCCCGCTTTCGGACACCTCGTCTACCCAGCTGTCCTGTTCCGACAATCGCCGCACCAGGTGGTGGCCCTCCCCCAACACATCTACCACCAGCACCCGAAGATCGCCCCGGAGCCGCAAAGCCCGACCGATCAGGTCCGGCCAACCCAGCACGCAGACCGAGGCCTCGACCGGGAGCTCGCGCGACAACAGCCGAGCAGTTCGGTCTTCGGCAATCGCCTCCATGCACGCCCGGACTTCAGACCGGGGGTCGGCCGCGGTGAGAACCCGGGAGGCCAGCCACATGAGCGGACCCGAGGACGGCTGGCGGGCGAGCATCCGCCGACAGGTGGTGACCAGCCCGGCCGGGTCGTGGCCGAAGCTCAACAGCGCCCCGGCTGTCTCCCGCACCAGCGATTCCTGACCCACCCCGGATGACCGGGCCACGTAACGCAAGTGCTCGATGGGGTGCACCGCCCAAGCGTATGCGATTCGATCTGATCATCAGCCCGTTCATCAGCCACGACACCGGGTTCGGCCCCCGGGCTGGGCTAATTTCAGATGCGATGTCCACCACGCTTGATGCCGATGTGAACCTCACACCGCTGAACGGCGAACCCCGTCCGATTGGCGATTGGGTCACCGTCTTCCATCTGGTGATCGTAGTTCTCGACCCGTACACCTATGAGAGCTCGTGGATGATCGACACTGCTGGTCGCATTCTGCGAAACTTCGTCGGCGCCGACTGCCGGGTGGCCTTCATGGTCACTGCCTCGCCCCAGGAGACCGAGGAGTTCCTCGGGCCGTGGACCCAGGAGATCCTGACGTTTGCCGACGAGGACCGCTCTGTGGTGCGAGCTCTGGGTCTGGAGTCTCTGCCGGCCATCGTCCACCTCGACCATCAGCTCAATCTGCGGGCCTCCGCCGAGGGCTGGAACCCTCCCGACTGGAGGGACTTCGCCAGCCAACTCGGTCAGGCGATGAGCTGGCACCCTCCGGTGATCCCCGACGCCGGAGACCCATCGCCGTTCGCCGGGACCCCGGCGCTAGGCTGAGATGAGCCAACTAAGCCGAGTTGATAGCCGAGGTTGATGGCCGATTTCGCCTACTCCGAACTGCTCCCCAAGGGGCCTGACACCACCACCGAATACCGCCTGCTGACGACGGATTACGTCTCCACCATCTCGCTGGGCGACCGCCAGTTCCTCCAGGTCGACCCCGAAGCCCTCCGACTTCTCACCAGCGAAGCCATGAGAGACATCGCCCACCTGCTGCGCACCGAGCACTTGGCGCAGTTGGCCTCCATCTTGGACGATCCCGAGGCGTCGGAAAATGACCGGTTTGTGGCCACAGAACTTCTCCGCAACGCCAACATCGCCGCGGGCGGAGTGCTGCCCAGCTGCCAGGACACCGGGACGGCGGTAGTAGTGGGCCACAAGGGCGAGCGGGTGCTCACCGACGCCGACGACGAACGGGCCATCGCCCGAGGAGTTTTCGACACCTTCCAGACCTCGAACCTGCGCTATTCCCAGATGGCTCCGTTGACCATGTTCGAGGAGCGCAACACCGGCAACAACCTGCCCGCGCAGATCGAGATCTACGCCGCGCCGGGAGACGCCTATTCGTTTCTGTTCATGGCCAAGGGTGGCGGCTCGGCCAACAAGTCGTACTTGTTCCAGGAGACCAAGGCGCTGCTCAACCCCGACTCGCTCACCCGCTTTATGGACGAGAAGCTCCGCACCCTGGGCACCGCGGCCTGCCCGCCCTACCACTTGGCGGTGGTGATCGGCGGAACCTCTGCGGAGTACACGCTTAAGGTGGCGAAGTACGCCTCGGCCCATTACCTCGACACACTGCCCACACAGGGATCAGAGACCGGACACGCCTACCGGGACCTTGAGTGGGAAGACCGCATACTGGAGCTGACCCGGCAATTCGGCATCGGCGCCCAGTTCGGCGGCAAGTACTTCTGCCATGACGTTCGGGTGATCCGGCTCCCCCGCCACGGCGCCTCCTGCCCCGTGGGGGTGGCGGTTTCGTGCTCAGCCGACCGCCAAGCCCTGGGCAAGATCACCTCTGAGGGGATTTTCCTGGAGCAGCTGGAGACCGACCCGGCCCGGTTCCTGCCCGAGGTAACCGATGAAGACCTGAGCGGCCAGGTGGTGCGCATCGACTTGGATCAGCCCATGGCCGACATCCAGGCCGAGCTGTCGAAATATCCGGTGAAGACCAGGCTGTCGCTCACTGGCACCCTGGTGGTGGGCCGCGACTTGGCCCACGCCAAAATCAAGGAGCGTTTGGACGCCGGAGAGCCCATGCCCGATTACTTGCGCGACCATCCGGTGTACTACGCCGGTCCGGCCAAGACTCCCGAGGGCTATGCCTCCGGATCGTTCGGTCCCACCACCGCGGGGCGCATGGACGCCTATGTGGACCAGTTCCAGGCGGCCGGGGGCAGCCTGGTGATGCTGGCCAAGGGCAACCGGTCCCGCCAAGTGGTCGACGCCTGCGCCCGCCACGGCGGGTTCTACCTGGGATCAATCGGCGGCCCCGCGGCCCGCCTGGCCAAAGACTCGATCCGCAAGGTGGAGGTGCTGGAATACCCCGAACTGGGCATGGAGGCGGTGTTCCGCATCGAGGTGGAGGACTTCCCCGCCTTCATCGTGACCGACAACAAGGGCAACGACTTCTTCACCGAGGTTTCCACCCCGGTGGCCATCAGCTAGCTGACTAATTGACTGATCGAGTCAGTTGATCTGGCGGTCGTGGCCGGCCCAGTAGGGCTCGCGCAGGCGGTACTTCTGGAGCTTGCCGGTGGCGGTGCGGGCCAGCTCTTCGCGGAACTCCACCGAGGTGGGGCACTTGTAGTGGGCGAGGCGGCTCCGGCAGTGCTGAATCAGGTCGTCCTCGGTCGCCGACGTGCCGAGGGCCAGCACCACCAGGGCCTTCACCGTCTCACCCCACTTCTCGTCGGGCACGCCGATCACGGCCACCTCAGCCACCGCTTCGTGGGCGAACAGAGCATCCTCCACCTCGATCGACGACACGTTCTCCCCGCCGGAGATGATCACGTCTTTCTTGCGGTCCGAAAGGGTGAGGTAGCCCTCCTCGTCGATGAGGCCGCCGTCGCCAGTGTGGAACCAACCCCCAGCCAGGGCCTCGGCCGAGGCGTCGGGCTGCTCCCAGTACCCCTCCAGCACGTGGTTGCCCCGGGCCAGCACCTCGCCCGATTCGTCTACGTCCAGCGAAATGCCCAGCGCCGGAACGCCCTGGCGGGATAGCTTGACCGCCCGTTCGGCCGGGCTCAGGTGGTCCCATTCCGCCCGGCGGCGGTTCATGGTCAGATAGGGCGCAGTCTCGGTGAGGCCGTAGAGCTGCATGAACTCCCAGCCCAACTCAGTCTCCATCCGCTCGATGGTGCGGGTGGGCGGAGGTGCTCCGGCCACCGTCATTCGCACTCGTCCCGAACCGGGAATCTCCCCTTCCCAATCTTGAGCCGCATCCAAAACGGCGGCCACCACCGCTGGGGCCCCGCACAGGTAGGTCACACCATGGTGTTCTACCCGGCGCAGGATCTCCGCGCCGTCAACCTTGCGCAGCACGATGTGGCAAGCACCGGCACCGCTGATGGCGTAGGGCATACCCCACCCGTTGCAGTGGAACATGGGCAGGGTGTGGAGATACACGTCCCGGTCGCCCACCCCGGCCGCCCAGCCAAAGGTGGTGGCGTTCAGCCACAGCGAGCGATGGGTCATCTGCACACCCTTGGGGCGGGCAGTGGTGCCCGAGGTGTAGTTGATGGTGGCAGTGGCCTCTTCGTCCGGAGTCCATGATTCGGGCTCCACGTCGAATCGGTAGAGGGCTTGGTCGGATTCTGCGCCGATCACATAGCGGTGGCGGCAGTCCACGTCGGCCAATGCGTCTTCCAACTCCGGATCAATCAGCAGCATCGTGGCTCCGGAATGCTCCACGATGTATCTGATCTCCTCTTCGTTGAGCCGGAAGTTGATGGGCACGCACACTCGGCCGTATCCGCTCACCCCGAACAAGGAGACCATAAGCCGGGCCGCGTTGTGGGAGACGATGGCCACTCGCTCCCCGAATCCGATCCCGTGCTCGTCCAACGCGGCGGCCTGGGCTCGGGCTAGTTCGGCCATACGGGAGTAGGTCAGCTCGCCCCACCCTTCGGCCGGTTGATCCGGTTCGTCCACGATCCCCAACCGGTCGCCGTACACCGTCTCGGCCCGATCCAAGAAGTCCCGCACACTCAGAGCTACCTTCATTGCCCCACCGTATCCATCCCGCCCGCCCATCTACACAGGCGGCCAGCCGCAGCCCTACCGGCAAGTTCAACTGATGGCTCACGCACGACATGGGTTGTCCCCCTCGTCCCCGTACAATTTCGCCGTGACGGTTGTACGGGTTCTGGGCACACTCGGAAAGACCATCATTGCCCTCGGGCTCATCATTCTGCTGTTCGGTATATTCCAGCTCTGGGGAACTGGTGTCATCGAAGCCCGGGCCCAACAAGATCTGGACGACGACTTCTCCGACCTGCTGGAGGCATCCAGCGCTTGGGAGCCCGCCCCGCCTCCTTCCGTCGCCGCTGATTCCACCGACACTGCTGACCCCACGGCCACCCCCGAGCCCATCGAGGCTCCTCGGTCTGCCGACGACCCCAACCCAAGCCTGCCGTCTCCGAGCCCGACTCCCACTCCTACTCCCACTGCGGAGCCAGCCGGAGATCCCCAGCCACCACCCACTCCCCACCCGGAATGGCTGGCCATGCTCTACCGAGATCAGGGATCGGCCATCGCCCGGATCCAGATCCCCCGCATCGGACTGGACAAGACCGTTGTGGAGGGCGTGAGGGTTGGCGATCTCCGCAAGGGGCCCGGCCACTATCCAGCCACTGCCATGCTCGGACAAGAGGGAAATGCGGCCATCGCCGGCCACCGAACCACCTATGGCGCACCATTCGGCGAAATCGATGAGTTGCTCCCCGGAGACGAGATAATCATCACCACCATCCAAGGGGAGTTCATTTACAGAGTGCTGGAGCAGGGAGAGGGATTCGGACACCTCATCGTCCCCCCCACCGCGGTTGAGGTCCTCGATCAGGATTTCCCCGTCCACCCCAACCGGCTCACTCTGACGGCTTGTCACCCCAAGGGCTCTGCCCGCCAGCGAATCATCGTGATAGGGGAACTAGTGGGCGAACCCGCCCCTACGTACCCCCGACCCGGGCAACAACAGCAGTCTGCGCTTCAGCTGGCCGACGAGAATGTGGATGGAGTGGAGTCCAGCAACCAGACGATCACTCCAACCCCCGCCCCCGAACCTGCCGACGAGGCGACGACCGCGACGCCCGAACCTGAACCCGCCGACGAGACGGCAACTTCGACGCCCGAACCCGAGCCCACCGATGAGGCGACGACTCCGACGCCCGCCTCTACGCCGACCGCGGACCCGACCCCAGAAACAGAAGAAGAAGATGAAGAAGAAGAGGAAACAGCAGCCGCAGCAGCAGCATCGCCGACGGCTGATTCCTTCGGCGAAGGCCTCGACGGAGATTCTGACGGGCTGATCCCGGCTGTCTTGTGGGGCCTGGCCGCGATGGCCATTTGGTTCTCAGCCCTCTTCGCCGGTCATCGGTGGAGGAAGCTCCCGGCCTACGCTCTATCCACGGTGCCCTTCCTCATTGTGTTGTTCATGGCGTTCTGGCATATCGACCGAGTTCTGCCCTCCTACTGATGTGCTGGATTCCATGAAGCGCTTCTTCCTCCCCCTAGTGCTGGCATTGGCGCTGGCGGCAGCCGGATGCGGAGGGGATGAAACCGAGGAGTCGCTTCTCGACGAGGTGTTTGTGCAGCCCACCGCCGAACCCGACCTCCTGCCCACCGAAGAGGACCTGCACGACCGGTTCGAGGGGACCGTCACCGATCCCTACGACCTCCTCGTTGGGACATGCTTCAACCAGTACACCTACCGGGACCGCAACGACTTACTGGCCCAGCTGACCACCGCCATCGGCTGCACCCGACCCCACAATGCCCAGGTGTACGCCATTGTGGTCTATGACGCCCCACCCGGCACCCCCTATCCCGGAGAGGAAGCGGTCAACAGCTGGGGTCAGGAACAGTGCTACGACCAGTTCGAGCCCTTCGTCGGACTCGTCTACGAGAAGTCTCAGCTCGACATCGGCATGATCACCCCCAGCCGCACCGACTGGGAGGGTGAGGAGTCCCGTCGGCGCATCTCCTGCTTCGTACACAGCTACAAGGGTCTGCTCATCATCGGAACCATGGAGGACATCAGGCTCTGAGGCCCGGCCAGATCAGGCCATCAGCACAGCCAGCTCAGGCCATCAGCGCCGCCAGTGCCGTCCATGACTGGGGCGCGGCCCCGCAGCCGGTTCCGTCGTCAGGGTTCCAATACTCGGAGAAACCACTCCGCATAGCACCCCTGACGGTGGCCGAGGCCACTGCCTCCGCAGCTTCGTGCCGCCCGTGTGTACGCAGGCCCACCCACATCAGATAGCTGAGCTGGGGCCAGGCCGGCCCCCGCCAATACGAGCGGGGGTCGAATCCAGGTTCCCCTCGATGAACACCAGCGGGGCCGCACCACCCGCCGTAGGCCGATGGATCGATCAGGGCGCCAGCCACGGCATCAATCCGGTCGGTCTCCGCGGCAACCAGCATCGGCAGCAGGCCGTCGAGTGTGCGAGCCCGCCCCGAACCCGACTCCGCCATCCCGGCGTCCGCCCACGTGCGGAGGGATTGATCCCACTGATCGGCCAGGCACTCCGCCAGCTCATCGGCATGCCCGGTTGTCTCTGAGCGTCCGGACACCGTGGCCAGCTCCCGGGCGTTGAACACCACCAAGGCGTTGAACCCCGCCGACGCGGATTCGAATGCCGGGTTGGCCACGGGAGATCCAGCAGGGCTGAGCTCAATCGACGCGACGAGCCGGTTCTTTGCTCGTCGCCAAGAATCCAGAGAGAACCCACCAGGGCAGAAGTCGTCCCAGCGAGGACTGTCGTCAGCCCCGCTCTCCCAGGGATGGCACAGCGCCACCAGCCCGTTGGCAAGGCGGCGGCGATCAACGAGCAGGAACCGCAGCCCGTGCTCGGCCTTGGCCACCGTCTCCTCGCTCACGTCCACCCCCCGCCGCACCAGTTCGGCAACGGCATGTCCGTACATGGGGGGCTGGGTGATGCACGAAGCGTCATCTCGACCCCACAGATCGGCCGCCACCCCGGGATGGCGCACATAGTTCATGTGGGGGACGAATCCGTCGGCGCCCTGCACCGACAGCGCGGTTTGAAGCTCGGTCAGGCCGCGATCGTCGCCCAACTCAGCCCAGCACACCGCGTGGAAGCAGGAATCCCACAGCCACTGCCAGGGGTACGTTGCAGGATTCGGGACGGCATAGCCCTCGGGAACCCAATGGGCCTCCAAAACGGCTCGAGCCGCCTGCCGCACCGCGGAACGGTCATACTCTCCTGGCCCATCCATTTCTTCCCCCTCCTGATCTTCAAAGTCTCACATTTCCGGTATATCTGGTTACCTCGTGGGAATGGCACGGGGCGCGATCGTCTCATTTCGACTGGGATTGAGCGACGGCGTGTCTATCGTTGCCCGCCTCTGGCAAGAGATGCTCACCGAAATCGGCTTCGAAATGGTGACGGTGGCCGCGGAGGGTCCGGTTGACCGGCTGGTACCGGGTTTGGGCATCGGCCAGCTTGACGGTCCTGACCCCGACGAGTTCGCCGCCGCGGTGGCCGACGTCGACTTGGTGGTGGTGGAGAACCTCTGCACCATCCCGCTGAACCTCTCGGCAGCCCGCACCGTGGCCCGGACGCTGGCCGGTCGCCCCGCCATCCTCCACCACCACGACCCTCCCTGGCAGCGAGAGCGGTTTGCCTCGGTGACCGAGTTGCCCGCCCACGACCCCCGGTGGCGCCACGTGGTGATCAATCGGCTCACCGCCGAGCAGTTCGCCCAGCGAGGTCTCGAGGCAACGGTGATCTACAACGGATTCGACACCCATCGCCCCGAGGGCGACCGAGCCGCGATGAGGAAGAGTCTGGGAGTGGCCGATGATGCCCTGCTGGTGGCCCACCCGGTTCGGGCCATTCCCCGCAAGAACATTCCGGTGGCCATCGCCATCGCCGAAGAGCTGAAAGGCGTCTATTGGCTGATGGGGCAGGCCGAAGAGGGCTACGACGCCACCTTGGAGCAGCTGCTGGCCAACGCCCGCTGTCCGGTGATCCATCGGCCGGTGGCTCGCACCCCCGACATCTATGCCGCCGCTGACCTGGTGGTTTTTCCCTCCATGTGGGAGGGGTTCGGCAATCCCCCTGTGGAGGCGGCTATCTGGCGGCGCCCCTGCGTGGTGGGCAGCTACCCCGTGGCCGACGAATTGGCTGAGTTCGGGTTCCGCTGGTTCTCCCCCGACCGCCTGCACGAGGTGCGTGCGTTCTTGGACTCCCCCGACACCGACCTATTGGACCAGAATCAGGCCATCGCCCAACGACACTTCTCCTTGGAGCGGGTCCGAGCGGACCTGGTCGCACTCTTGGACGACGCGGGCTGGCTCCCGTGAGCCCCGACAACCTCGCGGCCCGACGACGACGAATCGCTCAGCTGACCACTATCGGCCAGCGACTGGGCTACCTCCTCTACCTAACCGCCGCCGCCCTCTTCTTCACCGGCTTCGCCACCAGCTTCCGCAGCCCCCTGGTTACCGCCATCATCGTCTGCCTGCTCGTTGGCTCCCTCGTTCTCGCTCCCGCCATCATCTTCTCCTACGCCGTAAGGGCAGCGGATCGGGAAGAGCCCTTGCCCTAAGGGCTGATGTCTATAGGGCTTATGTCTATGGGCTCCGACGGCAGTCGACCGGCCACCACATCCGGCAAGAATTCCCGCAGCCGTTCGGGCAACACCTTCTCATCAGAGGCCAACAGCTCTTCCAAACTCCACCAACGGGCCTCCTCGAACGCGGCCGCCTCCAGCGCTTCCAAATGCTGGGGGTTCCACTCTCCCCCATCGGGGCACCAGGCCACGTGGATGCGCTCATCGGAGTCGAAGTGGATACCGGCGAAATCGAACTCCACGTGCTGGGTCCAGATGCAGGGACCCACCTCCACGTCGGCGAACCCCGCCTCTTCCCACAGCTCGCGACGAGCGCCCGCGGCCGAGTCCTCGCCGGGTCCCAGCCCACCGCCGGGAATCTCCCACCACGGCTCCTTGTGGGGGTCGATGGGATCGCTGGCCTGCATCAAGAAGATGTGCCCATGCCGGTCTAACAGCACCACTCGGGCGGCGGGGCGGCGCAGCGTCCATGCCATGGGCGCCGACCATACCCGCCCCCACGGGCACCGAGCGGTTCCAACATCAACCCGCGGCGGAATAGATGGCCGCCAACACGCGCCGGTACAGTCCCGCTCGAAGAACCACAACCCGGGGGTTGCTCAAAATGGAGTTCGGATATTTTGCCCAGTGTTTCGTGCCTGATTTCGGCTACGAGGACAACCCCGACTGGGAGGCCCAGCGCATCCGCGACAACCTGGAGATCTCCCAGCTCTGCGACAGCCACGGGTTCAAGTACATCTGGGCCTCCGAGCACCACTTCCTGCGTGAGTACTCCCACATGTCCTCGCCCGAGGTGTTCCTGTCGGCGGTGGCCTCGACCACCGAGAACGTGCATCTGGGATCGGCCATCTTCAACATCACCGCCCCGGTGAACCATCCGGTGCGCTCGGCAGAGCGGGCGGCCATGATCGACGTGCTGTCGAACGGGCGCTTCGAGTTGGGCACCGGCCGGGGCTCCTCGTCCACCGAGGTGATGGGGTTCGGCATGCCGGGAACGCCCCGCGACCCCGAAACCGGCCTGGCCGACACCGAGGTCACCCGCGGCCTGTGGGATGAGGCCATCCGCCAGATCCCCCACATGTGGCGCGAGGGGGCGTACAGCTACGAGGGCGACAGCTTCTCGATGCCAGCTCGGGAGATCTTCCCCAAGCCGGTCACCAAGCCCCATCCCCCGCTGTGGGTGGCGTGCGGCAGTCCGGGCACCTTCGAGAAGGCCGGCAAGCTGGGCATCGGGGTGCTGTGCTTCACCATCGGCACGCCCGACGAGATCGCCCCGCTGATCGAGATCTACAAGAACGAGATAGCTAGCTGCAAGAACCCTGTGGGCGACTACGTACACGACAACGTGATGTGCGTGGGGTTCGGCATCTGCCTGGACGACCGGGAGGTGGCCATCGACTGGGCCACCCGAGGCCACATGTATTACTACCAATGCCTCGTCTATCGCTGGCTGGATACCTTCCCCAAGCCCGACGGCATCCCCGAGTGGCCCGCAGTCATCCCCGAGCCCACCCACGACGACGTGAAGATGGCTATCGAGGGCGGCTCGCTGTGCGTGGGCAACGCTGAAGACTGCATCCACGTTTCGCGCCAGTACGAGCGGGTAGGCGCCGATCAGTATGTGATCAGCCCGCTAACCTCCACGCTTCCCATGGACGTGGTGCGCGAGACCATCGTGAACTTCGGCAAGCACGTGATCCCGGTGATCGACACCGACCCAGTACACCGCTCCACGCGCCAACGAGAGGCGGCTCTGGCTGCGGCGGGTTAGTGGGCGATTGCCCGGACAATCGATCCAAGCTGGGTAAACCGGTAAAGCAGACCCATCCAATCGGTTTCAATCGATGCACAAAAATCACCGCGCGGCCTAGCCAGGGGACGACCCAGCCGCTATCGTCTTGTCGTCCCTTGAGTCCAACATTGGGAGCAAAACCATGCAGAAATCTGTTCACCGCTTGCTGGCCCTGCTCGGGTTGGTATTGGCCTTCTCGCTGATTGCCGTCTCCTGCGGCAACGACGATGACGACGGCGCGGCCCCCGCGGCCACTGAGGCCCCCGCGACAGCCACGCAGGCGCCAGAGCCGACTGAAGCACCCCCTGAGGAGACGGTCAGCCTGATCCAAGACGGCGGAACCCTCCAGGCGGTGCTGGATCGCGGCCACGTGCTGTGCGGCTCCCGCGACGACGTGCCCGGCTTCGCGCTGTTGAATGCAGACGGCGAATACGAGGGCTTCGACATCGACATGTGCCGGGTGGTGGCTGCTGCCATCTTCGGCGATGCCGACGCCGTAGAGATCGTGCCGGTCACCAGCGCCGAGCGCTTCACCGCACTGGCATCGGGCCAGTTCGAGGTGATGAACCGCAACACCACTTGGACAGCCACCCGTGACGGCACCGAGGGCGCCAACTTCCTGTTCACCACCTACTACGACGGCCAGGGCCTCATGGTGCCGGCCTCCACCGGCTTCACCACGCTGGACGACTTGGCCGACGCCAACATCTGCGTGAGCACCGGTACCACCACCGAGCTGAACCTCACCGCGGTGTTCGCCGCTCGGGGCATCCCCTTCAACCCGGTCACCTTCGAGGGCTTCGACACCTTGGTGCCGGCCTATGAAGAGGGCCAGTGCGAGGCGATGACCGCCGACAGCAGCGTGCTCGGCGTGTTCAAGTTCGAGATCGAAGGCAAGGGTGGGCCCGACCAGCACATCATGGCTGAGCTCATCTCCAAGGAGCCCCTCGGCACCGTGGTTCGCGACGGCGACACCGAGTGGGCGCAGGTTGTGAACTGGGCCACCATGGCCACCGTTCAGGCCTGGGAGTTCGGACTCGACTCCACCAACATCGCCAGCTATGACGGCACCGACCCCAACATCTTGAACTTCCTGGGCCGCGACGGCTTCGATCCCGGCCTCGGCCTGCCCACCGATTTCGCGGTGCAGGTGGTCTCGCAGGTCGGTAACTACGAGGAGATCTTCAACCGCTATCCGCAGTTGGGCGTCCTCGCCGGCAGTGTCAACGACCTCTGGTCTAACGGCGGGCTCATGTACGTCCCGCCCTACCGCTAGGGAAAACCCCGCTCGTCTCGTAACGAGCAGAATCTGAAACGATGAGCGGCCCACCGGTCACCAGCCGGTGGGCCGCTCTCGTCTAGTGTTCAAGGTCACACTGCTATGAGCAGCACGGCTGATTTCGCCAGCGCACAAGCTGATCTCACCGCAGTACCCACCGCGCCTCCCAGCCGCAGACTGCTTGCGCTACTGGCCGATCTGGTGATTCTGGCCCTCGTGGGAGTCATCTCCGTCTGGCAGCTAGGTCTCCGTCTCCTCGACAACTACAGCGATATTCCGGAGCTCGTCCTGGCATGGGTGTTCCTAGTAGCAGTGCCTGCGGCGATCGTTGCCATCGTGGTGATCGACGCGGCGCGCATCGGACAAACGCCGGGCATGGCCGCCATCGGTGTCCGCTCCATCCACGACGGCTCCCGTCGAAGGGTCGTCCCCTCTGGCGATCCGAGGGTGCCCGAATCCGGCATTCCCGCGCTGTGGCGCGACGTGCGGGTCCTGCGGTTGGCCGCACAGATGCTGGCCCTGGTCGTCGTTGTGGCCCTTATCCGATGGATGTTCCACAACCTCATCTCGAGCATGGACGAGGTCGGGCTGCCCAAGGACTTCGACTTTGTGGAAAAGCCCTACGGCGTGGCCGTACGCGACGCGTTTGGCTTGGGTGTGCGCGACCCGGTTTGGAAGGCGCTGGTCGTCGGTCTCCAGAACACCATCGTGGCCTCGGTAGTGGGGATATTCATCGCCACCGTGGTGGGTGTATTTGTGGGAATCGCGCGATTGTCTTCCAACTGGCTGGTGGCCAAAGGGGCGAGCCTCTTCGTAGAGAGTTTTCGAAACATCCCGCCGCTAGTGGTCATTGTCTTTTTCGGATTCGCCCTGTTTACCTACGGCCCCCTTCCCCAATTCACCGCCACCAACCCGCCCTGGCAAGGGAAGTTCTTCGGTTCAGACAGCAACTGGATCATCATTAGCAAAGACCGGTGGGGCATTCCCTCGCTGGCCTCAGAAAGCCACGTTGGGCTGTTCTGGCTGCTCGTGCTGGCCGCAGCCATCATCGCGGTGGCCGTCTGGAGATGGCGGACTCAGCACAATAACGCCACCGGTGATCCACACCACCGCGTGCTGTGGTCAGTGGGCGTCTTCGCCGCAATTGTCGTGGTGTGCTTCGTGGTTCTGGGCGGCCCCTATTCGTGGTCGTGGCCGGCGGTATCAGAGAGCGGGCGACGAGTCGCCGGGGGCTTCAGCACCAACTCGGGCTACATGGCGCTAACCCTCGGCTTGGGCCTCTACACGGCCAGCTTCGTAGCTGAGATCATCCGCGGGTCCATTCTGGCCGTCCCCAAGGGCCAGACGGAGGCGGCTACGTCGGTGGCGCTGAAACCAGGCCAGCGCTACCGCCACGTTGTGCTGCCTCAAGCACAGCGGATCGCCATTCCTCCGTACATAAGCGAGTGCGCCAACCTCATCAAGAACACCTCACTGGGGATCGTCGTCGCCTACCCCGATCTAACGCTCATTGTCATCACCGCCTGGGGCATCAACTTCCCCGCCCCGCAGTTGCTCCTCATTCACATGGTCGTGTACCTGGTCATCAACCTGATCGTGTCGGGGCTGTTGAACGTGTACAACCGATCCATCCAGCTCAGAGAGCGATGAGCCGATGACCGCCACCCTGCCCCCCTCTGAGACGAGCCCCCAGGACAGCTCATCGAGCCTGCCTCCTGACATGCGGGTATCCCCCGGCGTTTGGCTGCGCAAGAACCTCTTCAACACCTGGTACAACAGCCTGGTCACAGTGATCGCGGTCGTAGTGGGAGCGATCCTCATCTTCTACGGAGGCCGATTCATCTTCGTCACCGGGCAGTGGGAGGCGGTTCGCAAGAACCTCACGCTTCTCATGGTGGGCATATTTCCTCGGGACGAGCAGTGGCGGCTGGTAGCTCAGATGTACTTGGTTGCCTCGGCACTCGGACTGGCCTGGGGAACGGTCACTGCGAGAAGCCAAGACCGGGCCGAAGACACCGGTACCGTCATCCGGCGGCCCACTCCGCTCGACCTGTTGCGCCGCTATTGGCCCATCCTCTTGCTGCTCCTGGTCATCCTGGTATTCACCCGCACGATCTGGCCAACGCTGTTCACCATCTCCACCGTCGCAGTAGGGCTCGTGGTGCGCGCCGGGGCCATGCGCTTGCCCCGCTCGGCCCGGCGGATCTGCTGGTACACGGCCGCGTTCATGGCGATTGCATCCTTCCAGGTGGTCTCGGGGACGAATGGGAATGCCTGGTGGTGGACAAGCGGGCTCTTCGCCTTCGCCGCCTTCCAGCTGGTCAGCGCGAGAGATTTCACCAAGCTCTTTGGAACTTCAATGGTCTGGCCGATTTCCGGTCGCACGCGGCTGGTCACCGCCAGAGATCTCGTGTGGATCAAGCGAGCGGTCCAGATCCTGGCCGTAGCCGCGGTAGTAGTCGTGGTACGGGTGGCCTACTGGCTTATCGGCGATACCTCCAGCGTGAGCTGGGACGACTGGTCTGGGCTCTATCTCACACTGGTCGCCTCTGGGGCGGCCATCATCCTTTCTTTCCCGCTGGCCCTGCTGCTGGCAATGGGACGGCGCTCCTCGCTTCCGGTGGTGCGCTGGCTCTGCGTGGGATATATCGAACTGTTCCGGGGCGTGCCGTTCATCGCCCTATTGCTTGTCGCCAAGACTTTCATCGACTTTTTCCTTGATGTCGACACACCCCTCTCTCTAACCACGCGGACGATCATCGCCTTCACCATCTTTAGTTCCGCCTACGTTGCCGAGGTGGTGCGCGGAGGACTGCAAGCCGTGCCTAAAGGTCAGATCGAAGCGGGCCAGGCCGTTGGCCTTCAGCCTCCTGGGGTGATGCGCCTCATCGTGCTGCCTCAAGCATTGAGGGCAGTCATCCCCGCCATGGTGGGCCAGTTCATCAGCCTGTTCAAAGACAGCACGCTGTTCGCCATCATCAGCGTGGTGGAGTTCTATCGGGCCCGCGAACTGATCCATTCCCAGCAGGAGTACTCGACTCTCGCCATCGCTGAGACCCTGGTCTTTGTTGCCTTCGCATACTGGGCCATCAGCTACACCATGTCCAAAGAAAGCCAGCGCCTTGAGCGCCACCTCGGAGTCGGAGAACGATGACAGACACAACCACAACAACATCCAACGTCAACAGCGACGCCACCCAGATCGGCGGGCGAGAGCTCATGATCGAGATGGCTGGCGTGGACAAGTTCTTCGGCTCGTTCCAAGCGCTCTCCAACATCGATATGAAGGTGGGCGCGGGTGAGGTCGTGGTGGTGATCGGCCCATCAGGATCAGGCAAGTCCACGCTCATTCGCTGCATCAACCGTTTGGAGCACCATGACCGAGGTCACATCGTGGTCGATGGCGTTGAGCTCACCGACGACGTGCGCAACATCGCCCTCATCCGTCGAGAAACCGGGATGGTCTTCCAACAGTTCAACCTGTTCCCCCACCTCACCGTTATCGACAACATCACCCTGGGACCCCGCCAAGTTCTGAAGATGCCCAAGCAGCAGGCTGAGGACCGGGCCATGGAGTTGCTGGAACGGGTCAAGATCCCTGAGCAGGCGCGTAAGTTCCCCGGCCAGCTTTCTGGCGGTCAGCAGCAGCGGGTGGCTATTGCCCGGTCGTTGGCCATGCAGCCCAAAATCATGCTCTTCGACGAACCAACGTCGGCCCTCGACCCCGAGATGATCTCTGAAGTGCTCGAAGTGATCCTCGAGCTATCCAGAACGGGAATGACCCTGATCGTGGTGACCCACGAGATGGGCTTCGCCCGAGAGGCCGCCAACCGGGTCATCTTCATGGCCGACGGCGAGATCGTCGAAGTCGGCGAACCCGAGCACTTCTTCACCAACCCCCAAGAAGAACGCACCCAACTCTTCCTCTCCCAGATTCTCTAACTGCCGGTGTAGCGAGCCCGGAAGCGGAAGCGGACGGGGTCTTCGTCGTATTCCTCCAGTGCATGGGCAATCCACCCGGCAGTGCGGGCGATGGCGAATACTGCTTCACCTGCCTCGGGGCGCATGCCGGCCAGAAAGGTCATGGCGCCCAACGGGAAATCCACGGTGGCCGGTGCATCGGTGCGCTCACTGGCGAGCGTCTGCACGGTGAGCACCTTGGGAAGATGCTCGTGCGATGGCCACGCTCCTGCCACTGCTTCCATGAGCGCGCTGCAACGAGGATCCCGCCGACGGTAGACGGCATGGCCGAACCCAGGGGTAAAGCCGGTTCTTCGCTGGGCCTCGCCCAGCGCTCCGGCTGGATCACCGCTGGCCGCAGCCTCTTGAAATATGCGATGGACGGGGCCGCTGGCCGCGCCGTGCAGCCGGCCTCCCAGAATCCCAAGACCGGCGGCCACTGCCGAATAGGGGTCGGCCCTTACCGACGCTGCTACTCGAACTCCAAGCGTTGAGCTGGCCAGTCCATGGTCCAGCAATAGGACCAGGGCCCGGTTGAGGACAGCCCGCTGGCGTGCATTAGATCTTCCTGGGGCCAGTCGACTCCACAGCCGCTCCGACAGATCGCTCTCCCCCGACGCGGCGACTACCGGGAGTGAATGCACCATCAAGTGCAACAGCCTTCGGCCCGCAGCCCTAACCGATGAGGTTGAGAGGTCGTTGCGAAGCGGGTCGGTAGTCGAAGCGACGCTCACCGCGACTCGGAGCCGGTCCATCATCGGGGCGCTATCCGGCAGCACGCTTTGGATGCGTTGGGATAATTCCTCTGCCTCATCAATGTTGTGCCATCGGGCATCGGGCTCCGCTCCCCACACCCAATCGACCGCATCTTCGAATCGGGTATCGGCAGCCAGCCCGATTAAGTCCCGCCCGCGCACTTTCAACTCCCCATCGGCAATCTGGGTAATGCCGGTGGATACCAAGACACCGATCTCGTCGTCACCCCGTCGACCAGAGCGGAATCGGAGGCGATCCACTTCTTCGGGGTTGAACCGCGAGCTGCGACCGTCCGAGTCGACCACTCGTTGCAGTAGGCCTCTACTCACATAGGAATAGAGGGTGGCGCGCTTTACTCCGAGGCGGGCCGCCGCCTCTGTGCTGGTCAGCCAAGCGTCCATTCCGCCTTCTTCCTATATTGACTAATCAATGTAGATATTGATCAATGTTGTCAATATATCAATCTAAAGGCATCATGGGCGGGATGAATGCTGTTTCCCCGCCTATTGAGAACATCGCTCCTCCTGGCCTCAAAGGACTGATCGTGGCCGACACGGAGGTGGGCTCGGTTCGCGGGGACGAGGGGTGGTTCCACTACCGGGGACGAAATGCGGCTTCGCTGGCCCGGAACCTCTCATTTGAGGAGGTGGCCCATCTGCTCTTGACCGGGGAACTGCCGGATAGTGCAGCCAAAGAGGCGTTTTGGGCTGAGCTGGCTGCGGCCCGGCGTCTGACTCCAGAGGCGGCCGACTTGGTAGCTGTGCTGGCCCGATCCGATCTGCCGCCAATGTCCATCTTGCGCAGCGTGCTGGGGGTAGAAGTTGATCCTCGGCCCACCCTGGATCTTGACCCGGATGAACGGCGGGCAGCCGTTATACGAGCTATTGGCATCACACCCACCGTTCTCGCGGCGGTCAACCGAATCCGCTCTGGATCTGACCCACTTGTCCCAGACGAGTCGCTATCCCACAGCGCCGACTACCTGCGCATGGCCTTGGGTGAGACGCCGCTTCCTGAGCACGCCCAGGCAGTGGAGACCTACTTGTGTTTGACCGCTGATCACGGCTTCAACGCCTCGACGTTCACCGCCAGGGTCATCACCAGCACCGGCGCCGACGTAGCCGGAGCGTTTGGCGGAGCGCTGGCCGCGTTGGCCGGTCCGCTGCACGGTGGGGCACCGGGTCGGGTGTTGGACATGCTCCACGCCATTGGCCATCCCGACAACGCGGTGCCCTGGATCGCGGCTGAACTCGATGCTGGCCGCAAAATCATGGGGTTCGGCCACGCCGTGTACCGAGCGGACGATCCCCGCTCTGAAACCCTGAAAGCCGTGGCCATCGAGCTAGGCGGCGAGCTCGTGGACCGGGCCCTCAACATCGAAGGCCGGATCCTGGCCTACCTGGCCGAGTGGAAGCCCGATGCGGTGATCGTGACCAACGTGGAGTACTACGCCGGGGTGGTTCTCCACCTCGCCGGATTGCCCCAAGAGGCGTTCACCCCCACCTTCACCACCAGTCGGGTCGTCGGCTGGGGCGCCCACTTGTTGGAGCAGGCCGCCAACAACAAGATCATACGGCCGAGCGCCCGCTACACCGGGCAACTCCACAACGGCGGTTAGCGGGATTGGTTCCCTTCAGTTGCTTAGGCCTGAAGCGCCGCTTGTATGTGATGCCTTTCGATGGTCTCATCACTGGCATCAACCGCTTCCTTGAGAGCGATATGGGCAAGTTGTAGCACCCTTCTCAATGACGCCCCCGTCTCGTAGGCTCTGAACAATTCCCCGACTGCGGAGTCGCTCACGACCTCCCCCAAATCCCAGCTTCCCGACTCTGTGTCAAGGTTCGATTCGACTCGGCGTTCGAGAATCCTGCGGAGCTGTGTGCTCGAAGGCACTCTGGGAATTTCAATTCGCGTATCCAGATACTCAAGCAGTGCTGGTGCGTCGGTTGATTCGAGGTAGCGAGAATTAGTCGCAACCACCACCGACGCCGGCATTTCGGTCAACCACCGGATCGCGTCTCCGAAAAATCCCACCACCGTTTCAGACTGCGAAGGATCAACCCAACGGTCCGTGTCATCAAACACGAAAGTCGGCATTAGCGAATCAGCGTGAATTGCCTGGAGTACCTGAAACACCGATTCGAATTTCTCATCCAGAGGAATCGGGTGAGACGAGCCGACTTGAAGTTCTACCTGTCTGGCGGCACTTCCCCGCAGCCATAGCCAACCAACATCGGCACCACGAATGTTGCTCCTCCTCCTCACTACTTCGCGCTTGTCGCCGACTGGCGCGGCTCCTGACCCTGTGACGCCATCAGTAGTGCGAACTTGTCGCCCAAGATGACCAAGAATTGCATCGGCGACCCTGCCGGCACTGGCCGCTTCTGAACCAAGGGCGTGCACTGGAACAATGATCGGCGCGACCGACTCGGCAGTCGGACCCAAGACGTGCGATACCAGGCTCGACTTTCCGCCCCCGCTCTCTGCGATCAGCGCAATCCGCTCCCCCCGCTCAGCAAAGTCTCGCAATTGACCCTCGATGCTGGCATCGCCAACCATCGACTCAAAGGGAACGTGGTAAACCCCCAAGTCGATGAACCGAGGGGTGCCGTCGAATGCGTAGCGGTCTGCCAGGTGCCGGAGCAAACTGGAAGCCACTACGAGTGCTCGTAGGAATCCGCTGAGCCCGGAGCGCCCGCCTCTACCGGTGCCGCTGGCTTCGGAAACGCGGAATAGAGCCTCTTACGGCCAACTCGCTGCGCTGTTACCAGCCCCGCAGTCTCAAGTTCTGCCAACAGCTGAACTACCCGGCTCCGGGTGACGCCAACTTCTGCCAGGAGTTGCTCATCGCCTGCGTGGGTTGGCCCATGAACCATGAGCCCATCGAGCACTCTGGTTGCGGATTCGGAGAGTTCTGAGCGGAGTTGCTGCATCTCCTCAAGCAGATTGCTGGCACCCATCGCATCGTCAGAAAGAAAGATGTCTCTGGCCACTGAGAGAGCGCGACGCGGCGTGCAGGGGGCAATCGAGGTCGACACCGAATCGGCGATGTCTCGCAGCACTGCCTGCTCCTCAGCCGTTCCTGTCAGAGCCCTCCGACACAGCATCTGCCGCAGAGTCTCGTGTTGCAAGTTCTCCAGCTCGACAACAGTCTCAAAGAACGCGTCCACTGGAGCCTCCAGGTAGGGCTCAGTCCCCGACACCACCCATTGAATTGGAAGCTCCCACAGCTCGTCTCTCAATCGTCCGAATAGCCCGCGTCGACCCTCCTCATCAAGATCATCAAGCAGCACCACTCGTGATGGCTCATCTGAAGGCTGCCGTACTGCCTGCCTCAGGATCTGAACCAGTTGATCCTCAGGTGTCGCGTTGGCCAACATCCTGATTGCTTCTGAACTGGTCAACATCCCCATCACTTCAGCAAAACCAGACCGACTACTGACAACGCGTTCCAACTCAACCAATGTTCCCTTGAATACTTCGGAATCCTTGATGCGGCAGTAGTAGGCACCAGGGTGAGACCGATGCACTTGATGAAGAAAAGTCGTCTTCCCCATCCCCCGAGCTCCATGGATGTAGATATTGAGTCCCAAGCCCAAGGAGCGGTCCACTCTGTCCAGCTCGCTGTTACGATCAACGAATAGCCGATGGTCGGCGTCCGAAGCACTTAGCGGTCTCTGGCTCAGGGAGAGCATTTGCATAATTTACAGTAAATGCTGTAAGAATTGCAAATATCCTGGTCAGCTGTCGAAGGCGGCGAGAATTTGGTCGGCGGCCGCGGCGGGTGTCACTTGGCTGGCAGCGACTTGCTTCTCTAGGTCGGCGACAAGTTCGGCTACTGCGGAATTTTCCCGTAGGTGCTCTCGGATGCGGTCGTCCACCATCGACCACATCCACCGGACCTGCTGGTTGGCTCGGCGGTGACCGAGTTCTCCTGCATCGGCCAGTGCTTGGTAGTAGGACTGGATCTGGTCCCACACTTGGTCGAGTCCGGTTCCTTCGATAGCGCTGACCGCAAGTACCGGAGGAACCCAGTGAGGATTGGCCGGGGCGGTCATGGCTAGCGCAGCTCGGTAGTCCCTCACCGCCCGCTGGGCGGCGATCTCATTACCCCCGTCGGCCTTATTTACCACCAAGGCGTCGGCCAACTCCAGTACACCCTTCTTGATGCCCTGGAGCTCGTCACCGGCGCCGGGCAGCATCATCACCAAGAAGAAGTCCACCATGTCGGCCACAGCGGTCTCCGACTGGCCCACCCCCACCGTCTCCACCAACACTACGTCAAACCCGGCCGCCTCCACTACCGTCATGGTCTCCCGGGTAGTACGGGTTACCCCGCCCAGCGAACCCGACGACGGCGACGGACGGATGAATGCGGCGTCATCTATGGCCAAGTTCGGCATCCGGGTCTTGTCTCCGAGGATGCTGCCTCCCGACACTGACGAGGACGGGTCTACCGCCAGCACTGCCACCCGAAGATCCCGTGAAGTGAGATAGATGCCCAACGCGTCGATGAAGGTGGACTTTCCCACCCCGGGCACACCGGTGATCCCCACCCGTCGGGCTCCTCCGGTGTGGGGCAATAGCCGCAGCAACAGCTCGGTAGCTAACACCCGGTCGTCTGCTCGGGTGCTCTCCACTAGAGTGACCGCCCGGCCCAGCCAGGTGCGGTCGGCTCCCAGCACCCCCTCGACACAGGCGTCGAGGTCGATCACTGGCGGTTGTCCAAGGCGGCCAGCAAATCCAGGGCCGCGTCGGCGATGACCGTGCCGGGCCCGAATATGGCCTCGGCCCCCGCAGCCCGCAGCTCGTCGTGGTCGCTGGGCGGTATCACGCCGCCGACCACGATCATGATGTCGGCCCGGCCTAATTGCTTCAGCTCGGCTCGCAACTCGGGCACCAGGGTCATGTGCCCTGCGGCCAGCGACGACGCTCCCACGATGTGCACATCGGCCTCCACCGCCTGGCGGGCTACCTCGGCTGGGGTCTGGAACAGTGGTCCGACATCCACGTCGAATCCGAGATCGGCGAAGGCGGTGGCAATCACCTTCTGCCCTCGATCGTGGCCGTCTTGGCCCATCTTGGCCACCAATATGCGGGGTCGGCGCCCGGTTCGGGACGCGAAACCAGCCGCTGCTTCCCGCACTTCACCGGTGCCGCCGCCGTTGCTGTCGCTCTGTCCCATCTCTGATTGGTATACCCCGGAGATCGTTCGGATCCGGGGCGCATGGCGACCATACACCTTCTCCAGCGCGTCGCTGATCTCTCCCACGGTGGCCCGAGCCCGGGCGGCGTCCACCGCCAAGGCGAGCAGATTGGAACCCTGGCTGCCCACACGCCGGTCGGCGCCCGCCGTCAGCGCGTCTAATGCACGAACGCAAGCCTCGTTGTCCCGCTCGGCCCGCAGCCGCTCCAGCCGGGCGATCTGAGAGGCTCGCACCTCGGCGTTGTCCACCTTCAGCACCTCGATGCCCTCTTCGCCGTCCACTTGATAGCGGTTCACCCCCACCACCGTCTGGGCGCCGGAGTCGATGCGGGCCTGGGTGCGGGCGGCGGCCTCCTCGATGCGCATCTTGGGGATTCCGGCCTCGATGGCCTCGGCCATGCCCCCGGCCGCCTCCACTTCGCTGATGTGCTCCCAGGCCCGTTGGGCCAGGTCGTGGGTCAGCCGCTCCACGTAGTACGAGCCGCCCCAGGGATCGGCCACCCGGCAGGTGCCCGATTCGTGCTGCAACAGGAGCTGGGTATTGCGGGCGATCCGGGCGGAGAAATCGGTGGGCAGGGCCAGGGCTTCGTCTAGGGCATTGGTGTGCAGCGACTGGGTGTGGCCCTGGGTGGCGGCCATGGCCTCGATAGTCGTCCTCACCACGTTGTTGAAAACGTCCTGGGCGGTGAGGCTCCACCCCGAGGTCTGGCTGTGGGTGCGAAGCGACAGCGACCGGGGGTTGGACGGATCGAATGGCCGCATCAGCTTGGCCCACAGAAGGCGGGCGGCCCGCAGCTTGGCCACCTCCATGAAGAAGTTCATGCCGATGCACCAGAAAAAGCTGAGCCGGGGAGCGAAGGCATCGATGTCCAGCCCGGAGTCCAAACCGGCCCGCACATACTCCACCCCGTCGGCCAAGGTGTAGGCCAGCTCCAAGTCGAGGGTGGCCCCGGCCTCTTGCATGTGGTAGCCGGAGATGGAGATGGAGTTGAACTTGGGCATGTTGGCCGAGGTGAAGGCGAAGATGTCGGAGATGATCCGCATCGACGGCGTCGGCGGGTAGATGAAGGTGTTGCGGACCATGAACTCCTTCAAGATGTCGTTCTGGATGGTCCCGGCCAGCTTTTCTGGCGCTACCCCCTGCTCTTCGCCGGCCACGATGTACATGGCCAGAATCGGCAGCACCGCCCCGTTCATGGTCATCGACACGGTCATCTGATCCAGCGGGATGCCGTCGAACAGGATCTGCATGTCGAGAATGGAGTCGATGGCCACTCCGGCCATCCCCACATCGCCGCTCACCCGCTGGTTGTCGGAGTCGTAGCCCCGATGGGTGGCCAGGTCGAAGGCCACCGACAGACCCTTCTGCCCGGCCGCCAGGTTGCGGCGGTAGAAGGCGTTGGAGTCCTCGGCGGTGGAGAAACCGGCGTACTGGCGGATGGTCCACGGCTGGGTGGCGTACATGGTGGCGTATGGACCCCGCAGGTAGGGTTCCAGTCCGGGGTAGGTGTCGCAGAAGTCCAGCGGGGCCCGGTCTTCGGCGGTGTAAAGCCGGCGCACGCCGAAACCCTCGGGTGTGGCCCAGGTGAGGTGGTCAGGGCTCTCGCCGGTCTGCGCCGCCACCAAATCGGCCCAACCCATCCCGTTGGCACTAGAGGCCGGCGGGGCGTGGAGGTCCACTCGGGAGAAGTCCGGGACGGTCATAGGCCCAGCCTGTCGTGGATGGCACCCAGGGCGTCCAGCACGTCGCAGCCCATGTGGATGTAGCCGTCGGCCCCCCATCGGTCGTCCGGACGACCGGCCAGAAGCACATAACCGCATCCGGCCCCTTTCAGCGCGGCCACTGCGTCGGCGGCATGTTCTTCGTACATCTCGTCAGACGAGCACACAACAGCGATGGGCGTGCCCGACGCCGTCCACGCCGAGGCCGCTTCTTCCGGGGTGTCGTATCCATCGCCGCCGACGGCATCGATTCCACCGGCAGCCAGCAGATTGGCGGAAAATGCGGTTCGGGCCGTGTGAACGGCGATGGAGCCCAAGCTGGCCAAGAACGCGGTAGGGCGAGACGGGCTGGCCCCAGCGGCATCCCGCAATGCCTCGAACGGCTCGGCCAGGCGTCGCGATCCGGGATCCGATTCCACCGGTGGCCGATCGACCGTTGGCTCATCGAGGTCGGGGAACTCGCTCACGCCGGTGAGCGGCAGGCGGCGGGTGGCCACATCTCGGCTGCGGGCCTCATGCGCCGCATCAATGCGCTCCGACAGACTGGCCCCCGCCTCCAGCTCCTGGAACAGGCCCCAAGCGGTGCTGGTCAGGGCATCGGTGAGCGTCTCTATGTAGTAGGAGCCGCCAGAAGGGTCTATCACCTCATGGATGTGGGACTCCTCACGCAATAACAGCTGCGTATTGCGGGCGATCCGCAACCCCAGCGGATCGGGCACCCCGATGGCCGAGTCATACGGGCTGACGGTGATGGCATCGGCGCCACCCGCCGCGGCGGCGAAGCAGGCCACCGTGGTGCGGATCATGTTCACCCACGGGTCGCGGCGAGTCATCATGGCCCCGGCGGTAACCGCGTGCTGGCGCTGGGCGGCGGGGTCGATGCCGCACGCCTGGGTCACTCGGGCCCACAGCCGTCGGGCGGCCCGAAACTTTGCGATGGTCAAGAATTGGTCCACTCCGGCGGCGTAGCGGAATTCCAGTCTGTCCGCCGCCGATGCCAGGTCGAGGCCCGCCTGTTCACAGGCCCGCAGGTAGGCAACTCCGTCGGCCAGCGATCCGGCCAGCTCCTGGGCCTCGCTCGCGCCCTGGTCGGCCAATCGTGCCCCGTTAACCACCGCGACCAGCACGTTGCGGTAGTTCCGGTTCAAGGTGTTGGCCGCCGCTTCAGCCACCGCAGGATCTCGGGGGTCCATCCCAAACCCGCCGAGAGCCTCTTCCCTGGCCACTCCCCTGCTGTCCCAAAGGTCGACCAGATGCCAGATGGCGGCCTCGCTCCCCGGCGCCAGCATGATCGGCACCGTTGGGGGAACGCCATCGAGCAGGGCGTCGAGTTCTTCCCGACTGGTTTCACCGTCGATGTGGAGTTCTATGGCATCAGCTCCCCCGGCCAAGTCATCCCGTACCGCGCCATTGCCGGTAGCTCGGCTATGGGCCTGCCGGACTTGCCACGCGCCGCCCACAACCCTGCTGCCCCGGGTAAACGGCGCTGTACCGGGGAGACTGGTGTCTCCGGGGTGGTCGGTACCGGTGTAGAGCGGTTGAATCCGAATGCCGTCGTAGGTGGTGCCCACCAGCTTCTTGTCAAACGGCGCCCCCCGGAGCACTTGCTCCACCAGCTCCATCCACTGGTCCCGCCCGGCCAGGTCGAAATCCCCGGCCAGGCTCATCACGGCGTCGCTCACAACTCTGAATGGTACGTCCTAGCCCCCAGATTTCCCGCCTTGGAAAACGAAGAGGGGAAGCGCCTTTTGCCAGCGCAACTTGTGACCGATTCCCGGCGAGGAGGAAAATCAAGGCGACCCCTCCCCCACCCAGAGGTGCAACATGGCAGACCTGCCGTTCAAGGTGTTCGACGCCGACAACCACTACTACGAGGCCACCGACGCCTTCACCCGCCACATCGACCCGGCGATGAAGAAGCGCTGCATGCAGTGGGCCAATATCGACGGCAAGCAGCGATTGCTGGTGGCGGGCAAGATCAACCGGTTCATCCCTAATCCCACGTTCGACCCGGTGTCCAAGCCGGGGGCGCTCCAGGACTTCTTCCGGGGCCGCAACAAAGACGGCGTGGACGTGAAGACCATGTTCGGCGAGCTCGACCCCATCTCCGAGCGCCCCGAGTACCGCGACCGGGACAAGCGCCTGGAGTTGATGGACACCCAGAACATCGAAGCCGCCCTGTTCTTTCCCACCCTGGGCGTGGGCATGGAGCAGTCGCTGCGCCACGATCCTCCCGCGGTGGTCGCCGCCTTCACCGCATTCAACCGGTGGCTGCTGGAAGACTGGGGATTCGCCTACCAGGAGCGCATCTTCGCCGCTCCGGTCATCTCCATGATCGACGTGGATTGGGCCGTCTCCGAGGTGGAGTGGGCCTTGGACAACGACGCCCGCATGGTGGTGATGGTGCCCGGCCCGGTTCCCACCCTCGACGGTGGAAGCCGCTCACCAGCCATGCCCGAGTACGACCCGGTGTGGGCCCGCATTGCCGAGGCCGGCATCACAGTGGGCATGCACGGCGGCGACGGCGGCCTGCACGAATACAACGAGATGTGGGAGCCGACCGAGGATTTCCAGTCGTTCCGCACCTCCACGTTCAAGCAGATCACCGGCCACGACCGCCAGATCTTCGACACCATGGCCGCCCTGGTGTGCCACGGCCTGTACGACCGCCATCCCAACCTGCGGATCGCCTGCATCGAGAACGGCGGAATGTTCGCCCCTCGCCTGGTGGAGGAGCTGAAAATCGCCTACGGCAAGATGCCCCAGGAGTTCCGCACCGACCCGGTGGACCAGTTCATCGACCATGTCTGGGTGTCGCCCTACTACGAGGACGACATCGACCTGATCAAAGAGACCATAGGCGCCGACCACATGCTCTTCGGCTCCGACTATCCCCACGCCGAGGGGCTGGAAGTACCCACCGACTTCATCTACGACATCCCCAACTTCACCGACGCCGAGGCCAAGGCCATGATGCGGGACAACGCCTGGGACGTGATCACGCCTCGGTCCGCATTGGCTGCCTGAGCGTCGATCCGCCTACCCGAACCAACGACTCCAAAGGACTTAATTATGGGCATGCCCAGTGACATTCCGATCATCGACACCATGATCGGGTTTCCCAAGCCCGACTTCTCCACCTACGACTTCATCAGAGCCCAGACCAAAGACGACCAGACGTCGGAGGAGTTCGACTTCCCAGTGGAGTACATGTTCAAGGGCGTTCCCAAAGAGCTGTACGGCACCGAAGACGACCCCGTTCAGGTAGTGCTCAAAGAGATGGACCGGTTCAACATCGAGTTGGCCCTCGTCTCCTGCGAGGACGAGACCGGCCAGCGGGCATTGAAGGACTACCCCGAGCGGTTCATCCCCTCCATGAACGTCGACCCCAACGACGTGATGGGCGAGGTGCGCCGCATGAACCAGCTTCACCAGGAGTGGGGAGTGAAGGCAGTAGGCGCGTTCCCCGCGGGCTGCTTCCCCCAAGTCCCGATCGACGACGCCAAGTTCTATCCGATCTACGCCAAATGCGTGGAACTCGACCTGCCCATGTTCGTGTGCGCCGGCGTGCCCGGGCCCCGCTTCCCGTTCTCGCCCCAGCACGTGGAGCGCATCGACCGGGTGATGTACGACTTCCCCGAGCTCACCTTCGTGACCCGCCACGGCTGCGAGCCGTGGGAGGACCTGGCGGTGAAGCTCATGCTTAAGTGGCCCGGCCTGCACTATTCCACCTCGGCGTTCGCCCCCAAGCACTACCCCGAGGCCATCATCCGCTACGCCAACACCCGAGGGGCCGAGAAGGTGATCTACGCCGGCTACTTCCCGATGGGATTGTCGCTGGAGCGGATCATGACCGACATGAAAGACGTTCCCTTCAGGGACAAGGTATGGCCTGGCTTCCTAAGGGAAAACGCCCGGCGAGTGCTGAAGCTGGACTGAGCAACTGAACCCAGAAATAGGAGCCAACAAATGAGTGATCAGCGAGTGGAACAAGACTGGGAGACCCCCTCCCTAGAGGAAATCCCGGTCATCACCAAGATGCATGTGGAGGCCATGGAGTCCAGCGACGACCCCGCGGTATGGGGCGTGGCCGGCATGCACCATGTGCTAATCCGCACCGTCGGACGCCGCTCGGGCAACGAGCACAAGGTGGCGCTGCCCTACTGGCGGGACCCCGATGGACACCGCATTGTGGTGGCGTCTTACGCGGGGGCCAAGGCCCATCCCTCGTGGTACTTCAACATCGCCGACAAAGAGGCCAACCCCGAGCTATTGGTCACCGATGAGGGCCAGCACTTCTGGGCGGTGGCCGACATCTGCGAGGGTGACGACTACGCGGCCACCTGGGAAGGCCTGGTGGCCGACCGGGCCTGGTACGCCGACTACCAGGCCAAGGCTCCCCACCGCCAGATCCCCCTGGTGCGGCTCGTCGAGCAGCGCCCCGCTTAGGAGCAATCGCCATGGCAAACCAACCCGTCCGCACCCTGCCGCCCGCAGGGGCCATCCAAGACGAGCGCGAGATCGAAGCGGTGCTCGAGGTGTTGCGCTCCGGAGACCTGTTCATCGGAGAGAACGTGGCCCGATTCGAAGACGAGATCTCCACCTTGCTGGGCAAGGAACGAGGCGTGATGGTCAACTCCGGCTCCTCGGCGCTGTTCTTGGCGGTGAGCATCCTGGACTTGGAACCAGGCGACGAGATCATCACCTCGGTTCTCACCTTCTCCACCGATGTGTCGTCCATCGTCCATCAGGGGCTGGTGCCGGTATTCGTCGATGTGGAGCCCGACACCTACCAGATCGACGTCAACCGCATCACCGAGATGATCGGCCCCCGGACTAAGGCCATCTTGACCCCCAACCTGATGGGCAACTGCCCCGACTGGGATGTGATCCGGGCCATCGCCGACGAGCACGGGCTAAAGGTGATCGAGGACTCCTGCGACGTGCTGGACACCCGCCTGCGAGGTACCCGGATCGGCGCCCGCAGCGACATCAGCGTGACCAGTTTTGCCATCTCCCATTCGCTCACCTGTGCGGGCAACGGCGGCATGGTGGCCATGGACGATCCCGAGATGCACGACAAGTGCCTGACCCGCCGCCGCTGGGGAAGGCGCTCGGAGTCGTACCTGTACGGCTCTCGCCAGGGCGAGGACACCCGCTGGGGCCCTCTTGACGACGGCACCATGTACGACCAGATCTTCATCTTCGACGATATGGGCTACAACTTCGAGCCCTCCGAGCTGGGCGCGGCCTACGGGCTGGTGCAGCTCTCCAAGCTCGAGGAGTTCAACGCTCGCCGGCGCCACGCCTTCGACCGCTACAACGACTTACTGGTCAACCACACCGACAAGGTGATCCTGCCTCGCACGACCCCTGAGCTGGAGACCACCTGGATGCGCTATGGCTTCATCCTCCGTCCCGAGTCGGGGCACGACCGCACCGAGGTGCAGAACTTCCTCGAAGACCGTAACGTGCAGTCCCGCATGGTCTGGACCGGCAACATTCTGCGCCAGCCCGGCTTCTCGGATATCGAGCACCGGGCCCCAGCCGACGGTTTCCCCAACGCCGACCTGGTGATGGACCACGCCTTGTGCATCCCCACCCACCACGGCCTGGGGTCAGACGACATCGGCTACGTGGTGGACACCCTTTCCGAGCTCTTCGGCGGCTAGAGGGGTTGCCGGACTGAGCGCCGGGCTCAGCCGCCGGTGAGCTTGGCCATGTCGAAGTAGTCCGACCAGCGGGCGATGCGCCCGTCGCGCACTTCGAACACACCGCACACCGGCAAAGCCAACTGGCCGTCGCCGGTGTTGATGTAGTCGGTTCGCTCGTTCAGGACCACATTGCCATTGGCCGCCTGATGGTGGGTCTCAAACACGATGCCGCCTGAAGTGGGGAAGAACCCCTCCAAGAACGCCCGGATGGCCTCGGCCCCCTCCAGAGGATCCATCGGGACGTTGTGATAGACGGCGTCGTCGGTGAAGTAGGCCATCAGCTCGTCGGCATCGCCGTTGGCCCACGCGGCGCAAAACTGGCTCACCAGTTCGCTGGGGTCGGTCGGCAAATCAGCCATCGCACTCTCCTGTCGTCGGGATTTGTCGTCGAGATCGCCAGCATGGCGCGACCCATACCCGCTCTGCCAAATGCAAAGAACCTCTAGCGCAGGGCTGAGGGATATGCTATTTTACAAAACAGTCCAGCTAGCCTGTTTTTGGCAATTGACTTTAGGGGGGATCCCAATGCGGACAACAAAGACCAAACCGATTCGAAGCTGGAGGCTCATTGCCTTGCTCTTGGCGGCCCTGGCCCTTGTGGCCGTCAGCTGCGGCAACGACGACAGCGACGACACCAGCGCCCCGGCGGCAACCGCAGCAGCCACCGCAGCAGCCACCGCGGCTCCGGCAACGGAGGCCCCCGCACCGGAACCTGAACCCGAGCCCGCAGATACCCGTGGTTCGCAGACCACGATCACGCTGGCAGTCAACCCGTGGAACGGTTCGGCAGTGAATGTGGCGGTGGCCGCCCAGCTTCTGGAGAGCGAGCTCGGCTACTCCGTTGAGACAGTAGACATCGACGAGAACGCCCAGTGGGCCGCGATCAACACCGGGGACATCGACGCCTCGCTAGAAGTGTGGCCCTCGGGTCACGCCGACAACGTGGCTGACTTCATCGACAGCGCGGATGGCAACGTGGACAACGCCGGATTGATCGGCCCCGTCGGGGAGATCGGCTGGTTCATGCCCTCCTACATGGTGGACCGAGAGCCTGCTCTGGCCACCTGGGAAGGCTTCGCCGATGCCGAGCTGGCTGGCTTGTTCGCCACCGCTGAGACCGGAGACAAAGGCCAGTTCCTCAGCGGCGATCCCAGCTGGACGATCTACGACGAGCAGATCATTGCCAACCTGAATCTGCCGCTGGAGATCGTGTACGTAGGCTCCGAGGCCGGCATCCTGGCCGCTTTGGACGCCGCCTACAGCCGCGAAGATCCGGTGCTGTTCTACTTCTGGACACCGCACTCGGCCTTTGGCTCCTACGACCTCACCCGGGTGGCCCTGCCCGCCTACAGCGATGAGTGCTACGCCAAAGACGCCGAAGGCGGCATCGATTGCGACTATCCCGAAGACGTGCTGTTCAAGATCGTGAACCGCGATCTGGCTGAGAACGCCCCCGACGCAGACGCATTCCTGCGGGCAATGAGCTACTCCACGGCCGACCAGATTTCGATGCTGGCCGCTGTCGAAAACGACGGATTGTCTGTGGAAGACGCCGCGGCCCAGTGGATCGCGGCCAACCAGAACGTCTGGAGCGCTTGGCTCCCCTCCTAGGCTCCAGCTGAGAACCGGTGCCGGCGGCGAGCGATAGCCGTCGGCACCGGTTCTCCATTCATTCTTCGAGGAGCAGTCGTTGTACGACTTCATCATTGTCGGAGGCGGCTCTGCTGGCTGCGCGTTGGCCAACCGACTGAGCGCGGATGCCGACAACAGCGTTCTGGTGCTGGAAGCAGGGCGGCGGGATTACAAGTGGGATGTGTTCATCCACATGCCCGCGGCCCTGGCTTTTCCCATCGGCAGTCGCTTTTACGACTGGAAGTACGAGAGCGAGCCCGAGCCCCACATGGGAGGCCGAAGGGTCTACCACGCCCGGGGCAAGGTTCTGGGCGGTTCCAGCTCGATCAACGGCATGATCTTCCAGCGGGGAAACCCCTCTGACTACAACAAGTGGGCTGCCGAACCCGGCATGGAGAACTGGGACTACCGCCACTGCCTGCCGTACTTCAAGCGCATGGAAACCTGCCTGGCCGGTGGCGACCAATGGCGGGGTGAGGAAGGGCCGCTGGTGTTGGAGCGGGGGCCAGCCGACAGCCCCCTGTTCACCGCCTTCTTCAAGGCAGTACAGGAGGCCGGGTACGAACTGACCGATGACGTAAACGGGTACCGCCAAGAGGGCTTTGCCGCGTTTGACCGCAACGTCCACCGGGGACGGCGGCTCTCGGCGTCGCGGGCCTACCTGCACCCGGTGATGCACCGCAAGAACCTCGAGGTGGAGACCGGCACTCTCATCAGCCGGGTGCTGTTCGAGGGCAACCGAGCGGTTGGCGTTGAGTACCGCCGACGGGGACGCAAGCACACCGCCCGGGGGGGCCAGATCCTGTTGTGTGCGGGGGCATTCGGCTCAGCCCAGCTGCTTCAGCTCTCCGGGGTAGGGCAGGCCGGCCTACTGGAGTCCTTGGAAATCCCGGTGGTGGCCGAACAGCCCGGGGTGGGAGAGAACCTCCAAGACCACCTGGAGGTGTACGTCCAATACGCTTCCAGCCAGCCGGTTTCCATGCAGCCCCATCTCAAGCTGTGGCGCCGGCCCTGGATCGGCCTGCAATGGCTGGCCCGAAAGGGGCCAGGGGCCACCAATCACTTCGAGGGCGGCGGTTTTGTCCGCTCCAACCCCGACGAGTCCTACCCGAATCTCATGCTCCACTTCCTGCCTTTGGCCATCCGCTACGACGGCTCGTCGCCTAGCAGCGGACACGGCTACCAAGTTCACGTCGGACCCATGTACTCAGACGCCCGGGGCCATCTGCGAATCAAATCGCTCGATCCACGGGTAAAGCCGGCGATTCAGTTCAACTACCTCTCCACAGAGCAGGACCGGCGCGAGTGGGTGGAGACCATCAGAGTGACCCGCAGCATCATGAGCCAACCGGCGTTTGCCGCCTACAACGCGGGCGAGCTGTCCCCGGGCCCCGAAGTCGCCACCGATGGCCAAATCATGGACTGGGTGGCCCGCGACGCCGAGACCGCGCTGCATCCCGCGGGGACGGCTCGCATGGGGTGTGATGATCAGTCAGTCGTGGACCCCGCAACGATGCAGGTTCACGGAACCGAGGGGCTGTCGGTGGTGGATGCCTCGGTGATGCCCACCGTGACCAACGGCAACATCTACGCGCCGGTGATGATGATCGCCGAGAAGGCGGCCGACATCATCTTGGGCAACGAGCCTCTGCCCCCCCAGGATGCCCCGGTCTACTCGGCCGGGTCGATCAAATCCCGGGCCGCTCCATGATCGGAAATCAGGCTGGAAACCAAGTCGATCACCTTGCTGCGTTCCTCCCCGGTGGGCGGCGCCAAACCGAACAGGTCGATGAGCCAGAGTCCGTCGCCGACGATCCGGGCCAGCAGGGCCCCAACCTCGTCCAGCCCATCGTCGTGGCACAGCCGGTCCTGCCAACGCCGAAAAGTGGCCCGAGTGCTGTCCAGCAGGTCGTCGTCCACTGCGGCGGCGGCCAGGATCGACACCGCGGTGTCGGTGGCCGCCTTGGTCGGCTCCCGCACATAGTCGAGATAGGCCAGCGCGAACGCTCCCTGGCTGGCCTCGATGCCGTCGGCCAGCACGTTGAGCTCGTGGTCGAGCACTCCCATCACCTGATTGAGCAACCCGACAATCAGAGCGTCTTTGGAGCCGAAGTGATACAGGAATCCGCCCTTGCTGACACCGGCTCGGGCCGCCACCTTGTCAAGAGTCAGCGAGGAGACTCCCTCCTGCTTGATGACGTCGGTGGCCGCTTGAAGTATCCGGCCGCGAGTCAGCACGGCCCGCTCTTGAACCGGCTGATTTCTGGGCCGTTCGCCCGCCTGTCCCATTGCCGGGTCAGGGTAGCCCAAACCAATACCCGTCTGTTCGGACGGTAAAGTCTGGTCCGAGGGGCGGCGATGGACACAGCCAGCGAAACAGCCCAAGTCAGGGTCGAAGGCGTGTGGAAGGTCTTCGGGCGAAAGGCCCGCGAGGCCAGGGCAATGGCCAAGGCCGGTGCCTCCCGGGAGGAGATCCAGACCGCCACGGGCAGCGTGGTGGCCGTTCGCGACATCACCTTCGAGGTGGCCCCGGGTGAGACGTTCGTGGTCATGGGCCTGTCGGGCTCGGGCAAGTCCACCCTCATCCGGTGCGTCTCCCATTTGGTGAAGCCCACCGAGGGAAGGGTCAGGCTGTGCGGCACCGAACTCACCCGGGCCGACAGCGCCACGCTGCGCGAGTTGCGCCGCCAGAAGATGGCGATGGTGTTCCAGCACTTCGGGCTGTTCCCCCACCGGAAGGTGGTGGACAACGTGGCCTACGGGCTCGAAGTGCAGGGGGTGGACCGCCAAGACCGCCAAGACCGAGCCAGAGAGCTGCTGGACACGGTCGGTTTGGAGGGCTGGGGCGACCACTATCCCCAGCAGCTCAGCGGTGGCATGCAGCAGCGGGTGGGGCTGGCCCGAGCCCTGGCCGTGGACCCCGAGGTGCTGTTCTTCGACGAGCCGTTCTCGGCCCTCGACCCGCTCATCCGCCGCGACATGCAAGATGAGCTGATCGACCTCCAGATGAAACTCCAGCGGACGCTGGTGTTCATCACCCATGATTTCGCCGAGGCCCTGAAGCTGGCCGACCGCATTGCGATCATGAACGACGGGGCCTTCGTGCAGGTCGGTACCCCGGTGGAGATCCTCACCAATCCGGCGGACGACTATGTGCGGGCGTTCACCCAGGATGCCCCGGTGGCCAAGGTCTTGCAGGCCTGTTCGCTGATGCGGCCCCTCGACGGGACCGCCATCGACCCGGGATGGCCGCAGGTCTCGATGACCACACCGCTGGAAACCGCGCTCCCCCACTTGCTCGGGTCCACCTCTCCGGTAGTGGTGTGCGATGAGGACAGTACGCCGGTGGGCCTGCTCCACGGAGACGACGTCGCGGGTGTGATCTCTGAGAATCGCCCATGACGGTGGTGGAGGAGGCCCCCCGCACCGCCAACGGGCTTCGAACCGCGTCGGACAGCCGCCTGGCGCGCTTCATCCTGGCCATCGGCACCATCGTTGTATTGATATTGGTGTTTCGGCTTTCCACGAGCTTCGGCGTCTTCCCCGAATCCTGGGACATCGGGCTGGCCGATCCCATCGATCGGGCCCGGCGATGGCTGATCAGCAACCAAACCTCTCACTGGCTGTATACCGTCTTCTTGAATCCCATCACCGACGCCATCGACTGGGGCATCCGTCGGCTGGAGTCCATTCTCAAGTGGTTCCCGTGGTACTCCTACCCGCTGATCACCGGAGTCGGCCTGTGGTGGACCCGCGGGCGGGTGGCCGGAGTTCTGGGCTTGGCCAGCGTGTCGCTAATCGGCATCATCGACCTCTGGGAGGAATCCTTCGCCACCCTGGCCCTGATGGGGGTGTCGGTGCTCATTTCCATGATCATCGGCATTCCGCTGGGCATTGCCGCTTGGCGCAGCGATGCCGTCGCCAAGGTGGTCCGTCCCACATTGGACGCTATGCAGACCATGCCGGGGTTCGTCTACCTAATCCCCTTCGTGCTGCTCTTCGGGGTCGGGCGGGTTCCGGCGTTGATCTCCACAGTGATCTTCGCCCTCGCTCCGGTGGTGAGGCTCACCGAGGTGGGGCTTCGGACCGTTCCCCAGGTCACCGTCGAAGCATCGGAGATGTTCGGGGCCACCGAGCGCCAGACGCTGCGGCTGGTGCGCCTGCCCCAAGCCCGCCCGGCCATCTTCGCAGGCATGAACCAGACCACCATGCTGGCCATGAGCATGGTCGTCATTGCCGCGTTCATCGGCGCGGGCGGTCTGGGCCAAGTGGTGCTGCGGGCGATGCAGAGCATCGAGGTGGGACAAGCGTCGGAGGCAGGCATCGCCATTGTGATTATGGCCATCATTCTGGACCGCTTCTCCACCGGTATCGCCACCGCGGACCCGGGACACGACGCCCTTGCCCTTCGATGGCTCGCCGTCGCGGTCACCGTGGCGGCTGTTGTCGGGGGCTTGCTCGGCCACAACGAGTTCCCTGAATCGCTGAATTGGCAATTTGCCCCTTACGTGGACGACGCCACCGACTGGGCCCGGGACAACCTGTACGACATCGGCGGCTCAGGGATCGGCACCGGTCCGTTCAGCGACTTCGTGACCCTGGAGTTTGTGACCCCGCTGCGCGAGCTGCTCTCCAGCGACATCCCGTGGCCCGCCATGATCGGCATCGGGGTGGTCCTCGGACTGTGGGCCCGTGGCATCCGCCTAGCCGTCGGTATCGGAGCAGCGTTGTTCGCCATCGGCTTTTTGGGCATGTGGGCACTGTCGATGGACACTTTGGCCCAGACCATTGTGGCGGTGGCCATCACGCTGATCATCGGCGTGCCGGTGGGGATAATGACTTCGCACAACGATCTGCTCCGAACGGCCTTGAAGCCGGTGCTGGACTTCTTTCAGACAATCCCCAGCTTCGTGCTGCTAGTGCCGGTGATCACCCTTTTCCATGTGGGCCGCATCCCCGGCATCATCGCATCGGTGATCTACGCCCTGCCGGCCGCGGTCCACTACACCGATCTGGGACTGCGCCGGGTTCCCGCCGAAGTCCACGAGGCGGCAGAGAGCTTCGGCGCCACCCGAGGGCAGCGCTTGCGCCGGGTGGAGATGCCGCTGGCTGCGCCAGAGCTGATGGTGGCGGTGAACCAGGTGATCATGCTGATCTTGGCCATGGTGGTGATCGCCGGGCTAGTCGGTGGCGGTGGGCTGGGCCTGGAAGCCGTCCGGGGCTTGCGGCGCAGCGACGCAGTGGGCCGGGGCTTCGAGGCCGGTATCGCCATCGTGCTGCTGGCCAGCATCCTCGACCGCCTCACCCGGGCCATCGCCGACCGCCTCCGCCCTCCAGCTGCGGTCTAAGCGATCCCGCCCCGGAAGTTTTCAGCCACTATCCTCGATCCACGCCGCGGTGGCCGCGGCCTGCTTGGTGCCGTCGAATGAAATGCGCTGGGTGGGCTCCACCTCAAGGATCACCCGCCGAGGAGAGTCCAGAAAACTGGCGAAGTGGCGCTGCATGTCTTCGTCGGGGTGCAGCGCGGCAGCCAGCTCGGGGTAGAACCAGGCTTTGGTCTCGTCGTCATCGTGCAGGCGGCAGATGCCCTTGTAGGTCACTGTCTGCCTTTGGGGCACCCCCTTGGCGCCGGTGCTGGTCACCACCACGCACACTCGGGGGTCTCGGCGCACCGCGGGGATGCGGGCCCGCTGGGAACTGGCGGTGAGCCAAAACCGGCCCTGGCACCAGATGAAGCTCATGATGACCCCCACCGGCCATCCCTCTTTGTTGGCCCAGATAAAGGTGCACTCGGTCTGAGCTGCCAGCATGGCCTCCTCGGCATCGTTGTCGAGCCACCACTCCGTCACGTCCTCGTAGTCAGCCGACTCGGCATCGGTAGCTGGCTCGTCGCTCATCAGTTCTCCTCGTTGTCAGTTCTCAGCCATCGCCTGCACCTGGGCTCGGGCGATCTTGCCCAAGGGGCTGCGGGGAAAGGCTTCCACAAAGCGGACATCATCGGGGATCTTGTAGGGGGCGAGGTTGGCACGACACAGCGAGAGCAGGTCTTCGACGCCAACGTTCGCACCCGCTGCGGGCTGGACGAAGGCCACCACGGTCTCGCCGAGGCGGGGGTCGGGTCGGCCCACCACGCAGCACTCGGCCACTCGGACGTCGGCCCCCAGCACCCGCTCGACCTCTGCGGGATAGATGTTGTTGCCGCCTCGGATGATCAACTGGCTGCGACGTTCCACGATGTACAGCTCGCCGTCGGCGTCGAAACGGCCCAGGTCACCGGAGCGAACCACGCCTCCCCGCAGTGCCTCAGCCGAGAGGTCAGGCCGGCCCCAATAGCCCAGCATGGTGCGGTAGACACCAGACCACGGGCCGTCGCGCTGGGATCCGAAGCAGATCTCCCCTACCTCCCCGGTCGGCACGGGCCGGCTATCGTCGTCGAGCACTTCCACTTTGATGTGGGGCAGCGGCCGCCCGCAGCTTCCCTCCACGATCGGCAGGTCGGGGTCTTGGCGGGTCACCAAGGTGGGCCCCTCGGTCAGCGCGTAGCTGGTGGCTGGCTTCACCCCGAACCGGTCCTCGAACAGCAGCTTGACCGTTTCAGGCATGGCCGCTCCCCCTACTCGGGGCTTGGTGAGGGTGGCCAGGTCGTCGGGATGGACATCGGGATGGGTCAGCAGGTCGTAGGCCACGGTGGGCACCACCGCAAAGTGGGTGACCCGCTCCTGTTTGATCCACCGGGCCAGCGACACCGGATCGTGACGATCGGCAATGGCACAGGTGCCATGGGCCTGAACCGTCGTCAGGGGGTTGAGCACCTGAAGGTTCAGGATCGTCAACGGCTGGACGCACAAGAAAACGTCGTCGGCGTCGTAGCTCCCCCGGGCCACGGCCACCGCCCCCTGAAGCAGGGCATTGTGCTGGCTATGCATCACCCCTTTGGGGTTGCCGGTGGTGCCCGAGGTGTAGGCGATGGCCGCCAACCCCAGCGGATCGCACCCGGGCCACGGGTCCATGGGCTCCGCTCCGGCCACCTCCGCCCGCCACTGCTCCAAGCCGACCACCCGGGGTGCGCCCACCTCTTCTGCGGCATTGGAGGTGAGGTAGAGCGAAGGCTCGCAGTCGTCGACCAGATAGCGCTTCTCCGGTGGAGCCAGCACGGTGTGGACCCCCACGAACACCGCCCCCCGGGCCCAGATGCCCATGAGGGCGGTCACGATGTCGATGTCGTTGGCCAGCGATACCGCCACCCGGTCGCCGGCCCGGACCCCCAATTCGTCCAGCGCAGTGGCGGTTCGGGACACTTCGTCGGCCAGCTCGGCGTAGCTGAGCCTCCCCCGGGCCCCTGCCAGGGCGGCTTTGTCGGGTACTGCGGCCACCGACCGTTCCAGCAGCGGACCCAGAGACAGGGGCTCGCCGAAGTCGATCGGGGGGACATCCAGCACCGGCCCATGGTAGGCGGCGGGCTCGTTGAGCGGCCTCTATCCTCGGGCCATGAGCGCATCCATCGCATTCGGCACCGGGAAGGTTCCCGAGGACCTCACCACGTACGGGGCCTGGGCCCGCCAAGTGGAGAGCTCCGGGTTCTCCATGGTGGTGGCCGGCGACTCCCAGTCGCTATGGGCCGACCCCTTCCTCACTCTCACCGTGGCCGCCAACCACACCGACAACGCCCTGCTGGCCACCACGGTTACCAACCCCGTCACCCGCCATCCGGCCGCAGCCGCCTCCACCGCCATGGCCCTCCAGCAGATTTCCGGGGGGCGGTTCCGATACGGGATCGCCTCGGGCGACAGCGCGCTGCTCAATATCGGGGAGAAGCCGGCGACCGTGGACTACCTCCGGGACTACACCGCGGCGGTCAAGGCCCTCAGCAACGGCGAGACGGCCCGCTGGCAGGACAAAGACCTGCACATGCGCTGGGGCCCCGCCCCGGTCCCGGTGTGGATTGCCGCCGAAGGGCCTCGCACCCAGTACATGGCCGGTCAGATCGCCGACGGGGTGATCCTGTCCAACAGCCTGCCCGCCGACGTGTGCGAGATCGTGCTGGGCAACATCGCCGAAGGGGCCCGCTCGGTGGGCAGGGACCCCGACGAGGTCGAGGTGTGGTGGTTCGCCAACCTGCTGTTCGCCGAATCGGAAGAAGCCGGCCTGGAGCAGATCAAGTTCCTGATCGCGGGCACGGCCAATCACGTGTACCGATTCCACATGGACGGCAAGGGCCTCCCCGAGGACATCAAGCCCCGGGTGGCCGCCATGATGGCCGAGTACGACAGCCGCCATCACGCCTTCGCCGACGGGGCCAACGTCAACGCCGGGTTGGCCGACAAGCACGGCCTCACCGAGTTCCTGGCCAGCCGCGGCACCATTGCCGGCCCGCCTGAATACTGCATCGACCGCTTGACCGAGTTGGCCGAGCGGGGCGTCAACCGCATGGTGCTGGCCCAGTTCATGGACGACAAAGAAGGCTGGATGCGCACCTTCGCCGACACCATCGCCCCGGTGTTCTGCCGCTAGGGGCTACACCAAGTCCAATAGGTGGCCGAGGCGTTGTTGTTTGGTGCGGAGGTAGTCCACGTTCTCGCTTCTGGGGGGCACTACCAGAGGAACCCGGCGGGCAATCTCCAGGCCGAAGGAGGCCAAGCCGTCGTGTTTGGTGGGGTTGTTGGTCATCAGCGCCACTCGCGTGACCCCCAGCTCGGCCAGAATGGCCGCCCCGATGCCGTAGGTGCGGTCGTCCACCGGTAGGCCGAGTTCCAAGTTGGCGTCCACCGTGTCCCGCCCCTGATCTTGAAGGGCGTAGGCCTGAAGTTTGTGGCCGATGCCGATGCCTCGGCCTTCATGGCCCCGCATGTACACCAGCACGCCGGTACCGCAGGCCGCGATGGCGTCCATGGCCGCGTGCAGCTGAGCCCCGCAGTCGCAGCGCCACGAGCCGAACACATCCCCAGTAAGACACTCGCTGTGCACCCGCACCAAGACCTCGTCGACGCCCGTTATATCGCCGAGAGTGAACGCCACATGCTCCTCGCCGTCGTCCATCGACTCGAAGGCGTGGCAGGCGAATCGCCCCCATCTCATAGGCACCTCGGTGGTGGCTACCAGCCTGATCTTTGGTTGGCGTCCCATTAGCTGGCCCCGAGAGTACCCCTGCCAGCAGCGAAACTGGCAGCCAAAGCGACATACGCTCTGGGCATGCGGTTCGGGGTGATGATGCAGACCACCGACCGGTCGATGTCGCCGGTGCGCCTAGCCCAAGAATCAGAGGCCCGAGGGTATGCCTGCATCTACCTGCCCGAGCACACCCACATCCCCACCAGCCGCCGCACACCGCCCCCTACCGGCGAGGAAGTGCTGCCCGAGACCTACTTGCGCACGCTGGACCCCTATATCGCTTTGGCGGCCTGCGCCCAGGCCACCGAGTCCGTGGGACTGGGTGTGGGGGTAGCCCTACCCGCCCAACACGACCCCATCACTTTTGCCAAGCAGTGCGCCACCCTCGATTGGATGAGCGGGGGTCGCCTGGTGCTGGGCGTGGGCTACGGCTGGAACCACGAGGAGATGGAAAACCACGGTGTGGACGTGCGCCGCCGCCGGGCCCGGGTGCGCGAGCACATGCTGTGTGCTCAGGCGTTGTGGGGGCAGGAAGTGGCCGAGTTCCATGGGGAATTCGTGGACATGGAACCCTCGTGGAGCTGGCCCAAGCCCGTCCAGCAGCCCCGAATCCGCACCATCATCGGCGCTGCCCCCGGCCCAACCACCTTCGCCCACATCGCCGAGTTCGGCGACGGCTGGATGCCCATTGGCGGTGCCGGGATGCGAGCTGCCCTGGCCGAATTGGCCGAGGCCATGGCCGCCGCGGGACGGAGCATCGATGAGCTGGAGCTGGTCACCTACGGCACCCACCCGGACCCCGGCAAGCTGGCCTACTACCGGGACATCGGCATCACCGAAGTGGTGCTGCGATTCCCCCACGGCGGCTCAGCCGACGAAGTACTGCCGGTGTTGGACGGCTACACCCGCTGGATCGAAGAGTTCGGGTAAGAGGCTGTGCCTGATTGCCCGGCGATAATCCGCCGGGCGCTGTGCCCATTGGCCCGGCGATAATCCGCCGGGCTATTCGTCGCTGATATCCAACACAGTGCGGACTACGCCGCCGGCGTCCAGTTCATCAAGAGCAGCGGTGACGTCATTGAGGGGGCGGTGCTGGGTGATCAGCTCGTCGAGCAGGAGCTCGCCGGAACGGTAGAGATCGAAGATCCACGGAAAGTCCCGAGCGGGCGAGGAGTTGCCATACATGCTGCCGGTGAGTGCCTTGCCGAAGTAGATCTCGGTGGCGTCGATGTGGAACGGGGTCCCCGCGGGCGGCCCGCCCACCATCACGGCCAGCCCGCCCATGCCGATTGAGTTCCAGGCGTTCTTGTAGGTGGCTCCGGTGCCGATCACCTCGAAGGCGTAGTCGGCGCCTCTGCCTCCAGTCAGCTCCATTACCGCAGCCACCGGATCGTCGTCGGTGGCGTTCAAAGTGCGGGTGGCGCCGAATCTCTCGGCCAGAGCCAACTTGTCATCCAGCAAGTCCACCGCCACGATCTCGGCTGCGCCCATGAGGCGACAGCCCTGGATGACGTTTAGGCCGACACCGCCACAGCCGTAGACCACACAGGTGCTGCCCCGGCGGACCTGGGCGGTGTTGACGGCCGAACCCACCCCCGTGGGAACGCCGCAACCCACCAAGCAGGCCACGTCCAATCCCACATCGTCGGGCACTCTCACCGCTTTGGAGAAGTGAACCACGGCGTGCTCGGCAAACGAACCCACCGTGCAGAACGAGTGGTGGATCTCGCCGTCCCTTTCGAAGCGATGGCCACCGTCGTAGTAGGTGCCGATTGGGAAGGCGGGCAGCACCTGGCAGCGGTTGGCGAAACCAGCGGCGCACGACCGGCATCGACCGCAACTGGCCACCAGCGACAGCACCACCCGGTCGCCGGGCTTGACTCCGGTGACGCCCTCCCCCACATCCTCCACTATCCCGGCCCCTTCGTGGCCCAAGATCATGGGAGTTTCCCAGTCCCGGCTGCCGTGGTACACGTGCAGGTCGCTGTGGCAGATCCCGCTGTGGGTGATCCGCACCAGCACGTCTTGGGGGGCCAGGTTGCAGATGTCCAATTCGACGATGTCCAGCGGGACATTCGGTTCCCGATACACCGCAGCCCGGGTCTTCATGCCTGTGTCTCCCTTTCCGCCAGCCATTCCCGCAGCTCCCGGACGCCCCAGTGCCAGCGGTACTCCCCGATTCCCGGCTCGCCCTCGTAGCTCCAATCCACGAAGCCGTTGCACGAGAACGCGTTGGTGGACACCTTCTCAATGGTGCGAGCCACCCGGCCGTCGAAACGGTGGCTGCGGCCCCGCTCGTCGACGATCTCATAGACCAGTGCAGTAGTGCGATAGCCGTCCAACTCGAACCGGCCCGTCCCCTCGGCGATGCGGAGGATTTCCCCACCATCTAGCAGGTAACCGTGCGTGATCACGCAGGAATCAGGAGTGTCGTTGCGGGTCTGGACCAGGAAGTGGAGGTCGTCACCCCAATGGCCGTCATCGAAGTTGCCGCAGCCCAGCCGAGCCACTGATTCCCGGCGGGGGCCCCACGAGTGATCGCGGTTGACCGCGCAGTCCACTTCGAACCGCACGCCATTCACCACTGCCTCCCCCGAAACATGCAGGGTCTGGTCGATATGGCCGTGGGTCAAGGTCGCATCTGAGCGCTGGATCGACCCGAATCCCTCCCCCGCTCCCGCCACTTTGGTCTCTCCCACCTCTACCGGCGGCATCAACGCGGTGTACTCCAAGTCGAACACCGTCCCGTCGATGCCGTCGTAGCGGACTTCCCAGCGCTGGAACGCCTCGGTCTGGCGCACCGCGATGCCGTTGTCCAGGCGGTAGTCGTCCAGGTTGTGGGGCGGCATGGGCATGGCAAAGCGGTCCTCGTGCATATCGTTGGCCAAGGCCCCGGTGGCGCCCAGCCCCCGGTTGGAATACACGAACACGTTGGCCCCCACCACTCCCAGCGTGGGCCGCCACATCGAGCGCAGGTGCCCGACCATCGCCTCCTCAGGCACGAAGAAGCAGAACCAGTTGGTCTCCACCCAATTCCAGTCCCGAAATCGGGGCTCGTGAAGAAACCGGTCTCTTCGACTCAGCCGAGTCCCCGGGGCCTGAATGCTCTCTCCCATCGACCCCCGACCGTACTCCGCGAGCACAGCCCGCCACGCAATGGATCAGCCGGGACCGAGATCGAGGCCGGCGAAATTCTCCTCTCCCTTGTGGATGGTGGTAACCACAAATCAGCCGGGGCCCAGATCGAGGCCGGCGAAACCGCGGGACCGGATGACCGTGGTCGCCCAAAAGACGGCCAGCAATCCCCCGTACACCAGCACCACGAACCGCATGGACACCAGGTCGCCCAAGAATCCCCCGATGAACGCGCCGATAGGCAGCCCGGAAAGCACCGACATCAGCCACACCGACATGACCCGGCCCCGAAACTGCTCGTCCACCTGCACTTGCAGGGCGCTGTTCATTGTCACGCCATGGGCCATATGCCCCGCTCCGAAGATCAAGTACCCCAACAGGCCGACAACCAGCCAAGAAGTCGCCCCGGTAACCAACACCCCGACGGCATACACCCCCACTGCTGTCATCTCGACCCGGGATCGGGCGTGGCGATCGCCGTACCTGGTCACGTACAGCGCGGCCAGCATCGACCCGAACCCGAACGTCGCCGTGAGCCAGCCCAGCCCGCCATCGCCCAGGGAGAACACGTCGTCGGCCACGCTGGCCACCAGGGCAAAGGCGAAGACCGCCCCGACACTGGCCACGATGAACGATGTGGTCATCACCAGGCGCATGGCCGGACGCCGCCAGATGTAGGCGACACCTCGGCTGAATTGCACCAGGAACGGCTCCCGCTCAATTGGCTCCGCAGGACGCAGCCTGATCGGAGCCATGTACATCAGGCCAATAGCGAACCCGACAATGGTGATGGCGAAGGCCGGGCCCGGACTCCACAACCACAGGATGAGTCCGGCCAAGCCGGGGCCCAAGGCCCGTCCCGCAGTGAACGACAAGGACACGAACCGCACCGCCGACACCAAATCCTCGGGGGGAACCAGCAGGGCGGTCATAGCCTGGGTGGGGGCCCACTGGAATCCCGATGCCGCCCCCACCACCAATTGGAGCCCGATGATCAGCCACGGGTTCAAGGCACCGGCGAGATAGAGCACCAGATAGGCGGTTGCCACCACCATCTGCATCCAGAACGATCCCAACAAAATGGCCTTGCGGCTGGTCCGGTCGCTCCAGATGCCGGCCACCGGAGTCATGATCAGAGATGGCACCAGCACCGCGAACGCGGAAGCCCCGACCCAGGTGTTCGAATCGGTCAGCTCGTTCACATAGAACGGCACCGCTAGCGACTGCATGAACTGACCGGTGGTGGCGATGGACACGCCAACGAAGAACAGCCGGAATCCCCGATGAGATAGGGCGCGAAACGGAGAAGACGGGGTAGGCACGGTTAGCCGACAGTACTTGCCCCAATGATGAATCTGGTCGTCCGCGGTCGGTGTGCCAACATCGGCCAGTGCCCCAGGATGAACTACAGCCTGCGCTGGTCCGCAATCGCCATGGCAGCGGTGCCTTCCGCCGACGGCTGCGGATGATCGCCCCCGACCCCCAAACGGTGGTGGTCGGCCTTGAGGACGACATGCACCACTACGAGGCAGCGCTCACCCATGACGGCCGCCACATCACCAAGGCGTCCGCCGCGGGGCCCAGGATGCCCTGGGAACCTTGCTCCGGCGCACTCGACCAGCTCCAGGCCCTCGTGGGCTGCCCGCTAACCACCACCGCTTCGGAGGTGTTCGCCTGGACCGACGTCCGCCAGCAATGCACTCACCTCTACGACGCCGCCGTACTCGGGGTGCTCCACGCCGCCCGGGGGCGAGTCGGCACCCGCCAATACGACGCCACCGTGCCCGATTGGGACCAGCCCCCGTTCGACGCCTGGATCGAACGGGACGGGACCGAGGTCTGCCGCTGGCGGATGGCCGCGACCCTGGAGATCGAATCGCCTGAGCCGTTCGGCGGTCGTCAGCTCAAGGGCGGGTTCGTCCGCTGGTGCGAGGAGGCATTGGATCCCGAGGCCGCCGAGGCCGCCTGGGTGCTCCAGCGCACCGTATGGCTCTCGGGAGCCCGCCGGGTGGAGCTGGAGGACTGCGACGACGCCATCATCTCCGGGCTGGTCCCGAACGTCTGCTGGACATCACAGCCCGAGCGCTACCAAGTGGCCTTTCGGCGCCGGGGAACGCTGCGCGATCACGGTGCCAGCGCCAATGGGATGCTTGTGGACATGCCGACCCGTTGGCCCCAACTCCACAGCACCTGAGAGACTCAGCGGTATGGCGATGAGAGAAACGGAAGGACCGCTTTTCGCCGAGCAGTTCCAATCCATCGTCTCCAACATCGGCAAGGCCATCATGGGCAAGCCCGATGTGCTGGACTTGGCCGTTACTTGCCTGCTGTCCGAGGGTCATCTGCTTATCGAAGACGCCCCCGGTGTGGGCAAGACGAGCCTGGCCAAGGCTCTGGCCATCACCGTGCAAGCTGAGTTCGGCCGCATCCAATTCACCCCCGACCTGCTCCCCTCCGATGTGGTGGGGGCCACGATCTGGAACCGAGCGGCCAATTCGCTGGACTTCCAGCCCGGGCCGGTGTTCTCCGGGATCGTGGTGGCCGACGAGATCAACCGCGCCTCGCCCAAGACCCAGTCGGCCTTGTTGGAGTCCATGGCCGAGCGACAGGTCACGGTGGACGGAACCACTCACAGCCTCCCCCGGCCGTTCATGGTGATCGCTACCCAGAATCCGCTTGAGCACGAGGGCACCTATCCGCTGCCGGAAAGCCAGCTCGACCGGTTCTTGATGCGAATCGAGGTGGGCTATCCCTCGAAGCAGGACGAGCTTGAAATTCTCGACGCCCATGGCACTGACAACCCGCTGGACACCCTTCGCCCGGTGGTGGATTCGCAGACGGTGAGCATGCTGGCCGACCACGCCAGCACGGTGTTCATGGCTCCGGGGATCAAGCGCTATCTGGTGCAGATCGCCAACGCCACCAGAGACCACCCCAGCCTCATCTTGGGGATGTCTACCCGGGCAACCCTCGCACTCCAGCGGGCGAGCCGGGTACGGGCTGCTTCTCAGGGGAGGGACTACGTGCTTCCCGACGACGTGAAGCACCTGGCTGTACCCGTCTTGGCCCATCGGCTGCTCTTGGACCCCCAGGCTCGGGCTCGAGGCACTCCAGCCACTCGCATCGTCGAAGACATCATGAGCTCGGTTCCGGCCCCCGTCGACTAGAACCAGCCCGACCATGCTCACCCCTTCCGGCTGGCTGCTGCTGATCGGGTCGGCGCTGCTGATAGCCGCAGGCTGGGTGTTCGGCTCCAGCGAGCTGCTGGCCGTGGGCGTCGCCGGCACCGCGGTGGCTGTCCTCGCGTTGGCCTACGTCAAGGTCTGCCCTCCATTGCGGGCGATGTCCCGGTCGCTCAAACCGCAGCAAATACACGTGGGCAGCGAGTGCCATGTGCAGTTGGAGCTGGCCAACCCCAGCCGCTTCCGCGCCCCGGTGCTGCGACTGGCCGACGAAATCTCGTTTTCCACCAAGAACTCGATGAGCGATTTCCGGTCACCAGACCTGCTGGTGGCACCGGTGTCGTCGGGCGACAGGTTGACGGTGAGCTACCGGCTGCCTACCGAAGAGAGAGGTCGGGCCATTACCGGGCCGCTCACCCTGACCGTGGCCGATCCTCTGAGCATGGCAGCCCGGCATTTCCTGGTCGGGGGCAAAGCCGAGGCGCTGGTATACCCGGCGGTGGTCCCGATCAAGCCTCCCCCCCGCCTGCCCGGAAACACGTTCGACGCCGTTCGGCGCAGCCCCATGGCCCAAAGCGGCGACGAGCTGTACGGGTTGCGCCCGTTTCAGAGGGGAGACGACCCGCGTCACATTCACTGGCGGTCGTCCGCCCATCACGACGAGCTGATCGTCCGCCAGTTCGAGGAGTTCTCCCACACTCACACCACCGTCTTGCTGGACACTCGGAGCGCGCCGTTAGACGCTGAGGCCGGCTTCGAGCGTTTCGAGGCCATGGTGTCGGCCGCGGCCAGCATCTGTCGGGCCAGCCTGCGCCGGGGAGACCAAACCCGGTTGACGACGACTGCGGACTACGACAGCGGATTTGGGTGTGATTCGACTCACCTTCACAAGATCTACGAGCACTTGGCCCTGGTCAGCCCCGACGTCGGCAGTTTGATCGGTGCGGTTGAGCGGCTGGGACGAGAGCACGGCGGCGGGCTGGTGGTGGCCGTTGTCGCTGAAGCAGATGGCACCGAGGCCGGTTCGCTGACGCCGCTGGGCTCGCAGTTCACCTCCAAGACGGTGGTGTTGTTCGCTGCTTTAGAGCAGGCGCAAGCGGGGCGCTTGCCCCCTACTTTCGTTCCGGGGACGACCTTGCTGCCCGTGGATGAGCCCTCGGGATTTGCCGACGCATGGACAATGCATACGGCCTCCCATGAGGAGTCCTCCACACCGCCCTTCCCGGCTGCATCTACTGCCTTCGATCACCGACCATGATCACGTCTCGTATATCAGGCGCGTGGGAAGCGGCCCTGGAGGCCACCGGCCCGGTCCTGACCGCGGCCACCGCCTTCAGCCTCATCCGGGTGTTTGAAGGGGATGGCTGGGTTCTGCCGGTGTACGTTGCCGCGGCAATAAGCCATCTGCTGGCCATCGCCATCCGCCGCATCGGTTGGGGAATGCTGGTTTCCACGCTGGCCAGTGGCGTCGGTTTGGTGCTGACGGTGACATGGTCCCACTACTGGAGCACCGTTTTCTGGGGCATTCCAGCGGGAAACACCTGGGCTGAGCTGGGCGACGATCTGGAGCAGGCCTGGACGGTATTCGGCGAACTCAGCCCCCCGGTGGCGCCGCGCGACGGCTTCACCGTGAGTGCTATGGCCGCGTTGTGGCTGCTGGCCTTTGTCTACGACTGGGCCGCCATGAGAACACGGGCCCTGTTCGAGCCAATGGTGCTGCCCATCGCCGCCACCGGCTTCGTGGGGTTGGTAGGCGGCGGCCAACACCGAGCGCTGACCATCGGCGTGTTCACCGGGGCCCTGCTGCTGTTCGCCTCGATTCACCGAGTGGCGGCCCGAACTGCCGATGCCCGGTGGCTGGGGGGCGAGGGACGGGCTTCGTCTGGGCGCCGGGCGCTATTGGTCGGAAGCTCGGCTATCGCAGCCGTCGCACTGATTGGTGCCCTTGCCGCCGGCCCGGTTCTGGGCACCCAAGATGATCCGATCGTCGATCTGACTAAAGCCGTCAACCGGGGCCAGAGGACTTCGGGAAGGGTGGTGATCAGCCCCCTGGTCGACATCAGGGGCCGACTGGTGAACCAAGGCGATGCGGTGATGTTCCGGGTGCGGGCTGAAGATCGGTCTTATTGGCGGCTTACCTCGTTGGATCAATTCGACAGTCGGGTGTGGACTTCCCGAGCCGACTATGCCGCCCGACCCACGCAGCTGCCCACGCTCTTCCAGTCGGGCACCAGCGTGCTCGAGTCCGTCCAGCATTTCAGCATCGAGCAGCTGGGCGCAGTGTGGGTCCCCGCAGCCTTCGAACCCCGGTCGTTGACATCGGGAGCATCCGCAACAATCGATATCAGCTACGAGCCCTCATCCTCCACCCTCATTGTGGGGCGATCGATGGTCAGCTCCAACGGGCTCACCTATACCGTGTCGTCCGCGTTGCCGCGATTCGACCCCGAGGCGCTCAAAGCCATCCCGCTTGATACCGCCATGATTCCCGAAGTGGAGCCTTACACCGCGCTGCCATCCGACTTCAGTCCTCGGGTGCAGGATCTGGCTACCCAGCTGACTGCCGGAGCCGGTTCGGGCTATGAGCAGGCGCTGGCCCTCCAGTCATTCTTCCGCAGCGGGGACTTCATCTATGACACCAATGTGACCCCCGGCCATTCCGAGAACCGCATTGAAGAGTTCTTGAGCAACCGACGGGGATACTGCGAGCAGTTTGCCGGAACGTTTGCCGCCATGGCCCGGTCGGTGGGCCTGCCAGCTCGAGTGGCGGTGGGCTTCACGGTGGGCGAAGCCGACCCCGACGACCCGAACCTCTACGTAGTCAGCGGAAGGCACGCCCATGCTTGGCCCGAGGTGTATTTGGCCGGTGCGGGATGGGTAGCGTTCGAACCCACACCGGGCCGCGGCGCACCCGGTGCCCAGAACTACACCGGAATAGCCGAGGACCAGGCCATCGGCGCCTCGGAAATCGCCCCGGTTGAGGATGACCTGAACCTCGATTCCCCGTTCGCTCCCGACAACCCCACCGACTTCGAGAGCCTTTTCCCCCCTGAATCCCCGGACTTGGACAACCCCCTGGTCGATTTCGGGAGCAACCGAGGCGGAGGGATGACCTGGACGATTTGGATAGCGATATTGGCCCCGGTGCTGGCCGTGCTGCTCATTCTGCTCATCCCCTGGTTCAAGCAGGTCCAAAGTCAGCGGCGATTCCTCAAGATCACTGGCAATCGGGGCAAGATCAGACTGCTGTGGACGGAAACGGTAGAATCACTGGCCCTCATCAACATGACCCCCCGATTAGACGAGACCTATGCCGAGTTTGCCCGTCGGGCCATTGAGCAAGTCCCGCTCCACAGCCCCGACCTGCGGCAACTGGGCGAACTCGCCGCAGCCGCAACGTTCGCCCCCTCAGAGCCCAGCGATCGAAATCAGTGGCTGGCCCGGACGTGGTCGCTGTCGGTGCGGGCCGAGGTGAACTTCCGGGTGAGCCGGGGGCAGAAGCTGGCCGCGGCGTTCAACCCTCAGCCGCTCTTCGGCTCGCGATGGCGGGGACGGCGCGGCCCCAGCTGGACCATTGGACCCTGATTGCTGGGGCTAGTTTGCTGGGCCCCTGATTTCTGGGGCTTGTTGGCTGGCAGTCTGTCCGAGCTAGTCGCGCTCGGATTGCTCCGCGCCACCGCGACGCAGTCGATTGAGTATTCGACGGCCCGGTGAGCGCAAGTAGTTGCTCACGTCGCCACGGTTGATGCTGTCACTGATCTGTTGCAGCCCGAACCGCCCAAGCTGGCGCAGGTTGCTCCACCCCCACAGCGATGCCGCCAACATGACCAAGAAGCCAAGGAAAGACAGCCAGTACGAGGTTGAGAGGGTCACGATCATGAACACCAGCCCCGCTATGCAGCCCAGCACCGCCAGTCGGAGATTGCGGGCCGGATGGGTGAACACCGTGGTCCGGCCGACTTCGCGGGCCAGTGCGGGGTCGGTTTCATAGAGCCGTTCCTCTATTTCACTGAGGATGCGTTGCTCGTCCTCGGAAAGTGGCACTTGCTAAGTGTCTCACAGGCCGACCCTTGAGACAATGCCAGCTATCTGCGCCAAAGGGGTTGTCGGACTCAACTCGGCCGGGTCCAGCCGGTTTGTCGAGGGCCGGCGTCGGCGATTCCTCCGGTGTGAATCGCCTCGGTTCCAAAGCGGTCTCTGATGCGGTCAACGGCCCGGTCCACATCGTGCCATGAAGGAGCGCCGGCATCCTCCAGGGAAAGCTGGCGCTGACCGGGATCCTCAAGCTCCGACACTCCTACCCCTATGAGGCGAACACCGGGGTCCACATCCACTTCCTCCAACAGCCGCTTGGCCTCCCGGGCCAACACCACCCCCGAGTCAACCGGACTGGCCAGGGTGTGAGACCGGGTGATGGTGGTGAAATCCCCAAAGCGGACTTTGATCGTGACCGTCCGCCCCGCCACCCTTGCCGTCCGCAGCCGGGAGGCCACCGAATCGCTCAAGGCAACCAACTCCGCTCCAAGGGCGTCGTGGGTGTATACGTCGCGGGGAAACGTCTTCTCATGGCTCATCGACTTGGGTGCTGTCTCGGGAATCACCGGACGGGGGTCCACCGCATTGGCCAAGCTGTGCAGATGCTGGCCGTGAGCCTTGCCGACGACCTGCTCAAGGCGCTCAAGGGGAAACTGGGCCAACTCCCCGATAGTGGCGATCCCAATCCGGCTGAGGCGGGCCAAAGTGGCCGGGCCCACCCCCCAGATGTCGCTCACCGGGCGAGGGGCCAAGAACGCCCGCTCCTCGCCCACCGGCACCTCGAACACGCCCACCCCCTCCGACGGTCCCGACCGGGTGGGCTCGGGCTTGGCCAGCTTGGAGCCCAGTTTGGCCAAGAACTTGATCGCAGCCACCCCCACCGCGCAGCTGATGCCCTCTTCCTCGCGGACCTGTCCTCGGATCAAGTGGCCGATCTCGACGGGCTGGCGATGGGCTCCGGCGACATCCAGGAAGGCCTCGTCCAGCGACAAGGGCTCGACCAGCGGAGTGAACGACCGGAGGATGACCATGATGCGCCCGCTCACCTCCTGGTAGAGCTGGTGGTCGCCGGGCAAGAAGACGATCTCGGGGCACAGTCGGCGGGCCTGCCCTGCGGGCATGGCCGACGACACCCCATACGATCGGGCCTCGTAGGAGGCCGACGCCACCACTCCCCGACTCCCCGAACCGCCTACTGCCACCGGCAAGCCCCGCAACTCGGGACGCCGCAGCAGCTCTACCGACACAAAGAAGGCATCCATGTCCACGTGCAGGATGGTGCCCGATTGGGTATCGCCGCTTTGAGTGCTCTTCGCCATTGCCGGATGGGACTACGAGAGACGGGCCACGGTGAGGCCGTCGATCTCGGTGCCGGTCACCTGATAGCGATAGCTCAGCATCTGGCTGGGACGCCGGCGACACCACTCCAGCAGCGGCTCGCGTACCCAGCGAGGGCTCTGCACCAAGTGGGCCTCGCACTCTTCGTGATCGTAGAAATCAGCGTGCTCCACGATGCCGTCGGGATCCTCCAGCACAATCTCCCCGTTCCAGTCCACCGCCCGATGGGCTTCCACTCGGAGGCGCCATCCCAGATCGGTGAAATCCACGGTTATCTCATACAGCGGCCCCTCCCAAACGCTCACCTGGATGCCGGTCTCCTCCAGCACTTCCCGGCCCAGCGCCTCCAACAGGGTCTCTCCGGGATCGACCACCCCGCCGGGTGTGCTCCACTCCACTGAATCGTTCCGGCGCCGGTTCCGCACCAGCAGCAGCTGCTCCCCCCGCAAGACCACTCCCCCGGCCACCTCCCAATCCCGAACTCGCCCCGGCACCTCCCCAGTATGGCCCGACCCAGCGACAACCCGCTCTGAGGTCAACCCAGAGTCCAGCCCCGAGGTCAGCTCAGCAGCACAGGCTCAACGTTGCAGGGCCGATGGTTGCTCACTCCTACATCGGGGAAGAGGTCACACTCGTGGGGAGGCGATTTGGATTTGGATTTCCAGGGTGGGAGATCGGCGCGAGGCTCGGGTGGCGGTCGCAACTCGTAGGTGCCGTTCTTGTTTCGATGCACAACCCAGCCGTCGTCGTGGATGCTGTGGTGGCAACTGGTGCACACCAGCACCAGGTTGTCGATGTCGGTGAGCCCGCCTCGGAACCATTCGGTGATGTGATGCACCTCGCACCAGGCCGCCGAACGGCCACATCCGATGCAGTGCTTGTCCCGGACGATGAGAGCAGCCCGCTGGGCGTCGGTAGCCGAGCGGTACTTGCGCCCCACCCACAGTTCCTGGCCCTGAGTATCGAATATGGCAGGCAGGATGTCGGCGTTGCAGCCCAGCCTCAGAGCCTCAGACAGAGGCAGCGGCGTACCGTCGAGCAGGCGGGCATCGGCCAGCTTCTGATTAAGCGAGTCCCAATCGGCAGTCACCACCAGGGTGGTGCCCTGCGGCTTGCGTTCGCCAGACTCGGCGCAGACCAGGTTCTCCAGGGCGTCGGCTAGGCGCTGGTTGAACGTAGCCTGATCGGCCGCCGCTTTGTCGCCGTTGCTATTGCGCAGACGGCGTTCCTCATCGGCCAGCGCAGCCTCGATGCGATTCCCCGCTACGGGGTCGAACCGGCCGTTCAAGATGAACATGCCGTCGTCGGGCGACTTGAAGAAGCTCAAGTCTCGGCGCTCCCGTTGCTTGGCCATCAGCGACTTGCCGTCGTCGCCTGATTGCTCATGCTGGTGGTCGCGCAACGTCCGGGAGAAGGTGCCGAAGTCCTGGTGTCGGGCCGCTTCCACCAGCACGGTCTCGTCAACCGGCCCCTGGGAAGCAGCCTTGGCGATCTGCTTGGCGTGGTCCGCAGGAATGTCCCCGGCACCCAGCGCATCGAGGGTTTCGGGAACCTGGGAAAACTGAGAGGCGGTCTCCACCTCCCGCCGGGCCTGCTGCTTGGAGGCCTGTAGCTCTTCCAATGCCACCCGGCGGGCCAAACCCTTGCCTCCCCGGTTGGAATACGCAGCCAGCGTGGCCGTCTTCATCGCAGCCAGTCGAGCCTCAGCCTTCTTGATCAACCCCAGCCGCGCCCGCAACTCCGACAACGACAACCCATCAACATCAACCACCTCCGGCCAAACCGCCCCAGATGGCTCACAATCAGCCCGTTTCCCCTGTTCAAGAGGCCTAAACTCCATACATGCAAGTATACCGACCCCTGTGACAACATCCCCCTGAATCAGCGTGAACGGGCTAATTTATCTCGTTATTTATTGAACTTATTTGAACATAAGCAACATGGTCCACGATCCAGACTCTGTCGCCAACCCTTCGAAGCTCTCAATTCCGCTATGAACGGGGCGGGGATCGGTCAGTGTGGCTCTTGCATCTAGGAGGGAAGAGCCCGATTGCCCCATCACTGGAATAGCAATCTGGAAGGCTGGTTCCGGTACTTGTCGCTGACTGCAATCCCGCCGCGTGTCATTCCTTCGTCATCTTGATATACGTACCGAAGCTCTTTCAGCCGGGCAGAAAATCTGGCTTGGAGTTCTTCAAACCTGTGGTGTGCGTGGGTACTGCCTGCCCAATCGGCGCAGTACACCCGAGCGGCGATGGGGAACAGCAACCCGGAGGCAACGATGTCCGCGATCTGAAGCCCTGCGTGGTTGCTGCTCCTGGCGAAGACAACTGACTCCAAGATTCGGGGCAGTTCATCTCCAGTGGCCTTGAGCTTACGGGTGAGCAGTGAGTGGGAGACCCGCACGTCATCGTCATGGGCTCTGTTGTCGCACATGATCAGGCCGTGAGAGTCGTTTGCCTCGAGGAATCGGTTGAAGTGTCGGGCGATGATCTGCACCGACAGCGGGTACTCTTTGTCCGGGTCGAGCCCCTCAGCAGGCCTTTTGACCAAGATCCGCCCGATCACTCGAGCGTCGTGTTCTTCGAGGAGGCGGACAGTCTCATGGAGCACACCCAGTTTTCCGCGCCTCTCCCGTCGGCTTCTTGATCGCACGCCCTTGCGAAGGTCCGAGCCCTTGATCTCATCAAGTAGATAGTTGAGGTGGTGCCTTTGGGGCTGGGACTTGAATCTCCGCTTCACGTCGAGAAGATCAAGTGTCAACGGCGCAATAGCAGAAGCCGGGAAGATGACCCCGACAATCACAACAAGCGGCGTCGCGGCCGGACTGAGATTCGGCGCTTCGAAACCGCCAGACTCATCGATGTAGCAGAAGTGCATGCCCCAAAACAGCTACGACCGCCCGAAGGCGGCCGTAGGAGTCGGCGTTCGGTTAGCAACCTAAGCGCCTTTGATAATTGCAACTCCATCATAACCTCAGCGGCGCGAATGCGCGCACCCGAGAGCCAGAATCGTGCTTGACACCGCGTCGAACCTCAAGTCCTCTGAGTTCGCAGATCTACTCGGCCTAGCTGACTAAGGCCAGTCGATATCCAGCCTGGTCTCCACAGAGCTAGCTGCGATCGCGGTTTCTTACAGGCACCCGGTCAGGTCGTGTCAACCTGCACCGGAGGAGCGCCAGTCAGTTCTTCGAACTCCTCGGGAGTCGACAGTTTGTCCACGATCAGGTCGATCCACGCTTGGCTGTACAGGTAGCGCTTGAAGCTCGTGATGTATTCCGCGTACTTGATGTCCAGCGTGCCATCCGGTTCGCCGCGGTCAGGCCGCACCCCCAGAGTCCTCGACAACAGCGCGTGCTGGTTCGTGTTGAGCTTGTAACCAGTGCGCCTCTGCACCTCGTCGATGACCTGCGTAGCACGGAAATTGGGGCGAGCTGTCGGTTTGGTCAGAACGACATATCTGTCGAGGGTTTCTTCGAGTTCCGTGGGCACTTCACCGGGTCGAACGAAATACGACACAACATCGGGACTTCTACCCGACGCCGGTACGGCGGGAATGAATGCGACACGCATCATGTAGGTGGGGTCGGCCAGGAGGTCAGCAGTCGCTTCGTAGGCTCGGGAGAGCACGGCTTGTACATCAAGCGGCAGCGATGCTTGGAGCTTCTTGCGTGACCCAAGCACGTCGGGATCCCGGAAGCCTGAGAGTTGCAATGGCACTGACAGCTTCTCTCCAAGCCCGTATTCGGCGCCGAAAACGTCCACGAGGACGGTCTCGGTCTTCAGCAGCCCTGCCTGTGCCAGTGGAATGACCACATGGTCGAGTGCTGGAAGGTGCCGATGCGCGACGGCATTCCGAATCTCGACCCACCGTGCAAGGTTCTCCCGGATGCCGCGGTACTCGGGATCGGCGAATGCTCTGCCAATCAATTCAAGCGTGTCCAGCGACTGCTCGGTGCCATCAATGAGAGTCGGCTGACCAGACGAGTCAAGTCGCCTCCATTCTTTGCCCTCTCGCTGAAGCAGCGCCAACGCAAGACTGTTCCATGCGGTGACGAACAGCAACGAGAATGCTCCAGTTCGAAACGCGCTCGTTGGGTCGTTCCAGATGCGCAGCGCTTCGAGGCAAGAGGCCCTGGCCTGTTGTAGCTGGAACTGCCACTCGACTTCCTCTGCACCGACGGGGTGCGCGCCCAGCGACACGATCTGTGTCTCGAGGTCGGCGATGCGGTCTGTCTGCCGCGAGCGCCGCGATGTCTCTACACCAAGCGTTCCCCGGATGAAGCGGTCGAATCTCCGGCCATGAGAAGACCCATCATCCCAAGTCTCTCGTTCCAACTGGCTCTTGGAGACTCCGTTGCCGTTGTCCCACAGCGCAAGGAGTTTTCTGGCAAGTTCAACGTCTGCGTCACTCGGGGGCTGGGACATTCGGTCACGGTACCTTGATCGCAATCACCGGCCCCCGATACACAAATGGATGCCACGGCGATGTACAGCCCCGTGATTTGTGCGAGGACACCACAGTTTGGGCGCTCATTGTGGGAGGAAGATCAGACATTTGCTCCAGCTCTGCGTGGTTCATTCAGACATTGGGCCCCCGTTGATGGGAGCATCCTCCATGTGCTCCAAAATGCGTTCCAGCTTTCTCTCCAAGAAGCTGACCTGACGGTCGATCACCCAGCCGCGAACAGGCGATACAAGGAGGATCAAGAACGCCATGACGACAGCAATCCATTGTTTCGCTGGCCTCGGCAGCAAGCGCAAGAGGATTGACAACCCCATAGTTCAAGACTACGGACGGCGGTGACAATTGGTCAGGGGTTCCTCTACAGAGCATCCCCCTCTTGGCTGGTCACCAAACTTGGGAGATCTCCGTGGAAGAGATGGCGTAGGACATGTCGTTTAAGAGATCTAGGCGGTGGCCCACCAAAGGGTTCGGGACTCGCTGTCGGTGTGTGCCTGCCCAAAACGGTGTACCGGGCAAGGGCCAATGCGGCTGACACAAGCGCTGGCATGCAACCGGCCCCTGCGGCTTATTTTGGTCGGGCTTTCTCCATGACCCTGTCGGTGGCGTCCCATGCCTGGCGCTCCAGCCAGACAACTTGCTTGAAGGCTGCATCCCGGTCCTTTTGGACTGCCTCGACCATCGTCTCCACGTTGGCGCTCAACCCGGTCATGGTGAGGTTGGCGGACCCCGCCAGCACTGCGATCGGCTTCCCCTCAGGCCCTTCTACGGCGAACACCTTGGAATGGGCGATGGCGGCCCTTCTTTGTTCTTGCCGGTCCGGTACCAATTGAGAATCCGAACGTCGGGGCGCGAGATGAACTCTGCGGCTTCGGCGGCATCGCGGGCTTCGAAGTTGTCCATCCCGGTTCGCAGGTCTCCGACGACCACCGTCACGGGCCTCTTCGCTGCCTTGCGGGATAGCCATGCCAGCCCTGCCATCGACGTGTACCCGGTTACGACGTGGAGATGCCCAGCCGGATGATCAGCCAAGAACCGCTCGATCCGCGCCATCGCATGAGAATCAAAGCCAGGTCCCATAGAGCCAAGTGCCGAGCATCGTAGGGGCGAGAGGCATCCACTCCACAACCCCGGAAGCAGCAAGCTCGCGACGAGAGCATTCGCCTGGTTGCGAAACCTCTCTGAATTTCCACCGTCACCCCACACCCCACCACTCAAAGGGCCGCTCTCTCGGAGCTCAACCGGCCCTGAGCTCAAAGCATCATCCCCGGTGTAGTAAGCGCTACCTGATCGGCGAACTCATGCAGAAAACCCCGGCGCTTCGACAATTGGAGGCCAGTAGAATGACAAAATTGTGATTTCAAACTTGCCTAGTCATGAGTAGACACCCCGCAAGCGACGACGTTGCCGCTGCGCTCGGAGCGTTTGTGGGCGGCGGCGACGGCCCAAAACACAGGGAGCTAACTCGCGCTTTCACCCGGGGAGGCTACGGAAAGGTTCGCCCCTATGACCCTTTGAGCAGAGACTTCGATGCCAAGCCAAGCAAGGAGACCAGGGTTAGGGACACCGTCGAGGCGGCAGTTCGTGATCCACATCGCGCCCGCGAACTGATCGACTCATTGCTCACGGAGTACCGAGCATTTGGCTTCTTCACAGCGCGGAGCGACCCGGCGAGAGAGGCCAACCGCCGTGCGAATGTGCTAGCACTCAAGAAGGCGTTCGTTCGGATTGACTGGGAGCTTGACGATGACGGCGATCTGCGGCCTGCTGGGGTCGGCGCAGTTGGCTCCGTCGAAGGTCGGCCCGCGATTGATGATCAGCTCGATAGGCTTCGCAGAGCCACTGATGACCCAGCCCTCCTGCTGGGTACTGCGAAGGAGATGCTTGAGTCAACGGCCAAATACGTACTTGAGGTCTTCAACGTCTCGTATAGCCCGAAAGTGTCGTTCGACGAGCTCTGGCATCACGCCCGAGACCGACTCAACCTTCTCCCCCAACAGGTTGACACGTCGCAGCCCGGAGGAAAGCAGGTTCAGGCAATGCTCGGAGCCTCTTGGACTATCGCAAAAACGGCAAATGAACTTAGGAACCTCGAAGGCACTGGCCACGGACGGACTCTGCCGACCGGAGTGACGCCTGAAATGGCCTTACTGGTTGTGCGCGAGGCGTGCTCAGTCACCGAACTGCTTTTGTCCACCCTTGATCGCATGATAGGCCGATGATCACCTGCGAATCAACCGACGACCACCCCACCGAATGGCGATCTTGACGAGCAAGACACAACCATCTTCTTGGCCTTCCGGTCTGTCTGTTGCCTCACCCTCGATAGCCATGCCTCTGACCCATCTTCCTTGGAGCAATTGATTGCTGCCTCCAAATCTGCCAATAACGACACTGGCCCTTCTCCAGGATCGGTATGCGTTCACTCAGAGCAGGCTCCTGAGTCCCCAGGATTTCATCAGAGAGGCCAAAAAACGGGGGATCACACTTGATCGCGAGCAACTCGAACTTCTCCACCGCCGCCGAGTATTGCAGCCGTTCTACAGGGTCCACTCCCGCCCTGTGGCCTACCCAGATCCGTCATGCCCCTCGTCTGGCCATATCGACTCGGCTTTGCAAGAGGTCCGCTTTGCGCTAGCAGAAGGGCGCCTGAGTGATCCCGCCACACGTCGCTTCACGCCATGGCCTAGCCCGATGACGCACCCCCCGCTCTGGTACTCGGCCCACCAGCTTCTGGTTCTGCGGCCTATCCGCAACCTCCTGGCGCAGATGCAGGCACACCCGACACCAGACCGCCTGGGGTGGCACTTGGCCCCTCTTGATGCGCGAACCAGAGAAGTGTTCGCGCGCCAAAGGTCGCTCGCGTTTTTGGTCGAAGCCCTATCAGCGAAGTACCGACCGCGAGTTGTAGGGTCGGTAAAACTAGCCGCAGGCGGTGACAACGAAGATCTTTTTCGTTTCATAAACAGCAACGTCAACCCCCCGGGTCTGCGCAATATTGAGCTACCAAGCGATGAACTCGTCGGACAGGCGGACGACCTCTTGATGTCTGCCCATAGCTTCGACCCGCTCGGGGATTGGAGCCAGGTCATCAGAATTGCCGACCCGCACCACTGGACGGACCTCCGCTACGACGCCCTGATCGCGCACGACTACAGAATCGCAGCGGAGATCATTCTCAGACACGTGGAGGACCAAGCGCAGCAAGGAAAAGCTGACCCACTGGACGAGCCCCCGGCATGGCTCTTCCACCCGCGACAGGAGCGGCTTCGGACAACAGACCGAGAGCGCGCAGAGACAGTGATGCGATTCGGCATCAGCGATCGCCCGGCACTCGTTCTCGCGGTCGAGGGTCACGCCGAATACGAGATCGCACCTCGGGTTCTGGACATGCTCGGCAATGACCCTCTGGCGTCGCGAATCGTGATCGTGAATATGGAAGGCATCCAAGCAGACGTGAAACTGCTAGCCCGAGCCGTAGCCGTGCCCCGACTCGACTCGGACGGCGATAGTTATTCCCGCCTTTTGTCGCCGCTGACACATCTGATGGTCGTCGTGGACCCCGAAACGCCGTATGAAAGCCCCGACAGCGTGGAAGCGAAAAGGAACGAGGTAATCGAGAGCGTCTTGAATTCCCTAGCACCTACGCACCGGATCGACGCAATGCGAAACGATCTCGCCCAGATTCTGCATATCCGCCGCTGGCCAGCAGAGTTTGAGTTCGCGCACTGGACAGACAGCGAACTTGCAGACGCTCTTCGAAACATCTCCCCGGTCGCAGACAACCTTCCTCGTGGAGAGCTAGAGAACCGCATCAGCCAGCACCGAGCCGGAGGGCACACCTTCAAGTCAGTGTGGGCCAACTGGAGGTCCCAACCCAGCAAAACGAGACTTGCCCGCGAGCTTTGGCCATCCTTAGAGCGCCGCATCCGGGAGCCGTCAGCATCCGATCAGATCCCAATCGTTAAAGTCATCCAGGAAGCGATCTCTATCGTACATAGAACGAAACGCGTCACCGGGATGGCTCCACGCGGCACCCCGCCGCGGTGACCGCAGAGCCTTCCCACTTTGGTGGGGGATTGTGCCAGGCCCCTCAGCGATGTCCCCTTGATCCGCTTCGGTCTCCTCGCGGTGCATCAAATTGGGCGCATCGCGCAGCGCCCGGGCGACAGTCGGAGACTTACTGCCGACGACAAGTGCGGGGCCTCGTTGCCTCTTCTGCGTCCGAAAGGACATCGTGGCCGAGCGATACCAGCGTCTCGCACATGCTTCTGGACGCGGCGCAAACGTCGAGCAGGAACCTCACAAACTGCTGACCGGCAGCCGCTCATGCACATCCTCACCGGCAATGGAGCGATGCGCGTAGAGCAGACAGGCTTGAATGTCCTCGGGCTCCAATAGGGAGTACTCGCGAAGAATCGTCTCAACCGAATCACCCGCTGCGAGCATGCCGAGAACATGTTCCACCGCGATCCGTAGATCGCGGATGATCGGCTTTCCACCGAAGACATCCTGACGGACCGTTATACGATCCATGAGCTGAGGTGCCGGAGCCATGCCTACTCCCAAAAGGAATTTGAAACCACGCTACCCGTCGGCAACTAGCCCCGACCTAATCCCTTTCTTGGAATGGGGGCGGGATCTGGTGCGATGTGGCTGGGGAGAAAAACCAGGTGGGCATGGGGGCGACGGGGCGTATGCTCAGCCTGAGCGCAGAATGACCCTCATCCATCGGGTGCCTTGCGCTGGTTGATAGGCGACAAGAGAAGTACGCCTGAAGGAGGTAGCGGCTAGTTGTACGGAGAGTGGTGGATCGAGACGCGCAAGCGTCCGCCGAAGAATTACACACCTCCAAAGCACACCGTTGCGGGAGAACTCCAGGCTGATGGAATGTTTGGTTGGACTCTGGAGACGATCGGAAGTTTGACCGACGAATCCATATGGGCGCATACGGCAAGTCGTGTTGTCAAGACCGAAGACGACCTCGTCACCATCTGGGGCACGGACAGCACAGGGAAGTCATACAGCCTGCTTGGGTGCTACGACACCCAGTCGATTATCCAGTCCTCAAGCATCCGAGATGGCGTGCAGCGCTGGGCGGTGAGCACCATCGTCGAAGGGGACGGCGTATGGGTAGACCCCGACTCGGAGGTCGAGGAAGCCACCATTTCGTTCCGCGACCTCGCCGCGTGGGCGACAGATGTCAGGAATCCGCCGTTCGCCTTCGATGAGGACACGCAAGTCATCTCGTTCCATTGGGCATGGAACGAAGAAAAGAGCCTGGTGCGAGACCGCTCTGTCGGTCTTCATCATGGTTTCAGCTGGTCGCACTTTGATAATCGGTTCGAAGCAGATGCGGCCGCCTCAATCACAATTTCCGACACGTTGAAGATTCAGCAGGTTGCCACGAAGTGGACTCGCCCGATCAATGACCTGATGTCGCTGCTGGCGATGCGCCCGAGCTTCCCGGTCAGCATTCGGGCGCGTCTCGTTGAGAAACTCGGACGGGAACGCCCCATCGAAGTCAAGATTCGGATTCCAGTGGCACTGGACCGTGTAGACGAGGACGACGCGGAGAAGGGCATCGTCTCCAGACAGTTGGAGGTGCTTGCCACCCGTGTCGGGTTGCAAGAGGTGGACGTAACTTTCGAAACCTTGTTGGGGGGATGGTTTGCAGTCCGAGAAGATAACAAGCTCCGCGTGGCTTTCGAGCATCTCGCCGACTCCCAAGTAAAGACATCAGGCTTCTGGTTCGACGACTCGTTGTTGCATGCCTGCAACGGCCTGGAGAGCCTTCATGCAGCTCGCTTCGACGGAAGCGTGTCTGAAGACACTGCCAAGCGGGAGAGCTTGACTCAACCTCAAAATGCCGAACCCGACAGCCACAAGGAACTGCTCTCAAACCGGCAGGGAACGACACGGAACAAGAGCTTCAAGACGAGGGTGGACGAAATCGCCCAAAGCTGCGGAGAAACGGGCCGAGCCATCTTGGAGGCCTACCCCGACCTGGTCAAAGACATCAGGAGGTTCCGTAATAGAGCGGCACATACCAGCACGGAACCGAGAGACGCCACCGGTCAGGTTGACGTGTTACTCGGCAGTCAATGGCTATTGCGCCATTCCCTGCTCCAAGCGCTCGGAATCGCAAAGGAGGACTGCGACGCCATCATCCTCCCGAACTTCACTTTCAAGAGACACCTAGAACGTCTCGAGGCTCGTCACGCATCAAAAACTGCCTAACTAATCGAACCACCGCTCTGCCACTCGCGTTAGGCGGCGCAACCTGGGAGAATCGCTGCCCACAACTGGCCGACGGCTACGGCAAAGGCCCGTGGGTGAATTTCGACATCGTTATGATCTAGCCCTGCCAGTGCGGCCAGAATGGGGCGACTGTTTGAAGGGACGGGCGTGGCGACGGACTTGGGTGAGCTTCAGAGCAAGTTGTGGGAGGCGGCGGATCAGCTTCGGGCGAACTCGGGGTTGAAGGCTTCGGAGTATGCGTCGCCGGTGTTGGGGCTGATCTTTTTGCGGTATGCGGATGAGCGGTTTGCTCAGGCTTCTGAGGTGGTGGGGTCGGGGTCGGCGCGGCGGCAGATCGGGGCGGAGGACTACCAGGCGGCTGGTGCGTTGTATCTGCCGGAGGAGTCGAGGTTTGAGGCGCTGCTGAATCTTCCTGAGGGCGCCGATATTGGCAAGGCCGTCAACGAGGCGATGGCTGGGATCGAGGTCTACAACCCTGACCTCCAGGGGGTGCTGCCGAAGGACTACTCCCGCATCCCCGGCGACATCCTCGGGGAGCTCCTGAGACTGCTGAATACCTTGCCGGGGGCGATTGAGGGGGATGGGTTCGGGTTGATCTATGAGTATTTCTTGGGGGAGTTCGCCTTCTCGGAGGGGCAGAAGGGCGGGGAGTTCTTCACACCTACCTCGATCGTGCGGCTCATCGTGGAGATACTCGAACCGTTCCATGGCAAGATCTACGACCCGGCCTGCGGGTCGGGCGGGATGTTCATCCAGTCGGCCCACTTCGTGGAACGCCACCGCAGCGACCCCAGCCGGGAGCTGTCGATCTACGGGCAAGAGAAGACCGGCGACACCGTCAAGCTGGCCAAGATGAACCTCGCCGTCCACGGGCTCGCCGGTGACATACGCGAGGGCAACACCTACTACGAGGACCTGCACGACGCGGTGGGCGAGTTCGACTTCGTGATGGCCAATCCCCCGTTCAACGTCAACAAGATCGACAAGGCCAAGCTCGAAGGCGATCCCCGGTTCCCGTTCGGGCTGCCCAAGCCTGACAACGGGAACTACCTGTGGATCCAGACCTTCTACTCCGCGCTCAACCGGAACGGCCGGGCCGGGTTCGTCATGGCCAACTCGGCATCAGACGCCCGAGGCAGCGAACTCGAAATCCGCCGCAAGCTGATCGAAGACCGCAGCGTCGACGTGATCATCGCCGTCGGCACCAACATGTTCTACACCGTCACCCTGCCCGTGACTCTGTGGTTCCTCGACCGCGGCAAGAAGTACACCGACCAAGCCGACCAAGTGCTGTTCATCGACGCCCGAGACATCTACAACCAGATCGACCGAGCCCACCGCGACTGGACACCCCAGCAAATCGAGTTCCTCGCCAACGTCGTCCGACTCTGGCGAGGGCAGGAGCCGGAATTCGACACAGGCAGCAAAGAGATACTCAGCGCGGCACTCCCCGACCACACGTATGCCGATGTTGCCGGTCTCTGTGCTGTCGCGACGCTGGAGCAGATCGAGGAGCAGGGTTGGAGCCTCAACCCCGGCAGGTACGTTGGAGCACAGGATCGCTCAGTAGACGATTTCGAGTTCGTCACGCGACTTGAGTGCCTTGCCGAAAAGTTCGAGTCGCTATCTGTAGAGGCAGACCGGCACGCAGACACCGTCCGCGGCGTAATCCAACGTGCCGTCTCATGAAGAGCTGCGTTTGGGCCTCGGTCCCCTTTGAAGAGTTGGTCGAGTTTCACGATCGTCATCGCATTCCCCTCAGCAAGAAAGAGAGAGCCGATCGACCTGGGTCATTCCCCTACTACGGCGCACAAGGGATCATCGACTGGGTAGATGACTACATCTTTGATGGGCGGTTCCTCCTCATCGCGGAAGATGGTGAAAACCTGAACTCTCGCAAACAACCAGTCGCCTACATGGCAGAAGGGCAATTTTGGGTCAACAACCATGCCCATGTTGTCAAGGCCATCGAAGGGGTGGCAGACGATGACTTTCTCCGTGCCTATGTGGAGATCCACCCATTGAAAGGGCACATCACAGGCGCAGCACAGCCCAAACTCTCGCAGGCAAGCCTCAAACGACTGTCCGTCACCGCTCCGCCGTATCCCGTACAGACTGAGATCGGTGAGGCCATACGAGCACTCGACGGCCTCATAGATGTCAATCGGCGGCGGATTGAGATTTTGGAGGAGATGGCCCGGTTGTTGTATCGGGAGTGGTTCGTGCATTTCCGGTTTCCGGGGCATGAGGGTGTCGAGCTGGTCGATTCCGACCTAGGCCCGATCCCCGAGGGGTGGGAGGTGTCTCGGTTGGTCGAGGTGTGTTCGCTTGTCATGGGACAGTCGCCAAAGTCGGAGTACTACAACGACATCGGAGTAGGACTCCCGTTCCATCAGGGCGTGACCGATTTCGGACCGCGGTTTCCAATTCACGCCAAGTGGACAACAGTGGACAAGCGGGTGGCCGAGCCCGGGGACATCTTGTTCAGTGTCAGGGCGCCTGTCGGCCGCATCAATGTGGCTCCTGACCGTCTTGTCGTCGGTCGAGGTCTGAGTGCGATCCGAGACGTGGACGGGAATCAGAATTTCCTGCTGGTGCAATTGAAGGACAAATTCGCTGAAGAGGACTCCATCGGCGGCGGGACGATCTTCAACGCCGTCACCAAGAGGGATATGGAATCGATTTTGTTGCTGAAGCCCCTCATCTCCCTCGTCAAGAGCTTTGAAGCAGCAGCTGCGCCGATGGCCGACTTGATCGCAAACCTCTCTCAAAAGAACATCCTTCTCCGCGAGGCTCGGGATCTGCTTCTTCCGCGTTTGGTGTCTGGCGAACTGGATGTGTCGGAGCTTGATTTTGGGTTGGAGGCCTTGGGGGCGTGAGTCCGGGTCGGTTGAGTGAGGATGCTTTGGTGGAGCAGCCGGCGTTGCGGCTGTTGGCGGAGTTGGGTTGGGAGGTGGTGTCGGGGTTTGACGAGACGCTGGGTCCGGCGGGGACGTTGGGGTGTGATTCTCAGTTTGAGGCGGTGCTGGGCCATCGGCTTCGGTGAGATGTATCTGACTTTTCGCGACGGGTTGCCGGTTTTTTCAAGCCGCTTTGGCGGGTGGGCGGTGGTGGTTGGTTGGTCATGTTAGCGGTTGGTTTCGGTGCCAGGCGCGTCGTTGGGCGTCGGCTCGTTGGAGGCCGG
>JAJDUJ010000006.1 GCA_022826705.1 Acidimicrobiia bacterium | reverse complement strand
ACACAGCATCTACCACCTCCGGTTCCAGCGCGCGCATAATGACAGATACCTCCACCGAGTCGTTGGGTTGGTGCTACCCGACATCAAAGCCGGGACAACACAACGACCGGTGGATGGTCACCTATCCGCGCGGCCCCTTAGTGACAATCTTCAACTCGTCCTTTGGGAAGCGCCTCGTAAACGGTCGGCTTGTTGGCGCGGCGCAACAGCACTTCAATGTTTCGGCTGCAAAGGCACTTGAGCTTCGCCTACCGCCCATTGGGGAACAGCGAATAATCGGGAGAGTTGCATGTTCGTTCAACAATCTGATTGAGAACAATCGGCGACGGATTGAGATCTTGAAGGAAATAGCTCGGTTGCTGTATCGGGATTGGTTCGTCCACTTCCGGTATCCGGGGCATGAGAACGCCAAGCTGGCCGACTCCGAACTCGGCCCGATCCCTCAGGGGTGGGACGTGCGCTCGTTTGCGGAACTCGCTGACTTCGTGAATGGATTCGCGTTTAAGCCCGAGCATTGGCTCGACGAAGGACTACCAATTGTAAAGATCAAGGAACTCAAGAACGGCGTGACCCACAATACGCCTCGATATCACGGGAGCGACATCAGTAAGAAGTACTTCGTCGATGACGGATCGGTCCTATTCAGCTGGTCGGCTGATCTCAAGGCGTATGTCTGGGCTTCCGGTCCAGCCTTGTTGAACCAGCATCTGTTTGATGTCAGGCCCTACGAGGTGTCACCCCTCTTCATTTTTCATTCGCTCAACGAAAGGATGGAAGAGTTCCGAGCTAGGGCGCAGGGAACGACCATGAAGCACATCAAGCGTTCTGCACTAGACGAGGTCAAGATAGCCCTGCCAAAGAGCAATCTTCGGGATCAGTTCGAAGGTATCTCAAGGCCGATGCTCGACCTTGAGCTGAATCTGTCGAATCAGAATCGTGTCTTGCGGGAAGCGCGAGACATGCTTCTTCCCCGCCTGGTTTCAGGCGAGTTGGATGTGTCGGAGCTTGATCTTGGGTTGGAGGTTGTGGGGGCGTGAGTCCTGGTCGGTTGAGTGAGGATGCGTTGGTGGAGCAGCCGGCGTTGCGGTTGTTGGCAGAGTTGGGTTGGGAGGTGGTGTCGGGGTTTGACGAGACGCTGGGACAGGCGGGGACGTTGGGTCGTGATTGTCAGTCTGAAGCGGTGCTCGGTCATCGGCTCAGGGATGCGCTGCGCTCGTTGAATCCTGGGCTGCCGGAGCCGGCGTTGGACGAGGCGGCTGAGCAGCTGGTGGGGGATCGCTCGGCGATGGCACCGGTTCGGGCGAACCAGGAGGTGTATAGCCTCTTGAGGGACGGGGCGAGGGTCGAGGTCTCCGACCACGGCGGAGAGCGCCGGATGGTCACGGTCCGGTTTGTTGACTGGAATCGCGCTGAAGCGAATGACTGGTTGACGGTCTCGCAGTTTTGGATCTCAGGCGACATGTACCGTCGGCGGGCCGATGTGGTGCTGTTTGTAAACGGCATCCCGCTGGTGTTGGTGGAGTTGAAGGTGTCGCATAAAAACGTCCGCGACGCCTTCGACGCCAATTTGCGCGACTACCGAGACACCGTTCCGCACCTGTTTTGGTTCAACGCGTTCGTGATGCTGTCGAATGGCGACGACACGCTGGTCGGATCGACGTTTGCTGATTGGGGTCATTTCGGCGAGTGGAAGAGGATCAATTCTGAGGGCGAGCAGGGCGTGGTGTCGCTTGAGACCGCGCTGCGGGGGACATGCCAGCCGCAGCGTCTGTTGGATTTGGCGGAGAATTTCGTCGCGTTCATGGAGCGTCCCGGCGGGCTGGTGAAGGCGCTGGCCAAGAACCACCAGTTCTTGGGAGTAAACAATTCGTTGGAGGCGCTTCGGGAGGTGGGCCGTCGGGAGGGCCGTCTCGGGGTTTTCTGGCACACGCAGGGGTCGGGCAAATCGTTGTCGATGCTGTGGTTCACCCAGATGGTACTGCGCAAGGAGCCCGGCAATTGGACATTCGTGTTGGTCACCGACCGCACTGAGCTCGACGAGCAGTTGTACGGGGATTTCGCCGACTGCGGGGTGATCACCTCGGGCCAGCAGGTTCACGCCGAGACATCGGCGCATCTGAGGGACCTTCTGAGCCAGGACCACCGGTATGTGTTTACGCTGATCCACAAGTTCATCCCGCCTGAAAGGGGCCAGGCGATGCCGGTTCTGTCGGAGCGCGACGACATCGTGGTCATCACCGACGAGGCCCACCGCTCTCAGTACGACACGCTGGCAGCCAACATGCGTCTAGCGCTGCCCAACGCGTCTTTCATCGGGTTCACCGGCACCCCGCTCATCGCCGGCGAGGAAGAGACCCGGCGGGTGTTCGGCGACTACGTGTCCATCTACAACTTCCGGCGCTCCATTGACGAGGGCGCCACCGTTCCGCTGTTCTACGAGAACCGAGTCCCCGACCTTCAGCTAGTCAACGACGACTTCGACGAAGAGCTCGAAGACCTTCTAGAGGCCGCCGCGCTGGACGAGGCCCAGGAGAATGCGGTGGCCCGCCAATTCTCCCGTCAATACCAGCTGATCACCCGGCCGAAGCGCCTAGAAGAGATTGCGACCGATCTAGTCCGCCACTTCGTCAACCGGGGATTCCGGGGCAAGGCCATGTACGTGGCCATCGACAAGGCCACGGCCATTCGCATGTTCGACCTCGTCGAAGCCGAATGGACCCGTTACCAGGCCGCACTCGAAGCCGAACTGGCCGAAGCGCCCGGGTCGGGGCGCGCCCACCTGGAGTCGCTCATCGAGTTCATGAGCACCACCGACATGGCGGTCGTGGTGTCGCAGGCCCAGAACGAAGTGGCCGACATGAAAGAACTCGGCCTCGACATCGCCAGACACCGTAAGCGCATCGTCGAAGAAGACCTCGACACCAAGTTCAAGGACCCTCAAGACCCGTTCCGGCTGGTGTTCGTGTGCGCCATGTGGCTCACCGGTTTCGACTCGCCGTCCACCTCCACGGTGTACCTCGACAAGCCCATGCGTAATCACGCCCTGATGCAGACCATCGCCCGGGCCAACCGGGTGTTCCCCGACAAAGACAATGGCCTCATCGTCGACTACGTCGGCGTGTTCCGAAACCTCGAAAAGGCCCTCGCCATCTACGGCGCCGGGCCTGCGGACGACCCCCCTATTCGGCCAAAAGATGAGCTGATTGCGGAACTGGACGCCGCGCTGGCCGAAGTTATCGATTTCTTGGCCGACAACGACATCGACTTTGCCGAACTGGAAAACGCCACGGGTTTCGAGTTCATCGCGTTTCAAAGGGCCGCCGTCGAGGCTCTACTCGTCGACGAACAGACCCGCCGGCAATTCGTGAAGCTGGCCCGCCAAGCTCGAAAGACCTTCAAACAACTGCTGCCCGACCCCGAAGCCATGGCGGTCGCCCACCGGGTTGCAGTCATACGCACGATCGCCTCCAAGATTGAATCATCCACAGAGGCCCCTGACATCTCCGGGGTGATGGACTCGGTGTCAGAACTGCTCGACCGCTCAGTCGCCGCCAACGAATACGTCATCCCCACCGCCGACGCCGACCCGCTCATCGACCTGAACCAACTCGACTTCGACCAGCTCATCCTCCGCTTCGAAGGCCGCAGACGCACTGCCGCCAAAGCAATCGAGAAGAACATCGAAGAACGCCTTGACGATGCCGTTCGCAAGAACCCCACCCGCCTCGACCTAGCCGAGCGGTTCCGACGCCTCATCGACGAATACAACGCCGGAACCCACAACCTCGAAGAATTCCTTCGCCGGCTCAAGGCAATCAACGACGAACTCACCGACGAGGAACAACGCGCCGTGCGAGAAGGTGCCACCGAAGAAGAGCTCGCCATATTCGACCTGCTCACCAAACCCGAACCCGACCTCACCCGCGCCCAAGCCGTTCAGGTCAAGAGCGCAGCCAAGAAATTGCTCGACCGCATCGCAGACGAACTCGTCCTCGATTGGAAGCGCAAACAGAAGACCCTTTCATCCGTCAAACTCGCTATCAGCAAAACCCTTGACAATGAACTGCCAGACATTTACGAGAGCGAGCTCTTCAACCGCAAAGTCAACGCAGTCTTCGAGCACGTCTATACCAGCTATCACAACAACGGCACCAGCATCTACGACACCCCCAGCCCCTGAACCCAAAAGAGGCCACCCTCAGTCTCCGCGCAGACCCACTAAACCCAGGCGGCCGGACTAGATGTCACCATCGACCCTGAGGAAGTCGGGCTTCGATTGCATACACAGCCCCTCTTGCGCGGGACGATGGGCTGATGTTGCCATCGCCGGAACAGCAGGACTTTGTGGATCACGCCCTTAGAGGTCACGCACGCCTGTTGGCGGGACCCGGAACTGGGAAGAGCTTCGCCAGCGTCGCCTTTCTGGAGAATCTTGCTTCCTTCGATGATCCACCCAGATGTCACATGATCACTTTCACCCGTGCGGCAACTCAAGAACTTCAGGAGAAGTTCTCAGATGCCGAATTTGCGATCACTGAGCGACCGCCGTCTACTGCCCATTCGTTCGCTTTGTGGTTGTTGATGCGCAAGCGTCAAGAGAAGCTCCGCATGGCTGACGATTGGGAGAAGCGGTATCTCGTCGAGGCAGCGGTGGCGGCTCGAATGAAAGAAGCTGGCCACCTGGTGAACATCAAAGTGGTCGAGAAACTCACGGATGAGATGGCGGCAGGCTGGGAGTCCTTGGACGAGGAGCAGATTCTCCTTTCTGATTGGGATCCTGATCTTGCATCGGGTTTCAGGAGTGCGTGGACGGAGGCGCAGCGGACACTGGGCTTCGTCCACGTGAGCGAGATCCCCTACAAGGCGGTTCAGTTCGTCGAAGATGTGGGCATAGACGACTTGGATCTAGACGTACTCGTCGTCGACGAGTACCAAGACTTGAATGCCGCAGAAGTCCGCCTGCTCAAGCTACTTTCGGGTCAAGTCCAGATCATCGCCATCGGGGACGATGATCAGTCCATATACTCCTGGCGCAACGCAGCTCCCAGTGCCCTCTTGCGGTTTTGCGAGGAATACAGCGCAACGCCATTCGAGCTCACAGAGTGCTATCGCTCGCCTGCGGCCGTCCTCAATCCGGCTCTTGAGGTCATCGGAGCGATGCCGGGGCGGTCTGCTAAGGCCAGGCTCGTGCCAAGCGATCCAGATCGCTCCGGTGTATTCGCCCAGCTTAGATTCACTTCCTCGGAACGTGAGTTCGATGGCGTAGTCGACATTGTCAAGAAGCGGTTGGCAGCAGGCGTCGAACCAGATGACATTGCGATTCTGGTTCGTTCCAGCGCGGACAAGTTCCGAAGGGAACTGCTGGGTCGATTTGAAGACGAGGGAATCCAGATCACGAACTCCGACTGGATAAAGAACGCTCTCAAGGAGTCCGAAGTACGCAGACTGGTGGCGTTCGGCCGACTCATAGCAGATCCATCGGACTCTTTGGCTTGGATGGGCTTGCTCCACGAGACCCCGGGAATCGGAGGCGTCACTCTGATGAGGATCTATGGGTTTGCCTGCGAAGAGAAGATCTCCTTCGGCGAGGCCATCGAGAAAGGGCGCGACACGGAGTTCGAATTCCTGAAGAACGCATACCGCGTCAAAGCCTTCGCCGCGGTGGAGGAGATCGACGCTGCTCTGAGTGATCTTCGTGGCGAACACGAAGGCGCCCTACTTGACGAACGCGGCTGGGGTGGATGGCTAGTCGAACACGCCAGAGAGGACAGCCTCTCTGAAGATGCTGTGACGATCCTCGAAAGCGTGGGAAAACAAGTCGCCGAGTCAGCAACTAGTGGCCACGATGCGGGCATCGGCGGATTCATCAATCAACTTCAGCCCCTGGCGCTAGATCTCGCAAACACCCAGGACGGTGCAGTTCGGTTGATGTCAATGGGTCAGTCAAAGGGGCTGACGGTCAACACAGCCATTCTGATGGCAGTCGACGATGACACCATTCCGCTCCCCTCGGGCGACGAGGACGAGGAACGAAGGATCCTCTACGTGGCGATGACCCGAGCCAGCGAATGCTGCATCATCACCACCGCCACCCACCGGCGCGGAGCGACTGCCTGGATCGGATCAGCGAACAAAGCCCAACGCCAGAGGACAAGATTCCTCCAAGGACTCTCCCCCAGCGTCCCACGCCCGCAAAATGGCCCGGACTTTGTCAACAGTCTCTAGGTGGTGTTCTCCTATTGACGCATGAGTGTCAGTGTGGTGGTTGAGTGGGTGTGTAGCGCGCTGTACGCCTGAGGGTGGTGGCTCCGGGAGAACAGGTGCCCGAGCGGATGATTCTGGCTTTGTTACCCCGGAGCCGCTCATGGTGTAACAGCCAGGAGGCTGGAGGAATCATGTGTCTGATTCGCGTGAGTCGTCGTTCACTGCGTGTGGGCTCCAGAATGGTCCATGCCATCGAAGCCATGCGTGCCTCGGAACTCCGCTCTGTAACCCTGTGGCGGCTGCGTGAATTGCAATTATTAGGCGGGAGAAGTACACGATGTCAGCATTCTTCCCGCTGCCATGACGTACTCCATCCACGCCGATGTATGCACCGTTCTTGCCGACTCGTCCTATATAAAGGCCCCTCCCACTCCAGGTCGCCCTCACTGTGATATAGCGGAGACCGAGTAGCATCAGTGCATTGTTGGCTATGACGATCAGCCTCCACAGTACGTATATGGATAGCAGGCTCGTGAGGGGGTATGTGAGCCAGTCCCACAGCAGGTAGTCGAGAAACCTATGCACCATTGGAGATTAGGAAACCTCTCCTTTGTCAAAAATGGCGATTGCTTATTTCCCTGAATACTTGGTTTAGGGGCGAGCGTTTATCGCTGCGAGTACGTCGCGGTGTATTTCGAAGAGGTTGTCGTTTGCGATTTTGAGGCTGTTGCATGCGGTAGCGAGTGCGCCGTTGATCGCTTGCAATTCGCGGAGCATTGCGTTGTTTTGATCGACGATGCGGACTAGTGCTGCTCGGAGGTCGTTGTCCATGTTGGTGCTTCCTTGGGTGGGTTGTGTTGGTTCGGCTTGGGGGTGGCACCTCCCCCCAAACCTTGGGCTCATCGGAGCTTTCGTTTCAGGTCATTGATAGCCTGGTTGTAGCGGCGTACTGCGCCGTTGTAACGGTTGACCGATTCGTTGAATCGGCGGATTGCTTGGCGTTGCCGCTGCTGAGCCTGCTTGATCTGATAAGATCTGCTAGACATACATGAACACCTCCTTTCGGGGAGGGACTAAGCCCCCCGGAGAAATCCGGGGGGCGCTCCGCGTGTAAGTCTATCAATGGATATGTTGTAGTCGCGGTAATGGCCGCTTGGACGCGTCTCCGCAGGTCACGGCAGCGTGTGCGGCGAGACACCTCGGCAGCTGGTTCTGGTGTTTACCACCTAGCATGCGACGAAGAGCATGGCTTGGTAGGTGAGTGCGAGTGTGCAGGGGCAAAGCCAATTGACGGTTGGAGTCAACCGAACGTAGGAGATCTGATGGTCGATAGGACCTTCTCGATCACCAGATTGTGTGGCTCGCCTCAACCCAGGGCGATGTCGGCGGGGCGGATGGGGATTCTGGGGAGATTGAGGCCGGTGGCGGCTCTTACGGCGGCGGCGACCGCCGCCGACGAAGAGATGGTGGGGGGTTCGCCTATTCCTTTGGCGCCGTAGGGGGCGTCGGGCTCGGGTTCTTCTACCCAGGCGGCGATGGTTACGTCGGGCATGTCGAGGGTGGTGGGGATTACGTAGTCGGTGAAGGAGGCGTTGCGGACTAGTCCGTTGTCGAGGACGATTTCTTCCATCAGGGCCAGGCCTACGCCTTGGGCGGTGCCGCCTTCGATCTGGCCCACTGCCTGGGTGGGGTTGAGGATGCGGCCTACGTCTTGGGCGGTGGTGATGTCGCGGATTCTCACCAGGCCGAGGTCGGGGTCTACGTCGGCGACTACTCGGTGGGCGGCGCAGGCGAATGAGACGTGGGCGTTGCCTTGGCCGTTTTCGTCGAGCGCCTCGGTGGGGGCGTGGTGGTATTCCACGTCGGCCTCGTAGCCGGGGCCGGCGGTGATCTGGGCCAGGAGCGCTTCTTGTTGGCCGTCTAGGGACACGACTAGGCCGTCGCGTAGCACCAGGCCGTCGGGGGACACTCCCCAGTCGGCGGCTACGTCGGCCAGGATCTGATCGCGCACGGCCCGGCAGGCGGCCTGCACCGCACCGCCGGACATCCAGGTTTGGCGGCTGGCCGAAGACGAACCCGCCGAGCCGATGGTGGCGGTTTGGGCCGGGGCCAAGATCACCTCGTCCACCCCCAGCTCGGTACGGGCTATCTGCTGGGCCAGGGTCACGAACCCCTGGCCGACCTCGGCACAGGCGCAGGTCACGGTGGCCACCCCGTCGGCCACCCGGCAGGCCGCCGATGAGTAGTCGTCGTAGCCCTCGGAGAACATCAGGTTCTTGAACCCCACGGCGAAGCCCGTTCCCCGCACGGTGTCGGCGGCGTCGGTGGTGCGGCCCGAGCCTCCCGGCAGGTCGCGCCGGTCGTCGCTTCGGGGGATGTCGGGGGCAGGAGCCCCCGCGCACTGGCGGATCACCTCGGCCACCGGGAACGTGCCGGTAATCACCTGTCCGGTAACGAGGCGGTCGCCGGAGTCCAGGGCGTTGATCAGCCTCAGCTCCACCGGATCCATGTTCAGCGCGGCGGCCAGCTTGTCCATCTGCGACTCGTGGCCGAAGCAGGTCTGCACCGCGCCGAAGCCCCTCATGGCCCCGCACGGCGGGTTGTTGGTGCGGGCCGCCAAACCCACGATGTGGGCGGCGGGCACCTTGTAGGGGCCGGCGGCGAAACAGGAGGCGTTGGCGATGACCGCCGACGAGGTGGAGGCATAGGCCCCGCCGTCGAGCACGATGCGGGCCTCCACCTTCACCAGCCGCCCGTCGCCATCGGCGTGGTGGCGGTACCACATCTTGGCCGGGTGGCGGTGCACATGGCCGAAGAACGACTCGTCTCGGCTGTAGACCATCTTCACCGGCTTGCCGGTGTGCAGGGCTAAAAGGCACAGGTGGATCTGCAACGACAGGTCCTCTCGGGCGCCGAACGCCCCGCCCACCCCGGCCAGAGTGAGGCGCACCTGCTCCTCGTCGATCCCCAGGCACGCCGCAATCTGCTCCCGGTCGACGTGCAGCCACTGGGTGGAGATGAACAGCTCCACGCCGCCGTCGTCATCGGGCAGGGCCAGGCCCGACTCGGGGCCCATGAAGGCCTGATCCTGCATGCCCACCTCATAGGTCCCCTCCACCACCACCTCGCCGGTTGCGTCGAGGTCGCCGTGGCGGATGTTGATCTCCCGGAACACGTTGCCGTTGGGGTGGATGGGCGCGGCGGTGGGAGCGGCCTCGGGGTTGGTGAGGGGGTCGGTTGGCTCGTAGTTGACCACGATGGCCTCGGCGGCCCGGCGGGCCACGTCGGGGTGGTCGGCGGCCACCACCGCCACCGGCTCGCCCACATAGCGAACCTGCCCGTCGGCCAGCACCGGCTGGTCGGCGTGCTCGAGCCCGTAGGTGAGCCGACCGGGCACGTCGTCGGCCAACAAAACGGCGTGGACCCCGGCGGTGGCCAGCGCCGGGCCGATGTCGATACCCAGGATGCGGGCCGAGGCGTGGGGCGAGCGCAGGGTGTGGCCCCACAAGAAGTCGTCGGCCCACAGGTCGGACGAGAAGGCGAACCGGCCCTGCACCTTGGGCACCCCGTCGGGGCGGCCCACATCGGCGCCCACCCCCCGGGTGCCGGCGTCGACGATGGTGTCGGCCCCGGCTGCACCCGCTGAGCTGCCCGCGGCGGTGTTGGCTGGCCCTGTGGTAGTGGCTGGCGCCGACGTCACGACTGGCTCTGTGGTCATGGCTGGCTCCGCTTGGTGGCGGCGGCCGAGTGGACGGCGGCCAGGATGCGGCCGTAGCCGGTGCAGCGGCACAGGTTGCCCGACAGGGCTTCTCGCACGTCGCCGTCGCTGGGCTCGGGGTTGGCCTCTAATAGGTCGTGGACGGCCACGATCAGCCCCGGCGTGCAGAAGCCACACTGCACCGCGCCCTCGTGTACGAACGCCTCCTGCACCACCGACAGTTCGTCGCGCCCGTCGCCCAGGCCCTCCACGGTGGTGATCTCCTGGCCCGCGGCGGTGGCGGCCAGCACCAGACACGAGCAGGTGAGCACGCCGTCGATCAACACCGCGCACGAGCTGCACTCGCCCTCGGTGCAGGCGTTTTTCGTGCCGGTGAGCCCGAGGCGCTCCCGGAGCACGAACAAAAGGCTCTCGGCTAGATCGGAGTCGGCCACCTCGCAGTCCACCCCGTTCACCCGCAGCGAATAGGGATCAGGCATCGCCGTTGCCTCCTGGTGCGAAGGCCCGCTTCAGGGCTCGGGTGGCCAGCACCGCCACCGCATGTCGTCGGTAGGCGGCGGTGGAGCGGTGGTCGTCGATGGGGGAGGAGGCGGCGGCCACCCGCTGTCCGAACTCGTCGGCCACCGCATCGGTTACCGCGGCGCCGTTGTCCCAGTCGATCCGCTCGGCCACCCAGGCCTCGGCGTCGTGGGCCCGGGGTATGCCGGCGGCCACTGCGCCCAGCGCGCAGCGCACGGTGCGGGCATCGTGGTCGGCCACCAGGGCCAGCCCGGCCATGGAGATCACCATGGCGTTGCGGGGGCCGATCTTCAAGAACTCCTGGCGCCCGGTGGGGCGGTCCAATTCGGCGGCCACGATCAGCTCGCCGGGCCGCAGACTCGTCTGCTTCACCCCGACCACGAAGTCGTCCAGGCCCATCCGCCGCTCCCCGTCGGGGCCGGTCACCACGATCTCGGCGTTGAGCGCGGCCAGCACCGGCAGCGTGTCGCCCGCTGGCGAGGCGGTGCCCAGGTTGCCCCCCAGGGTTCCGGCGTTGCGGATGGGCGGCGAGCCCACCGTGCGGGCGGCCTGGGCCAGGGCGGGGGCGGCGTCGGCCAGCGACGTGGTCATCATCTCGGTGTAGGTGACGCCGGTGCCTACCACCACCCGATTGTCGGCGATGTGCCAGCGGCGCAGCTCGGGCACCTGGGCCACGCCCACCACATGGCGGGGACGGCGCAGTCCCCGGTTGATCTCCACCATGAGGTCGGTACCCCCGGCCAGCACGGTGGCGTCGGGCTGGCCGATCAGCGCCTCGCGCGCCTCATCGAGGCTTCGGGCCACCACCACGTCGCTCATCGCGGTGCCCCCGTCTGGGCCTCTGAAACAGGGCGCAAACGGCGCAGGGTACGCAAACGGTTGAAACTCACAGCAGATAAAATCTATTCGCTGGACGCCTATCTCGTAGGGAGAGTTGGCGATTCCCAGGTACAAAACAAGCGAAATCTCTGGCAAAATATGTCTTCTGTGGCTACTGATATCAGCGTCGATGGTCAGGGCCTGAGCGACCGCCTGGCCGCTTTGGCCTCGATAGGCGAAATCGAGGGCACCGACGGTGCCTGCCGATTGGCTTTGACCGACGAAGACCGGGACGGCCGCGACCTCGTGGTCACCTGGATGCGGGACCTGGGCATGGAGATCAGCATCGACGGCATCGGCAACGTGGTGGGCACCCTGGCCGGGGCCGAGCCGGGGCCGCCGGTGATGTGCGGCAGCCACATCGACACCGTGCGCACCGGCGGGCGCTACGACGGCAACCTGGGCGTTTTGGCCGGCTTGCAGGTGGTGGAGGCGGTGCAGCGGGCCGGCATCACCACCCGGCGGCCCCTGGCGGTGGGGTTCTTCACCGACGAGGAGGGCTCCCGGTTCCCGCCCGACATGCTGGGCAGCCTGGTGTACACCGGCGAGATGCCCCTGGAGGAGGCGCTCGACATCGTGGGCACCGACGGAGCGGTGGTGGGCGAGGAGCTCGACCGCATCGGCTACCGGGGCGCGGCCCCGTGCCCGTCGCCTGCGCCCCATGCTTTCGTCGAGCTGCACATCGAGCAGGGCCCGATCCTCGACACCGAGGGCATCGTGATCGGCGCGGTCACCGGGGTGCAGGGCATCAGCTGGACCGAGATCACCGTGGCCGGCCAGTCGAACCACGCCGGCACCACCCCCATGGACATGCGCCACGACGCCGGGTGGGCCGCCACCCGCATCGCGGTGTTCGTACACGAGCTGGCCGAGGAGTTCGGCCCGCCGCAGGTGTGCACCGTGGGGCGGGTGGAGCTGCACCCCAACCTGGTGAACGTGGTGGCCTCCGATGCGGTGCTCACCGTGGACATGCGCAACACCGACGACGATCTGTTGACCGAGGCCGAGAACCGCCTGGCCGCCTTCTTGGAGGAGCTGGCCGCCGAGTCGGGCACCGGGATCACCTCTCGGCGCCTGGCCCGGTTCGCCCCGGTGGAGTTCGACCCCGACATGATCGACCGGGTGGAGCGGGCCGCCGCCCAGCTGGGCTTCAGCCACCGCCGGCTGTGCTCGGGGGCGGGCCACGACGCCCAGATGTTCGCCCCGGTGTGCCCCACATCGATGGTGTTCGTGCCCTCCTGGGAGGGCATCAGCCACAACCCGTTCGAGCACACCGAGCCCGAGCACCTGGTGGCGGGGGCCAACGTGATGCTGCGGGTGATGCTGGAGCTGGCCGAGATCGCCGAGGCCTCCGAAGTGCAGGCCACCGCGGGGGCGACGGCATGAGCGCCCGCGACGACAAGACGCTCACCACCCACCTGGAGGCCGACCCCGCCGATGAGCGGGTGTCGCGCCTGTCCAGCAACCTGCGCGAGATCACCGTGGGGGCGGCCCAGCTCGGCCCCATTGCCCGCGACGAGACCCGGGCCGAGGTGGTGGAGCGGCTGCTGGCGCTGCTGCACGAGGGCTACAAGCAGGGCTGCGAGCTGGTGGTGTACCCAGAGATGGCGCTGACCACGTTCTTCCCCCGGTGGTGGATCGACGACGTTGACGAGCTGAACAGCTTCTATGAGACCGAGATGCCCTCACCGGAGGTCAAGCCGCTGTTCGACGAGGCGGCCCGCCTGGGGGTCGGCTTCTGTTTGGGCTATGCCGAGCTCACCCCCGACGGGCACCGCTACAACACCTATCTGCTGGTTGACGGCGAGGGCCACGAGGTGGCCAAGTTCCGCAAGGTCCACATCCCCGGCCACGAGAAATACGAGCCCCAGCGCCCGTTCCAGCACCTGGAGCGGGCCTACTTCGAGCCCGCCGAGGAGACGTTCCGAACCTGGACGGCGTTTCGGGGCGAGATCGGCCTGGCCCTGTGCAACGACCGGCGCTGGCCCGAGACCTACCGGGTGATGGGACTGGCCGACGTGGAGATGATCCTGATCGGCTATAACACTCCTATCCACTACTACCCCGATCCGTCGCAGGACTTCCTGGCCGGATTCCACAGCCGCCTGGTGATGCAGGCCGGCGCCTACCAGAACGGCACGTTCGTGGTGGGCGTGGCCAAGGGAGGCGAGGAGGAGGGGGTGGAGAGCCTGGCCGAGAGCTGCATCATCGGCCCCTCCGGCGAGGTGCTGGCCCAGGCGGCCACCGACGGCGACGAGCTGGTGGCCGCCACCTGCAACCTCAACTGGTGCGCGGCCTACAAGAACACGCTCTACGACTTCAGCCGCTACCGCCGCCCGGAGATGTACAAGTCGATATCCGAGGAGATGCCGGTCATCTATCAGAAGCCATACGTAGAGGGGGCGCCGATCATCGGCGGGGCGCCCCCAACCCAGGGGGAATAGCCATGACAACGCTCACCATCAACGGTCAATCGGTGACCATAAAGGGCGACCACGAGCACCTGCTGGCCGCACTGCGCGACGAGCTGGGCATCATGTCGCCCAAAGACGGGTGCTCGCCCAGCGGCCAGTGCGGCTGCTGCGCCGTGCTGGTGGACGGGCGCGCCCGCGTGGCCTGCCAGACATCGCTGGAGCGCTCGGCTGGCTGCGAGGTGCTGACCCTGGAAGGGGTGTCGGACGAGGAGCGCAACCGCATGGCCGACGTGTTCGCCGCCTGCGGGGCGCTCCAGTGCGGGTTCTGCACCCCGGGCATTCTCATTCGGACGAAGTCGCTGGTGGACCGCAAGGGCTCGGAGCTCACCCGAGAGGAGGCCTCCCGGCACCTGGGCGGCCACCTGTGCCGCTGCACCGGCTACACCAAGATCCTGGATGCGGTGGAGGCGCTGGCCCAGGGCGAGATGCCCGAGGCCGAGGTGCCCGGCGGCGTGGGCAGCCGGGGCATCAAGTACGAGGCCCGGGAGCTGGCCCTGGGCGACCGCGACTACATCGACGACCTGCGCCCCGAGGGGCTGCTGCACGCCGCGCTGCACCTGTCGGAGCACGCCCGGGCCGACATCGTGCGTATCGACACCTCCGCGGCCGAGGCCATCGACGGCGTGGTGGCGGTGTTCACCGGCGCCGATGTGCCCGGCGAGATGCGGGTGGGGATCATCCACACCGACTGGCCGGTGTTCATCCCCGAGGGGGGCCGCACCTCCTATGTGGGCGACGTGCTGGCCATCGTGGTGGCCGAAGACCGGGCCACCGCCCGCCGGGCCGCCGAGGCCATACAGGTGACCTATGAGGTACACACCCCGATCACCGACCCGGTGGCCGCGGTGACCAACGGCTGCGACGACGCGGTGTGGGAGCTCGACGGCAATGTGCTGTCGCGCTCGGTGTACGCCCGGGGCGACGTGGACGCCGCTTTGGCGGCCAGCGCCCACACCATCCACGAGGTGTTCCAAACCCAGCGCATCGAGCACGCCTTCTTGGAGCCCGAGTCCACCCTGGCGGTGCCCACCGACGACGGCGGCCTGCACGTGTACTCCGGGGGCCAGGGGGTGTGGGACGACCGCGACCAGATGGCCTCGGTGCTGGGGATCGACCCCCAGAAGATCACCGTGGAGCTGGTGAGCAACGGCGGGGCGTTCGGCGGCAAAGAAGACATGGCCAACCAGGCCCAGACCGCGCTGGCCGCCTGGCTTTTGGGCCGTCCGGTGCTGTGCACGGTTTCTCGGGAGGAGTCGCTGCGGATGCATCCCAAGCGCCACCCCATCCGCATCGAGATGTGGGCCGGCTGCGACGCCGACGGCAAGCTCACCGCGCTGAAGGCTCGGATGGTGGGCGACTCCGGCCCCTATGCCTCGGTGGGCATGAAGGTGCTGGAGCGGGCTGCGGGCCACGCCAGCGGCCCCTACACGCTGCCCAACATCGACGTGGAGGCGGTGGCCGCCCGCACCAACAACCCGGTGTGCGGGGCCTTCAGGGGCTTCGGGGCCAACCAGGCCCAGTTCGCCATGGAGGGCGTGATGGACCGCCTGGCCGAGGCAGTGGGAATCGACGGCTGGGAGATGCGGTCGCGCAACGCGGTTTCCCCCGGCGCCATCTGGGGGCCGGGCCAGATCATGGACGACGGCTCGCTGGGGGCCCGCGCCTGCCTGGAAGCGGTGAAGCCTGCTTGGGACGAGGCTCGGGCCGCGGGCAAGTCTGTCGGACTGGGGCTCGGCCTCAAGAACTCCGGGCTGGGCAACGGCTTCAAGGAGATCGCCAAGGCGGTGGTGCGCTTCGACGACGACTACCACGAGGGCGGCGAGGTGGAGGTGCGCCACTGCTGGACCGAGATGGGCCAGGGCATCCACACCGTGGCCCAGCAGGTGGCGGTGACCGAGCTGGGGGTGAGCGCCGATCGGGTGCGGGTGGTGGTGGACACCACCTATGAGCTGGGCGCGGGCCAGACCACCGGCAGCCGGGGCACGCTGATGGGCGCCGGGTCGGTGGCCGACGCCTGCCAGGCCGCGCTGGCCGACGGGTGCCAGCCCGGCGTGGACTACTTCGGCGAATACCGGGTGGACTGGACCAACAAGCTGTCCGACGGCGTGGAGAACCCCATCATCCACTCCACCTTCGGCTACGCCGCCCAGATGGTGGTGCTCGACGACGAGGGTGCGGTGGAGCGGGTGGTGGCCGCCCACGACGTGGGCAAGGCCGTGAACCCGCTGCTGTGCGAGGGCCAGATCGAGGGTGCCGTCCACATGGGGCTGGGCTATGCCCTCACCGAGGACTTCCCCGCCGACGAGAACGGCTGGCCCACCAACATGACCCTCAAGTCGCTGGGCATCCTGCGGCCCAAGGACATGCCCCCGGTGGACGTGATCCTGGTGGAGTCGCCCCAGCCCGGTGCCCCCTACGGCATCAAAGGCGTGGGGGAGATCGGCCTGGTGCCCACCGCCGGGGCGGTGGCCGCCGCGCTGCGGGCCCACAGCGGAACGTGGCACAGCAGCCTTCCCATGGGGGAGTAAGCGAACCCGTTCGGGCGAAGCGGCTTATCCTTCACTGCTGATGGACACGGGCGACCACTCTGCGGCGACATCTGGCACGACGCCCGGGCTGGTCTGTGCCCACCATCACCTGTATTCCGCGCTGGCCCGGGGGATGCCCGCCCCGCCCCGCACGCCCACCGGCTTCACCGACATCTTGGAGCTGATCTGGTGGCGGCTCGACCGGGCGCTCGACCTCGACATCATCGAGTGGTCGGCCAAGCTGGGGGCGCTGGAGGCGCTGGAATCGGGCTGTACCGCCATAATCGACCACCACGAGTCGCCCAACGCCATCGAGGGCTCGCTTCAGGTGATCGCCGATGCCTGCGCCGAGGTGGGGGTGCGGAGCAGCTGCGCCTACGGGGTGACCGACCGCCACGGCGCTGAGGGCGCCCGGCGGGGTCTGGCCGAGAACGAGCAGTTCCTTCGGGCCGGGGGCCGGGGCATGGTCGGGGTCCACGCCGCCTTCACCTGCACCGACGACACGCTGGAAGCCGCCGCCGGCCTGGCGGCCGATTTGGGCACCGGGGTGCATATCCACGTGGCCGAGGGCCCGGTGGACGCCCCGGCCGCCGAGCGGCTGGAGCGCTGGAGCACCGACGAGTGGCTGCTGATCCACGGGGTGCATCTGCCCGACGACCATCAACTGGCTGGCACCCTGGTCCACAACCCCCGGTCCAACATGAACAATGCGGTGGGCTACGCCCGGCCGATCCGGTTCGACAACCCGGTGGCGTTGGGCACCGACGGCATCGGGGCCGACATGCTCGAGGAGTTCCGGGTGGCCTACGCCCGCCACCGGGAGAACGATGTGACCGCCACCCCCGACACCGCGTGGGAGTGGTTGGCCCAGGGCTGGGAGCTGTTCCCCGAGGCCCGCTCCGACACTGTCCGCTGGAGCTATGACCCCATCGACCCGTGGCGGCTGGCCTTCACCCCCGGCGTGCGGGCTGTCGACGTGGTAGTCGACGGGGAGACGCTTTTGGCCGACGGGGTGGCCACCCGGGTGGACCCCGACGAGATCCGGGCCAAGGCCGCCGAGGCCGCCAACCGACTGTTCGCCAAATTGGAGGAGATCGACCCATGAGCTCATATCCCGTGGCCCTCTACCTGCAAGACGCCCACTCGGTGTCCGAGGCCATCGAGTACGTGCAATACGCCGAGCAGAAGGGGTTCGAGGCCGTGTGGCAGGCCGATTCCCGGCTGGTGCGGGAGGCCACCGTGCCCATGGCCGCCTTCGCCGCCTCCACCGACACCATCAAGGTGGGCAGCGGGGTGCTCGACATGTGGACCCGCAACCCGGCCCGCCTGGCCGCCACGTTCTCCACCCTCGACGACCTGGCGCCGGGGCGCATCCTGTGCGGTTTGGGGGCGTGGTGGGATCCGCTGGCCAGCAAGGTGGGGGTGGACCGCCGCCGCCCGCTCGGGGCCATGCGGGAGGTGGTCACCGTGGTGCGGGCGCTTCTGGCCGACGAGAACGTGACCTTCGACGGAAGCTACGTACACCTCGAAGACGTGGAGCTCGACTACGTGCATCAGCCCCGCCGCCCCAAGGACGTGCCCATCTACATCGGGGCCACGGGCATGAAGATGATGGCGCTCACCGGAGAGATCGCCGACGGGGTGGTGCTCAACTACCTGGTGTCGCCCGACTACAACCGCCGGGCCATGGACGCCCTGGCCGAGGGCGCGGCCCGAGCGGGGCGAACGGTGGACGACCTCGACCGCCCCCAGTTGGTTGTGTGCTCGCTGGCCGAAGACCGGGGCGAGGCGCTGGACGCCGCCCGCCTGCTGGTGACCCAGTACCTGGGCCAGCAGCCCCACATCATGGCCGCCTCCGGGGTGCCCGACTCGCTGCTGGATCAGGTGAACGCCGTGCTCACCTGGCCCGCCACCATGGAGCAGGTGGAGGCGGCCTCCAAGCTGGTGCCCGACGACATCGTGCAGATGCTGTGCGCGGCGGGCACCGCCGATGAATGTCGGGAAAAGGTGGATGAGTACGTGGCTAACGGGGCAACCTGTCCCATCCTCTACCCCCTGGGTCCCGATGTGCGGGCCATGATCGACGCGTTCTCGCCCGCATAAGCTCGCCGGCATGAACAACCGGGAGGAGTGGAAGCCGTGGCTGGAGGAGCTCGACCGGCGGCGCACTGAGGGCGCGGCCATGGGCGGCCCCGAGCGAGTGGAGAAGTACATGCACTCCCGGGGCAAGCTGGACGTGCGCCAGCGAATCGTCCGGCTGTTCGACCCCGGCACCTTTCGGGAGATCGGCCCGCTGGTGGGCACCCTGGAAGACATCCCCTCCGACGGCTTCGTGTGCGGCTACGGCCGGATCGAAGGCCGCACGGTGCTGGCCGGGGCCGAGGACTTCACCGTTTTGGGCGGGTCGATCGGGGCGGGCAACACCGCTAAGCGCTACCGGGTGGCCGAGCTGGCCGCCCAGGAGGGCCTCCCGCTCGTCACCATGCTGGAAGGGGCCGGCCACCGGCTCACCGACACCGGCGGCAGTCGCTCGCCCGGCGACCTCCAGGCCTACGCCGACCTCAACGGGCAAGTCCCCATGGTGTGTTTGGTGATGGGTGCCTCCGCGGGCCACGGCGCGCTGGCCGCCCCCCTCAGCGACTTCGTGATCATGACCTCCTACGCCTCCATGTTCACCGGCGGCCCGCCGCTGGTGAAGGCGGCCACCGGCGAGGACGTGACCAAAGAGGAGTTGGGCGGCGCCGACGTGTGTACCCGCATCGCCGGTTCGGCCCACAACGAGGCGCTCGACGACGAGGAAGCCATCGACATGGCCCGCCTCTATCTGTCGTACTTCCCGTTGCGGGCTGGCCAGCCGTCGCCCCGGGCCAGCGGCCCCGACACCGAGCCCCGGGTGGTGGAGGAGCTGCTCGACATCATCCCCCCCAACGACCGCCGCCCCTACGACATGCACCAGGTGATCGACCACATCGTGGACGAAGACAGCTTCTTTGAGATCCAGCCCGCCTACGGCCCGGCCATCATCATCGGTTTGGCCCGCTTCGGGGGACGTCCCAGCATGATCGTGGCCAACAACCCGGCCTACCTGGCCGGCTCAGTGGACGCCGCGGCGGCCATAAAGGCCACCGACTTCCTGGAGGTGATCGGCAACTACGACCATCCCGTGGTGTTCCTGGCCGACAACCCCGGAGTGATGGCCGGCACCAAGGCCGAGCGGGAGGGCATCTTGAAGTGGGGCGGCAAGATGTACAAGGCCGAGCGCCGCCTCTCCAACCCCAAGATCGAGATCACCATGCGCAAGGCGTTCGGCTTCGGCTCGGTGGTGATGGCCCAGAACCCCTTCGACAACCAAACCCAGTCGTTCTCCCTGCCCAGCGTGAACATGGCCGCCATGCCCGCCGATGCCGGCGGCCGCTCAGCCAAGCTCGACGCCGAAACCCAAGCCCAAGTAGAGCGCGAGCAGCGCTCCGGCCCCTACCGCCTCGCCGGCCGCCTCGGCAGCGACGACGTAATCGACCCCCGAGACATGCGCAACGCCATCCTCAACGCCCTTCAGCTAGCCGAGAACCGCTAATCCCAGAGGCGGCGGGCTCGCTGGGCGAGGTCGGCGTGGGCGGCGGCGAGGTCGCAGCCCAGCAACTGCCCGTCTTGGACGACGGGGTTGCCGCCAACGTAGAGGTGGCGCACCCGGCGGTCGGGGCCGAGCACCAAGCCGGCCAGGGGATCGACCACGTCGGCGATGTCGTCGCCGGGCCACACAGCGAGATCGGCAATCATGCCGGGTTCGATCTGGCCGAGGCGGTCGGACACCCCCAAGCAGGCCGCTCCGCCAGAGGTCCCCAGGCGGATGGCGTCGGCGGGCATGAAGGCGCTGGGATCCATGGCCCGCAGGCGCGCGGCGTACAGCGACTGGTGCAACTCGGGAAACAGGCCGCCCACCTCGTTGGAGGCCACCCCGTCCACGCCCAAACCAACTGGCACACCGGCGGCTTCCAGGTCGGTAACTCGACAGGTGCCAGCGGCCAAACGGGCGTTGGATGAGGGGCAGTGGGCCACGCCCACCCCGGCTGAACCCAGTCGGGCGATCTCTTCGTCGTTGAACCAAATGCCGTGGGCCAGCCACACGTCGTCGCCCACCCAGCCCCATTCGTCAAGCTGCTCCACCGGCCGGCGGCCGAACCGCTCCAGGCAGTGCTCTTGCTCGTCGATTGTCTCGCACAGGTGGGTGTGGAGTCGCAGGCCATGCTGTCGGGCCAAAGCAGCCGACGCTTCCATCAGCTCAGAGCTGACCGAGAACGGGCTGCACGGCGCCACCACCACATGGACCATGTCGCCGTCGTGGTGCTGGGCGATAACCCGCTCGGTGGACGCCATGATGGAGTCCAGGTCTTCCACCACATGGTCGGGGGGAAGCCCGCCCTGGGATTCGCCCAAGTCCATCGATCCCCGGCTGAGGTGCAGGCGGATGCCCACGGTGGCAGCGGCGTCGACGATGGCGTCGAACACCGCGTCATCGCCGTGGGGAACTAGGTAGTGGTGGTCGGAGGCGGAGGTGCAGCCGGTGGCGGCCAACTCGCCCAACCCGACTAGCGCCGCGGCGGCCACATCGTCCACCGACAGCCGCCCCCACACCGGGTACAACTCCACCAGCCAGTTGAACAGATCGCAGCCCACTGCCCGGCCCCGGGTCATCCACTGATAGAGGTGATGGTGGGTGTTGGCGAGACCGGCGGTGATGATGTCGCCATCCACATTGACCACAACATCGTCAGGCTGGGGCTCGACGATGCCTGCTTCGACGATGACGCCATCAGCGATGGCGACGTCACCCGGCCAGCGGGCCCTCCGAAGCACCGTGCGAGAGGTCATCGCTGCGCCCCGGTGAAGAGCACCGCTGGTTTGGCGTCGGCCGGGGGATCGTCACACAGCAGACCGGCCAAGCCAGCCGAACCCGTCGGACTGACATTGATGCCAGTTGCTGACCGGCCAGCCTCGCAGGCCTCGGTGACCACAGGTTCGGGAACCACCACGGGGTGTCCACCGGTGGTGGCCATGGCCTCGGCAACCGCGGCCCAGTCGTAGGTCTCATCGTCGAGGATGCCACTGGCCGCCGAAGAAGGGGTTGGCGTCCACGGCCACATAACCGCTGAGCGCTGCTGCCGGGCTTCTTCCAGTCCACCCAACTCGGCGGTTCGCTCCCACGCCCGAGCCAGCGGAGCGCACCCCTCGGTTTGCACCGCCACCAGCGCGGCTTGAGAGCCGCCGACGGCCAGTCCCTGGGCCACCGACGTCGCCAGCGCCCCCCCGCCCACCTGCACATAAACCCGGTCGATGTCAGGGGCCTGCTCGGCCAGCTCATAACCCAGGGTCCGCCCCCCGTCGATGGTGTAGCCGTTGTCCGGCCCCTGGCAGCCGAAAGGAACCGCTCCCTCGCTGACCGCCTCCCGAAAGCGCAGATAGGAGGGGTCGCCCTCCTCGCCATCAATCCGGGGACAGCTTTCAATTTTCGCCCCCAGCTCTCGCAGTCGAGCCACCACAGCGGGCTCGGCGTCAACAGGCACATAGACAGTGATCGGCCACCGCTCCGCAGCAGCCACCACCGCGGCGGCCACCGCGGCATTGCCGCAAGATGCGATAGCCAACGGAGGCCGCTCCCCAGCACCACCGTCCCGACGCTCCCGCACCAGCAGATGCAACATCAGCCCAAACGTGTGCCGAGCCTTGTGCGACCCGGACACATTGTCGGTCTCGTCCTTAACCGTGACTAACCGATCGTTGATGACGGCGTCCGAACAAGGAGTGACCTCGAAGCCGTGCCCGTCCACTTCGGCCACCGCAGCGTCGAGTTGCCCCACCCGATCCACGAACCAGCCATCGTCCTCGGCCTCAACCCAAGACCGCAGCATCCGCCGATAACGCACAAACGGCTGCTCGCTGTCGCCATCCACCGACCAGTCCGGCATCGGCAGCGCCAGCACATGATCCCGGTCGTCACTACCCCTCTTCGCACAAGCCCACGCATCGCCTGCCGCCACCGCCCCACACGAGCAAGTCAGGCCTTGGATCATTACTGGGCGACTCGGGCGTTGAAGTCGTCGATCAGCTCGTCCCAAACCGGCACCAGATCCCGAAGCGCCACCCAGAACGCCTGATCTCGACGGGCATCGAAATGGGCCAAATCAACCCCCTGCTGCTCCACCCAGGTGAAGTACCCCAGGTTGAATACCCGATCCCGGTCGCGGTCGCTGAGCTGAAGCAAGTGGTCGGTGTCCACCCCGTTGAGCCACCGGCCAGCCACCGTGGCAGCCTCAGCGGCCCCGAATTCGCCCCCAAAGGCAGTGGCCACAGTCTTCTCCCGCTCCGAGCCATAAAGAGCAGCCCCATCGGTAGCAATGGTCACGATCACGTCGTCGGGCCCGCAGCCCAACGCCGCAGCCATCTTGGCCGAGGCCAGCATGTTGCAGATGGACGATAGTCCCAGGTTGTCCAGGTTGGCGATCACATCGTCGCCCACCCCTCGCTGGGCCAGCAGAGCCCGCCCCTCCGGCGAGGCGAACAGCACGCCCAGCTCATCGGTGGCCTGATCCGACACCGCCACCACCACGTCGGTGTTGGTCACGTTATGGATCAGCGGGACGTGCTTGTCGCCGATGCCCTGGATGTTGTGCTCCCCGTAGCCGTTGTACAGAAGCGTGGGGCACTCCAGCGCCTCCACCACCGCAGTGGCCGACCCGTGGCGCTCCTTGAGCGGGTCGCCCGCTCCCAGTGTCCCCGCCGAGCCCGAAGCGGCCACGAACCCGGCCAGCCAGGCTGAGGAGTGGCCATCGGTGTAGTGCTCGAACACCCGCTCTACCGCGGCGGCGGTGGCGGTCACATGGCCCAGGTGGTTGCCGTACTCGCAGAACTGGTTGAGGATCACGTTGGCCTCGTCTTCGGCCAGCGCCGCGCAAGCGTCGTAGATCTCCTTCACGTTGCTCTCGGAACCGGGAGTGCGGATCACGTCGGAGGGGTCCGACGTCCAGCGGTCCAACCACTCGAAGCGCTCGGCCGACATGCCCTCGGGAAGCACGGCCACCCCCCGACATCCCATGATTTTGGAGATGGCGATGCCGCCTCGGGCGTAGTTGCCGGTAGAGGGCCACACCGCCCGGTTTTCGGTGGGATCGAACTGCCCGGTGACCAGTCGAGGAGCCAGGCAGGAGTAGGCGGCCAGCACCTTGTGGGCCCCGATCATCGGGAACCGGTTGCCCAACAGCAAGATGATGGGCGACTCCACCCCCGACAGCGCCGGAGGGATCACCACGTACTCGGGCACCGCAGCCCGGCCGGCCCGGGAGGCGTCGTTGAACCAGTTCACCCGCCACAAATTGGCGGCATCGGCGGCATCGGGATCGACCCCCGCCAGGGCAGAGCCAGCCGCGGGAGGGTCGGCCAGCTCAGCGAATGTGGGCAGCCGAATGCCGACCTGTCGGCATCGCTCCACCGCCCGATCGCGGGCGGTGGTGTTGATCACCTCGGTTTCGAGGCCGAATCCCTCGGGAATGCTGTCGAATGCGGTCACGGGCACACCTGTTGAATCGAAGTTGTCACAAAATGGCAGTCAAGTTTCCCGAGACTGCCTGAGCATTACAGGCTACTCTCTGGGGGCTGGCTTTCGAGCCGATCCAAGGAGGGAAACGAAACATGGCCAAAAAGTTCTTGCTGAAGCTATTTGTGGTGGTGGCGGCGGTCACATTGGTCGCTGTCGGTTGCGGCAACGACGACGATGACGCGGGTCCCGTGTCCCCAAGCGATGAGGGTTTTGCAGCAGCCTTCGTCTTTGTTGGCCCCGTGGGGGACGCAGGATGGACGTGGGCCCACAATGAGGGTCGCCGTTACGCCGAGAGTCAGACCGGAGCAAAAACCCTGTTTGTGGAAAGTGTTCCCGAGGTCGCTGAGGACTTCCGCGCCGTAGTGGTTGACTTCATCGAGAACGAGGGGGCCGACGTGATCTTTGCCACCTCCTTCGGCTACATGGACCCGATGGAGGAGTTGGCCGGCGAGTATCCGGACGTGGTGTTCGAGCACGCCAGCGGGTACGAGATGAACGACACCAACTTCGGCAACTACTTCGGCCGCATGTACCAGCCCCGTTACCTGTCGGGGATGGCCGCGGGTGCGATCACCGAGGCCAACCAGATCGGCTACGTAGCCGCCTTCCCGATCCCCGAGGTGCTGCGAGGCATCAACGCCTTCACGCTGGGCGCGCAGCGGGTTAACCCCGACGTTGAGGTCCACGTGACCTGGACGTTCACCTGGTTCGACCCCGCCGTTGAGGGCGACAGCGCGGCAGCCCTGCTTGAGGCCGGCGCCGATGTGATCGCCATGCACCAGGACTCCACCGCACCGGGTCTGGCCGCTCAGGAGGCCGGGGCCCGCTGGGTGTCGTACAACTCCGACATGAGCGCCTTCGCCCCTGATGCGTTCATCACCGCACCGGTGTGGAACTGGGGCCCGTACTACGCCCGGATCATCGAGGCCGTGGCGGCGGGCACCTATTCGCCCGGTTCGTACTGGGGCGGCATGGACGACGAGATCGTCGCCCTCGCCCCGCTGGCCGACGATGTTCCGGCCAACGTGGCCGCGGATATCGAAGCGGTGGCCGCTTCGATGGTCGACGGCTCGTGGGACGTGTTCACCGGCGAGATCCGGGATCAGGACGGCAACGTGGTGGTGGCCGCGGGCGAGACGATGGACGACGGCTCAATGCTGGGCATGGGGTTCTTCGTCGAAGGCGTCGTCGGCAACGCCTCGCCGTGATCTAAGCCGGAAGCCTCACGGTTTCCGCAGTGGCGTCTTCTGATGCCGACCATGCGGTCTGGCTCCGGGGAATCGAGAAGCGATTCCCCGGAGTGATCGCCTGTGCCGGGGCCGACCTGCGGGTTCGCCCCGGCACCATTCACGCGCTGCTGGGTGAGAACGGCGCGGGCAAGACCACCATGGTCAACGTGCTGGCCGGGGTGTACCGCCCCGACGGCGGCGAGGTGTGGGTGAACGGCGAGCGGCGCTTCTTCCAGTCGCCCGCCGATGCCATCGCCGCCGGTGTGGGCATGGTGTACCAGGAGTTCCGGCTGGTGCCCACCTTGACCGTGGCCGAGAACATCGTGCTGGGGTCCGCTCCCCGGCTGCTTCGCAGCGCAGAGATCGAAGAGCGGGTGGCCGAGCTCTCGGCGGCCTACGGCATGGCCGCCGATCCCACCCGTCCGGTGTGGCAGCTCTCGATGGGCGAACGGCAGCGGGTGGAGATTCTCAAAGCCCTGTGGCGGAACGCCTCGGTGCTGGTGATGGACGAGCCCACCGCGGTGCTTACTCCAGGCGAGGCGGCAGAGTTGGGGGCCGCGCTCCGGGCCATGGCCGACGACGGTCGCTCCATCATCTACATCAGCCACAAGCTCGATCAGGTGGTGGCCTTCTGCGATGAGGCCACCGTGCTGCGGCAGGGCAAGACGGTGGCCACGGTGGACGACTTGCAAGACGTGGATCTGACCTCCTTGGCCGAGATGATGGTGGGATCGACCGAGGGGGGTTATGTGGAGCGCCCGCCGGCCATGGAAGCCGGTCCCGAAGTGCTGTCTCTACAAGGGGTCAGCGCCCTCAATGATCGAGGGTTGCCGGCGCTGACCGACATCAACATGACCGTGCATTCCCATGAGATCGTGGGCATCGTCGGAGTGTCGGGCAACGGCCAGAAGGAGTTGGCTGAAGTCATCAATGGATTGCGCCGGCCTACCCAGGGCCAGGTGAAGGTCAAGCAGCAGGACGTGACCGATGCATCGCCCGGCGACCGCTATCTCCTGGGCTTGGCCTATGTGCCCGAGGACCGTCTCGGGGTGGGCTTGGCGCCCAAGATGTCGGTGGTGGACAACTCGATCGTGCGGTCGTACCGGCTCCAGCGGCGGGGGCTCATGTTGGTGATGGCCAAGTGCGTGGAGTTCTGCCAGGGCTTGGTGGAGCGTTTCGGAGTGCGGACGGGCCGGCTGAACGATCCGATAGCCGGGCTGTCGGGCGGCAATCTCCAGCGGCTGCTCTTGGGCCGGGAGTTGGCGGAGCAGCCCGCGGTGCTGGTGGCCGCCCAGCCCACCCGAGGACTGGATGTGCAGGGGGTGGCCGCCATCCAAAGCCACTTGGTGGCTCAGCGGGCCGAGGGGGTGGGGGTGCTATTGATCTCCGAGGACCTCGACGAGTTGCTGGCGCTTTCCGACCGCCTCTTGGTGATGTATGAGGGACGGGTGGTGTCGGAGTTGGCCCCCGACGTAACCCCCAGAAGCGTGATCGGCGAGGCCATGGCCGGACAGGTGCGGGCATGATCCGACCGATGCTGGACCGAGGGGACCGGGCATGATCCGACCGGTGCTGGCCCGGCGGGAACGGGTTTTGCCCGCCGTCCAGGCATTCGCCTTTCTCGTCGGCATCGTGGCAGCACTCGCGCTCGGGTTGATTTTGCTGTGGACATCGGGTCACAACCCGGCCGAGGTGTACGAGCGCATGTTCGACTCGGCCTTTATGGGCACCGACTCGCTGTCTCGCACTCTGGAGCGGGCCACTCCGTTGGCGCTGACCGGTCTATCGGTGGCGGTGGCCGGATCGATGGGGTTGTGGAACATCGGGGCTGAGGGCCAGATGATGGCCGGTGCCATCGTTGCCACCGGCGTGGCCATGATGGCCGACGGGCTCTCCGGTCCCCTGCTGATCGCGTTGATGATCGTGGCGGGCATCGCCGGGGGCATGGTTTTGATGCTCGGTCCCGCACTGGCCCGGTCGCATCTGAGGGTGAGCGAGATCATCACCACCCTGATGCTGGTGTACGTGGCCATCCGAGTGGTGGAATGGCTGGAGACCGGCCCGTGGAAAGACCCCGATTCCTTTGGCTTTGCGGTGATCGAGCCAGTGCCCGAGCAAGCAGCGCTGCCGGGGCTCTTCGGCCGGGCCAACATCGGCATGCTGATTGCGCTGGGCCTGCTGATTGTGTTCTGGCTGGCCGTGTCCCGCACCGCATGGGGCTATGAGCTGCGCTTGGCCGGGTCGTCGCCCGACACCGCCCGCTACGCCGGCGTCTCCTTGCGCCGGAAGATCCTGACCGCGCTGCTGCTGTCGGGTGGCATCGCCGGGCTGGCGGGGGCGGTGCAGCTCACCGGCTCGGCCGCACGGTTGGATTCGGGACTGTCCAACGGATACGGCTTCGCCGGCATCATCGTGGCCGCCTTGGCGCTCATGCGTCCCTCGGGAGTGGCAGTTGTGGCCTTTGTCTTTGGGGCGGTGCAGGTGGGCGGCCAGAGCATCCAGACCCTCGGGGTGAGCTCGGCCATCTCCGACATCTTGCAGGGCATGATCTTGTTCGGTGCGCTGGTGGCCGCGGTGCTCTTCAACTATCGGATCCGCTGGATCGGCCCCGCCGTCGAATCATCGGGGGACGAGCCTGAAGAACCCGAGGAACCCGAACCGGCCGAGGACGCAGCCTGATGTCGGAAGCAGCCCTCATCGGTTTGTTCGTGGCCACCGTGCAGTTCGGCACACTGGTGTTTCTGGCCGCGCTGGGCGAGCTCATTGCCGAGCGGGCGGGGGTGTTGAACCTCGGGGTCGAGGGAATGATGGCCATGGGCGCGGTGAGCGGGTTCATGGTCGGCCTGGAAACCGGGAGTCCGTGGGCTGCTTTCTTCGCCGCGGCCGCGGTGGGCGCCCTGGTGGGCGGGCTCCACGCCCTGGTGAGCGTGGTGTTGGGGGCTGATCAGGTGGTATCGGGCTTGGCCCTCACCATCGGTGGCCTGGGGTTGGCGGCCTACGTGGGCCGCAACGTGGTGGGAGAGCGGCCCGAGACGCTGTTCACCGATCTGGGGATCGCCGGGCTGGCCGACATTCCCTGGATCGGCGAGATCTTCTTCGACCAGCCGCCGGTGGTGTACCTGACCGTGCTGCTGGGGCTAGCAGTGTGGTTTGTGCTGGCCCGCACCCGTCTGGGCCTGGCCGTGCGGGCGGCGGGCGAATCGGCCCCCACCACCGACACCGCGGGCCATTCGGTGATGGCGCTGCGGTCGGGAGCGGTCATGGTGGGCGGCGCGTTTGCCGGAGCGGCGGGATCGTTCCTGTCGCTGTACATGGCTCCGGGCTGGGTCGAGGGCATGGTGGCTGGCCGAGGCTGGATCGCGGTGGCCTTGGTGATCTTCGGGGCGTGGCGGCCGGGGCGTCTGGCCCTAGGAGCGCTGTTATTCGGCTTCACGCTGGCCCTGCAACCCCGCTTGCAGTCATTCGACATCGAACTGCTGGGGGTGGAGGTCAACCGGATCTCCCCGGCATTGTTGGGCATCCTCCCCTTCGTGCTCACCGTGGCGGTGCTGGTGATCATCAGCTGGCGCTATCGGCACCGCCCCTCCCCAGCCCCGGCTGCTCTGGGACTGCCGTACCGCCGAGAAGAGCGCTGAGTCAATCGCCCGGAGTGGGGAGTAGGGTTCCCCGATGGCTGTGAACACCACCCTGGGTGCGGCGCGCCAGTTCATGCCTTATTTCGTGGTCACCGGCGCGCTGTCGATGGGCTACGGCTCGGTGTTCACCCTGCTGGCTGAATTTAGGGAGAAGTTTGGATTCAGCGAGACCGAGCTTGGTGTCATTGCGGGAGTGGGGTTTTTTGCGGGGGTCATCGCCCAGGTCGGACTAGCCCGATTTGCCGATCAGGGATTTGTCCGATTGTTGATCCATATCGGAATGATCGTGGCCATCGTGTCCATGCTGGGCATGGCGGTGGCCGATCAGGCCTGGCAGTTCATTGCTGCTCGGTTCTTCCTCGGTGCGGGCACAGGGGCAGTGGGCCCAGCTGTCCGCCGCATTCTCATCACCCGGGACCCGACCAACATGGGCAGCAACCTGGGGGCGATGGGTGCTTTCGACGTCAGCGGCTTTGTGCTCGGACCTGTGGTAGCCGCGGCATTCGCGGAATTCGTCAACCTGCGGGCTCCGTTCCTGTTCCTGGCTGGCCTGTATGTCGTGATCTACGCGTGGGCCTTGAGGCTGGACTTGTCGGCGGGTGAGGCGGCTCATGTCAGGATTCCGGTACGCAATCTGCTGAAGCACCGGCCGATGGTGGCTGGGATTCTTGCTGGCATCGCCTTTTACACCACCATTGGCGTGTTTGAAGCCTCGTGGGCGGTGCTGCTCGACGATTTGGGGGCCAGCACGCTGCTCATCGCATTATCGATCAGCTTGTTTGCCTTGCCGATGATCCCGTTGGCTCCGCTGGGGGGGAGGTACGCCCAGCGTCGAGGTCCCGTACGGGTTATGGCGGTCACCATCATGGGCGCGGTGGCCTGCATGTTGGTGTACGGCTATGTGGAATTCATGTGGGTGCTTATCGCCATTTCGGCAGTTCACGCCATGTTCGACGCCTACACCATGCCCGCCGGGCAGCTCGCGGTGGCCATGTCGGCCCCCACCGAACAGGCTGCTGCGGCTCAAGGCCTTTACGGGGCAGTGGGCTTGGTGGTTTCTGGGTTGGCTGCGGTGGCCGCCGGATCCTTATACGACGCCTGGGGCCCCGAGGTGCTGTTCACCGGCTCGTCGATAGTGATGGTGGTGGCATTGGCCGGGGCGGTTGCGTTGGGTGGAGAACTGATGGGTCCGGCGAGTCGCCCGTCCAGCGAACCCGCGCCGGCTAGTTCCTAGTCGGACGCTTTCCCGAGCATCGTTGCGCCGACCAGCTCGAACATCTCGTCGGTTACGTGGACGTGTTGGGTGGCGGCGTGGGCGTCTCGGAAGCACTGGTTGAGGGGATGGTCTTGGTAGAGGACTGAACCGCCGCCTCGGCGATAGGCCATTGACGCCACTTCCACGGCGATGTCGGCGGCGTGGGTGGCGGCCGCTCGGGCTCGTTGCACCAGTTCTTCTTCAATGGGTTGGCCTTCGGTGGCGGTGCTCCAGAATTCGTCCAGCACTTCCAGTACCAGGGCCCGGGCCGCTCGCAGCTTGGTGTCGGCTTGGCCCAGGTCGCGCTGGAACGCCGGCCGCTCATCGAGGGGGGCCTTGCTGGTGAGGCGATCCTTGCCCGCCGCGGCGATTGTGATCTCATCCAGCGCCCGCCGGGCGATGCCCAGGCTCACCCCGCAGTGGTCGGGGGTGATCAAGGCGTACATGGGCATTCGGTGCAGGAGGCCGCCTCGAGGCGGCGGCTGGGACAGTTCGAACAGGCGACTGTGGGGTACGAACACCTCTTCGACGCTGTAGTCGTGGCTCAGGGTCTCCTCCAGGCCGCTGACCTGCCAGGTGTCGTGTACGGTCACCTGCTCTACCGGGATCACCGCCCATCGCGGTCCCTGCTCGGTGGTGCAACCAGCCACCACCCAGGCGGCATCGACAATGCCGGAGCCGAATCCCTATCGCCCCGTCAACACCACGCCGTCGGGGGCCGGTGCAGCCCTTCCCGACAGTGGGAACGTGCCGGTGAACGGGGGCCAGGCGGCACCATCGGTTGCGCTGGCTGCTACTTCGTTCATGCCCTCTTCCGGCAGGCGGGCCGCGGCGATGGCTGCCGAAGTGGTGGTGAATGTCTCGTTCCAGCCGGCTGATCCGTCGGCCCGACTGGCTGCCTCGGTAGCCAGGAATTGGGAGCGCAGGTCGGCTTCGAGACCGCCAAGTTCCTTGGGCAGTTTCAGGATCAGCAGACTCGGACTGTTGGCGCTCATGCTGTCCTCAAGCTGATTCTGCCGGGCTGAGCTGCACCGGCAGGCCCGACTGCCAGACCATGCCGGTGAGGGGATCGACGTCTACTTCGGCGGTGGTGAGCGTGCAGACGTTGGGGTCGGCCCAGCCGTGGGGGATGGACACTGCCCCGGGGGCGATCTCGTCGCTGGTGCGGGCCGTGCCCACCAGCTCGCCGTGGGCGCTGTGTACCTGCACTGGCTGGCCGTCGGCGATGCCGTGGTCGGGATGGATCAACACCTCGGGGCCCACATCGCCCAAGTCGCGGAGCTGACCGTTCATGGTTCGCATCTGGCGGCGGGGTAGCAGTACCACCGGCGCGGGGTGGTCGAGGTCGGCAAGCTGTGCCACCAGCGGCTCGGGGGCCAGTCGCCAGCGGCCTTCAGGCAGCACTCGGTTGAGCACCCAGCCGTGAACTGGGCTGGCTTCGCCCACCAACCCGCGTCGGGCGGCCAGCACGGTGGCGGCATCGCTGCGGCCCCGCTCGGCGATCAGTTCTAGGAGGTCTTCGTCGGAGGCGGTATCGGGGTCGACTCCCCGGGGCAGCACTCCCACGCCCAGCCGACGGCCCAGCTCGGCGAATACCTGCCACATGAGTCGGCGGTCGGCGCCGGGAGGGACCACCGCCGGGGTGTAGTGGGTGGCAATGGCCGGTTGGTAGGCATCCAGCATCCAGGGCAGGTCGGCTCGTTCCAGTTGGCCGGCCACTGGCAGCAGGTGGGTGGCCAGCCCGGTGGTGTCGGTTTCCACCACGTCGGCCACCGCCAGCACGTCGAGAGATTCGAATGCCGCCTGGGTCCGGTCTCGATCGGGGAAGGCGATCAGCGGGTTGCCGCCCACCACCACCAGCGCCCGCATGTTGCCGGCCTCGATCTCGTCTACCAGGGCCGCACACGGGTACTCCCCGAAGCGGCGGGGCAGCTCGGGACGGCTAGCCGGACCGGGTTCGGGCTGGCCGTCGGAGGGCTGCCAGCTTCGGGTGTCGAGCTGCATCAGGTAGCCGGGGTTGAACCACATCCCTCCCGGCTGGTCGTAAGAGCCGGTGACCGCGGCCAGCGCCCACAGAAGCCACTCGGTGACGTTGGCATGGCGGCCCATGGACACTCCGGTGCCCGACAGCACCGATAACCGGCCCGCGGTTCGCACTGCGTCGAGGAGTTCGAGCAGTTCGGCGGGGTCTAGCCCGGTGCCGGTTGCCGCCCGGTCCAGGGTGAAGGGGGCCACTGCGGCGGTGAGGTCTTCGACCCCGACCGAGTGCTTGTTCAAGTAGTCCCAGTCGGCCCCATCGTCGAGCAGCTCACGCACCAGCCAGCCCAGGATCAGGTAGTCGGTGCTGGGCCGGGGGGCCAGATGGCGGTCGGCGAGGCGGGCGGTCTCGGTGCGGCGGGGGTCGATCACCCACACCGGGCCCCGTTCTTGCTGGGCCCGCAGCCGTCGAATGGGGTCGGCCAAGCCGTTGCCATGGCCGTGGGACACCACCGGATTGGTGCCCACCAGAAGGAGCATCCGGGCCGCTTCTTGGTCCCACATGGGGGTGATCCCCGACCAGCCCCCCATGAGCTCGGCCACCAGCGGGCGCATGGGAGTGTCGATGGTGGTGGCGGTGTACTTCTGGAGGGAGCCGATGGCACCCAGGAACCGCTCGGCGGCCCGGCGACCGTTGGCGTCGTACGCCGAGCCGCTGGCCAGGTACATGGCCACCGCGTCAGGGCCGTTTTCTTCGATGATGGCGGCCAGGCGGCTGCCCAGGTCATCGAGGCATTGGTCCCACCCCACGGCCTGATCGCCAATCTGGGGTCGGTCGAGCCGGTGCGGGTGGTGGTGCCACTCGGGCAGCGCCCGGCCCTTCGGACAGGTGTAGCCCTTTGAGATGGGGTGGGCGTCGTCGCCTCTCACCTTTAATACCTGGTCGCCCTCGACGGTGACCGTGATGCCGCACATGGCGGTGCAGATGCGGCAGAAGGAGTGAACCTCCTGGGCCCTAGACAATGCCCCGGGCGCGGTCAATGCTCCATTGGCTCGCGGAAGGAGCGTTGGAACTGGTCTTGTCGGCGATTTCAGCCATGATGCCCTCTCGCTGGGCCATGCCCACCATGCTCTCCAGCCTTCCGGTGTAGGAGGTGGGCTGTTGGAGCATCCACACGATGCCCTCGGCGGAAACCGAGGTGTCGGCCCAAGTGGAGTGATCGGCGTCGGGAGCGTTCATCACAAAGCCCTCGCTGGCCACCGCAGTGTCGATGCGGAAGCAGTTCACCGCGATCCCGTCGTCGGCCAGGATGGCCGCGCTGCTCACGGTCAGGTGCTCCAGTGCGGTTTTGGACATGCCGTAGGCCATCAGCGATGGGAAATAGGCGAGACCGGCCGCCGATGAGACGTTGACGATTCGCCCGTTGCGTTCGGCCAAATATGGTCGGCACAGCCGGGTGGCGAGCAGCGGAGCGGTGGTGTTGATGGCCATGGTCAGCTCATAGCGCTTTAGCTCAATGTCGAGGTCGCCCACGAAGGTGACCGCGGCGTTGTTCACCAGGGCATCGATGCGGCCGAAGTGGTTCACCACGGTTTCCACCATGGCCTCGATCTGGTCGGGACGGGACAGGTCGCAGGGAACGGCCAGGCCGTCGCCACCGGCTTCGTCAACGGCTGCTGCGGTTTCATCCACCGTGCCGGGCAGTTTGAATCGGGCGGAATCGGTGGCTCGGGCCACGCAGGCCACCCCCGCACCCAGCTCGCCGAGGCGGACGGCCAGGCCTGCGCCTACGCCGCGGCTTGCCCCCGTGACGATCACCACCTGGTCGGCAAAAGACTGCTCTTGACTCACCACGGCCTCACATCATCGTTCAAGCCCAAGAAGGGGACCCGCCCCGAGCAGATCACAATCTGGTGGCCGGCCAGCGGCTGGCCGTTCACCGTGCCCACCGCCGGGGCCTCCCGGTGGCCAGGGACGCGGACCTCGCCGGAGGGGAGCACCACGTTCTCAGGGTGAGAAAGGTCGTAGGTGTCGGTTTCGGAGTAGTACTGCCCCCGGTAGACCCCGAGGCCGCCGCCGTCCTCCCAGCCCCAGTCGTAGCCAGTGCCGATCATGGCCCAGTCGCGGTGGATCTGGTTGGTCTCGATCTCGTAGACCTCGCCGGCGGAGTCGGTGAACTGCGACCGAACCTGGCGCCAGCGGCGGGTGTCGTCCCAGAAGTCCACTTCGAACTCGGCGGCCACCACCTCGGTTTCGGAGCCGTCGGACTGTCCGATCACGCCGTCCAGATAGTGCTGGCGGCCGTCGCCGGTGCTGTGGACTTGCACGTGGCCGCCAAAGTCGGGGCACGAGAACGGCAGCCAGTAGAACACCGAGCCGTGCTGGGCCCGCACGTCGATGCCGTCCTCGCCGGTAACGGGCTCAGGCCCGGCGGTTTGGGGCCTCACCCCCCATGAGTGATCCCGGCCGCCCCACCAGCCCTCCACGGAGTAGTCGGTGCCGTCGAGGGTGACGGCCCCGTCCATTCGGCCCACCTGGGTATAGCGCCGGTAGTCCTGGGTGACTCGGCCCCGAACCCGGCTGAAGTGGTGGTCTTCTTCTTTGGGGGGCAGGAAGCCAGTCCACGTCAGGTCCATGTCTATGGGGTGATCGTCACCCGACGCGGTTAGGCGAACTTTCTTGAACGGTTCGATGATCTCGATGTCGAGCGGTCCCACCCCCACTCGGTCGATGTCGGGGCGCAGCGCCCGGCTGAAGCGGAAGTTCCGCTGATTGCTGCCGCCGTCGTCGCGGGGCACCTGGCAGGCCACGAAGCCGTCGAACACGTTCATGTTCATGTACAGCCCCACCCCGATGATCATGGTCAGCGACCCGGCCGGGTCGTAGCACGAGAACCAGTACCGGTCGAAGAACCGGGGGTCGCTGGTTCCCACGTGATCGAACGTGGTGGGTATCTGATGGCGCAGCGTCTCGTCGAGTCTGGTCAAAGGCACGGCGACATCCTATGGCTGGGAGTTCGGGAAGGCTCAGGCCACGGTGCCGCTCGACCGCAGTTTGGCGATCTGATCGGGAGTGCGGCCCAGTTCGGCCAGCACGTCGTCGGTGTGCTCCCCCAACTCAGGGGCCAGGCTGCGAGGCGCCCATGGGGTGCCGTGGAAGTCGACCGGGGTGGCCAGCATGGTGGTGCCGGTGGCCCCGTCGGGCACCTCCACCAACGCGCCCGACGGGCCGGTCTGGGGGTCGGCCAACAAGTCGTCGAGGGTGTTCACCGGGGCCCAGAACATGTCGGGCTCGGTGGCGAAGATCTCGGCCCACTCATCCAGCGGTCGAGCGGCGAAGGCCTCGTCGAGGGCGGCGATCAGCTCCACGGCGTTGACCGCCCTGTCGCGGGGGGTGGCGAATCGCTCGTCTTCGATCCACTCGGGATGGCCCACGGCTCGGGCCAGCGGGGGCCAGTGGCGGTCGCCCTCCAGGCCCACTACCCAGAACCGTCTCCCGTCGCCCGCGGTGTAGTTGTTTATGGCCGGGTTGCCCATGGCCTCCCGGGTGCCCACTGCCATGTTGAGGCCCCACATCAACAGCACGTTGATGTCGAAACCGATGGTGTACATGCCCTCGCGGAACAGGGACGACGACACCATCTGGCCCTCGCCGGTGCGCTCTCGGTGGTACAGGGCCGCGCTGATGGCCGCCGCTCCGGCTAGGCCCACGTTGTGGTCGCCCATACCGCCCCGCTGGAAGGGGAGCGCGCCGCCGGGCGGGGTGAGTTGGGCGGCGATGCCTGAACGGGCCCAGAAGGCGGCGATGTCGTAGGCGGGGCGGTCGGCGTCGGGACCTTCGAACCCGTAGCCGGTGATGGCGCAGTAGATCAGTCCCGGGTTGCGGGCAGCCAGCGACTGGTAGTCCAGCCCCAGCCGGTCGAGGGCGCTCAGCCGCAGGTTGGTGAGGAACACATCGGACTCATCGATGATCTCCGCCGCGATGGCCTGACCTTCAGGATGGGCCAGATCAACCACCACCGATCGCTTGGAGCGGTTGTCCAGTTCGAACACGGGATTGGTGGGCATGTCTCCGCCCAGCATCCTTTGGAAGGTCCTCGCTGGGTCGCCGGCGGGGGGCTCGATCTTGACCACATCGGCCCCCCAATCGCTCAAAATGCCGCCCGCCGCAGGGCCGGCTACCCACACCCCGAGTTCGACGACCTTCACTCCATCCATCGGACCTGTCATGCGTTGAGCATAGAAAGCCGGCGATGCGGCTCTTACACTCCAACGCCATCAAGGTTCTGTTTGTCTGCACGGGCAACATCTGCCGCTCGCCGATGGCCGAGGTGTTGTTTGCCCATCTGGCCCCCGACGTGGAGGTGGGCTCAGCCGGGACCATGGACTGGAGCGGGCAGCCCGCCCACGAGTACGCCATAGCCGCCATGGCCGAGCGGGGCCTGGACCTGTCGGCCCACCGCAGCCGCCGCCTTTCGGAGTATCTGGTGGACGAGTCCGATCTGATTGTGGTCATGACGAGAAACCACGGCTGGGCGGTGGCGGCCCGCAGCGAGGCCAAGGAGGCGGCCACCTTCCTGCCCGCTGAGCTGAGTCGTCTTGCCGACCAGGTGGGCAACCGCAACGGGGCCGACTCCCAAGCGTGGGTCGCCCAACTGCACAACCAGCGCGAAGCCCAAACCAGCACCAGATTCATCGGCCGGGCCGCCGACGAGATTCCCGACCCCATCGGGGAGCCTTTGCCCTACTTTCGGGTGATTGCCGACCGTTTGGAACGGGAGTTGGTCCCTGCCGCCGCTCGATTGCAGTCATAGCTACGGCGACACTTTGCGCGCACTCTCAATAAATCCCTAAGGTCTGACAACTTGCAGTCGGTTGAGGCTCGGCTGCCCATAGCCAAACCCGAGGGGGTCATGCTCATGAAATCGCGTTGGTTGAGGCTTCTTGCCGTCCTGTTGGCGCTGACGGTGTTTGCCGTCTCCTGCGGCAACGACGATGACGACGGCGACGGAGTCACCGCAGGTACGCCAGCACCCGCCACCGAGGAGCCGGAAGACGAGGCTCCTGCGGAGGAGGCTCCCGCCGAGGAAGCTCCCGCTGAGGAAGCTCCCGCCGAGCAGGCCCCGGCCGATGAGCCGGAAGACGAGCCGGTGGTGACCATCGAGGAGTCCGAAGAGGTTGTAGAGGAAGAAACGGGTGGAGTGCCCACCGGCAACACCGGGTACATCCCTGGTGAAATCCTCACCACCGAATGCTCAGACGGGCGGCCGACAGGCGGAAACCTCACTATCGGCATGTTCGGTGAGATCGTCGGATGGGACCCCACCTTGATCCAGGGCGGGGCCTCGCTGGGCGGCACGCAGATGATCTCCATCTACGGTGCGCTGTTCTACGAGGACTTCGCCACTGGCCAGTTGATTCCCGGCCTGGCCGAGAGCATCTCCACTGAAGACAATGAGGTGTTCACACTGAAGCTGCGCGAAGGCGTCAACTTCACCGACGGCACCCCGTTGGATGTCGACGCACTGATCTGGAACATCGAGCACCACCAGAATCCTGATATCGGGTCGCAGTCGCGGGCCCAGGCCGATTTGATCGCTTCTTGGGAGAAGATCGACGACTACACCATCGAGCTCACTGCCACCAGCAAGAACGCGGTGTTCGCACAGATCTTCGCCTCCCGTATGGCGTGGATGATGTCGCCCACCACGTATCAGGCTGGCCAGGATCCGGAAACCGGCCTCAATTCCGACGTCAACATCAATCCGCAGGGCGTGGGCGCAGGCCCGTTCATGCTTGAGTCGTGGGTCCAAGACGACCAGGCCGTTGTAGTGCGCAACCCGGATTACTTCCGCGAGGGTTGCCCCTATCTGGACAGCGTGACCTTCAAGCCCATCATCGAGCCGCCGCAGCGCTACAACGCCTTCAATGCCGGCGATCTCGACATTGGCTACGACCGCCATCCCCAGAATCTCCAAGACGCCATCGCCAAGGGTGTGAACACCACCTCCCGGGTTGACAACCACGGCGGATACTGGATGCTCAACAACGTGAAAGAGCCGTTCAACATCCGGGAGTGCCGGGTGGCTGCGGCCCACGCCATCGACTACGAGACCATCAACGAGATCGTGTACGAGGGTCTCAACAACATGATCCGCAGTTTGATGAGGCCGGGTTCTCCGTGGACAGATCCCGAAGCAGTGCTGCCGGGCTTTGACCAGGACGCGTCGGCTGCCGCGCTCGAAGAGTGTGAAGCGCAACTAGGCGGTCCGCTGGAATTCGAGACCTACTGCACCACCTCACCGGAGAACGTGCTCCTCACGGAGACCTTGATTGCCATGTGGAGCGAGGTTGGCATCTCTGCCACCGCCAACTGCGTGGAGGTCGGCGAGATGGTCGGTGCCGTGTTCGGCGGCGAATCGGTGGCCAACCCGTGGGCCATCCCCGTGGGCGACCCCGACTACATGTACGACGTGTACTTCGGCGATTCCACTGAGGACGGCGTGTGCGGTGCCAACGTCTCATCCCGCAACTGGGCCAAGGCGTGCTATCCGGAATTTGACGCTTCGCTCAAGCAGGGCCGTGAAGGCGTCACCTTCGAGGAGCGCTACGAGGGCTACAGCCGCTTCCAGCGCGAGTTCGCCTATCAGGTCCCGGTCATCGTGACCAGCAAGGGCGAGGTTGGCTACTACTGGACCGACGAGGTTTCGGGCATATTCCAGACCGACGCCGGCATCATTCTCTTGGAATTCACCGCTAAGGGTTAGCCAAGAAACTCATCTGAGAACGAGGGGGTGGGCACGGTCCGTGCCCACCCCCTGTTCTATGGGGCATCATCTATGGGGCCCGCGCCGAGGCGTAGGGGGAGGTGAAAGCAGTTGAAGACCATCGGTCGCACCATCATCCGGATCATTCCGGTGCTGATTCTGGTGAGCTTCTTCTCCTCCTTCTATGTGGAGCTGCTGCCCGGTGATCCCACCATTCGCCTCCTAGGCCAAGAGCGGGCCCAGGAGCCCGCCGCCCGGGAGTTGGTCAACCGGGAGCTTCGACTCGACGAAAACGTCGTCGTTCGCTACGGCAAGTGGCTGGGGGATGCGCTTACCGGTGATCTGGGCGAGTCGGTAAGAACCCACGGCCTGAAAGTTTCGGACACCATTCGACAGCGGCTACCCATCACCCTGGAACTGACGGTGGTAGCCCAGGCTCTGGCGCTTATTCTGGCCATTCCGCTGGGGGTGTATGCCGCCTATCGGGCGGGACGAAGAGTGGATCGAGCGTTGAACGCGGCATCGTTTGCCGCTATCTCCTTGCCCCAGTTCCTGGTCGGCATCCTGTTGATCTTCATCTTGTTCAACCAACTCGACATATTGCCGCCCCAAGGGTGGACCCGGCTCACTGAATGGGACTGGTGGGACCATTCCCGCCGCTTGATCATGCCGGTGGTCGCGTTGTCTTTGACTGAGATCGCCGTGTTCCAGCGGTTGTTGAGGGCCGACATGATGGCCACCCTGCAAAACGACTTCGTGCTCACGGCCCGAGCCAAGGGCATGTCGCCCGCCCATGTGTTGTTCCGCCACGCCCTGCGACCGTCGTCGTTCTCACTCATCACTTTGGCGGGAGTGAGCACAGGCCGGCTCATCGGCGGCACCGTCATCATCGAGGTGCTGTTCCAGCTCCCGGGAATGGGGCTCAAGATGGTGGACTCCATCACCGGCAATGACTTGGTGGTGCTGCAAGGTCTGGTGCTGGTAGTGGCGGTGGCCTACATCATGTTGAACATGCTGGTGGAGATCACCTACGCCCTGCTTGATCCGAGGATTAGACGTGGCTGACTTCACTGGCGTCGTTGCCGAGCCTGAGGCTCAGCTTGTCGACGATCCCGAGCGGGGTCGCCGCGCCCGCCTAGGTCGGGAAGGAAGTGCCCGATTTGTCATCGGGCTGGCCTTGCTGCTGATACAGCTCTTAGTTACCTACGACAGCGCGGCCTGGCTTCAGGTGATCCTCGCCCTCGGAGGGATATACGGCATTCTCACCGGGGTAGGACAGCTAATCCGAGCAGCATTCGGCTCTCGGGTCGATGCGACGGTATGGATATCGATGGTTTGGCTGTTCATCCTGGTGCTGTTTGTGTTCTTGCAACTGGGCGGGATGTTCGACAGCTTGGAAGCCAACTTCCAAGACCGGGAGCGGCCCCCGTCGTTCACCACCGACGAGCCCCTGGGCACTGATCGGCTGGGCAAGAGCGTTATGAACCAGAGCATTCGGGGGGCGCGTATCTCCCTGATTGTGGGCCTGGGCGCCGTGGGTATCGGCTTGGCGGTGGGGTCGGTTATCGGTCTGACTGCTGGCTTCTTTCGGGGGGCAACCGAAGGAACCTTCAACATCATTACCGACGCCGTTTTGGCTTTCCCCGCCCTGATCTTGCTGTTTTCCATCGTGGCCATCTTTGGGGGGAGCGTGCTCGTGATCACGCTCGCGCTATCGGTGTTAAGCATCCCCACCATGGGACGACTGTCGCGCGCCAACACACTGACGTTCGCGGCTCGGGAATTCGTTACCGCAGCCAAGGCCATGGGAGCGTCCAACAGCCGCATTCTGTTCCGGGAGATCATGCCCAACGTGGCTCTGCCGTTGGCCTCTTACGCCTTTATCGTCGTGGCCGTGGTGATCGTGGCCGAGACCTCATTGGCCTTCTTGGGGGTGGGCATTGATCCCATCAGTACACCCACGTGGGGCAACATGATCCAGGAGGGCCGCGATCCGAATCTGCTGGAAAAGGCTCCCCACATCGTGTTCGTTCCCGGAGTGATGATGTTCCTCACCGTGCTGTCGCTGAACCGTATCGGAGAATCCCTCCGAGCCCTCTGGGATCCCCGCGAGGCCAAGCTCTAATTTCACTCGGCATTCCGCGTTAGCTTTTGGTAGTGCGAATCCGCGGAGCCTTCGGGGCGGGCCGGCTATGAGCGACGCCATTCGATACGAGGCCAACGAGCACTGCCCTTCGGGGGTTGCTGCCGTCGCTGGTCTTCAGGGCGTGGTGCTGGCACTGGCTCCGATTGTGTCGATTGTGGTCATCACCGCCCGAGCCGGCGGTCAAGACGCGGGATATTTCTCGTGGTCCCTGTTCGCGGCCATGATCATCGCCGGAGCGCTGACCGCATTGCAGGCCAGCCGTTTCCGGCGGTTTGGCGCCGGGCACATCTTGATCATGGGCCCCACCCCGAACTTCATCGCCATCTCGGTGTTGGCCCTGGCCGAGGGTGGCCCGAAACTGTTGGCCAGCCTCACCGTGGTGGCCTCGCTGTTCTACCTGGTGCTGGCCTTCTGGCTGCCGTTCATGCGCCGGGTTATCACCCCAGTGGTCACCGGCACGGTCCTGATGCTGATCGCGGCCACTATCTTGCCGGTGGCGCTCGACCGACTCGAAGACGTCCCGGCCGACGCACCCGAGGCCACAGGACCGACCGTCGCTTTGGTCACGCTGTTGGTCTTCACCCTGCTGTTTTTACGGGCGTCAGGGGTGTGGCGATTGTGGTCGCCGCTCATTGGAATTGTCTCCGGGAGCGTGGTGGCCGTGCTGTTCGGTGCCTACGAGGTCAGCTCGGTGGGAGACGCAGCCTGGGTGGGCATCCCCGACTCTGGCGGGTTTCCCGGATTCGACCTCACCCCGGAGGCGAGCTTTTGGTCGCTTCTGCCTGCTTTTGTGGTGGTAACGCTGGCGGGCGGGGTCAAGAACGTCAGTGACAGCGTGGCCATCCAACAAGCCTCTTGGCGTCGTCCCCAAGTTCCCGACTTCCGGCTGGTCCAGGGCTCCCTGAACACCAATGGACTGGGCATCTTGTCCGCCGGCATCTTTGGCATACCGCCAACCTCGGTTTATTCGGGTACCAGCGTGTCGCTTATCAGCTTCACCGGAGTGGCGGCTCGTCGCATCGGCTACGTCATCGGCGGCACTCTGGTTGCGCTGGCCTTTTTACCCAAGCTGACCGCGTTCTTGCTCACCCTCCCCAGTCCCGTCGTGGCTGCCTACTTGATGGTAACGATCGCGCTGCTTTTTGTGAGCGGCATCCGCACGGTTGTGCAGGACGGCCTCGACTCCCAAAAGGCCATGGTGGTGGGTTTGGCGTTCTCGCTCGGGGTGGGACTCGACAACCAGACCATCTTCACCGACCTGCTCGGCCACAAATGGGGTTTGCTGTTCGACAACGGCATGCTGATCGGGGCATTCGCCGCGGTGGCGATGGTCGTGTTCTTGGACCTGACCAGCCCGCAGCGGCGCAGCCGTCTGGAGGTGGAACTCAGCGTCTCGTCGCTGCCCGACATTGACCGCTTCCTCCTAGGGCTTGCCGCGGGGAACAACTGGAACGAGGCTTCCACCCAGCGGCTGCGCTCCGCCGGGGAGGAGGCATTGCTCAGCCTGGTACAGCCCGACGAGGCCGGCGAAGAGATGTTGGAGAGCTTGGTGCGGTCCGCCGAATCCACCGATTCGGCCGCCCGATTGATCATCCAAGCCCGCCCCGAACCCGGCATGGTGGAGATGGAGTTTCTGGCGGTGTTCGACGAGGAGAACCTCCAGGATCGGTTGGCGTGTTTGAACGAAGAGTCGGAGGGAGTGCATGAGGGGGAGGTGTCGCTTCGCCTGCTTCGGCACTACGCATCCTCGGTCCACCACCAGAAGTACCACGGCCTGGACATCGTCACGGTGCAGGTGAAGGGCACACGCTAGGGGAACAGTGAGCTCAGCCGAGGCCATCCGCTACGAAACCGACGACCGCTGCCCGCCGCTGATCGCGCTCTCCGTCGGCTTCCAAGGGGTGGCGGTGACCATTGCATCGGTCGTGTTGTATGTGACGATCACGGTCCGGGCTGGGGGCCAGGATGAGGGCTATCTGTCTTGGGCGGTCTTTGCCGCGCTGGTCATCGTCGGAGCCCTTACCGCGTTGCAGGCCAGCAAGATTCGGCGGTTCGGCTCCGGGCACTTGTTCCTCATGGTGGTGACCCCAACATTCATAGCCATCTCAGTACTGGCGTTGGACAAGGGGGGCCCGGAAATGCTGGCCAGCCTCATCGTCGTCTCCTCACTCGCCTATCTCGTTCTGGCCTGGCGGTTGCCGTTCATGCGCCGGGTGATCACGCCGACCGTCTCCGGAACAGTCATCATGCTGATCTCGGTCACGGTTTTGCCGGTAGCCCTAAATCGGATCGATGAGATTCCCGCCGATGCCCCCGACGCCGCCGGTCCGGTTGGTGCCCTGGTCACCGTTCTCGTTTCCACCGGGTTGGCGTTTCGGGTTGCCGGTGTCTGGCGGCTCTGGACGCCGCTCATCGGGATCGCCTCCGGCTGTGTTGTGGTGGCGCTGTTTGGGGCCTACGAGGTGGGCTCGGTAGCCGATGCGGCATGGATCGGCGTTCCCAGCAGCAGTGGCTTCAAGGGATTCGACCTGACCCCGGGCCCTGATTTCTGGGCGCTTCTTCCCGCGTTCGTGGTGGTCACGATGGTGGGGGCAATCAAGAACATCGGTGGCAGTGTGGCCGTTCAACAAGTCGGTCGGCGCCAGCCGCGGGTGACAGATTTCCGTTTGGTGCAGGGCTCGCTCAACACAAACGGGCTGGGTGTACTGCTGTCGGGATTCGCCGGGACGCCCCCGTCAACCGTCCACACCTCGCGAACCGTGCAGCTCGTCAGCCTCACCGGGGTTGCCTCCCGCCATGTGGGGTATGCCTATGGCGCCATCTACGTGGGCTTGGCCTTTCTCCCCAAGTTGACGGCTGTATTCACCACCATTCCCAGCCCGGTGATGGGGGCATTCATCCTGTCGGCTCTGGGTTTGCTCTTTGTCGAGGGCGTTCGAACCGTTGTGCAAGACGGTCTCGACTCTCAGAAGGCAATGGTGGTGGGGGTGGCGTTTTCGGTGGGCGTGGGGTTGGACACGCAGACAATCTTCGCCGACATGTTGGGCGGCACTTGGGGGGTGCTGCTCGACAATGGCGTGTTCGTTGGGGCACTGGTGGCGATTGCGCTGACGATGTTCTTGGACTTGACCAGCCCGAGAATTCGAGAACGGCTCGAGACCGATCTGCACCTTTCCAAGCTGCCCGAAATCGACGGATTCCTCCGAGGGCTGGCTACGCAGCTGGGCTGGAATGAGGCTTCCGCTCAGCGATTGCGCTCGGCGGGCGAGGAGACGTTGATCAGCCTCTTGCAGTCGGAGGAAGTTGAGGGCGCCGAGGAAGTCCCCAAGTTGATCGTCATGGCCCATCTTGAGGGTGAAGCGGTGGAACTGGAGTTCTTGGCGGTGTTCGACGAGGAGAACCTCGAAGACCGGCTGGCCTATTTGAGCGATGAGACCGAGGGGGTGGAGGAGGGGGAGATCTCGCTTCGCCTGCTGCGGCACTACGCCTCAACGGTCAACCATCAGAAATACCACGGTTTAGATATCGTTACGGTGCAGGTCAGAAGCTCTGGCTAGCCTCGAAGTAGGAGAGAACATGGCTTCGCGAACACGGGAATCGATCGCGGTTGTCGGGATGGCCTGCCGGTTTCCCGGTGCTAGCAACCTGTCGGAGTTCTGGCGCTTGCTGGAAGAGGGCAAGAACACAGTTACAGAGGGGGTTCCCGGTTCGGGAGAGGGGCGAATCGGAGAGATTTTCCCGGACGCCGTTGTCGACAACGACGCCCTTCGCTTCGGCGGGTTGATGGACAACATCGACCAGTTCGACGCCTCGTTCTTCCGCATTTCGCCGATTGAGGCCCAGCTGCTCGATCCCCAGCAGCGGCTGATGCTGGAGACGAGTTGGCAAGCTCTGGAAGACGCGGGGATCGACCATGAGCGGCTCCGGGGCAGCCGCACCGGGGTGTATGCCGGGATCAGCAACAACGACTACCGCGGACTGGTAAAAACAGACGCCTCCACCGCCGATGCCGCGCTCAGCCTGTACTCGGTGAGCGGCAGTTCTCTCAACACCGCCATCGGGCGAGTTGCCTTCGCATTGGGGCTGCAAGGTCCGGCGATAGCGGTGGACACCGCTTGCTCATCATCGCTGGCCGCGGTCCATCAGGCTGTTTCCGGGCTTCAGAGGGGAGAAGCCGATCTAGCCCTCGCGGGCGGGGTACACATCATTTTGTCGGGCTACCTGTTCCACTTGCGGGGCAACGCCGGGATGCTGGCGCCCGATGGGAAGTGCAAGGCGTTCGACGCCTCTGCCAACGGGTTCGTGCGAGGCGAGGGCTGCGGCATCCTCGTCCTCAAGAGGCTTAGCGAGGCGGAAGCCGACGGAGACCGGATTTGGGGCGTGATTCTGGGGTCTGCGCTCAACCAGGATGGCGCTTCCACCGGGTTGACCGTGCCCAGTGGAGAGGCCCAGCAACTGGTGATCTCCGAGGCCCTGGCCCGTGCCGGGGTTACGTCATCACAGGTGGATTACCTCGAGGCGCACGGTACGGGGACGCCGGTGGGCGATCCCATCGAACTGGGGGCTATCGCCGGCGCCTACTGCCGAGATCGCGACAGCGATCAACCGCTGCTCGTCGGATCTGTGAAGACCAACATCGCTCATCCGGAGTCGGCTGCCGGAGCGGCTGGCTTGATAAAGACGATGCTGGCAATGCAGCAGGGCGTGATTCCCCGGCACCTGCACTTTGAGAATCCGAACCCGGTGATCGACTGGGATCAGGTGCCGCTGAAGGTGACGTCTGAGCCCACCCCCTGGCCAGGTGGCTCCGACCGCTTGCCCGTCGCCGGTGTGAGCGGATTTGGCTGGTCGGGCACCAACGCCCACGTCATTTTGGAGGCCTATGAGCCTCCGGCAGACGAGCCTGCTCAGCCCGGTGAGGAGCGGTGGCCGAAAGGCGTTCCTCTGCCCATCGCCATCTCTTCGGCTGACGAAAAAGCGCCCGTGGCAGAGGAGGAATCGGCCACGGATCGGCCAGCGAGGTTGCTGCCCCTGTCGGCGAAGTCAGACCAAGCCCTGAGGGATCTGGCCCAGGGATATCTGACGTGGCTTGACGACAATCTTGATTCCCCAGCCCACGAGCTCCTCGCCGACATGGCTTGGACCGCCGGGGTGGGTCGCAGCCATTACTCCCATCGGGCCGGGGTGGCGTTCAAAGACGCCGAGTCGTTGCGAGAGAAGTTCGATGCGCTGGTGGGCGCCGAAGACGAGGTACCGGGATCGCGTACCGACTTGAAGGTGGCCTTTGCCTTCACCGGGCTGGGCAGCCAGTGGGTTGGGATGGGGAAGTCGCTCTACCAGAGCGAACCGGTGGTGCGAATGGTGCTGGATCGCTGCGAGGAGGTCTTCCGCGATGAGTGCGGAACCTCGTTATTGGACGTGATGTTCGGCGTGCCCGACGCCGATGGCGATCTGAATGATCCAACGTGGACGCAACCCGCCATCTACGCCATGGAGTGTGCGCTGACCGCATTGTGGTCGAGATTGGGGGTGCGGCCCGACTTGGTGGTGGGGCACAGCCTGGGTGAGATCGCCGCGGCCCACACCGCTGGGGTGCTCAGCCTGGAAGACGGCCTTCGGTTCGCAGTCGGGCGGGGCAAGCTCACGGCTGAGTTGGATGAGCCCGGCGCGATGGCCGCGGTGTTCACCGCGAAATCTGACGTGGCGGCCGCGGTGGAGGAGCAGTGCGCGGAGTCGGGCGACCCGCGGCTGGCCATTGCCGCCGACAACGGCACTCATGTGATGGTGAGCGGACCGGTGGATGATGTCGAGGCGGTGCTGCGGCGCTTCGAGGCCGACGAGGTGAGGGTTCGGCGATTGGAGAGAAGCGCCGGGTACCACAGCGCCATGGTGGAGCCCATTCTGGACGGTGTGGAGGCGCTTATAGCCGGTTGTTCGGTGGCCGCCCCGTCGATCTCGTTGATAAGCAGCATGACCGGCCAATTGCTGGAACCCGACCAAGCGATGGACGGGTTGTATTGGCGTCGGCTGGCCCGCCAACCGGTGGAGTATCGCAAGTGTGTCGAGACCTTGGCCGATATGGGAGTGGACGTGGTTCTCGAAGTCGGCCCGGGGGCGGTACTCAGCCCCATGACGGTTCTGTCTTGGCCCGACCAGGCTGGCGGCATCGAGCCGGTGGTGGTGTCGAGCATGAAGCGGCCCTCGTCTCGAACGCCGGACCCCGTGGACGGCTGCGGGTTCCTCGACGCGGTAGCGGGGTTGTACCAGGCCGGAGTCGAAATCTCCTTCGAGGGCCAATTCGAAGGGGAGGCCCGACGCCGTATCTCGATTCCGGGCTACCCGTTCCAGCGTCAGCGCTACTGGGTCGAAACCCCCAAGCGCCGTCGATCCAGCGCGGGGCACCCGCTTCTCGGCATTTGCCACGAATCGCCCCGAGGAGAGATTCAGTTTGAGACGGAAATGGATTCCTCCGATCCGCAATGGCTGAATGAGCACCGGGTTTACGGTCAGGTGGTCACGCCGGGCGCGCTGTACGGAACGATGGCGGTCTCCGCGCTGGTTGCCAATGGAAACGGTCGGCTATCCACATCGAGGGGCCGCAGCTTCGTGATCGATGATCTCCAACTGCTCAGCCCAATGGTCTTTTCTGAGTCGGACTCAGATGACGGGGCGGTGTCCGAAGGCCGCCAAGTGCAGTTTGTACTGGACGAGGCCGAACCCAAGGTGCCCACTCGATTTGAGATCTACAGCCGGGGCCCGGGTGAAGACGGGTGGACGCTGCACGCCGAGGGCCTGGCCCATTCGGAAGCCGGGCGGGCTGAGGCGGCCGATAGTGTCGACTTGGAAGGCCTGAAGGCCGGATTGGAGCCTAAGAACGTTTCGGAGTTCTACCGCTCCCGGCTGAGCACAGGGGTAGAGCTCGGCACTCCGTTCCGCACCCTTCGGGCACTTTGGTCCACGGAGGGCGAAGCGCTAGGCGAATTGTCACTGTCTGAGTCCATTGATGCAGGCGGCATCGAAGCGCATCCGCTGCTTCTGGACGGTTGCTTCCAGGTCATGGCCGAGGCTCGCAGTGGTGCTGGCGCCGAAGATGGCGTGGCCTATATGCCCTTCGCATTGGAGCGGCTGTGGTTGAACGGTCCGCTACCCGACCAGCTCATTTGTCATGCTCGTTTGAGGAAGGCCGCAGAGCCGACAGCAGGGACCCCAGAGGTTCTGACCGGAGATCTGGTGTTCTACGACCAGCGCGGCACTGTGCTTGGCGGGCTGGACGGCTACACGGTGAAGCGGGCCACCCGGGCCGCGCTGATGTCGGCCGCGGGGAACATGGATGATCTCCTCTATGAGATTGTCTGGCGAGACCGCCCCCTCGCCCCCGGGATTCTGCCGGCGGATTTCCTGCCTGCCCCCAGCGCCATTGCCGCGGGTTCAGGGTCGTTCTCCGAGTATCTGGCGGCCGAAGGCGTTGAGGCCGAGAGCCGGGTGGGGTTGCTTGATGATCTCGAACTGCTGGCGTGGTCATTCGCCCGTATGGCCTTGGACCGGCTGGGGTGGGTGCGCACCGCAGGCGACACGGTGGCGCCCGATGAACTGAGAGAGCAGTTAGGGGTTGCCCCGGAGCACGGACGCTTGTTCCGCCGGATGCTCGAGATGATGGCCAAAGCTGGCGTACTGGAAGAGGCAGGCGACGGGTTCACCGTGTTGGTTGGTTCTGACGACCCGTTGCCTGAAGTACTGGATAGTGATCCCACCGAGCGGGCCGACTGGATGGAGGGCCTATACCCCCACGGCGCCGTGGAGATCGGTCTGTTCCGGCGAACCGGCGGGGCATTGGCCGATGTGTTGGTTGGCGATGCCGATCCGCTGACGCTGCTTTTCGGCAGCGGCGAGCCGAGCGCCGCCGACATGTACATCAAGGCGCCGATGGCCATGGCCTCGAACCGCTTGCTGGGCGACGCGGTGGCGGCACTGCTGGCCGACTTGCCGGAAGGGCGGAGGCTGCGAGTGGTGGAGGTGGGAGCCGGCACCGGGTCGGGAACTGCGTCGGTGCTGCCCGAGCTCCCCGCCGAGCGCTTTGACTACACCTACACCGATATTTCCGCCGGCTTCTTCGCTGAGGCGGAGAGACGCTTCGGCGGAGCAGAGGCGTCGATGGACTACCGGGTGCTGGACATCGAGATCGACCCCGTGGAACAGGGTTTCGATCTCCATGGCTACGACCTGGTGATCGCGTCCAACGTTCTGCACGCCACCCAATTCCTGGATGAGACGCTGGGCAATTGTCGACGGCTGCTGGCACCGTCGGGCTATCTGGTGGCATTGGAGACTCTCCGCGGCTTGGGCTGGCTGGACCTCTCCTTCGGGCCACTGGACGGATGGTGGCGGTTTGCTGACCACTATCGCCCCCATCACGCCCTGACCAGCCCCGACGTGTGGCTTCAGGCGCTGGGAGACTCGGGATTCGCGACGGCAGAAGTCTTGGGCTTGGACCCGCCCGACACCGGCCGACAGCCTGATCGCGGGGTGATCTTGGCTCAGGGACCGGCAGAGGTGAGCGAGCAGCCCGGCGTATGGATACTGGCATCGGATTCTGGCGGTTCAGCCGAGACCCTCGCGCAGGAGTTGGCGTCCCGGAATCAGACGGTGGTGATGATTGGCGATGGTGCCTCCAGCGGTGACCAGCCCGTGCTGGATGAGCCCGGAATCAACCGGGTTTCTGTGGCGATGAGCCAACGGGAGTCGTGGCGGTCGATCTTCGAGGGTCTTTCCTCCGATACCGCACTCCGCGGCGTTGTCCACCTGGTATCGCTCGACAGCCGGGGGTCGCAGGTGGCCACCGAGCAGCTCGCGGAGGACGCAGCTGATACTGGCAAGAGCGCGCTGGCTCTGTTGCAGGGGATGGGGGATGCCGACGCCGCCCCGACAGACGGGGTTTGGCTGGTGACCCAGGGGGCTCAAGTGCTGGAGCACGAGCGCGCCGAGGGCATCGCGGGGTCAATCCTCTGGGGACTCGGGAAAGTGGTGGCCCGCGAAGCGCCTCACCTCAACCCGAGGATGATCGATTTGGATCCCGACCGTCCGATGCCGCTGTCGGACCTGGCCAATGAGCTGCTCTATCCCGACGCGGAGACCCAGATTGCCTACCGCATGGGACTGCGCCAGACGGCCCGATTGGCTCGGGCCGGGGTTGGGTCGGGTCGCCCGGATCTGCCCGATCCCGCGGGAGAAGTGAGCTGGTTGCTGGCGGCTGACGCAAGCGGCGACCTGGAAGGGGTCAAGCCAGAGCCTCACCCGCCGGCGGAATTGGGAGAGAGGGAAGTACGAGTAGCGGTGGAAGCCGCCGGGCTCAACTTCTTGGACATGTTCCGCTCTCTGGGCGTCATCGGCGAGGGCTCGCTGGGCGAGGAGTTCTGTGGCCGAGTGGTCGAGGTGGGCGCCGAGGTGACCACCGTTTCGGTGGGCGACCGAGTGGTGGGATTAGGGTTCGGCACGCTGGGCTCCGAAGCGGTCACCACTGAGGAGTTGGTGGTGCTGGCCCCCTCGGGTGTTGCGCCCGCGGCGCTGGCCACATTGCCCACCGTCTTTGCATCGGCCTTGCTCTCATTCGATCTGGCTGGGCTGAAGGCGGGCGAGCGGGTTCTGATCCACGCCGGGACAGGGGGCGTGGGGTTGGCCGCGGTTCAGTTGGCCCAGGCCGCGGGGGCTGAGGTTTTCGCTACCACCAGTGCTCCGAAACAGGCGTTTCTGCGGTCGCTGGGCGTGAAGCACGTGTTCGACAGCCGCCAGACCAAGTTCGGTGAGGAGATTCTTGAAGCCACCGGGGGCGAGGGAGTCCACGTGGTGCTCAACAGCCTCACCGGCCCGGGCTTCATCGACGCCAGCCTGGCGTGCTTGGCCCGAGGCGGCCGTTTTGTGGAGCTCGCCCGGGTGGACATTCTCAGCGAAGAGGAGATGGCCGCAGCCCGGCCCGACGTGGGCTACTGGATCTTGGAGCTGGACACCCTCAAACAAGAGACCCCGGCGGTGCCCGGAGACGCTCTCCAACGGGTGGTGGACCAGGTGGCGGCGGGCGAACTGGCGCCCTTGGTACACACCCGATGGTCGCTGGCCGAAGCGGGCACGGCGATGAAGTACATGCAGGCCGCCCGCCACATCGGCAAGCTCGTCCTCGCCGGTTCCCCCATTGAAACCGGGCAGTTGAGAGACGACCGGACCTACCTGGTGACCGGGGGAATGGGGGGCATCGGATGCGCGGTGGCCGGCTGGCTGGCCGAGCGAGGCGCAGGGGCCATCGTATTGAACGGGCGACGGCCCCCTGATCCCGAAGCAGAGGAGACGATCAACGGGCTCCGCCAGCAGGGAGTGACGGTGGAGGTGGAGCTGGCTGATGCGACCGACCCGTCGGCCCTCGACCAGATGCTGGCCCGGATCGACGCCAACCTGCCGCCGCTGGGGGGCGTGATCCACAGCGTGGGCGTGCTGTCCGACGGCGTGGTCGCCAACCAGACTTGGGAGAAGTTCGAAGAGGTGCTGGGGCCGAAGATGCTGGGCGCCTGGCATCTCCATCGGGCCACCGAAGACTGCGACCTCGACATGTTCGTCTTGTTCTCCAGCATCGCCGGTGTCATGGGCAATTCAGGGCAGTCGAACCACGCCGCGGCCAATGTGTTCTTGGACCAGCTTGCCGCCCATCGCCGTTCGCTGGGTCTGCCCGGCCAGTCGATCGCCTGGGGGGCGTGGTCGGGACTGGGCGAGGCCGAGGAGCAACGGGAGCGAATCGCCGTACAACTCGAAGCCGCGGGCACGGGGTGGATGACTCCTGAACAGGGGATGAGGGCGTTCGACCATCTGGTACGCCAGGACGTGACCATGGCCATGGCGGCGGCGGTCGACTGGCAAGCAGTTGCCGAAGGCCCTGAGGCCCATTCGCTCTTCTTGGAAGACCTGCTGTCGGTGGACGCCTCTGGCGATACTCAGGAATCGTCTGTCGATCTGCTGGACGCCCTCAGGAATGCCGCTGCCGCTGAGCGCGACCAGATGCTGATCTCACACCTGCAACGAGAGCTGCAAGCCGTGATGCGGTTGCCCGACCTGCCGGACGATTCGGCCGTGTTCGCCGACCTGGGGATGGACTCGCTGATGGTGGTGGAGCTGCGGAACCGGCTGAACCGGGCATTTGCCGGCGAGTACACCGTGTCCAACACCGCAATATTCGACTATCCGAACATCACGGGACTGGCCCAGCACCTGTCCCAGGAGTTCGGACAGGCCGGCGAAGCCGTCGAATCCCGAGAAGCCGTGCAACCAGCTCTGCCCCGGCCTGTCCGTCTGGAGGAAGAGGGGGTCGCCATCGTGGGCATGGCTTGTCGGCTTCCCGGTGCTGAGGATCTATCGGCCTATTGGCGCCTTCTGGAGGCTGGCGAGAACACGGTGACCGACGGGCGCCAGGACGGCGGTCCGTGGGAGGGAGTCCTCGGAGACCCCGCGGCCACCGATGCCATCTACCGAAAGGGGTCGTACATCGAGGGCCTCGACCGCTTTGATCCCCAGTTCTTCCGGATTGCGCCGAAGGAGGCATGGTCGATCGACCCGCTCCAGAGGATGTTGCTGGAGACCAGCTGGCAGGCAGTTGAGGATGCGGCTATCGATCCCGACCGCCTGAAGGCAAGCCGCGGCGGTCTGTATGTCGGGATCGGTGTCAGCGAATACCGGAGTGTCATCGAGAAACGAGGCCGAACCGGAGGTCATCTCAACACCGCGGGAAGCTTGACTGTGGGGCGAGTGGCCTTCTCGCTGGGCCTGGAAGGACCGGCGGTGCCGTTCGACTTGGCCTGCACATCGTCGTTGGTTGCCGTGCATCAAGCGGTAGAGGCCCTTCGGCGAGGGGAGATAGACGTCGCCCTGGCCGGGGGCGCGAATGTTGTCTTGTCGACTGCGGTCACCAACGCCCTGGTCGAGGCGGACATCTTGTCATTGCAAGGGCAGTGCAAGTCGTTTGACGCGTCGGCCGACGGCTACGTGCGGGGAGAGGGGTGCGGCGTATTGGTGCTGAAGCGGCTCAGCGATGCCGAGGCAGACGGAGACCGGATTTGGGGCGTCGTCCGGGGGTCGGCAGTGAATCAGACCGGGGCCGGTCTGGCCGTCACCGTTCCCAGTGGGCGGGCCCAAGAGCGGGTCATGGTCGAAGCACTGGCCCGGGCTGGCGTCGCCCCTGATGAGGTTGACTATGTCGAGGCCCACGGCGTGGGCACGGAAGTAGGCGATTCAGTGGAGGCGAGCGCGATCGCCTCTGTCTACGGCCCAGGGCGCGAGGAAGACCGCCCGGTATGGATCGGCTCGGTGAAAACCAACATCGGGCACCTTGAAGGCGCCGCAGGGATGGCCGGCCTGATCAAGGTAGTGCTGGGGATGAGACATGGGTCGGTTCCAAGGCACCTTAACTTCAGCGAACCGAGTCCCGAGATTGCTTGGGAGAGGATGCCGCTGAGGGTCGCCACCGAAGCGATCGACTGGCCAGGAGACCCAGGTCGCCAGGCTTTGGCCGCGGTTAACTCGTTCGGTATCTCGGGGGCCAACTCCCACGTCGTGGTGGAGGGGTACGAAACCACTGCGGACGACCCCGATGGATTCAGCCCGCCGTGGCAGCCGATGGGGCCACCGCAAGCCGTGCCTGCCGAGAAATCGCCGTTCGGTGAGGGAGCAGAGCGGCCCGAGAGACGGCTGCTGCCGTTGTCGGCCAAGACTCCGGAGGCGTTGAGAGAGCTGGCCCAGCGGTATCTCTCCTGGCTCGACGAGCACGCTGAGGAGCTTGCGGCCGCCGGTGCCGCAACCGATCCGCTGCTCTCCGACGTGGCATGGACGGCCAGCATCGGGCGAAGCCACTTCTCACACCGGGCTGGACTGGTGTTCAGCGATGCGGAGTCCCTCCGACAGCAACTCAGCGCCCTCCTTGAGATCGACGAGCAACAAGCTGAAAGCGGTGCGTCGGTGTCTGCGAACGGCGATGATCCTCTTGAGGTAGTTGCTGCGGAATATGCCGATGGCCAGGCGATTCAATTCGAGGGCTTGTTCCAGGGCGAGGCGCGCCGTCGGATCTCGCTGCCCGACTACCCGTTCCAGCGACAGCGCTACTGGGTAGAAGCGAGATGAGAGCCCAGGGGCACTCAGGTCGATTGACAATTACCCGCCCCTTGATACACTTTCCCCGCTTTCAATCGGTTGCAAAGGAGCAGGTGAATGTCTTCCACTGAAGAGCGGATTAGGGCCATCGTCGATCAGACTTTGGAGATTGATGGACGAGAAGCAGGTCAGCCCTTGGACCTGTCTCGCAACGTTGCCGATGCAGGTGTCGCTTCTTCCGACATCGTGGCGTTTTGGCAATCGGTCAACCAGGAATTCGGCACGGACATCTCCGCTGAGGAGTTCGCCGAGCTCTTGACACCTCAAGACCTCATCAACCACCTCGATTCCTCTGGTTGATCGCCGACTCAGATAGCTGGTGGCACCGGTACAAGAGCATCGGTGCTATTGCTGTCTTCCACGTCGACCTGATTCCCGATCAGGGTCGCGAGGCCGAGGCTCTCTCGTGGCTCGACGGGGAAGAGCGCTCGCGTTGGGAGCGCTTTCAATCCCCGACCGCTCAACGGCGCTATGTGCTGTGCCGCGCCGCGCTCCGTGCCATTCTTTGCCGCCAGATCGGTTGTCCAAACGAGTCATTGGCGTTTGAGGCCGCCAAACACGGCAAGCCGTTTGCCCTGGTCAACGGTCTACCTGCCTCCATCAGCTTTAACGTGAGCCACAGCGGCACCCACGGGCTGATTGCCGTGGCTGCCAAGGGCCGCCTAGGCGTTGATGTAGAGGAGCGGGCTCCTCGCCGGAATCTCGAAAACCTCATCGAGGGCGTGTTCAGCCCGCGGGAGAAGGCTGAGTTGGAATCGCTTGAGGGGTGCCAGCAGCTGCACAAGTTCTTTCGCTTCTGGACGATCAAAGAAGCGCTCGTGAAGGCCCACGGCAAGGGCCTTTCCATGAAGGTCGCCGAATTGGAGATCCCCGATGAGATGCGCCATGGGGCTACGAAGAGCATCGGCCAGTTTGCTCAAATCCCCGAGACTTTCTGGTGCTTGGAAGATATGGGAACGAGGGAATTCGCCGCAGCCATCGCGTATGAAGTAAGCCCATAACCGTGACGGAGCAAGAATCGGCTTGGAGCGTTCCCGAGCCGCGGTCTGTTCACGAAGTGAAAATGGACGCAGAGTCGTCGATCTTGCTTCGCCGCCACGGAAACCCCGATGGCAATCGACTGATCCTCAGCCATGGAAATGGCCTGGCCATCGACTTCTACTATCCGTTCTGGTCGCTCCTGACCGACGACTTCGACCTCATCGTCTACGACATGAGGAACCATGGTTGGAACGCGGTGGGCGGCCTGGAAAACCACAGTGTTCCGACGCTGGTCAGTGATCATGACCGCGTACTCGAGGAGATTGGCCGGCAATTCGGCCAGAAACCGCAGGTTGGCGTATTCCACTCCTTGTCTTGCCTCACGCCCCTCATCTCCGAATCCAAGGGCAGCGATTACTCGGCGCTCGTCTTGTTCGATCCGCCCCTGTGCAAGCCGGGCAGGAACTTTCGGGACTTCGAAGAAGCCGCGATCCGCATGGCGAAATCGGCCCGGCGCCGCACCCATCGGTTCAAGACCAAGAGCGCGTTCACCGAGTTGTTCGGGATATTCCCCACCTACAAGGCGGCGGTGCCCGGGACGGTTGACCTGCTGGCCGATTCCACCCTGCGGGAATCCCTCGACGGGGAGGGCTTTGAGCTGCGATGCCCTCGGGAGTACGAAGCGCAGATCATCGACTACGCCAGCGTCTTCGGAGCGTTCATCGACTTCTCCAAGATCCGCTGTCCGGTCAAAGTGCTCGGGGCCGATCCCACGTTGCCCTACTCGTATCTGCCGTCGCTGAACCTCAGCGACATCTCCAGCGTGGACTACGACTTCTTGCCTGACGCCACCCACATGCTCCAGCTGGAGCAGCCCGAAGAGTGCGCCGCCGTCATGCGCGAGTTCATCGACTCGGTTCTCACGTAGCTGGGAGCAGGAAGACAGCGGCATGCTTTTTCCGCATAGATACAAGGTGGGTGCCCTGTTGCCCATGTTTTCAGTTGTACCTAGAGTGGCGGGCACTAGAAGAGGGGGAGAATGCCCATGCGTCAATATCTAATGAAGCTGCTCGCGTTGTTGATGGTCTTTGGCCTTGTGGCCGCGGCCTGTGGCAACGACGACGACGACGGGGTCACGACTGGCCCAGACGAGCCTGCGCCCACTCAGGCAGCCGATGACGGCGATGAGCCTGCACCTGCCGACGACGGCGACGGCGACGAGCCCGCACCTGAGCCTGCCGACGACGGCGACGGCGACGAGCCTGCGGAAGAAGAGATGATGGCCCCCTGCGAGGCCACAGTGCCGGGCACCAAGATCAACTACGCGGTCTTCTCGCCCAACGCCAACATGGACCCGACCGGCAGTAGCGGCGCCTTGGTTGGCGGAACCCAGATAGTGAACGTGTGGGACGTGTTGATGGCATTCGACCCCGCAGCTGGTGTGTCCAACGGCCAGGCCGCAGAGTCGCTGACCCCTAACGACGACTTCACCGAGTGGACGTTGAAGATCCGCTCAGGCATCACCTACGGCAACGGCGATGAGTTCATTGCCCAAGACGTCGTCGACTCGATGCTCCGGTTCTTTGACTCCCGCGGTGACGGCATGACCAACCGGGCGGCCGGCTCGGTGGGCCTCATCGACTTCGACAACACCGAAGTTCCCGATGACAGCACTGTCATATTCCGACTCCATCGAGGGTGGAGCACCTTCCATACGCTGTTGGGCGACGAGCCCGGCATGATCGTGAACCCGCGAGTCATCGCCCAGCTCTTGGATGAAGAGGCAGCCAACGCCACCGAGGAAACCAGCGCAGCCCGTCTGGTCCGCAACCGGATGGCCGTCACCCCCGAACTGGTCAACGCAGCCAGCTTCGGCCCCTATGAGGTGGCCGAGGTGGAGCCCAACGTGCGCACTCTGCTGCGGGCCCGAGACAACTACTGGGGTGGCCCGGTGTGCATCGAGGAGATCGAGTTCACCTTCCCGGGCAGCTCCACGGCCAACTGGGAGGCATTCCAAGCCGGCGACTTCAATGCCGCTTTCCTGCGTGATCCGCGGGTGTTCGCCGATGCCCGGGAAGCGGGTGCCGTGCTGAGCTCGGAGTTCCAGAACGTTGGCGGGCTGTTCCTGTTCAACCAGGGAGTCCGTGGCGCCGATGTGATTGGAAAGGACATCAGAATCCGTCAAGCCGCCCACCACGCCATCAACCGGGAGATCATCAACGAGCGGGCCTTCGAGGGCAAGCTCAATACCACTAATGCCATTGCCGACGAGGGCACCTTGCTGTGGTCGCCCGAGTTGCAGGAATGCGCCGATCGGGAACCGGCTTACGACCCAGATGCCGCCGCGGCACTGGTTGAAGAGGTGAAGGCCGATACCGGCTGGGACGGCTCCCTGTTGCTGGTCCACGCCGACACCGATCCCGGCCCCGAGATTGCCCAAGCGGTGGAGGGAATGCTGGAGGCCGCCGGCTTCGAGGTGGAGGTGGACCTCGGTCCCGTCACCACCGTGTTGATTCCCAGGGTCATTATCCAGGCCGACTATGAGATGGCCGGCTGGGGCTTCAACGCCGACGGTGCCACCTGGGTCGCGTCGCTCAACGACAACCTCCTGTCTACCAGCGGCTCCAACCGGATGGCATTCGCCCACCCGGACATGGACGCTGCGCTGGGCGAGCTCTACGGAGCCGCGACGGTGGACGACCAGCGAGCCGCGTTGGCTGGAGTGCAGTGCGTCTGGTCAGAGCAACTGCCCGCCATGGTCTATTCGGTGACTGAGGAGGGCTTGGTGCTCGCCCCGAATGTCAAGGGCGTCCAGCGGGCAGGCGCCACTATCTTCCTGTTCGCCAACGCCTACATCGAGAACTGATTCCATCAAGTTCAAAGGACGGGGACTAGGGCACAGCGGAATCTGTGTCCTAGTCCCTGTTCGCGCCTGGCGGTCGAGAGGCCGCTTCGTTTGCCCATATGGGCCTGGTTTTCTAGAGTGTCACGACCTAGCTCAATGAGGGGGAAATGAACATGCGTTCATGGCTATTTAAGCTGTTGGCGTTGTTGATGGTTTTCGGCCTGGTGGTCGCGGCCTGCGGCAACGACGATGATGACGGAGTCGTAACCGCTCCAGACGAGCCCGCGCCTGCTGAGCCGGCCGACGACGACGGCGACGACGAGCCCGCGCCGGCCCCGGCCGATGACGGCGACGACGAGCCCGCGCCCGAGCCGGCCGACGACGGCGACGATGACAGCGCTATATCGGCTCCTGTGGAAGAAGACGAAGACGTCGCGCCCGCCGTTCCGGCTGAGGAAGAGCTGGCCGGTGGCTGCGAGGCCACGGTGTCGGGCACGAAGATCAACTACGCGAACTTCTCGCCCAACGCCAGCATGGACCCGACCGCCAGCAGCGGATCGCTGGTGGGCGGCACCGAGCTAGTGAACGTGTGGGACGTATTGATGACCTTCGATCCCGACGCCGGCCAGTACAACGGCCACGTGGCGGAGTCGCTCACTTCCAATGACGATTTCACCGAGTGGACGCTGAAGATCCCCTCAGGCATCACCTACGGCAACGGCGATGCATTCATCGCCCAGGACGTGATCGACCACATGCAGCGATTCCTCGAGGGTCGGGGCAACGGCGTGACCAACACCATTGCCGGCTCGGTGCAGGCCATCAATTTCGAAGAGACCGAGGTTCCTGACGACAACACCATCATCTTCCGGCTCCACCAGCCGTGGTCCACGTTCTCGTTGGTGCTGGGTGATGAGGCCGGCATGGTCGTGAACCCACGGGTGATTGCCCAACTGCTGGAGGAAGAGGCGGCTAACGCCACCGAGGAAGTCAGCGCCGAGAAGCTGGTCCGCAACCGGATGTCGGTTTCCCCCGACCTGGTGAACGCCGCCAGCTTCGGCCCCTATGAGGTGGTCGAGGTGGAGCCCAACGTGCGCACCTTGCTCAAGGCCCGCGACGACTATTGGGGTGGCCCGGTGTGCATCGAGGAGATCGAGTTCACCTTCCCGGGCAGCTCCACGGCCAACTGGGAGTCGTTCCAGGCCGGGGATTACAACGCCGCCTTCCTGCGGGATCCCCGAGTATTCGCCGATGCCCGAGAGGCCGGTGCCGCGCTGAACACAGAGCTCCAGAATGTGGGCGGTGTGTTCCTCATCAACAACGGTGTGCGAGGTGCCGAGAGGATCGGCCAAGACATCCGGATTCGCCAGGCCATCCACCACGCCGTGGACCGGCAGATCATCAATGAGCGGGCCTTCGAGGGCACTGGCATCGTGACCAATGCTCTGGCCCATGAAGGCACGTTGATGTGGTCGCAGGAACTGCAAGACTGCGCCGACCAAGAGCCGGCCTACGATCCCGACACCGCTGCCGCACTGGTGCAAGAAGTCAAGGATGAAACCGGCTGGGACGGCTCGCTGTTCTTCGTCTACACCGACCAGGACCCAGCCCCGGCCATCGGCCAGGCCTTTGAAGGCATGCTGGAGCGGGTTGGCTTCGACGTGACCGCGGAGTATGGAGGCATTACCACCGTCCTTATTCCTCGGGTGATCATCCAGGCCGACTACGAAGTGTCGGGCTGGGGCCACAACATGGACGGCGCCGTGTGGGTCTCGTCGTTGAACCAGAACTACCGCTCTGACAGCCGGTCCAATCGGACTGGCTTCGGCCACCCGGACATGGACGATGCGCTTACCGGACTGTACGGGGCGGGCACGCTGGAGGATCAGCGGGCTGCGCTGGCCGCAGTCCAGTGCGTGTGGACGGAGCATCTGCCCACCATGATCTGGTCGGTGAACGAGGAGGGCTTGGCCCTCGCACCAAACGTCAAGGGCGTGCAGCGCTCCATGACCACGCTGTTCCTGTTCGGCAACGCCTACATGGAGAACTAAGTAAAACTGAGCGAACTGAGTTCTTAGAGCTCTAGGGGAGGAAGAGCACCGTGCTGCGAGTGGTCGGTTTAAAGCTGGTCAGGCTCGTGCCGGTGCTCTTCCTCGTTTCCCTGGCCACGTTCTTCCTCATCGACCTCATACCCGGCGATCCGGCTGCGGTTGCGCTGGGAACCGACGCCACCATCGAGGACTTGGAAGCCATTCGCAAGTCGCTCGGCCTGGATAAGCCCATCACGGAGCGATATGGGGACTGGCTGGGCGGGGCGCTGACGGGTGATCTGGGCGACTCGTTGCGTCCCCCCAACGAGCCGGTCTCCGACCTGCTTCAGCGAAGTGCTGGGCCCACGCTGCGACTTTCGGCCATGGCGCTGGGGATGTCGTTCACTATCTCCATCTTCTTGGGGGTGTGGTCGGCTCACGCCGCGGGCAATCGGGCTGACCGATTGGTGAGTGGCACCATGTTCACCTTCATCTCAGTCCCGACATTCCTGGCCGGCTTGCTGTTCATCTTCTTCTTCGTGTTCCGGCAGTCCGTCCCCCGCTATTTGTGGGTGATCGCCGTCGGATTGATCGTGCTGCGGCTGCTCTATTTGGCGGTAAGCCGCCTATGGGAGGACCGCAGAGACTTCTCCGGCTGGTCGGGATATGCGGTGGCTACGCTGGTGGTCGCCGGACTACTGCTCTGGGTTTTCGTCCAGTGGCCCGACTTTCCCAGGACGGCGTCTCACCGCTACGACGACAATTGGCGGGAGCAGCTCCGCTCGCTGTTCTTGCCCGCGCTCGCCTTGGCCTTGAGTGAGATCGCAGTGTTCACCCGGCTGCTGCGGGCCGACATGTTGTCGACCTTGCAAGAGCAGTTCGTGCTGTCGTCCCGAGCCAAGGGCATGCCCACATGGCGGATCTTGTTCCGCGACGCGTTGCGGCCGTCGTCGTTCTCCCTCATCACCATTGCCGGCATTACCCTCGGCCGGCTCATCGGCGGCACGGTGATCATCGAGAGCATTTTCGGGCTTGAAGGATTGGGCAAGCTGATCGTTGCCTTCGGCGTGCTTCCCAAGAACTACACCGTGGTTCAAGGCGGGGTGTTGGTGTTGGCAGTGGGCTATGTGCTGCTGAACGCCATCATCGACATCTCCTATCAGTACCTCGATCCCAGAATCAGGCGGGGCCGTGTCTGAGGCGGCGTTTGGCACTATTGCCCAGGGTGAGCCAGAGATCCGGGGTCGGATCTCGGAGCCCCGGCCGATCTGGCAGGCGCCGCTACTGCCCATCGGCATCGTGCTGATCTACATGGGCACCATGCTCTTCAACGACGTGACCGCCGAGATCAGGGTGCTGTTAGTGCTGGCCGGCATCACAGGCGGCTATCTCGGGCTGGATGCGATTTGCCAGAGACGCTGGGGCTCGGGGTTCGACACTTCAGCATGGCTGTCTGGAGTCTGGTTGATCATGATCGGGCTCGGGGCGATCACGGTGCAGTGGTTGCCGCTGCCCGAATCCAAGTTGGTGAAGAACTCGTTTGGTGAGGGGCTGCGGCTCCGCCCTGATCTGTTCTCCCGGCACCCCTTGGGCACCAACAGCCAAGAGCTCGATTTGCTGGGCGGGGTGATGTGGGGGGCGCGCACCTCGCTCATCATCAGCTTGGGGGCGGTGGCTATCGGTTTGATCATCGGCGGGGTCATCGGGATCGCCGCCGGCTACTTCCGGGGCACGTTCGACAGCGGTGTGGGCATTCTGGCCGACTCCATGCTGGCCTTTCCTCCGCTGATTCTGCTGGTGGCCATGGCCACTGTGTTCGAGCAGAACCAGTGGACCATGGCGTTGGAGCTGTCTCTGCTGGGCATCCCGACCTACATACGATTATCCCGAGCCAACACACTGACCTTCGCCCAGCGAGAGTTTGTATTGGCGGCCAAAGCCATGGGGTCGGACAACCGGCGCGTTATTTTCCGGGAGCTGATGCCCAATGTTGCTCTGCCGCTGTTGTCGTACGCCTTCTTGGTGACTGCGGTGCTGATCGTGGCCGAGGCATCGCTCAGCTTCCTGGGCGTGGGCATCCAGCCTCCCGAACCGACGTGGGGGAACATGATCGAAGCGGGCCAAGAGAACTACCAAGATCATCCCCACTTAGTGTTCGTGCCTGGCATCGTGATGTTCATGACCGTGTTCGCCCTCAATCGGGTGGGCGACAAAGCCCGCGAGCGCTGGGATCCCCGCGAAGCCCAAATCTGAGCTGGTCTATCGGCTGATCGCCGTCCGGAAGCGCTCGATGTTGGCGAGCTTGATGTCTTCGTAGCCGCGGACCAAGTCGGCGGCCTCGGCGATGGCTTGGGCGGTTTGGAGGTCTTCAGGGGCGGCGGCGCCTTCGATTGCCTGGCGCAACGCCACGAGGTACTCAGCGGGCAGGCGGCGCTCCTCGCGGCGGACTTTGGCCCGACCGATGGGGTCGAACGGGGTTCCCCGCAGGTGTTTGCCCTTGGCCAAAAGCCGGATCAGCGGCCGCCAGCGGTTCACTGAAAGGGCGATCTTCTTCTTGCGGCCCAGGGCCCGCAGGGTTGGGGGGTGCAGCTTCCAGGCCAGGCGGTCACCGGGCTGGGCAACCGCGGCGGCGGGATAGTGGCCATTGGGGTCGAGCAGCAGGCGGGCCACCTCGTACTCGTCTTTGTAGGCGGTGAGCTTGTACAGCCCAGCAGCCACTGCCGCGGTCAGCGCCGCAGAGCCGGGGTTCACCCGACGCTCCACGGCCGCGAATTCGGCCACCTCGTCCAGATAGCGGTGGGCCAGGGCTCGGTTTTGGAATCGCACCAACTCGGAGGCGAACAACTCCAGGGCGGCGGCCAGCACGGCGTCGTCGTCGGCCAGCCCCGCAATGCGGTCGCTCAGCTTCTGCCCCAACACCGCACTGTTGTCGCTACCGGCAATCCAATCGGGCGAGTGGGTATCCGGCGCCGGGGCACGGGCGATGGCCTCCTCAACCTGTCCGGGGTCGGCCACCCACCAGCGGCCCCATCGGAACGCGGCGGTGTTCATCTCTACGGCCACTCCGTTGAGCTCGATGGCGGTTTCCAGCGCCTCGGGCGTCACCGGCAGCAGTCCGGTCTGCACGGCCATGCCCACCACGAACACGTTGGCCCCCACCGCATCGCCCACCAGCATTTGGGCCAAGTCGGATGCGCTGGCCCAGAACTGGGCGTCGGCTCGAGTCTCGGCCCGTGCTCGCTCCAACAGCTCATCGGCAGTGGGCATGTCGATTTCGGGATGGGCGGTCTTGGCGCCGGGGGGCACAACGTCGAGCGAGCCCACCACCGCGGTGCGGGCAGAGTCGGACGCGTCCAGCCCGGTGGCCGACGACGCCACCAGCAGGTCGAAGGCCAGCAGCAAGTCGGCTTGGCGGTCGCCCAACCGGTTGCTGCCCGAGCGGCCGTGGCGGGTGATGCGCAGGTCGCTGACCACCGGGCCGGCCTTTTGCGACAGGCCGATCTGGTCGAGCCCCTGCACGTTGGACCCGTCCAGCATGGCCGCGGTGCCGATGAGCTGGGCGGTGGTCACCACCCCGGTTCCGCCGATGCCGGTGATGTGGATGTTCACGTCAGCGCCGGCCGACTCCGGCGGGGCAGGGATAGGCGTGGCCGGCACCGGCAGATCGGCCGGTGCGGAGGCCCGCTTTCTGCGAGAGCGCTTGGGCCGGGTGATGGTGACAAACGCCGGGCAATCGCCCTCCAAGCACGAGAGGTCGATGTTGCAGCTGTCCTGGTCGATGGTGGTCTTGCGGCCGAACGGGGTGTCGAAGGGCTGCACCGACAGGCAGTTGGATACCTCGGCGCAGTGGCCGCACCCTTCGCACACCCGGTGGTTGATGGCCACCCTGGTCTGGGGTGGGCTGATCTTGCCCCGCTTGCGGTCTCGGCGCAGCTCGGCGGCGCACCGCTGGTCGTGGATGAGCACGGTTACCCCGGCCACCGCGGCCAGCTCCTGTTGGACTTCGGCCAGCTCGGTGCGGTCTCTTACGTCCACCTCGGAGGGAAGCCCGAGGCGGCGGGTGCGGACCGGATCGTCGGAGGTGATGATGATGCGGGCCACGCCCTGGGCCAGAAGCGACCGGCACACCCGGTCGAGGGGGATGCCGCCGGTGGGGTTCTGCCCACCGGTCATGGCCACCGCGCCATTCCACAACAGCTTGTAGGTGATGTTGACTCCTGCGGCGATGGCCGCGGTCATGGCCAGCTGCCCGGAGTGGAAGAAGGTGCCGTCGCCCATGTTCTGGATCAGATGGGGGGTTTCCACGAACGGGGCCATGCCAATCCACTGGGTGCCCTCGCTGCCCATGCAGGTGAGCCCGGCGATGTCGCCGTAGCGCTCTTCGCCCCCCAGCAGGATCATGGTGTGGCAGCCGATGCCCGCGCCCACCGCGGTGCCGGGGTCGGTCACCGTGCTGCGATTGTGGGGGCAGCCCGAGCAGAAGTAAGGGGTGCGGTTCACCGCCAAGGGGATGCGCTCTCGCGCCGGGGGCTCCGGGGTCAGCCGGTCGCCCAGACGGGCCAATCGGCTGCGCAGCGGGCCCACCAGGTCGTCGGCGTGCAGGGCGCCATGGCTCTTGATGAGGCGTTGGTCGTATTCGTCGAATTCGCCCACGATGCGGGGCCGGTGAGAGGTGTTGTACAGGGCGTCTTTGGCCCTCGACTCCACGTTGGGCGTCTTCTCCTCGATGACGAAGACCTCCTCCAGCCCAGCGGCGAAGTCCCTGATTGTGGAGGCGTTGAAGGGAATGGGCAATCCCATGCGCAGCATGCGGATCCCGGCATTGGAGATCGCTTCGTCGCTTTCCAAGCCGATCACCGCCAGCGCCTCCCGCACCTCCCAGTAGGTGATGCCCGAGGCGATTATCCCGATCCAGGCATTGGGAGATTCCACCACCACACGATTGAGGTGGTTCAGCTCGGCGTATTGAAGGGCCAGATTGGTGCGGACCTCCACGATCTCGCGCTCAAAGTCCAGCGTGTAGGGGGTGAGCAGGCGGGTGTCAGGGCGGTGCTGGTAAGGCTTGCCCTCGTGCAGGGGTATGACCGGATTGACCCGGTTGGGGTCGAGGCTGACATCGGCCGATCCGTCGGCCACGTTGGCCACGATCTTCATCCCCACCCACAGCCCGGTGGCCCGGCTCATGGCGATGGCGTGGCGGCCCAATTCCAACACGTCGGCGGGATCTCCGGGGTAGAGCACCGGGATGTGCAGGTCGGCCAGCACCCCGGCTGAGGTGGACGGCAAAGTGGACGACTTGGCGTTGGGGTCGTCGCCGGCCAGCATCACCACCCCGCCCTTGGGGTCGGCGCCGGCGAACATGGCATGGCGGATGGCGTCGGAGGCCCGGTCGACGCCGGGGGCTTTGCCGTACCAGATCCCGATGACGCCGTCGTAGCGGGCATCGGGTCGGGAGGCGGCCAGTTGGCTGCCCATCACCGCAGTGGCCGCATACTCCTCGTTCACCGACGGCCGCAGCACAACCGCGCTTTCCCCCGATTCCCTCACGGCCCGCTCCAAAGCGGAGTCGAGCCCGCCTACCGGCGAACCGGGATAGCCCGCCGCGAACGCCGCGGTGTTCAGCCCCGCCGCCCGGTCGGCCCGCAATTGCTCCAGCGGGAGCCGGGCCATGGCTTGAATGCCGGTGAGGAAGACCGTTCCGGAATCGTTGGTGAAGCGATCGGAGAGCCGGTAGCTGCGGTTCGACTCGGTGGCCGTCATGTCGAAGTCAGTCTAGGAGCAAGTTCTGGCAATGGGGCTGTGCAATCTGACCAATTGGGAGGGGTCGGCGAACGAGAGCGCCGCTAGACGGCCGGACTGGCTGGAGCAAACGCCGGGCGGGTGCCGATGATCTGCGCGGCCTCCAGTCGGGCCAACTCGTCATCTTCTATCCCGAGCAGGCCACCCAGCACCTCGGCATTGTGTTCGCCGAGCATCGGTGCGGGGCGGGCGAACCATCGGTCGGGCTGGCGACCGAAGCGCACCGGCATAGCCGGAAAGCGGTGGGTGCCGGCCAGCGGGTGCTCCACTGCTTCGTAGAAGCCGCGGGCGTTGACCTGGGGATTGCGGTCCCCACCTCGGCTTATCTCCAATTCGGCGGCAGGCACGCCATATGTGAGGAGACGCTCGACTATGTCAGCGGCCGCAAGGCTGGCGCACCATGGTTCGATCAGCTCGTCGAAGCGGTGGCGGGCGGCATACCGGTCGGCCAATTCATCCGAGGCCGACACCTGGTCCAATTTCAGTTCAGGTACGGCAGCCAGCAGCCCCTGCCAGTGCTGCTCGGTCTCCACCGACAAGGCGATGAGCTGGCCGTCGTCGCACGAGTACACGCCTTGGGGGCAGGCGTGGGGGTGGTGATTGGCCTCCCGCTGCATCAGATGGCCGGTGGCGGTGTACTCAACCACTTGCTCGGCGGCGGCGTTGAGCGCGGTTTCCACCATGGTGGCCTCCACAAAACTGCCCGAACCGGTGCGCTCCCGGGCGTGCAGCCCGCAGATCACCGCGTAGGCGGCGTGCAGGCCGGCCAGCGGATCGGACGGGCCTCGGGCCAGCTGCGGGGCGGTGTCGGGATAGCCGCTCAGCCAGCACATGCCGCTGACCTGCTCCATGGTCTGGGCGAAGCCCACCCGGTCGCGCCACGGCCCGTCCAAACCGAACGCCGGCATTCGCACCATCACCATCCTGGGGTTCAGGGCGCTGACCGTGTCCCAGTCGAGCCCGAACTGGTCGATGACCCGGGGGGAGAAGTTCTCCACCAGCGCGTCGGACACGCTTATGAGCCGGTGCAGCAGCGCCATGCCCTCGGGCCGGGTCAGGTCGAGGGTGATTGATCGCTTGCCCACGTTGGCGTGCTGGAAGGTGGGGCCGAACTCCCACCACTGGTCATCGGCCGGGGTGCGGGCCGAGCCGAACCTCATCCCGTCGGGGCGCTGCATCGACTCGATGTGGATCACGTCGGCCCCCAGGGTGGCCAGCACCAGGGTGGCGTAGGGGCCAGCCCAAAAGGCAGTCATGTCCACCACCCGGACCCCATCGAGGGGAAGGGCATCGGGCGATGCCTTGGGATCTGTGCCGACCGGTCGGGCCGCGCCAGCAGGACGGTCGCCTGGTGTCAGCTTTGCCAGTACCTCGTCGGTGTGCTGGCCCAGGCGTGGTGCGGGCCGAAAGGCAACCGATGGATGGGTGCTGTTGCGGTACGGCACCCGGGGTTGGAGGAATCCGCCGCCGGGGTGGGGCACGTACACCTCCCGCGGGGCGAATTGGTCGAACTCGGGAAGATTGGCGCCGTTGCCAATGGGGGCGACGGGGATGCGCAGCAGGATGGCCTCGTGAACCACCTCCTCGGTGGTGCGCGCCGAGGTCCACTCCCGGATGGCGCCGGCTATGGACTCGCCGGCGGCGATGCGCCCGCCCATGGTGGCCAGTTGGGGATCTTCGGCCCACTCCGGGTGGCCCACCAGCACGGTGAAGTCTTGCCACTGCTGGCCGGTGAACACGCAGAACCCCACGTAGCCGTCCCGGGTGGGCTCCACCGAAGGCACCTCCAGCAGTGCCTTGGTGTCGTAGTCGCCGGTGAACGATCCCCACAGCGTCTGCACGTTGGTGCAGGTGGGGGTGATGGTCTCCAGCAATGAGAGGTCCACATGGTCGCCCACTCCGGTGCGGCGAGCCCGGCGCAGCGCGGCGGTGGCGGCCACGGCCGCGGTCACCCCGCCCATCCATTCGCCGATGCGTCCCCCGGCATTGAACGGGATCCGGCTCGGCTGGCCCCGAGTGGCGGTGGAACCGGCGATGGCCATCAGGGTGAACTCGTTGGCCGGGCGCTGGCTCCACGGGCCGCCCCGGCCGAAGTTGGACACCGACACCATGGTGGCGTCGGGCCGTCGTTCGGCCAACGCCTCCCAGCCCACCCCCAGAGCTTCTAGCTCCCCCGGCTCCGACCGCTCCATCACCAGATCGGCGGTGGCATACAGATCGAGCAGCCGGTCGCGGTCCGCCGCGGTTCGGTAGTCCAGCATCACCCCCTGCTTGGTGGTGTTGAGAAAACGGAACAGCGGCCCGTAACCGTCGACGGCGGCAAAGGAGGCCGAATAGCCCCGAAGCGGGTCGCCGTCGGGCAACTCCACCTTCACCACCTCGGCCCCGGCGTCGGCCAGCAGCTTGGTGGCGTAGCCCCCGGCGATGCCCCAGCCCAGATCGACTATCCGAACCCCGTCCAGAGCGGGCCGCTCAACCATGAGTTTTCGAGATTACCGGACTAACGCCCAATCATGAGTTTGTGACACTACCGGGCTACCGTCGTGGCCGATGGGCGACGACAAGAAGGCCACGGTGGATCAGCCTCGGATCGAGGCCGCAGTGCGGGAGATCTTGGCCGCCATCGGCGAAGACCCCGACCGAGACGGTCTGCTGGACACCCCGGAGCGGGTGGCCCGCATGTACGCCAAGATCTGCGGGGGGCTTCACGAAGACCCGGCCTCCCACCTGACCCGCCAGTTCGAGGCCGACCACGATGAGATGATCCTGGTGCGGGACATCCCCCTGTACTCGCTGTGCGAGCACCATCTGATCCCGTTTCTGGGCAAGGCCCATGTGGGCTACATCCCCAACAAGGATGGATGCATCACCGGGCTGTCCAAGCTGGCCCGGGTGGTGGAGGGCTACTCCCGGATGCCCCAAGTGCAAGAGCGGCTCACCACTCAGATTGCCGATGCCATCGAAAACGCTCTCGACCCCCGGGGCGTACTGGTGGTGGTGGAGGCCGAGCACCTGTGCATGTCGATGCGGGGGATCCGCAAACCGGGGGCCAACACCGTGACCTCGGCGGTACGGGGGCTATTTCGGACCGATATCGCCACCCGAGCCGAGGCGATGCGGTTTATAGACCGCTAATCGCTGTCCCAGAGCCACTTGGCATAGTGGCGCCCTGAAATTCGGCGGTACTCTGAGGCCGTGGAGACGCTGGAAACGGGGCCGATGGTCATGGGGATCCTCAACGCGACTCCCGACTCGTTTTCCGACTGCGCGCGATTTGTGACGCCCGAGGCAGCCGTGGCTCGTGGTCGCCAGCTGTTCGATGAGGGAGCCGCGGTGGTGGATGTGGGCGGTGAGTCAACCCGTCCAGGCGCCGACCCAGTGCCGGTACACGAAGAGCTGGCTCGGGTGGTGGATGTGGTTGCCGGTTTGGCTCCGCACGGCCGGGTCTCCATCGACACCACCAAGCCCGAGGTGGCCCGGGCCGCAGTGGCCGCGGGGGCCGAAATCCTGAACGACGTCTCCGCCTCACTGCACGAGGTGGCAGCGGAGTTGAATGTGACCTGGATTGCGGTCCATCGCCAGGGCACCCCTGCCACCATGCAGATCGCCCCCCATTACGCCGATGTGGTGGCTGAGGTGCGCGATTTTCTGGTCGAGGCCGTTGAGCGGGGACGAGCCGTGGGAGTTCCCGACGTGTGGATCGATCCGGGAATCGGCTTCGGCAAGACCACCGGCCACAACCTGGAGCTGCTGGCCAACTTGGGACAGCTCACCACGCTGGGAGCACCCGTGGTGGTTGGCGCCAGCCGCAAGCGTTTCATCGGGGAGCTGCACGCCATGAGCGACGGCGGCGACCGGGAGGAAGTGCCAACCGACGACCGGCTCGAGGGGTCGCTGGCCGCCGCGGCCTGGGCGTTTGCCCAGGGGGCGGCGGTTGTCCGGGTCCATGACGTGGCCGCCACCGTGGGGACCATGAGAGTGGTGGCGGCGTGAGGCGCGAGGGCAGCGGCAGCGCGAGGGCGGTGGCGCCGTGAAGGGCAAGTGGGCCGCGGGAATCCAACCGCGCAACTTCTACTGGATCATGAAGGACCGGTTGGCAATCTGCGAGCGTCCGGGAGGCAGGGGGGAAAGCCATCGGCGGGTTCGGCGCACCGAGGAGATCAATTGGATCCGCCAGCAGGGATTTACCCGGGTGGTATCGCTGATTCCTTCCACCCACAACCTCCACAACTACAGCGAGCAGAACATCGCCTGGAGTCACTGGCCCATCGCAGACAATGAGGAATACTCCACCCGACTCGGCCCTCTGTTCATTGAGTTGCAGTCACTGCTGGCCAAGGGGGAGAAGTTGCTGGTACACCGCCGTGGCCTGAGCGACGAGGTGTGCGGCTTCTTGGCGGGCTATCTGGTGTGGACGGGGATGGTTTCCAGCGAGTCGCAAGCAGTGGTTGTGATGGAGAAGATGACCGAGCGTCCGATCGGCTCGGTGGGCCGCCGCATTGTGAACGCGGCCGCCGCGCTCCCCAAGCCCGAAGTGCAGCTCTCCCTGGTTGAAGACCTCGAGGAGCAAGAGGAACAACGAGAAGAGATTCCCGAAGATGACTGAAGACCGGCCGGTGGTGCAGGAGCCCGGCAAATGACTGAAGACCGCATACTGCTTCAGGGCCTTCGGGTGATGGCTCTGTGCGGGGCACTTCCCGAGGAGAGGGACCGGGTTCAGCCGTTTGAGTTGGATATCGAGATCGGTGCCGATCTGGCGCCGTCGGGCAGTTCCGACGACTTGGGCGACACTGTGGATTACGGGGCGGTGTGCGCCGCCGTGGCTGCGGCGTCAGAGGGCGAGCAGTTCACCCTGATGGAGGCCATGGCCCAGAGGGTGGCCTCGGTGTGCCTGGGCGCAGACCGACGGGTGGAGTGGGTAACCGTGGAGGTCCGCAAGCTGCGTCCACCGGTGCCCCAGCACCTGTCGACCAGCGGTGTTCGCGTTACTCGCCACCGGCAATGACCAGAGCTTTTCTGGGCTTGGGGTCCAACATGGGCGACCGCATGGCCTACCTCGAAGACGCGGTGGCGGCCATGGACGACTGCATCGCGGTTTCCGGGGTGTATGAGACCGATCCGGTGGGCGGCCCCGAACAGGGCCAATATCTGAACGTGGTGGTCGAACTGGACACCAGTCGGTCGGCCCGAGGCCTATTGGAGCTTTGCCAGGAGTTGGAGGTATCGGCGGCCCGAGTGCGGGACGTGCGCTGGGGTCCCCGTACGCTGGATGTCGATGTCTTGTGGGTGGACGGCGAGACGGTGGACGAGCCCGACTTGGTGGTACCCCATCCCCGGATGTTCGAGCGGGCATTCGTGATGGTGCCCATCGGAGAATTGGCCCCCGATCTGTTCGAGGGGTGGAGCGATCCCGACACCGGCGGCTGCCACCGATTGGGGGATTGGGACGAGTTCGTCCCTCGAACAAGCAAGGGCATTTCGTGAGCGCCGGCACCGAGATTCCCCTGGTGGAGCGGGTATATGAGCTGCGGGACGCAGTGGAAGCTGTTCGCGCCCAGGGCGGTTCGGTCGGCTTGGTGCCCACCATGGGGTATCTCCACGAGGGTCACCAGTCTTTGGTGACCCGCTCGGCGGCCGAGAACGACCTGACCGTGGTGAGCATCTTCGTGAACCCGCTTCAATTCGCCGAGGGGGAGGACTACGGGACCTATCCCCGGGATCTTGAACGGGATCGGGAAATGTGTGCCGCGGCGGGAGCCGGTCTGGTGTTTGCTCCTTCCGCCGACGAGATGTATCCGCAGGCCCCGATCACCTCGGTGACGGTCAAAGGGCTCAGCGCCGTGTTGGAGGGGCGGGTTCGTCCTACCCACTTCGATGGAGTGGCAACCGTGGTGGCCAAGCTGTTCGCGATGCTGGGGCCGGGTCGGGCTTATTTCGGAGAGAAGGACTACCAGCAGCTGGCCATTATCCGCCGGTTGACCACCGACTTGTCCCTGCCGGTGGAGGTAGTGGGCTGTCCCACATTCCGAGAGCCCGACGGCCTGGCCATGTCGAGCCGGAACGTGTACCTGACCGCCGAGGAGCGGCCCGCAGCCACGGTGCTGTGGCGGTCGCTGCAAGCCGGGCGGGATGCAGTGGTGCAGGGCAGCCGGTGTCCCGACGAGGTGGAGGCGGTGCTGGCCGCGGTGCTGGCCGCTGAGCCCAAGGCGTCTCCCGACTACGCCGCCGTGGTTGACGCCGCCACGCTGGATCGCCCCGATGTGTTGGACGGCGAGTTGCGCCTGCTGGTGGCAGCCCGCGTCGGAAGAGCCCGCCTCATCGACAATCTGGGGGTTGACTGTGCCCGGCTTTGATCCTCCGGTCGAAGTGGTACAAGCCGCGGTGAAACTGGCCTTGGCCGAGGACGTGGGCCCAGAGGGCGACCTCACGTCGTCGCTTGTCCCCCCTGGAAGTATCACCGCGGAGATCACCGCTCGAGACGCTGGTCGTCTGGCGGGGCGGGCCTGTGCCGCTGAAGTGTTCCGGCAGGTGGACCCCTCGGTGACGGTGGAGTGGCATGCCGCCGACGGAGACCCGGTGGTTCCTGGTCAGAGCTTGGCCGCAGTTGTCGGGCCTCGGGCCTCAGTGCTCACTGCCGAGCGCACCGCATTGAACTTTTTGAGCCATCTGTCGGGCATCGCCACCGAGGTGTCCCGGTACGTTGCGGCTGTGGTGTCGGCCGGTGAGGGCCGAGCCCGCATCCGGGACACCCGCAAGACCACGCCCGGTCTGCGGGTGTTGGAGAAGGCTGCGGTTCGCGCTGGCGGAGGCGACAACCATCGGATGGGTCTGTCGGAATGGGTCATGTTCAAAGACAACCACCTGGCGGGGATGTCCATTGCCGACGGGGTGGCGGCCGCCCGCAGGAGCTGGCCGGATCGCACTGTCTATGTGGAGTGCGACCAAATCGAACAGGTTGATGAGGCATTGGCGGCGGGGGCAGATGCCCTGCTGCTGGACAACATGACTCCCGATGAGGTGGAGGACTGCGTGGCTCAGGCCGCTGGACATGACTGCCTCTTGGAGGTGAGCGGCGGTATCACGCTGGAGACGGTGGCCGAGTACGCAGCCACTGGCGTGGACTTCATTTCGGTGGGTCGCATCACCAACTCGGCTCCGGTGCTTGACATCGGGCTTGACATTGGCAATGTTCCGATCAGCGCAGAAGAGGAGTAAACAAGGGTTCCTATGCTGTTGGCCCTCGACATCGGCAACACCCAGACCGTGGTCGGCCTGTATGAGGCCGAACGGGCCGAGGACTGCCGGGCCGAAGACGGCCTGATCGAGCATTGGCGTCTGTCAACGGTGCACGAGCGCACCCCCGATGAGGTGGCCGTGCTGTTGCGCAGCCTGCTGGACAGCGTCGACGTGGTAATGGAAGACGATCTGACCGGGGTGGCGGTGTGCTCCGGGGTGCCCCAAATCCGCGAGAGCGTGCGGATGATGGTGCAGCGCTACTTCGAGTTCGACCCGGTGGTGATCGAGCCCGGCACCCGCAGCGGCATCCCCATCTTGTACGACAACCCCCGCGAGGTGGGTGCCGATCGCATCGCCAACGCGGTGGCCGCCCACCACCTCTACGGCGGTCCCGCAGTGGTGGTGGATTTCGGAACCACCAACAATTTCGACGTGATCTCCGCGGCCGGTGAGTTCATGGGCGGGGCCATCGGGCCGGGAATCGAGGTCAGCCTGGAAGCCATGGTGGGCCGGGCCGCCGCCTTGGGGCCGGTGGCGCTCACCGAGCCCCGCAATGTGATCGGCAAGACCACCATAGAGTCGATCCAATCGGGCGTCATCTACGGGTTCGTCGCCCAGATCGACGGCATGGTGACCCGCTTCATGAAGGAGCTGGACGGCGAGGCGGTTGTGATCGCCACCGGCGGGCTGGCCCATCTCATCGCCCCCCTGTCCGACACCATCCAGTACGTCGAGCCTTATCTCACCCTCCACGGCCTGTGGCTGGTCCACGGGCGCAACCAGTAGGCCGTCCGGTGAGCGTCCCCTACCGGTTCGAGACCACCGCAACCGCCGCCGAGTGCCAGCAGCGCCACGGCGATATCGAGGCCGGCACCGAGACCGGCCAGACGGTGGCGGTGGCGGGGCGGATCATGTTGCGGCGGGTGCAGGGCAAACTGGCGTTCGCCACTCTGCAAGACGCCACCGGGCGTATCCAGCTGTTTGCCCCCGCCAAGGTCACCCCCGACTACGACGGGTTCTGCGCCCTTTCGCTGGGCGACTGGGTGGGCGTACGCGGCGAGGTGATGAAGACCCGGAAAGGGGAGCTGTCGGTCAAGGTAGAGAACTGGGAGCTGCTGGCCGAGGCTCAGCGGAACTTCCCCGACAAGTGGCACGGGCTGTCGGACCCCGACATCCGGTTCCGCCAGCGCTATGTAGACCTGTGGGTAACCGAGGAGGCCCGTGAGACCTTCCGGCTGCGCTCGGAGATGATGTCGCTCACCCGGCGCTGGCTGGAGGATCGGGATTTCGTGGAGGTGGAGACGCCGGTATTCCACCCGGTGCCCGGCGGCGCGCTGGCCCGGCCGTTCAGCACCCATCACAACGCGCTGGACATGGAGCTGTTCTTGCGGATCGCTCCCGAGCTGTACCTGAAACGGCTGGTAGTAGGCGGGTTGGAGCGGGTGTATGAGATTGCCCGGGTGTTCCGCAACGAGGGGATCTCCACCCGTCACAATCCCGAGTTCACCATGCTGGAGCTGTACTGGGCCTACGCCGACTACGGCGATATCATGGAGCTGGTCGAGCAGCTTGTGGCGCATCTGGCCCTGGAGCTGAAGGGCACGACCAAGATCAGCTACGGCGGGCGGGAGCTGGACTTGACCCCGCCGTGGCCCAGATCCCGGTTTGTGGACCTGCTGGCCGAGCACAGCGGCCTGGAGGTGGACCTCGACACCCCAGTGGCCGAGCTGCGGTCGCACTGTGCTGAGCGGGAGATCCCGGTGGAAGACCGCTGGGGGCCGGGCAAGCTCCTCCTGGAGCTGTACGAGAAGACCACCGAAGCCGAATTGTGGGGTCCGGTGTTCGTGTGCGATTACCCCAAAGAGGTGTCGCCGCTGGCCCGGGAGCACCGCGACCACCCCGGCTGGGTGGAGCGATTCGAGGCCATCGTGGCCGGCCGGGAGCTGGCCAACGCCTTCAGCGAGCTCACCGACCCCGACGAGCAGCGGGCCCGCTTCGAAGACCAGGCCGCCGACCGGGACGCGGGTGATGCCGAGGCCATGGCCGTGGACTGGGATTACCTGCGGGCTCTCGAGTTCGGCCTGCCCCCCACCGGCGGATTGGGAGTGGGAATGGACCGCCTAGCCATGCTGTTGGCCGACGTCCCCAGCATCCGCGACGTAATCCTGTTCCCCACCCTCCGCCCCGAGCCCCCGGAGCGCCCAACTCCCTCGGAGAGTTAGAGCTAGCGGTCGCCGAGGGGGATGCGGGCTCGGTCGATCAGGTGGTCGGTGGCGACCTGAAGGGCGGCGGTGGCCGTGGTGGGGGGTAGAGAGTGCAGGCTGGTGGAGGCCTGCTGGACGTACTGCCGGGCCACATCGAGGGCTTCTTCCACGCCGCCGCTGGCCCGCACGAGCTGAAGGGCAGAGCGGACGGTGGCGTCCGACAGCGTTCCGCCGAGCAGTTCCAGCAACTGGGGGCCGCAGTCGGAGTGCAGCGCCCGGATCACCGGCAGGGTGTAGATCCCCTCGTGGAGGTCGTTGCCCGAGGGCTTGCCCAAGTGCTCGTCGGTGGCCACGATGTCCAAGATGTCGTCCACCACCTGGAAGGCCAGCCCGTAGTAGCGGCCGAACTCGGTGAGGGTGTCCACCGTCGGCCGGTCCAGTCCGGCTACCAGGCCGCCTATGCGACACGAGGTGGCCAGCAACGAGGCGGTTTTGCCCTCGATGGAGTCGGTGTAGGAGCTCTCGGCGCGGTCGGGGTTGCCGGTGTCCTGCAACTCCCGCACCTGGCCTTCGCACAGCCGTCCGATGGTGGCGGCCAGCAGCCCGGCCACCTCGGTGCCGAGGGAGGCGGCCAACTCCGATGCCCGGGCCAGCAGGAAATCGCCGGCCAGGATGGCCCGCAGGTTGCCCCACTTGGCGTTCACGCTGGCCACGTTGCGCCGAACCTGGGCCTCGTCCATCACGTCGTCGTGGTACAGCGATCCCAGATGGACCAACTCCACCGCCACACCGCCGGTGAGCACGTCGTCGGCGGCCGGCACCGGCTGATTCTGGGAGATGGCCGCCGAAGCGATCACGAACCCCGGTCGGACCCGCTTGCCCCCCGCCCGAATGAGATGGCCGGCCACTTCGGTGAGGAACGGGTCTTGGGTTTGCACCGAGCCTTCTAGGCGCAGTTCCAGTCGTTCGAGGTCGCGCGCCATTGTGGGAATCAGGTCGAGGGGGCTGCGAACCACGGAGCAAGCGTAGTGGCGCCATCGGCTGTTTCCCCCATCCAGACTCGGCATCGTATTGGCCGGTCAGAGAAGCGGTTGGGGCTTCAGGAACAAAATCGGAGGGTGGGATGGTTACACTCAGAGTTGAGCCCTCTATCGGGAGTTTGCCGTGTTCGAGAGATTCACAGACCGTGCCCGCCGGGTTGTTGTGCTGGCCCAGGAAGAAGCGCGCCTGCTCCACCACAACTACATCGGCACCGAGCACATCCTGCTGGGCCTGATCCACGAGGGCGAGGGCGTGGCCGCCAAGTCGCTGGAGTCGTTGGGCATCTCCCTGGAGGCGGTGCGCAACCAGGTTGAGGAGATCATCGGCCAGGGCGGGTCGTCTCCGTCGGGCCACATCCCGTTCACTCCCCGGGCCAAGAAGGTGCTGGAGCTGTCGCTGCGGGAGGCATTGCAGCTCGGCCACAACTACATCGGCACCGAGCATATCCTGCTGGGCCTGATCCGAGAGGGCGAGGGGGTTGCCGCCCAGGTGCTGGTGAAGCTGGGTGCTGACCTTTCGCGCGTCCGCCAACAGGTGATCCAGCTCTTGTCGGGCTATGGCGGTCCCCAGGGCTCGGGATCGCCGGACAAGGCCACCACCTCTCCCGGCGACCGCGGCGATACCGGATCAGGCTCGCTGGTGCTCGACCAGTTCGGCCGCAACCTCACCAAGCTGGCCAAAGACAGCGGGCTCGACCCGGTGATCGGCCGGCAGCGGGAGACCGAGCGGGTGATGCAGGTGCTGTCTCGGCGCACCAAGAACAACCCGGTGCTGGTGGGCGAGCCCGGTGTGGGCAAGACCGCCATCGTGGAGGGCCTGGCCCAGAAGATCGCGGCCGACGACGTGCCCGAGACCATCCGAAACAAGCAGCTCTACACCCTCGACTTGGGCGCGCTGGTGGCCGGGTCTCGCTATCGGGGTGATTTCGAGGAGCGCCTCAAGAAGGTGCTCAAGGAGATCAAGACCCGGGGCGACATCATCTTGTTCATAGATGAGCTGCACACCCTGGTGGGTGCGGGTGCGGCTGAGGGGGCCATCGACGCCGCCTCCATCCTCAAGCCCATGCTGGCCCGGGGCGAGCTCCAGACCATCGGGGCCACCACCCTGGACGAGTACCGCAAGCACCTGGAGAAGGACTCCGCGCTGGAGCGCCGGTTCCAGCCGGTGAAGGTGGACGAGCCCACCATCGCCCACACCATCGAGATCCTCAAGGGGCTAAGAGACCGCTACGAGGCCCACCACCGGGTGACCATCACCGATCAGGCGCTGGTGGCGTCGGCCAACCTGGCCGACCGCTACATCTCCGACCGCCACCTTCCCGACAAGGCCATCGACCTCATTGACGAGGCCGGCTCCCGCCTGCGCATCAAGCGGATGGACACCCCCACCGAGTACATGGACTTCGAGACGCAGCTCTCCCAGGTTGTGGCCCAGAAGAAGAGCGCGGTGGAGCACCAGGACTTCGAAGAGGCCGGACGGCTGCGGGACCAGGAGAAGGAGCTGCTGGCCGGCAAGGAGCAGATGGAAGAGGAGATTCGGGCCAAGGGCGTGGATCTGTTCGACGAGGTGGACGAGGAGGCGGTGGCCGAGGTGCTGTCCATCTGGACCGGCATTCCCGTCTACAAGCTCACCGAGGAGGAGACGGCCAAGCTCCTGCGCATGGAAGACGAGCTGCACAAGCGCGTTGTGGGCCAAGAGGACTCCATCAAGGCGGTGTCGCAGGCCATCCGCCGCACCCGGGCCGGGCTCAAAGACCCCAAGCGGCCCAGCGGGTCGTTCATCTTCTTGGGCCCGTCGGGAGTGGGCAAGACCGAGCTGGCCAAGACGCTGGCCGAGTTCCTGTTCGGCGACGAGCAGGCGCTCATCGCCCTGGACATGTCGGAGTACATGGAGAAGCACACCGTCAGCCGGCTGGTGGGCTCGCCTCCGGGCTACGTCGGCTATGAGGAGGGCGGGCAGCTCACCGAGGCAGTGCGCCGCAAGCCGTTCTCGGTGGTCCTGTTCGACGAGATCGAAAAGGCCCATCCCGATGTGTTCAACACCCTTTTGCAGATCCTGGAAGAGGGCCGCCTCACCGACAGCCAGGGCCGGTCGGTGGACTTCCGCAACACCGTGCTCATCATGACCTCCAACCTGGGCACCCAGAATCTGCGCAAGGCCAACCTGGGGTTCACCAAGGCTGATGAGGCCATCACCTATGAGCGCATGAAGGAGAAGGTCACCGATGCGCTCAAAGACCACTTCCGCCCCGAGTTCTTGAACCGCATCGACGAGGTCATCGTGTTCCACGAGCTCACTCGGGAAGAGGTGACCCGGATCGTCGACTTGATGATCAAGCGGTTGCAGAACCAGCTCGAAGCCCAGGGCATCGGGCTGGAGCTCACCGAGTCGGCCAAGGTGCTTTTGGCCCTTCGGGGCTACGACCCCACGTTGGGGGCTCGACCGCTGCGCCGGGCCATCCAGCGGCTGGTGGAAGACCCGCTGTCGGAGCGGCTCCTGTGGAAGGAGTTCCGGGCCGGCGAGACGATTCTGGTGGACGCTGAAGACGACCCCGACGAACCCGGTGCGGAGCGGATCCGCTTCCGGGCGGTCGAGGGGTTCGAACCACCCCCGGTGGAAGAACTGGCCGGCGCATAATCGGCATGCCCGAAGGGGTTGGCAGGGGGGCTGCGATGCGGCGGGCTAGCCTGCCCTCAATGGTCAGCAGGCTTAAGCGATTGCGCACAGCAGCGCCTCTGCTGGCGCTGGTTCTCGCGCTGACCGCTTGCCAGGTGGACATCGAGGTGGGCATCGGCTTCAACGAGGACGGCTCCGGGGTGGTCACGGTAGACGTGGCGCTCGACCAGGAGGCCATGGCGCAGACCGACGACATCACATCGCTGCTACTGACCGAGGACATCGAAAACCCGGCTTCGGGCTGGTCGTACAACGACCCCCGCATCGACGATGATGGCCGCACAAGCTTCTCCGCCTCGAAGCCCTTCGGGTCGATCCACCAACTCGAGTCGGTGCTGGCCGAGATCTTCGGTTCAGAAGAGGTATTCCGCGACTTCACGTTTGAGCGCGACACCTCCTTTGCCCAGACCGACTATCGGGTGACCGGCGTGGTGGACCTGTCAGACGGACTCGACCTGTTCACCGATCCCGAGCTCACCGATCGACTGGGGGGCGAGCCTTTCGGCGAGCCGATACCCGATGTGGCGGCTGCACTGGCGGGGGTGACGGTGCGAGTTGTCCTCGATCTGCCGGTGGGCGCGGAGGAGCAGGTGGAATTGCAGCTCGGGCAGGGTGCAGAGAGAATCGAGATGACGGCCCAAGAGGAGAGCGTTACCGCGGTGACCCTGCGGTGGGTGGCCTGGGCCGCGTTTGCGCTGGTGGGCTTGTCGGTGCTGATCGCGGTGGCCGGGTATCTTCTGGAGCGCAGGGCCCGAGACCGCAGCACCGATCCAACCCTCACTCAGGAGTCGATGATTCGGGCCACAGGTCCCACTGCGGCACAGCCTCCCCAGAGGCGGCTGCGGCTGGTGGTGCTGAACCCCCTCGGGGTGCTGTTCGAGCCGATCGAGGAGCCGGCCCGGCTTCTGGCTTCTTTCGCCGCTGAAAGAGGACTTGAAGTGGATGAGGGGGATGTGGAGCAGCTCCACCACCAGGCGGCACTCGGCCGGATATCCCCGGTGGAATTGTGGACCGGGATCGGTTTGGACGACGACCCCGACGAGCTCACAGAGCAGTTCTTAGACCAGTACACCGTGCGATCCGGGGTTCGGGACTTCATGGCTGAGATGGGTCGCCGGGACCTGCCGGTGGCCTGTTTGACCAATGACATCGCCTCGTGGTCGACCGAGCTGAGAGAAAGGCACGACATCACCGGCATTGACACCTGGATCGTGAGCAGCGAAGTCGGCGTGTGCTTGCCCGCTCCCGGAATCTACGAGGCCCTGCGCCGGACAACTTCGGTTCCCTACGAGAACGCGCTGCTGGTGGATGTGAGGGTTGAGAGCCTCGACGCCGCCCAGGCGTTGGGGATGTCCACCGCCCTTCTGGCCGATGCTCGCCCCAAAGAGGGCGAGGCCCCGGGCCACGCGGTGGTGACGGGTTTCTCCGACTTCTTCCGCCGCCGGCCCCGCTCCTGACTCAGAGCCCGGTCGGCTGTTTCTTCGTAGCCCGGTCGGTTGACTCAGAGCCCGGTCGGCTAGCTGAGAATCTGGGCGGCCTGCACCGCGAAGTAGGTCAAGATGACGTCGGCGCCGGCTCGACGGATGCCGCACAGGGTCTCGGTGATGATGGCCTGCTCGTCCAGCCATCCCGATGCCGCGGCCGCTTTCACCATGAGGTACTCGCCGCTCACCTGGTAGGCGGCCACTGGCACCACTGAGGCATCGGCGAAGCGCCTCACCACGTCCAAATAAGGACCGGCCGGCTTGACCATGACCATGTCGGCGCCCTCGGCGATGTCCAGCTCCATCTCCCGCAGGGCCTCGCGACTGTTGGCCGGGTCCATCTGGTAGGTCTTCTTGTCGCCGGAGCGGGGCGCCGAGTCCAGCGCTCCCCGGAACGGCCCGAAGAACGAGGAGGCGTACTTGGCGGTGTAGGCGCAGATGCCCACCTCGGTGTGGCCGTGGTGGTCGAGCGTCTCCCGAATGGCCCCCACTCGGCCGTCCATCATGTCGCTGGGGGCCACGATGTCGGCCCCCGCGTCGGCGTGGGTCAGAGCCTGGCGGCACAGCACATCGACGGTCTCGTCGTTGACGATGGTGCCGTCGGAGGCCACGATGCCGTCGTGGCCGTCGCTGTTGTAGGGGTCGAGGGCCACATCGGTCATCACCACCGTGTCGGGGTGGTGGGTCTTGATGGCCCCGATGGTCTGGGGGATGAGCCCATCGGGGTTCCACGCCTCGTCGCCGGTCGGGGTCTTCAATTCGTCGGGGGCGGCCTCGAACAGCACCACCGCCCGGACCCCCAGATCAGCGGCCCGGCCAACCTCGCCCACCAGACCGTCGACGCTCCAGCGGTGTACGCCGGGCATCGAGTCGATGGGCTCGTCGGGGCCCCGGTGTACGAACAGGGGCAGCACGAAGTGAGCGGGGGTCAGCTCGGTCTCGCGCACCATGTCGCGAATGGCCTCGGTGCGCCGGTTGCGCCGGGGCCGAGCCGTGAGCTCCAAATGCGGATGCGCCATGCCTCTATGCTCCCATCTCTGCTCCCGTCGCGCACTGCCGGTGGGCTAAACAAGGGCTATGCGCATCGAGTTGTCGACGGGGACGGCGGCTGAGCTGGTCCCGGTCGCCGATGCCGACCGGGGACTGGTGCTGATTCCGGATCTGATGGGGCTGCGGCCTCTATTCGACGACCATGTGGCCCGCCTTGCCGCTGAGCAGGGCTGGACGGTGTGCGCTCCCCAGGTTTTCGCCGGTCGGGAACACTTGGCGGCTGAAGAGCGGATGGCCGCAGTTCGCGAGCTGGTGGACGACGAGGTGCTGGCCGACGTGCTGGCCGCAGCCGATGCCACCGAGTGCGAAACGGTGATGCTCACCGGCTTTTGCATGGGCGGCATGTACACCATCAAGGCCGCGGCCACCGGGCGGTTCCACCGGGCGGCCGCCTTCTACGGGATGATCCGCCTGCCCGAGCACTGGAAGGGCCCTGGCCAGGGCGAGCCGCTGGATCTGTTGGCCCAAGGCAATCCGTGTCCGCTGTTGGCGATCATTGGCACAGAAGACGCGTTCACACCGGCCGACGACGTGACCGCACTAGGGGCGGCCGGGGCGGTGATCGCGTCCTACGAGGGTGCCGACCACGGTTTCGTTCACGATCCTGTCCGTCCTGCCCACCGTCCCGACGATGCCGCCGACGCTTGGGCTCGGGTCATCGAGTTCCTGAGGCAATAGCGGCGATGGCAACCCGGTCCTCGGTTTGGACGGTCATCGTGGCTGCTGGCTCGGGAACCCGTTTCGGAGGCGCCAAGCAGTACCTGGAATTGGCCGGCGCCCGGGTAGTGGACCGCAGCGTGGCAGTAGCCGCCCAGGTGAGCGATGGGGTGGTGGTGGTGGTTCCCGCCGGGGACGTAGAAGCCGAATCAACCCGGTTGGCCGCTAGCGCAGTGGTGGCCGGTGGGGAGAGCCGGGCCGGCTCGGTGCGCAATGGGCTTGAGGCGGTGCCCGACGACGCGGCCATCATCTGCGTCCACGACGCCGCCCGGCCCTTGGCCGGCCCCGACGTCTACCAACGAGTCATCGACGAGGTGCGGTCAGGTGCCGCCGGGGCGGTACCGGTGGTGCCGGTAACCGATACCATCCGCAGCGTGGATGGGGGAGCGGTGGACCGCAGCACGCTGCAAGCGGTACAGACCCCGCAGGCCTTTCAGGCCGAACTGCTGCGGATGGCCCATGCCGATGCCGCCGAGGCCACCGACGATGCCAGCTTGGTGGAGGCAGCCGGCTATGCCGTAGTTGCAGTGGAGGGCCATCCCCGCAATATCAAGATCACTCATCCCGACGATTTGGCCGCCGCCGAGGCATGGTTGGCGACATGAGCGGGGAGATGCGAGTCGGCCATGGGTTCGATACCCACCGGTTCAGCGACGACCCCGACCGGCCATTGATCCTGGGCGGGGTGCGGTTCGAGGGCGCACCGGGCTTGGTGGGCCACAGCGACGGTGACGCCGTAGCCCATGCGGTGACCGACGCTTTGTTGAGCGCGGCCGGTTTGGGCGACATCGGCGTGCTGTTCCCCGACACCGACGACAAGTGGGCCGGTGCCGACAGCCTTGGATTGCTGGCCGATGCCGTGGCCCGGCTGGGCGACGCCGGTTGGCGGGTGGTGAACGCCGACTGCACGGTGGTGGCCGAGTCCCCCCGCATCGCCCCCCGCCGCGACCAGATGCAAGCCCGGCTCAGCGACGTGGTTGGCGCCCCAGTGACGGTGAAGGGCAAGCGGGCCGAGGCCATGGGAGCGCTGGGACGCGGCGAGGGCCTGGCCTGCTGGGCGGTGGCGCTGATCGAGCGCCAGTGAGCGCGCAAGGACCGAGGGGCGGCAACCGGCGAGGCCGGGGCGGGGGCCCCAACAGGGGTGCCAACAAAGGCCAGGGCAAGGGCCGACCACCCGGCGACCACCCGCGCAGCCGCCGCCAACAGGCCGGCTTGGGTGGCGACCGGGTGGAGGGCCGCCAAGCAGTGCGAGAGCTTCTGCTGGCAGGCACCCGTCCGGTGCGAGAGGTGGTAGTGGCCGCGGGGCAGAACCCCACCGGCGCTCTAGCCCAAGTGCTGGAGTTGGCCGCCGAGCTGCGGGTGCCCCTCAAAGAGGTGGCCCGCTCCAAATTTGAGTCGATGGCCAACACCGAGGCCCCCCAAGGGGTGATCGCTCGGGCCGCCCCCCTGGCCGAGCACGATTTGGAGGAGTTGGCCCGTCCCTCCGATGGCCGCCCCCCGTTCTTGCTGGTGCTTGACGGTGTCACCGATCCGGGCAACGTAGGGGCCGCCCTGCGCACCGCCGAATGCGCCGGAGTCACTGGCGCGGTGCTGGGGCGCCACCGCTCGGCCCACATCACCCCTGCCGCGGCCAAAGCAGCCGCCGGGGCCATCGAGCACGTGCCCATGGCGGTCGTGCCCGGCATCCCCAACGCGCTGGCCCGCCTGGCTGAGTTAGGGGTATGGACGGTGGGCCTAGACGTGGCCGCCCCCACATCGGTGTACGAGATAAGCGTGGCAGCCGAAGCCGTGGCCTTGGTAGTAGGCAGCGAAGGCCGAGGCCTGTCCCGCCTCGCCCGCCAGCGCTGCGACGTAGTAGCCGCCATCCCCCTGTCGGGCCACCTCAGCTCCCTGAACGCCGCTGCCGCCGTAGCCATAGGCACCTTCGAAGTAGCCCGCCACCGCCAGGCTGACCGTTAGGTCTGGGGTGGGGCGATGGTGTCGGCGATGAGGGTTTGAACGACGGCGTGGAGCGCTTCTTCGTTGGTGGCGCCGTTCCCTATTGCCTCGCGGTAGACGGCCACCTGTCGGTCGGCTGAGGTGCCCTGCTTGCAGATGGTGCGGGTGTGCTCGATTTTCGACACGCAGTCGAGGGCTTCGGCGTCGGGCCTGACCAATTCGATCATCTCCTCCACCAGGTCGGGCACCGGCACCATCTCGCCTTTGCCGAAGTCGATGAGGCGGTCGCTGATCCCGTAGCGCTCGGCCCGCCACAGGTTCTCCGCCACGAGGAAGTTGGCGTAGCTGCGCCACCGGCGATTCTCCAGCTTGAGCCTCCACAGCATCCGCAGCAAACAGACGTACATGGCGGCCACGGCAACCGTGTCCTCCATCCTCGTGGGCAGGTCGGTGACCCGCATCTCCAAAGTGGGGTAGCGCTCCGACGGGCGGATGTCCCACCACACCTTGGTGGAGTCCTCGATGACCCCGGCCTGCACCAGCACGTCTACATGGCGCCGGTACTCGGCCCACGAGTCGAACTTCTCCGGCAGCCCCGTGCGAGGCAGCGACCGGAACACCGCCATGCGGTAGCTCTTGAGACCGGTGTTGCGGCCCTCCCAGAACGGCGATGAGGTGGACAGGGCCAGCAAGTGGGGCAGGAAGTAGGAGACCTGGTTCATCAGGTCTATCCGAAGGTCGGGGTCTTCGATGCCGACGTGAACGTGCAGGCCGGAGATGACCAGCCCGCGGGACACGCCTTGGAGATCCTCAGCCAAAGCCCGATAGCGCTCTCCTTCGGTCACCTTCTGCTCGTGCGGGCGAGCGAACGGGTGGGATGAGGCCGCGATGGGCGCCAGTCCGTATTCGGCCGCGGCCTCGGTGACCGCAAGGCGCAGGAGTCCGATGTCGGCTCGCAGGTGCTTGAAGTCGGTGCAGATGCCGGTGCCGATCTCGAGCTGCGAGCTGAACAGCTCCCTGGCGACGAGACCGTGGTGCAGGTTGGTCACCGCTTCCAGGATCCCGGCCGGCTGCTCGGTGATGAGCTCCCCGCTCTCCTGCTCAACAAGGAGGTACTCCTCCTCTATTCCGATCGACCAGGCTGGCTCGTCGGCCATGGCGAATTTCCTCCAATGATTGCCGCGAGGTTAGCCATCTCCGCCGGAGGAGGGATTCACGCAGAGCCCGAGACAGGAATCGAACCTGCGACCTGCTGTTTACAAGACAGCTGCTCTGCCGACTGAGCTACTCGGGCGTTGAATTGGGAGGTTCCTCGGACCTCCCCTCAAGAGCATAAGGGGTGCGGTTTGGGGAGGGTGCTTGAATAGCGCCTAGTGGTGGGTAACGCTTGTGGAATGGCTCTCACGAGAAGAGATCGGGCGATCTTGGATTTTGAGCGCACCTGGTGGCAGGAGACCGGGTCGAAGGAGGCTGCGATTCGCGAGCGCTTCGAGCTTTCCACAACCCGGTACTACCAGCTGCTGAACGAACTATTGGAAGAGGCAGATGCAATGGCGTACGACCCCATGGTCGTACGGCGTCTGCGGCGATTGCGCGATCGCCGCAGACGGTCGAAGTTCGGCCAGCCCTCGGTTGGCCGCCAACCGTCGCCGTAACAGTCCGGAGCCAGAGGCACTATGGAGTCGAACCGAGCCCCCAACAATCAGATGGCCCTCAAGGGGGTTGTGCTGGTTCTTGCCCTGATTGCCGCAGGCGCCTTCGTGCTGGCCCGCGGCCTCGATGACGAAGACGACTCCGAGCCGGCAGCGGCCCAGCCGACGCCTACGGCGACGATGGAGGCAGAGGAGATTCCAGAACCGGTCGAGACCCCGTCGGAGGATGGCGAAGCGGCCCCCACCCCGGCTCCCGTCCCCGAGGAGACCGAGGAGGTGACCGCCCCGCCCGCTGATGAACCCCAGGAGACTGCCCCCGCACAGGAGGAGGAGGAACTGGAGTGCCGCGATCCGTCCACCATCGGCGTTCTGGTGGCCAACGGCACCGACGTCAGAGGGGCAGCCGGTCGTCTCTCGGGTGAGTTGAACACCGCCAACTACGTAACGCTGCGCCCCGTGAACGCCACTCCCCAGGTGAACTCGGCCTTCTACTATCGAGCTGGCTACGAGGTAGACGCCCAGTGCATCGCCAGGCTGCTGGGCGAAAGCGAGAAGCCGCTCTTCCCGATGCCCGATCCTCCTCCAGGGGGCATCACCATCGATTCTTTGGGCAACGCCTACGTCCTGATTCTGATCGGACCCGACAGCCTCGCCCAGCGCCCCGGCTAGCGGGCCGAATGCACATCGTTGCCGCCCCCGACAAATTCCGGGGGACGGCCACTGCCGCCCAAGTTGCCCGGGCAGTTGTCCTGGCTGCCGAGCAGTCGGGGGCCACTGCTGATGCCGCTCCAATGGCCGACGGAGGCGAAGGCACGCTGGAGGTTGTGGGCGGGGCCAACCGGACCACCACCGTGACGGGCCCCTTGGGAGATTCGGTGGAGGCCTCGTGGCGCCTCCATCGCCATACCGCGGTGATCGAGATGGCCCAAGCGTCTGGGCTGGCCTTGGTGGGCGGGGCCGAGGGGAACGATCCCTTGGGGGCCACCACCTATGGAACCGGGGAGCTCATAGAGGCTGCGTTGGAGCGCGGCGCCCGACGAGTGCTGGTGGGCGTGGGGGGCTCGGCCACCACGGATGGAGGCTTGGGCGCGCTGCGAGCGCTGTACCCGACGCAACGGCTGAAGGGGGTGGACTTGGCGGTGGCATGTGACGTGAGAACCCGCTTCACCGATGCCGCGGAGCTGTTCGGGCCCCAGAAGGGGGCCAGTGCATCTCAGGTGGAGCTGCTGCGCCGACGCCTGGAGCGGCTCAGCCAGGTATACGCGGAGACTTACGGCGTCGAAGTGGGCAGTTTGGAAGGCTCGGGGGCGGCGGGCGGTTTGGCCGGAGGCTTGGCGTGCGTGGGAGCCGAGCTGTGCAACGGCTTTGAGCTGTTGGCCGAAGAGGTTGACCTCTACGACCGCATCGAGCAGGCCGATCTGGTGGTCACCGGCGAGGGTGCCCTGGACGCCACATCGCTTCAGGGGAAGGTGGTGGGCGGAGTGGTTGAGATGGCGGCGGCTGCGGGGGTGCCGGTGCTGACCATCGTCGGACGGGCAGACGGGGAAGCCGCCCCGGCCTGTGGAGAGCTAGTCAGCCTCAGCGAGCGGTTCGGGGTCGAGGAGGCCATGTCCGACACGGTCGGGTTGGTGGGCAGGGTGGTTCTGGAGCACTTGGGCCCGTAGCCGAGCCGGGCGGTCAGCGCGCCTGGCGGAAGTAGCCGGTGACCTCCACGAGGGGAGGGCGCTCCTGCATGGTGATCTCGGTGTCGCCGAAGCCAGGGCGACGCAGCGTGATCGCCGTATTCACCAATGTGCGGTCGGCCCGGTGCAGGGCCACCTGCATGACCTCGGTGGCTTGGGACGAAAGCTCGTGCAGGGGTCGATTGCGGTGGACGCGGGTGCCCAGATCAACCTGGGCGATGGAGTTATAGCCCGCCAACCGGCAAACGTCGATGAGGAGCCCCATCTCCACCCCGTAGCCCTGGACGAATGGCACCCGCTCCAGAATCTCCCGCCTTCCGGCATACTCCCCGGCCAGAGGCTGGATGATGTCGCCGAGTTCCGGGAACAGCAGTGCGATGAGCGGCCGGGCCACCAGCTCGGTGGTGCGGCCCCCACCCCGCTGGTCGGCCCCCACCGGGCGGTGGTAGAAGCCCTTGCAGTATCCGATGGTGTTGTCGATGAGCAATGGCCCCAGCAGGCCAGTAATGAAATGGGGGCCGAAGTTGGCCACGTCGCTGTCGCACCACACCACGATGTCGCCAGTGGATATGTAGAGGGACTTCCACAGCGTCTCGCCCTTGCCGGGCTGGTTGCCCAGGTGGTCGAGCACGTCAGAGCACGCCACCACCGTGGCCCCCGCGTCCTTGGCCACCGCGGCGGTGCGGTCGGTGGAGTGGTCGTCCATCACGATCACCTCGTCCACCAAGCCCAGCTTGTCCATGAGCTCGTTGCGGACCACTTCCACGATGGCTCCCACCGTGGCCTCCTCGTTGCGGGCGGGCAGACAGACCGACACGGTCGTCGACCCTTTCTGTTCGACGAGGTTGGCAGCCGTGAACTCCCCCGCGGCGAATCTCCGCCGCCCGGTCACACTGACTCCCGATTCACGAGTCGTTTCCTGGGCTGCATCCGAATAGCATCATGGCCCATGAGCGTGACCGTCCGGATACCGACCACCCTTCGTCCCCTGGCCGGAGGGGCCAGCGAGGTCACCGTGGACGGCGACACCGTCCGCGACGTGATCGCATCGCTGGACGCCACCCACCCCGGTTTCAAGGACCGCCTCATTGACGAGGGGGGTGGTTTGCACCGATACGTCAACGTTTTCGTAGACGATGACGACGTGCGTTTCGCCGATGGTCTGGCCACCTCCGTGCCGGACGGCCAGACGGTTGCCATCGTGCCCGCGGTGGCTGGCGGCTGATTTCTCACTACTCAGAGTTTGGCGTTTCGCGCCCCCCTCGGTAACCTTTAGCAGTCTCATACCGAGAGTGCTAAAGCTCGGCGGGAAGCCGATGGTACAAGAGGGAGTGTTCGAGGATGCCCAAGATCATCTCATTTGATGAGCAGGCCCGGCGCGCGCTGGAGTCGGGAATGAACCAGCTGGCCGACGCTGTGCGGGTCACGCTCGGCCCCAAGGGCCGCAACGTGGTTCTGGAGAAGAAGTGGGGCGCTCCCACGATCACCAACGACGGCGTGTCCATCGCCAAAGAGATCGAGTTGGAGGACCCCTACGAGAAGATCGGCGCTGAGCTGGTCAAAGAGGTGGCCAAGAAGACCGATGATGTGGCCGGCGACGGAACCACCACCGCCACTGTGCTGGCCTGGTCGATGGTGCGCGAGGGGCTGCGGAACGTGGCCGCCGGAGCCAATCCCATGTCCATCAAGAAGGGCATCGAAGCCGGGGTGGAGGCCGCAGTCGAGGCCATCCACTCGCAGTCGGTGGACGTGTCTTCCGACAAGGGCCAGATCTCAAACGTGGCCGCCATCTCCGCCGCCGACTCCGAGATCGGCGAGCTGATCTCCGAGGCCATCGACAAGGTGGGCAAAGACGGCGTGGTCACCGTGGAGGAGTCGCAGACCTTTGGCCTGGAGCTTGACTTCACCGAGGGCATGCGCTTCGACAAGGGCTACATCTCTCCCTACTTCGTGACCGACGCCGAGCGGATGGAAGCCGTGCTGGACGAGCCCTACATCCTGTTCGTGGGGTCGAAGATCACCGCCGTGCGCGACATCGTGCCGGTGCTGGAGAAGGTGATGCAGGCGGGTAAGCCGCTGTTGATCATCGCTGAGGATGTGGAGGGCGAAGCCCTGGCCACCCTGGTGGTGAACAAGATTCGGGGCACCTTCAACTCCACCGCGGTGAAGGCCCCGGGCTTCGGCGACCGCCGCAAGGCCATGCTCCAAGACATGGCCATCTTGACCGCCGGCCAGGTGATCAGCGAAGAGGTGGGCCTCAAGCTGGAGAACACCACGCTCGACCTGCTGGGCCGGGCCCGCAAGATTGTCATCACCAAGGACGAGACCACGATCGTGGAGGGTGCCGGCGACCGCAGCGATGTGGAGGGCCGGATTGCCCAGATCAAGGGCGAGATTGACAACACCGACTCCGACTACGACCGGGAGAAGCTGCAAGAGCGCCTGGCCAAGCTGTCGGGCGGTGTGGCCGTGCTCAAGGTGGGCGCCGCCACCGAGGTGGAGCTCAAGGAGAAGAAGCACCGCATCGAGGATGCGGTCAGCACCACCAAGGCGGCTATCGAAGAGGGCGTGGTTGCCGGTGGGGGCGTCACCCTGCTGCGGGCCCAAGACGCGGTGAACAACGCAGCCGACAGCCTGTCGGCCGACGATGAGGCCACCGGGGCTCGCATCGTGGCCAAGGCTCTGGAAGGCCCGCTGGCCCAGATCGCGGTCAATGCCGGCCTAGAGGGCGGCGTGATCGTCGAGCGGGTCCGCAATCTGGAGGGCAACTCCGGGCTGAACGCGGCCACCGGCGAGTACGAAGACCTGCTCACGGCCGGGATCATCGATGCGGCCAAGGTCACCCGCTCGGCGCTCCAGAACGCCGGCTCCATCGCCGGTCTGTTCTTGACCACTGAGGCCGTCGTAGCTGACAAGCCCGATGAGAACGGCGGGATGCCTGGCGGCATGCCCGACATGGACTTCTAAGCCCAGGAACACAGGCAACGGCGGTAACGTCGTTGTATGGCCGAGCTTCATCCGGCGTGCGCGCCGCTGGCGTTCCTGTTGGGAACGTGGCAGGGCACCGGCACGGGGGTGTATCCCACCATCGAGGATTTCTCCTATGCCGAGGAGGTTTCCTTCACCCACGCGGGCAAGCCGTTTGTGGCCTATACGCAGAAGACCAAAGACGCTGGCTCCGGGCTTCCCCTGCACGCTGAGGCCGGGTATCTGCGTCCCCAAGAAGGCGGACGAGTCGAGCTGGTTCTGGTGCAGCCGTCGGGCATCGCCGAGCTGTTGGAAGGAACAGTCGAGGATCAGAGCATCCAACTGGCGTCCAATGCGGTGCTGGGCACCGGCTCCGCCAAGCCGGTGACTGCCACCGAGCGACGCTTCTGGGTGGAAGGCGAGGTGTTGTACGCCTCGGTGGCCATGGCGGCCATGGGACTGGAGCTCCAGCCCCACGTAGTTTCTGAGATGTATCGGCTGTCATGACCCGGGGGCGGTCCCAGCGGGTACTGGTGCGCCACTGGGACGGGAGCGAAGAGCACCGCCGCCCCGACGACCTGGTGGTGGAGGAGCCGCTCACTGTCCAGCTCGACAGCGTGACCGTCACCACCACCATGCGTACCCCAGGGCACGACTTCGAGCTGGCCGCCGGGTTCTGTTTCACTGAGGGGCTCCTGGGCGGCGCCTCGGTGACCTCCATCCGCTACTGCGCCACCGAGCCGGCCGCCGACACCGAGTTCAACCTGGTGACGGTGGAGACCGACGGCGCCCCCCCGGCCACCCCTCGTCTGGGGCTCACCACCTCGTCTTGCGGGCTGTGCGGGGCGGAGAGCATTGAGTTGCTGCGGGAACGGCTGAGCCCGCTGCCGCCCTGCGAAACGCCCATATCCACCGATGTCTTGGCTGAAGTCCCCGAACGGGTGCGGGCCTTTCAAGACCTGTTCGGCACCACCGGGGGGGTCCATGCCGCGGCTGTTTTCACGGTCGATGGCCAGCCCACGCTGGTACGCGAGGACATCGGCCGCCACAACGCGGTGGACAAGGTGGTGGGCCGCCTGCTGTTGGACGACGACCTGCCCGCTTCCGGTCAAGGCCTGTTCGTGAGCGGCCGGGCGTCGTTCGAGATGGTGCAGAAGGCGTGGGCCGCGGGATTCGCGGTGTTGGTGGCGGTGAGCGCTCCCTCTGCGCTGGCGGTGGAAACGGCGGCGGCGGCCGGTTTGGGGCTGGCCGGCTTCGTCCGCGACGGCCAACTCAACTTCTACTCCCCGCCTGCGTAAGAATCCTGGGCATGCGCCCCCTGCCCAAGCTCACGCCCGAGAACGAGTTCTTCTGGACCGCAGGGGCCGACGGCGTGCTGCGCTTCCAGTACTGTGCAGCCTGCGATCGCTACCTCCATCCCCCCGGGGTGGTGTGCTTGGAAAGCGGGGAGGTACCCGAGATCAGGGAGGTGTCGGGGCGGGCCACAGTGGTGGGCGTCACCGTCAACTACCAGCCGTGGCTGCCCGACATGGAGGTTCCCTATGTGATCGGGTTGGTGGCCATCGAGGAGGACCCCTTGGTGCGACTCACCACCCTCATCGTGGACGCCGAGCCCGAAGACGTGGTGATCGGCCTGCCAGTGTCGGTGCGATTCGAGCAGCACAAGGACGTGTGGCTGCCGGTATTCGCCCCCACGGGCGAGCCGGCGGTTGAGGCGGACGAGTACGCCGAGCCCGCACCGGCCCCGGTGCGGTCCATGCCTGTTTCCGACAAGTTCGAGTCGAAGGTGGCCATCTCCGGTATCGGGCTCTCAGAGGTGGGTCGGCGGCTGGGGCGCGATCCCATGGGCCTAGCAGTAGAGGCCTGCCAAGCGGCGGTGGCCGACGCCGGGCTCACAATGGGCGACATCGACGGGCTGTCCACCTATCCCGGCGGCGGCGCCAAGGATGGGGGACACTCCGAGGGGGGCATCTACCCGGTGGCCGATGCCCTGGGAATCGCCCCTACCTGGTTCTGCGGCACCATGGAGACCCCCGGCCAGAGCGGCGCGGTGGTCAACGCCATGCTGGCGGTGGCGGCGGGGCTGTGCCGTCACGTGCTGTGCTTTCGCACCGTGTGGGAGACCACGTCGATTGCCTGGGGCAATCGCCAGAACACCGGTGTGGGCGGCGGGTCTCGGATCTCCGGGGAGATGGAATGGCGGCTGCCCTACGGGGCCATGTCGGCGGGCAACTGGATCGCGCTCATGGCCAGCCACTATTTCCACCGCTACGGCGCCACCCGGGAGCAGCTGGGGTGGATCCCGGTGACCGAGCGGGCCGGCGCGGCCCACAACCCGGTGGCCATCTACCAGGAGCCGATGACCATCGACGACTACCTGGACGCCCGGATGATCACCACCCCGTTCGGCCTGTTCGACTGCGACGTGCCCTGCGACGGCTCCACCGCCCTGGTGGTGTCGGCGGTGGATGCCGCGTCCGACGGCCCCCACCGGCCGGTGCTCGTGGAGGCGGTGGGCACCCAGATGCGCGAGCGGATGTCGTGGGACCAGGGGACGCTGCTGCACGAGCCCATGGTGGACGGCCCCTCGGCCCATCTGTGGAGCCGCACCGACTTGAAGCCGGCCGACGTGGACGTGGCCCTGCTCTACGACGGATTCAGCTTCAACGCCCTTTCGTGGCTGGAGGGACTGGGTTTTTGCGGCAAGGGCGAAGGGGCGGCATTCGTGGAGGGCGGTACCCGCATCGCCCGCGACGGGGAGATCCCGCTCAACCCCCACGGGGGCCAGCTCTCGGCCGGGCGGCTGCACGGCTACGGGTTCCTGCACGAGGCGGTGACCCAGCTCCGGGGCCACGGCGAGGGCCGACAGGTGGACAACGCCGAGGTGGCGGTGGTCAGCACCGGCGGCGGCCATCCCGGCGGCGCGTTCATTTTTGTGAGGGGATGAACTGGCCTCTTCGTCCGGGGCTGATCCGGTCTGCTAGAAGTGGGCCATGGCTGCTTACATCATCGTGAACTATCAGGTGGATAACCCCGAGCTCTACGGGGAGTACATGCAGGGCGCCGCGGGCGCTCTGGGCATCGGCGACGGTGCCGAGCTGGTGGCGTTCGACACCGAGTCGGAGGTGGTTGAGGGCGACACCGCCGGACACCAGACGGTAGTGATCAAGTTCGAGTCCAAGGAGAAGGCCCGCGAGGTGTGGGAGTCGGACGCCTACACCGCGGTGGTAGGCAAGCGCCACGACGCCACCAGCCGTCACTTCGCTGTACTGGTGAACGGCTTCGGCGACTGATCGGATGGTCGGGATTCGGCGGGGGATTGCGGCCTCGGTCGCAGCCGTCGCCTTGATTGCCGCCGCCTGCGGAGGCGGTGACGACAGCCAGGACGGGGCCGCGGCAACCCCTTCTGCCCCGACTTCGGCCACCGAGCCGACCGCTGCGCCGGTGGTTCCGCCATCGGACGTTGCCCCAGAGCTGGTGATCGGGCGAGTGTTGCCCGAGACCGGTCCGCTGTCTGCTTCGATCGGCGGCGCGCTGATTGCCGGCGTGGAGTTGGCGGTGGACGACATCAATGCCCAGGGGGGCAATGTCAAGCTGATTGCCGGCGACTCGGCCACCGATCCGGACGTGGCCCCCGAGACGGTGAACCGGCTGCTGGGGGAGGGGGCCAATGCGATAATCGGGGCTGCTGCCTCGGGCGTGTCGCAGTCGATCATCCAAACGCTGTACGACACGCAGATTCCCCAGTGCGGCGCGTCGAACACGTCGCCGTCGTTCAGCACCCAGGCCAATGCCGAGTACTACTTCCGCACGGTCACTGTCGCGGTGGGTGAGTCCCAGGTGATGGCCAACAGCATGGCCTCCCGCGGCGCTACCAACGTGGCTATCGCCAACCGGGCCGACGACTACGGCGCCTCGCTGGCCCGTCTGCTGGCCGACGACCTTGCCGAGTTGGGAGTGGTCTCGCAGACCGTGACCTTCGACCCCAATGCTCCCAGCTTCGACGCCACCGTGGTCCAGATCGTGGACATGGGGGTAGACGCTGTGGCCCTCATTGCATTCGAGGAGGGCATCGCCATCACCCGTCGCCTCATCGAGGTGGGCGTGCCCGGCTGGGCCATCCACCTCTCGGCCGGGCAGTTCGACTTCGGCATGCCCGGGCGGGTGAATCCCGCTGACCCGTCGGTGGTCGACGGGGTGCGAGTGCAGAGCCCGTCTGGTGGCGGGGACTTCAACCAGCGGATATTCGAGAGAACGGGAGGCAACGTCAACTTCGGAGCGCAGGCCTACGACTGCGCGGTGATCCTGGCGCTGGCCGCGCTCGCGGCTGGTGGGGTGGAAGGCCCGGCGATCATCGCCGCGGTGCCCGAGATCACCCGCAGTGGCCAGAAGTGCCGCTCATATGGAGAGTGCGCCGAGCTAGTGGTCCAAGGAGTCGACATAGACTACGACGGCGTGTCTGGCCCCTTGGAATTGGATGATGTCGGCGACACCACTGTGGGCCGCTATGTGCTCGGCGAGGTCCGCAGCGGCGTCTTGGAAGTAATCGAGACGGTGGATGTCACCCTCGATCCGTGAGCGAGCGCTCGGCTCATGAGCGAGTACCCGACCCCGGTTGAGCCCTCGATGGGGGTCGGCGTCGTCCACCTGTTTGGCAAGCTCATCCCAGTGGACGACATCCTCGACTTCAAACGTGACGTCAACCGAGCAGTCAAGGCGGCAGAGGCGTCGGGCGTCCAAGTGGTGACGGTGGCCGTGCTCGGCCACAAGGCCGATATCGCGTTCATGGCCTTGCACGCTGATCTCTGGGAATTGCGGGACTTACAGACAGCTCTAAGCAAGGCCGGCCTCGAAATCGTGGACTCCTACGTGTCGCTCACCGAGCTGTCGGAGTACGCCGCCGGACTGCCGGAGGAGACCAGGCAGGCTCGGCTTTATCCCCAGCTCCCCCCCGAGGGGAAGTCGGCGTGGTGCTTCTACCCCATGTCGAAGCGGCGCAACCCTGAGCAGAACTGGTACGAACTGCCGTTCGAACGCCGTCGGGAGCTCATGTACGAGCACGGGGCCACCGGCCGCACGTTCGCCGGGCGGGTGTTGCAGCTCATCACCGGCTCCACCGGCATCGACGACTATGAGTGGGGTGTGACCCTGTTCTGCGAGCATCCCGACGACCTCAAAGAGGTGGTGTACACCATGCGCTACGACGAGGCGTCGGCCCGCTACGCCGAGTTCGGCCCCTTCTACACCGGCATGGTGGCCCCCATCGACGAGGTGCTAAACCAACTCCTGTAGCCATCGGCGGCTAGTTTTTTTGTCATGAGAGAGCGGCTGCACAGGATTATGGCGGCGGGCACTGTTTTGGTCCTGGCCGTGACAGCCTGTGGTGGCAGTGGCGATGACAGCCAGACATCTCCTCCTGCCGGGGGTGATTTCGAGCTGGTCATCGGCTCGGTGATGCCCGAGACCGGGTCGCTGGCACTCTTCGGCCCGGCGATGATTGTGAGCATCGACCTGGCGGTCGAAGACATCCAGGCTGCGGGAGGGAACGTGCGGCTTCTGACCGGTGATTCAGCCACTGATCCCGACGTGGCGCCCGAGACTGTCAACCGGCTGTTGGGAGAAGGGGCCTTGGCAATCGTGGGAGCATCGGCATCGGGGGTGTCACAGTCGTTCATCCAGACCCTTTACAACGCTCAGATTCCCCAATGCGCGCCCTCGAACACCTCGACTTCGTTCTCAACGCAGGAAAATGCCGCCTATTACTTCCGAACGGTGCCCCCCACCCAAGCAGCCGCGTTGATCCTGGCCGACCTGGTGGCGGGAGAGGGCGCCACCAACGTTGCGTTGCCTACCCGAGCTGACGACTGGGGCAATTCCCTGGCCGCCCTACTGGTGCAGAACTTCGATGCGTTGGGAGTGGAGAGTCGGATCATCGCCTATGACGAGGACGCCGCCAGCTTCGATTCCACTGTGGCAGCCATTGAGGATATGAGAGCGGATGCGGTGGTGCTCATCTCCTTCGCCGAGGGGGCGCAGATCATCAGGGGTCTGCTGGAGGCGGGAGTGCCCCCAACCGCCATTTACGGCAGCGACGGAATCTACGCCCCGAATCTGAACGATTTGGTGGACCCAACCAATCCCAACGTTATAGACGGGTTCAAAGCGATCACCGTGGGAGGCGGAGAGGAGTTCAATCTGCGCCTCGCTCCAATGACCGGCGGCAATGTGCTCTACGGCGCCCAAGCCTACGACTGCGTGGTGGTGCTGGCTCTCGCGTCGCTGGCCGCCGGCTCCACAAACGGTGCCGACATCATCGAGCAGGTGCAGGCGGTGACAACCGGCGGACAGAAGTGCTTCGACTACGGCGATTGCGCCGACCTTATCGCCGACGGGGTCGATGTTGACTACGACGGAGTCTCCGGTCCGCTGGAACTCGACGAGGTGGGCGATCCCCGCTACGGGCAGTATCTCGTTGCCGAGTTCATCGACGGAGGGTTCATCGTGATCGGCACCCGAGACGCCGACCTTGCGGCGGTGGGCTGAGCCCAGCCCCCTCGACACGGAATGGTGGCACCGATTGAGACGGTTCTTTATCGGCTGCTGTAGCCTGAAGGGTCGAAACTGGTACTCATCTGATTGCAGGAGGGGAAGATGGCAGAGAAGTTCTGGACTCGGTTGATTGCTTTTCTGGCAATAGTTGCGCTGGTGGCAACTGCCTGTGGCAACGATGACAGTGACGATGAGGCGCCAGGGGCCGAGCCCGCCGAGACTTCCGAAGCAACCCCCGCCCCTGACCCAGGTGAAGGCGGCGATGAGGAGCTTGTCATCGGCTCGATGATGCCGGAAACCGGCGCGCTGGCCTTCTTGTCACCGCCGATGATCCGCAGCATCGCCCTAGCGGTGGAGGACATCCAGGCGGCCGGCGGCAACGTCCGGCTGCTAACCGGCGACACAGGGACCGATCCCGATGTGGCCCCCGAGGCGGTGAACCGGCTGCTGGGCGAGGGTGCCCACGTGATTGTGGGCGCGGCCTCCTCGGGCATCTCGCAGTCGTTCATCCAGACGCTGTACGACGCCCAAATTCCCCAGTGCTCGCCGTCGAACACATCGCCGTCGTTCAGCACTCAGGCCAACGCGGCGTTCTACTTCCGTACCGCGCCGCCCGATCAGGCCGCCGCGCCGGTGCTGGCCAATCTGATTGCGGCCGATGGGGCCACCAACGTGGCCATCGTGGCCCGCGCCGACGACTGGGGCATTGCCCTGTCTGGCCTGCTGGCGAACAGCCTGGCCGATCTGGGGGTGGCTTCCGAGATCATCTCCTATGACGAGGAGGCATCGGCCTTCGATGCCTCCGTCGATTCGGCCACTGGCATGGGGGCCGACGCGGTGGCGCTCCTCTCGTTCGCCGAGGGCGCGCAGATCATTCGGGACCTGTTGGAGGCAGGTGTGCCGCCCAGCGCCATGTACGGACCCGACGGCATTTACGACCCGGGGTTGCCCGATCTGGTTGATCCATCCAATCCGAATGTGGTCGACGGGTTCACCGCCATCACTGTGGCCAATACGGCGGGACAGGCCGGCGATGACTTCGAGGCCCGTTTGGTGGAGTTGATCGGCGATGAGGAGGGAGTGGCCTTTGCCGGCAACTCCTACGACTGTGTGATCGTGTTGGCTCTCGCATCGCTGGCCGCCGGCTCCACCCGGGGCCCCGACATCATCGCCCAGGTTTCCGCGGTCACCTCCGGTGGCGAGAAGTGCTTCTCCTACGGCGAGTGCGCTGGTCTTCTGTCCGATGGCGTCGACATCGACTACGACGGTGTGTCCGGGCCGCTGGAGCTCGACGAGGTGGGCGATCCGAACTTTGCCCGCTACAAAATCGGCCAGTTCCGAGACGGCGAGCTGGTCGAGATCGGCACCCAGGACGTGAACCTGGCTGATCCCACCGGCGCCGCGCCGGACACCCCGAGCGCGGCGAGCCAGCCTGAGTTGGTGATCGGGCGGGTCATGCCCGAAACCGGCGCGCTGGCCTTTTTGGCCCCGCCGATGGTGGAGGCGGCCCGGCTAGCCGTTGAGGATGTCCAGGCCGCAGGAGGCAACGTCCGGATGCTGACCGGCGATACCGGCACCGATCCCGATGTGGCCTCCGAGGCGGTGAACCGGCTGTTGGGCGAGGGTGCCGATGTGATTGTGGGGGCGGCCGCGTCGGGCATCTCTCAGTCGTTCATCCAGACGCTGTACGACGCCCAGATTCCGCAGTGCTCGCCGTCGAACACGTCGCCGTCGTTCTCTACCCAGGACAACGCCACCTTCTACTTCCGAACCGTGCCGCCCGATCAGGCGGTGTCGCCGATCATCGCCAACGTGGTGGCCGCCGATGGGGCCACCAATGTGGCCATCGTGGCTCGGGCCGACGACTACGGCAACGCACTGGCTGACCTGGTCAAAGCCGGTTTGGAAGATCTGGGGGTGTCCTCCGAGGTGGTCTCCTACTCCCCGGACGCGCCCAGCTTCGACGACACGGTGACCGAAGTGCAGAGCATCGGGGCCGACGCGGTGGTGCTGATCGCCTTCGGCGAAGGCGCGGGGATCATTCGGGGGCTACTGGAGTCCGGGGTGCCAGCCCGGGCCATGTACGGATCGGATGGGCTGTTCGACCCGGGTCTGCCCGGCCAGGTCGACCCGTCGGATGCCGGGGTCATCAACGGCATGCAGGTGATCGCCGCCGCGGGAGGGACCGACTTCAGCGTCCGGCTCAGCGAGTACACCGGGGCCAACCTGAGCTACGGCGGCCAGTCTTACGACTGCGTGATCGTGATGGCGCTGGCTGCGCTGGCCGCCGGCTCCACCGCCGGCCCGGACATCATCGCCCAGGTGCAGAACGTCACCGGAGGCGGGACCAAGTGCTACGACTACGGCGAGTGCGCCGGCCTGCTGGCCGAAGGCGCCGACATCGATTACGAGGGCGTGTCCGGCCCGCTTGATCTCGACGAAGTGGGCGACCCCACCTGGGGCCGCTACATCATCGCCCAGTACCAGGGCGGCGAACTCGTCCCCATAGACAGCCAAGATGTGGACGTAACCACCCTGGGTTGACGGATCACCGGAACAGAAGGCGGGCGGACCGGGCTCACGCTTGGGCCAGAGTGCCTAAGTAGAGGCTGACCACTTTGGGGTCTTCCAAGAGTTGCCGGCCGGTGCCGGTGTAGGCGTTGGCGCCCTGGTCGAGCACGTAGCCCCGATCGCTGATCTGGAGGCAGCGGCGGGCGTTCTGTTCCACCATTATGAGTGACACCCCGTGGTCGGTGATCGTGGTGATCTGCTCGAACACTTCATCTTGGTAGGCAGGGGAGAGTCCGGCGGAGGGCTCGTCCAAGAGCACCACCTTGGGGTCCATCATGAGCGCTCGGCCGATGGCCACCATTTGGCGCTCGCCTCCCGACAGGCCGTCGGCTCGCTGGCCGCTGCGCTCGGCCAGCAGCGGGAACAATTCGGCCACCACCTCGAAGCGGGCGGCGAACCGCTTGGGGTCTTGGAATACGCCCATCTCCAGGTTCTCGCGGACCGACAGGCGGGGGAACACGTTGTCGGTCTGGGGGACGAAGCCGATGCCTCGGGCCACCAGTTCGTGGGGGCTCAACCCGGTGATGTTCTCGGCGCCCAGGCGGATGGCGCCGCCTCGCACATCCACAATGCCGAAAATGGCCTTCAACAGGGTGGACTTGCCCGCTCCGTTGGGGCCGATCACCCCGACGATCTCGCCGGGGTAGAGCTCCAACGAACAGCCGGTCAAGATGTCGATCCCGGGCAAGTAGCCGGCCACCACAGCATCAGCGGTCAATAGCGGCTCAGGCGCAGTCATGATGCGGTTCCTGTTCGCCGGCGGCCCAGATAGGCGTCGATGACCACATCGTCGTGAATGACCTTCCACGGGCCTCCCTCGGCGATGACCCGGCCCTGGGCCAGCACTACCACCCAGTCGCTGATGCCCGACACCAAGTCCATGTCGTGCACGATGTACACCACGCTTACCCCGCTGAGGGAGAGCTGGGTGATGTGGCCTAGCAGCGACTGGGCCAATGCGGGGTTCACCCCCGCCATGGGCTCGTCCAGCATCACCAGGGCCGGGTCAGACATCAGTGCCCGGGCCATCTCCAGCAGTTTGCGTTGGCCTCCCGACAGGGTGCCGGCCATCTCATCGCGCATGTGGGCCAGATTGAACTGCTCCAACAGCTCGTCAGCCCGCTCGGTGTTGATCCGCTCTTGGTCTCGCCACAGGTACCGGAAGGGGGCCGCCCACAGGCGCTCGCCTATCTGATCGGGAGCGCCCAGGAGCATGTTCTGGAGCACGGAGAGCTTGGCCAGCGACTTGGTGAGCTGGAAGGTGCGGACCATGCCCCGACGGGCCAGGCGGTCGGGTGACGGCGAGGTCACACGGTGGCCGTCGAATTTCCAGCTGCCGCGGTCAGCCCGGTCGAAGCCTGTGAGCAGGTTGAACAGCGTGGTCTTGCCCGCTCCGTTGGGGCCGATCAAAGCAGTGACGATCCCCCGCTCGATCTCCAGGTGGTCGATGTCCACTGCGGTGAGCCCGCCGAAGCTCCGCCGGAGTCCGTCCATTGTCAAGATGGGGTTGGGTTTGGCCACGCCGGGCTCGGGATGGACGGTGAGGATGGGCTCGACCTCGGTTGTGCGGCGAGCCGAATCCATGAATGAAGACCGGTCGTCGGGTGCCGACTCCTTGGACGGGATGCGATCAGCGGGCATCAAGTTGCATTTCTATTCGGTTGCCGGTGATCCCCTGGGGGCGGAACAACATGAGCAGCACCAAGGCCAGACCTACCATGCCCACACTGATGATGCCCTCGGAACCCTCGAGGAAGTCGGCAATGGCACCGGGCAGCCAGGCTTCGGCGGCCAACTGCCGCAGGAATGACTCAATCCACTCTCGCAGGAACCAGAACAGTATTGCCCCCAGCACCGGCCCCAGATAGGTGGCTGTTCCTCCCAGCAGCAGCGCGGTGTAGGTGTAGAAGGTCACTTGGGGGCGAAAGCCGTTGGGGTCGGCCCCCGAGGTCTTGATGGCGTCGATCACCCCGGCCATCCCGCCGATAACCCCGCCGATCATCAGTGCTTGCATCTTGTACGAGAACACGTTCTTGCCCAGGCTGCGAGCGGCGTCCTGGTCCTCCCGGATGGACTTCAGCACCCGGCCCCACGGGCTGCGGATGATGAGGAACACGCCGAAGCTGACCAGAGCCACCAGCACCCAGCCCACGGTGATTACCCACATCTGCTGGCCGGTGAACGCGAACGTGCCCACGCCGTAGCGGTCTTGCGGCCCATCGGCATACGGGTTCAGGTCGAAGAACGCCCCGGCGTCGAAGCTCACGCTCAGCGGCCCGCCGGTGAGGCCGATGGCGTCGGTGGATCCGATGAGGATGCGGATGATCTCGGCGGCGGCAATGGTGACGATGGCGAACATCACCGCGTGGAGCCGCAGGGTGGGGATGCCCAGCGCAACCGCCAGCGCCAGGGCGAGGAAGAGGCCGATAGGGATGCCGACCCACAGCGACCAACCGAAAGTGGCCACCGCTACGCTAGTGCCGTAGGCCCCCAGCATGATGAACCCCACCTGGCCGAAGTTCAGCAGCCCGGTGAAGCCGAAGTGGATGTTCAGCCCGATGGCGGCCAAGGCCAAGATGATGGCCTCGGGGCCGAAGGCCGCACGGGCCGCGTTGCCGAAGATGATGTCGAAATCCACCTATCCCACCCTCGCTTTGACCCCGAAGAGGCCTTGAGGACGGAGCAGCAGCACCAGGATGAGGGCGGCCAGCGGCACCACGAATTTCAGCTCCGGGGAGATCCATAGAGTGCTCACCTCGGTGGACATGCCGATGATGAGCGATCCGGCCAGAGCGCCGTAGGCCGTGCCCAAACCGCCCAGTTCCACCCCGGCGAAAATCAGCAGCAGAAGCTGGAAGCCCAGAAACGGGTCGATGTCGGCGTCGAGACCCTGGAACACGCCTCCGAGGCCGGCTAGCGCCGCCCCCATCACCCACACGATGAGCACCACCCGGTTCACGTTGATGCCCGACACCGCGGCCAGATCGGCGTTGTCGGCCACCGCCCGAGTGGCCTTGCCGAACCGGGTCTTCTGAAGCATCAGGCCGACGGTCACCAGCGCGGCAAGGATGACTGCGATGGTGGCCACCTCCCGAGGAGTGACCGCCCACGGGCCGAATTCCCAGCGCTCCTGTACTTGGAAGTCGCGGTAAGGGAGGGGCTCGGCCCCGAAGAAGAGCTGGACCAGCTGTCTTCCCAGCAGTGACAGCCCGATGGTGATCACCACGAGTTGGAAGATGCCCAGCCGTCGGGTCCGCAGCGGGCGGAACAAGCCCGATTCCAAACCGGCGCCCAGCATTCCGCACACGATCACGGTGAGCACGGCGGCCACTATCAGATTCAGCTCACCCCAAGAGCTGTTGAAGTACCAGGCGATCACCGCGCCGAACGTGACCAGTTCGCCGTGGGCGAAGTTGACCAGACCCGTGGTTCCGTAGATGAGCGACAGCCCAATGGCGCTCATGGCGATGATGAGCCCGAACTTGAAGCCGTTGAACACCGTCTGCGCGGCCCGCTCGCCGAACGGCGTCCCCTTGGGCGCTTCTCCCACGGCGAACACCACCGCCCGGGATTGGCCCGCGTCCACCGCGGCATCAACGACGGATTCTTGGCCCTCCCTCAGCCCGATGCCTTCGGGAAGGGTTCCGGTGTCGATGCTCACCCGGTAGGCGCCGGGGCCTGGCACCGGCACGCTCCACCGGCCATCCGCATCAGTGGCCGCCTGTCCGACCTCTGCGCCCGACGAGTCGGCCACCGTGATTGTCACGCCCTCGAAGAACTGGTCGAAGCCGAACCGGATGGTTCCGTTCAGCTGGGTCTGGCCGGGGTCGGCGCCGTCTTGGGCCAGCGCGGGCACCGCCAGCACCATCAACAGGCCCAACGCCAGGCCCAGGAGAATCTTCCCCCGCCGCACTCCTGCTGAGCGTAGTGCTCTATTGGTCGGCGTTGGGGGTGTAGCGGTGCAAGGGCCACAATAGGGAGGTGGGTGATATGGAGCGGCTTCGGTACGACCTGGCCGAACTGGGCAGAGTGGTAGTGGCCTTCAGCGGCGGCGCCGATTCATCGCTCCTCGCCTGGGTGGCCCACGATGTGCTGGGCGATCAGGCTCACGCAGTAACCGCAGTATCGCCGTCGCTGGCCAACGCCGAACGGGAGGACTGCGCGGCGCTGGCTGCCGAGTGGGGGCTGCGGTGGAGCGAAGTGCTAACTGCCGAGATGGAGCAGGCTGCATATGTGGCCAACGCCGGCGACCGCTGCTATTGGTGCAAGGACGCGTTGATGGAGGCGGTGGCGCCATTGGCCGAAACCACTTCGGCAACGGTGGCCCTCGGGGTGAATACCGATGACCTGAGCGACCACCGCCCCGGCCAGCAGGCCGCCGAAGAGCGGGGCGCGGTGTTCCCCTTCGTGGATGCCGGTTTCTCGAAGGCCGATGTGCGGGAGTGGTCGAAGCGGCTGGGGCTGCGGACTTGGGACAAGCCGGCCGCCCCCTGCCTGGCCTCTCGGATTCCCTACGGCACACCGGTGACGCTCGGGGCGCTGGCTTCTGTGGGCGACGCTGAGGCCGCCCTGCGCCGCCTGGGTTTCGCCGAACTGCGGGTGCGCCACTACGGGGATGTGGCCCGCATCGAGGTGCCCGATGAGCGCTTGGCCGATGTGGTGGCCCAGCGGGCCGCGGTCGTCGAGGCGGTGCGCCAGGCCGGCTACCGGTACGCCACGCTGGATTTGGAGGGCCTCCGCTCCGGCAATCTGAACGCCGTCCTGGGCCTCGACCGGTCGGCATCGGGCCCATCGGCCCCGCGCCCTTGACCGACGCCGAGCTGCGGGCCGCCGAACAGCAGCTTGGCGAGTGCGCTCAGGAGTTGGCAGAGGGAATCAGGCAAGCTCTGCCCCAATGGGTGGTGTCGGCGGTGGAAGCCCGTCTGCCGGAGATTGACCCTGAAACCCGCAAAGCGGCCGAGGCGGCCGGATCGGCCGCGGCGGCTGAGATCGGAGGCGAGGTGGCCCGGTTGCTGGCCGCCGACATCGACCACCAGCGGGAGAATCCTCTCTCCGTCCTGCGCCGGGCAGTTCGCTACCCCACCGAGGTGCTGAGCGCCGCCGGCGCAATCCCGGTGGAGCGGGACGACTTCGCCATCGACCGCTTCCCCGACGACGCCTATGACCTGACTCCGGCATCATTCGGCGACATCCATCCCGATCTGCGAGAACCCGGTCTGAACTGGGGAGCAGCCAAAGCATTCGTACACCGCCGCCGCCATATATGACGGGATGAAGACGGTTCGAAGCCGGAGCGGCTCAACCTGGCATACTGGCGGTGCCGCAGGGCGAACGTGAAGATTTCGACAACTTTTGGAGGGTGTGATGGACCTCGCTATCGGTGACGCGGGCACAACTGCATGGGTACTTGTATCCGCTGCTCTGGTGATGTTCATGGTGCCGGGCCTGGCTCTGTTCTACGGGGGCATGGTCGGCACCAAGAACGTGCTCAACATGATGAACATGAACCTGTACTGCTTGGGCATCGTCCCCCTGTTGTGGGCAGTGTTCGGCTTCGGATTCGCCTCCGGGGATTGGAGCTTTCCGCTCTTCGGAGACTTCGACGCCGCCTTCTTGAACGGCATCGACGATTTCGAGAGCAAGCGGGAATTCGTGTTCGGCATGACCTTCGCGGTTATCACCCCCGCGCTCATCTCCGGTGCGGTGGCCGGCCGCATGAAGTTCTCCGCTTGGGCCATCTTCGTGCCCCTGTGGTCGTTCATTGTGTACTCGCCGGTGGTCTACTGGATCTACGGCGGCGAAGGCTGGATCGCCAAGCTGCCGGCCCACGACTTCGCCGGCGGCACCGCCATCCACATCAACGCCGGGGCCGCCGCCTTGGCCCTGGTCATGGTGCTCGGCCCCCGCAAGGGCTGGCCCCGTGATGTGGACTTCCCCCACAACCTGCCGCTGGTGTTGCTAGGCGCCGGCATCCTGTGGTTCGGCTGGTTCGGCTTCAACGCCGGTTCGGCCTTGGCTGCCGATGCCGGTGCTTCCCATGCTTTCTTGACCACCTTCCTGGCGGCAGCGGCGGGGCTGTGCTCGTGGATGCTGGCCGAGACCCTCAAGGACGGCAAGCCCACCGCGCTGGGCATGGCCTCGGGCATCGTGGCCGCATTGGTGGCCATCACCCCGGCGGCCGGTTTCGTGGGGGCACTCGCCTCGATCGTGATCGGGGCCGCGGCCGGGGTGCTGTGCTTCCTCGCCATCGGGCTCAAGCTGCGCTACAAGTACGACGACAGCCTCGACGTGGTGGGCATCCACATGTTCGGCGGGATCATCGGCGGGGTGCTGATCGGGTTCTTCGCCGACTCCGGCGTCTACGAAGGGGCGGACTTCATCGACGGCGTGTTCTTCGGCGGTGGGGAGCTGCTGGGCAACCAGATCGTTTCCATCCTGGCCGTCATGGCCTACAGCTTCGTGGCCACCTACATCATCGCCTTGGTGCTCCACCGCACCATGGGGATCCGGGCTTCAGCCGAGGACGAGAGCGTCGGCCTCGACCAGTCGCACCACGCCGAAACGGCCTACAACAACTAGTCCCGGCCTCACAGAAATGGGGCCAGGCCGCTAGCCTCGACGGGTAGTGGCAATAGGCGAGGCGAGAACGAGCGCACTGCGCCGCGACGAGCTACTGGCCGATCGCGCCATGGTGGGGACAGTTCTCTGCCGCGCCCTGGCCCGTCGGACCGACGAGTGGCTTCAGGGCATCTTCACCGCCGAGGTGGCCGATCCCGAGGGCATTGCCCTGGTGGCGGTGGGCGGCTACGGGCGGGCCGAGCTGTGTCCCTACAGCGACATCGACCTGCTGTTGTTGCACCGCGACCGCCCTGACATCGGCGACATCGCCACCCGGCTGTGGTATCCGATCTGGGATGAAGGGTTGAAGCTGGGCCATTCGGTGCGGACGCCTCGGGAGACTCGGGATTTGGCCAAATCCGACCTGGATACCGCCACATCGCTACTGGATGCCCGTCATATCGCCGGGGATGCCGAGCTGTCGGGTGACATTGCCGCCGACAATGACACCCAGTGGCGGCGCAGCGCCCGGCGGTGGCTTCCCCTATTGGCCCAGAGAGTGGCCGAGCGCCATCGGCGCAGCGGTGAGGTGGCGTTCAAGCTGGAGCCCGACCTCAAGCAGGGGCGGGGAGGGCTGCGAGACGTGCATGCGCTTCGGTGGGCCGAAGAGGGCGTGTTCGAAATGGACGAAGCCGACAGCCGCGAGCTGCGGGCTGACTACGAGGTGATCCTGGCTGCTCGGGTCGAGTTGCACCGCACCACCGATCGCCCCGGCGACCAGCTTCTGCTCCAAGAGCAGGATGGGGTGGCCGCCGCGCTGGACTATGCCGATGCCGATGAGCTGATGGGCGCCATCGCGAGCTCGGCCCGGTCGATTGCCTGGCGCAGCGACGAGATATGGGCCTGGCTGCGAGATTCCGAGCTCCCCCCCGAGTGGCGTCGCCGGCTGCGTCGCCGTACCAGCCGAAACAACACGGAGCTGGATGCCGGCGTGATGGTGCATGAGGGCCGGGCGGTGCTGGCCGCCGACGCTGATGCCGCCGATCCCTGCACTGCCCTGCGCTTGGCCCGGGCGGCTGCCGCCCATGAGCTGCGAATGGACCGCGACAGCCTGGAGCGCCTTCAGGAGCAAATGGCCCCCATGCCGGATCGGTGGCCCGACGAAGCCCGCAAGGCATTCGTGGACATGCTGTTGACCGGCGCCGCCGCTCCACCGGTGATCGAGGCGTTGGACCAGATGGACCTTTTCGTGCGCATCCTGCCCGAGTGGGCGCCCAATCGCAGCCGTCCCCAGCGCAACGCCTACCACCAGTTCACCGTGGACCGGCACTTATGTGAGGCCGCCGCTTTGGCCGCTGATCTGGTCGACCGGGTGGACCGCCCCGACCTGTTGGTGGTGGGGGCCCTGCTCCACGACATCGGCAAGGGCTACCCCGGCGACCATACCGAGGTGGGTATGGAGTTGGTGGCCGACATCGCCCACCGCATGGGGTACCCGCCTACCGACGTAGACGTGCTGGTGGCCATGGTGGAGCACCATCTGCTGCTGCCCGACGTGGCCACCCGGCGCGACCTGGAAGACCCCGACACCATTGCCGACGTGGCCCGCCAGGCTCGCTCGGTGGAGACCCTGCGTCTGCTGGGTGCGCTCACCGAGGCCGATTCGGTGGCCACCGGCCCTTCGGCGTGGAGCGCTTGGAAGGCCAGCCTGGTACGCGAGCTGGTGGCCCGCTGCGCTCACGTGATGGAGGGCGGCGACATCGACGAGATCACGTCGAGGTTCCCCACCCCCGAGCAGCGGGGGATGATGGAGGCCGGCGAGCGATTGGTGCTGGGCGAAGGCGACACCCTGTTGGTGATCGCCCCCGACCAGCACGGCATGTTCTCCCGCGTGGCGGGGGCGCTGGCGCTGAGCGGTCTGCGGGTGCTTCTGGCCGCGGCCCACTCTGAGTATGGGATGGCGTTGGAGCGGTTCCAGGTGGAGAGCACCTTAGGCCTGGAAATCGACTGGTCCCAGGTCACCGCCTATGTGGAGCAGGCCCTGGCCGGCCGATTGGCGATCGAGGCCCGATTGGCCGAGCGAATCAGCACCTACGAGGTTGAGCCCGACTTCAGCCCCCGGCCGGTTATCGCCCCCAAGGTGAGCGTGGACAACGAATCCTCCTCCACGGCCACCATCATCGAGCTGGCCACCCAGGCCCGCATCGGCCTGCTGAGCCGGGTTACCAGCGCCCTGTCGCAGCTCGGGCTGGACATCCTCAGCGCCAAGGTGCAAGACCTGGGCGGGGATGTGGTCCACGCCTATTACGTGCGCGACGGCGAGGGCAGCAAGGTGACCGATCCAGACCACATCAACGAGATCAATCTGGCCCTCCAGCACGCCATCGATACCTGCTCTACTCGGGTATGAGGGCGGTTGGGACCATCTAGCGGCTATGACTGACGAAGGCCGGGCCGTAGTAGGGGAAGGCGACCTGAGGCGGTGGTCGGAGGCCCTGGCCGGAATCGCCCGCACCGGATTGGCCTTCACCGACAACAAGTACGAGCAGGAGCGGTTCGAGGAGGTGCTGCACGTGGCCGCCGACATGGCCGCCGCGCTGAGCTCAGGCTGGACGCCCGACAACTTCGTGGCCGAGTGGATGAAGTCGGTGGGCGACGGTGTACCTGGCTACGTGACCCCCAAGGTGGCGGTGGGCGCGGTGGTGGGCAACGACTGCGGCGAGATCCTGTTGGTGCAGCGGGCCGACTCCGGGGTGTGGCTGTACCCCACCGGCTGGGCCGATGTGGGCTACTCCCCCTCAGAGGTGGTGGTGAAGGAGGTGCTGGAGGAGACCGGCATCGTGTGCGAGGTGGAGCGGCCCATTGCCATCCACGACGGCCTGCGCCGGGGATTCACCACCGTGCCGATGTACTCAATGGTGTTCTTGTGTCGAGCCGTGGGCGGCCAACTCGATCCCCACCCCTTGGAGTGCAGCGACGTTGGATTCTTCGGCCCCGACAATCTCCCCGACGGCGTCCACGGCAGCGACTGGTGGCTGTCCCACTCCTTCGCCGCCATCCGCGGCGAGCCCATAGAGTTCCTCTTCGACCACCCCCGCACCCCACCCTGGCGCGGCAACCACGAAGGCTGAGCTCCCCGGCCCCCTCCTAGCGCCGATCGCGACCGTCAGCTGGGCTGGTCGCCAGGGTCAGGACCGAAATTGGATCAGCTGGGCTGGTCGCGGAGGAACTGCTCTATTTGGTCGACGAATTCGCCGGGGTCGGTGGAGCGCATTTCCTCTATCTCGCCGTTCTCTTCGGCTTCCCGGTCGTAGGCGCTCTCCAGTTCGGCGATGTAGTCGGAGGTCTCGTCGGCTTGGTCGGCCAGCTCGGACACATGGCGTTCGTAGCTTTCGGCCATCTCCTCTAGCTCCGAGGTGTCGGGGGAGAGGTCCAACAGGGTCCCCAGCCTCCGCACCAGGGCGAGGGAGGCCTTGGGGGAGGGAATCTCGGAGGCATAGCCCGGCACCGCGGCCCACAATGAGGCGGTTTGCAGCCCGGCGGTGGCGCAGGCGTTGTGGAGCACCCCAACGATGCCGGTGGGGCCTTCGTAGCTGGAGGGGGTGAGGCCGAGTTGGGCGGCCATCTCGGGGTCGTCGCTGCTGCCGTAAATGGGGGTGGGCCGGGTGTGGGGGACGTCGGCCAACAGCGCCCCCAGGGTGACCACCAGCGGGCTGTCGAGCCGCTGGGCCATGTCCACGATCTGCTGGGCGAAGGTTCGCCACTTGAGCTGAGGCTCGGTGCCCACCAGCAGGGCCAACTCGGTATCGGCGCCGTCGGGTGTCTCGGCACCGGTGACGGTGGCCGCCATCAGGTCGTTGCTGGGCCAGATCAGCGACCGGGACCCGTCGTCCTCCAAGTGAAGCCGGGGGCGGGTGTCAGCGAAGTCATAAAACGGTTCGGGATCCAGCGTGGCCACCTCGGTGGTCTCCCAGCGGCTGGCCAGCCAGGCCAGTGCCCCAGAAGCGGCGTCACCAGCGTCGTTCCAACCGGTGAAGGCGGCCACAAGGGCTGGCCTGTCGCGGGGAGACTCATCCACCCAGGTGATCATCGTCACCCGCCCAACCTATCGCCCCGCTCGGAGTAACCCCATCTCGCGCCGGTAGTCTCGCTGCATGGCGGTTGAGATCACCGAGGCCACCGATGTCACCGCAGAACTGGTGGAGGCGTTCGAGCGGCTTACCCCGCAGCTCTCGTCTTCCAATCCGCCCCCATCGGCTGAGGCCCTTGAGATCATCGCCGCCTCGGAGGCCACCCGGCTGTTGGTGGCCCGGTCTGACGGCGCCATCGTGGGCAGCCTCACTCTGGTGCTGGTGCGCATCCCCACCGGGCTGCGGGCCATCATCGAAGACGTGGTGGTGGACGAGCAGGTTCGGGGCCAGGGAGTGGGTCGGGCGCTCAACGAGGCGGCGCTGGAGCTGGCCCGCGATGCCGGAGCGGTGACCGTGGATCTGACCTCCCGCCCGTCGAGAGAGGCGGCCAACCGTCTCTACCTTCGTCTCGGCTTTGAGATCCGAGACACCAACGTTTACCGCTACAGACTCTGAGTTCAGGCGGCCGTGAGAGTTGAGCCGCTACAGACTCTGAGTTTGCTGGGCGGAGCTAGCTGCCGTCGCCGTCGCCGTCGCCGTTGACGCTGACCGGGACTTCGTTGGGGAAGTGGCAGGCCACGAAGTGGTCGGGGGCGATCTCCCGGAGCTCAGGCTCCTCTTCTGAGCACAGATCCTGCACTTTCTCGCACCGGGTGCGGAATCGGCAGCCCGAGGGGGGATTTATGGGGGAAGGCAGCTCCCCGGTGATCTGCCGGTCGGATACCGGGTGATCAGGGTCGGGTTCCGGGATGGAGGCCAACAGCACGTCGGTGTAGGGGTGGGCGGGGTGGGCGTAGAGGGTGTCGGGCCCGGCCACCTCGCACACCTTGCCCAGATACATCACCACCACCCGGTCGGAGACGTTCTTGACCACGGCCAGATCGTGGGCGATGAACACCAGAGTCAGCCCGTAGCGCTCCTTCATCTCCTCCAGGAGATTCAGGATCTGGGCCTGCACCGACACGTCCAGCGCCGAAACCGGCTCGTCGCAGATGATCACCTTGGGGTCGAGCACCAAGGCCCGGGCAATGCAGATGCGCTGGCATTGGCCCCCGGAGAACTGATGGGGGCGGCGGTCGGACACCACCTCGGGGTCGAGCCCTACGGCGTCGAGCACCTCGTTCACTTTCTGGACGGCTGTGTCTCCGGCATCGTTGTGCCAGATGGACAGGCCCTCGGCCACGATGTCCTTCACCTTGCGCCGGGGGTTCAGCGACGAAATCGGGTCTTGGAAGATCATCTGCATCCGGGTGCGGGTGCGGCGCAGATCCTCCTTGGACAGTTCCGTCATCTCCACGCCGTCGAATCGCACCGATCCTGCCGTGGGCGAGGGCAACTGCATCATCGCCCGTCCGGTGGTGGACTTGCCGCAGCCCGACTCGCCCACCAAGCCCAGAGTCTCCCCTTCGAGGATGTCGAAGCTGATGCCCGACACGGCGTGGACCACGGCCCGGCGCCCGGCAGGAAACTCCATCACCAGGTCTTCGACGGCAACCAGGGCGTCCTCGCCCCTCATATGGACTTTGCCAGTTCCAGCCATGAGTGAGTCCTCCTCGAGAGTGCGATCGCCGGGCTAGGAGACCGCGGCGGCGGTCAGGTCGAGACCGGCGGCGGTGATTCCAGTTGCCTGGTTGGCGGCCAGTGCTTCGGCGTTTTCTGGCGAACCCACCGGGTAGAAGCAGGCTTGGCGGTGTCCGGTCTGGCCAGTGTCGAACAGGTCCGGCTCGTCGGTAATGCACTGCTCCTGGGCGTAGCGGCACCGTGGGGCGAACCGGCATCCCACCAGATCGAGAACCATGTCGGGCGGGCGGCCGCTGATGGCATCGAGCCGGGTGTGGCTCTGGTGCTCCACTCGGGGGATCGACTTGAACAGCGCCTCGGTGTAGGGGTGGTTCATGTGGTGGAACAGCGTGGTGGTGTCGGCGGTCTCCACCATCTTTCCGGCGTACATCACCCCGATGCGACGGGCTCGGCCGGCCACCACGCCCAAATCGTGGGTGATGAGGATCATGGCCATGCCCAACTCCTCTTGGAGCGATGCCAGCAGGTCGAGGATCTGCTTCTGCACGGTCACATCCAGTGCGGTGGTGGGCTCATCGGCAATCAACAGCTTGGGATTGCAGGCCAGGGCGATGGCGATGGTCACCCGCTGGCGCATCCCGCCCGATAGCTGATGGGGATACTCCTTGAGCCGCTTGCGGGGCTCGGGGATGCCCACCTGCACCATGAGCTCCAGAGCCCTCTCCATGGCCTCCTGCTTGGACGCACCGAGGTGGTAGCGGATGGACTCGGTGATCTGGATGCCCACCTTCTTGACCGGGTTCAACGAGGTCATCGGGTCTTGGAAGATCATTGCCATCTGGGTGCCCCAGAAGTGCTTGGCCTCGCTCCGGCTCAGGTTGCGGGTGTCCTTGCCGTCGAAGAACACCTCGGAGCCATCGGGGATGATGGCGTTGCTGGTCAAGATGTTCATGATCGAGCGCACCAGCACCGACTTGCCCGAACCCGACTCACCCACAATGCCGATGGTCTCGCCCTTGTCCAACGTGAAGCTCACTCCGTCGACCGCCTTCAAGATCCCTCTCGGCGTATCGAAATAGGTGCGGAGGTTCTCTACCTCTAAGAGCGGACGCTCAGCTGCCACGGCTTTCCCCCCGTCGTTTACGGACTGCCCTCAAACTGGCTGACATGGTAGGCGAATCTCAATCCATCTGGGAAGCCTGGGACCGCTCCCGGCTTGGCGGAGGCTGATTGCCTCGTCGCCCGCCCAAGTCCCCCATGCCGCCGAAGAGTCCAGTTATCCCGTACTTGCGCCGAATCTGGGCCCGCACCGACATAGGCCGGCCAAATTCGTCGAGCACTTCCTCGGCTACCCCGTCGGGATCCTCCTTGTCGCGGTTGTAGGCGATGACCGTGGTTCCCGCCACCCAGTCCGACACCGTACGACGTCGGCGATCGAAGGGGACCGTCAGGTAGGTGGCCGCGTTCAAGATGATCCCGCCGAGCACCACGGGGGGCGCAATCCACGCCACCCCGCCCACAAGCCATCGGGCGCCGCACCGGCCCAAACCAAGGTGGCTGCCGTCTTTGGTGCGCACGGCCCGCAGCTTCATCAAATCCATGGCCGGGGTCTGGCCCTCGTTCCAGCGCAGGAACACCATCGTGTACACAAAGTGGAAGAAGATGTAGCCCAATATGGCTGCGGTGGCCCGGCCCCAGGGCTCGGGCTGCCACCGGTTGGACACGTCGTCCATGAACCACAGGATTTGGATCACGGTGAACATCCACTGGATGAAGAACACGGTGATGGCGTCGATCAGCCGGGCCAGCGCCCGCCGCCAGACCGCGGCCACCGGATACGGCTTGCCGTCGGGCCCGGCCACGATGGTCGCATCCTCGGGGAATTCGTCTTCGCCCAGCGGGGTCTTCCGCGGCTTCCGGCGCCTCGTCGAGGAATGCTGTCGCGCTCTGGCTTCAGCCTGAGACATGCCGCTTTCAACCCTCATAGCAGCTCTTCAACCACCTCGGAGGGGCGGGCAATCACGGCTCGGTCGCCGCGGACCACCACCGGACGCTGCATCAGCTTGGGGTGCTCCAGCAGCAGATCGACAACCGCACCGGCGCTCTGGTAGTCGCCGATGTTCAGCCTGAGCTCCTTGAAGTTGTTGTCCTCCCGCACCAGATCAGTGGGCTCGTTGGGCAGCAGCTCCAAGAACCGCTCCAAGTCGTCCCGCCCCAGCGGGTTCTTGAGGTATTGGACGACGTCGAACTCGACGCCCCGCGACTCGAGGATCTCAAGCGCGCCCCGGGAACTGCCTCAACCGGGGTTGTGGTACACGATGATCTCAGCCATCCCCCGACGTTACCCCAGCGCCGCAATTTGTTCTGTTCCCAGCGTCTGCGGATCGGCGGTGGGAGTACGCCACCATCTACCATGGCGTCATGCACGACCTGGTGATCAAGGGCGGTTTGATTGTGGACGGCACGGGTGGTGAGCCGTTCACTGGGGATGTTGCCATCGACGGGCAGCAGATTGCCGGGGTATACCCGGGCGGCAACCCCGATCTGGAGGGCGAAGAGGTAATCGACGCCGCTGGGCTGGTAGTGACTCCCGGATTCGTGGACTGCCACACCCACTACGACGGCCAGGTGACTTGGGATCCGATCCTGGAGCCGTCGGCTCACCACGGGGTGACCACGGTGATGATGGGCAACTGCGGGGTGGGGTTCGCCCCGGTGCGTCCTGGCACCGAGGAATGGCTCATCCAGCTCATGGAGGGGGTGGAAGATATCCCCGGTGCCGCGCTGTCGGAGGGCATTACCTGGGAGTGGGAGACCTTCCCCGAGTATCTCGATGCCCTGGAGCGCAAGCCCCTGTCACTTGATATCGGCTGCCAGGTACCCCATGGAGCGGTGCGGGCCTATGTGATGGGGGAGAGGGGGGCCAAGAACGAGCCGGCCACCCCTGAGGACATCGACCAGATGCGCGAGATCGTGGCCGAGGCGTTGCGAGCGGGGGCCTTCGGGTTCTCCACGTCGCGCACCATCGCCCACATGGCCATCGACGGCGAGCCGGTTCCCGGCACTTATGCAGCCGAGGACGAGCTGTTCGGCATTGGCGAGGCGCTCACCGAGGTGGGGCACGGCCTGTACGAGCTGGCCCCCGCCGGAGTGATTGGCGAAGACTTGGCCGCTCCCCACAAAGAGGTCGACTGGATGCGCCGCCTGTCGGCCGCCACCGGCCGCCCGGTCACCTTCGCCCTGGTGCAGGTGGATGCCGCCCCCGAGCTGTGGCGGGAGATCATGGACCTGTCGGCCGATGCGGTGGCCGAGGGAGCCCAGCTCCACCCCCAGATTGCCCCTCGGTGCAACGGCATCCTGATCGGGCTTCAGACCAACCATGCCTTCAGCAGCCGGCCCAGCTTCGCCGAGATTGCCGAGCTGCCCCTCGAAGAGCTGGTAGCCGAGCTGCGCCGGCCTGAGCGCAAGGCCGCCATCCTGTCGGAGGAAAGCTCCTTCACCAATCAGTTCGCCGAGTACATGGGCACCCAACTCCATCGGATCTATGTGTTAGGCGATCCCCCCGACTACGAGCCCGGTCCCGAGCGGTCGGTGGCCGCCATCGCCGAGGCTCAGGGGCGGGAGACTGAGGATCTGCTCTATGACTTGCTGTTAGAGGATGACGGTCGGGCGTTGCTGCTGTTCCCGTTCCTCAACTACAGCCACGGCAACGCCGACGCGGTGCGGGAGATGTTCCTGCATCCGTCGGGAGTATCGGGGCTGTCCGACGGCGGGGCCCACTGCGGGGCGATCTGCGACGCCTCCATGCCCACCTGGCTGCTCACCTTCTGGGCTCGCGACCGCCAACGGGGCGAGAAGCTCCCCTTGGAGTATGTGGTGCGCAAGCAGTCGCATGACACCGCCCGCCTCTTCGGCCTCACCGACCGGGGCACGCTGGAGTCGGGCATGAAGGCCGACATCAATGTGATCGACCACGAGCACCTGACGCTGCACCCGCCCAAGCTGGTGGCCGACCTGCCTGCCGGGGGCCGCCGGTTCGATCAGAGGGCCACCGGATATGTCGCTACGCTGGTCAGCGGGGTAGTGACCCGCCGCAATGGTGAAGACACCGGGGCCCGTCCCGGCAAGCTGCTCCGGGCCGGAGCCACGGGCTAGCAACCGCTAGCCAACAACAGAACGCCGAACAACAACACTGGGAGGAAGAGCAGTGCTGGATCTGGTCATCGCCAACGGCACCATCGTGGACGGCACCGGTGCCGACCGCTTCACGGGCCACATCGGAGTCAAAGAGGGCAAGGTGGCCGTGGTGGACCGCAGCGGCGGTCCCGCTCCCGACGCCGCTGAGACCATCGACGCTACCGGGCGGCTGGTGACCCCCGGCTTCGTGGATTGCCACACTCACTACGACGGGCAGGTGACCTGGGACGACATGCTCCAGCCGTCGTCCAACCACGGCGTGACCACCGTGGTGATGGGCAACTGCGGTGTGGGGTTCGCCCCGGTACAGCCCGGCAAAGAAGACTGGCTCATCCAACTGATGGAAGGCGTGGAGGACATTCCCGGAGCGGCCCTTTCCGAAGGCATCTCCTGGGGGTGGGAGAGCTTCCCGGAGTACCTCGATGTTGTGCAACAGCGCGAGCTGGCGATCGACGTGGCCGCTCAGGTGGCCCACGGCGCGGTGCGGGGCTACGTGATGGGGGATCGAGGGGCCAAGAACGAACCGGCCACCCCCACCGACATCGAAGCCATGTACGCCATCGTGCGCGAGGCCATAGAGGCTGGCGCGCTAGGCGTGTCCACCTCTCGCACGCTGGGCCACCGGGCCATCGACGGCGAGCCGGTGCCGGGCACCTTTGCCGCCGAGGACGAGCTGTTCGGTTTGGGCCGGGCGCTGGCCGATGCCGGTTCCGGGGTGTTCGAGCTGGCCCCGGCGGGTGCGGCGGGGCTGGATCTGGTGGCCCCGCCCAAGGAGATGGACTGGATGCGCCGACTGTCGGCCCACTTCGACGTGCCGGTGTCGTTCGCCCTGTTGCAGGTGGAGGCCGCTCCCGATTTGTGGCGGGAGATGATGGACGAGTCGCTTCGGGCGGTTGACGAGGGTGCCCGGGTGTATCCCCAAATTGCCGGTCGTCCCTTCGGGATGCTCATCGGCTTTCAAACCAACCACGCATTCGCCAAGCGGCCCACGTTTGCGTCGCTGGCTCATCTGCCCTTCGACCATCTCGTAGCTGAGCTCAAAAAGCCGGCGATCCGTTCGGCCATCTTGGGCGAGGACGACCTGCCCCCCGACCCCAGCGTGCTGTTCGACCAGATGCCCAGCATGGTGGCTTCGATGATCCACAAGCTGTACGTGATCGGCGACCCGCCCGACTACGAGCCCACCCACGACCGCACCGTGACCGCCATGGCCGAGGCCCGCGGGGTGGATCCGCTGGAGATGCTCTACGACCTTTCCCTGGAGGACGACGGCCGGGCCCTGATGATGCTGCCTATGTTCAACTACGTCGAGGAGAACCACGACGTCATCCGGGAGCAGCTTTTGCACCCCGCCGGGGTGTCGGGGCTGTCCGACGGCGGGGCCCACTGCGGCATGATCTGCGACGCCTCCATCCCCACCTTCATGCTCACCCACTGGACCAGGGACCGCACCCGGGGCGAGCAGCTCCCCCTGGAGTGGGTGGTCAAGAAGCAGACCCACGACACCGCCTCCTTGTATGGGCTGGACGATCGGGGAACGCTTGAAGTGGGCAAGCGGGCCGACGCCAATGTGATCGACCATCAGGTCCTGACCTTGCGCTCCCCCCGGGTGGTGTACGACCTGCCCGCCGGGGGACGCCGGCTCGACCAGCAGGCGGATGGCTATGTGGCCACCGTTGTGGCCGGCGAGGTGACCCGCAGCCAGGGCAAGGACACCGGGGCCCGGCCCGGCCGGCTGGTGCGCGGCACCCGGTAGCGCCCAACCTGCCATGGGCATCGACCTGGACCGCTATCAGATTCGCCCCGGCAACGGCGACGGCGCCCCGACCCGGCTGCCCAAGGCCCGCTACCTCGACGAGGATTACGCCGAGCTGGAACGGCAGCGACTGTGGCCGTCCACCTGGCAGCTTGCCTGCTTGACCAGCGATGTGGCCGAGCCCGGCGACTGGTTCGAGTACCGCATCGGAAACCAGAGCTATCTGGTGGTCCGGGGCCACGACGGCGAGCTGCGGGCGTTCTACAACGCCTGCCGCCACCGGGGGTTCCAGCTCTGCGAGGGCAAGGGCAACGCCGACGAGCTGCGCTGCGGGTTCCACGACTGGTGCTACGGCTTGGACGGGTCGCTGAAGGAGATCGTGTACCGCAAGCACTTCGGCGTGGTGGCCAACGAGAACCTGTCTCTGGCCCCGGTTCGGCTGGGCACTTGGCATCAGATGGTGTTCATCAACCCATCCCCCAACGGCCCCGACCTCGACGAGTTCCTCGACCCGGTACCCGACACCCTGGCCCCGTTCAACTTGGGGGAGCGGAGCTTGACGGCCTGCTGGACCATCCCGCTGGGCGGCAACTGGAAGACCACAGTGGACGCCTTCAACGAGGCCTACCACTTGGAGGGGCTGCACCCCGGCCTGCGGGGGTTCATGGATGCGCTCAACACCACCTACGAGCTGTGGGACCGGGGCCACTCCATGATGAAGATCCCCCTGGGGATCGGCTCGCCCCGATTCCCCGATGCCGACCAAGACGAGGTGGCCCGAGCCTTCGTGGACAACTACAGCACCATGCTGGGGCTCCAGCCCGATGACGAAGTGGATCTGGCCGGCCAAAGCGCTCGGGACTGGGCGGTGGGTCTGGTGCGGGACCGAGCGGCGGCCGAGGATGTGGACTTCAGCCACTACACCGACGAGCAGATCCTCGACGACTACCACTATCTGGTGTTTCCCAACGTGGTGCTGAACGTGCACAGCGACATGTACACCATCTTCCGGGCTCGCCCTGGCGATCACACCGGACATTCCCACTTCGACTTCTGGCTGTTCCATCGGCTGGGCGACCGAGCAAATTCCGGCTCACCCCCCGAGATGATCCACTTCCCCGAGGGAACGGTCATTGCCGAAGTGGTGAACCAAGACCTGGACGGCATCGGGCGGGTGCAAGCCGGGATGGCCTCAAACGGCATCGACGAGCTGGTTCTGGGCGATTTCGACTGCCGCCTCGTCAACATGCACACCGAGCTAGACCGGGTTCTGGCTGGCGAGGGTTCCAGGAAGTAGATATTCCGCCCCTAGTTAGAGGATGGAACTAGCGGCGGCTCCGGCGAGGTGGGTAACTGTGTCGTTGCACCGGATCTGCTGGGGGTGACGCTGGGGTTGGCTCGGCTGTAGGTAGCATTTGGCGGTATGGGCAGGCGTTTGTGGGCTGTGGTGTTGGTGTGGTTGTTGGTGTCGGTTGGGGTGGGGGTGCCTGTTGGGGCGCAGTCTTCGGAGGGTTTTCCGGTTCCTTCTGAGCCTCCTTTGGGTGTTGGGGGCGGGTTGGTGGCGGGGCAGGTTGACGGGGTTTTGGGGGGCGGGGAGGACGGGTTCGCAGAGGTTGAGGCGGAGCCGGGTTCGCCTCCTTTGGATGGCCCGTTGGATGAGGATTTGGGCCGTTTGGACGAGTCGGGTATGCCCGGTCCGGTTTCAGGCCAGGACGGGGAGCCGGGCCCGGTTGCGGATGTGTTCGGGGGCGGTTTTTTGGAGGCGCCGGTTGAGGTGGAGGCGGTGGAGGGTCCTGCGCCTGAGGGGTTCGGGGGTTTGGCGATGTGCGCGGGTAGATCTGTGTGCGGGAGCGCCCAGATTCTTCCCGGGCCGACGGGGTTGTCGTGTTCGGTGACGGCTTCGGTGATCGTGTTCTCGTGGAACGCGGTGACCGGGGCGGACAATTACACGGCGAAGTTGCAGTTGGCGTCGGGTGTGGGCGGCCAGACGGTGAGGACGACTTCGGGGACGACGGCGGTGTATGCGGGCCTGTCGTCTTCTACCAGGTATTACATCGGGGTGCACTCGAACGTGGGGGGTGTGGCCCAGTATTACTCGGGAGTGTATTGCACCACCGCGGTGGGCCCGCCGGTGTGCGGGGCGGTGTCGGCGAGCGGGGTGCAGTTGTATTGGAGGGCCGATTCGAGGGTTCATCAGTGGTATGTGGGCCGGGCGACGGTCGGGAATCAGTATGTGGACGGCAGGGCGTTGGCGGGGTCGGTTTTGTCGACGGTTTTCACCGGGTTGGCGGCGAATGTGGACTATACGTTCTTCTTCTGGTGGCGGGCGTCGCCCACCGGTGTGTGGAACCAGGTGCATCCCAGCACGGTGTGTACGACGGCGGCGCCGCCTGCGGCGCCTGTTGTGTCTTGTACTGCGACGGCGAGCACGATCACGGCGAGCTGGGAATCGGTCAGGGGCGCGTCCCGGTACCGGGTGAGCAGGGGCAGCGGGTGGGCGTCGGCTTCGGGGCTGTCGCATGTGTTCTCGAATCTGGCGGAGTCCACGGCCTATTCGGTGAGGGTGCAGGGGTGGAACTCTGCGGGCTGGGGCCAGACCGGCACGGCTAGCTGCACGACTCCGGCGTCGGTTTTGCCCGCGCCCACAGGCTTGGAGTGCGAGGCTTCCCCCACCCAGATCAGGTTCTCCTGGGACGCGGTGGTCGGTGCGGACGGCTACTCGGCGAAGATCCAGCTGGCAGTGCCCAACAGCGCGCAGACCCAGATGCGCACTACATCCACCACAGTGGTGTTCGGCGGTCTGGCTGCGTCCACGAGGTACTGGGTGAGCGTGCTGGCGGTCAAGGGCGGCAAGGCCCAGCACTTCGCAGGCGTGTACTGCACCACCCTGGCCGACATAGCGGCGCCGGCTCTGTCGTGTACGGCGACCTCCAACAGCGTGTCGGCGTCGTGGCCGAAGGTGACGGGGGCGACAAAGTATCGGGCGAGGATCGGCGGCGGGGCATGGACCGACGACATCGAGCCCGCCCCCGATGCGGCGAGTGTGGTCCGTGTGTTCGCCGGGCTGGCGGCGGGCACGATGCACACGGTCACCGTGCAGTCGGGCGGCGAGAAGGGCTGGGGGCAGGCTGCGACGGTCCGGTGCGTGACCTCGGCGGCGGGGGTGGACTGCGACCAGACCACGTCTGACAGCGTCGTGCTCCAATGGGCGCCCATAGACGAGGCCCAGTACTGGTACGCGGCCATCTGGACCGGCAGCTCCTGGGCCAACTACAGGACAGTGTACGAGGAGAACACCACCGAGTTCACCGGTCTGGCCAAAGGCACAGCCTATGAGATCCACCTGTGGTGGTACGGAAAAGACGAGAAATGGCACAAAGTGAACCCCGCTTCCCGCTGCTACACCAAACACCTCGACACCCCGGTGCTGGCCGGCTATACCACCGGCGGCAACACCCTCACCATCCAATGGCAACCCGTCGACGGTGCAGAGATCTACCTAGCGAGAGTCAGCCCCGCGGGCTCATCGGGCGCGTCTGGGGCCTCGGGGGGCGGCGAGTGGGAGATCGTGGTGTCCGCCGGCAATTCCCACACCTTCACCGATCTCAAACCCGGCATGCAATACACCGTGCAGCTCAGGGCGGGCACTATCGCCAAGGCCAAAGAGGCATCTGACAACGGGGTGGAATACAAGCCTGAGAGCGGCGACGCAACCGACGATCACACCACCTCCACCGTCGAATGCAAGGCACATACCACCAGCACCATCGACATCGAATGGGACGACCCCAACGGGGACTACCAATGGCGGATAGCCAGAACGCTCATCGACCAGAACGGCAACTTCCAATACCTGGGCACAAAGACCTTTGCCAAAGGCACCACAGGAGCGACCCTCACGGGCCTCCAGCCGAACACCATCCACTGGATCACGGTATGGAAGAGCGCCGACAGCGGGCAGAGATGGCAAGTCCTCGGGCACGTCCCCCACTGCCAAACCGCGCCTGCCGATCTGGAATTCAGCCAATGCCCACAAACCGCCGACACCGACGGCACCGTGCGCTGGACGCCCAACGGTGCCGCCTACTACCGCATAGCCCGCGACCGGAAACACACGGACCCCGAATGGATCGCCACCAACGCTACCTCCCACACCTTCACCGGGCTTGCTGAGGAGACCACCTACGAAGTAGCAGTCCAGGCCTGGACCCCCATGGGGTGGACTACAAGTGCCACTTGCGACATCAAAACACTCCCAAAGATACCCGACGGGTTTATTTCAAATGACGGAATATACTATTTCACGGAGGGAACAATAAAAGGGGTGGCCTACGCCGCTAAGACGGCGATAGACCAATATATAAAAACACCCACCAACATGTGGAATAGCTGCCAAACAACTATAGACGAGAAAAAACTTGCAGCAATTATGCTCATGCTGCCTTCCCATGAATTGAATGATGGACAACACCGAAGCAGGGCCCCATCACCAATGACCCTTTCGCGATGGGATAATTTGAATTGGCAAATGCAGACTCATACTTATATGGAAAATGGAGAAGTGAAGAAAAAGACTAGGAGTTTGAATGAGAGATTGTTTTCCCACATGGATACGGCAGGATATCTCCGAGCACATTGGAGTCCCGGGGTTGGGCTTTGGCAGCTGGATCCTTGGGACATTACCAAACAGTTAAATCATGCTCAAAGAGCAGATATTAGGGAAGGCGGTCTCCGTGTGGCATCCTACTTATTGGGTGAGCATTGCAAGTTGTCAGCAGATGACGCGGGAATCAAAAAGGCCATCAAAATGTGGTCTGCGTGCGATACTCCAAGCGAGAATGAAAAATGTTACAAGACATATATAGGCGACCCAGACAGCATTTATCAGTCAGTAAATTTGAACATTCGAAGTGTAGATACAGCATCTCAAGTAGAGGGCGGTATTCAACAGCGGACATGTCGATGGAAATCAAGCCAACTGACGATGCCATGCTTTCTCTACGACTTAGAAGCTGCCGAAGGCTACCCTTCAGATTACGAATATATAATCTCTAAATCTGCCGACTCTTCAGACAGTCAACAAGTGAAAGAAGATGAGATTGACTGGACAGCAAGTGCTACACCTGTACCTATGGCCTTCCTGTCTTTTACCGATACTCTAACGAATACAAGGTTTGCAGTCTGGCCTCGCGAATGGCCTCGTTCCAACAGCTATCAATATTGGCCTTCTGACACTGTTTCAAGCGACAAGACCATATACCGATCCGTAATCCAAAATGATGTAGTCCGATGCAGTCCCGGCCGAGATGTGTCGCCTGAGTCTAAAGACCCGAGAATAGCAGCTATGGATTGTGCAGAAGAATTATACAAGCCATTTGGAGAAAAGATTGAAAATCGCAGTTTCATGAATGGGAACACAATCGTTGAAGGTTGGTACGATGACTCAGTTCCCTTCCGAGATGGTGGGACCGCGGAAGATAGACACAAATTGCAAGTTGAGCATTGCGATACGTTTCGATTCTTTGGACAATCTGTCGTCTTTTGCGATTGGGTAGGAGTATGAAGGTGTTGTGAATACCAGACCTAGAGCCAATCTGGCACAGAACGGAGGAAACTGGATCTCAAATTGGAGGACTGCGCTTGCAGCCGTAGTTTTCATGGTTGTTATGATGACCTACTGCGGTTCTAAACTGCCTGAATCGCAGAGTGATGGGATTCCACAAAATACGATTGAAGAGTCTGCTGCCGAAGTGGTCGCACCTACAGGCTCGCCTAGTTTGCAACCAGTGGAAGAGACACCTGTTTCAATCCCGACTCCGTTGCCACCAAACGCAACATCAGAGTTCTCTAACGGTTATCTGGTAAGTGCGCAAGATGTTGAATCTGAAGAAGCAATCAGCAAAAGTTCCACATCTGAAAAAAATAGAGAACCGTATGCTCCTGAAGCTGAATTTTTTGCCTTAGATCCAGAAAGTGAGCTAGAAGAAGAGATACAAGTGGTGGAGCCATGGGAGGATGAAGAGCATTTTCATGTCGGTATTCTTACAGAGGATGGGACAATTCGTGTCGAAAGACCATTGATTGAAGATTATAACAACATTCCTGACTCCTACTTTTATGCATTTGACATTGAGGTTCCGGCTGAACCTCGAGATGAATTGATTGTTGAGTCATTTGACATAAGGGAATGTGTGGCGCGAGGGTTCGTACGCAATCTTTCTGACAAAATGTTTGCAAGAGATGTTGTTGTCACTCTTGAATCCTTGGATGGTGCTGACGGCGCTACTTGGCAGTGGCCACTAACAGTCATGCCCGGCGAACGTGCTCCTTTTGAGATAGCTATTGATTGGGTGCCTAGTCGACTTCCGATAGACTCGCCTCACTTTAGGACTAAGAACGAACGTATATCTCCATGGGGATATCAAGAAGTTCGGACTCTTAGGCGTGAGCCTGCAGGCAATGTTCTGGCCAATGTCACTTACAATTTTTCAACCGATGTAGATGTTAGTCGAGCCTTTGGTAATGACTTCAATAGGTCGGGGACTTTAACGGGAAACCGCCCCTTGTACTTGATGATATTTGATGAACGTCTATACGAGTTTGAGGAGTGGGAGAATTGGTCTCGAGGCCCTGAACATCATCTTATAAGTAGAGAGTCATTTGAACAGGCGTATCCAAGTGTGTTGGTGGACAGCGTGGACTTAGATGCCATTGTATCTGAATTCTCCATGCTCCAACATTCCGATTTGTACTATATACCTGAACGTGTGTTCCCGCAGCACTACGATGAGAAACTCCACGTTGAAGTAAATAATATTCGAGTTTTTCGGGCTATAACTGAATCAAATCGCGTATTGGATGTGATAGAATCGATTCCATTTAAAGTGGAATTTGATGAGGATAGTGACGGAACGCGAAGGCGGATCGTTGCACCACAAACCTCGTTTATCAATTTCGACTCAGGTGGAATCGACCCAACATTTGCGATAAGGACAACGCCGGAGATCTATGCGGAAATAACAGGTATGACTGAGACATCTGCTTTTTCTCGCCGCACTGGCGTCCAAACGTGGGTTGGTAAAGCAGATTCGATGGAGCCCTTATCGAACCGATTACGGGCAGTTAGCCAGAGTGATACAAATTTAGAAGAACACAGGGGTTGGTCATCGGGGTCCTGCGACCGGTCTGGTGGTTTGACGAAAGAAGACTATAAAATTATTGGGAGTGCCCGAGCTCACACATTTGATGTCCCATTGGGATATTATGGCTTGTTTAATGATTTCCAGTCATATCCAATGCTTGCAGAGTCAATTCTTATTGATCCCTTCACAGTTTCAGCAGATGATGGATTTGTGCGGGGATTGATTCACAATGTGTCAGATCGGCTGTTCGCCCGCGATGTGGTAGTAAGGATAGTGAGAGCGAACAACGTAGATACTGAAAACTTTTGGGCGTGGCCATTGACCATCCAACCAGGAGAACGTGCTCCATTTGAAATCTATATTGGTGGTTGGGAAGGGAGTGCTTCTAACTCAGAATTTGAATTCAACGTTTCAGCGACCTTGTCGGAGAAGGTTGATATCAGTCGATCGTTCCGCATTGCTCATTTTGCAGTAGGCTCAGTGTACGAAAAGGAAGCAGACGCTCGCTTAGAGGAGAGTTCGTATTGGTGGGGGGACTATGAAGGATATATTACTGATAGGTATTTCAAAATCTATCAGCATGTCAGTATCGATACCTTTGTGGCTACCTATGGTGACTTACCTTGTGGGCTACGCCTGGAAGATACCCAGGCGGACGATGTCCATTTGCGACTGAGAACTGAAGAATATTGTTATGATTTTGAAACACCCGCTGGCTTTGTAGATCTCTACGCTTACATTGACACTCCTGATTCGCACCCAACCTTGAGTGCTCCCATTGGCTACCAGGCCATTGATGATCTTCGAGCCTACGTTGCTATTGTTGACAGAAATGGCGTTGTAAGTGATGTAAAAAGGGCTGTTCTTTTCACAACTGGTTACTCCAGCGCCACCAGAGTACAAGAGTATGTTGCTGTGGACAGGATTCCTGTCCCCAATCTCTTGCAGCCTGGAGGTGTGCGGTTGCTGTTCACTCGTCCACATTATGAGGACTCGTGGCTTGAAGAGGGCTATTCCTTTCAGGTGTGGATAGGGGGTGCGTGAGTGGAGAGGGTGAGGGTGTGTCGTCGATACGGGTTATCATTGGGTTGAAGAGGCTCTTGCAGTGGAGTGCTGAGTTCGATAATAATCGGGGGTTTATTCCTTAAGTCAGCGCTGTCGGGCATTTAACCCCCGAAAGCGCCGCAAAGAGAGCTTGGGAGGCGCCCCATGTCCGATGTCGTCAGGGCTGCAATCGTGCAGGCCGCGTGGACTGGTGATCAGGAGTCCATGGTCGAGTTGCACGAGAAGTATGTGACTGAGGCCGCGGCGGCAGGAGCCCGGGTGATGTGCTTCCAGGAGCTCTTCTACGGGCCCTACTTCTGCCAGGTGCAGGAGACCGACTACTACAGCTACGCCGAGGCCATCCCCGACGGGCCCACCACCAAGCGGTTCCAGGAGATCGCCGCCAAGCACGGCATGGTGCTGGTGCTGCCGATGTACGAGGAAGAGCAGCCGGGAATCCTCTACAACACCGCCGCGGTCGTCGACGCCGACGGCACCTACCTGGGCAAGTACCGCAAGACTCACATCCCCCAGGTGAAGGGCTTCTGGGAGAAGTTCTATTTCCGCCCCGGCAACCTCGGCTATCCGGTGTTTGACACCGCAGTGGGAAGAGTCGGGGTGTACATCTGCTACGACCGCCACTTCCCTGAGGGTTGGCGCGCCCTCGGCCTCAACGGCGCCCAAGTGGTGTTCAACCCCTCGGCCACTAGCCGGGGCCTGTCGGCGTATCTGTGGAAGCTGGAGCAGACGGCGTCGGCCGCGGCCAACATGTATTTCGTGGGGGCCATCAATCGGGTGGGCATCGAGCCGCTGGGCGACAACGACTTCTACGGCACGTCGTATTTCGCCAACCCCCGCGGCCAATTCGTTGAAGATCCGGCATCTGACCAGGAGGAGGAGCTGGTGATCCGCGACCTCGACTTCGCCATGATCGACGAGACCCGAGCGCAGTGGGCCTTCTACCGAGATCGCCGCCCCGACATGTACGGGCCCCTCACCGAGGCGTGAGCCCACCGCCGTGACCACCAACGCCGCTCTGCATCAGCGCTACCAGGCGATTCTCCCTTCCTACGTCAAGCCGCTCTACGCCGATCCCATCAGCATCGAGCGCGGCCAGGGGAGCTACGTGTGGGACGTGGAGGGGAACCGGTACCTCGACTTCTTCGGCGGCGTGCTCACCACCATGGTGGGGCACAACAATCCTGCGGTTACTACGGCCATCGGTGAGCAGGCGTCCAAGGTGCTGCACACCTCCACGCTGTACCTCTGCGAGCCGATGATCGAGTTGGCCGAGGAGATCGCGGCCATCAGCGGCATCCCGGACGCCCGGGTGTTCTTCACCACCTCCGGCAGCGAGGCCAACGACACCGCCATCTTGCTGGCCACCAGCCACCGAAAGTCCAACGAAGTGCTGGCCATGCGCAACAGCTATCACGGCCGCTCGTTCACCGCGCAGGCCATAACCTCGCACTCCTCCTGGTCGTCGACCGCGCTCTCGGGCCTGTCGGTACACTTCGTCCACGGGGCGTATCAGCTGCGCAGTCCCTTCCGGCACTTGGACGACGAGGAGTTCACCGAGGCCTGCACCGACGACCTCACCCAGGTTCTCGACATGATGACCACCGGGTCGGCGGCCTGCCTCATCGCCGAGCCCATCCAGGGCGTCGGCGGGTTCGCCACCCCGCCGGACGGGTTCTTCGGGTCGATGCACAAGGTGCTGGCCAACCGGGGGATCCTGTTCGTGACCGACGAGGTGCAGACCGGCTGGGGGCGCACCGGCGAGCACTTCTGGGGTTACCAGGCCCACGACATCGTTCCCGACATGCTCACCTTCGCCAAGGGCGTGGGCAACGGGATCACGCTGGCGGGCATCGTGGCCCGAGCCGAGATCATGGACACCATCAAGGCCCTGAGCTTCTCCACGTTCGGCGGGAACCCGCTGTCGACGGCGGCGGGGCTGGCCACGTTGAACTACGTGCGGGAAAACGACCTCCAGGGCAACGCCCTGCGCATGGGCAAGCGGCTGGCCGACGCGCTTCGGCCGGTGGCCGAGCAGACGCCGTGGATCGTCGAGTTGCGGGGCAAGGGGCTTATGCAGGCCATAGAGATAGTGGAGCCGGGCTCGATTCAGCCCGACGCCAGCCGGGCCGGCGAACTGCTCGAAGGGTGCAAGCGGCGGGGGCTTCTGGTGGGCAAGGGAGGGCTGTACGGCAACGCCCTTCGGATCACCCCGATGCTGGATGTGGCCGAGGAGGAGATCGACGAGGGCGTGACCGCCATTCTCGAGACCATTGAGGAAATCGACAGGCAGGTTTGAGGCATGACCACTCTCATCGAAGACGAATAGGGGGCAGAAACCATGACCATTTTGATCAAGAACGGCACGGTGGTGAGCTCGACCGGAGCTGATCCGGCCGAAGTCCTGATCGAAGGCGAGGTGATCGTCGCCGTGTTGCAGCCGAGGTCCGAGCTGGCCCTGTCAGCCGAGAACGGGGCTGACCGGGTGATTGACGCCGCCGGCAAGCTGGTGGTGCCCGGCGGGGTAGACGTACACACCCACATGGAGCTGCCCTTCGGCGGCACCATCGCCTCCGACAATTTCGAGACCGGCACCCGGGCCGCCGCCTGGGGCGGCACCACCACCATCGTGGACTTCGCCACCCAGAGCTACGGGCTGGACGTGCGCGAGTGCTTCGACGCTCGCATGGAGCAGGCCGAGGGCCGGTGCGCCATCGACTACGGCTTCCACATGATCATCGGCGACGTCACCGACGCCGCCCTCAAGGAGATGGACCTGCTGGTGAACGAGGGGGTCACCAGCTTCAAGCTGTTCATGGCCTACCCCGGCGTGTTCTACAGCGACGACGGCCAGATCCTGCGGGCCATGCAGCAGTGCGCCGGCAACGGCGGGCTCATGATGATGCACGCCGAGAACGGGATCGCCATCGACGTGCTGGCCGAGCAGGCCTACGAGCGGGGCGAGACCGACCCGGTGAACCACGGGTACGTGCGCCGGGCCGAGTTCGAGTCGGAGGCCACCCATCGGGCCATCCAACTGGCCAAGGTGGGCGCCGCCCCCCTCTATATCGTACACCTGTCGGCCAAGCAGGCGCTGGAGCAGGTGGCCATCGCCCGCAACAACGGCGGCAACGTGTTCGCCGAGACTTGTCCGCAATACCTGTACTTCAGCCTCGAAGAGCACCTCGACCAGGGCTGGGACGGAGCGGCCTACGTGTGCTCAACCCCGATACGGTCTCACCACGACCACCACCAAGACGAGCTGTGGAAGGGGCTGCGCACCAACGACCTGGCCGTGGTGGCCACCGACCACTGCCCGTTCTGCATGAAGGAGCAGAAGGAGTTGGGCGTTGGCGACTTCCGGGCCATACCCAACGGCATCGGGGGCGTCGAGCACCGGATGGACCTGATCTTCCAGGGGGTGGCCTCCGGGGAGATCACCCTGCCCCGCTGGGTGGAGCTGTGCTCCACCACCCCGGCCCGCATGATGGGCCTCTATCCCCGCAAGGGCATCATCCAGCCCGGTTCCGATGCCGATGTGGTGATCTACGACCCCCAGGCAACCTGGACCATCAGCGTGGAGAACCACCACATGAACATCGACCACTCCGCCTATGAGGGGATCGAGGTCAGCGGCCACGTCGACACCGTGTTGTCGAGGGGCCGGGTCATCGTCGACAACAATCAGTACCTGGGCTCCATGGGTGACGGGCAATACCTGCGCCGCGGTCTCAGCTCCTACCTGATTTAGAACCTGGATAACCGGAGGGGGAATGCGTCAAATCCATCATTTAATCGACGGCCAGCAGGTGGCCGGCACATCGGGCCGGAGCTCCCCAGTCTTCAACCCGGCCACCGGTGAGCAGACGGGACTCCTATCGCTGGCATCGGCCACTGAGGTTGACGCCGCGGTGGCATCGGCCCAAGCCGCGTTCGAGGTGTGGTGCCAGGTCTCGGTGGCCCGGCGAACCACCCTCATGTTCGCCTTCCGGAATCTGGTGGTGGACAACGCCAAGGAGGTAGCCAGGCGTCTCACCGCTGAGCACGGCAAGGTACATAGCGATGCCATGGGCGAGGTGGCTCGGGCCATCGACAACATCGAATACGCCTGCGGTTTGGCCGAGCATCTCAAGGGAAGCCACAACGAGGCGGCATCCACCGGCATTGACGTCTACTCCGTGCGCCGCCCGCTCGGGGTGGTGGCCGGCATCACGCCGTTCAACTTCCCGGCCATGGTTCCGATGTGGATGGCGCCCAACGCCATTGCCTGCGGCAACACATTCGTGCTCAAGCCCTCGGAGCGCGATCCATCGGCCCCCATGTTCATCGCCGAGCTGTTCCAGGAGGCCGGTTTCCCGCCCGGTGTGCTCAACCTGGTACACGGCGACAAGGTGGCGGTGGACCGGCTGCTGGAGCACCCCGACGTGAAGGCGGCCAGCTTCGTGGGGTCCACGCCCATCGCCCGCTACGTGTACGCCACCGGCACTTCGCACGGCAAACGGGTGCAAGCGCTGGGCGGGGCCAAGAACCACATGGTGGTGCTGCCCGACGCCGACGTCGAACTGGCCGCCGACTCGGCGGTATCGGCGGCCTACGGTTCCGCCGGAGAGCGCTGCATGGCCATCTCGGTGGTGGCCGCGGTGGGCGAGGTGGCCGATCCCTTGGTGGAGGCCATCAAACTCCGCATGGAGAAGCTGGTGATTGGCGACGGCACCGATTCGGCCTCCGACATGGGGCCGCTGATCACTCGTGAGCACCGCGACCGGGTTGCCGGCTACATCGGCTCCGCCGCCGAGCAGGGAGCAACCGTGGTGGTGGACGGCCGCAACACCCGGTTCGACAACGACGGCTTCTTTCTCGGGGTGTCGCTGCTGGACAACGTGACCACCGACATGGATGCCTACCAGGACGAGATCTTCGGCCCGGTGCTCAGCGTCGTGCGGTGCGACACCTACGCCGAGGCCGCCAAGCTCATTGCCGACAACCCGTGGGGCAACGGGGCGGCCATCTTCACCCGGGACGGCGGGGCGGCCCGCCAGTTCCAAGAGGATGCCGACGCGGGCATGGTGGGCATCAACGTCCCCATTCCCGTGCCGGTGGGCTACCACTCCTTCGGCGGCTGGAAGGACTCGCTCTTCGGCGACACCACGATGTACGGCCCCGAGGGAATCCGCTTCTACACCAGGCCCAAGGTCATGACGGCCCGATGGCCCGATCCCGCCACCAGCACAGTTGATCTGGGCTTTCCGACCAATGAGTGATAGGTCCGATTGGATGAGGAGGTAGCGATGGATTTCGGAGTTGTTCTTCAGACCGATCCTCCGGCATGGAGGGTGGTGGAGCTGGCCAAGCGGGCCGAGACACTCGGCTTCAACTACGGCTGGACCTTCGACAGCCATGTGCTGTGGCAAGAGCCCTACGTGATCTACAGCCAGATGCTCTCGGCCACCAACCGCATGATCGTCGGGCCCATGGTCACCAACCCCGGAACCCGGGACTGGACGGTCACCGCCTCGCTCTTCGCCACGCTGAACGACATGTTCGGCAACCGCACCGTGTGCGGCATCGGCCGAGGCGACTCCGCAATGCGGGTTATCGGCCACAAACCCCGGAGTCTGGCCACGTTGGGCGAGTCCATGCGGGTGATCAAAGACCTGGCTGAAGGCCGCAAGACCGAATACAACGACACCCAGCAGCACTTCCCGTGGGCCGGAGAGTCGGAGCTCAAGGTGTTGATGGCGGCCTACGGGCCCAAGGCGCTGCACCTGTGCGGCAGCGAGTCGGATGGCTTCATCCTCCAATTGGCCGATACGGCGATCGCCGAATGGACCATCGCCGCCGTCCGCCAGGCCGCCGATGAGGCGGGCCGCGATCCCGACAGCCTGTACATCTGCGTGGCCGCGCCCGCCTATGTGGGCGACAACATCGAGCACCAGCGAGAGCAATGCCGATGGTTCGGCGGCATGGTGGGCAACCACGTCGCCGACCTGGTGGCCCGCTACGGCGACCAAGGGGTGGGTGTGCCCCAAGCGCTCACCGACTACATCGCCGGCCGAGAGGGCTATGACTACAGCGGTCACGGCAAAGCGGGCCACGAACACACCGACTTCGTTCCCGACGAGATCATCGACCGCTTTTGCATTCTCGGGGACGAGGACGCCCATCTGGCCCGGCTGCGCGAACTGGAGGCGCTGGGCGTGGATCAGTTCGCCATCTATCTCATGCACGACCAGAAAGACGAGACCCTCAACGCATACGGCCAGCGGATCATCCCGGCGATGGGCGGCTAAGGGGCCTAGCGGATTGGTGGTTGGTCAGGGGTTCCACCGGTTTTTGTGGTCGATGAGTTTTGCGGTGATCAAGATGGTGGTGGCGAGGCATAGGGCGGCGTGGCGGCAGTCGGGTTTTCGGTCGGTGTTGCGTCGG
>JAJDUJ010000011.1 GCA_022826705.1 Acidimicrobiia bacterium | reverse complement strand
TCGAGCCGCCAACGCCGGACTCGGCACGTTGAAGGTCGCACGAATTCCCGTTGTAGTGGAAAGCGCTATCCACGAATAGGCCTCGGTCACCACCTCCCACCTCAAGGTGCAACCCGTGCAGTCTGCGTTGCCGTCATCGGGATCGAAGCTGGTGCTCGTCAACGTCGCCACAGCAGCAGTAGTCGTAGTGGCCGGAGTCGTCACTGCCACCGAGGCAAGTGCCACCGGAGGACTCTCATTCCGCTGGGCATCCGAAGGAGCAGCCCAGAACAGCACGCTAGCGATTAACGCCAGCAGCGCCCCGAGCGCGAGCAAGGACCTGCGACGACCAGCAGCACTCCCGCCGCCGGAGCCATATCTGGTATTTCCCGGCTGGTTGACGAGTCAAATGATGGTGGGTATTACGTTCTTTGTGACGATTTTGGCGATCGGGTGAGGAAGTCGGCCCAGTCCTGCATGAGCTGGACCCGCTTGTCGAACAGGTCGGTTCTCAGGTAGGCCCGCTCCACCTTGGTTCCCACGGTGTGGCCCAGAGCCATCTCGGCGATCTCCCAAGGATAGTCGGTGGCCTCAGCCGCCCAGCTTCTGAACGAACTCCGCAGGCCGTGGGGAACCATACCCGCGCCCATCTCCCTCAGCAGCTTCGACAGGGTGCTGTCGTTCTGGGGCCGCCCGGTGAGGGAGGGGAAGATCAGGCCGCTGCCGTCGACGATCTGCTCGGCCTCCTCGAGCACCCTCAGCGCCGCGTCGGACAGCGGCACTCGGTGCTCGGTGGACGTCTTTGTGCGGGAGGCGGGGATGGTCCACACCCGGGCCTCCCGGTTGATCTCGGTCCACGTGGCGAAGCGGACCTCGCCCGACCGGCACGCCGTGAGCGCCAAAAACTCGAATGCCAGCTTGGTTCCCTGCCAGGCTCCCGATGCGTGGACCGCGGCGATCACATTGGCCACCTTTTCAGCGGGGACTGCCAGGTGGTGCGTTGCGCTCTGTTGCCTGGGCAGGGCTGCGGCCAGCGCGTCGCCGGCTGGGTTATCGATTCGGTAGCCCTGGGCCACGGCCCACTTCATTACCGAGCTGATGCGCCGGCGCTGCTTTCTGGCGATTTCCGGCAGGGTGAGCCAGATGGGCTCCAGCACGCCTAGCACGTCGCCGGGAGTAATCCTGTCCACCTTCTTGTCGGCCAGGGAGGCGGCGTGGGTGGCGAGCTGGGTGCGCCATGCTTCGGCGGTGCGTCCGCCCTCCTTCCAACCAGCTGAGTGCATGGCGATTACCTGCTCAACGGCCTCGGCAAAGGTGGGGATGCCCGCGCCGCGCCGGGGGTCGCCCCCCTTGCGCACCATGCGGTGGTTGTCCAACGCCAGCTCGCGGGCCTCGGCGGAGGACACAAGCCACGTGGGCCCCAGCCCAAGGTGGGTGGGCTTGCCGTTGATGATGAGCCGCTGAACCCACGATTTGGTCACGCCCCCGCCCTTGGCCTTCCGCACCCGCAGGATGAGCCCGTGGGATCCGCGGCCTCCGTCGCCGTAGGTGCCCGGCTCCGTCACGGTGGCCACGAACTTCGCAGTGAGCCTCTGCCTCCCAGCCATACTGCTTGCCGATGTTATTGGTTTTGTTACTTAGGAAAACAGGCCCATGGACGATTTCTACGGGTTCATATCACCCTCATCAAATCAACACTTAGTCGTTATAGTGGGAATTCGGTCGGAGTGGTGTGTTATCCCTCCTGTTATCAACCGTTCCTAAGAGCAGTCCGCCCGGAGTCGCGTCGAGGCTAAACGGACCACGACCCCCCGGCCGAGGTTGCTTAGGCCGAGCGGCTAGCTCAGGTTGCGCACTGCTCGATGTAGGGGAGGTTCTCTAGTTCGTCGGGCAGCGTGATCTGCACGTCCAGCACGTCTTGGTCTGCGACCTCGACACGGATGAGGTGGTCGGCACTGGTGGTGAAGCCGCCTTGGCCGTACCAGCCGACGAACGAGCACTCTGCGGGCGGGTCGGCGTGGACCTCGATGGTGTAGGAGCCGTTGGGAACCCTGGCGATGAACGAGCCGTCGGCACCGGTCACGTCGAAAGTGCGATCGGGGTTTGCCTCCGAACCGAACCACAGCAAGACCCTGCCAACCGGCTGTCCGTCTACACCGAGCACCATGCCTTTCACGCTGTTGTGGGAGACGTCGAGCGTCTGATGGCACGATGAGGGCGCTGAGGCGTCTCCGTAGACCTCCTCCACCAGCTCGGCCAGTGCTGGGTCGTACTCGATGAGCTCAGCCCGGGTGTTGACGTTGTTGTTGATGGGGCCGGGCGGGCTGTTCAGGTTGAACCAGGCCAGAGTCCCCTCGGCCCAGTATTCGTCGGGGTTGGTGGCCGCGTACGTGTGCTGCCACAGCCCGGCGACTATCGCACTGGCATAGGCGGATTCGACGCGGGAGCGGAACTCGGAGTCCTTCAGCTTGAACTCGATCGCCATGGTGAGCACCGCATGGGCAACCTCGTGAACGAAGACGTCTGCGTGGGGAATCCGATCGCTTTGCAGGCAGATCAGGTTTTCCTCCGCAACGACCAATACGGGGATCGCCCGGCTCGGCCCCAATCCGCCTCCCTGCAAAACGGTGTCCCAGTCTCTTCCGGGAGAAAACAGGTACAACCCCGTGTACTCCGGGATGTCGGTGATCACCTCGCTCTCGGCCATGATGGCGACGCGCGTTTGCGTGCTGGCGAGCACCTCGATGAGGTCGGGTCGGTTGGCCAGCACCTCGTGGATGAGGTTTCTGGCCTGGTACAGCGCTCGATCGTGTACCGCGGCCGAAGAGACGATGGGAATTCCGCTGGCGTCCAGGTACTTCTGGTAGAAGGGATTGAGGCGAAGCAGGCCTGGCGGAGGCCTCAGGGCGGGAAGCGGCGGTTCGGGCTCTGCTACTGGGGCGGGCTCTTCCACCGGTGCCGGCGCGCCGTCGATGCATCCTCCGGGCACGGTCTCGGTGTCGATGTCGAATCGGCAGCGGTAGGTTTTCAACAGTGCCTCCTGAGCCGCTATCAGGTGGTCGCGGGCCACTATGTCTGCTCTGGTGGGAGTGCCGGTGAACTGGGCAGGCTCCTCAGCGGTCCGCGAGGGCGCGCCGTCGGTGCATCCTCCGGGCACGGTCTCGGTGTCGATGTCGAATCGGCAGCGGTAGGTGTTCAACAGCGCCTCCTGGCTGGCGATCAGCCGATCTCGAAGGGCGACATCATCCACAGTCTGGGCCGAGGCCCCCGCCGGCAGCGCCACAACCCCGCCCACTGCGAGCGCGGTAGCCAGCACCATGCTGAGAAGCGCCTGCCTGTTGGCCAATGCCCGAATAATGCAAAGACGATACCCATCCGACAATGGGCACCCGCATTGCCAGTCGGATCGGGTGTGATTCCCTGTCGCTCCGGACCAATCCCCTGGTAATGTGGCCTCAATTCACTTCCCCCTCTTCAACCCTCTTTGAGGGAGAAGCATGAATGCGATTATTTCGGCGTTGGTTGGTTCCGGTGCAACTGGGCTGATCGGTTGGGTGACCATGAGGGTAAGGAGCAGGCGAAGAGAAAAGGGCGACCGAATCGGCGACCTGCGCTTAGACGTGAACCAGCGGTTCACCGAGCAGCGCGAGGACATGAACCAGCGCTTCGACAAGCAGCGCGAGGACATGAACCAGCGGTTCGACAAGCAGCGCGAGGACGTGAACCAGCGGTTCACCGAGCAGCGCGAGGAGATGAACCGGCGCTTCGACGAGCAGCGCGAGGATGTGAACCAGCGGTTTGCCGAGCAGCGCGAGGAGATGAACCGGCGCTTCGACGAGCAAAAGGCCGATTCGGAGAGGCGCTTTTCTGCCGTTCTCGAGGAGATGAACCGGCGCTTTGACGAGCAGCGCGAGGATGTGAACCAGCGGTTTGCCGAGCACCGCGAGGAGATGAACCGGCGCTTCGACGAGCAAAAGGCCGATTCGGAGAGGCGCTTTTCTGCCGTTCTCGAAGAGATCAAAGGTGTAGAGCACAGGCTCACCGGAGAACTCAAGGCTCAGGGCAACAGGATCGACAGAGTCCTCGACGTGCTCCGCAACCACGGCGAGCGCCTGGCCCGCATCGACCAAAAGCTAGACATCGACCCCCCCGCCGAGGCCGCCTAGCCCGAACGGCTCGCTCAGGCGGAGCGGGCCATGTTGGCGAAGCGGGTGTGGTGTTTGATGAAGGCTAGGCGGGTCTTGCCGGTGGGGCCGGTGCGGTGCTTGGCCACCACCACCTCGGCGGTGCCGGCGTCTTGGGTCTCGGGGTTGTAGATCTCGTCTCGGTACAGGAACATCACGATGTCGGCGTCTTGCTCGATGGATCCCGACTCCCGCAGGTCGGCCAGCATGGGCCGCTTGTCTTGGCGCTGTTCCAGGTTGCGGGAGAGCTGCGAGAGCGCCACCACCGGGCATTGCAGCTCCCGGGCCAGGATCTTGAGGCCCCGGCTGATCTCCGACACCTCCACCTGGCGGTTCTCCGCGGTGTTGCGCCCGGTCATCAACTGGAGGTAGTCCACCACCACCATGCCCAGTTCGCCCACCTGGCTGCGGAGCCGGCGAGACTTGCCCCTGATCTCCATGATGGTTACCGCCGGGTTGTCGTCCACCCAGATGGGGGCCTCCGACAGCCGGCCGATGGCGGTGGAGAGGTCGGCCCAGTCTTGGTCGGTGAGCTTGCCGGTGCGCACCCGGGTGGCGTCCACCCGGGCCTCAGCGCACAGGATCCGCTGGCTGATCTCGAGCTGGCTCATCTCCAGCGAGAAGATGAGCACCGGCTTGTCGGCCCGCATGGCCGCATGGGCCGCCATGCCCAGCGCGAAGCTGGTCTTGCCCACCGACGGGCGGGCCCCGATCACCACCAGGGTGTTGGGCTGCAAGCCGCTGGTGATCTCGTCGAGGTCGTTGTAGCCGGTGGGGGTGCCGGTGACGATCTCGCCCTTCTCGTACAGCATCTCGATGCGTTCCAAGTTGGCGGGCAGCAGCTCGGAGATGCGGGCGGTGGAGTCGCCCATGCGGTCGGCGGCCAGCCGGTACACCATGGCCTCGGCCGAGTCCACCGTCTTGACCACATCGTCGGCGCCCTCGTAGCCCAGCTCGGAGATCTCCCCGCCCACCTCGATCAGCTTCCGCAGGGTGGCCGCCTCGTGCACGATGTTGGCGTACTTGGCCGCGTTGGCCGACGCCGGGGTGCCGGTTTGCAGTTTTACCAGCGCGGCGTTGCCCCCCACCTTGTCGGCCAGGCCCCGGGCGTTCAGCTCGGCGGCCACCGTTACCGCGTCGGCCGGCTCGCCCTGGGCGTAGAGGTTGCACACCGCCTCGTACACATGGGCATGGGCCGGGCGGTAGAAGTGCTCGGGGCGGATCAGGTTCACCGCATCGGCGATGGCATCGCGGCTCAACAGCATCGCCCCCAGCAGCGCTTCCTCGGCGTCGAGGTCGTGGGGGGGCACCCGGCCCAAGCGCCCCGGGGGTGCTGAGGACCGGCCGTCGTCGGAATACTGGAAGGGATCGCTCACAACTGCACCTATTGTCCAGACACCGGTGACAGTTGCTCAGCCCGACCGCATTCCACGGTTGCTTACTGTGGCAAATGCGCAGTGTGTAACGCTAGGGGAAGCGCTGTTGAAATAGGTGGATAACCTGGGGATTTAGCGAATACGCCCTCCCCGGGGCTATTCGGCGGCAATCACCTCGACGGTGATGGGGAACTCCACCTCGGGGTGGGGCTTGGCGATGACCGAATGGCTGCCCAGCTCCTTGATGCCCTCGGTGTCTATGGCCTTGCGCTCCAGCATGATGTTGGCCTGCTCGGCCACCGCCCGCACGATGTCGGCGGTGGTAACCGAGCCGAACAGCTTGCCCTCGTCGCCGGCCCGGGCCGCAATGTGGATGGGGGTGGACACCAGCCGGGAGGCCATCTCCTGGGCCTCGGCCAGCTCTTTGGCGTCTTTCAGCTCGCGGGCCTGGCGCATGCGCTCGGCCTGGCGCTCGGCCCCTGGCGACGACTTGAAGGCCTTGCCGGCCGGGATCAAGAAGTTGCGGGCGTAGCCGTCGGCCACCTCCACCACGTCGCCCTTCTTGCCCAAGGCGTCGACGTTGTCGCGAAGCACCACCTTCATGACGCCGGCTCCTCCTCGGCCTCCTCAGCGTCAGCCGCGGCTTCTTCAGCCTCAGGAGCGGCATCGGCGGCCTCATCCGCGGTCGGCTCTGCTGGGGCCTCTTCGGCCTCGGGAGCGGCTTCTTCGGCTGGCTCGGGAACAGCCTCAGCGGCGGCATCCGGGGCCATCGCATCCTCGGGGGCCATTCCCTCCTCGGGCGGAGCCTCCATGGCCATGGCGTCGGGGCCCATGTCCATGGGCTCCAGCTCGTCGCCGTCCATCTCGCCTCCTGGCCGCATGCCGGGCGGCGGTGCGGTGGGCTGGGGCGCTGGGCCGTCGATGCGGCTGTCGTCTCGCATCCGCCCTGCGCTGCGCTGGGTGGTGATGCGGTTGTTGTAGGGAAGCAGCGCCATCTCGCGGGCGTTCTTGATGGCCCGGGCGATCTCCTTCTGCTGCTGCTGGTTGTTGCCGGTTACCTGGCGGGCCCGGATCTTGGCCCGGTCAGACATGAACCGCCGCAGCAGGTTGATGTCTTTCCAGTCCACATAGCCGATGCCCTCCTGGGTGAGGACGCTGACCTTCTTCTTGCGCCGCCGGCTGATGTCCTTGGCCTTCGGCTTCTTCGGTCCCTTGGCCATCAGAACGGCTCCTCGTCGGCAACGTAGTCCTGCGCCTGGTTGCGGGGCGGGCGTCCGCCACCGCCGCCCTGGTAGCCGCCTCCGCCGCCACCCTGGTTGCGTCCGCCGCCTCCGCCACCGCCGTCGCGCCGCTCGTTGCGGATCACCTCCACCGAGGCCCACCGCAGGCTGGGCGACACCTCATCGGCGATGATCTCCACCTTGGAGCGGCGATCTCCGTCCTGGGTCTCCCACGAGCGCTGCTCCAGCCGCCCGCTCACGATCACCCGAGTGCCCTTCGTGAGGCTCTCGCTCACGTTCTCGGCCAGGGTGTTCCAGCAGGTCACGTCGAAGAACGACACCTGCTCTTCGGTCTCGTTGGTCTGGCGGTTCTGCCAGCGCCGATTCCAGGCCAGCCCGAAGGTGGCCACCGCGCTGCCGCCGGGGGTGAATCGCAGCTCCGGGTCTCTGGTGATGTTGCCGGTGACGGTTACCGTGTTGTCAAAAGCCATCTCTGTGTCTCCTTGGGTTACCCGGCCGCAGCCAGGGGGGTGTCGTCGCCCAGAAGGCCGCGTCGGGCGGCCTCGTCGTCGGGCAGACGGATCAGCTTGTGGCGGACCACGTCGTCCGCGAGTCGTAGGAGACGTTCCAATGTGCCCATCTCGCGCGTCTCGGTCACGAATTCGAGGACGAGGTAATAGCCCTCGGATTGATGGTTGATCTCGTAGGCGAATCGGCGCTTGCCCCACCGATCCTCGGTCTTCACCTCGCCGCCCTGGGCCTCGATGTTCTGGGTCACCTGCTCGATGCAGCCGGCCACGTCGGATTCCTCGACGCCCGCGTTCAGGATGACCATCAATTCGTATGCCCGCATTGCGAGCTCACCTCCCTATGGACCCGGTGTGTACCGGAGCCCCGACATTCGGGGCAGGGGCTTTTATTGCACGAGAACTCTACCGGCTATGCCTGGTATCCGTACAGGCCGAGGGCCATTTCCTCTTCGGGGTTCATCTCGTAGCACTCGTCGGGATTCGGGAACGCCCCGGAGCGCACGTCGGCGGCAAATCGGGTCAGGGCGTCCACGCCGTCGTCGTGCAGGGTGGCGTAGCGGCGCACGAACCGGGGGAGCATCCTGGTTTCCAATCCCAGCACGTCGTGGAACACCAGCACCTGGCCGTCGCAGTCGCCGCCGGCGCCGATGCCGATGGTGGGCACGTCTATTGCATCGGTGATCATCTGGCCCACCGCGGCGGGCATCCCCTCCAACACGATGGCGAAGCATCCGGCGTGGGCCAGCGCCTTGGCATCGGCCACCAGTTCCAGCGCCGCCTCGCTGCTGCGCCCCTGCACCCGGTAGCCCCCCTGGGCCAGCATCGACTGGGGGGTGAGCCCCAGATGGCCGATCACCGGCACCTGGGCACTCACGATGGCCTCGATCATGGGCACCCGCTCGGCGCCGCCCTCCAGCTTCACGGCTTGGGCCCCGGCCCGCACCAGGGTGGCGGCGTTGGTCACCGTGTCGGCGGCGGTCACGTGGTAGCTCATCCACGGCATGTCGGCCACCACCATCGCCTTGGGGCGGGTGCGGGCCACCGCGGCGGTGTGGTGGGCCATCTCTTCGACGGTCACGCTCATGGTGTCGTCGTGGCCCAGCACCACCATGGCCACCGAGTCGCCCACCAGAATGAGATCGGCCCCGGCCTCATCGGCCATGCGAGCGCTGGGGGCGTCGTAGGCGGTGAGCATGACGAGCGGGTCGGCGCCCAGGCTTGTCTTCCGTTTGGAGATAGCCGGCGCAGTGAGCCTTGAGCCCATGATTGTTCCCCTTTCCCGTCCAGCGCACTTGGCTGCCGGCGGTCGCCTTCTACTGTAGTCCACCGGCTTGGCACCGGTGCCAACCCCTCGCCTGTATTCGGCCTGCAAACGACCGCTAGCGTCGCAGCCATGGACGATTTGTTGGACCGCACTGATGCGGTGGGGCTGGCCGATGCCATTCGGGCCGGCGAGGTGTCGGAGGCCGAGGTGCTGGAGGCCACCATGGCCCGCATCGATGAGCGCAACCCCGAGCTGAACGCCATCACCACGGTGGTTGAGCCCGAGCCGGCCGCCGACGGGCGGCTGCGGGGGGTGCCGTTCGCCATAAAGGACCTGCATTTCGCCATGCGGGGCACCGTCACCACCCACGGGTCTCGGTACTTTGCCGACGCCCCGGTAGATAACCACGACGCCGAGGTGGTGCGCCGCTACCGGGAGGCGGGGCTGGTGCTGGTGGGCCGCACCAACTCGCCCGAGCTCGGCCTTTCCACCACCACCGAGCCCGCCCTGTTCGGCCCCTGCGCCAACCCCTTGGATGTTGGCCGCAGCGCGGGCGGCTCCAGCGGTGGGGCGTCGTCGGCGGTGGCCTCGGGGATGTTGACCGCGGCCCACGCCTCCGACGGGGGCGGCTCCATCCGGATTCCGTCGTCGGCCTGCGGTTTGTTCGGGCTCAAGCCCAGCCGGGGCCGGGTGAGCTTCGGCCCCGACGCCGGGGAGGGGTGGAGCGGCTACTCCTGCACCCACGCCATCACCCGCACGGTGCGAGACAGCGCGGTGATGCTGGATGCCATCTCGGGGCTGGCCACCGGCGACCCCTATGTGGCGCCGACGCCCGACACCACCTTCGAGGCCGCTATTGCAACGCCGCCGCCCCCGCTGAGGATCGCGGTGTGGGACGGCTCGGCCGACGGGATCGAGATCGACGAGGTGGCCCGGGGGGCCATCGACACCGCGGTGGCGCTATGCGAAGAGCTCGGCCACCACATCGAAGAGGCCGATCTGCCCATACGCCGGGGGATGGGCTCGCCGCAGGGGATCATCACCACCTCCAACATCGCCGCGCTGATGGCCCGGCGGGAGGCGGTGTGCGGGCGGCCCCCCGGCGAGGGCGATCTGGAGCCGCTGGCCGCCTCCATGGTGGCTCGGGGCGCCGACATATCCGGTCCCGACTATGCCCAGGCCGTGCTCGACAGCCACCTGATGGGCCGCAAGATGGGCCAGTACCACGCTTCGGGGATCGACCTGGTGCTCACCCCCACCCTGGCCCGGGTGCCGCCCCCGCTGGGTGAGCTGATGGCCGACGCCGACGACGTGGCCACGTGGGGCGCCCGCCAGGGGGCCTACAGCCCGTTTTGCGCCATGGCCAACGCCACCGGCCAGCCCGCCATGTCGGTGCCCTTGCACTGGGACGACCGGGGCCTCACGGTGGGCAGCCACTTCATCGCCCCCTACGGTGCCGAGGCCCTGCTGCTGCGGCTGGCCGCTCAGTTGGAGCAGGCCCGCCCGTTCTGGCCCCAGCCTCGCTGATCCAGAGGTACCCGCCAAGGGCGTTGAGCAGGGTCGCCGAGTTACTTGGTTAGTTCAGCGGGGTTGCAGCACGTAGCTGCGCAGGAGGTGGTTCCAGCGGCAGTCGGGGCACACCTCCACCTCGTAGCAGGTGAACCGGCCCTTGCGCTGGGCCAGCTTGGCGATCTCCGCCGCGTAGCTGATGCAGCGGCCGTGGGCCGGCAGCCGGGGGCCGAACACGTACGACACCAGGGCCAGCTCGTCTCCGTGGCACACCGGGCACGGCTCGCCGGCGGGGGTGCCCACCTCCCGACCGGCCCGCACCAGCTCCGGGTGGGCGTCGCACACGTCGTCGGCCATTCGGGTGCCGCACAAGATCCGCTGGAGCACATGGGCTCGCACCAGCCGGTAGTCCACCGTGGAGGCGGGCTCGGGCTGAACCCCTACTGCTGCGGCCATTGAGTCGGCCATGGCGACAGAGTAGCCACATCTGTCAAGCCGGTGGTCGCTCAAAGGGCCGACACCACTTGGCGGTTTTCCGCTAAAATCCGGCGGCTTTGCTCTTCGGTGGGCGAGCTGTTCTCAGGGCTCGGCCGAGCAGTTGGCCGGGCCATTTGTCGTCGGCGCCCACTACTGTGAGGCCATGGCGTTCACACCCACCGCAGAGAAGCTGATACCCGATCTGTCCACCGCCGAGGAGCTGGTGCTTTTGGCCCGGTGCCTGTGGCACGAGGGCTACAACGACCACCTGGCTGGTCACATCACCGTGAACATGGGCGACGGCACCCTGATGTGCAACCCCTGGCTCATCACCTGGGACGAGCTGCGCCCCAGCCAGGTGATCCGCATCGACCTCGACGGCAACGTGGTGGAGGGCGACTGGCCGGTGCCCCCCGGCATCCCCCTGCACCTGGAGCTGCACAAGCTCCGCCCCGGGGTGGCCTGGGCCATGCACAACCACCCCCTGTACGGAACGGTGTGGGCCGACATGGCCGAGGTGCCCCCCGCCATGGACCAGTCGTCTTCGCTGGGCGGGGGCGAGCTGGTGCTGGTGGACGAATACGACGGAGCGGTCAACGACCCCGCCTCGGCCCGCAGCGCCTGCGTGAAGATGGGCGATGCCGAGCTGGCCCTGCTGGCCGGCCACGGCGTGTTCGTGCTGGGCAACTCGGCCCGGGCCGTCCACCAGCGGGCGGTGGCCCTGGAGCAGCGCTGCCAGCGGGGCTGGCACATCCGGGCCGCCGGGGGCGAGCTCAACCCGGTGCTGCCCGAGAGCTACGTGGAGATGATGAAGCGCAGCCCCGGCGACAACTTCATCGGGTTCTGGGAGGCCATGGTGCGAGCCGAGCTGCGCCGCGATCCCGAATTGCTGTCCGGCTGAGGCCGGGCCAAGTCCCGCAGCCACAACCATGAGCGGCGCCCTCGACGGGATCAGGGTTATCGACCTGTCCACCCGGATGGCCGAGGCCACCGGGAAGACTCTGGCCGACTTGGGGGCTGAGGTGGTCAAGGTGGAGCCCCCCGGCGGGTGCGACGCCCGCACCACGCCACCGTTCGCCGCCGACGGCCGCTCGCTGTTCTGGGAGGCGTGGGGCCTGGGCAAGCACAGCGTGGTGTGCGACATAGACACCCCCGAGGGCCAGGGGGAGCTGCGGGCTCTGGCGGCGGGCGCCGATGTTCTGGTGGAGTCGTTCGCCCCCGGTCACCTGGCCGAGCGGGGCCTCGGCCCCGACGATCTGGCCGCAGTCAACCCCGGGTTGGTGTACGTATCGGTGACCTCGTTCGGCATCGGCACCCCCGACGCGGCCGTGCCCATGACCGATCTCACTCTGTCGGCCGCGGGCGGGCTGTTGGGCATGCAGGGCGACCACGACCGGGTGCCAACCCCGGTGGGCTATCCCGAGACGTCGTTCCTAGGGGCCATGCAGGCCGCCGCCGACACCGTGATGGCGCTGTGCGAGCGCGACCGCAGCGGCCTGGGCCAGCACCTCGACAGCTCCATCCAGGCCGCGGTGATGTGGTCGCTGATGTCCATCACCAGCTACGCCGCTTTGGGCCAGGACTTCCCCGGCCGGGGCGACGACCGGGCCCAGGTGACCCATCCCGAGATCGTTCCCGGCGTGCGCATGCCGTTCATCGAGCCCTGCGCCGACGGTTTCGTGGGCATGACCCTGGTGCTGGGCGAGCAGGGCAACCGGGGCATGAAGTCGCTCATGGCCTGGGTGATTGCCGAGGGCGCCCTCGACCGCGATCTGTGCGAGGTGGACTGGGAGCGCTACTTGGAGCTGTTGGGCGACGAGACCCTGGCGCCGGCCGACGCCAATCGGGCCTTGGGCCAGATGCTCGAGTTCATCAAGACCAAGACGCAGGCCGAGATCCAAGAGCATGCCGTGGCCGGCAAGATGCTGGTGGCCCCCTGCTACACCTCCGCCTATTTGGCCGCCGACCCCCAGCTGGCCGCCCGCGACTTCTGGGTGGAGGTCAACGGCGCCACCCACGCCGGGCCATTCGCCCGCCTGTCGGCCACCCCCATCGCCTATCGGCATCCGGCGCCCGCCTTGGGCCAGCACCAAGAGCTGCTGGGGGGCCTTGACCCCGTCGCTGAGCCGGAAGCCCCCAGCCGGGTGTGGGCGGAGCCCCGGGGCGCGCTGTTCGAGGGCCTGAAGGTGGCCGACCTGTCGTGGATCGCGGCGGGGCCGCTCATCTCCAAAGACCTGGCCAACCTGGGGGCCACCGTGGTGCGGGTGGAGACCGAGGCCCGCCTCGACACCCTGCGCTGGATCCCCCCGCACCTGCCCCATGCCTCGCCCATGAGCGCCGGGCATCCCATGGCCAACATGAACCAGTCGAAGCTGGGCCTGGGGCTCAACTTCACCGTTCCCGAGGCCACCGCCGTGATCGATCGGATGATCGAGTGGGCCGACGTGGTGGTGGAGAACTACACCCCCGGCACTGCCGATCGCCTGGGCTTCGGCTACGAGCACGTGGCGGCCCTCAATCCCGGTGCGGTGATGCTGTCGAGCTGCATGCGGGGCCAAACCGGCCCGGAGGCCCACCACACCGGCTTCGGCCTCCACGGGGCGTGCCTGGGGGGCTTCGCCGCCATCACCGGCTGGCCCGACCGGGCCCCCAACGCTCCCTGGGGGGCCTACACCGACTTCATCTCCCCCCGGTATGCCCTCTCCGCTCTCGGCGCCGCGCTCCACCATCGCAACCGCACCGGCCAGGGCCAGTACATCGACCTGTCCCAGATCGAGGCCTCCATCCACTTCCTGGCCCCGCTGGTGCTGGAGTACCGCGACAGCGGCCGGGTGCGCACCCAGGCCGGGCTGAGCTCCGAGCGGGCCGCCCCCCACGGCGTGTACCGCACCGCGGGCATCGAGCGGTTCTGCGCGGTGGCGGTGGAGACCGACGAGCAGTGGGAAGCGCTGGCCTCGGTGGTGCCCGAGCTGCGCCGGGTGGGAGACCGGTGGGCCGAGACGGCGGCCGCCGATGAGATCCTCTCCGACTGGTTCGCCCCCCGCGACGGCTTCGAGGCCGCCCAGGAGCTGCGAGCTGCGGGCGTGCCCGCCTATGTGGCCCTGCGGGCCAGCGACTTCTACGCCGACCCCAACCTGGTGGCCCGGGAGTTCTTCATCGAGCTCGACCACGGCGCCATCGGCACCATGACCTTCGACGGCCCCGTAACCCTGTTCTCCGCCACTCCCGCCCGCCCCTGGCGAGCCGGCCCCATGGTGGGCGAGCACACCCAGCAGGTGATGTCGGAGATCCTCGGCTTCTCCAACGAAGAGATCACCGCCCTGGCCGCCACCGGCGCGCTCACATAGCGCCCAGCCGACGGTAGGGTTGCCCATGTCGCTGTATCCACCTCGTTGGCGTGCCATTTCCGGAGCTCTCGCCTTGGCCCTCGTCCTCACCGCTTGCGGCGATTCGGACTCCGATACTCCTGTCGCCGAGTTCCCCGTCAGCATCGACGACGAGACTGCCTGGCAGGAGGCGTTCGACGCGTTCACCTCCGGTGAACGGGCCTGCATCCGCAGCGAGCTCGGTGAAGAGTTGTTGGAGTCGGTGCTGGCGGCACCGATCGCCGACGCCGACTCAGGTCAGACTCAGGAGGTCAAGTCGATCTTCTCATGCCTCTCACCGGAGACTGCCCGCTCCCTCTATGTCTCCATCACGCTCGCTTCCTACCTGGCGGAAGGCGTCGCATCGGAAGGGGAGCCCCGCGAGGATGAACTGGCTGCTGAAACCCCGACGCCGACACCCACGCCAACACCCACACCAACGCCCTCTCCCACGCCAACACCGACGCCAACACCCACAGTTTCCCCGACCCCCGACGATCCAAGCGGCGCCGATGAATCCGACGACCATGGCGATTCAATCGACGACGCCACGTCGGTGATGATCAGGGAGTCTGCCTTTGGCGAGGTGAACTATGACGGCGATTTCGACTTCTTTGCTTTCGAACTGGAAGAGGGCCAGCAGTACCAGATCGATGTCGAGCTGCACACGCTGGAAGACTCGGTGGCCACGCTCTACGACCGTTACGGTGCTGTGCTGGTTACCAACGATGACAACCGAGATTCTCTCGCCTCCCAGATTGTCTGGGAAGCCCAGTATTCCGGGCGACACTACGTTGCGGTGACCGCTTGGTCGGGAGTGGGTACGGGTGCGTACTACGTGTCGGTCGTCGCCACCACCACCAGTGTCGATCCCTCATCAGTTGACGACGACCATGGGGATTCAATCCAAGAGGCCACGCCTGTCGAGGTCGGCGAGGCCGCTGAGGGCGCGATGGACTTTGACGGCGATTTCGACTTCTTTGCTTTCGAACTGGAAGCAGGCCAGCTCTACCACTTCGATGTCGAGCTGGACACGCTGGGTGACTCGTACGCAACGCTTTACGACGGCGACGGTGCTTTGCTCATCACTAACGATGACTTTGGCGGTTCTTTCGCCTCTCGGATTGGCTGGGAGGCCGGGTATTCCGGCAGACACTTCGTTTCGGTGTCGGCCTTTGGCAGTGTGGGGACGGGCTCGTACACCCTGACCGCCGTCACGACCTCCGATGACCACTCGGGTTCACAAGAGGGGGCCACGCCGGTTGAAGCCGGCGAGGCCGTTGAGGGCGAGGTGGAGTTTGAAGGCGATGTGGATGTATTCGCGTTTGAGCTGGAAGCGGGACAGCTCTATCGGTTCGATGTGGAGTTGGGCACGCTGTATGACTCGCAGGCGCAGCTCTACGACAGCAACGGTGCCTATCTCCACGCCAACGACAACTACGGAGAATCCCTTGCCTCCCGGATCTATTGGGAAGCCGAGAGCTCCGGCACGTACTACATCGAGGTGGTTGGGATGTATCAGAGCACGGGTACGTACACTCTGACCGCAGTCACCCGATAGGCGATTCTCGATTCTCTAGGCTGATTCCCCGCTCCCACAGGAGGCGTATCTATGGCTGCCAGCGAGCCTGATCGGACCCCGGCCGACCGGTCGGTGTATGAGCGTTTGGCGCTGCATCTGCCCAACGACATCGGCATCGGCAGCGCGCTCATCACCATGGTGGAGCCCCACGAGGGCCAGGAATACGACTACAACCGGTGGTACGAAGACGACCACTTCTTCTCCGGGGCCATGCACGGCCCCTGGGTGTACGCCGGACGGCGCTGGGTGGCCCCTAGGGGGCTGCGGGATTTGCGACCCGCTGTAGACGAGCCGGCGTTCGAGCCTCCCGACGCCGGCTGCTACATCTCGCTGTACTGGAGCACGCCGGGCCACGAGGACGACACCGAGCGGTGGAGCTTTCTGGCCATGGCCGAGGCCCTTATGCCCCACGGCCGGGGCTTCCCCCAGCGCGACCACGTGTACACCGCCTTCCACCACTACCGCTTCGGCGTGGTGCGCCCCGGCAGCGGCCCCATGAAGCCCCATCTGGCGCTCAACCACCCCTTCGCCGGCCTGGTGGTTGAGGTGGTGGACGCCGCCGACGTGTCCGATCAGGAGGCCCTCGAAGAGTGGCTGGCCAACGACCACCTGCCCTCGGTGCTGCTGGGCTCGCCGGCGGTGATGTGCCTGGCGTTCGCCCCCCGGGAGTTCGCCCAGGGCCGCATCGAGCAGCCCGGCACCCCGCCGGTGGCCCCCACCGCCAAAGTGGGCCAGCGCCTGTGCCTGCTGTGGTTTTTAGAGCAAGACCCCGCCGACGTGTTCCCCGCCGCCTTCGCCGCCCACCACAACGCTCTGGCCGCCCACCCCAAGGCCTCCCTCGCCCTATCGGCCCCCTTCATCCCCACCATCCCCGGCACCGACACCTACGTAGACCAACTCCGCTGAATTCAAGGGCCATAACCGGCCCTCGGTAACATCGCTGGCGTGACTGTGGAGACCCATTACCGAACCTGTCCGCTGTGTGAGGCCATGTGCGGCCTCGAGATCAAAACCGAGGGCGAGAAGGTGCTGCCCCCCATTCGGGCCGACCGGAACGACGTGTGGAGCAAGGGCTTCATCTGCCCCAAGGGCACCACGCTGGGCCATCTTCACGAAGACCCCGACCGGGTGCGGGTGCCGCTGGTGAAAGACGAGAACGGCACCTTCCAAGAGGCCACCTGGGAGGAGGCCTACGCCCGCTGCGAGGAGCTGCTCCACGGCGTGCGGAACAAGTACGGCGTCGAGTCGATGACCTACTACGTGGGCAACCCCGCCGCCCACAACTTCTCCATTAGCCGCTACGTGGGCGCGCTGGTGTTGCAGTCGGGCGTGGAGATGGGCTACTCGGCGGGCACGGTGGACCAGTGGCCCAAGAACGTGTCGTCGCAGTGCATGTACGGCAACGCCTGGACCTTCCCCACCCCCGACATCATGCGCACCCAGTATCTGGTGGTGATGGGGGCCAACCCCCACGCCTCCCAGGGCAGCCTTCTGGCCTGCCCCGACGTGCTGGGCGAGATGGACAAGATCCGCGAGCGGGGCGGCAGGTGCGTGGTGATCGACCCCCGCCGCACCGGCACCTGCGATCACGCCGACGAGTGGGTGCCCATCACCCCCGGCACCGACGCCGCGTTCTTGCTGGCCCTGTGCCACGTGCTGTTCGACGAGGATCTGGTGGAGCTGGGCACAATGGCCGGCCATGTGAACGGCCTCGACGAGGTGCGGGCGCTGGTGGCCGACTGGACCCCGGAGATGGTGGAGGACACAACCCAGGTGCCGGCCGAGACCACCCGGCGGCTGGCCCGGGAGATCGCCGCGGCCGACAGCGCGTGTGTGTACGGGCGCATCGGATTGTGCAACCAGGAGTTCGGCACGCTGGCCTCCTGGCTGATCGACGTGGTGAACCTGCTCACCGCCAACTTCGACGTGGCTGGCGGGATGATGTTCGGCAACCCCATCGCCCCGGCCCTGACCACCCTCAACTTCGAGGAGCCCAAGGAGCCCGAGTTCGGCCGCTGGCACAGCCGGGTGCGAGGTGCACCCGAGGTGCTGGGCCAGGTTCCGGTGTCATGCCTGTCGGAGGAGATCATGACCCCGGGCGAGGGGCAGATAAAGGCGCTGGTGGTGATCGCCGGCAACCCGGTGATCAGCTCGCCCGAGGCCGGCCGTCTCGATGAGGCGCTGCCCATGCTCGACGCCATGATCTGCATCGACAACTGGGTGAACGCCACCACCCGCCACGCCGATGTGATCCTGCCCGGGCTGTCGCCGCTGGAGCAGCCCCACTGGGACGAGATGATCTGGTCTTGGGCCGCTCGCACCGCGGGCAATTGGTCGGAGCGCATCTTCGACTACGGCGACCGCCCCGACGAGTGGGAGGTGCTCGTGCGAGTGGGTGCTTTGATGGGCGGCCAATCCAACGACGAGATCGACGAGAAAGCCGTCGACGACGGGTTCTTCGCCGGGCTGTGCATGTTCTTCGGGCTCGATCCCGAGCACGTTTTGTCGCACTACGACATCGCGGGCCCCGAGCGGATGACCGACTTCATGATCCGGGTGGGCCATCGGGGCGACCGCTACGGCGAGAACCCCGGCGGGCTCACCCTCCAGGACTTCAAAGACAACCCCCACGGCCTGGACTTCGGGCCGATGGTGCCCCGGGTGCCGGAGATCCTCCACACCCCGTCGGGCAAGATCGAGATGGCCCCGCCCTACATCACCGCCGATGTGGGCCGGCTCCACCGCCGCCTGGGCCGCGACGACGGGATGGTGCTGGTGAGCCGCCGCCACGTGCGCTCCAACAACTCGTGGATGCACAACGTGAAGGTGCTGGTGAAGGGCAAGGACCGCTGCACGCTGCTGGTACACCCCGACGACGCCCAGGGGATGGGCTTGGTCGATGGGGCCGCGGCCCGGGTGAGCACGGAGATCGGCAGCATCGAGGTGCCGGTGGAAGTGAGCGACGAGATGATGCCCGGCGTGGTGTGCCTTCCCCACGGCTGGGGCCACAACCTCGACGGCGTTCAGCTCTCGGTGGCCAAGGAGTTCGCCGGCGTCAACAACAACCTGCTGGCCCCCGGCGAACTGGTGGACGAGATCTCCGGCAACGCCATCGTGAACGGCATCAAGGTGGAAGTGGTCCCCGTCCCCGCCTGATAATCAGCGATCCGGGATAGGTAATCTCAGGCTTCTATGGCTATTCCCCAAGACCGCGACATCGACGCCATCAAGGCCTCCCTGTCGGAGTGGATGAACGCCCAGCCGGGAGTGTCCGACGCCGAGGTGACCTTTTTGGTGAACCCCGAGGCCTCCGGGTTCAGCAACGAGACCCTGGTGTGCGACGCCGTTTACACCCGCGACGGCCAGACCAGAGACAGCGGCATCGTGGTACGCAAGCGGCCCACCAACTACGCCATCTTCCCTGCCTACGACATGAGCGTGCAGTACCGGAGCATGCAGAACATGGCCGCCTGCGGCAGCGTGCCGGTGCCCGAGATCCTGTGGGTGGAGGACACCGGCGAGGTGCTGGGCGAGCCGTTCTTCATCATGGAGCGGCTGCACGGGCGGGTGCCCACCGACAACCCGCCGTTCTTCCAGGAGGGCTGGGTGTTCGAGGCCACCGCTGAGCAGCAGGCCACGCTCTACAACTCGTCGGTTGACACTCTGGCCGCGGTGGCCTCCACCGATTGGCAGGCTGCCGGCTTCGACTTCGTGGCCCGGCCCCATTACGGCGGTCCGGGCTTCGCCCAGCAGCTCGGCTATCAGCGCTACTACGCCAACTGGGCCTCTGAGGACCGGCCCAAGCCCCTGATCGACGCCGCCTTGGACTGGTTCGACGCCAACGATCCCTCGGGGTCGATGCCGGTGCAGCTGAACTGGGGCGACGCCCGGCCCAGCAACCTCATGTACGGCGACGACTTCAAGGTGATGGCCGTGTTCGACTGGGAGATGGCCGACCTCGGGCCCGGCGAGGTGGATCTGGGCTGGTTCCTGTTCATGAACCGGTTTTTGAGCGAGGGGGCTGGCATCGACTGGCTGCCGGGCTTCGCCGACCGAAACGGCACCATCGCCCGCTGGGAGCAGGCCATGGGCCGCAAAGCCGAGAACATCGACTACTTCGAGGCCTGGGGCTGTCTGCGGTTCTCGATCATCATGGTGGCCATCGTGAACATGCAGGTGAAGTACGGCTACTTCAGCGCCGAGGACGGCGCCATGTACGAGCGGGTCAACCCCTCCACCCAAATGCTGGCCCAATATCTGGGCATGCCCGAACCCGAGTGAGGCTGCCATGAGCGACGCTGAGAACCGGGCGCTGGCCGAGGCGCTGTTTGCTGCTTTGGAGGCCATGGACTGGCCTGCGGTGGCCGAGCTGTTCACCGAAGACGGCACCTACCAGGACATGCCCTTCGAGACCGACTCCGGCGGCACCGTGGGCCACGCCGGCATCATCGGCAAGCTGGAGGTGGGCCTGAGCACGCTGGAGCGCTTCGACCTAGGTGTGACCGACATCTGGGTGGACGGCGACGACGTGCTGGTGGAGCGGGTGGAGGTGTGGCACCACTCCGACGGCACCGAGGCCAGCCTCCCCGTGCTGTGCCGCCTCCAGATCCGCGACGGGAAGATCGCCCACTGGCGCGAATACTGGGACTACAACTACCTCATCGCCCAGCAGCCCGACTCCTGGCTCCCCCAATCCCCTCGGCCCCGCTGGGACTGACCGCTACCAGTAGTTCCTTCGTTTGAGAATCCGGTCGGCAGAGCGGAACAGCGCCAGCCAGGCGAGCACGAGACCTCCCGACATCAGGGCCAGGTAGACGAGAAGCCCCATTACCCCGACAAAGAGGAGAACGGGCAGAAACATCAGCGACATGTTGATGGACTCATTCAACGACAAGCTGTTGGAGGGCGCTGCCACGGTCTTGGCCGCGGCGATGCCCAGCGAGAGACCGGCTGAAATGAGACCGCCGAGCAGCATCGCAGCAATCGCCGTCCGCCTGGTTGGCTTGAGCCCTACCTTGGCGAGGTAGCGGGTGGTCGTTTCCGGCCTGACCTTGGATGCCGCTACGACGAGCATGGTGGAGAACACGGCCACAACCCCGGGCACGCTCAACAGGCTCAGCCATCCGTAGACGTTTACTTCGTCATCCTCGGTGATGCCCGCGGTGGCGTATCTTCCCCCCAACCCGGCATAGATCCCCAGCACGCAGAGAGGCCCCAGCACGAAGAACCACCACTTGCGCCAAGGCTCCAGCCAGTACTCCGCCGCGAGCCAAAGAAGCGCCGCCAACACCACCAGCGAGGCCACCAGCCCGATCGGGTGGGCCAGCTCATTCAGCCACCCCGGCGCCCGCCAGATGAAAAACAACTGAAGCTCATCATCCGAGTAATCCGTCTGATCCCCAAACAAGTGCCAAACAGCCACCGGCAACAAAACCACCAACACCGTCGCCGGAACCAAGTGCCGATACGGCGGCCTCCGCCGAGTTGCCTCAGGAGGTGAAGGTTGAAGCCTGGTGGCCAAGGAAAGCTCCTCGTGTGCTTCTGGCCAGTTTTACTCGAAGCGGGCGCCCATTTGTTTGAGTATTTCTACGGTGCGGGTGGCGGCCATGGGGCCTTGTTGGCCGGGGGTGTAGGTGACGGAGTCGATGGCGTTGGTGTAGGGGAAGGGGCCGTGGCGCTGGTAGACGTCCCATGAGACGGGGGAGCGGCGGTCGATGCCCACGTCGATTCCCTCGAAGGGGGCCATGGTCCACATTCCGGTGAAGTTTTCGCCGGCGGCGGTCTCGGTGCCGTCCACCAGAAGCCGCAGATCCCAGGCGAAGCCGTCGGTGATGGTGAAGTCGAGCCGCACGGTGCGGCGCCCCTCGGCCAGCGGGCCGCTGTTCAGGTGCCGCATGTGGCCGTAGCCGTTGTGGACGTAGACCACCTCGCCGCCCTCTACGTAGCAGGCGTAGCCGCCGCCCTGGTCGCCGTGGGCCACCAGCATGCCCTGGTCGTCTGCCGCGTAGTCGAACTCGATGTCCACGGTGAACGACCGGGCCTGGATCATCTTCATGCTCCGGTAGCGCTCCAGGGTGTCGGTGCCCGGCACGAGCCGCACCGGCGTCTCGTACACCTCCTCCGACGGCGGCCGCTGCACGTACTTGAGCATCGATCCCTCGTCCAGCGGGTACACCTGGTAGCGGTGGGCGGCCTCCTCCCAGGCGTCGATCAGTTCTTGGCGCTTGGCGGGCTCGGCTTCCGAGAGGTCTTTCGTCTCGGTGGGGTCGTCGTCGAGGTTGTACACCTCCCACTCGTGGTCGCCGAACGGGGTCATGGGCAGGTGCAGGGTGACGGCCTCCCAGCCGTCGCGGTAGAACCCCCGATGGCCGATCTGCTCGTAGTACTGCTCGGTGTGGCGCTCGGCTGCGTCGGCGTCGGCGAACGTGGGGGCGAAGCTGGCCCCGGCCAGCGGCCCCTTGAGCGGCTGGCCGTTGCGCTCGGTGGGGGCGATGAGCCCCACGATGTCGAGCACGGTGGGCAGCACGTCGGTGATGTGCAGGTACTGGCGCCGGAAACCGCCGGGGTCGGCGATCCGCTCCGGCCACGACGAGATCATGGCCACCTGGTGGCCTCCGGCGTGGGTGTTGATCTTGTACAGCCGGAAGGGCGTGTTGCCCGCCATGGCCCAGCCCCGGGGGTAGTGGGCCAGGGTCTGAGGGCCGCCCAGCAGGTCGAGCCGGTCGTGGTCGGCGTCGACGTCTCCGACGGTGGGCGACAGCACCTCGAAGTACTGCGCGCAGCCGGTGTCCTCGCCCTCCCGGGACGCCCCGTTGTCGGAGGTGAACAGCACCAGCGTGTTGTCCCACTCGCCCAGCTCCTCCAGCGCGGCCCGCAGCCGCCCGAAATTCTGGTCGACGTTGTCCACCATGGCGGCGAACACCTCCATGTAGCGGGCGAACACCTCCTTCTGGGTGGTGGACAGCTCGTCCCAGGGCGGGACGTCGTTGCGCTCCTCGGAGTTGCGGGGCGGCAGCGTGGTGTCGGCGTCGAAGATGCCCAGCTCGATCTGGCGGCCGAAGCGGCGCTGGCGGATCTCGTCCCAACCGGCGTCGTAGGCCCCCCGGTACTTGTCGATATCGGCCTGCTTGGCCTGGAGCGGAGCGTGGACCGCCCCGTGCGACAGGTACAGGAAGAACGGCTGGTCGGGCCGGGCCGCCTTCTGCTCGCGGACCATGGAGATGGCCTCGTCGGTGATGTCGTCGGTGAAGTAGTAGTCGTCGGGGTACTGGTCGGTGCGCACCACGCTGTTGTCGCGGATCAGCCGGTGGGGGTGGTGGAAGTTGGTGAACCCGTCGAGGAAGCCGTAGTAGTGGTCGAATCCCCGCTGGAGCGGCCACGAGTGCCGAGGGCCCACCAGATTGGAGTCTTTGCACAGGTGCCACTTGCCCACCATGAAGGTGGCGTAGCCCCCCGCCCGCAGGATCTCGGCCACCGTGGCGCAGTGCTCGGTGAGCTCGGCGGTGTAGCCGGGGTAGCCGGGGTCGGAGTGGCACACGTGGCCCACCCCCACGTCGTGGTGGTTGAGCCCGGTGAGCAGCGACGCCCGGGTGGGCGAGCACATGGGGTTGACGTGGAAGTTCAGGTAGCGCAGCCCTTCGGCCGCCATCTGGTCGATGTGGGGGGTGTCGATCTCCGAGCCGTAGCAACCCAGATCGGCGAAGCCCAGATCGTCCAACAGCACCACCACGATGTTGGGCGCCCCTTCCGGCGCCCGCACCGCCTCCGGCCACCACGGGTCCGACCCCGCCACCGTGCGCCCTGCTCGCCCCTCCCACCCCTGGTAGGGCTCAGGCCGTGCGGTCTCCTGGCTCATCGGTGTCTCCTCAATCCATTGAGAAGTCGGGGTTGAGGGTGATGACCCAGAACATGGCGCCGGCGTCGTCCACGAGCTGGGCCATGCGCCCCGGCGGGGTGTCCATGGGCGGGACAACCACATGGCCTCCCAGCTCTTGGCACTGGGCCGCGGTGGCGTCGCAGTCGTCCACTGCGAAGTACACCGCCCAATGGGCGGGAATTAGCGGCGCGGGCAGCGGGCCGGCGCTGGCGATCATCTCGCCGTTGTGCCTGATGCCCACCGAACCGTCCATGTCGAGGGGCACCGGGGTCCAGCCCAGCATCTCGGAGTAGAACGCCAGGGCCTTGTCCACATCAGAAGTGAGGAGCTGGTTCCAGCACAGCGTGCCGTGCTCGCTCTTGAGCTCGGCGCCATCTTGGCCGATCGCCTCCCACAGCATCACCACGGCGCCGGTGGGGTCGGCCACCACCACCATCCTCCCGGCGCCCGCCGGCTCCATCACCGGCCCCATCGGCGTGCCCCCTGCGGGGGCAATCTTGGCCAGGGCCTCATCAGCGTTGTCCACCGAGATGTAGGTCTCCCACACGTTGGGGATTCCCATCTCGCACATCTCCTGGGGCTTTTCCAGCAGCCCCAGCACCGGCCTTTCGTCCTTCAGCCCCAAGGTGTAGACCACCTGCGACCCGTCGTGCTCGTCGCGAAAGGTCAGCCCGAAAAGCGACGAATAGAACGCCTTGGCCTTGTCGGGCTCCTCGGTACACAAATCAACCCAGCTGAAGTCTCCATGGACGTAGCCGTCTACCTCGGGCATGGTGGATGTCCTCTCTCAGATGGCGTCAGATAGCGTCGCCGACGTTAGTGCGGCGAGCGCCTATTGCCCATGTGAGCAGGGCCAGGATCATCAGGGGATCGAGGATGTCCCACGCGCCCACGTCGCCGACGAAGTAGTTGTTGACGAGCACCGACGCGGCCAGCCCCAGGGCGATGACCACAGAGACCAGGGTGAAGGGGTTGGCCGGCTCCATGCCCTGCCGTTGGGCCATCACCCGGCCCCACCCGGTGGCGACGGCCACGGTGCCGCAGGCGATGAACAGCGGATCGATGGTGTTCCAGAGGTTGCCGCTGTAGTTGAAGATGTCGGTGTACTGATTGAGCAGGATGGCCACCGCCAGCGCCACCAAGCTCACCGTGCGCACCCACGGCACTTTGCTGGTGTTGCGCCATAACAGCCACACGCCGACCAGGGAGATCACCACGGGGCCGATCTGCCAGAGCTGCCACTTCCAGTTGTCGGTCAGCTCAGCGTTGGGGTCGACCATGTCGGAGCGCTCGGCCCAGGTGAATACTGCGACGACCAGGATGCCCGCTCCGATGAGGGAGTCGATGATTCCCAGGTCCCGCCGGCGGAAGATTTGCTCAATCATGCTCATGCCATATTGAACACCCGCAGGGCGTTGTCCCGCAGGAATTTGGGCCAGACGTGGTCGCGGAATCCCACGTCGCGCATCTCGGTCATGATCCGCTCCAGCGACAGGCCCGAGGGGAAATACCCGGCGTACATCACCTTGTCGGCGCCCCGGGTGTTGGCGTAGTCGATGATGGCCTTCGGGTAGTGCTTGGGGGCGAACGCCGAGGTGGAGTAGTGCAGGCCCGGCCACTTCAGCATGAGCTTGACCATGAGGCGTTCCCACGGCTCGGAACCGTGCCGGGTGACCAGCACCAGCTCGGGGAAGTCGTAGCACACCCGGTCGAGGTGCTCGACGTGCTGGGGGTCGAAAGGGAACCGCGGCCCCGGCACGCCGGCGTTGATGCACATGGGGATCTCCATCTCGCAGCACGCCGCGTAGATCGGGTACATCAGCGGTTCGTTGATGTTGACCTGGGGGTGCAGCCCGGTGGGGAAGCAGGCCGCGGCGATCACGCCCAGCTCGTCCACCGCCCGGCGCAGGTCCCGCACCGCCTGCACGCCCTGGTTGGGGTCCACCAGATAGCTGCCGTAGAGGCGGTCGGGATGCTCGGTGACCCCCCGGGTGCCCCAGGTGTCGCCGAAGTTCACCGGCAACAGCCCCTTGTCGATGCCCCAGAGGTCCATCTCGGCTAGCAGGTAGGCGATGAAGTCCACCGTGCCGTCTACCTGGGGCAGGTCTTTGAACATGTAGGCCGCGCCGTGGCCGAAGCTGCGGCTCTCGGTGTCTTTGAGCAGCCCCTGGAAGTTGGCGTACCAGGCGTCGCGGTCCGACGGCACGCCCAGCATGAGGTCGACCACCCCGATGCCGTCCATGGGGTGGGATTGAGGCTCGGAGGCCATTCAGCTAGCCAGGGTCTCGAACAGGTCGGCGTCGGTGCGGCGCAGGCGGCGGTAGTTGGCCTCCCACATCATGGGGATGAAGTACTTGTGGTACGCCTTCTTGGCCCGGGCGGCCTCGGCCTCGGGCATCTCGTGGCCCCCCACCACCTTGGCCTCGTAGTGGGCCCGGGCCGAGCTCTCGTAGGCGATGGCCTTGATGGTGGCCTCCTCCAGCGAGGGGCACACGAAGCAGGCGCCGTGGTTGCCGATGAGCACCACCGACCGCTCGCCCAGCGCCTCGGCCATGCGGGGGCCGTCCACCGGGTTGTCGGTGCCGTTGTCGGCGTAGTGGGCCTGCTCCTCATAGAACAGGCAGGCGTCGGCCGAGTACAGCCCGATGTCCTTGCCGGTGGTCGACAGCACCTCCACGTAGTGGGAGTGGGTGTGGATCACCGAGTTGGCGTCGGGGCGGGCCTCGTAGAACCCGGCGTGGAACCGCACCGCCGGCGAGGCCGGAGTGTCGCCGTCGAGCAGGTTGAGCTCCATGTCGTAGCAGTTCACGTCGCTGGGCAGCGTCTCGCTGAAGTAGCCGAACGGCGACACCCAGAAGGCGTCGGAGCGCTCGGCGTCGCGCACCGACACGTGGCCGGCCACCCTGCTCTCGCATCCCTCACGGGCCAGGATGCGCCGGGATGCGGCCACTTGGAAGGCGGGATGGTCTTCGGTCCAGGTCTTGGTCATCGGTCCTCCTTCGTCGATCTTGTCAGAAACTCTCGGGGTCGGCGGCAATCGCGTCGGGCACGGGCCACCGGAACAGCTCGGCGGCGTTGCGCCAGCAGATCTTCTCGGTCTCTTCGGGGCCGAACCCCTCCACCTGGCGGCGCACCACCTCTTGGGTGTCGGGCCAGGTGGTGTCCACGTGGGGGTAGTCCGACTCCATCATGATGTGGTCCACCCCGATGTGGTCGCGCAGCGACAGGCACGAGGTGTCGTCGATCACGCAGAACCAGAAATTGCGCCGGAACACCTCGCTGGGCTTCATGTCGATGTTTACCCAGGTGCCGTACATGTCGTGGTAGCGGGTGATGTGGTCGAGGCGGTCGATCAGCCCCGGCACCCAGGCGATGCCCCCCTCCGACATGGCGATGCGCAGGTTGGGGAACCGCACCGGGATCAGCGAGTAGAGCCAGTCGACGGCGGCGAACATGGCGTAGCCGAAGAACAGCACCCCGATGGTGTCGGGCGGGGCGTCGGGAGCGGTGGACGGGGCCTGCGACGACGACCCCACGTGCAGGCACACCACCGTGCCGGTGTCCTCGCAGGCCCGGATGAACGGGTCCCAGTGGCCGGTGTGCAGCGACGGCAGCTTCAGCTTCTCGGGGGCCTCGCTGAACGACACCGCCCGGAAGCCCCGCTCGGCGTTGCGGTAGATCTGTTCGGCGGCGATTGCGGGGTCGTACAGCCAGGGGATCTGGCAGGGGATGATCCGATCGGGGTAGCGGGTGTGCCAGTCGTCCAGGATCCAGTCGTTCCAGGCCCGCACGCAGGCCAGGCCCAGCTCATCGTCGTTGGTCATCCGCATGAAGTTCTGGCCCGCGAAACCGGGCAGCGCGGAGGGGAAGTTCAGCGAGGCGTAGATGCCGTTGAGGTCCATGTCGGCAATGCGGGCTTGTATGTCCCACGCCCCTCGGCGCATGTGGTCGAACCGCACCGGGTCGAAGCCGTATTCCGACACCGGCCGCCCGGCCACCGCGTTCATGCCCACGGTGGGGAACCGCCGCCCGTCCACCTCCCAGGCGTGCATGCCGTCGTCATCGGTCACCACCTTGGGGCCGCGGTCGCCGAAGCGGCTCGGGATGCGGCCCTCGAAGGCGTCGGGGGCCTCCACCACATGGTCGTCCACGGAGATGAGCAGGTTGTGGCGCACCCGGCGCTCGGGTTCGGGCAGGAAGGTGACCGGGTGATCGCTGTCCTGGCTGTCGCGCACCGTGAACCCAATGCGCCCCATGTCGGAGAGCTTGACCACGGCGCCGGCGACCCCCTACGCCTTCGCTACACCTGGATGTCGTAGAGCTGGCGGACGTTGGCCGACACGATGGCGTGGCGCACATCGTCGGTGGTGTCGGCGAAGTGCTCGGCGATCACCGCCTGGCTGTTGGGCCAGGTGGACACGTGGTGGGGGAAGTCGTTGCCCCACATCATGGTCTCGGTGCCGATGATGTCGCGGGCGGCCACCCCGGTGAGGTCGCGCATGAACGTCACCCGGAAGTTGTTGCGCCAGTAGTGCGACGGCTCTTCCTGGCAGTTCATGTCGGGGAGGAGTTGGCGGTTGCGGTGGAACCAGTAGTCGGCCCGCTCCAGCAGGTTGCCGGCCCAGCCCACGTCGTTCTCGGCCGAGACGATCATCAGGTCGGGGAAGCGGTCGAACACCCCGCCGAAGATGAGGTCGAGCACCACCTCTTGGATGTCCACCGTTTGCAGCACCGACCGGGTGGACGTGCCCTGGTCCCAGGCCTTGTCGGGGTCGCGGGTGGTGGCGGCGTGCAGGTTCACCGGCATGGAGTGCTCCACTGCGGCGGCCCACAGGGGGTCGAACTCCGGGTCTTGGTAGGGGTTGTCCTCGCCGTTGATCACCGGGATCATCACCCCCTTGAGCCCCATGTCGCGGCACCGCTTCATCTCTTTGGCGGCCCGCTCCAAGTCCACCGGCGCGAGCAGGGCGATGCCCACGAACGTGTCGGGGATCTGGCTCACGAACTCCCCGACCCAGGTGTTGTAGGCCTCGAACAGGGCCCACTGGAACTCCACGTCTCGGATGGGGTACATCTGCATGGCGATGGTGGGGTACAGCACCTCGCCGGTCACGCCGTCGGTGCGCAGTGCCTCCATGCGGGCCTCAGGATCCCAGCCCACGTCGGGCACGTCCTCGTCCCAGCGGCCCCTGGCCCTCACTTTGTCGTCGGTGCGCATGCACCCGGCCAAAAGCCCCACCGGGGGCAGCCGGGCCTGGTCGCACACCAGGCGGTCGGTGGTCTCCTCATGGACCAGCCGGGGCGCCCGATCCTTGAAGGCCTCCACCGTGTAGATCTGCCACAGGTCGTGGGGCTCGATCACGTGGGAATCGGCGGAGAATACGTCGAAGCCGTTGTCGCTCATCGTCTTCGATGTTATGGGAACGCTGTGGAAGCCGCCTATCGCCGGGGGAACGGGGGAATGGGCCGGATATCGTGGCCGACGTGAGCGTGTGCGCATTCATAGGACTGGGCAACATGGGCTTTCCCATGGCCGGGCACTTGGCCACCGCCGGCCACGAGGTGCGGGTGTTCAACCGGACGGCGGCAGTGGCTGATCGCTGGGGCGAGCAGCATGACGGGACGGTGGCCGCCACCCCGGCCGAGGTGGCCGACGGGGCCGAGTTCGTGTTCACCTGCGTGGGGGCCGACGACGACCTGAGGTCGGTGGTGCTGGGCGACGACGGGGCCTTGGGGACGATGCCCGCCGGCTCGGTGCTGGTGGACCACACCACCGCATCGGCCGAAGTAGCCCGGGAGTTGGCCGAGGTGTGCGCCGGCCGGGGGATCGGCTGGCTCGACGCCCCCATCTCCGGCGGCCAGGCCGGGGCCGAGAACGGCGTTCTCACCGTTATGTGCGGCGGCGATCCCGAGCACTTCGAGGCCGCCTCTCCGGTGATGGATGCCTATTCCTCGGCGGTCACCCTCATGGGACCAGCCGGGAGCGGCCAGCTAACCAAGATGGTGAACCAGATCCTGTGCGCCGGCGCGGTGCAGGGTGCAGCCGAGGCGCTGGCCTTCGGCGAGCGGGCCGGCCTCGACATGGAGAAGGTGCTGGCCGCGGTCACCAAAGGCGCGGCCGGCTCCTGGTACCTCCAGAACCGGGGCCACACCATGGTGGCCGACGAGTTCGACTTCGGCTTCGCCATCGACTGGATGATCAAAGACCTAGGCCTAGTAGCCGAAGCCGCCGCCACCCTAAACGCCCCCATCCCCCTAGTAGAACTCTGCCAGCGCTACACCCAGGAAACCGCCGCCGCCGGCGAAAACCGCCTAGACACCACCGCCATAATCCGCCGCTACCGATAGCGGGTTCGCAGCTCTTCTTTGAGGACTTTGCCCGCTGGGTTGCGGGGGAGAGTGTCGGCGATTTCGAGTTGCTCGGGGTGCTTTTGGCGCATGAGGCCGACTTGGGTGAGGTGCTCGGTTAGCTCGGGCAGGGTGGGGGGCGTTGAATCTGGGGTAGGGACGACGATGGCGCACACCCGTTCGCCCCGGTCGGGGTCGGGGAGGCCGATGACGGCCACGTCGGCCACGGCGGGGTGGGTGTAGAGGGCGTCTTCCACTTCTTTGGCTGAAACGTTCTCGCCTTTGCGGATGATGACGTCTTTGGCTCGGCCGGTGATCTCCACGTAGCCCTCGGCGTCGATGATGCCCAGATCGCCGGTGATGAAGTAGCCGTCGTCGTCGAAGGCCTGTGCGTCCAGCGATTCATCTGCGTAGCCGAGGTGCATGTGGAAGCCCTTGGCCCGCAGCTCGCCCTCGGTGCCGGGCGGAGCCTCGGAGCCGTTGGGGAGCACTGCCTTCAGTTCCACCCCGAAGTTGGCGAACCCCTCGGTGCGAGCCTTGTGCTCGTCGGAGGCTTGATGGTCGACCATGGCGATGTTGGCGAACTCGGTCAGCCCCCACCCCGACAGAACCGGCGCCCCGAACGTCTTCAGCATCTCGTAGTGCAAGTGGGGCGGCTTGGTTTGGCCGCCGCCCGCGAACCCCCGCACCTTTGGGAACAGGGGCTGGTCGGGCTGGGCCTGCTGGCACTCCAGATACTTCAGATAGAACGGGGTGCCCGCCCCGGTGAACGTGATCTGCTGCTGGCTCAGAAAGTCGATGCCGGCGTCGTCGAACGCCTCCACCAGCACCAGGGCCATGCCGGTATAGAGGGCGGCGTACACAAACTGAATCCCTCCGATGTGGGTGAACGGGAACACCAGCCCACAACGGTCGTCGCCCTCCATCCCGAAGCGGTGGACCATGGCCCGTCCCGGCGCGCCCACCGTGAAGTCGCTGTGTTTGGCCCCCTTGGGGTCGGCCGTAGTGCCCGAGGTGTAGAACACCCACCCAAACCGATTGGCATCCGGCTCGGCTGGCGGCAGCGTGGCCGGATCGCCGGTGGGCAGCCCCAGTTCCCGATCGCAAACCAGTACCTCGGTGTCGGCATGGTCTCGGGCCTGCTCGGCGTAGTCAAACCCCCGCCACGTGCCAGGGCAGACCATCAGCGACGGCGAGAGTTGCTGGGAGATGAACCCCACCTCCCGCCCCCGGTATATGGGCAGCATCGGGTTCTGAACCGCCCCCAACCGGCTCAACGCCCCCACCAGCACCACCGATTCAACCCAAGTGGGCAACTGCCACGACACCAAGGCCCCGTTGTTCACTCCGATGTCGTGCAACCCCGCGGATACCGCCCCAACCTGCTCCCGATACCCCCCAAACGTCACCTCCCGCCCCAGCTCATCCACCAAAAACAGGGCCTCAGGGCTCGCCGCCGCCCGAGCCTCAATCAGTGCCCACAGCGCATGCTCGTGAATCAACACTGATTTGCTGGCTGTTGTCACCCGGCGTACTTGAGGTGGGAAGGGGTGAAGTCGTCGACGAACAGCATGATCTCCCCGGGTTCCAGCGGCTTGTCGTCCGGTTCGAGGTCCAGAGGCTGCACGCCTTCCAGCACTGCTCCGAGCTTGGCGGCACGCAGGGGCTCGGTCGGCAGTTCGATCGAGAAAAACCCCTCGTCATCTGTGATGGTCTTCAACGTCGAAGCTTCGCCATCAGTTGTCTGGACCGCCAGCCACACCACAACCTCAGCGGTGGGGGCCTTGCCAGTTACCCCGACAAGTCGCCCGTTCAGGGTTGGAGGCGTGGTGTAGTCCGACATCGCCCTTATTGTGGCATGGGTGCTTTGGTGGCCGAAAACAACGACTGGGGCGGTCAGTTGGACCACAGGCAGCTGATGGGACGCATGTGGAGCCGGTCATCCAGGGTTACGGCGTAGGGGCCGGTGTGAAGGAGGATTCCGCCTCGGAAGCTGTCGGGGGACACGGTGTCGAGCTGGTCTCGTAGCCATCGGAGATGCGCCATGTGCTTTGCAGTCGGAGAGCTGGTGGCCTTGATTTCCACTGCAACAACATCGTCGTTGTCGGCCTTGATTATGAGGTCGATTTCGCGGTCTTTGTGGTCGCGGTAGTGAGAGAGCGTGTAAGCCCGGACAGATGCCGAGAACTGTCGAGCGATCTCGTTGACCGCAAAGGTTTCCAACAGTGGTCCAGTAGCGGGGTTGGTAGGAGAGGCGAGGGCATTGGCATCCGTTCCGAGCAGGCTTGCGGCCAGCCCGGAGTCGGTTATGTGGAATTTGGGTCGCCGGGCCGTGCTGGCGGTGAGACTCCGGGACCATGCGGGCAGTTCGTGGACGAGGAATACGGTTTGAAGCCATTCGAAGTAGTTGGTGATTGCCTGACGGCTAATTCCTAACTGCCGGGATGCGTCGGAGATGTTGACCGGGCTGCTGGTTAGCCCGGCGGTCCATCTCAGCAGTGGTGCCAGTGCCGACGACTTGCGAATATCGGTTAGCGCGGCGATGTCGCGTTGGATGACGGTCTCCACGTACCCCTGGAACCAGCGCCGCCGCTGGCCGGGATCGAGGTTGACCACTTCGGGATATCCGCCTCGACACACTCTCTCCAGATAGTCGGCTCGGTTGAGGCTGGAAGCAGGGGCTGGGTTCGGGCTGCTCTCGAACCAACGGCCGATCTCATCCGGTGACGAGTCGGCAATCTCGGCCTCGGAGAGTGGCCAAAGCCGGAAGATCTGAACCCGCCCGGCGAGGGATTCGCTGATTTGCGGAACGGTCAGGAAATTGGTGGATCCGGTGAGGATGAACCGTCCTGGTGTCGCCTCCTCATCGACCAGTTGCTTGATGGCATACACCAGCCTGTCGCCGCCGCGCTGGGCCTCATCCACTACCAGGGGGTAGCGCTGGTTGTTGAGGAATGTCGTCGGGTCGTCGAGTATGCCCTCCCGCAATTCCTCGTTGTCCATCGACAGGTAGGTGCCGCCGCGAGCTTCGGCGATCATCCGGGCAAGGGTGGTCTTGCCGCTTTGGCGAGCGCCATGGATCATGACCACGCGAGCCCATTCCAGCGTCTCTTCGATCAGGGGCTGGATCTGTCGTCGAACGAGGCCCATCGCCCGATCATAACATCAACATTACAAACTCTACCTAGGATATATTGCAAATCCCACCAAAGATAGATAACAGATTCCTCTCTCGCTAGTTCATAACTTCTTCTTGGTAATTTGCCCCACAGAAGTGCTCAGTAGAGGGATTCGCCGCCGGCTGCGCTGCTGGTATCGGTATTGCCGCTTAGGGCGTCTAGGACGGATTGGCGGTGGGTGGTTATTCCGGCGGAGAGGGCGGCGTTGTCGGCGGTGACGGTTACTAGGCGGAAGCCTTGGGCGACTCGGGTGGGGGTGAGCGTGGGGGTGGAGTGGATGCCGGGGACTACGCCGTGGTTCTGGCAGGCGGCCACGATGGCGGCCAGGGCGTCGTCGAAGGTGGCCTCACCGTCGTTGTTGCCGGGGGGGAGGCCCAGGCTCACCGACAGGTCGGCGGGGCCGACGTACACGGCGTCGACGCCGGGGGTGGACACGATGTCGTCCAGGTTCTCCAGTGCGGCCACCGTCTCCACCATGGGGATGCACTTCACTGCCTGGTTGGCTCCGGCGAAGTAGCCGGGGCCGTCGCGCAGCGCCACCCGGGTGGGGCCGAAGCTGCGTGATCCCTCGGGGGCGTAGCGGCAGGATCGCACCGCGGCCTCGGCTTCTTCCCGGCTGTTGACCATGGGGATGATGATGCCCATCGCTCCGGCGTCCAGCACTCGGCCGATGATGCCCTGCTCGTTCCACGGCACCCGTACCACCGGGGTGGCCGTGCCCAAGTCGATAGCGGCCAGCATCGGCAGCGCATCGGAGTAGTCGGCCAAACCGTGCTGCATGTCGATGCACACGTAGTCGAACCCGGCTCGGGACATGACCTCGCAGCTCATCGCGGTGGGCAGCCCCGCCCAGGCACCCAGCGCGGGGCGCCCCGAAGCAAAGGCCTCGGCCAGCGGATGGGAAGCGGATGCGGCGTCGCTCATGGCAGCAACCGTATCCCCCGATGTGGGAGCGGTTTTAGTTGGGTCTGGACCCGCTTAGGGGGTGGCGTCTCGCATCGGGCCGATCGGCACCAGCTGGCCCCGTGCGCCCCGATCCGGGTCTTGTTCCAAGAGTTGGAAGGAGTCGTTGCTAGAGAGCTTGTCTGGCCCCAACGATGCGTAGGGCTGGCCGGCAATCGAGAACTCTCCGATGTTGGCGATGGCCTCGGCGAATGTCTCGTGGGTCAGGACGGGCCCGGCCGCGGTGGCCAGCAACTCGAAGATCTGGAAGAACCGGCAGTGGCCGGCCAGGCTGGTAAACCAAAGCGGTTCGCCCTCTTCGAGGGTGTCGGGGTGCTTGATCTCGACATCGGGATGTCTTGAAGTGACCGCGTCCAGGCATTCCTTGAACCTGGGATCAGTCTCGTATATCTGGGAATTGGTCATGGCCCCCACGGTGATCACACCCCGAGCATCCTCGGGTTCGACGTTGGCCCCGATATTGCTGCCTAGCCCGGAGGCATCGGTGGCCCAGATGTCCACCTCAAGGCCGTTGAGTGCGGCGTTCGAAATGCCGGCTGAGACGTTGCCAACCAGCAAGAGCGTGTCGGTCCCGGCGGCTCGGATCCGCTCGGACAGCGCAGACCACTCCTGGTTCTGGGCGATGAGATCAGCTACTTGGGAGGAGGTGGCTATCTCGAGCACCGGCTCGACTCCATGTTCCCTCAGCAGGCCGGCCACTTCCTCGAGTTGCGGGGCCGCAGAAAGGTCGGCGACTACCGCGATTGATCTTCCCTGGAGCATTCCCTCTGCTTCGAGCAAGGTGAACAGGGCACCGGTACTGACCTCGCGCGTCACCCGCTCATTGACCCAGGGAGCCCGAGCCTCGGCTAGGCGCTCCGAGGTAATGGTTCCCCCTACCAGGATCGTTTCTTGTGTGCCGACGATGCAGGTGTTGGCCACTTCGGCAGGGCCGAGGAACCCGAACAAGACTGCGAACACCTCGTTGTCCTCGGTCACCCGCAGGCAGGCCGCCTCGGCCTCGGTGGTGCCAATGGGGTTGTACTTGTCCACGATGACCTCAACTTGGCGGCCGTTGATGCCGCCCCGCTCGTTGATGTCATCGGCCAGCGCTCGGATCACCAGCGCTTGATCGCCCCAGGTAGCCGGGGAAAAGCCGAGCTCCACCAGTTGTTCGATGTCCAGATGGGTGACGCCGATGGTGATGGTGTCGGCGGTGACCCCTCTCCTAGTGGCGGTCAGCTCGTTCTGCGGCTCCGGCTCCTCGGTGGGTGCCGGCTGGAACTCGACCTCTTCCTCAGCGGTCTCGGCGGGGGCTTCGGGCTCCGGCGCCGGCTCATCGGGCTCGGGAGCAGTCTCTTCCGGGGCTTCCGGCTCTTCGGGCTCTGGCTCAGGCGCGGCCGGCGCCTCGGTGGCCGGGGCGGGGGCGTCGGCATCGCCCTCGTCGTCGTTGCCGCCGCAGGCCGCGGCGACCATGACCAGCGCCACGAGCATCGCGATCAGCCAGCGCATCTTCTTGGTGAACATCGAATTCTCCCTCAGTCCTGGGTAGACGTTCGCTGCTACAGCAGCCAATGGCCGCAACCGTATCCGCCTTTGTGAAGGCTCTGTTAGTTCAGAATCGGCCGCCTACGGGGTGGCGTCTCGCATCGGGCCGGCCGGCACCAACTCGCCCCGTGAGCCCAGATCTGGGTCTTGTTCCAAGAGCTGGAAGGAGTCGTTGCTGGACAATTTGTCCGGCCCAAATGATGCGTAGGGCTGGCCGGCAACCGAGAACTCTCCGATGTTGGCGATGGCCTCGGCGAATGTCTCGTGGGTCAGGATGGGCCCGGCCGCGGTCAACAGCAACTCAAGGATCTGGAAGAACCGGCAGTGGAAGGACAGAGAGGTGAACCAAAGCGGCTCGCCCAATTCGAGGGTGTCGGGATGCTTGATTTCGATATCGGGATGTCTTGCATTGAAGGCGTCGAGGCATTCCTTGAACCGGGGATCGGTCTCGAATATCTGGGCATTTGTCATGGGCCCCACGGTGATCACACCCCGGGCCGACTCGGGGTTGACGTTGGCTCCGATGTTGGCGCCCAGCCCGGCGGAGTCGGTGGCCCAGATATCCACCTCGAGGCCGTTGAGCCTGGCATTCTCGACGCCGGCCGAGGCGTTGCCAACCAACAGCAGAGTGTCGGCACCCGATGCCCTGATGCGCTCGGATAGGGTGGCCCACTCCTGGTTCTGGGCAATGAGATCGGCCACCTGCGAGGAGGTGGCGGTCTCGAGCACGGGCTCCACTCCATGTTCCCGCAACAGGTTGGTAACGTTCTCGAGTTGCGGGGCAGCAGAGAGGTCGGCGACTACCGCTATCGATCTTCCCTGGAGCATTCCCTCTGCTTCGAGCAGGGTGAACAGGGCGCCGGAGCTGACCTCGCGCGTCGCCCGCTCGTTGACCCAGGGAGCCCGGGCTTCGGCCAGGCGCTCGGGGGAAATGATTCCCCCTACCAGGATCGTCTCCTGTGTGCCGACGATGCAGGTGTTGGCCACCTCGGCCGGGCCGAGGAACCCGAACAAGATTGCGAACACCTCGTTGTCCTCCGTCAGCCGCAGGCAGGCGGCCTCGGCCTCGGTGGCGCCGATGGGGTTGTACTTGTCTGTGAGGGCTACCAACTGGCGGCCGTTGATGCCGCCCCGTTCGTTGATGTCGTCGACCAGCGCCTGGATCTGGAGCTCTTGGTCGCCCCAAGTGGCCGGGGAGAAGCCGAGTTCAACCAGTAGATCGGCGTCGAGGTAGGTGACGCCGATGGTGATGGTGTCGGCGGTGACCCCTCGCCATGTGGCGGTCAGCTCGATCTCCGGCTCCGGCTCCTCGGTGGGGGCCGGTTGGAACTCGGGCTCCTCCTCTTCGGGAGCTTCGGCAAGTCCGTCCGGCTCCGGCTCGGGCTCCGCGGGGGCGGCCTCTTCGGCCTCGGGTTCGGGCGCTTCTGGTTCTGGTTCTGGCTCCGGCTCGGCCGTGGCCGGGGCCTCGGTGGCCGGGGCCTCGGTGGCCGGGGCGGGGGCTGGGGCGTCGGCATCGCCATCGTCGTCGTTGCCTCCGCATGAGGCAGCGACCATGGCCAGTGCCACAAGCACCCCGATCAGCCAGCGCGTCTTGGTGGTCTTCATGAGGTCCCCCCTGTGTCCCTCGGGGAAGCCGAACTCGGACCAGCTCCGGCTGACCGGCCGGCTAAGGCATCATATACCGTAAGGAATTACTGGTGCCCCGGAGCGGGTCACCGCGTACTGGCGCTCGAGGGCGTCGCAGGGCACCCGGCCGGTGGGCGGTCCCTGGGTTGGATCGCCGGTGAGCAGCTCTGCTCCGGCGGGGGCGTATTGGAGGATGTAGGCCTTGCGGACTCCGTCGGTGGTGTTCGGGCCGGTGAGGTGCGGGGTGAGCGACGAGAACACCACCGCTCCACCGGCGGTCACCGGCGCGGTCACCGGGTTCTCGCACTGCTCGAAGCACTCGAAGCCCAGGGGATCAACGTAGTTGTGGGCCAGCGTGCCGTGGAGGTGCACGCCGGGGGCCACCCAGGGGCAGCCGTTGTCGACGGTGGCATCGTTGAGGGCCAGCCACACCGTGAGGTATTGCTGGGGCTCTATGAAGGTGTAGCCGTTGTCCTGGTGCCAGGGGAACCGGCGGGGCTTCTCGGGCTTCTTGTACACGGCCTGGTCCCAGTACAGGTCCACGTCGGGGCCGACGAGGTCGAGGCACACCGCGCCGATGCGGGGGTCGGCGGCCACCTGCCGCAGGGTGTTGGAGCGGGCCACCAGGTGGGGGGTGAATGTGATGGCCCCGGCCTCGGCGATCATCAGCCGCTCGCCCTCGATGGACCGCAGCCCCGCCTCGGTCTCGGCCTCGATGGCGTCGATCTCCTCGAGAATCGTGGCGATGGTGTCGGGATCGAGCAGGTTGTCCATCACGAAGAAGCCCTGGCGGTTGAACGCCTCCGTCTGCTCTGGGGTGAGAGCAGCCGGCGTAGAGGTAGCCGGGTGCCAGGCAAATTCCTGGTTCCACGGATGGGGGGTGTAGCGGCTGCTCATCGTGAGCTGGGGATCACCAGGGTGACGTGGCTGTGGGGCGGCAACACCAGCGGTCCGTCGACCTCGACCTGGTCTTCGCTCGACACTACCCGGTCGGGGTCGTCAGGGGTGTTGGCCGCGGCCGGGTCGTCGGCCCAAATTGTGATGCGCTGGGCTGGCCCTCCGATCCCACCGAGATCCACCAGCACGGTGGCAGTCCGTGTAGCCATGGCGGCAACCTATTTTTCTTGCTTCGGGCTCGACTGTGAGGAAGTCAAATCACGACTTTGGTCGGTCTACGAACCAATAGAGGGCAGAATATCCTCCTACATTTCCTTCCGTTCATTCTGCTGCTGGTAGTTAATTCGCCAGTCAGTGCTTAGCGTCGCGTGGCGGATAGGGGTCATTGCCAGGGGCGACAGTGTCGCTGTCACGGATGCGGCCGTCACGACGGTGGATTCTCACTTCGCCTCCTCCCGCATTGCGTACGATCTCCTTGGCTCGCCGCTCTGCATCTGCTTGTGTTTCGTGGTGGGAGCTAGCACGACTAGCTCCCGGCGCTATCACGTCCCAGCCACCTTCGGAGTTTGGGACCACGTGTCTGTTGTTCCTCGTCACGATTCCTCTCCTCTTAGCAGTCTGGTAGGTCTGCCAGGTTGTTGCGTGATGTGTTGTCTCGGTCGGTCCTGAGGTACTTGCCTTGGAAGCCGTTGACCACACGGATCTCAGTCCGGCCATCCACCCATGGGACGTAGTAAGTGTGATGGCCGAGTTCGATATCGGAGATGACATCCGACTTGCCTCTTGGGGACCACCAATCATTGGGATTACAGAGAGCGGTGATGTCACCGTCTCGATTTTTGCGGGTTTGCCGCACTGCTCTGTCTGCCAAGGCTCTTCTCCTTGCCGCGTCGTACTCGTATGAGATACGAGTGTTCTGTATCAAGAACAGCATAGACCCGGCTGTTCCTGATTGCAAACAAACGTCCGCTATCATGAACGGAGTGATGGAGCAGCTCTCCCTTCTTGAGCAATCCAGGGTCGAGGCCCCGGAAGTTTCCGATGCCGAGCACGTTCGGAGGATTGCACGCGAGATCACCTCGCAGCTGGAACTGACTGCGCCTGTTGACTTCGGCCTCGTCACCTCCTATCAGGGAATCGGTGTGGTGGAGGTGGCTGACATTCCCTGGGCCGGCTGCCTTATAGACGAACAGGGGCAACTCACTATCAAGCTCCGAGACATAGACAGTCCACACAGGCGCCGGTTTACGTGGGCACACGAACTTGCTCACACCTTCTTCCCCGGGTTCCGCTACCAACCACAATTCCGATGCAACCCAGGAGAAGCTCCCCATGGCGGTGAAGCTGATATCGAGGCATTGTGTGATCTGGCAGCTGCGGAACTGCTCTTTCCAGCTGGGAGCTTTTCGCGGGACCTAGCTAGCCATGGCCTTACGGTCCACAGTGCTGAAGAACTCTCGAATCTCTATGCTGCCAGCCTTGAGGCCACGACTCACCGGATGATCGACCTCGCCGACCAACCCGCTTTGATGGTCGTGCTTGAGGAGATGAACAAGCCAGCCGATCGAAACGACTCAACAGCAGCGCCACAGCTCAGGGTGTCATATGCACTCCCCAATGGTGACTGGCCGTTTATCCCCAAATGGAAGTCAGCAGATCCAGCGGGTCTCCTTGCCACCACCTTGAATGGCGAGGTCGTCGATGACGTGACCAATCTTTCAGAATTCGTACAAAACGAAAATAGGGAGGTAAGTGTGTCCGCCAAACTTTACCCATACCGCGATAATCGGGGGAATCTCCACAAACGCGTGATAGCCATCTACCGATGAATCCAGACTCAGGAGCACCGCAGGCGAGTGCGATTGGAGCGCGCATTCATAAGTACAGAGAGGATGTAGGACTGAGCTTGAGCCAACTTGCAAATAAGTCCGGCATTAGCAAGGGCTATCTTTGGACGCTCGAGAACGGTGACGAACACAGTCGTCCGTCAGCCAACACGTTGTACGCGATCGCAGAGGCTCTCGGGGTACTAATGTCCGACCTGTTGGGCAGAACTCTCACGCATGAGGTAGATGTCAGCGATATTCCGGTTAGTTTGAGCGATTTCGCCCGAGAGCGCGACTTGCCCGAAGCGGATGTCAGAATGCTTGCTTCTGTTCAGTTCAGAGGTGAACGTCCATCAACCACTCGTCGCTGGGAGTACATCTACAACGCCATCCGCCATAGCGAACCCATGGACGAGGAGTAGCCGCTTAGGGACCAAGAATCCACTCTGTAACGCTCGACGCCACATGTACAACGCCCCGGCTAAATTGCGTCCACTCTATGGTCGCATCAGCTCAATGCACTCGCGGAGTCCAGTTCGTCAAGCTGAACTTGGGACGTATTCCCTCGTCAACAGGGTGTCGAATGTCACATGGCCTGGATTTGTCCGCTCGACTTGCGATGGCCGCTGCTTGGGAGTCCGATTAGTTTGCGGCGGCGGGCGCCACGTATCGGGGACCGACGAGCCCGCCTATGCCAACTTCGAGGCTGCGGCTGGTTCCCAGCTGCTTCTTGCGATGCGATATTCTGTGGAGACGGACTCATTGATCGCCAGGACTGCCGTAGGGTTGGACACGTAGTGGATGACGGGTGCACTTGTGCCGAGTTTCTCAACTATCGCAAGGATGTAGTTGGCGGGGTATTGCTGGGCAGCTTCGTATTCGAGGCGGGTGAGGGTGACCGTCGATGCAGACTTCACAGCGCTCTTGACCTCGATCAAGACTGCTTGTTCGGCGCGCTGAGCCCAGATGTCGAATCCGAAACCGCGACGATGCGAGTAGTAGACAACTCTCCACCCGTCGGCCTCGAGCATCTTGCCAACGAGCAACTCGGCATCGGTGCCCGAGTTTGCCATAGGTGCCACAGGAGGTGTCACAAGCTCGGGAGGTGTAGTTGGCGGAGGGCGGAGAGGCATCGGAAGGCGCTCCGATGAGTGGATACCCGGAGTCTTGTCGGCGACTGGTGTTCTTGTGGGCCTGGGAGCTGCTGGCTGGAGGAACGCTCGGTCGAGCAGTCTCAGCTCTCGGTTAACCCGCAGCGCTGAGGTCCCCAGCGAGAAGAGCGAAAAGGTGTGCAGCGACATGTCTCGCCAGTTTTGATAGGTCTTGTCTGAAGGGAGCTGGTGGCGTACGTCCTCCAGGAGGAGGCTCCGGTGTCGCTCTTCGAGCAAGCGGAATTTACCTACGCAATCCACGGCCCAAGGGATTTCATCCGCATTCCGGAGTCGAGAGACGAACAACTCGTACTCGTCTCGGTCGATCCAGCCTTCGGAGTCGCGCATAACACGCAGAGAGGCCTCGTAAGGATGGATGTCGAAGTCGCTGTACTCGTCGGCTCTCTTCGGCGTGTACCACGGTTCGCGGCAGAATCGAATTTCCCGTAGTGCATCCTCGAATACCGCAGCGGTGTCTTGTTCATTGGCGAGAGCCAGGCCCCTCGCGGTGAGCATTATCCGTCTCCAACTGCGGCCGTCCTCTCGTTCTACGAGCCGCAGAGGTGTGTCCATTGCCAGAAGGAAGTGCCGCCTCAGATGACTACCCGGATCTGTCGAAGCAACTTCGGCTGCGCGGGCGAGTGCCAAGTAATCAACTTTGGTGAGATCTCGGGGAGAATCGAAGCCTGCATCAGCTAGGTAAACGGCCAAGGACTTGAGGCGGGCCGCACTCAGGTGAACCCGAGTAATGATCCACCAGCCGTGATCGCCTCTATCGGCCTCTTCAAGTCGTCGACTGACGTGGCCTCTCAGGCTGTCGAAACTCACGGCATCGCCGCGTGTCTAACTCCGACCCTCATCAGCGCGTTTGACCCAAGCTTCGGAGACGGTAGTTGACACGGCGAAGATATCGAGGCCGCTCGCATCCAGTAGGCGGTTTCGGACTCGCAGGATCTCATCCATGTAGGGCGCATATTTCGTGAGGAGCGCGTCGACTTCTTCCGGCTTACTAAGTCGGTCGATGGCTTTGGGATTGAAATGAGGTTCGCCCTTGAGTGTTGCATAATCAATTCCGGTCATCGCAGCGAGGCGTCGCAGTTCGTCGTCGGAGTAGAACTCACTAGGCCAATTCCCCCCCTTTTCCGAATTGTGCGTCCTGCACAGCAAAGTGGCGTTCTCGGTGTTGAGAGGCCAGAGGAAGACGGCTGGAAGCGTGTGGTCGAGGTGTCGCTCACCGGACATGTCCACTGGGGTGAGATCGATCCCGCATTTGAAGCAGTTTCCGCCGAAGCGCTCGAAAACCACGGCGGAGTCGAGACGTTGCCCTCCACCGAGTTCGATGTACAACCGCCGCTTCTGCGCAGCCTCGCGATGTTGGTCAGCGGTTCGCGTCTGGTTCTTGATCGAGTTGTACACCCTTTTGCACAGTCGGCACTCGCTCTGCCGCTGAGTCTTTCGAGCCGCGTGTCTATCGAACGCATCGAGCGGTTTGAGGGTATTGCAGATGATGCAGTACTTGAAGAGTAGGGCCTCGTCGAGGTAGTCGTTGACGAGAATGGCAAACTCGCCTTCCTCGATGACGCGATCCTCTTTAAGGTCGCGCAGGATGAAGTTGTAAAAGGTGACCTCGTCACCGCTGCGGTGAATGAAACCGCACAGTTGGCACGGGATGTCGAAGGCGTCACCGATCTCGTCATTGCGTACAACGATCCACTGCGTGCAGGTGGCATTAAGGCAGTTGAACCCGCGGAACGCGACGTCGCCCATCCCGGCGACATGGTCGGCCCGGATCTGATCCGTCTTCTCAACTTTCGTATAGGCATCTCGTCGTGGCATCTGGCCTAATTCTCCGACCTCGCTCCGGCGACGAGGTTACTGCCGTGCGAATCCACGCGACACGGGCTAGGGGCGAGGGTTCCTGCTCACTCAGGGCCGACGGCGAGCAAACACATACCAGTGGGCGACAGTCGCTCCCTTGTCTCGGAGTCCGTGAGTCTCCGTGTCCTCGACGTTCTCACGGCCGGCATACTCGATTTCGAACCAAGGATCGATCTCCGGTCTGATCGACGCAGCCATGTTCACCCTGGCGGTCTCGCCGAGGTGAAGGATGAATAGGCCGTCCGGCCGGAGTAATGCGTGCATGGCTCTCGCCAGCTCCCGGTAAGGCTCCATTCCGGATCGCTGCTGTACGTCGATGTAGCGCTGCGGCTGAGCCTCAAAGTCATGCCGGTCCCAGCCCGTGAACCACAATCGGAGCCAATTCGAGGACCAGAATCGAAGTGACTTGGCGAAAGGTGGCGAAGTGATAACGGCATCGATGGGGTAGCTGACGGGCACCTCGCGACAATCCGCTTCGAACGCCTCACCATGGAGGGAAACTGATGCCAAGTTTTCAAGCTCCGGCAACACGCGGGCGAGGCGAGTCTCGAGACGTTCGATGACACTCCGATACTCGAAGGGTCCAGACGGCGCGAACGGAGTGACCGGATGTGAGCGTCTTGATAGGGCATAGGGCCGATTGCCGTGCAGGATGTGGAGCAGGCTTGAGAACACCACGTCCCTTGCGGGGGATGGCTCTAGTTCGTCTGCGAAAGCTTGCCGAACGATGAGAATTTCCCGGAGGGTGTCCTCCTGAAAATAGCTCCGGATCGGGCCGTTAAATCCGAAGTCCACGTCGACCATTTGGATCAGCTCTGACAGCTCGGGGCCGTCGGCAATTCGCTTATCCAGGTCCGCTACGAGATCCGCAACCTCCGACGGGTCAAACGGCTCAAGTTTCGCCCTGGTTACGGATACGGCGAGCGGACTGAGGTCACTTCCGACACCGACTCGCCCCTGGCGTCGCGCTTCGAGAGGAATAGTGCCTACTCCGGCCATCGGATCGAGGACGCGATCACCCGGATTTGTGAACCACTCGATGAGGAACTTCGCGATCGAAGGCTTCAGCTTGCCCTGATAGGAGCAGAGCGAGTGAAGGACTCCACCCCAGTTCCGTCGGCCGAACGGGTCGTTCCTGTAAGGGGCGAGGTCGCAGAAGCGACGAGCACGCTCAGTGAGGTCGCCACTCGGTACAGCGATGGGGTCAAGAATCGACAGTTGGCTCATCACACGGCCCTCATTCGGATAAGCACCTGTGCCAGTTCTGAACCATCGTAAGATCGCCTCGAACGAAGCGGTTCGATGCCTTCGACAAACCAGCCTTCAAGAGCTGCGGCCGCAGCCAACAGTTCATGGGTTGGCACGTGGACGCCGCAGAAGCGGCTGTCTCCGATGTCGAGCAGCCAGGTCGCAGCGGGCCGCGAGCTGCGCCTGACGGCTGCCGCCACCTGACGCATGTCAGAGAAGTACATGCGGATCATCGCTGGGATTCGCGGGTCGTACGCAACCTCGTCGAGCCGACATGCGATCTCCTCGACCGCTGGCATAACCGTCGGATCCTCGCGCTTCTTCGAGATGTTGTTGATGCCAGCGGCAATGGTCGCGAGACGAAGGTCCATTAAATTTCGTTCGTCAGGGATAAAACCAAGCGCAAGCAGCTCGAGCTTGGTGTTCCGGCAGTAGTTAGTGCCGTTAAGATAGGGCGGCGACGTAATAATCAAGTCGACGAGTGGATTGAGTTCCGGGAGTAACCGCGCATCGGATCCGACGCGTACCGCTTGCCCGTCGATGGTGTGGCCGGCGGTTTCGATGTCGTGAGCGAAGTCCCTCAACTGTTTGGCGATCAGAGGGAGCAATGGTGCCGGATCAGGATCTCCCGAGCGCCGTTTGCGGAGATCGGTTCGCCGAATCATGTTGCTTGCTGGGATCAGCGAAGTGGCGACTGCAAGCCGGGCGAGGTCGCGGACTTCAGGTCGGCAGTCATCGCATAGCTGAAGCGCGCCGAGCGCATGAGCGGCAACGCCGTCGGGAAAGAAGCGGCGTCGCCGGTCAGCCTCGATTAAAGGATGTTCCGAGTCCACAGGTGGTACAGACCCGCGTACGAAAGCCGTAGCGATGGATGTGAGTTCTGCTGAGGCATTCGAGCTCGCGGCGGCTCTTGCCTTGTTGACTTTCACGTCGGCGACCCAAGCAAGGTAGGGATTGACCTCCGAGAAGTAGCAGTCGTAGCCATGCTCCGCTGCCGCCAGCGCCGTGGTCCCAGACCCGCCGAATGGGTCCAGGATTACCTGAGCTTCGGGGAACTCGCCTAGGGCAGAAGCAACAAGATCTGCGCTGTAGCCCTCGACAAACGGATACCAACGATGGATCGGCTTGCGCCGGTTGTCGTCGAATACTCCGAGCCGTCTAGCTATGGTCTTGTGGCTTGTGGCGACGGGAGCGTCGAATAGGAGTTGCGTGGTGTTCATGGACTACTCCGGCCGTTTGGTGATTGCTGCTGAGTTAGGAGCACTTCGCAGCGGAATTGCTGAGGGTCGGCCGGGGAAGAAGCAGACGCTGGCCGTCCGAGGGCACCTGCTGTTGACCCTATCGGAGGGGTATGACAACTATCGGTGAAACACCAAGCCATCATCCCTCAGGTCTAGCCGACATGGCCGGTTCCTTGGTGGACCAGAGGCCAGGCAACGCGCTGATTGTCTTCGGCTCCAGAGGTAGTCCGGTTCCGTTCGATCATGTGTGGGATACAAGAACGCCTCGGCGACGATTGAAGTGGCGGTCTGGACCTAATGCCGCGTGTCAAGCCTCATGAGACAGGTCGTGGTTTGGTTGTGGAGCTGATGGGACTCGAACCCACGACCCCCTGCTTGCAAAGCAGGTGCTCTAGCCAGCTGAGCTACAGCCCCGGACCGCTTAATCGTACCGGCCACCCTGTTGGGGAAACGATCCAATAGGCCGCTCAATGTGACCGGCTGGCGCTGTCGTGGTGGAATTGCCTCGGTGCGTTTCGATCTGAGCGACGATCAGGAGTTCTTCCGGGAAACCGCACGACGGTTCATCGAGTCCGAGGTTCCGATCAGCGTGGTGCGGGAGTGGCATGACCTGCCCGACGGCTGCCCGCCGAGCTGGTGGCAGGCGGCGGCTGAGCTGGGTTGGACGTCGCTGATGGTGCCCGAGTCGCTGGGCGGCGGCAGCATCTCCGGGCGGCGGGTTGTGGACTTGACCATCGTGGCCGACGAGATGGGGCGGGGGGTGACGCCGGGGCCGTTCATGCCCACCAACGTGGTGGCCGACACCCTGGGCCGGTCGGGCTCACCCGATCAGCAGGCGCTGCTCGAAGGGGTGTTGGCCGGCGAGGTGGTGCTGGGGTGGGCATTCTGCGAGCCCGGCGGCGATTGGAGCGCCTCCCACGTGGCGGCAGAGGCCGCGCCCGCCAACGGCGGCTATGTGCTCACCGGCACCAAGACCGCGGTGGAGGCCGGCGCCCAGGCCCACCACCTGCTGGTCACCGCTCGAACCCCTGACGGCTTGGCCCAGTTCCTGCTGCCTTCCAAAACCGACAGAATGACCATCACCCCCCAGGAATCGCTCGACTTGGGCCGGCGCTTCGCCGAGGTGCGCCTCGACGGAGTGGCCGTCGGACCTGACGCGCTGGTGGGCGAGCCGGGGGCGGTCGCCGAGGCTGACGTGGAGCGCCAGCGCCAGGTGATGACGGTGCTCCAGTGCGCCGACAGCGCCGGGTCGGCGGCCAGGGTGCTGGAGTTCACAGTGGAGTACGCCTTCGACCGCTACTCCTTCGGGCGGCCCTTGGCGTCGTACCAGGCGCTCAAGCACCGCTTCGCCGACATGAAGCTGTGGTCGGAGGCCTCTCAGGCGGCGGTGGACGGGGCGGCCGACGCCCTGGCCGACGGCGCCGACGAGGCTCGCATGGTGAGTGTGGCCAAGGCGTATGTGGGCGACTACTCGGTGGAGCTCATGCACGATTGCGTGCAGATGCACGGCGGCATCGGGGTCACCTACGAGCACGACCTGCATTTGTATCTGCGGCGGGCCACCGTCAACCGGGGGTTATTCGGAACACCGGGCGACCACCGGGTTTGCCTGTCGAAGATGATGGGGTACTAGGGGGAGCGATGGACGACTTCGTGTATGCCGAGACCGATCCCGCCGAGTTGGCCCGATACCGGGAGGAGGTGCAGACGTGGATGAACGAGAACATGCCCCGGCGCGATCCCGTCAACCCCTGGCACCCCACCCAAGACGATGACGAGAGAAGCAGCCGCAATCGGGAGCTTCAGCGGCGGCTGTACGACGGGGGGTACGCCGCGGTGTGCTACCCCAAGGAATACGGCGGCCAGAGCCTGACCGCCGCCCACCAGAAGATCATCGACGACGTGAGCATGGACTTCGACATGCCCATCTTGTTCAGCGTGCCCACCCTGTCTATCTGCGGTCCGGTGATCTTGGAGTTCGGCACCGAGGAGCAGAAGCAGCGCTACATCCCGGCGTGGATCCGAGGCGACGAGCTGTGGGTGCAGTTCATTTCCGAGCCCAGCGGGGGCTCCGACATGGCCGGTGCCCTGACCCGGGCCGACCGGGATGGCGACGAGTTCATTATCAACGGCTCGAAGATCTGGAGCACGTTTGCCCAGCGCTCCGACTACGCCCTCATGCTGGCCCGCACCAACTGGGAGGTGCCCAAGCACCGGGGGCTGACCATGTTCATCGTCCCCATCCACCATCCCGGCATCGAGATCCACCCCATTCAGATGGTGGACCGCACCGAGGAGTTCTGCCAGGAGTTCTTCAACGACGTTGTCATCCCCGCCGAGAACGTGGTGGGCGAGGTGAACGACGGATGGACGGTGGCCAGCCGCCTGCTGTTCCACGAGCGGGCCGCGGTGGGCAACGCCTCCCCTTACACCCAGGGCCGGCACCGGAACCGGACGGCCGACGGGGTGGAGGACCTGGCCGCCATCGCCCGAGACCACGGCGGCGCCGACGTTGGTCGCCACCGCCAGCGGCTGGGACACATGGAAACGCTCAGCCGGGTGGAGGATCTGCTGTCGGCCCGGGTGGTGAAGGGCATCGAGGGCGGTTTTCTCCCCGCGCCGGCCGGATCGCTGGTGCGCCTGTTCCACGGGCTGTCCCGCACTGAGCGCCAGACGGTGGCCATGGAGATGCAGGGCGACCGCGCCCTGGTGTGGAACCAGGGCGAGGACACCGGTGCCTTCGGCACGGAGTACGTGCAGCGCCAGCAATCCTGCATCGGCGGCGGCACCACCGAGATGGCCCGCAACATCATCAGCGAGCGCATCCTCGGCATGCCCCGCGAGCCCGCCGCCGACCGCGACCTCCCCTTCAACCAAGTCCCCCGCAGCGGCTAAGCCGCCGCTGAGCCTACGGCGCTACGACGCCAGGGGGCGTCCGAAGGGAAGAGTGTCTTGCCAGGTGGCGAGGAAGGCCTCGGCCCGGTAGGCGGCGGCGAGGAAGAGGCCGTCGGGGTGGTCGGCGATCTCCTCTAGGGAGGCGGTGATCTTGGCGGCGGCATCGGCGGCGATGGCCTCGGGGGAGGAGTCGCCGGTGGGCCACCAAGCGAACAGAGACCCGGCGGTGGAGATGAAGTCGGGGACCACGGTGGTCCCTGCTCGGCTGAGCATGGCCAGGGCCCGGGCGGTTACCGGGATCGGTCCGTAGGGGACCAGGGTGCCCACTTGGAGCTGTTCAGCGGTGGTGTGGTTGATGGCCCCCATCTTGGAGCCGGCGAACAGCACGTCGGCTTGGCCGTTCATTTCCACCATCGTGCCGCCCTGATCCTCAACCGCGATCCTCAGGGCATCGCAGATCGGTCCTGAGCCTTCGATGGCTGCGGTGCGGCCGTCCAACCCGCCGCTGGCCTGAGCGGCAGCGGCCACCACTCCGGCGAAGGTCGCTTGGTCGGCCACATCGCCCACCGCGGCGCGGGGATCGGCTTCGGCCAGTGATTCCAGCGCCGCCCTCGGCACCCTGGTGCCGGGTTCGGGCAGGAATCGGCCCGAACCCACCATGGGGGCGATCTCGGCGGTGAACTTGGCCACTGCCTCGGCCCTATCGTCGTCGAGGGCGTTGATCCCCGCCGAAGCCCCGCTGCGGCGCATCTCGAAGGTGGCGAAGGCGTAGGTCATCGACCGGGCCAGATCGCTGGCCCCGCCGGGCAGGATCTTGCGGGCCGACCGGACGATGCCCACCGACTCGGGCGCGTCGGCCAGATCGAAGACGATGAAAGCGTCGACCGATTCGAGTTTCTCAATGGGCATTATTCGGACGACTCGCCCTCTTCACTGTCCATACCGGCCACGATTTCCTTCACCCGCACCTCGGCGTCGTTGATCCGCCCCCGGCACACCCGGATCAGCTCCGCGGCCCGCTCCACCTTTACCGCCAGCACGTCGATGTCGATGTCCTCGGCCTCCAGCTCGCTGAGGATCTGCTGAAGCTCGCTCAGGGCGTCGGCGTACCCGATCTCATGTGTGCTCATCTTCTCGTTCTCCTCATTGCTTCTCAGACACGGTGCTGTGCAGCTCGCCCTCGGCCACGGTGGTTACCAGCTCATCACCGGCGGCCAGCACCGCCGGGTCGCGCACAACTTTGCCGCTATGGCGGGTTATCGACCAACCACGGGCCAAGATTTTCCGAGGATCGAGCAAACGCACCCGGCTTTCCAGGTTGGCCAGCTCCTTGGCCGCGGCTCTCGGCGTCCGCAGGGCTTGGACAGCCACGCCTGACTTCTTCTGCTGCAACGTGCGCCGTCCTTCGGCGATGGCCGCCGCAGCCCTGTGGCGCATGGTCCCCGCACAGTCGTCCACTTTGCGGGTTTCGCTTCGTGTCCGGGTCTCAGCTAGCTCTCGAATTCGCCCGGCCCGGCCTTCCAACCGGCTGCTGGCGCGATGCAGATGGCCCTCGGCGGCTCGGGCGGTGGTCTGGCTCACCGTCGTCAGTCGCCGGTCGGCGTCTTCTGCATGCCGTTGGGCCCACTCGGCAATTGCCAACCACGCCAGCTCGGTTGCCTCCAAGTGGGCCCGGGCGGCACCCACGATGAATACCGCGGCAGCCGTAGGCGTCTTCTGGGCCTCGTGGGCCACCTCGTCGATGATGGTCCGGTCGATCTCATGACCCACCCCGGTTACCACCGGCACGGGGGCGTCGGCGACGGCTCGGGCCACCACCTCGCTGTCGAATGCCACCAAGTCGGTTCGGGCCCCGCCCCCTCTCACCACCGCGATCACATCCACCCCGGCCCGCCCCACAGCGGCAATGGCCGCGGCTATCAGCGGGGGAGCGTCCACCCCCTGAACCGGGGTGTCGGCCAGCACCACTTCCCAGGCCAGGCCGCTGTTCTCCAGCTCGTTGTGGAAGTCGTGGTGGGCGGCGCTCCCGTTGGAGGTGACCAGCCCAATCCGTAGCGGTGCCACCGGGAAGGGCAAGGCCTGGTTCTTGGCCAACAGGCCCTCGTCGCTCAGCTTCTCCAACAACCGCAGCCGCTCGGCCTCCAGCTCGCCCAGCGTGAAGTTGGGGTCGATGCCCGACATGTACAGCTGGAGCCGGCCCTGGGGAGGCCAGAAGTCCAGCTTGCCCTGGACGCGGACCTTCATCCCGTCTTCCATCGCCATGCCGCCGTGGCGGCGCAGCGTGTCTTCCACCCGCTCGCGGTTGAACCGGAACAGCGCCACCGAAATCGACGCCTCGGGCTGTTTGCCCGAGCCGTTGTCGGGGTCGGGCTCGACCAAGTTGAAGTACATGTGACCGCTGCGGGCCCGGCTCAGGTTGCGGATCTCGCCCTCCACCCACAGCTCGTCGCCGAAGGCATCGCCCAGCACCTGCTTGATGCGCTCGGCCAACTCGGCCACGGTGAACGTGGCTGGTCCGGTGGCGGCCCCCGCATCGGCCGAGTCGAACAGGCTCACAGCGTGCTCCCCGCGGGAGACCGCTGCTCGTTGCGAACCAAAGTTCGGTACAGCTCGGCGTACAGCCCATCGGCCGCTAGCAGATCATCATGGCGCCCCGACTCCACCAGCCCTCCACGGTCGAGCACCAAGATCAAATCGGCGTTGGTGACGGTGGACAGCCGATGGGCGATCACCACCGCGGTCCTTCCCCGGAGGGCGATGGCCAAGGCCTGCTGCACCAGCGCCTCGTTCTCGCTGTCGAGGTGGCTGGTGGCCTCGTCCAACACCACGATGGCCGGGTCTTTGAGCAGCACCCGGGCGATGGCCAGCCGCTGTTTCTCGCCTCCCGACAGCCGGTAGCCCCGCTCACCCACCACGGTGTTGTAGCCCTCGGGCAGCGAGGCGATGAGATCGTGGATGTGGGCCGAGCGGCAAGCGGCTTCCATATCCGCCGGGGTGGCGTCGGGCCTCACATAGCGCAGGTTGTCGGCCACCGTCTCGTGGAACAGGTGGGGATCTTGGGGCACGACTCCCATTGACGCCCGCAGCGATTCCTGGGTCACGTCCCGCACGTCGGTCCTGTCGATCAGCACTGCGCCGTCGTTCACGTCGTACAAACGGGTCAACAGCGCGGCCAAAGTTGTCTTGCCCGCCCCCGATGGCCCCACCAGCGCCACCAACTGCCCCGGCTCGATCACTGCCGACACGTGGCGCAGCACCGGTTGGCCGGTGGCCTCCGGGGCGGCGGTGTCGGTTTGCAGCGAGGCCAGGCGGTGGTCGCTGGGCGGATAGGTGAAGGTCACATCGGCCAGCTCGATTCGCCCCTTGGGCTGTTGCAGTTTGACCGCGTCGGGCCGGTCGGCGATGGGATTGGGGGTGTCCAGCACCTCGAACACCCGCTCGAACGAGACCAGCGCGGTCATCACGTCCACCCGGGCGTTGGTCAGGCTGGTGAGCGGGGTGTAGATCCGCACCACCATCAGCCCCATTGCCGCGAGGGTCCCCACGGTGATCGCCCCAGAGATCACCAACTGGCCTCCCACCCAGTACAGCATGGCGGCGCCCACCGCACCCACCAGGCTCAGGGCGATGAAGAAGGTCCGCCCGTACATAGCGCTGCGCACCCCGATGTCGCGCACTCGCCCGGCGGTGGCGCCGAAACCGTCGCGCTCTTGGTTGTGGCGTCCGAACAGCTTCACCAACAGCGCCCCCGACACGTTGAGCTTCTCAGTCATCACCGTGTTCATGGAGGCGTTGTGCTCCATCGACTCCCGGGTGAGGGCCTGGAGCTTCCGGCCCACCCGCTTGGTGGGCAGGATGAACACCGGCAGCAGGGCCAGCGCCATCAGCGTGAGCCGCCACTCCAAGAGGAACATGGCCACCAGCGTGGTGGCCAACACGATGGTGTTGGACACCACCGACCCGAGCGTGCCGGTGAATGCCCGCTGGGCGCCGATCACGTCGTTGTTCATCCGGCTGATGAGCGATCCGGTTTGCACCCGGGTGAAGAACGCCATCGGCATCCGCTGCACGTGGTCGTACAGTCCCACCCGCAGGTCGTAGATCAATCCCTCGCCGATGCGGGCCGACCAGTAGCGCTCAATGAACGACAGCGCCGCCTCCCCGAAGGCGGCCAGCACGATGATGCCGGCCAGCAGGTGTACTTGGCCCCTGTCACTGTTGGCGATGGCGTCGTCGATGATCGAGCGGAACAGCAGCGGCGGCACCAGCGACAGCAGCGCCCCCAGCAATAGCACCACCACGAAGCCGATGAGCATGCCCCGGTAGGGACGCGCGAAACCGGCCACCCGGCGGATCGTCTGCCCGGCGATCTGCTTGCCCTTGACCCCGGTTGGATCGTGGCCGATGGCGCCGTGGGCGCCGCCCATCGCATGCACTTCCTGCACGATACGCCCCAGGTGCGACAGTCGGCTGTTTGTAGGGGGTTCGGCGGGAAATAGTGTGGCGGCATGAGGGCTCGGACCCGCAAGAGGGCACAGAGGGCGGTGGCATTGGTGGTGGCGATCGCCATCGTGCTGGCTCTGCTGCTCTCGCTGCTGGTGGTGTTCAGCGACACCGCCGCTGCCCATGCGGAGATGCACCGGTCGGCCCCGGACCCCGGTCAAACAGTGGGCGGAATGGTCGACCGGGTGGAGATGGAGTTCCGAGAGCGCATCCGGCCCCACCAGTCGAACGGCGTGGCGCTGCAATACCCCGACGGCACCCGCGCTCTGACGAGGATTGAGGTGGACGGCCATCTGGTGCGGGGCCGCTTCGACCCGCTCACTGAGCCCGGCACATACAAGGTGATATGGGAGTTGCTGGACGATTCCGATGGGGATTGGGCCACTGAGGAGTTCGAGTTCACCTACGACCCGGCCGCCGCCCCTCCCGAATGGTTGCCCCCGTCGGCCGCCCAAGGGTCCGGGGGCGGAGGCATCAGCGGTAGCACCATTGCGCTGATCGTGGCCATCCCCGTGGCCGTGATCCTGGCCGCCTGGGTCTTCTGGCCCCGCAAACGCGGCAACCGCAAGAAGCGCCGCTAGCTCAGCGGAGTTCGGCGAAGAAGTCCTTGAGCAGGGCGGCGGACTCGTCTCGACCCACGCCGGCCACCACCTCGAAGTTGTGGTTGAGCCGCGGGTCGGCGCCCAGGTTGTAGAGCGTGCCGCAGGCCCCGGCCTTGGGGTCCTCGGCGGCGAACACCACCCGGGCCACCCGGGCCATCACCGCCGCCCCGGCACACATCGGACAGGGCTCCAAAGTGGTGACCAGCACCGCTCCATCGAGCCGGGAGGAGCCCCGCGCTACGCCCGCATCTCGCAGGGCCAATATCTCGGCATGGGCGGTGGGGTCGTTGGTGCTCAACCGCTCGTTGTGGCGGGCGGCCACCACCTCCCCGTCGATGGCCACCACCGCGCCGATGGGGACCTCGCCCTGCTCAGCCGCCCGCCGGGCCTGGGCCAGGGCCAGCTCCATGAGCGCGCGGTCATCGGTCACAGGGTCAGGATAAGGGCTGGGAGGCCGCGGCCACCGCTCACTATCCTGATGAGCGGAAGGTTGCCAGAGCGGACGAATGGGGCGGCCTCGAAAGCCGTTGTGGCCTCCGGGTCACCATGGGTTCGAATCCCATACCTTCCGCCAGTTTCACGCCACCCTCCGCGCCCATTCGGCGACCATTGCTGGAGCGATGCGGCCGTCAGGTGGCTTGGCCCGCGAATTGGGCGGCGTGGAGGTCGGCGTAGGGGCCGCCGCGGGCCAAGAGCTCGTCGTGGGAGCCCTGTTCGGCGATGTGGCCGCCGTCCATCACCACGATGGTGTCGGCGCCGCGGATGGTGGACAGGCGGTGGGCGATCACGAAGCTGGTGCGGTCGGCCCGAAGGGCGTTCATCGCCTCTTGGATCAGCACCTCGGTGCGGGTGTCCACCGACGAGGTGGCCTCGTCGAGGATGAGAATCGCCGGGTCGGCCAGGAAGGCCCGGGCGATGGTGAGGAGCTGCTTCTGGCCGGCGGAGATGTTGTCGCCCTCGTCATTGATCACGGTGTCGTAGCCGTCGGGCAGTGAGGGGACGAAGCGGTCCACATAGGTGACCTGGGCGGCCTCGAGGATCTGGGCGTCGGTGGCGTCGGGGTTGCCGTAGCGGAGGTTCTCCCAGATGGTGTCGCCGAACAGCCAGGTGTCTTGGAGCACCATCCCGAACTTCGACCGCAGCTCCTGGCGGGGCAGGGCGGTGATGTCACGCCCGTCGAGGGTGATGCGCCCGCCGTCGAGCTCGTAGAACCGCAGCAGCAGGTTCACCAGCGTGGTCTTGCCCGCGCCGGTGGGTCCGACGATGGCCACGGTCTGGCCGGGCTCCGCGGTGAGCTGTAGCCCGGTGATGAGGGGTTTGTCGGGCTCGTACGAGAAGTGGACGTCGTCGAACACCACCCGCCCCCGGGTGGGCGGCGGGTCGGGCATCGGCTCGGCATCAGCGCTGATCTCGTCGACGTCGAGTAGCTCCACCACCCGCTCCAGCGAGGCGATGCCGGATTGGAAGGTGGCGGCCATCGAGGCCACCTGCTGGACGGGCATGGCGAACTGCCGGGTGTACTGGATCATGGCCTGCATGTCGCCGATGGTGATGGCCCCGCTGGAGATGCGCAGCCCGCCCACCACGGCCACGGACACGAACTGGAGGTTTCCCATCAGCATCATCACCGGCTGCATGGCCGACGACAGGAACTGGGCGGCGCGGCTCGACTCGTAGAGCTTGGCGTTCTCATCGGCGAACCGCTGGCGCTCCTGGTGCTGGCGGCCGAAGGCGGTGACGATGGCATGCCCGCTCACCACGTCCTCGGCCTGAGCGTTGAGCGTGCCGGTGGTGCGCCACTGCCGCAGGAACCGGGGTCGGGCCCGAGTGGCAAAGATCCGGGTGGCCACCACCGAGAGGGGAACGGTCACGAAGGCCACCAGCGCCAGCAGGGGGGAGACTGTGAGCATCATCACCGTCACTCCCACCAGGGTCAACACGGCGGTGAGCATCTGGTTGATGGTCTGCTGGAGGCTTTGGGAGAGGTTGTCGATGTCGTTGGTCACCCGGCTGAGCAGGTCGCCCCGGGCGTGCTGGTCGACGTAGGAGAGGGGAAGGCGGTGGAGCTTGGCCTCGATGGTCTCCCGCAGACGGAACATGGATCGCTGAAGCGCCCCGCTGAGCAGGTAGTTCTGGATGTGGCCCAGCGCCCACGCCAGGGCGAACACCCCGCCTATGAACAGAAGCCGATCTCGGAGCCGGTCGGTGTCGATGCCGCCTTGGCGGACGCCGTCCACGATGATGTCGGTGGCGCCGCCGAGGAGCCAGGGGCCGATCACGGTCAGGCTCACGCTCATCACTGCCAACACCATCACCAAGATCAGAACCGGGGTCTCCCGGCCGGTGATCTTGGCCAGCTGGCGAACGGTGCCCCGGAAATTGCGGCTGGTCTCCACCGGCAGCGGCGCGCTCATCCGGCCCGAGAAGCGCAGCGCCTCCCGCCCGTAGGTCTGAAGGGCCTCTTGGTCTTCTTCGTCTTGGCTGTCGTCGCCCGGCTGGGGCTCCTCCGGCTGGTCGTCGTCCGGCTGGGGATCCTCCGGCTGGGGATCCTTCGGCTCTTCGTCGCCCGGGTTGCGCTGGTTCATACCGCCTCACCTCCTCTCTGGGAGGAGACGATCTCGGCGTAGGTGGGACAGGTGTCCACCAGCTCGTCGTGGCGGCCCTGGCCGACTGTGATACCGCCCTCGAGCACGATGATCTGATCGGCGGTCTCGATGGTGGAGATCCGCTGGGCCACCACCAGCACGGCGGCGTCGCGGGTGCGGGGTTCAAGGGCCTCGCGCAGTCGGGCCTCGGTGGCCAGATCGAGGGCGGAGAAGGAGTCGTCGAACAGGTAGACCGCCGGTTGGGCCACCAGGGCCCGGGCGATGGACAGCCGCTGGCGTTGGCCGCCCGACACGTTGGTGCCCCCCTGGGCGATGCGGCTCTTGAGTCCGTCGGGCATCGACTGCACAAACCCCGCGGCCTGGGCGATTTCCAGGGCCTCCCACAGCTCGCCGTCGGTGGCGTCGGGGCGTCCGTAGCGGAGATTGGAGGCCACCGTGCCGCTGAACAGATAGGCCCGCTGGGGCACGTAGCCGATGGTGCCCCACAGCACGGCCTGGTCGAGTCGGCGGACATCGATACCGCCCACCGAGACCCGCCCGGAGCTGGCGTCAGCCAGCCGGGCGGCCAGCGTCAACAGCGTGGTCTTGCCCGCGCCGGTCGATCCGATGATGGCGGCGGTCTCGCCGGGGACGGCAGTGAACGAGACGCCCTCGAGCACAGGGTGCTCAGCGCCGGGATATCGGAAGCCGACCTCTTGGAACTCCACCGTCCCCGGCCGGGTGAAGTCGCGGATCGGGGTGGACGGGGGCTCCACCGACGACTCGGTGTCGAGAACCTCCACGATGCGCTCGGCGGCCACCGCCGCCCGGGGGATCATCGACACCATGAACGCGGCCATGGTCACGGCGAGGAGAATCTGGAGCAGATAGGTGAGATAGGCCACTAGCGAGCCGATCTGGGTGGAGCCGTCTTCGATCCGGTCGGCGCCGATCCAAAGCAGCGCCACGCTGGACAGGTTCACCAGCAGCGTGACCGCCGGGAACACGGCGGCCATGAGCCGCGCCGCCCGCAATGAGGATTCAGTGAGGCGGTGGTTGGCCTCGGCGAACCGGGCGCTCTCGGTTGGCTCCCGGGTGAAGGCCCGCACCACTCGCACGCCGGTGATCTGCTCGCGCAGCACGGCGTTGATCCGGTCGATGCGCTCCTGCATCTGCTGGAACGCCGGGGTCATGGCGGCGATGATCGCGCCCGCCACCACAATTTCGAGGGGCACTACTACGAACAGCAGCACCGACAAGCCGGCGTCCTCGCGGATGGCCAGCACCGTGCCGGCGATCATGGTGAGCGGGGCGGTGATCATCATGATCGTGAACAGCGCGGTCAGTGTCTGGATCTGGTGGGTGTCGTTGGTGATGCGGGTGATGAGCGAGGGGGTGCCGAATCGGCCGATCTCGCGGGTGGAGTAGCGGGTGACCTGTTCGAACACGTCGCGCCGGATGTCGCGGCCGAACGCCATGGCCACCTCCGACCCATACCAGACCGCCACAGTGAGCAGCACCACCTGGATGAACGAGACCAACAGCATGATCCCGCCCATCCGCCAGATCACCGACTGGTCGCCCAGCAGCACGCCGTCGTCGATCAAGGTGGCATTCAGCCCCGGCAGCAGCAGCCCTGTGGTGGTCTGGCCTGCCTGGAGGATCAACACCAGCACGATGGCCCGACGGTGAGGGGCCAAATGGCTCTTGAGAAGTCGCCGCAGGCTCATGGTTGGTTGATCTTGGCACGAATACTCCACGCCAAGAATGCCGATTCCCACCAGGCCTTCGCTCCGACACCACTCCGCCCGCAAATCCCTTATGTTTGGGGACCATGGCGAGCATGATCCGGCGGTTCTACATCCTTCCTTTGAATCCCGGCGTGCCCGACGCCAAGGTGCAGGAGATGATCGCGGTGCTGAGCGCTGCTGATCGGTTCATACCGGGGCTGTTGGATTCCTCGGCCGGCGTCGATTTCGATTCGCGCACGGTGATTTGGGAGAACACCTTTATTGACGAGGCGAGTTACTCCGGGCCCTACATGGTGCACCCGTACCACATCGGGGCCATCGACAACTACGTCATGCCCGACAGCCCCGAGTGCATCACCGACAACACTTACGCCACTCGCTACACGACGCCCGACGCCACCCAGGAGGTGCGAGGCGGCATCCGCCGGGTGCTGCTGTTGAACGCGAGCACTGAGGCTCACGCGTCGGCGATCGAAGCCCTCGCGGCGCAGCCCCAGGAAATGGCGGCGTCGGTGTTCGGCGCCGACGATGTGGGATGGGTTTCGGCCAAGGGCCGGGCCTGGACCCATGTCTGGGAGCAGGCCTTCACCGACATGGCCCAACTGGAGCGCCACCTCGCCACGGGCGATGGCACCGCCTGTTCCAGTGTCGAGGGTTTCGCCAGCCTCGGCATCGACGTGGGCTCGCTGAAGATATTCACCTGCCCGTTCGAGCTCTCGCCCGCTGAGAACCAGTCGCCTCCTCCGACACTGCCCGACAACACGCCAGTGCTGTACACCATCACCGCCCGCACCGCCGCGGCCGATGCCGACGCCTACATCGATTTACTCGAACGCTGCTATGACCCCTTCATGGCCGACAACGGCACCATCCTGGTGGAGCGCTGGCGTACCCTCGATCAGGGCTACCTCCAAGCCGAGGTCCACTCCACCTGGCAGGTCGACTCCCTTGCCGCCTACAGCGACCTGCGGGCCAAGACCATCGCCGACCCCGCCTGGAACGCCTACGTCAAAGACGCCATGCCCCTGGTGCAAGGCGGATCCCGACGCTTCCACCGGGCCACCTAGGCGCGAACGCCAGCCGGCTGATGTTCACCACACCTTTCACCAAGATCTGGCTTGTCATTGTGAGGAGACAAAATGACTGAACAAGACCCTTCGGTTGAGGCGTGGCGGGCGTTTTGCCAATCGATTGCCGACGCCGGAGAGATGGTGTTCGCACCCGGGGCACCCGACGACTCCGATGTGCGGGCGGAGGGGATTCGGGCGCTGAGCCGGTACATGGCCTTCGGATTGGAGCAGTGCCTGGAGCGGGCCGATCCGGCGAGCCCCGAGTTCGTGGATGTGCAGACCACCATCCGCAAGTTCATGGGCGACAACCCCGACCAGACCTACTTCTCGGTTGCTGTGCGGGGCGACCGGTCGTATCGGATCAACGCCACCATGGCCGGCGCGGTCGCGGTGGAGATCGGGGTGTACGCCGGTAATTTCGGCGGCGACGGCGGTCGCCGGCTGGTGGACGCGGTGGAGGACACCACGCTGCGGGTGGATGCCGACGGCGGCTACGAACTGCTGCTCACCCCCGATCCCGAGTCCGACAACCCCAACCAGCTCCGCCTCGATCCCGACTCCAGCTCAGTGCTGATCCGCACCTACTTCACTGACTTGTCGGTTCGCCTAGCCCATCCCCGCCCCACCATCGAGGCCATTCCGCCGGCTGGAAGAACCCCCATGCTCACCCCCGATCAGCTCAAGCGGGGGTTGGAGCTTGCCGCCCTGCACACCGCCGGATCATTCGGCTGGTGGGTCAACCACAAACTGGAGAAGCTGAGCGATGCGCCCATCAACACCTTCCCGCCGCTGGTGGATGAGGGCGACATGCACACCCCGCAGAATGTGCGCTACCTGTCCGGCGAATGGCGCCTAGCACCCGACGAGGCGCTGGTGGTGGACTTCGACCCGTCGGGCGGGGCCGACTACTGGGCGTGGGTCCTATTGAACCACTGGGGCGAGACGGTGGACTGGCGCACCCGCACCGCGGTCATCAACGGCGAGACTGCGGTGCGCCGCGACGACGGCACCGTGCGGTTGGTGGTGGCCCACGAAGACCCCGGCCTGCCCAACTGGCTGGATACCGCCGGCCACCCCGCGGGATCGCTGAGCCTTCGCTGGTTCCGCTCCACCGCCCCCCTCCCCACCGCCCAAACCCAAGTAGTCCCCTTCACCCAACTCCCGGATTCCTAATCCCGCCCTCCGGCGGTCAGCAGCGGGACTCCCATGGCCCCGGCAAACGGCTCAGGCAGAGGTAATCCAGGAGATGCCCGTGGGCAGAACGTCGGTCCAGTCCCAGCATTCGATGGTGCTGTCGATTTTGATGGCACACGAGTGGGCGTCGCCCGCGGACACGTCGGTGTACTGGCCCTTGGGCGCGTCCGCCAGCCCGTGCCCGTAACGGTTTCCACTGCCCCAGCATTTGATGGTGCCGTCGGTAGCGATGGCGCACGAATAGCCCTGGCCGGCAGAGATGGCGGTGTATTGGCCTACGGGCGCATCGGTGCGACCGTCCCGGTTGTTGCCCCAGCATTCGATGGTGCCGTTGATTTTGATGGCGCACGAGTAGCCCTCGCCGGCTGAGATGGCGGTGTAGTGGCCTCGAGGCGCGTTGGCCTGCCCGTCTCGGTTGTAGCCCCAGCATTCGATGGTGCTGTCGATTTTGATGGCGCACGAATGCCCCCAGCCGGCTGAGATGGCGGTGTAGTGGCCTTCGGGCGCATCAACCCTGCCCTCCGAGTTGTAGCCCCAGCATTCGATGGTGCTGTCGATTTTGATGGCGCACGAATGGGCTTCTCCTATGGACACGTCGGTGTAGTGGCCCCCGGGCGCGTTGGCCCACTCCAAAGCGTCATGACCCCAGCACTCAATGGCACTTTCGGTTGTGATGGCACACGAATGGTCTTCGCCGGCGGTCACGGCGGTGTAGTGGCCTCTGGGCGCGTTGGCTTGCCCGACCCGGTTGTTGCCCCAGCATTTGATGGTGCTGTCGATTTTGATGGCGCAGGAATGGCGCCAGCCGGATGAGATGGCGGTGTATTGGCCGTCGGGTGCATCACCCTGCCCTCTTACTTCTCTGCCCCAGCAGGTGATCGTGTTGTCGGTTCTGATAGCGCACGTATAGCCGCTGCCGCTGGACACGTCGGCGTACCGGCCTTCGGGCTCTTCAATTTGTCCCGACTGGTTGGAGCCCCAGCATTCCATGGTGTTGTCGGTTGCGATGGCGCACGAGTGGGTATGGCCGGCTGAGACGGCGGTGTAGCGGCCCGCGGGGGCATTGGTTACATCTAGCAATTCCCAGCCCCAGCAGGTGATGGTGTTGTCGGTTCTTATGCCGCACGAATGGGCGAAGCCGGCGGATACGGCGATGAACTCGCCGTCGGGCACATCGGTCTGTCCTTCCCCGTTGTAGCCCCAGCATGCGATGGATTTGTCAGTTCGGATGGCGCACGAATGGCTCGTGCCAGCGGATAGGGCGGTGAACTCGCCGTCGGGCGCATCAGTGCTCCCGTTCTCGTTGCTACCCCAGCATGCGATGGATTTGTCGGTTCGGATGGCGCACGAATGGTTCAAACCGGCCGACAATGCGGTGTATTGGCCATCGGGCGCGTCGGTTGCCTTCAATTGATCCCAGCCCCAACAGGTGATGGTGTTGTCGGTTCGGATGGCGCACGAATAGCTGTAACTGGTGGACACTGCGATGAACTCACCGTCGGGCGCATCGGTCTGCCCGTACTCGTTAAAGCCCCAGCATTCGATTGTGTTGTCGATTCCGATGGCGCACGAATGGAATCTGCTGGTGGAAACCGCGATGTACTGGTCCTCGAGCGGTGGGGCCGGTCGTCCGTCTATGCAGCCGCCGGGGACGACGTGGGTGTCGATGTCGAAATGACAGCGGTAGACGTTGAGGAGTGCTTCCTGGTCGGCAACGAGCTGATCGCGAACATCGATGTCACCTTGGGTTGCGATACCGGTGAATGGGACCGGTGGTGACGGATCTTGGGCTGGCTGTCCGTTTGCACAGCCGCCGGGCACCACCTTGGTGTCGATGTTGAACTGGCACCGGTAGGTGTTGAGGAGTGCTTCTTGGTTGAAGATGAGCTGATCGCGCACCTCCACATCCCCAACGGTGACGGCATCCTGGGCTGAAGCGGTTGACGCTGTCGCGGTCCCCCACCCCAACGCCGCCACAACCAGCAACAACACAATGTTCAACTTCACTGCGAGAACGGTACTCCCCCTATCTCCTGCATGTTTCAAAGACAAAAAGACAACAGGCCCATTCATCACTTTCCGCGTTGTGATGGATCAGTTGGGGATATCGAGGATTAGTCCCAGCACTTCGCGGATCTGGCTGAGCGCTGCCCCTCCTACGTTGCCCCTTGTACCCTCGATTCGGCTTGCCGCGACAGCGCGGATGTGTTGGCACTGAACCGCTGAGGTGCGATCCAACCCATTCTCAGGATCGGCTTCGAGTTCCACTTCCGACGCAAATCCTCGAAGTTGCGAAGTCAGCGGCACCACTTGAACAACGTTGGGCCCAGCGTCGAGCACCCTTTGGGCTGTCACTACCACTGCCGGATGGCGAAATCCCGCCTCTCGGCCAAACGGAAGCCCAAGGTCCAGCTCGACGACATCACCCGAGGTCAGCATCGAGCCAACCCATCTCGTCTTCGGTCAGTCGGCCACTCAGTTCAGCTCCGATCTCGTCTTGTCGCAGTCGTCGAACCGCCAGCGCAACCGTGTCACCCACCGTTGCGCCGAGGGATGCCGCAAGCCTCTTCAACTCCAGATGGGTCGCCACATCGATACGAACGCTGGTGCTCTGCATGCAATTATGTTATCAGATTTGCATACATAACCATGCCGGCCAAAGGTCAGCGGCCTATGTCAGTCGCATAGCTCTGTGTCGCGCAACTCCCGCGCCTCGGCAAGCAGAGAGGCAGCGGATGTTCCCAGATCTGTGGTTGGACGCTGGGAAAGGTGTTTGTGCATGACGAAGCCTTTGTAGTTGTTGGCGGCTATTTCTTCGCAGATTTCGCGGTAGATGTTGGTGCCGCCTAGGTAGAAGGTGACGCCTTTGGGTTTGCCCTCGATATTGGATCCGGTCCACCAGGAATCGGTCTTGCCGATGATGCTGGCGTTGGCGATGTCGTGGACGCCCCGGGTCCATTCGGCTTCGGCCTCGGGGTCGGAGTCGATGCGGTCGAGGCCGTTTTCGAGCATGTGGGCGAGGCAGTCGGTGATCCATTCCACGTGTTGTTCGATGGAGAAGATCACGTTGCTGTACACCGCGGGGCTGCCGGGGCCGGTGATCATGAACAGGTTGGGGAACCCCGACGCCACCAGGCCGAGATAGGCGCCGGCCCCGTCGGCCCATTTGTCGCGAAGGGCCAGGCCGCCGACTCCCTGGATGTCCATGGCCAACAGGGCGCCGGTCATGCCGTCGAATCCAGTGGCGTACACGATCAGGTCGAGGTCGTAGGAGCCTTCGGTGGTCCGCAGGCCTTGGGGGGTGATCTCTTCAATCGGGTTGGCTGCCGCGTCAACCAGGGTCACGTTGGGCCGGTTGTAGGTCTCGAAGTAGTCGATCTCCACGATCAGGCGCCGGGCGCCGAGGGGATGGTCGATGCCCACGAGTGTGTCGGCCACGTCGGGGTCGTCGACCTTCTCGCGGATCTTCTCCCGCACGAACTCAGCCGCGATCTGGTTCGACTCGGGGTTGGTCATCACGTCCGAGAAGGCTCGCGCGAAGCCCGGCCCGCCGCGCGCCCACGAATCCTCAAAGGCCCTGTTGCGGGTGGCCTCGTCCACTTCGAGGGCCGATGAGGCCTCGGTGGGACGCCGCCCCATGCCGGTTGAGCTCGACCGCTTGAGCTCCCACCTCTCGTGGTAGTTGTGCTTCAGCTCCTCAAGAGTGTCGTCGTCGAGCGGTCGGTTGCGGGCCGGTATGGCGAACTGCGCGGTGCGCTGGAAGACGAACATGTGGTCGGCCTGTTTCGCCAGCTGGGGAATCACTTGCGTGCCGGTGGACCCGGTGCCGATCACGCCCACCCTCATGCCGGTTACGTCGAGACCGCCTTTTGGCCAGCGAGCGGTGTGGATCTGCTGGCCGGCAAACGTGTCGACCCCCTCGAAGTGCGGCGTGTTCACCTCCGACAGGCACCCCGCGGCCGATATGAGGAACCGGGTTGAGACCGTCTCGCCGCTCGACATGCTGATCAGCCAGCGGTTCTGCTCGTCGTCGTAGCGGGCTTGGTTTATCCGCGTGTTGAACTCGATGTCTCGGCGCAGGTCGAAGCGGTCGGCGACGTAGTTGAAGTAGCGCTCGAGCTCTGGCTGGGCGGGAAACCGCTCGGTCCACTCCCACTCCTGCTCGAGCTCCTCCGAGAACGTGTAGCAGTAGTCCCAGCTCTCCACGTCGCACCGGGCGCCGGGATAGCGGTTCCAATACCAGGTGCCGCCCACCCCTTCGCCCTTCTCGAAGACTTTGGCCGACAAACCGAGCCCGCGCACTCGGTGAAGGGCGTACAGCCCCGCGGCACCGGCGCCGATGATGACGACGTCGAAGTCCCGCTCGGTCAGTCGATCTTCGATGAGTCAAGCTTCTCAGATTGCTGTCTTCCTGCGGAAGTAGTATCCGATCATGGGTGACGCACCTGGGTCCGTGGATCCTTCAGTGGAGGTCTGGCGGGCGTACTGCCAGGCCATGGCCGATGCCGGGGAGTTGGTGCTGGCCGCGGGGACGCCGGATGATCCCGATCTGCGGGCTGAGGGAATCCGCGCTCTGAGCCGCTACGCGACCTTTGCGCTGGAGAATTTCGTGGAGCGGGCCGATCCGGAGCGACCTGACTTCGTGGAGTACCAGACCACCATCCGAAAATACATGGGAGACAACCCCGACCAGACCTATTTCTCCTCCGTTATCCGGGGCGACCGGTCGTACCGGATCAACGCCACGATGGCTGGGGCGGTGGCGATAGAGGTAGGGGTGTACGCCGGGGACTACCGGAGCGACGGCGGCCGCCGGCTGGTCGACGCGGTGGAGGACACCACGCTGCGGGTGGACCCCGACGGCACCTATGAGCTGCTGCTCACGCCCGACCCCCAACCCGACAATCCCAATCAGCTGCGCCTAGAGCCCGACGCCAGCTCCGTCATCCTTCGCACCTATTTCACCGATCGGGACGTGAGGTTGGCCCATCCCCGGCCCTCCATCGAGGCCATCCCGTCGGCAGGGCCTGCCCCCGCGCTCACTCTTGATCAGCTGCGCCGGGCACTGGAGCAGGCCGTGCTCTTTACCACCGGTTCGTTCGGCTGGTGGGTGCAGCAGAGGAAGCCGCCGCCGATCGAAGAGCTCGTCAACACCATTCAACCGATGCCCGACGATGGCGACTTGCTCACCCCTGACAACGTGCGTTACCTCTTCGGCGACTGGGAACTCGGCCCCGACGAGGCGCTGGTTGTGGATTTCGACCCGTCGGGCGGGGCCGACTATTGGGGATGGGTGCTGCTCACCTACTGGGGCGAGACGGTGGACTGGCGAACCCGAACCGCGGTCATAAACGGCGACACCGCGGTTCGCCGCGACGATGGCACCGTGCGGCTGGTGGTGGCCCACGAAGACCCCGGACTGCCCAACTGGCTGGACACCGCCGGCCACCCCACGGGATCGCTGAGCCTCCGCTGGTTCCGCTCCACCGCCCCCATCCCCGAGGCCCACTCCCGAGTGGTCCCCCTCCACCAGGTGAACGCCATTGACTAGCCGATCAGGTCGGCCTTCGACCTGATCGATCCGAGACCCCGGTTCGGAGCAGCGGGAGTAGTCTGGGGTCGTTGTCAATCGGGAAGGGGACGGCTATGAGCGACGACGCTTTCACCACCAGATCGGACCAACCGATGTCGGAGGACACCGCAGCCGAGGAGCCCGAACAACCGATTGTCGACGGCTCTGCCGAAGCCGCCGATGCCGGTGGTGACGACGGGGGCGGCAATGGAATGTTGGGGCCCATCGAGATTCCTTCGACAAGCCGAATGCTGGTTGGACTGGGCGGTGCGGTCATGGTTTTGGCCACGCTGTTCAGCTGGATCGAGTCGGGACAAGACAGCTTCCCCAACATCAGCGGCATTGGCACTTCAACGTTCGGCGTAGGCCTCACCGTCTTCTTGGTGGGATTGGCGCTACTAGTGCGCGTCAAGTCGGCTGCTGCCACATTGGGGATGTCGTTGGGCGCCTTCGCCATCAACTTGATCTTCATTTTGATTGTCGGGGCCGACGCACCTTTGCTCGGCTTTGGCGCATGGCTCGGTTTGGCAGGCTGTTCGGTGGCCGTGCTGGGGGCTCTGGTATCCGCATACGAGCAGGAAGAAGCGCCGACTCTGGATGTCCACCCCGTGGCGGGAGCACTGGGTGCCGTGCTCGCAGTGGTGGCCTCATTCTGGCTTGATTGGACAAGAGGCAACTACGACTTTGCCCCTCTCAGCGGTGTGGATACCGACTTGAAATTCGGCATTCCTGTCCTCATTCTGGGGGGAATCGCTTTGGTGCTCCTTGTCGACCTTCTCACGGTTCCTCGCATGGTGATGGAAGGCAGGCGCCAAGTGCTTTTGATGATCTGCCATACAGCAGGCATCGCCATAGTGGTGATCGCCGGCTCCAATGTCTTGGCCAAGACGATGTTGGCTCCCGAGTTCTTCGGCTCTGCCCCGATTGTGGCCCTGGTGGGCGGGATCATGCTGACCCGCTCGATCAAAGAGGCCTGAACTCGCCAAACCACTAGCTACCACCCGTCAGGCGCCGGGTACACTGGCTGCTGCTCGCGCTTGTAGCTCAGTTGGATTAGAGCGTCTGACTACGGATCAGAAGGCCGGGGGTTCGAGTCCCTCCAAGCGCGCCACGCAGATCGAAGTAGCAGCCGGCATCAATCGCATCGCTTCGCTTCGCAAATGCCGTATGCCCCGAATCCCGGGCCGGTCACAGTCGGGGTTCGGCCACCATGGTGAGATCGGCGGCGCCGCTGTCGGGCACTCTCGGCTGGCGCCAGATCTCCACCGGCAACGATGCCTCGCACAGCGAGAACAGCAAGAGCATCAGGTTTCGCACCTCATCGGGCAGTTCGGCCACGTCATGGCGGTCGCAGTAGGAGAGGATCTCCTCGATTCGCGGGGTGATGGCGTCATAGAGGGCCTGCATCTCATCGACCGTCGATGCCAGGCGCTTCTCGTACCGCTCCCGCCACGTCTCGAGCGCCCAGTCTTCGAACTGGGCCAGATCTGCGAACTCCTCGGGCAGAGCCAGGGGGGCGCTCATGCGGAGACCTCTGCCGGCATCCACGGATAGGCGTCGGGACGCCGCCCGGCCGCCACTTGCTCTCGTGCCGCGGCGTGATGGTGGCGGCACAGCACCTCCTGGTCGTTCAGCACGAATGTGTCCACCACGCCGGTCTCGATCATCGACTGGGTGGCTTCGAGCGTGTTGGCGTCCTGGAGGGCGAACTCCTTGAACACCGAAAAGGCGTATTCCTGTGCCACCCGCTGCGAGGAGGTCTCGGGCGGCACGAAGTACAGCGAGGACTCGAAGGTGTGCGAGTTTGGGCTGTCGGGCCAGTACGAGTAGGTGAGGTACCAGCCCGTCTCCCATATCAGGATCATGAAGTTGGGCCACAGCAGGAACGAGTCGATGCCCCAGGCTCGGTGCCCCGACGGATTGACCAGGGGCGGCAGGTTCTCGTTGTTGTTGACAACGGCCGGTTTGTCCCACGGCCCGAACAGCCCGCTGCGAAGGAAGTTCTCCATCGGCTTGACCATGCGCGGGTCGGCCGGCGGTGCCATGCCGCCCCACGACGACACCATGGAGTGGGGGCTGAACAACTCGTAGTGGAGCCCTTCGAACCCGACAGCGGCGAGCTTCTGGCCCTCCTCAGAAGTCGACTGCTGCTGGTGGAGGATCGGGGCGTGGTAGAACTCGACGAACGCGTCGATGAACAGCTTCCAGTTGCTGTTGATCTTCGAAGTCACGCTGTAGCGCTGGGTCATTTCACCGTAGGGGTAGCCGGCCAGGCCCGTCGCAAGTTCGCCCAGCGCTTCGGTAAGGGTCTGGGACGGCTGGGGGTCGAGGTTCACGAAGATGAACCCCTCCCACACGTCGCACGCCACGCTCACGAGGCCGAGGTTCTCCTTGTCTAGGTCGAAGAACTCCTCCTCCTGCTGCACAAACACCAGTGACCCGTCGAGGGCGTAGCGCCAGGCGTGGTACTTGCACGAGAACTGGCGGCAGTAGCCCGAGGTCTCCTCACCGGGATAGTCGTGCCAGACGAGCTTGTTTCCGCGGTGACGGCAGATGTTGTGGAAGGCCCGGATGGTTTCGCCCTGATCCTTGACGATGACGAGGCTGCGGTTGGCCCAGGCGAACTCCTTGGTGAAATAGCTGCCGACCCGAGAGAGCTGCTCGACTCGTCCCACGCACAGCCATTCTTTGGTGAAGATGCTGTCGATCTCTTGTTGCCAGTAGTCGGGATCGAACGAGTCGCGGTACGAGATCGGCCCAGTGCCCAGCCCCGGATAGTGCTGGGTCCAACTGCCTTCCGCTGGTTTCGGGAAATGAGCCATGGGGTCTCCTCTTGCCGTTACGGCTGCTTGTGGACGCGTCCGTCCTTCATCACGAACGCCATGCGCCGGGTAACGGAGATGTCGTGCAGCGGGTTGCCGGGCACGCCCACGATGTCGGCCAGCATCTCCGGGGCGAGTCGCCCAAGGTCGGGCCGGTCGATGAGCTCGGCGGCCACCGTTGTTGCCGCCCGAATGGCCCCGAGGGGGGTCATGCCCCGCTTCACCAGCACTTCGAGCTCCTCCGCGTTGCGACCGTGGAAGATAGCGGGGGCGTCGGTGCCGCACGCGATCTTCACCCCGGCCTCGATGGCGGCGGTAATCGAAGCCTTCGCTTTGGGGAACACCTCGCCGGCTTTGGCTTGGAGAGCCGGCGGCTGGTTCGAGACGTCCCAGTTCTCGGTGAGCGCCGTGGTCGATACCAAGAACGTGTCGGTTTCCACCAGGCGCTCGATGGTGGGGGCGGTGATCATGAAGCCGTGTTCAATGCAATCGATGCCGGCATCCAGGGCGGCGTTGACCGCGGTGTCGCCGTGAGCGTGAGCGGCCACCTTCAGGCCTCGCCGATGGGCCTCGTCGGCGATCGCCGCAAACTCCTCGGCCGAGTATTGCTGGGCCCCTGATGGCCCGGTGGGGGTCATGACCCCGCCCGATGCACAGCACTTGATGAGCTGGGCACCGTGGCGGATCTGGTAGCGCACCGCCTTGCGCACCTCGTCAACCCCGTCGGCCACCCCTTCCTCGATAGTGAGCGGCATGATGCCCGGTGCCAGCCCCGACTGGGCGCTCGGATCGAGATGGCCTCCATAGGGGACGATGGCGTGTCCGGCGGGTACCACACGCGGCCCCTCGATCCAACCGGCGTCAATGGCCTCGCTGAGCGCCACGTCGAGCAGGTAGCCCCCCGTTTTCACGAACAGCCCGAGGTTGCGCACCGTGGTAAATCCGGCGCGCAGCGTTCGCCGGGCGTTCGCCGCGGCCCGCAGCGTCATCTTCACCGGGTCGACTCGAACGGGGTCGCTCAGCCCTGCGCCGGGACCCCCGAGCACGAGGTCTACCTCCATGTCCATCAGCCCGGGCATCAGGGTGATCTCGGGGAGGTCGATCACCTCGTGGGCATCGGCATCGACGTCTCCGATCCCGGTGATGCGGTTGCCCTCGACACGGATGGCGGCGCCCGCGAGCACCTCGCCGCTGTCAACATCGAGGACCCCGGCGGGGCGGAGCACCGTGGCGGTGGGGTCGGCCATGGTTCGTCCTTTCAGCTCGCGATGCCGGCTTCGATAGCGGCGCGAGCGCGCTTGCGGAACTGCTCGATCTTCTCATCGGGAGCGATCTGTCGATTGCTCCGCGGCTTGATGGAGATGTCGTGATCAGACACCGATGCCCGCAGCGCACCCACCGTGGCGCTGGCTCGGTCGATGTGGGTGAACGGGTCGAAGTTGTACCAGCGCATCGCGGTCTCATGGGTCATTGCCGCGATCTCAGCGTCTCCCACATCACAGCGCACGAACTGCTCCATGAGCTGCTCGGGGGCGGTGGGCCAGGTGGAGTCGCTGTGGGGATAGTCGCATTCCCACGCCATGTTCTCCACGCCGATGCGGTGGCGCAGCTCGATGCCGAGGTCGTCGACGATGAAGCAAGTGAGGAAGTTCCGCCGGAACACCTCGCTGGGCAAGAGGCCGTCGAAGTCTTGGAGCGTCCACGGGCTGTGCAGTTCGTACACGCGGTCGATGCGCTCGAGGAAGTACGGGATCCACCCGGTGCCCCCCTCGGACAGGGCCACCTTGATGCCGGGGTACTCCTTGGTCACCCGCGACCAGATGAGATCGGCCGCCGCCGACTGGATGTTCATCGGTTGCAGGGTCATCATCACGTCGGCGGGGGAGTCGAGGGCGGGGATCGACAGCCGGCCCGAGGATCCGAGGTGGATCGACAGCACGGTGTCGGTGTCGCACAGCGCCCGCCACAGCGGATCCCAGTACTCGCTGTGGAAGCTCGGGTAGCCAAGGGCGGCGGGGTTCTCGGTGAACGTGAGCGAGTGGCATCCCTTGGCGGCCACCCGCCGCACCTCCTGGGCACACAATTCGGCGTTCCAGATCACCGGCAGCGCCATGGGAATGAAGCGGCCCGGATGGCTCGCGCACCACTCGTCAATGTGCCAGTCGTTGTAGGCCCGCACCAGCGCCAGTGAGAAGTCCTCGTCGTCGGTGGCAAACAGCCGGGCGGCGAAACCGGGAAACGACGGGAAGTTCATCGAGGCCAGCACCCCGCCCGCGCTCATGTCCTTCACCCGCTCGTTCACGTCGTAGCAGCCAGGGCGGATCTCGTCGAGCCCCTGGGGTTCGAGCCCGAACTCCTCCTTGGGCCGCCCGGCGATGGCGTTCAGCGCCGAGTTCTCGACACACCGCCCCCCGAACTCCCAGACGTCGGTGCCCTCGTCGGTGCGCACAAGTTGCGGGGCCCGAGTCAAGTATTCGGGAGCAATGTGGCCCACAAACAGGTCGGGCGGCTCGATGATGTGGTCGTCGACGCTGACCAGAATGAGGTCGTCGGTTCGGGTGGTCGGCATGCAAGCGCTCCTCGGTCAGCAGTCCTCGTACTCTACGTTCGGGCCCAATTCACGTCACTGCGCTCTGGATCTTGAGGTCGATGATCGCCTCGTCGTCGAGGCCGAGGAGGTCGCGGAGGATCTCGTCGCCGTGCTCGTTGAACCCGGGGGCGCGGCGGGGCGCGGGTGGGGCCCCGTCGTAGTGCACCGGTGGGGAAACCAGTCGGTAGGGCGCCCCGGCGACGTCGGTGTAAGCCCGCACGTACTCGTTGGCGACGGCCTGTGGGTCGTCGGCCACCTGAAGGGCGTCTTGTACCGGGGCCCACTGCCCGGCGAAATCGGTGAGCACCTCGATCCACTCTTCGTAGGTTCGGGTGGCGAAGATCTCTGCCAGGATTTCGGCCGCGGCCGGCGCGTTGGCGGTGATCGACGCGGTGTCGGCGAACCTCTCATCGGCGGCCAGGTCTGGCCGGTTGAGCACTCGGCACATCTCCGGCCAGTATTTCGCCGCCTGCAAACAAGTGAGCGCGATGGCCCCGCCGTCGCTGGTGAGGTAGTAGCCGGTGAGAGGGTTGCGAATGGCGGTGCCCGGCGGGCGGCCTCGCCAGGCGGTGCCGGACTGGAGCGAAAGGGCGATGGCGGCGGCCATCGACCACATGCCGACGCCGAGCAGCGAGACATCCACCACCGTGGCCTCCCCGGTGCGCTCGCGGTGGAACAGCGCCCCCATGATGCCGCCGGCGATTGTCATCCCGCCGATGGAGTCGCCGAACGCGGGCGCCGGGGGCGGGGGCACCTCCTCGCTGCCAACGGGCATCTGCCCGGCGGCGATGCCAGCCCGGGCCCAATAGGCCAGCGAGTCGTATGAGCCCTTGCCCGCTTCGGGGCCGCGCGCTCCCTGCCCGCTGCCGCGGACGTAGATGATGTTTGGATTGTGGTGCCGGATCTGGTCGACGTCGATACGCAGCTTGGCCCGAACCTCGGGCAGCTTGTTGGTGAGGAACACGTCGCTTACCGCGGCCAGGCGATACAGCACGTTTAGCCCGGCTTCGGTGGTGAGGTCGATCCCGATGCTCTTCTTCCCCCGATTCGAGTGCTCGAGCAGCACATGGGCCCCATCGCCGATGGAGACGGTGCCGCTCGAGGCCAGACCTCGCATGGCGTCGCCGCGTTCGTGGTGTTCGACTTTGATTACCTCCGCACCCCACTCGGCGAGGAGGGCCGATGCGGCAGGAACGAAGGTGTGTTCGGCCACCTCGAGGATCCGGACGCCGTGCATCGGTAGGGTCATCGCCTGCTCCTCGGTGTTGCCGCCGCGTCACCACTTTTGGTGGGTGAAAATCTAGTTTCCGTTGTCTGATAATGCCACTATTCGCCGGGGCCAAACCGTGCCAAGGAACCCTGATTGAGGAGAGGGGAAACGAGCTTTACCACCTGCGGTAGCCGCATTTTCGAGCACTGGAGTACCCTGGGCAGCTATGGCGGGAGCATCGAATGCGCTGACAGATGCCGCAAGCGGCGAATCGGCGTGGCGAAGCCGGGTGATCGAACGCTCCACCCGGGTGGCACGGGAGCGAGCATCGGAACGAGCACAACATTTCCTCGATGCCGCCCGGGCCGTGATGAACGAAAAGGGCTCCACCGAGTTCACGGTGCAGGAGGTGGTCGACCAAGCGCCTCATTCGCTGCGGAGCTTCTACCAGTACTTCGACGGCAAGTACGAACTCCTCTTGACGCTGTTCGAAGAAGAAATGGGCCTGGCCGTTGACGGCCTCATTGCCGCATCGTCTGAGGGGGAACCGCTGGATCGCCTGGAGCGAGTTATCCGCGATCTGTACGACTTGTGCGCCCCCAGCCGGGTGTCCAAGCAGCCGCTGTTCTCGGAATTCGCCTTCCGCCTTCTCGTCGATCATCCCGAGGAAGTTGCGGCGGCTTTCGCCCCGCTCATCAATTACATCAGCGAAGTGGTTGGGGCCGCCGGCGATGCGGGGTTGTTGCGCCCGGGTCGCCCTCGTCGGATGGCAGCGCTTCTGGTGCAAACGGCAACGTTCACCGCTGGTCGCAACGTCGGCGCCCGTCAGCCCATCACGGGCGACGAAGTCTGGGAGTTCTGCCTCCGCGCCATCGTCCCCGACAACGTTGCCGACCAGCGCCTTTAGTGCGCTCAGACGATGACGCGGCCTCCGTTGACGCCGAACACCTGACCCGTCACGTAATCGGCTTCGTCGCGCACCAAATGGGCCACTGCGGCGGCGATGTCCTCCGGCCTGCCCACTCGCCGAACGGGAGTGGTGGGGATGTGCTGATCTATCCCGGTGCCGAGGTTGCCGCTCTCGGCCGCCGCGTGCAGCGAGGGGGTTTCGATGAAGCTGGGCGAGACGGTGTTGACGGTTATGCCCTTGCGGCCGAGCTCCTTGGCCAGTGAGCGCGTAAGCGAGATCAGCCCGCCCTTCGACGCGGAGTAATGGGTTTGGCGGGCATTGCCGGTTTGGGCGCTCGACGACGCGATGTTCACGATGCGGCCCCATTGCGCCTCGACCATGTCAGGCACCACTGCTTGGCAGCACTGGAACGGTCCGCGGAGATTGACGGCCATCACTCGGTCGAAGGCGTCGCCATCGATGTCGAGGAACTTCTCAAAGGGGCTGATTCCCGCATTGTTTATGAGAATCGCTATGGGGCCGAACGCGGCCCGCACCTCGTTCATTCCCGCCTCTATCGAGGGCCAGTGGCTCACATCCATCGCAACGGCGACGGCGGAACCTCCGGTATCGACAATGGCTGAGGCCACCGAGGCGGCCGTATCGGGGTTCACATCGGTCACCCCCACTTGGGCGCCTTCGGCGGCCAAGCGGTGAGCGATAGCGGTACCCAGGCCCGAGCCGGCGCCGGTGACCACGGCGGTGCGAGGCCCGTCCCAGGCTGGCAGGGTCACGCGTCGCCTCCCGGGGTCGGGCGCGTAGGGTCGTGGGGTCGCCCGGAGTCGCGGGCGCCGCTGCGACGAAGGAAGGTCATGGAGCGTGTGGCCAGTCGCCAACCGGCCTCGGTCCGGCGGTATTGGTCGGTGTACCAGCCGATGCGTTGGTGGTGGTCTTCTTGGGCGACGAAACAAAGGGGTTGGGTGCCGGTGGCCTCGTCGCCATCGAGATCGATGGCCGGTGTTCCGCAAAGGAACAGCCCGTCGGGGGCCGCTTCAACCAGGGCGGGGAAGTCGCTGAGGGTGTAGGTCTCACCGAAGGCGCTGTAGGTGCCGTCGGCGGTGAACACTGCCATCACTTCTTCGATGCTGGTGCGGGTCATCGCCGACGCATAGCGAGCCAACAGCTGTTCAATCTCGACGATGTCGCGGAGGTCTCGCTCAGACAGGCCTACTGGTTCCATGCTCTCCCTCCGCTGCTGGCCTTCTGCTGCTGGCCCATAACTGCTGGCCCCAGTGTCATTCACAACAAAACGTGGTTCTTGGAGGCATGCTACTGAACCCGGATTGCCCTTGTCGGGCAGCGGATTTCAGCTTCCCGAACCGCGGCCTCGTGCTCAGGGGGCACTTCTTGGACCACGGCCCGGGCGTAGCCGGCGTCTTCCAGCACGAACACCTCGGGGCAGAGCACGGTGCACACGCCGTGGCCGCCGCACAGGTCGTCGTCCACCGACACCCTCATCGAGGCACGGCGCCCGCCGGGGTGAACTCGAGGCCCAGGAAGGCCAATCCCCGGAGGATGTGGGTGGGCACGTAGATGAAGCGCCGCTCGCCGGGGGGGCCGTGGACATCCTCGGAGATGGCGATGTCGGCCATGCGGTCGAGGATGCGGCTGAGGCTCACCCGGGCCTCGGCCCGGGCCAGAGGGGCGCCGGGGCAGGTGTGGATGCCTCGGCCGAAGGCCAAGTGCGATCGGGCGTTGTCGCGCTCGATGTCGAGGGTGTGGGGGTGGGGGAACTGCTCGGGATCGCGGTTGGCCGCCCCGTTGAGCAGCATGACCGTGGTGCCCGCGGCCAGATCCACTCCGCCGACGGTCACCGGACGCTGGGCCAGGCGGAAATCGCCCTTGATGGGGCTCTCCACGCGCAGCGCCTCCTCCACGAAGTTGTCGATCAGCGAGCGGTCGTTGCGGATTCGCTTCTGGAGCTCGGGATCCTCGGCCAAGAAGAACAGCATGGTGCTGAGCAGCCGCACGGTGGTCTCGGTGCCGGCGGCAAACAGGTTGGCGGCGATGCGCACTGCGTCGAGCACCTCGGGGGTGGAGCCGTCGGGGAAGGTGGCGGTGGCCAGCCCGGTGAGCACGTCGTTGCGGGGGTTGGCCCGGCGGTCCTCGATGTAGCCGCTGAACTGGCTGTAGAGGAACTCCAGGGGGTTGTGGGCCATGGCGTGCTCGTCGGTGGAGCCGATGCCGTGGTCGTCGGGGCGGTGCAGGAGCTGCTGGGTGAAGTTGTCCCGGTCGTCGTCGGGCACGCCCAGCAGATCGGCCACCACCAAAAGGGCGAACGGCTGGGCGAAATCACGGATGAACTCGCACCGGCCCTGCTCGATGAAGGTGTCGAGCTGGCGGTCGGCGAGGCGCCACATGAACTCCTCGTTCTCGCTCAGGCGCTTGGGGGTGATGAGCCGCATGAGCAGCGACCGGTGGGCGGTGTGGGCCGGCGGGTCCATGGTGGGGAGTTGGTCCGACATGGGCAGCTTGTGGCGGTGCTCGGCGATGAGCCCGGTGATGTCGTCGCCCTCGAGCGGCACCGGAAACCCGGGGAAGGGCCCCGACACCGCATTGCAGGCTGAGAAGCCGTCGTTGTCGTTGTAGATCTCGATGGCCTCGCGGTAGCCGGTGATCATCATCACGTCGTGGTGGGGCTCGGGATGCACCGGGCACTGGGCCCGCAGGTGGTCGAAGTACCCGTAGGGGTTCGCCACCAGTTCGGGGTCGGTGAAAAAGTTCCGGCTGTCCAGGTCAGTCATGGCCCGTCTCCTCTTGGGAATCGAGTCTGTCATGGGGCGCGGCCGCCCCGCTGCGGGCGATGGCCCGCTCGTCGGTGCCCAGGTAGCTGGCGATCACCAGCGGGTCGTTGCGCACCTCGTCGGGGGTGCCCTCGGCGATGATGGCCCCGGCTTCCAGGCAGTACACCCGGTCGCTGATGCCCATGATGAACGGCATGTCGTGCTCGATCACCAACAGCGACGCGCCCAGCTCTTCGCGGATGCGCAGCACCAAGGGGGCGAAGGCCTCGGTCTCCCGTTGGGCCACCCCGGCGGTGGGCTCGTCGAGGCACAGCACCCGGGCCTCCAGCGCGATGAGGCACGACAGCTCCACGATGCGGCGGGTGCCGGTGGACAGCTCGCTGATGAACGAGCTGGCGTAGCGGCCCAGCCCGAAGAAGCTGATGAGCTCGTCGCCCTCGGCCTGACGGGTGCGCTCCCGCCGCCGGGCGCTGGGCAGCCCCAATAGCGTGGGGATGACCTGCGAGCGGCCCCGGGCCTCCAGCGCCACCTGGATGGTCTCCCGCACCGAGAGATCGGGGAACAGATCGGCCTGCTGGAAGGTGCGTCCCAGCCCTAGGCCGGCCCGGCGGCTGGGGGAGAAGCGGGTCACGTTGGTGCCGAATATCTCCACTTGGCCCACCGACGGAACGAAGCCGCCCACCGCGTTCATCAGGGTGGTCTTGCCCGCGCCGTTGGTGCCGATGAGCCCGACCACCTCGCCCGGTTGCACGTTGACGTCCACGTTCTCCACGGCGTGGACCCCGCCGAATTGCACCGACACCCCGGTTGTGGCCAGGGCGGGCACCCCGGCCGGGGTTTTTCGATCGGCCACCTCGGCCGAAACCGCTCGAGCGGGAATGGGGGCGGGTTCTCGTTCCTCAGCGGTGTCGGGGATCCGTTTGGCCGCGGCGGCGAAGATGGCGTCGCGAATCGAATAGGCCACCTGGATCAGCCCGCCGGGCAAGTACATGAGCAAGATCAACACGCCCGCCCCCGAAGTGAGCAGGCGAACCTGCTCCGACTCGGCGAAGAACGACGGGATGCCCACCACCCACAGAGCCCCCAGGATCACTCCCCAGATCGACGACAAACCGCCGATCACTGCGATGGCCACCACCCGCAGCGATTCGTCGGGGGAGAACGCGGTGGGCCCGAACTGCACTCTCAGCCCGGCGATGAGCCCGCCGGCCAGCCCGGCCAGCGCCCCGGAGATGGCGAAGGCCACCAGTTTCATCCGGGTGGGCGACACGGTGAACGCCGCCGCGCTCTGCTCGTTGTCGCGCACCGCGATGAGCGACCGCCCCACCCCGCTGCGGCGGATACGGCTTACCAAGATGGCGCACAAACACAGCGCTCCCAAGCACACGTAGTAGTAGGTGCGCTGCGATTTGAGGTCGAAGGTGTCGCCCCACCGGGCCCGGGGCAGGCGCACCACCAAGTCGCCGCCGGTGAGCACGTCGCGCTCGAGCAGCCAGTTTTGGGCCATCACCGCGAAGGCCAGCGTGATGACGGCCAGAAACAGCCCGCGGACGCGCAACGCGGGCAGCCCCACCACCACCGCGGTTACCAGACAGGCGAAGGCGGCCAGGAACACCGCCCCCTCAAACGGGATCACCGGCAGTTCGAACTCGCTATCGCCGATGGAGAAGTTCACGCCCCGCACCATGGCGGTGGTGAGCATGGCCCCGAGCCCGGCGAAGGCGAACTGCCCCAGCGAGAGCTGGCCGGCCCAACCGGTGAGCAGGGTGAGCGACATGCCCACGATGGCCAACAACAACATGAGGGAGTAGAGGAAGTGGCGCGACGGCCGGGTCACGATCAGCGGGAGCACGATGGCCACCGCCAGCGCAACGGTCACCGTGATCTGGGGCAGGAAGCGCACCCACCAGAGCTGCTGGAGCTGGCGGGGCACCGGTCGCACCCGGGGGGCGAACGACATCGACTGGGCCCCTTCGCCGCCTCGCTGTCGCCGGTAGTACGACAGCACCGAGATCAGCATGGCCGCGAATAGCCCGGCGTCGATCAGCCCCGGCTCCTCGAAGTAGTTGAACAGCAGCGTCGCCTCGGCACCGCCGATCACCGCGCCGGCCAACAGCGCCACCGGCAGCGAGTGCATTCGGGCGATCAGCGCGGCGGCAAGGGCCCGCAGCAGCAGCCCCGGCCCCAGTGTGGCCGCCTCTATCACCGTGCCCTGGCCCTTGAGCGGGGCCACCAGCACCGCGGTGATGGCCGACAGCAGCCCGGCAATGGTCCACACCGCAGTGGACATGGCCTTGGTGCTGATGGCCGACAGCCGGGCGGCATCGGGGTTCTCGGCCGAGGCCCGGATGGCCGTGCCGTACTTGGTGCGCTCCAAGAACAAAGCCAGCACGGCGACGAGCACCGGCACCACGATCAGCACCAGGAGCTGTGCGCTGCGAATCCTGATGTCGAACAGCTCCCAGCGGCCGTCGAACGGGGTGGGGAAGCTGGCGATGGCGGTGTAGTTGGGCAGCCAAAAGCCGGCCAGGAACACCACCTGCGCCGCGCCCATGGTGGCCACGAACAAGATCACCTTGGGGGCATTGGCCAGGCGCCGCACCACGGTGAGCTCGATGATCCCGCCGAATGCGGCCCCCGCGGCCAGCCCGGCAATGAGCGCTATGGGGTAGGGCACGCCGTACTTGGCCACCAGCAGCCCCAACAGCGCCCCGCCGAACGCCCCCACCTCAGCATGGGCAATGTTGATCACCCGCGAGATTCGATAGATCAGCACCAGGCCAACGGCCATCACCCCGTAGGTGATGCCCGTGACCAGCCCGTTGAAGATGATCTGGCGGTTGAAGGTGAAGGCCAGCACGCCGTCAACGGTGCCCAACACACCGTTGACGGTGCCCAGCACAGCAGGGATGGCTGCCAGCACGCTCAGCCGCCCGATCCCGACTGCCCGAGGAACACCGCTCGGGCCAGGTCGTCGCGCTCGGCCAGCTCTTGGGCCGGCCCCTCAAAGCGAATCTGCCCCTTCTCCAAGAAGATGGCCCGGTCGGCCACGGCCAGGGCCACGTTGAGCGACTGCTCCACGATGATCATGGTCTGCCCGTCGTCGCGGAGCCGCTCCACCACTTCCAACAGCGACTGCACGGTGACCGGGGCCAGCCCGAGTGACAGCTCGTCGATCATCAATATCTCCGGGTCGTGCATCAGCGCCATGGCCAGCGACAGCATCTGCTGCTGCCCGCCGGAGAAATCGCCGGCGGTAGCCGATCGCCGTTCGGCCACCACCGGGAACAGGTCGTAGGCCCGCTCCAAGCGCGGCTCGAGCTCGGCGTTGCCGTAGCGGAACCCGGCCATGCGCAGGTTCTCCTCCACCGACAAGCCGGGAAAGATGGCCTTGCCCCCGGCCAACTGCACGATCCCGATCTTGGCCCGCATCCCCGGGTCGGCATAGGTGATGGTGCGCCCGTGGAGCCGAACCACACCCCGCTGGGGCACCCCCAGCCCGCTCACCACCCTCAGCACCGTGGACTTGCCGGCGCCGTTGGTGCCCAAAAGAGCCAGCGACTCCCCTTGGCGCACCTCGAAGCCGATGTCGAACAGCACCTGCACCTTGCCGTAGGAGAAGTCCAGGTTGCGCACTTGGAGCACGGGGACGTCGGCGGCATCGGCGGCCTTCAGGCGCTCGGCCTCGTCTTGTTCTTCCTGCAATTCCTCGATGACCAATGCGATGTCGCCCTCGATGAACCGGGAGCCATAGGCCATGAGCGATCCCCCCACCAGGGTGGCGGGCAAGATAACGACGGTGAGTGCGGTCTGCTCGCCGTGAACATCGCTGAGCATGCCGGTGATCACCGCGCCCAGAAACGCCCCGAACAAGAACATGTAGATGCCCACCAGCGCGGTGCCCCGGGACCGCAGCCGGTAGGGGATTACCGAAGCGATCACACCGGGCAGAATGGCGAAGGCAGCCCGGGCAAAGCCGTTGGACACGCCCAGGAATATCCCAAGCAGCAACACCGTGGGCATCCATATCCCCACCACCTGGATTGCGCCAAAGGTGACCACGAGAACGCCGATGAAGACCATGGCCCGAGAGGGGTGCTCTTTGAATAGGGCGTCGGCCCGTTTGCCCGACACCGCGGCGCCCACGAAGCCGGGCAGCACGGTGAGCGACCCGAAGATGCCCCGCTCGAACGCGCTCAGCTCGAAGTGGTCCTCGAGGTGGAGGTTGATGAAGATGATGGTGGTGAAGATGGCGAAGCCGATGGCCGCCATGCCGGTGAGGTAGTAGTAGAACGACTTGATCTTCTTGAGCCGTTCGAATGCCACCGACAATGAGATGGGCAGCTCGTCTTCGGACTCCTCCAGCTCCGCTCCGAGCACGGCCTGCATCTCGTGGCTTCCCCGTCGGGGCTCGCGCACAAAGAAGGCGCTGATGGCCAGGGGAATGCCCATGATCCCCATGGTGAGGAACACCCACCGCCAGCCCTCGTCACCGGTGGCGATGAGCACGACCAAGCCGGCCACCAGCGGGCCCAGCGCTTGGCCGGCCATCTGGAACCAGCCGTTCAGGGCGAAGACCTTGGCCCGGGCCCCGATCGGGTAGCCGTCCATCAGCATCGGCCCGGCCACCGGGATGTAGTACGACTGCCCGAGTCCGGCGCCCATGCGGGCGATGAACAGCAAGAACGCGTTGGAAATGGCGCTGGTTACCATCACCACCACCGACCACAGCGACATCGCCGCCCCCACCACGAGTTTGCGGGGCATGCGGTCGGCCAGCGAGCTCAGCGGGATGGAGCCCAGCAGGAACAAGATGCCGAAGGCGCCCCCGATGGCGCCGATGGTGCCGTCGGAAACGTCGAGCGAATCCTGGATGTCGGGGGCGATCACCGCGAACGCCGACGTCTCCAGCGTTTCCACGAAGCCGAGCAGGCCGATGAACCCGATCAGCCCCTTCCCGCCCCGGCGCAGGCCTTGGCGCAGGGTCAGCTGTTCGGCGTCGAAGCTGCCCTCCGCGCCGCGCTGGGCGGCCTCCGCGGCGGCGATCTCTTGTTGGCGGCGCTCCTCTTCGTCGAAAACCCGGGCGACCAGGTCCGCCGGGGTCTCCGACCGCGGGGATTCGGTCATCCCTTCAGATGGCTCCAAGCACCGTCAGTCCGACGAAGCCAGCTATTGGTCGAGGATCATCCGAGCGCCGTCGATCTCAAGCCAGCAGGCGCAGTCGCCGTTGTACTCCTTGAGCGTTACCCCGTCGGGAGCGTCGTGCTTGGTGGGACTCCAAGAGCCGGTGACGTCGCCGAGCTGGTAGTCGGTGAGCGTCTCGAAGCCTTGGATGAGCGTGGTCTGGTTCACGGTGCCGTAAGTGTCCTGAGACCAGTTGGCCGCCGCCTCCAGATTCTTGATGAACAGGCAGGTGCTGCCCACTGCGCTCCAGGCGTCCTTGTTCTCGACGATGTCGTAGGAAATGCCGGTGACCTCGGTGAATACGGCATTGCATTCGATGGTGTGCTCATCCGGGCTCGTCCGGTCGAAGCCGTAGGTCAAGCCGTACAAGCCGAAGAAGAGGGTGGGATCGGGGGCCCGGCCGTACACCGCCTGAGCCACCGAGTCGAACACCAGGTTCTCAATGTCGCTCACCAGCCACTGCGGGTCGAGGCCCGACTGAGCGGCTAGGAACACCGCGATCCCGAACGGGGAGGGGGGTACCAGGGAAAATATGGTGTCCACCCCGGCGGCCTGCATGCGCTCCAAGCCGATGTCCACCTGGGAGCAAGAAGTGCCTTGACAGGGCAGGGCCACTTGGTCGGCCAGCTCGTAGCCGGCGTCGGCTAGAGCGGCCTCCAGCACCCCAGCGGCCACTTCGTGCTCGCCGATGTCGCCTCGCATCAGGCCCAGCGTGCGGCCTTCGAGCAAGCCTTGGGCCTCCACCATGGTGGGCCACGCGCCCATCAAACGCTCCGTAGTCATGGCCTGGGAGAACAGCCGCCCGTTGGACCGGTTGTAGATCTCCTGGGGCAGGATGCCCGACAACATGTAGGCAATCCGCTCATGACCCTCGGTGGCGCACAGCACGGTCTCGGCCGTCACGCCGCCCACGAAGTGGACGATGGCTACTTGGTCGTCTTCGGTGGCGGCGATGCAGGCGGCCTGCTGGTCGGTGGCCGACGCCCCCGGCGGGAAGGTGTGGAACACAATCTCGATATTGCGCCCGCCTGCGCCTCCTCGAGCGTTGACCTGCTCGGCGAATATCTCGTAATTGCGGGGGATGTCGCCGGTGTCGGGGAGGATGCCCGCGTCTTCGAGGGCCTTGCTGTCGCTGCGCAAAATGGCGACCTTGATGGTGTCGTCGGTGATGCCCACCGTTGACCCATCGGGTACTGGGATCGGCGTGGGAGCAGCCGTCGGCTCAGGATCGGGTTCGGGCTCATCCGCGGGTTCGTCGGCCGGCTCCTCGGCGGGCTCGTCAGCAGGTTCGGGTTCTGGGTCGGGCTCGTCGGCGGGCTCGAGGGCGCTGGTCGGCGCTGGCTCCACAGCCTGGGGCTCGTCGGGATCCTCCGAACTGCTGCAGGCGGAGGCGACCAACGCGAGCAGCGCGATCAATGCGAAAATGACAGTACGCCACTTGGTGCGAGTCATGACTTCCCCCTGCAAACTCACCGGTCGTTGTGCTGAGATAGTTCTCGAGGTGACGCTAACAGAGCTGAAGTGGCGTTTCCAGAAAGCGAATATGGGGTTTTCACAGCCATGACCACCGCACCGAGCCAAGCTGGCCGAGCCAAAACAGGGGAGGCCGCGGTCACTAGCCGAGAGGGGTTCGACCTAAGCGATCTGCGTTCCATTGTGGAGGTTGAGGTTGCCTTAGAGGAGTTCCCTCTGGCTGCCCATGTGGTGGATCGGGCGCTGGTGTATCGGACTGAGGACTTGCGGAGCTGTCTGGGGGATCTCGATCAGGCCGCCGCCGTCCGCACCGAATTGACCCGGGCACTGCACGACGGTCCGGGGGTGATCGTGATCACCGGGGCCATCGACACCGCAGTGGTCGATCGGGCAACCGAGGTGTTCGAGCAGATCATTGCTGACGAGCGGGAAGCCGGCACCGGCGGGGGCGATCACTATGCCGAGCCGGGGGCCAACGACCGGCTGTGGAATGCCCTGGAGAAGCTGGCCGTGGCCGACCCTGAGGTCTTTGTGGACTACCACGGGAGCGACATGATCGATCTGGCCTCGCTGGCCTGGCTCGGTCCCGGGTACCAGATCACCGCCCAGGTGAACGCCATCAACCCCGGCGGCGCGGCCCAGATGCCCCACCGCGACTACCACGTGGGGTTCATGACCGACGACGTGGCCGAGCAGTACCCCATCCACGTACATCGCCTCTCGCCGCTGCTGACCCTTCAAGGAGGCGTGGCCCACTGCCACATGCCGCCGGAGACGGGGGCCACCATGCTGTTGCCCCACTCCCACAAGTACGAGCTGGGCTATCTGGCGTGGCGGCGGCCCGAGTTGATCGAGTACTTCGCCGAGCACCACGTGCAGATCGAGCTGAACAAGGGCGACCTGGTGTTCTTCAGTCCGGCGGTGTTCCACGCCGGGGGCCACAACCGAACTTCCGACGTGCGGCGGATGGCCAACCTGTTGCAGATCTCGTCGGCCATGGGCCGCGCCACCGAAGCCGTGGACCGAGAGCGCATCGTGAACGCCATCTACCCGGTGCTGTTGCGCCGCCAGGAAGAGGGGCTCGACGCCACGGTCATCTCCTGCGCGGTGGCGGCCAGCGCCGAGGGCTACGCCTTCCCCACCAACCTCGATCGCGACGTGCCTATCGGCGGCCTCACTCCCCCGTCGCAGCAAGATCTAATGCTCGATGCCCTGGCCAACAAGACGCCCCCCGACGAGCTCGCCGCCCAACTAGTTGCCCACCGCCACCGCCGGGCCACGCACTGAACGGCTATGCCGGAAGGAGATAAGTCGATCTGAGCTGGGCGATGGTCTCGTCGGTGAGATTGAGGTGGGAGCGGGCGTAGCTATCAATACCACCGAGCTCGTTCTCGATGTGATCGAGAAACGCCTCTATCTGCGATTCGTGGGCGCCCATAATCGGCCAAAGTGGTTCGGGAGCCAGTCGGCGCTGCTCCTCCAGTTCGTCGGTCACCACAGTGTTGGTGGCCAGGTAGTCCTCCACCACTGTGTCGCGGTCCGCACCGAGAACGCCGAGCAGCATCGCGGTGGCCGCGCCGGTGCGGTCGGTGCCGCCCTCGCAGTGGAAGAGCAGAGGCCGCCCGGCAACCGCCACCAACTCGGCGAAGAACCCCGCAAACACCGGAGCGAAGTCAGCGGCGAAGCTCACATACCGCTCCACGCGGTCGCCGGCGATGTCGAGGCCCAACTCGCCGGTCAGCTTGAGCACTGCGTCGAAGTCCTGGTCGAGCCAGTGATGGATGATGTCCGCCCTGAGCTCGGACAGATCCTGTTGCTCCTCTTGGCCCCCAAGAAGCGCAGTCGAGCTTCGGGGGTTGTCGATGGGCAGATTCACCCAGCGCACGGCGAGGCCATCGAGTCGGTCGGGACGGCGCTCCACCTCCGCCTCGCTGCGGAAATCGACCACGCAGGCCAAGCCGAGCCGGGCCAGGTCGTCGCTATCGGCTTCGTGGAGGGTGTCGGAGCGGAAGAGGACTCCGCTGCGAACCACGCGGCCCTCGGCGGTTCGCAGGCCACCGAGGTCGCGCAGGTTTTTGGTGCCCCCAACGGGAACGAGCTGTTTGAAGACGTCGATGCCCATCAGCCGGCCGACACGAACTCCTCTTTTTCTGGATCCCAGATCACTTTGACCAGCGGGGAGTCGTCGGCGCCTATCTTGCCCTCGCTCATTGAAGCCGCAGACATGCCCGGCAGGTCGATCGACCCGAGGTTGGCCGCCGCCTCCAGGAATGTCTCGTTGGTGAGGTTGGGGCCAGCGGCGGTGGCAATGGCGGCGAACAGCCAGACCGTCTGACAGGCCCTGACCACCAGACTGAGGTTGATGGGCTGGCTGGGATCTTCGGTCACGTTGACCGTTTCGACGTTGCCGTCCTCGTCTGTGATCTGAGCGTTGTTGTAATTTTCCACGCACTCAATGATCAGGGGATCGTCCCCCCGGTCCCAGTACGTCTTAATCTGCTCCGGTGCGTACACGTGAAGCTGGATGGCGGTGGGATCGACGCCTAAGTTCAGGTAGAGGTCTTCGTCAGACTCGCTGGTGATCTGCGGGATGTCGATCCCCGCCCTGATCATGGCCCCAGACATGAGCGCAGGCTCCAGCGAATACACCAAATCAGGATCCTCATCGGCGATCCGCTGGACGATCACGTCGTGGTTGGCCTCGGCGGCCTGCACGTCGTCAACCGCGGTCACCCTGCTCACCGAGGTGATGGTGGCGCCGTGAGCCTCCAGCGCTTCGACGAGGGGGTCGGTGAGAGAGTCTTCGCTGGCCAAGATGCTGAAGTGGACCCTCTTGCCATCGATGAGCCCGTCGGCCGCGGCGGCGGCGATCAAGTTAAGCTGGATTCCCAACTTGGTGGCCTCGGTGGCGAAGAGCAGGCCATTGGAGCGGTTGATGGCCTCCGGTGTCACATCGTTGCCGTTGACGGCGATGGTGTTGTTGCGCTCGGTGTAGCAGAGCTCGTTGTCCTCGCGAAGCCAACCGACGAAGGCGAAGACCATCTTGTCTTCCACGAACTTCACGCAGGTGGCGTCGGCCTCCACTGTTCCGATGACGTTGAGGACATCAATGTAGGGAACGAGCATCCGGCCGTTGATTCCGCCAGCGGCGTTCACCGCGTCCACAGCCACCTGCCACTTGGAGGCCAGGTCGCCCTGGTCGAATCCGAACATCTCGGCATCGAGGGAGGTCATGCCGATGCGGATCTCTGTTTCGGTCACCCCTCGGAATGAGGCGGTCAGCGGCACTGGAGTCGCCTCGGGCTCGGGGGCTGGTTCCTCATCGTCGGGCTCAGGCGCGGGGGCCGACTCTTCGTCGTCGGGTTCGGGGGCTGGTTCCTCATCGTCGGGCTCAGGCGCGGGGGCCGGCTCGTCGGCTTCGGGTTCGGGCGCGCTAGTGGCCGGCGCGGCCGGAGTGTCGTCGGAAGAGTCGGAATCTGAGTCGCCGCCACAGGCGGTGAATATGAGCGAAAGAGCGACGAGCACTCCAAGAAGCCGTTTGGACATTTGAGCCTCCAAAGTCACAGCGGTGGTCACAACGTAGCGAAAGACGGCGACTCCTCGTTGTGGTCCACCCGAATTTCGCAATATTTTCGATGAGTGTAGACAAAAATCGAAAGTCTGTCTTTCGCGATGCGGATTTAGGTGCTAACCATCTGTCGTGGCCGTCGAAGGGAATGCCCCAGACAACCCGAATCAGGATGCCGCCTCCCTTCTGAGCTCCACCATCCTTGACAACGAAGAAGCTCGGCTGTACGCCGCGCAGTCGGCCAAGCGTGATGTGATTTACGACGACGCCGCGCTGCCCGGCGTTGGCGTTGAGGAGATTGGCCTGCGGGACGGCCTCCGCCGGGGCGGGATGATCACGTTCGGCACCCTGACCGCCATCGAAGCTTTCGACGAACTGGAGAGTGCCGCCCTCAGCGTTTTGGGCCCCGACATTGCCGAGACATTCGACGTCTCCGACGGCACCATCACCTTCATCTCGGTGGCGGCGGCTGCCTTCTTGGTGCTTGGCGCCGCCCCCATGGGCTGGCTGGCCGACCGCATGCGGCGAACCCCCATCGTGGCCATCGCCACCATCGTGTTCTCGTTCTTCTCCTTCGCCACCGGGCTGGCGGTGAGCGCATTCATGCTGTTCTGGCTGCGCTTCGGCGCCGGCATGGCCAAGGCCAACAGCCTCACCATCCACCCTACGTTGCTGGCCGATGCCTACCCAATTGCCATCCGGGGCCGCATGTACGCCTTGGAAAAGAGCATTTCTCGCGTCGCCGGAACGATCAGTCCGATCCTGGTGGGCGCGATAGCCACTGTTGCCGGGGGCGATGAGGGATGGCGCTGGGCCTATCTGGTTCTCAGCATCCCCATAGCAGTGATGGGGTTCTATGCCCTGCGCCTACCCGAGCCCGAGCGGGGCCAATGGGAAAAGCGCGAGGTTCTCGGCAAGGGCCTCGACACCGACGACGACATCGAGATATCCGTGGAAGCCGCATTCGCCCGGATCTGGCGTATCGACACCATCCGGTACATGACCATCGCGCTGGCAGCGCTGGGCTTCGCGCTCTTTCCGGCCAGTTCCATTGAGAGCTTCTTCTTGGAGGAGGAGTTCGGCTTGGACGCCTTTGAGCGGGGGTTGGCCATATCTCCGACCGCCTTTGGCCTGCTGCTGTTCCTGCCGTTCATCGGCAAGCGGTTCGACCAGACGTTCAAACGCGATCCCAACCGGGCTCTGCGCATTCTCGGCTCACTGCTGTTCCCGCTGACGGTAACGGTGCCCATCCAGTACTTCATGCCCAACGTCTATCTGTTCGTGGTTTGGGCGGTGGTGAACGGGACGCTTCTGGGGGCGTCGTTCTCGATGATCGGACCCGCCGTGCAAACGGTGCTTCCCTATCGCCTCCGCGGCATGGGGATGGCCATCATCTTGTTCTTCATGTTCGCCATCGGCGCGGTGGGCGGTGGTCTCCTCGCCTCCCTTTTGCAAGACGAGATCGGGGAGCGGCCCACGATCATCACGATCACGGTGATCGCCATGCCCCTCGGCGCCTTCTACATCATGCGTGGGGCGAGCCGGATGCGGCGGGACTTGTCGCTGGTGGTGTCCGAGCTCAAAGAAGAAGAGGAAGAACAGCAGCGCCGGGCCGAGCCGGGCGCCACCATACCCGCGCTGCAACTCCACAACGTCGACTTCAGCTATGGCCAAGTGCAAGTGCTGTTCGACCTCAGCTTCGAGGTGCAACAGGGCGAGACCCTGGCCCTTTTGGGAACCAACGGAGCGGGCAAGTCGACAGCTCTCAGGGTGGTCACCGGCTTGAACACGCCCGAGAGGGGCATCGTCCGCTTCAACGGCCGCACCATCACCTTCGCCACTCCAGAGCAGCGAGTGGCCATGGGCATCCAGATGCTCCCCGGCGGTGGCGGGGTGTTTCGGTCGATGACGATCGCCGACAACATCCTGGTGGGCGCTGGCCACTACCGCCAGGATCGGGCTGCCCTGGAGCAGAGGCTCGACTACGTGTACGAGCTGTTCCCCATGCTGAAGAACCGGCAACAGGAGTTGGCCGGCGACCTGTCCGGCGGCCAGCAGCAGATGCTGGCCCTGGCCCGGGTGATGCTCCACCAGCCCGAGATCCTGCTCATCGACGAGCTGTCGCTCGGGCTGGCGCCGGGGGTGGTGGCTGAGCTTCTCGAGCTGGTCGAGACATTGAAGGAGACGGGCCAGACCATGATCATCGTCGAGCAGTCTTTGAACGTGGCGCTGTCTATTGCCGAGCGAGCCGTTTTCTTGGAGAAGGGCGAGGTGCGGTTTGAGGGGCGAACCGCCGAATTGGCCGAGCGCGACGACATTGCCCGGGCGGTGTTCCTGGGAGAAGAGGGCGGCTAGCGATGCCTTCGGCCGTTCTCGCCGCCAGCCGAATCAACCCCCAGGTGATATTCAACGGCGCGGTCACGGGCATCGTCATCGGGCTGTTGGCCATGGGAATCGTGCTCACGTTTCGATCGACGAAGGTGATCAACTTCGCAGTAGGGAACATGGGACTGATCGGCGGAGTGCTGTTGCCGCTGCTCGTGCTTCAATACAACTTCCCGTTTTGGGTGGCGGTGGCCCTGGTTCTGGTGTTGGGCGCGGTGTTCGGGGGAATCGTCGAGCTCACCGTCATCAGGCGGCTGTTCCGAGCGCCCAGGGTCATCTTGCTGGTGGCCACGGTGGGGGTCGCCCAGCTATGCCAGGTGATCCCGCTGACGTACCCCGAGCTCGACGTCAAGGGAATTCGGCGCTATCCGGTGGTGACCTCGGCCAGTTGGCGGCCCTTCGAAGCGCTGGGGGTGAGCGAAGTCCAGCTCTGGACGGTGCTTGCTGCCCCGGCGGTGATCGCCGCGGTGGGCTGGGGGCTGCTGGCGCTCCGTACCCACAAAGACCGCTCGAGCCGGCGAAACATTTGGCTGAGTACATGGGTCGTCGGGTTGGCGGTGACCTTTGGGGTGCTCGCGCTGGTATCGGGTGGGGGCGAGCCCAAGGGGATCCGTGTTTCCGGTACCCAGCTCACCATCCTCGTTGCGGTCCCGCTTGTGGCGCTCGGCCTCCATTTGGTGCTCAACCGCACATGGTTCGGCAAGAACGTGGCCGCCGCGGCCGAAGACTCCGACCTTTCCCGGCTCGCGGGCGTCAACCCGAAAGTGGTCTCAACGTTCGTGTGGGTGATGGCCGGACTCATCTCCACGATTGCCATCGTTCTGCTGTCGGGGCAGAGCGGCAGCGTGTCTGGCTTCGGGGGGCTTGGCCCCTCCACTCTGGCTCGGGCCCTGGTTGCCGCCGCGATCGCAGGGATGACCTCGTTTCCCCGGGCCATGGCGGCCGGAATTTATCTGGGCATCATCGAGTTCACGATTCAGTTCAACTTCCTTGATCAGCCGGGGTTGTTCGATTTCCTGCTGCTGCTGGCCGTGTTGGGCGCGGTGGCCATGCAACGCCACCAGCGGGTGTCCACCGAATCGTTTTCGTTCACCCCAAAGATCCCTCCTATACCCGACCACCTCCGCCAAATCTGGTGGATACGCCACATGAGTCGGATCGGGTTCGGAGTCGGGCTCTTGGCGTTGATTGTGCTGCCGCTAATCATCACCCAGCCGAGCCGGAATCTGGCCTACGCGTCGGTTCTGGCCTTTGCGCTGTGCGCCAGTTCGCTCACCGTCATCACCGGATGGTCGGGGCAGGTTTCGCTGGCCCAGATGAGCTTTGCCGGAATCGGCGCACTGACCGCCGCCGCGTTGACCCGCGGCCTCGAGATGGACTTCTGGTTCATCGACTTCAACGCCGACCCCATTCCGTTTGCCTTGGCCGTGTTCATCGCGCCCCTGCTTACTGCGTTGCTGGCCGCGGTGGTGGGAGTGGGCGCACTTCGGGTGCAGGGCCTCATGCTGGCCGTCACCACCCTGGTGCTGGCCTTGGCCGCGTCGCTCTACATCTTCCGGCGGCCGGTATTTGCCGACGACAACGCCCGGACGGTTCCCTTCTTGCGGGGCGACTTGTTCGGCATCAACCTGGCCAGCCAGCGCAACTACTACTACTTCTGCCTGGTACTGCTCACTGTTGTCCTGTTCATGCTGGCCAGGCTTCGCCGATCCGGCGTCGGCCGGGGGGCCATTGCCATTCGAGACAACGTCGAGGCCGCGTCGGCCTACACCGTCAGCTCCACTCGCATGAAGCTGTCGGCGTTCGCAATGGCAGGAGGCATCGTGGGCCTCGGCGGGGCGGTGCTCGCCGGACTGGTCCAAAACATCCCGCTTTCCGAGCAGTTCTTCACCGTTGACGACTCAATCAGGCTGGTGGGCATCGTGGTGATCGGAGGCCTGGGCACGATCATCGGACCGGTGCTCGGCGCCATCTGGATCGAGGGCCTTCCCGCCCTGTTCAACGACAGCAGCGTGGTAGCCCTATTCGCTTCCAGCATCGGGCTTCTCCTGGTGGTGATGTACTTCCCCGGCGGTTTCGTGCAGGTTCTGTACTCGTGGAGATCATCAGCGCTGAGATGGGCGGAGAACCACTATGGGTTGACGGTACCGCCGAAGGGGGCCCAGGGCTCGGTGCGGCTGCCTGAGCCGCATAGACCCCCGGCCGGGGCCGGCCATCCTGTTCTTGTGACTAACGACCTGTCGGTGGCGTTCGGCGGAAACCAGGCCTTGAGCGGTGCGTCGCTCTCGGTTCCCCACAATCGCATCGTCGGACTAATCGGCACCAACGGCGCGGGCAAGTCGACGTTCATGAACGCGGTCGGGGGGTTCGTCCCGGCTGGCGGTGGGGTGCAGCTCAATGGAACGGAGATCAGCCGCCTTGCTCCCCACCGCCGGGCCATGCTCGGCTTGGGTCGCACTTTCCAGGGGGCGACGCTGTTTCCCGAGCTCACCGTGCGCGAGACAGTGCAAGTTGCCCTTGAAGCCCGGGAGCGCACGCCACTGCTGGCAACTGCGACGGGTTTGCCGCCTTCCACCCGTATCTCTCGGGCTCAGAGAGCAGCAGCTGACGAGATCATCGACTTCCTCGGCTTGGGCCGATACGGCGACTCCTACGTGGGCGATCTGTCGACCGGAACGCGGCGCATCGTCGAGGTCGGGGGCCTGCTCGCCCTCGACGCCCACCTGATGTGTCTCGACGAGCCCACCGCGGGTGTCGCCCAGCGGGAGGCCGAGGCGTTCGGTCCGCTGCTGGTGAGCATCAACCGCGAGCTTCAGTCGTCGATGCTGATCATCGAGCACGACATGCCGCTGATCATGAGCGTGAGCGATCACGTCTACTGCTTGGAGGCGGGGCAAGTCATCGCCGAAGGTAGTCCCGACCAGGTGCGGGCCGATCCGCTCGTCATTGCCAGCTACCTGGGCACCGATGAGCGGGCTATCGGTCGATCCGACCTCTAGATGCCAAAGAGGACCATGCCGCCTGCACACGACAACCCCGATGCCGCAACGGATGACACTGCCCTCCATCTTCGGCGAACCCTCCGGTTTGACGGTGCCCTCAATGTGCGAGATCTGGGTGGGATAACCACCGCAACCGGCCAGCAGGTGCGGTTCGGCATTGCCTACCGCTCTGACGACCTCGCCGATCTCAGCGTGGTGGATTTGGCCGAGCTCGAAGAGCGCTCGGTGAAAACAGTGGTGGACTTCCGCAACCCCGAGGAGGCCGAAGCCCGACCGTCGCGGCTGCCCCGCGGTGCCGAGGTGGTGTCCACGCCGTTCCCCCCCGGAGACAAGACGGCGGCAGAGGTGATGGAGCTTTTGGTCGGCGGCGAACTAACCACCGATATTGCCCACGAGATCCTTCTCGACTCCTACCGGCATGTCACCGAGAACGGCGGACCAGTGATGGCCGAATTGATCCGCTCGATCATCAACCGCCCTCCCGTTCTCTTCCACTGCGCGGGCGGCAAAGACCGAACCGGCGTGGCCGCGGCAGTGATCTTGTCGATCCTCGGGGTTGACCGCGGCCAGGTCATCGACGACTACATGCTCACCAATGATCGGCTCACCGATCAGTCGAGCACTTTCCAACTCCGGCTTGCGGAGTACCCCGAGGAGTCCCGCCACGTGCTTTTGGCATTGGGGTTGGCCAAGACCGCGTTCATCGAGCGGTCACTCGACATCATCGACCGTGATTTCGGGGGGATCGACAACTATGCCCTGAATCAGCTCATGTTGACCCAAGACGAGATCGATGAGTTGAGGGCGCTCTTGTTGGACGGCTAGGTCAATCGTTCGCGTCGCGCCGCGTTGCCCATGGAGGGCTGAGCCGATGCTCGTCGATCATGTCGCTCCACAGTTCTTGGGCGGCTCGGGCCCGTTCTGGCCGCAGGCCGGCCACGGCGACGAACAGGGCATCAACGACTGCCAAGTGGGCGATTCGGCTGGACACCGCCGCAATTCGGAACTCCGATTCGGTTCCCCCCGCCAGCAAGGCGTGGTCAACCGACTGGGCCAAAGGAGATCGGGCGAACGTGGTTATGGCCGCGGTGTGCGCCCCGGCGCTGGATGCCGCCTCCACTGCGGTGAGCGTTTCGCGGGTGGACCCTGAGTGGCTGATGGCCACCACGATGTCTCCCGGACGGAGGAACCGGGCGGCGGTGAGCTGCATGTGCGAGTCGGAGTGGAATTCGGCTCGATGGCCAAGCGTCCGCAATCGGAAGGCGGCGTCGAAGGCCACCGCTGCGCTGGCTCCCGCGCCCACAAAGACGATTGTGCGGGCGTTGAAGACAAGCTCGGCGACTTGGTTGAAGCTGGCTGTGTCCAGCGTGTGCTGGGTGTGGCTGATGGCATCCACGGTGGAGGACAGGACCTTGGAGAGCACCGATTCCCGGTCGTCGACATCCACCGGCCCGTCGAACCCGGTGGCCGTTTCCTCGGCGACCAGGCGGAGCTTCAAGTCTTGGAAGCCGCGCAGCCCGAGTTCTTGGCACAGGCGCACGATGGTGGACATCGAGGTTCCGGTGCGTTGAGCGAGGTCGGCCACCGAGATCCGGACCACTTCCGCAGGGTCGGCCAAGATCTCTTCGGCTACCACGGCCAGCTTCGGCGTCAAGCTCGGCAGCAGACTTCGAAGGTGGACGGTGGGGGGGATGTCCGGTGTCTGGGGAGAATCATCCATCAGTGGGTGGCCACCCTTGCACCAAGCCGAGTTGGGCGCACAACTCCAGAGAATTCAAGGTGCGGCCCCTCCATTCCACTGTTCGTTCAATGTCCTCGGCCAGCCAGGCAACCACTGTCCCGGTGGCTTCGGGAGGTGCGCCGCCGAAATTATGCAGGTCGAGGGCGGCCATGGCCTCGGTCCAGGTGAAGCCGGGATCGATGTTGATGGCGGTGATCCCGTCGGACTCGTGCTCGGCTTGCAGCAGCGGGGCCATGCGGTGGAAGGCGCCTTTGGAGGCACAGTGGGCGTAGCCGAGCATCTTCAGCTCGACCACCTGATAGGGGGGATCGTCCACCTGGCCCGCCGACGACGTGAGGTTCAAGATGAGGCCCGATCCCCGCTCGATCATCGAGGGCAGGATGAGCTGGGTGAGAAGAACCTGGCGCAGCACATTGGCGGTGAAGGCGGTGTCCAGGGCTTCGAGATCGAGTACCCCTACCGGGTCGAGGAGGCCCGGGCCGCTCCAGATGGCGTTGTTCACCAACACGTCGACCCGGCCCCATTCGTTGAGTGCCGTTTCAGCCGCAGCCCGTACCGAATCTGCTGACAGCAGGTCCATGGTGATGGGCAGGGCCCGCTGTCCTCGCTCGGCAATCTCCGCGGCGGTCGTTTCCAAGCTGCCGGACACGGCCACGTCGCCGCCGGCATCCGTGGTCGGCTGTGCGACTGTTCCCTCACCCTCCCGCACCGTTCGGGCCGTGATGGCCACGTCGAATCCCACATCGGCCAAGGCCAGCGCGCTAGCCCGACCAATACCCCGGCTGGCGCCGGTAACCAATGCGGTGGGGCTGGACGCTTGCTCGCTCATGACAGCGGCCCGGAGAGCTCAACTCCGGCCGGGGGCTGGGAAATCTCAATCGCCACGCCATCGGGGTCCATGATCATGAACTGCCAGAATCCCTTGATCTCCGACGGGCCGCTGACTATCGGCACGCCGTGTGCGGTGCAGGCGTCGGCCGCTTCGTTGATATCGGCAACCCGGACAGTGAAGCCCCGCAAGCCCCGCTCATTGTTCTGGGGGCCGCCCAGGTCTGGGTCGCCCAGATAGACGAACTCCACCTTCTGACCCCCGACCAGACCGATCACGACCCGCCCCTGGACTCCTTCCCGGCCCACGATGGCGTCGAGGCCCGGTCCTGAAATCCTCTCATCAGACAGAACTTCGTAGCCCAGGAGCTTGGTGTAGAACTCCAGCGAGGCATCCACATCCACCGGATGAATAATCACATGCGACCAGTGGCGTACTCCGACTGCTCCAGACATGTTTGGTGTCCTCCCTCAATGGCCAGCGTCGGCAGGATACTCCAAAAATTATTCGAAAAAACGAAATCTTTTCGATTCGTCAGTCAACCTTGGGTTTTAGCCGGCGATGGCTTGGGAGATGGAGAGGTCTACTCGGCGGCGTTTGCGGTCTACGGCTAGGACTTTGACCCAGACTTCTTCGCCGGGGAGGACGATCTCCTCGGGGTGGTACACCCGGTACTCGGCCATCTCGGTGATGTGGACCAGGCCCTCGATGTCGTCATTGACCGCTACGAAGGCGCCGAAGTCGGCCAATCGGGTCACCCGGCCGGTCATCAGACCGCCTACCTCGAGTTCAGTCAGCGGGTCGGGGGTGAGCTTCATGGTGAGGTTCACCCGCTGCTTGGGCTTTTGGATCGACTTGACCTTCACCTGCACCTCATCGCCCACGCTCACCACCTCGTTGGGGTGCTGCACCCGCTTCCAGGACAATTCGGTGGTGTGCACCAGGCCCCGTACACCGTTTATGTCCACGAACGCACCGAAGTCCTGGATGTCCACCACTTTGCCGGTGTACTCATCACCGGCCGACATGGTCTCCATGAAGGCCTTGGCTGCCTTGCGCTGCTCGGCCCGGACCACTGCTTTGCGGGACAGCACCAGGCGGCCTGACACCTGATCGGCTTCAACCACCTTGCACTGAACCTCCCGGCCAACCAGCGCCTGGAGGTTCTCTACCGGCTCCACATCGATCAGCGACGACGGAATGAACCCCCGCACCCCCACGTCGCACGACAGCCCGCCCTTGACCACTGCGGTGATGGTGCCCGTGACGGCCTCATTGGCGGCGGCGGACCGGGCGATATCCACCCAGGCAATCTGCTGCATGGCCCACAACCGCGACAGCACAATGCGCCCCTTGTGGTCTTCTCGCACCAGCACGGCGGCGTTGACCACTTCGCCCAGCACACACTGCTGGGTCAGGTCGGCCGCCGGATCGTCGCCCCAGTAACGCTGGCTGATAACGCCGATCCGATCGCCGCCCAGATCTAGCTCAATTTCGTGGGCGGCCTTGGTCTTCACCGTCCCGGACACAATGGTCCCCCCGGTCAACCCGTCCACCGTGGGCGAAGCCGCCTCCCCCGGCGGCGCCTCCGGCTTCGGGTCGGCAGCGTCCTCGGTATCGGGTTCTTCGGCGGCGGCTTCGGGTTCGGGCTGTGGTTCTTCTTCGGCGGCGGCTTCGGGTTCGGGCTGTGGTTCTTCTTCGGCGGCGGCTTCGGGTTCGGGCTGCGGTTCTTCTTCGGCGGCGGCCTCGGGTTCGGGCTGCGGTTCTTCTTCGGCGGCGGCCTCGGGTTCGGGTTCTTCAACTACGGGTTCTGGCTCCGCGGCAGGTTCAGGCTTGACCGTAGGTTCTTCGGCAGTCACTTCCACCTCAGACATAGGGGAATTAACACTAATGGCCTTGATCGGAATACCGACAAGGGAAGGTCAGGTTCCAGCCAGGCGGGCCACCACTGGGGCCATCTCCTCCATGGATTCGATCGACAGGCCGATGTAGCTGATGCCCAGCTCTTCTCGCTGGCGAACCAGCTTGTCAACCACCTCGTCCACTGTTCCGATCATGCTGTGGGGCGAGGCCAGCGCTTGGTCGGTGTCCAGCCCCAGGGCCGGAGCCAACGCCCCGGCAAAGCTCCGCTTGTCGTCGGTAACTCTCGCCACATGGACCCGGGAGTGCAGCTCCAATCCCTCGAATCGCTCTTCGGCGCTCTCGCGGATCCAGTCGATTTTGGCGGCGGTGGCTTCGGTGGTGGCCGACGATCCCACCCGGTTGTCGATGACCCCGGCAGCCATGTTTGGGTTCACCCCCACGATGTCAGCCGTTCGGGCCGCCAACCGCAGCACTCGCTCCGAACCGCCGGCTACGAACAGCGGCGGACCTCCCGGCCGCACCGGCTTGGGCAGGCCCTCAAGCTCTTCGATGGTGTAGTGCTGGCCCGAGAACGTGACCGTTTCCCCGGCGAGCAGCCCCTTGATGATGGCCACCGCCTCGCCGAGACGCTCGATTCGCACGCCGGGCCGGTCCATGGCAATGCCGGTGCTGTGGTAGTCGCTGTTCTGCCACCCGGCTCCGATGCCCAACTCAAACCGCCCACCGGACAGCACGTCGAGCGTGGCCGCCTCTTTGGCCAGTGCCGCCGGGTGGCGGAAATCGTTGGCCAGCACCATGGTGCCCAACCGCAGCGTGGTGGTGGCCTCAGCGGCGAAGGCCAGCGCCACCATCGGCGCCGGACCCTGGTCGAAATGGTCGGGCATGCAGAAGACGGCGTATCCCAGGCCTTCGGCCCGCCGAGCCATTTCCCGCCACCCCTCAACGTCAGTCAGCCCCCGAGCCTGCACCCCGAATCGAAACCTGCCCACCCAGGCGACACTACCCGTCAAACTGACATACCCATCAGTAGTGTGAGTCAATGCCGTCGACCGCGCTCATCGAGGGGCTGAACCCGGCCCAGATCGACGCGGTCACCCATCCCGGCGGCCCCATCCTGGTGGTCGCCGGGGCCGGCTCGGGCAAGACCCGAGTGCTCACGCACCGCATCGCCTACCTCATCGATGAACTGGGCATTTCCCCGTTCGCCCTCCTGGCCATCACCTTCACCAACAAGGCAGCCCAGGAGATGAAGCACCGGGTGGGCGCCCTCGTCGGGCCGGTGGCCGACAAGATGTGGGTGAGCACCTTCCACTCGGCCTGCGCCCGCATCCTGCGCTACGAGTACGAGGCCATCGACTTCCCCTCCAGCTTCACGATCTACGACCAAGCCGACTCGGTGCGGCTCACCCGCTACATCCTCAACGATTTCGGCTTCGACCCCAGGCAGATGCCCCCCCGGTCGATTCACGCCGCCATCAGCGCGGCCAAGAACGAGATGATCGGCGTGGCCCAGTACAAAGACCGAGCGGCCAACGTGTTCGAGCGCCGCATCGGCGAGATCTACGACGAGTACCAGCAGCGCCTCCGCCGGGCCGGGGCCATGGACTTCGACGACCTGTTGGGCACCACCGTGAACCTGTTCCGCCAACAGCCCGATGTGCTCGACCGCTACCGCCGCCGCTTCGAGCACGTGCTGGTGGACGAATATCAGGACACCAACAGTGTGCAGAACCAGCTCGTGCTGCTGTTGGGCCAAGAGCACCGCAACGTGTTCGTGGTGGGCGATGCCGACCAGTCGGTGTACCGCTTCCGGGGGGCCGACATCCGCAACATCTTGGAGTTTGAGCGGGCCTTCGAGGACGCCACCGTGGTGCTGCTGGAGCAGAACTACCGCTCCACCCAGCGCATCCTCAGCGCGGCCAACGCGGTGATCGCCAACAACCTGGCTCGCAAGCCCAAGAACCTGTGGTCCGACCAATCCGACGGCGAGCGCATCGTCCGCTTCTGCGCTTCCGACGAGTACGAGGAGGCCCGCTGGGTGGTGCGGGAGGCGTTCCGGCTCCACGACGACGAGCAGCACCGCTGGGATGAGATGGCTGTCTTCTACCGCACCAACGCCCAGAGCCGGGTGGTGGAGGAGCTGCTCATGGAAGCCGGGGTGCCCTACCAGCTCATCGGCGGCACCCGGTTCTACGACCGCCGGGAGGTCAAGGATGCATTGGCCTATCTGCGGGTGACAGTCAACCCCGGCGACGCTGTGAGCCTGCGCCGGGTGCTGAACACCCCCAAGCGGGGGGTGGGCGACGGATCGGTGGCCAAGCTGGAGGCGTGGGCAGAATCCCACGGCCTGACGCTGATGGACGCCCTGGGACACGCAGCCGAGGCCGGGATCAAAGGTCGGGCGCTGAGCGGCATTCAGACGTTCTTGAATGTGATCGCCAACGCCCGGGAACGCCTCGATGGAGAGCCGGCCGCGGTGCTGGAGCACTTGCTGGAGAAAAGCGGCTATCTCGACCAGTTGGAGGTCGAGGCCGACCGCGAAACCACAGGCAACACCGAAGCGAGCGTGCAGGCCATGGGTCGCTTGGAGAACCTCGACGAGTTGATCAGCGCGGCCACCGAGAGCGAGAACGTGAGCGACTTTTTGGAGTTGGTCAGCCTCGTGTCCGACACCGATGAGATGACTGAGGACTCCCAGCTCACCCTGATGACACTGCACTCGGCCAAGGGCCTTGAGTATCCCGTGGTGTTCTTGATCGGCATGGAAGAGGGCATATTCCCCCACATCCGATCGATCACCGAGCCCGACGAGTTAGAAGAGGAGCGCCGTTTGGCCTATGTGGGAATCACCCGGGCCCAGCAGCGCCTGTATCTGACCCATGCCTGGACTCGAAATGTCCACGGCGCCTCGATGTACAACGCGCCGTCCAGGTTCCTGGAGGAGATCCCCGAAGAACTGATTGACGACCGCGGCAGCAGCCGAGCCCGCTCATCCAGGAGTGCTCTTCGCGACGCTGGCTCCTTCCCCGGACGGGATCGCATGGTGGACGCCGCCCAATCCGCCCGAACCCCAGTCGAGGCCGACCCCAACCCGGTGCAGTTGGTGGTGGGCGACGACGTGAATCACGCCAAGTTCGGCCTCGGCGTGGTAACCGACGTGAAAGGGGCAGGTGGCGACGCCGAGATCACCGTCAACTTCACCACCGAAGGCACCAAAGTGCTTATGGCCTCGTTCGCTCGCCTCGAAAAGGTCTGACCTCGGCTATTCCTCAACAGCGGGAGCGGGAGTTTCAGTGAGATCGTTGGCGTTCACGTCCACGATGAGGTCGCCGTCGTCCACCCACACCCCGAACTGGGTCAAACCCTCCCCGGTGGCCGAATACACCAGCCCCGGATCGCAGGTGTCGATGAACAGCTTCCGGTCGGCGTCCCAATCCACCACGCAGTCGCCGATTGCGCCAGGAGACTGCACGTCGAAGGCGAACCATCCCTTCTCGGGGTCGTCGCCTATGTGGTTGATCCAGATGCTGCGCCCTCGGCTCAACGGGGCCCACGGCACCGGGCCCCGCTCGGCGATCTCGGCGGCCAGGTTCTCGGCGTCGCCGGCGTTGAAATCGTCGTCGCCCAGCCTCACCTCGATCTGATCGGAGCCGGCCAGCGACACCACCGCGAACACCAGGCCCACCCCTAGCCCGATGCTGACCACGGTGTAGACAATCGCTCGCAGCGGAGTGATTTTTGGTCCAGATGCGACAGGCACGAGTCCTTCCTCGGTTCGCTCCCACAGACGGTGTTGCTCCTAGTATCGCGGCGAAGCAACGGCGGTACGAACCATCGTCGAATCACACCGCAAACTTGGCCATCGCGCTGCATTGGGGAGCCCGTGGATCTATTCGAATATCAGGGAAAACAGTTCTTCGCGTCATACGGCATGCCGGTGTCGCCCGGTGAGGCGGTCACCACTGTTCACGACGCGGTGGCTGCTGCGGAGCGGTTGGGAACGCCGGTGATGGTGAAGGCCCAGGTACACACCGGCGGGCGGGGCAAGGCCGGGGGCGTGAAGTTTGCCGCCGACATCGACGCCGTCCGCACCCATGCATCGAACATCTTGGGCCTCGACATCCGGGGCCACATCGTCGAGAACCTCTGGATCGAGAAGGCGTCCGATATCGCTGAGGAGTACTACGTGAGCTTCACCCTCGACCGGTCGGCCAAGAAGCATCTGGGGATGCTGTCGGCCGAGGGCGGGGTGGAGATCGAGACCGTGGCCGAGGAGACCCCCGACGCCATCGCCAAGATCTGGGTCGACCCCGTGGACGGCCTCACCGAGGACCAGTGCCGCCAGTGGGTGCTGGCCGCCAACCTCAACCCCGACGTCACCGACCAAACGGTGGAGCTTCTGTTGAAGCTGTACGAGGCCTACACCTCTGGCGACGCCGACCTGGTGGAGATCAACCCGCTGATCGTGACCCCCGAGGGCAAGGTGCATGTGCTCGACGCCAAGGTAACCCTCGACGGCAACGCCGGATTCCGCCACGACCTGGCCCCGTTCGACGCCACCCAGCCCCGCGACGAGCGGGAGGCCGCGGCCCATGCCAAAGGGCTGCAATATGTGGGCCTGGAGGGCTCGGTGGGCGTGATCGCCAACGGCGCCGGACTGGCCATGAGCACGGTGGACGTGGTGAACCAGGTGGGCGGCAAACCGGCCAACTTCCTGGACATCGGGGGCGGCGCCAACGCCGATGTGATGTCGGGAGCGCTGGAAGTGATCAACAACGACCCCGACGTGCAGTCCATCTTCATCAACATCTTCGGGGGCATCACCCGGGGCGAAGAAGTGGCCAACGGCATCATCGAGGCCATGAACCGGGTGAACATCGCCTCGCCAATCGTCATCCGACTCGACGGCACCAACGCTGACGAGGGCCGAGCGCTGTTGGAGCCCCATCTGAGCGACCGGCTCATGATGGCGCCCACCATGCTGGAGGCGGCCCGAGAAGCCGTCGCCCTCGCGGAAGGAGCCGCATCGTGAGCATCTTCGTCGACGAGAACACCAAGGTGGTCTACCAGGGCCTCACCGGGAGCCAGGGCCGGTACTACGGCATGCTGAACCGGGACTACGGCACCCAGGTGGTGGCCGGAACCAACCCCAAGAAGGCGGGCACCGACGTGGAGGGCGTGCCAATCTTCGCCTCCGTGGCCGACGCCGTGGAAGCCACCGGGGCCAACGTGTCGTGCGTGTTCATCCCCGCCGCCGGGGTGCGCAGCGCGGTACTCGAGGCCGCCGAGGGCGGGGTGGAGCTGATCGTGGTGATCACCGAGGGCGTGCCCATGCACGACGAGGCCTTCTTCTTCAACAAACTCAAGACCGACTATCCAGGCGTGCGGCTGCTCGGCCCCAACTGCCCCGGCCTCATCAGCCCCGGCAAGGCCAACATCGGCATCACCGCGGGCCACATTGCCAAAGAGGGCGGCCCGGTGGGGATAGTGAGCCGCTCGGGCACCCTCACCTACCAGGCACTGTACGAGTTGAAGCAAAAGGACATCGGCTGTACCACCTGCGTGGGTATCGGCGGCGACCCGGTGCCGGGCACTTCGTTCATCGATTGCCTGGCCGCCTTCGAGGAAGACCCCGAGACCGAAGCGGTGATGATGATCGGCGAGATCGGCGGCTCGGCCGAGGAGGAGGCCGCTGAGTTCATCGCCGCCAATGTCTCCAAGCCGGTGGTGGCCTACATCGCCGGTCTCACCGCTCCGCCGGGCAAGAAGATGGGCCACGCCGGCGCCATCGTGTCGGGGGGCAAAGGCACCGCCCAGGCCAAAATGGACGCCTTGGCCGCCGCCGGAGTCCGCATCGGCCAGAGCCCCAGCGAGGCCGGCGACATCATGGACGAGGTGGTCGCCGCCCTCTGACCGAAGGGGCGAAACGACTGGCCAAAAGACATCCCGAGCGGCCCGCGAAGCGGGTGGTAGGTTCGGCTCGATGCGACTAGCAGTGCTGGCATCGGGCAGTGGGACGATCCTTGACGCCATGGGACGCAGTGGGCTGCCCATTTCGCTGGTGATGGTGGATCGGCGCTGTGGGGCGGAGAAGGTGGCGGCCGATCACGGGTTGGACTGTGCGCTGGTGGAGCGGGAGAGCTTTGGATCTGATTTCGACCGGGTGGGCTACACCCGGCAGGTGACCGAGCGGCTCCAGGCCGAGGGGATCGAGCTGGTGGCCATGGCCGGGTTCGGCACGGTGCTGGATCAGCCGATGCAAGACGCCTATGGGGGGCGCATACTCAATACCCACCCGTCGCTGCTGCCCGCCTTTCCGGGCTGGCACGCGGTGGAGGATGCCCTGGAGTACGGGGTGAAGGTCACCGGCTGCACGGTGCACGTGGCCACCTTGGAGGTGGACGCTGGGCCGATCCTGGCCCAGCAGGCCGTAGCCGTAGAGCCCGGCGACACGGTGGACACGCTTCACGAGCGCATCAAGGTGGTGGAGCGCGACCTGTACATTCGCACTATCCGAGAAATACTCGACCGAGGGTACGTCTTATGAGCCAGGGACCTGACCACCCGCCGAGGGCGCTGGTATCGGTGTACGACAAGACCGGGGTGATCGATCTGGCCCAGCGGCTGGTGGCCTTGGGGTGGGAGATCATCTCCAGCGGGGGAACCTCCCGGGCGCTGGCCGACGCCGGCATTCCAGTCACCCCGGTTGAAGAAGTCACCGGCGCGCCCGAGATGATGGACGGCCGGGTCAAGACCGTCCATCCCGCGATCCACGGGGGCCTGTTGGCTGACATGACGAATCCCGGTCACGTTGAGGACATGGATAATCGGGGGATTGTCCCCATAAATCTGGTGGTGAGCAACCTCTACCCCTTCCGTTCCGACCCCTCGGTTGAGCAGATCGACATCGGAGGACCGGCCATGGTCCGGGCCGCAGCCAAGAACCACGAGCGGGTCGGCGTGGTGGTACGACCCGACGACTACCTAGCAGTGCTCGACGAATTGGAGACTGACGGCACGCTCTCTGATGCGACCCGGCGGCGGCTGGCCCGCATCGCGTTCACTCACACCAGCGCCTACGACGCGGCCATAACCGACTGGCTGTCAGACGCCGATGGCGAGTCGCTTCCGCCGACCGTGTCGCTGACCCTGGAGCGCCAAGAGGTGCTGCGCTATGGCGAGAACCCCCACCAAACCGGGGCCCGGTATCGGATCGCCGGACAGCCGAGCTGGTGGGATCAAGCACAACAGCTCCAGGGCAAGGCCATGTCGTACCTCAACGTGTTCGACGCCGACGCCGCCTGGCGGCTGGCCCACTCCCTGGGCGATGACCCGGCCGCGGCGGTGATCAAGCACGCCAACCCGTGCGGGGCGGCCGTAGCCGACGACATCGCCACCGCCTACCGGCGGGCCCACGAGTGCGATCCGGTTTCCGCGTTCGGGGGGATCGTGGCCGTCAACCGCCCGGTGACCGCCGAGATGGCCGAGGCCATGGCCGATGTGTTCACCGAGGTGCTCATCGCCCCCCAATACGAGGAGGCCGCGCTGGCCCTACTGGCCAAGAAGAAGAACCTGCGAGTGCTCCACGCCCCACCCCCCGAGGCCGCCGAGCTAGAAGTCCGCACCCTCGGCGGCGCGGCCCTGGTTCAGACCACCGACACGGTGACCATGGACCGCTCATCCTGGAAGGTGGTCACCGAGCGGGCTCCTACCGACGAACAGTGGGCCGATTTGGAGCTGGCCTGGCGGGTGGCGGCCCGGGTGGGATCCAACTGCATCGTGCTGGCCAAAGACCGCCAGGCGGTGGGCATCGGCGCGGGCCAGCAGAACCGCCGTGACGCCGGGCGCATCGCGGCTGAGAAGGCCGCCGGCCGGGCCGCCGGCGGCGCCTGCGCCAGCGACGCCTTCTTCCCCTTCCGCGACGGCCTAGATGCCGCCGCCGAGGCCGACTGCGCCACCGTCATCCAACCCGGCGGCTCAGTACGCGACCAAGAGGTGATCGACGCCGCCAACGAGCACAACATGTCAATGGTGTTCACTAGCGAACGCCACTTCCGCCACTAGTGGCTGAGCAACTCGGCTATCAGGGTTGAAGCTTCTGCCCGGTTCAAGGTGTAGAGGTGGATGCCGGGGGCTCCGGCGTCTAGGAGCGATTGGGATAGCTCAGTGGCGGCTTCGGCGGCGGCCTTTATGCGGTGGGGGGCGGACGAGGACTCGAGGCGGGTGAACAGGGACTCGGGCACGGTGGAGCCGTTCATGGCGGCGTAGCGGCGGATGCTCTTGGGCCAGATCACGGGCATGACGCCGGGGATCACTGGCTGATGGCACCCGAGGTCGGCCAGCTCGTTGCACAGGCGGGTGTAGTCGGCGGGGTTGAAGAAGAACTGGGTGATGGCGAAGTCGGCTTGGCTCAGCTTGCTAGCCAGAAACGCCCGGTCGGTGGTGCGATTCTCCGAGCGGGGGTGGACTTCGGGGTGGGCGGCCACTCCCACGCTGAACTCGGCGGGGTGGGCCCGCACCACCTCTACCAACTCGGAGGCGTAGCGGAAGTCGCCGCTGATGGCTGACCCGTCGGGCGGGTCGCCGGCCAGGGCCAAGATGTTGACCACCCCAGCGGCGGCGTAGTCATCGAGCAGGCCGGAGACGCCCTGTCGGGTGTGGCCGACGCAGGTCAGGTGGGCCATGGCCGGGAAGGGCCGACGGCGGCAGATGTCGGTCACGATGTCGCGGGTGCGATCATGGCCGTCGCCCCCGACCCCGCAGGTCACCGACACGAACGAGGGGGCTAGCTCAGTGAGTTCGTTCAGGGTCTCGTCCAGCTGCTTGGCAGCAACCTCGTCGGCTGGGGGAAAGAACTCGAACGACAGCGTCGGCTGATCGCCCAAGAGGTCGACAATCCGGGTCATCAAAGGGCAGCGTATGGCCCGGTTCCCTGCGTCTCGGCATTGTTTGCCGCTCACCTGCCGGTCCTTGCTGGGACTTCATTCTTGGCTTCGTTGGGTACAAAGGCCCATCGGTATGCTCGCCTCATATGGGCGACAAGATCACAATCGGAGCTGGCGGGAAGCTCGACGTTTCTGACAATCCAATCATCCCGTTCATCGAGGGCGACGGAACCGGGGTGGACATCTGGCCGGCGGCTAAGCATGTGCTGGACGCAGCCGCGGGCAAGCACGGCCGAAAAATCGAGTGGATCGAGGTGCTAGCCGGGGAAAAGGCGTTCAACGAGACTGGCGACTGGCTCCCCCAAGACACCATTGAGAAGTTCACCGAATACCTCATCGGCATCAAGGGCCCTCTGACCACCCCGGTGGGAGGCGGCTTCCGCAGCCTCAACGTGTCGATTCGCCAGATCATGGATCTGTACGTGTGCCTGCGCCCGGTGCGCTGGTTCACCAATGTGCCGTCTCCGGTGAAGAACCCCCAGTTGGTGGACATGGTTATCTTCCGGGAGAACACCGAGGACATCTACGCCGGGCTCGAGGTGGAGGCCTTTACTCCCGAGGCGGCCAAGCTCCGCGACTTGCTCCACGACGCCTTGGGCTGGGACATCGCCGATGACGCCGGCATCGGCGTGAAGCCGGTGTCGAAGACGGGTTCGCAGCGCCTCCAGCGGGCCGCGTTGAACTACGCGGTTCGGCGGAACCGCAAGCGGGTCCACTGGGTGCACAAGGGCAACATCATGAAGTTCACCGAGGGGGCGTTCCGCGGCTGGGGCTATGACCTGGTCCGGGAGGAGTTCTCCGACGTGGCAGTGGGTTGGGACGACTGCGGCGGCGACGCCGGCGACAAGATCCTGGTGCAAGACGCCATCGCCGACATCGCCCTCCAGCAGGTGCTCACCCGCCCGGCCGAGTTCGACGTGATTGCCACCATGAACCTCAACGGCGACTACTTGTCCGACGCCCTGGCCGCCCAGGTGGGGGGCATCGGCATCGCCCCGGGGGCCAACATCAACTACGTGACCGGCCACGGCGTGTTCGAGGCCACCCACGGCACCGCCCCCAAGTACGCCGGCCAGGACAAGGTGAACCCGTCATCGGTGCTCTTGTCGGGCGTTTTGATGTTCGAGCACCTGGGCTGGGACGACGCTGCCGACGACATCATCAACGCCGTGGAGGCCACCATCGGCGAGAAGATCGTGACCTACGACTTCGCCCGCCTCATGGACGGGGCCACCGAGGTGAAGTGCTCGGAGTTCGCGTCGGCCATCGTCGACCGGCTCTAGCCGCCCGACGACAACCACACTCCGACCAAAGGAGACCTGTCGGTGAGCGATCCCAAGCGAGTGGCCGTGACCGGCGCGGCCGGCCAGATCGGCTACAGCCTGCTGTTCCGCATCGCCAGCGGTCAGATGCTCGGCCCCGACGTGCCCGTGGTGCTCCAGATGCTGGAGATCCCCCCGGCCATGGACGCCCTGGGCGGAGTGGCCATGGAGCTGGACGACTGCGCCTTCCCGCTGCTGGCCGACAAGGTGTGCACCGACGATCCCAACGAGGCGTTCGACGGGGTGGACTACGCCCTATTGGTGGGGTCGCGGCCCCGGAGCAAGGGGATGGAGCGACGCGACCTGCTGGAGGCCAACGGCGCCATCTTCACCACCCAGGGCAAGGCGCTGGCTGCCGGTGCGGCATCCGATGTGCGGGTGCTGGTGGTGGGCAATCCGGCCAATACCAACTGTCTCATCGCCATGAACAACGCCCAGGGGATCGGTGACGAGCGGTTCACCGCCATGACCCGGCTCGACCACAACCGCGCGGTGGCCCAGCTCTCGGCCAAGCTGGGAGTGACCGTGGACGACGTGAGCCGGATGACCATCTGGGGCAACCACTCGGCCACCCAGTACCCCGATCTGTTCAATTGCCGGGTGGGAGGCCAGTCGGCCGCCGAAGCAGTGGGCGACCAGGCGTGGATCGCCGACGAGTTCATCCCTGCGGTGCAGCAGCGGGGAGCGGCCATCATCGAGGCCCGGGGCCTGTCCAGCGCGGCCTCCGCAGCCAACGCCGCCATCGATCACGTTCACGACTGGGTCCACGGCACTGCCGACGGCGACTGGGTGAGCATGGCCGTGGCCTCTGACGGCTCCTACGGCGTGCCCGAGGGCCTTATCTCATCGTTCCCCTGCACCACCGCCGGCGGCCAGTGGTCGATTGTGGATGGCGTGGATCTGAACGAATTCTCCCAGGCCCGCCTCGACGCCACCGTGGCCGAGCTGGTTGAAGAGCGAGACACGGTGGCCGATCTGGGCTTGATCTAGTTGGCCGAGGTTCCTCCCGCCGGTCGCCACGGCGGAGACGGCCCCCGCATTGCCCGAGCTTTGGGCATCGACCCCCGAACCATCCTGGATCTGTCGCAGAGTCCCAACCCGTTCGCCCCCGATGTTGCTTCGATGTTGGCCGGCCATCTGGATTCGGTGCGCCGGTATCCCGACACAACCGATGCGGCCCGGCTCCTGGCCGACGCCATCGGAGTGGAAGCCGAGCGTCTGATTTTGACCAATGGGGGCAGCGAGGCGATCTCCCTGGCAGCTCGGGAGATCGGGGGGCGGGTGAGCTCTGAGCCTGAGTTCGGGCTTCACCCCCGCAACCCCGCTGGGCCGATCTGGCGCAGCGACCCCCACAATCCCAGTGGTCACTTGGCCAGGGCTGAAGAGTCGGCCGATGTGTGGGATGAGGCGTTCTACCCGCTGGCCACCGGGCGGTGGACGGCCGGCCGGTCCGGCGTAGTCGTGGGGTCGCTGACCAAGGTGTTCGCCTTTCCCGGGCTACGACTCGGCTACATCATCTCCGACGACGTGGAGCGATTCGCCCGGCATCAGCCGCAGTGGTCGGTTAACTCGTTGGCGGTTTCCGTGCTGCCGGAGCTGCTGGAATTGGCCGACTTGCCGGCTTGGGCGGAGGCCATCGCCACCGCTCGCAAGGACTTGGCCGAGGTGTTTCGACGCTTCGGCTTCACGGTGGAGGCGGCCGATGCACCCTGGGTCTTGGTTCATGCCCCCGGATTGCGGGAGCGCTTGGCCCCCTACGGGGTTGTGGTGCGGGATTGCTCTAGCTTCGGCATGCCGGGATACACGCGGGTTGGTGTGCCTGATTCTGATGGGCTGGCTCGTTTGGAGTCAGCTATGATCCGGAGCGGCGTGGAGGCGAAGTCCGGTTAGATTCCGGCACTGTCCCGCAACGGTGAACTGGCCCTGAGCCAGTAAGTCCGGTCGAGCTTTGCGCCGAAACGAGCCATAAGCCCCGAGGGTTGGGTTGGCTTGGGGGCAGGGCTCCTGCCGATCGAGCTTCCGTTCCTCGATCTACAGGAGGTGCTAGATGCCCCGACGTTTGTTCCGTCTATTGACTGCGATGCTGCTCGCCCTCGCCCTGGTGGTGACTGCCTGCGGCAACGATGACGATGCCCAACCCCAGGTGGCCGAGGCGCCTGAGCCGGCGACAACCGAGGCACCGACGCAACCGGCGCCTGCTACCACCGAGGCGCCTGAGCCTGAGTCGGCGCCGACCGAAATGCCCACGGAGCCTGAGCCGGCGCCGACTGAAGTTGCGCCCCCGCCAACCGAGGCCCCTGCTCCAGAGCCGACAGAAGCCGCCCCCGACAGGCCCCAGAGGATCGTGTCGCTTTCGCCCACTGCCACTGAGATCTTGTTTGCCATCGGCGCAGGAGAACAGGTAGTGGCGGTGGACGAATACTCCTACTACCCACCGGAAACTCCGGTTACCGACTTGTCGGGGTGGGACCCCAACGTAGAGGCCGTGCTGTCGTATGAGCCCGACCTGGTGGTGATCTCCAACGACGCCAACGACCTCATGGCCGGGATGGCCGCGGTCGGCGTAGAAGTACACGTGAATTCGGCACCGGGGGATTTTGAGGGCGGCTATGCCTCAATCGCCGAATTGGGAATTGCCGTTGGCCGAGTGGACGAGGCGGCTGCGCTGGTGGCCGATCTGAGAGCAGAGATCGATGCCGCCCTGGCTACAGCCCCTGATGTGGAAGTTCGGGTGTACCACGAGTTGGGCGATACCCACTACTCGGCCAGCTCGAACAGCTTCATCGGTGCGGTCTACGCCGCCATGGGCGCCATCAACATCGCTGACGAAGCCGATGTCGACGGCTACGGGTTCCCCCAGCTCACCGAGGAATACATCGTGGAAGCCGACCCCGAGCTGATCGTGATCACCGATCAAGTGGCCTACACCGCTGAAGACGTGGCGGCCCGGCCCGGTTGGGGCGAGGTGTCGGCAGTGCGCAACGGCAACATCGTGGTGGTCAACGCCGACATCGCGTCCCGATGGGGACCGCGGCTGCCCCAGTTCATCAACGCAGTGGCCGAAGCTCTCAATTCAGTGGCCTCCCCGGTTTCGTAGGTCACCGCGGACACTGCAATGGCCGACGCCTCCCTCCCGACAACCGCCTTGACGGACGCCGATGCCGCCCACTCGGCGGTACGGCGGGCGTTTGGGATGTCGATTGGGGCCGCCGTTGTTGGGGTTGTGGTCCTCGTGGCGGTGGGACTGTTCAGCGCCACCAGCGGAGCTGCGGGGCTGCCGGTCAAAGGTGTGCTGGGCGCCTTGTTCGATTGGGTTCCGCTGATCGGTGTCGACTCGTCGCTGTCGACCACACAAGAGAACATCTTGTTTGAGATCCGGCTTCCCCGACTGGTGCTCGGGATGCTGGTAGGGGGGTCGTTGGGGGTGGCCGGTGCCTCCTATCAGGGGGTGTTCCGCAACCCGCTGGCCGACCCCTACCTGCTGGGTGTATCGGCCGGTGCGGGTTTCGGCGCGGTGCTGGCGCTGGGGTTCGGCCTCGACTTGAGCTGGGGACCGTTCGACACCGTGCCAGCCGCTGCGTTTGCGGGGGCGCTGGTGGCGGTGCTGGCGTCGATGGCCATCGCCCGGGGCGGAGGCGCGTCGCCGGCAACCTTGCTGCTTGGTGGTGTGGCCATGGCCGCCTTGTTCTCAGCGGCGCAGACCTATGCCATCCAGCAGTTGAATGAGACCAGGGCCCGAGAAGTGTTGTCGTGGCTGTTCGGACAGCTCAACACCACCGGTTGGAAGCAGGTCGGACTCCTGCTGCCCTACGTAGTGGTATGCGGGGTGGTGCTGTTCATTCACCGGAGGCATCTCGATGTGTTGCGGGTGGGCGACGACGAGGCCCGCTCACTGGGACTGGATCCGGCTCGCTCCCGCCTTGTGGTGATCGTGGCCGCCTCACTGTTGACTGCGGCCGCGGTGTCGGTGAGCGGGTTGATCGCTTTCGTGGGCCTGGTGGTGCCTCACATAGTCCGCCTTCTCATCAGCCACAGCTATCGGGTGATAGTGCCGCTGTCCGCTCTGGTGGGGGCGGCGTTTCTGGCCTTCGTGGACATCGGCGCCCGCACCCTATTGGCTCCATCGGAGTTACCGGTGGGCGTCATCACCGCATTTGTCGGAGCACCGTTCTTCGCCGTAGTGCTGTGGCGAGACCGGTGGAGCACGACATGAGCTCTGTGCTGACGGCTTCGACGCAGGGCTCGGAGAGCGCGGTCCGGTCGGCACCCGCACTGTCGTGTCGTGATGTAAGGGTGAGCTTCCGGGATCAAGAGGTGGTCTGCGGTGTAAACCTGGAGCTGGATGCCGGGCATTGGCTGGGCATCATCGGCCCCAACGGAGCCGGCAAGTCCACTCTGCTGCGGTCGATCGTGGGATTGGCCGACTACTCCGGGGCGATTGCCCTGGGTGACGGACGAGTGCCGGGAGCAGCCGACATAGCCCTGGTACCGCAGTCTCCGATTATGCCCAAGGGCATGACGGTGGCTGAGTACGTGCTGTTGGGGCGCACGGCGCACTTGGGCTGGCTGGCACGCGAGTCGCGAGCAGACCGCGAGATTGCGTCTTCGGTGCTGCACCGCCTTGAGCTCACGGCCTTCGCCGACCGCTTTGTGTCCACCCTGTCGGGCGGGGAGGCCCAGCAGGTGGTGGTGGCCCGGGCGCTGGCCCAGCAATGCCCGGTGCTGCTATTGGACGAGCCCACCAGCGCCCTCGATTTGGGCCATCAGGTGTCGGTGCTGGAGTTGGTGGATGATCTGCGCCGCACCGAGGGGCTGAGCGTACTGGCCGCAATGCACGACCTCAGCGCCGCGGCCCGATTCGCCGACCGGCTCATCCTCATCGACCACGGACGTATCGTTGCTGAGGGCCGCCCCGCAGCCGTGTTGCAGCCAGATCTGTTGTCGGCGGTGTACGGCACGCCGCTTACTGTTCAACCAATCGACGGCGAGTTAGTGGTACTGCCCGAGCCTCGCCGTCGGACCAAACCCCCCAAGGAGGCTCCATGAGCACTGAATCGGCCCCTCGAGACAAGCGTCCCTACGATCCTTCCGAGCTTCGGTCGGCTCCCTCGCTGGTGATGGTCAACACCGGTCACGGCAAGGGCAAGTCGACTGCGGCCTTTGGAACCGTGCTGCGGGCAGTCGCCCGAGGCTGGCCCACTGCGGTGGTGCAGTTTCTCAAGAGCGGCAATTGGAACACCGGCGAGGAGAAAGTGTGCCGAGAGCTCGGCGTGCAGTGGTTCTCGGCGGGCGACGGGTTTACTTGGGAATCCGACGATCTGGACGAATCCCAGGCCAAGGCAGTGGCCGCCTGGGAGTTCTCGGCCCAGCTCATCGCCGATGGCGAATACCGGCTGGTGGTATTGGACGAGATCAGCTACGCCATGACCTGGGATTGGATTGATGCCGCCGATGTGGCCTCAACTCTTGAGTCTCGGCCCGAACAGGTGAGCGTGATCCTCACCGGCCGGGACATGGCCGATGAGGTGATCGAGGTGGCCGATACCGTCACTGAGATGACCAAGATCAAGCACGCCTTCGACCGCCAAATCAGAGCCAAGAAGGGCCTCGATTATTGACTAGGCCGGTTAGCCCCCTCCTGCATCCTGCCGCACCTGGCCATCGCGGGGTTCTGGTGTGGCGCTGGGACACGCCAGTGATGTCGATGTCGTCGGCCGCGGTCGGTGGGGGGTTCACCGAGATCGGCTGGGCCCTCAATATCGGCGTGTCCTCTGACTATGGCCGAACCGACTTGTCCGATCACGCTGGCGAGGTGGCTGCCGAACTCGGTTTAACCGGTGCTGGCATGGCCCTCTTCACCGCGGCGGCGGTTGATGAGGTGTGTCGGTCTGAGTGCGGCGGCGTGGTGGTTGACGCAACCGTGGGGGTCACTCACCCCACTTGGGCAGCCGACCCCGCTGCCGTGGGCAGGGAGTGGACCCCAGGCACAATCAACCTCGTTGCGCAGTTGCCAGTTGGACTGGAGCCAGGCGCAGCGGTCAACGCGGTGGCGACCGCCACCGAGGCCAAGAGCCAGGCGTTGATGGCTTGCGGGATTGCGGGAACTGGTACGGCCAGCGATGCAGTAGGCATTGTGTGGCCCATTGGAGCCGAAACAGAGCGGTTTGCCGGACCCCGCTCGGAGTGGGGAAGCAAGATCGCCAAAGCCATCTACCAGGTTGTCTGGGGATGCGCCCGGAAGGCCTCATGATCATTTTGGTGTTGGGCGGCACCCGATCAGGGAAGTCGGAAGTGGCTGAATCGATTGCTGCTTCCCTTGGTTCGACGGTGGCCTACGTGGCCACCGCGGCGGTCGATTCAAGCGACGCCGACCACACCGCCCGAGTGGCGGCTCATCGAGCCCGTCGTCCTGCCCACTGGAGCACCATCGAATGCGAGGCGTACGCTGACCTACCCGGGGTGCTTAGGGAGATCGACAGCACGGTCTTGGTGGATTCGCTGGGCACCTGGGTCACCAAGCACCCTGAGATGAACGTGGAAAGCAGCGATCTATTGGACGCTTTGGCCAGTCGAGTCGCTCCCGCGGTCATCGTCTCCGAGGAGGTGGGGTTGGCGGTTCACCCTCCCAGCGAGATGGGACGTCGCTATGTAGACGCGCTGGGGATTCTCAATCAGCAGATTGCTGAGGTCGCCGACCGGGTCCTGCTGGTTGTGGCTGGCCGTATTCTGGAATTGCCCCATCCCGATGAGGTGGTGTGAAGGCGATGAAGCGACCGGCGGTCATGGGTGCGGTGGCATTTCTGACTGTGGCTGGCCGAGGCCAAGCGCCCCAAGCTCGAGCGTTGTGGTGGTTCCCGGTAGTTGGTGCCGGGCTCGGTGGGGTGCTGGCGGCCGTCCACTGGGGGGCGGCTGAGCTGTGGCCGCTTTTGGTGGTGGGGATTCTGGTGGTGGCCGCCGATTTGGTGCTTACCGGCGGGTTGCACCTCGACGGTCTGGCTGACAGCGCCGACGGGCTCCTGCCCCACATGGAAAGGGATCGGCGGCTGGCGGTGATGGCCCGACCCGATGTGGGAGCGTTCGCCATTGCCGCGGTTGTGGTTGTGGTGGCGGCCCGGTGGGCGGCGTTATCGGTTGACGGCATCGAGTCGTTAGCGTTGATTCCGATCTGGGCTGGCAGCCGTGCCGTGGTCGCCGTGATCCCGGCCATCGTCCCCTACGCCCGGCCCGGTGGGCTAGCTGCCCCATTTCTCGATGGGGCACAGTTGTGGCTGGCGTTGTGGTTGGCACCCGCAGTAGCCGCTCTAGTGCTGATCGAAGGGGTGTCGGGTGCGGTGGCGGCTGGTGTCATGGTGGTGGCATCCGGCGGCGTTGTGGCGTTGGCGTGGCGTCGGCTGGGCGGATTCACCGGTGATGTCCTGGGCGCGGTGATCATGGTGGCAGAAACTGCCGCCCTGCTCGCCCTGGTGGCCGATCCATGAGCTGGCTCAGGCAGAGATGTCTGGGTGCAGCAGCGGGTCTGGTGATCGATCGAGTGGTGGGCGAGCCACCCGCTGACGCCCATCCAGTGGCCGCATTTGGAAAGGCCATGAAGCGCGTCGAACAGGCCCTCTGGGCCGACCGGCGGTTGGCAGGAGTGGCCTATACCGCGGTGGGAGTGGCCATTGGCGCGGCCGGAGGCCGAATAATGAAGTCCACCACAACTGCGGTGGCCGTAGCCGCCGCGGGCCGTGAGCTTCGACGGGTGGCGATGCGCGTTGGAGAAGCGGTTGTAGACGGTGATCTTCCAACGGCCCGCACCGAGTTGCCCACCTTGGTAGGGCGCGATCCCACGGACCTCGATGAATCCGGCATCGCCGCCGCGGTCATCGAGTCGGTGGCCGAGAACAGCGTTGACGCGGTGATAGCCCCTGCTTTCTGGGGCGCGGTGGCCGGTGCCCCTGGTGCCGCGACCTATAGGGCCATCAACACCATGGACGCCATGGTCGGTCGGCGCAATGAGCGGTATCGCAATTTCGGCTGGGCCGCAGCCCGTCTGGACGATGCCGCCAACTACATCCCGGCCCGAGTCTTTGCCGTATTGGTTGCCGCGCTGAATCAGGCCCGGGCTCGCCAAATCGTCGACGCGGTGCGCTGGGATGCCCCCGCTCACCCGTCGCCCAATGCCGGTGTCGCCGAGGCCGCGGTGGCCGCTGCGCTAGATCGCAAACTCGGCGGACCGCTCAGCTACGAGGGGGTGGCCGAAGAGCGTCCGTTTCTAGGCACCGGCTCTCGCCCAGAGGCCGATGACATCGATGCCGCCATCCGGTTGGCCGACCGGGTGGAGATTGCCGCGGTTGGCCTGTTGGTGATGGCCGGGCTCATTGACTGGCTCATGGATAGAGGTGGCGGCTGATATGGACTCGCGTTCGTTTCCAACGATTCCCCCTCTCGACGTGCAGGCCATGGAACGGGCTCAGGCTCGATGGGCTACTCGGGCCATGCCCCCGGGCGCGCTGGGGCGATTACAAGATCTGGGAGTTCACTTAGCCGGGGTGGCCAGTGTCTGTCCGCCGCCTGTGCCCGGCAATCCAGTCGTGGTTGTCTTCGCCGGCGATCACGGGGTGGTGGCCGACGGGGCCAGTGCGTGGCCCTCGGAGATCACCGCAGCCATGGTGGCCACGGTGAGCAGCGGCGGGGCCGCCATCTCGGTGTTCGCCGAGGCGGTGGGCGCTCAGGTTGTTGTCGTCGATGTCGGGGTACAGATCCCCCTCGACCCGCTCCCCGGCGTGAGAGACGAGAGGGTGTCCGACGGCACGGCCAGCATTGCCAGCGGGCCGGCCATGACTCTTGAGGAAGCCGAAGCGGCGCTGACAATAGGCATGCGAATCGCGTCCGAGCAGTTAGAAGCGGGTGCCGACTGCCTCATCGGCGGCGACTTGGGCATCGGCAATACCACCTCGGCGGCTGCGTTGATCGGCGTGTACACCGGCCGATCAGCCCAAGAGGTCACTGGAGTCGGCGCGGGAGTTCCCGCCGGGGGCCTCGACCACAAGCGCCGGTTGGTGGCCACTGCCATCGAGAGAGCCGCCGGCTGTACCGAACCCATCGATGTGCTGGCCACGGTAGGGGGACTGGAGATTGCAGCCCTCGCCGGGCTGTTCATTGCTGCCGCTGAGAACCGAGTTCCCTTCATTGTTGACGGGGTGATCGCCGGGGCCGCTCTGTGCGCGGCCGATGCCCTGGCGCCCGGCACCGCGGCCCTCGCCATCGCCGGCCATCGCTCCAGCGAGCCGGCCGCCTCCATCGTCCTCGACCACCTGGGCCTGAACCCCCTGCTGGATCTCAACTTGCGATTGGGAGAGGGAACCGGTGCCTGCCTGGCCTTTCCACTGGTGCAGGCGGCTGCTCGGGCGCTGGCCGGTATGGCCGATTTACCGGAGCCCGGTCGGGAATAGGCAAACCTCTCGTCAAAGGTTCCAGATTGTGCGGTCCCGCATCTCTGCGAAGACGTCTTCGGCTCTCGCCAGTAACCGGCGGTGGGACAACAGAGCCATGGGGTTGCCTTCAAACGTGACTTCCCCATTCAACACTGCTTCCTCAGCCGAGAGCTCTCCTTTGGCGATGGCCACCGCCGTCTCGCGGGCTTGGCTGAAAGCCACCTCAGGATCGGGGGCTGGCCCAGAGCTGACGCGAGCGCCCTCACCGTCGAACACCATGTGGAATATCACCTCACCCACTTGCTGTTGGACCGCGAATCGATCGCCGTCCGGCGCGCACAACCCCGACGCCCGCAGTGCGGCGTCTGCCTCCTCGATCCACTCGTCGCTCAAGTACTCCAGCACCAAGTCCTACCGTACTGAGGTAGGTATATGACTTCTGCACCGACGCACCGACTGTGGGCCGAGTCGTGGTATGGCGATTTCGCTGCGCCAGACGGGTCGGTGGGGGGCTATGCGCAGCTCACGCTGTGGCCCAACCTGGGGCGGAGCTGGTTCTGGTCGGCGCTGGTCGGTCTCGACCGCCGCCCGGTGATGCTGCTGGAGACCGACGCCCCGCTACCCCGGCCCTCCACCCTGGAGCTGCGAGCGCCCGGGCTGTGGACCGAGTTCATCGAACAGATCCCCGACGAGCACTTCACCGTGGATTTGGAGGCGTTTGCAGTGGCCCTCGACGATCCCGAAGAAGTGTTCGGGCTGGGCTGGGGCGACCGGGTGCCCTACGGCCTGGAGCTGGAGTGGGAAGCCGGACCCGGATTGCCCGATGTCGTTCACGGCCAGGTGCTGGTGGGAGACGAGACCATAGAGCTTGATGGCCGAGGCCGTCGTTTCCACTGGCAAGGCACGCCCGCCTGGTGGGACCAAGAGTGGACCAATGGCCCCACCGACGCCCCCGTGATCGCCTCCGCCCCCCTCCCTGTAGACCACCCCGATACCGGCCAGCGTACGCGCTTGGAGAGAAATCTGGTCTCTACTCCCGCTGGCCCGGTCTGGTCCGAGAAGAATCTCCTGGTAGGGGCAGCCAGAGGAGCAAACTAGTTTGCTGGTTGGGGAAGCCATCCTTCGGGTGCTTTGAGTGGCCGACCAGAAGGTGTGGTCACTACTGCTGGTAGGTGGTTAGACAAGATTGACTTGCGGGGAATCTTGAAGTGGCCGCTAGCCACTCGCTGGAGTTCGGAAGAGTGGCGCTTTGGAGGGAACGCAACTACGACTCTTTTTTTTGGAGTTCGAGAGAGAATCGACTGGATCGCGGGAGCCAAGTCGCTGTCACCTGAAACGACTATTGCAGTGTCGAACCGTCCATCATGGGCATCCTCAAGAAGGCGAATTGCAATATTGACATCAGTTTTCTTCTCTTCACTACTAGTCCACTCATTCCCACATGAGTGACACTTCGTTTTCTTGGAGAGGAAGTGACCGTAGTCGATCTTGATTCCTCCACGAGCTTCCAAAGCATCGATAAACGTTCCTTGCCTTTGAGACGCACCAGGGTTGTTCTTGACCCGGGTAGTGAAGTAGCGGACGAGGTCAAGCTGCTGGTGTTTCTTAGTTAGCGATTCACACATGCCCTTCAGATCTAGGCATCGCGAGGACTGCATACCGGCTTCCTTGAGCCCGTAGTACAGGTTGTACCCATCGATATATGTGATAACCCGCTCTGGAGCCATAGAGAAATGCAACGCTACACCATAAGCGGGGCTCTCTTGCTTTATTCATTGCTGTGAATAAAACAAGAGAATTGGTGCAGAGTGTCGCCTCTCTGGATATAGTTTGCTCTGTACCACCCCGGGGTGAGTAGCCCCGGGCCGACAGCCCCGACATTTGTCGGGGTTTGTCTCTTTCTTGATTCAAGTGGAAGAGCGTTCTAGCCGGGAGAGGGCAAGGACAAGGGATGAGGCGGCGGCGGCCAGGACGGCGGGGAGCCACAGGTCGGTGGCGGGGGCCCAGCCCAGCCCGGTTCCGTCGATGGTCTCCTCCGCGTGGCGGCTGATCACGCCAACTCCGGCGGGCCACGGCCACAGCACTCGCAGCGAGCCCAGCAGCAGCCCGACCATCACCGCCAGGGTGGGGTCGTGCCAGCGGTGAAGCACTCGGCCGATCAAGTTGGAGAACAGGGCCAGCCCGAGAACTGCCCCGGCGGCCAGTGCGGCCAGATCAGCCCAGATCCAGTCGTCCACAGCAGCGATCGCTGCCGGATACACCCCCAACATCAGCAGGATGAACGCCCCGGATATGCCGGGCAGCAGCATGGCGCATACCGCCACGATCCCCGACCCGAACAGTGTCAGAACCGTCGGATCTGCCACCGGCCCCGACTGGAGTCCCAGCAGCCAGAAGAACAACCCGCCCACCACCAGCGAGGTCAGGGCAAGCCTTGCGCTGGGATTCTCCACCATTTTCCAGGCCACCACCACCGATGCCGCCACCAGCCCGAAAAACAGCCCGGCCATGGCTTCGGGCTCGTCGGTCAGCAGTTCGTCGATCACCGACGCCAGCGCCACGACGGCTACAACGATGCCCACAACCAGCGGCACGGCGAACCACCAGTCGAAGCTCCGCAGCTGTGCCCGCGCCTCTCGCCACCGACCCCTCAGCAGCGTCCCCAGCACGCCCGCAGCAGCCCGTACGGTGTCGATCAGCCGGGCATAAATCCCCAGCAGCAGAGACACCGTGCCCCCCGACACGCCGGGCACCACATCAGCCGCCCCCATGAGCAAACCCCGCGCCACCTGCTGGGTGACCTCTGCTGCTCTAGACCACATCGAACAGGTAAGGCATCATCCACTGGAGATCGCCATAGGAGCGCTCACGACTCAAAGGGTAAGAGCCGAGCGGTCGTTAGTCGTCGTCAATCGGGAAATTTGACCTCGGCAAACTCCTGTTTTCAGTGCGGGGAGATAGCCCAGTACTCTCAAGTGTTGTGATTCTGGCAGCAATGTGAGCGAATTGAATGGCACCAGGCGATAGCACAGTGGAGGCCGCAGAGCCACCGCCCTGTCCAAAATGCGGGTTGGAAATGGTGATGAGGACGGCCGCAAAGGGCAAGAACGTAGGCAGTCGTTTCTGGGGTTGTCCAACTTTTCCAGACTGTTGGGGGAGGGTTCGGATTGGCAGTGAGTGGAACACCGAGACGCCAGGACAGCCATCGCCTAGTACTGATGAGCCTGGCATGGGAAGAGACGTGGAGACCGAGGCTGATGATACGGACCGGCGGCGAAGAGTGGATTGGGCCGATGGGACGTATGCCCGAGATGGGTGGATGGTTCGCTTGGCATCGGCGGGTGGTTCGCTGAGATCACTTTGTGATGGGCGTGCCGAGCACCTAATGGGCTGCTGGGTTGCCCGGGAGCGCGGGAAAGACGAACAGGCTTCCAACAGGTTGTCGGCGATGGGGACAGCGGCGGTCGGGTCGATGCTGAGGTTGCTGGCCAGGGGTGCTGCGCCTCCGATGCACCCTGATGCGGAAAGGCAGCTCCTCAAATCCTGTGTCGGATTTCCAGAGCCAGCTGATGAGGATTTCTTGGTGCCGTCCAAGGGGAAGTCTGCATTATCTGGGGGTTGGTACGACTCAGAGTACGAAGAACGACTTGTTGAGCGGATTGAGGAGCACCGGCCGGGTGCTGCGATGTGGTTGGTTCCGCAGCCGCCGCTCGACAAGCTGGTCTTCGCGGCGGGCGAAGAAGCGGAGGTCGAGAGCGAGCGTCGATGCGACCTCTTGTTCTGCCCTCCAGGGTCGGCACCGGTTGTGTTCGAGGTAGACGGCGGTCAGCACAAGGAAGCGAGACTGATTGACAGAGGCCGTGATCGTCTGCTGAAAAGGGCTGGAATTCGTACGGTACGGGTTCCAACTTCTGAGCTTCGAGCAGGCCGCGGTCCGGGTCTTGATGAAGTATTCCAGGTGGTTGCCGAGGCCCGGTTCGGCCAGCGAGAAGGCGCCCAATCTGATGGCGAAGCCTGGCATCCGAAGGTGTGGGGTCCGATTCAAACGCATCGGTTGGCGCTCGCCGTCTGTGAGGCCATCGATGCCGGATTCCTGTCGGGGGATCGCTGGGTGATCAAAGTCTCCGACCCGACGGGCCTGTCGCCGAGGCTGATCGGTCCGTATCTGGAGTCGCTGGCGGCGATTGCCGAAATATGGGGGGCCGACAACCTCACCCCCCAGATAGCGGTGTTTTGCCGGGGCGGCGAGGAGTTCGTCTACCGGCGACAAGACTCCACCCCGTTCAGCTACCTGCTGACCGAAGCAGGAGCCAATGGTGCAGGGTGGAGAGAGTCTGCTTCGGTTCGGGTGCTGCTGGGCAGCCATTGGTCCCCGTTTGAGCGGCTTCCCGACCCAGTAGACGGAGAACCACCAGCGGTAGTGGTCCGCTCGACGGGAGTGCCCGCTCTACCTGCCGACCCTGTTCGCCCTCGGGTGGACATCCGTCCTGGGCGCGGCGACCCTGACCGATTGCGCCAGGCTCTAGAAGCCGTGATGAACGCAGCATTTGCAAAGGACTCGTTCCGGTCTGGACAGTTCGAGGCGATTCAGACGGCGCTCTCCGGCAACGACTGTGCCGTGCTGCTTCCCACCGGAGCGGGCAAGAGCATGATCTATCAGCTAACGGGTTTGATTCTCCCTGGTCGGTTGCTGGTGGTTGATCCGATCACGTCGCTTATCGACGACCAGATCGGCGGTTTGGCTGCCCAGGGAATCGATCGCGCTGCGGGAATCACCGCCCAGAACAGCAGAAGCGGCTTAGGCCCAGCAGAAGATGCATATTTCTTGTTCGTGGCTCCGGAACGGCTACAGCGGCAGCAGTTCCGGGACATGCTTGCGGCATCAACTCGGTCCAATCCTGTGAGCCTTGTGGTTGTCGATGAGGCGCATTGCGTATCGGAATGGGGGCATGACTTCCGCACCGCCTACCTGAACTTTGGCAAGACTGCCCGGATGGTGTGCGATCCGTCGGGTCTCAACAGGTTGCCGATTCTCGCGTTGACTGGCACTGCGTCGCGGGCAGTGCTGTCCGACGTTCTCTTCCAATTGGGCATCTCCGGCGACACGCCGGAGAGCATCATCAGTCCGGCGTCGTTCGACCGGGCAGAGCTCTCCTATGAGGTGAAGATAATCAAGCCGGCCATGTCTGAGGCGATCCTCAGAGAAGAGATCCGGTCTCTGCCAGCGTTCTTCGGCGAGCAGCCTTCGGCCTTTCGAGAACGGGGGAGGCTGCCGGGGATTGTCTTCATCCCTACCGTGAACGGTAGGCACCGGAGCATGGACAAAACGCTTGAGGCCGTTAGATCGGTCATTCCCACCGCAGTCGGGTTCTCCACCAAGGCTCCGAGTAGCCGCAACCGACGGGAATGGGACACAGAGAGGCTCCGCAACGCTGAGAAGTTCAAGCAAGATGATGCCGCGGCCATTGTTGCCACGAAGGCGTTTGGCATGGGCATTGACAAGCCGAACGTCAGGTGGATCGTCCACTATGGCCTGCCTCAGTCGATCGAGGCCTTCTATCAAGAGGTGGGTCGGGCTGGCCGCAACCGGCAGCCGGCCAAAAGTGTGCTGATACTCGCCGAGAACGGTGCAGCGCAGAGCAGGCAGCGATTGGAATCAGGGCGGAATCGGCTCTCATCCAGCCAGGGCGGACAGGGGCCCGAATTAGACGACATCTCTACAGTGCTGCGGTTTCACAACCAGGCATTTCCCAGCGTGGACAAGGATGCTGAGACGACCGTGAAGGTGTACGACAAACTCCGCTTGAGTCGAAGCATTCCCCTTGGCGAGCGGGAGGATGAGCGGAATGCTTCCAAGCGCGCGCTTCACCGGCTCGCGGTTCTCGGGGTTGTCGACGACTATTGCCTTGAAGGGTGGGGCAAGACCGAGAAGGCGGTCGTCGTTGTTTCAGATGTCGGTCCAGAGGAGATTGCCGATAGTTTGCTTCGTTTCGTGGCCCGCTCCCAGCCGGGGCAGGTTGAGGCATTCCGGGCTCGATTACCCCGTCTTCCCGACGCCTCTAGCGCCGTCCGGGAGTGCAGCAGGATTCTGGCCGAGTTTGTTTATGACACGGTTGGCAAGGCTCGCCAGCGGAGTCTCTATGAGATGTGGGAACTCGCCAGGGTTGGGCAAAGGGATGGGGAGCAAGTCCGCCAGGGCATTCTCGACTATCTGTCCGAAGGCGTCCCCTCAACCACCGCTCAGCGTCTCGCTGAGCAGGCTGTGTTCACGTACTCCGATTGGACGGAGGAGTGGAAGACGATCTCCAGTGATGACGATGCCCGGCAGTGGCGGGCCGCAGCCGCTCGCTTGCTGGGGTCCTATCCCGATCACCCTGGGCTTCTCGCTTCTCGTGCCGTTGCCGGGGTGCGTCTCGGCGGGTCGGCGGATGATCTCGAATGGGGCCTGCGTCAGTCAATGGAAGGGGCGCTCGAACGATATCGGGCCGACCCGGCTGACGCAGAGCAGATGGCGATGGAGGTGTTGGGTTGGCTAGCAGCAATACCTGAATCTGTTGCCGAGCCGCTGACTATGGCAGCAGCGGTCGTTGCCGCTGCCCGTGCCGCACTTCCACACTGTGATCTGGTGGAGGCATGGCTCGACTCGAACTGGAAGCGCAGTCCCGACCTTGCTGTCTTCAAGTTTGCTGAAGGCGTCTCACTAGCCAACGACATAGCCCACCATGCCGCCGACCGCGCTGGGGTGCTTCCAACTCCAGCGATGGCGACGGCAGAAAGGAGAAGCAGATGACTGACACAACCGGCCCTTCGAATTCCTTTGATGCTTCTGTTCAACGGTTTGCCGACGCTACGGGTGTCCTTGAAGAGCTACGCGACAAGGTGGCTGCCCTTTCCGACTTCCAAGAGCAACAGAGCCATGCCACAGATGCATTGAACGGCTCTCGTGCTGCGCTGCACACCGCGGTTGAAGCCCTGAGTCCGGTTGGTGAACTCGGCATGGAGCTTCTCGTCTCGCTCAAGGCGGTGGTCGCTGCCGCCGAAACTGCCTTCGACCAAGGCACGGTCAAGGGCATCAGAGACGACGTTGCCGCGCTCAGCGAAGAAGTGGAATCGCTGCGAGACAGCATCTGTGCTGAGCGGGATGAAGCCCGTCGAGAACTCGCTGAGATGCGAGCCAAGGTGCAGGCGTTGCCTGAGCGAATTCGAAGCAAGCACGGTCTGAATAAAGAAACTTGATTCTCAAAGGAGAACCCGTGAACCGCCCAGGCGTCAGCCCGCGAACACTGCTTCGGTGGTGAAGGACATGCCCCCTTCAAGGGTGCGGCGCACGGGGCAGCGGCGGGCGATGTCCTCCAAACGGGTCCGCTGGTCGTCGTCGAAGTCGCCCTCGATGAAGATCTGGCTGCGCACTCTGTCGATGTAGCCCGAGGCGTCAGCCTCGCAATCGTCGCAATCGCGGGCGTGAACCCGGTCGTGCTCGAAGCGGGCCGAAATCGAGTGGAGTTTCCACCCCTTGCGCTGGCAATACATCGACAGGGTGATGCAAGTGCAGGCCGCCACTGACGACAGGAGGATTTCATAGGGATTGGGGCCGGTGTCGCCCCCTCCCAAGTCTTCGGGCTCATCGGCCGCCCACAGATGCGAGCCTGAGCGAAGTTCCACAGCGAAGTCCTGGCCGCTGTCGACCGAGAGGTCGGCGGTGATGGTGGTCATGCTTTGACGCTATCGCTAGCCGACCAGTTTGCGGTTCTTCACCTTGGCCTTGATGTAGTCGCGGTTGGTCCAGGCGATGAAGTCGATGGGGATCTCCTTGGGGCAGGCCTCTTCGCACTCGCCGTGGTTGGTACACGAGCCGAAGAACGCCTCCATGGTCTCCACCATGGCCTCGGTTCGGGCCCACCGCTGGGCCTGGCCCTGGGGGAGCAGGTTCAGGTGCTGCACCTTGGCCGCGGTGAACAGCTGCGCCGCGCTGTTGGGGCAGGCGGCCACGCAGGCCCCGCAGCCGATGCAGGCCGCCGCGTCGAAGGCAGTGTCGGCCGTCTCCTTGGGCACGGGGGTGAGGTTGGCGTCGGGGGCGGCGCCGGTGTTCACCGAGATGAAGCCGCCGGCGCCGATGATGGCGTCCATGGCCCGGCGGTCCACCGCCAAGTCCCGCAGCACGGGGAATGACGTGGCCCGCCACGGCTCGATCACGATGTGGTCGCCGTCGCTGAAGCTGCGCATGTGGAGCTGGCAGGTGGCCGTGCCCTTTTGGGGGCCGTGGGCCTGGCCGTTGATCATCAGCCCGCAGGTGCCGCAGATGCCCTCTCGGCAGTCGGACTCGAACACGATGGGCTCTTCGCCCCCCTCGATGAGCCGCTCGTTGACAATGTCGAGCATCTCCAAGAACGATGCATCGGTGCTGATTCCGTTGGCCTCATAGGTCACGAAGCGGCCCTCGGCGCTGGAGCCGGCCTGGCGCCACACCTTGAGCGTGAGGTTGATCTCGGCGCTCACTTGTAGCTCCTCTGGGTTAGCTCCACGTTTTCGAATTCCAGTTCCTCCCGGTGGCGGGTTTGGGGGGTTCCCTCGCCGTTCCACTCCCAAGCGGCTACGTGCGTGAAGTTCTCATCGTCCCGCATGGCCTCGCCGTCGGTGGTCTGGTGCTCCTCCCGGAAGTGGCCGCCGCAGGACTCCTCCCGGGTCAGGGCATCTCGGGCCATGAGCTCGGCCAGCTCGAACAGGTCGGCCACTCGGCCGGCCTTCTCCAGCGACTGGTTGAGGGTGTCGGCCGAGCCCAGCACCCGTACGTTGCGGTGGTACTCCTCGCGCAGGGCGGGGATCTCCGACAGGGCCTTCTCCAAGCCGGTCTTGTTGCGGGCCATGCCGATGTAGTCCCACACCAGCTTGCCCAGCTCCCGGTGGTAGTGGTCCACCGAGCGGGTGCCGCCGATCGACAGCCAGCGGTTCATCTCGTCGGCCACCGCCTGCTCGGCGTCGGCGAAAACTGGCTCGGTGGTGCCCAGCGCCGGATCGCCCAAGAAGTCCGACAGGTAGTTGCCGATGGTGTAGGGCAGGATGAAGTAGCCGTCGGCCAGCCCCTGCATGAGGGCCGAGGCTCCCAGCCGGTTGGCCCCGTGGTCGCTGAAGTTGGCCTCGCCCAGCACGAACAGGCCGGGCACGTTGCTCATCAGCTCGTAGTCCACCCACAGCCCGCCCATGGTGTAGTGGGTGGCGGGGTAGATGCGCATGGGCACCGTGTAGGGATCCTCGCCGGTGATGCGCTCGTACATGTCGAACAGGTTCCCGTACTTGGCCCGGATCACCGCCTCGCCGTCGCGGGCCATGGCACCGGAGAAGTCCAGGTAGACGCCGTTGCGCAGCGGTCCCACGCCTCGGCCTTCGTCCACCACGGTCTTGGCGTTGCGGGAGGCCACGTCGCGGGGCACGAGGTTGCCGAAGGCCGGATACTTGCGCTCCAAGAAGTAGTCGCGGTCGGCGTCGGGGATCTCGTGGGCCGCCCGCCCGTCGTCGTGGGCCAGCGGCACCCAGATGCGCCCGTCGTTGCGCAGCGACTCCGACATCAGGGTCAGCTTCGACTGGAAGTCGTCGCTGGCCGGGATGCAGGTGGGGTGAATTTGGGTGTAGCAGGGGTTGGCGAACAGGGCCCCCTTGCGGTGGGCCCGCCACGCTGCGGTCACGTTGCACATCTTGGCGTTGGTCGACAAGAAGTACACGTTGCCGTAGCCCCCGGTGGCCAGTACCACCGCGTGGGCCGAATGCGACACGATCTCGCCGGTGATGAGGTCGCGGGTCACCACGCCGACGGCCCGGCCGTCGTGCATCACCAGCTCCAGCATCTCCGAGCGGGTGTGCAGCTCCACCGTGCCCGCGGCCACCTGGCGCATCAGCGCCGAGTACGCCCCCAACAAGAGCTGCTGGCCGGTCTGGCCCCGGGCGTAGAACGTGCGGGACACCTGGGCGCCGCCGAAGGAGCGGTTGTCGAGCAGTCCGCCGTACTCCCGGGCGAATGGCACGCCCTGGGCGGTGGCCTGGTCGATGATGTCCACCGACACTTCGGCCAGGCGGTACACGTTGGCCTCCCGGGCCCGGTAGTCGCCCCCCTTGATGGTGTCGTAGAACAGCCGGTACACGCTGTCGCCGTCGTTTTGGTAGTTCTTGGCCGCGTTGATGCCCCCCTGGGCGGCGATGCTGTGGGCCCGGCGGGGGGAGTCGTGGTAGGTGAGCACCTTGACCCGATAGCCCAGCTCGCCCAGCGAGGCCGCGGCCGACGCGCCGGCCAGCCCCGAGCCCACCACGATCACGTCGAAGCGGCGCTTGTTGTTGGGGTTCACCAGCCGCATGGAGAATTTGTGGTCAGTCCACTTGCTGTCCAGCGATCCGGCCGGAATACGGGCGTCGAGCGAGCCGAGCATCAGTGGTCCTCCCCCTCAGCGGCGCCGTGCTGGAGTTCCTCCACGATGGAGCGGCCGTTGTCGTCGATCACTCCGGCCTGCACGAAGATCGGGAAGCTCAGGTTGCCCACCAGGATGATCCCGGCCAGCCCGGCGGCCAGGTAGCGGCGCAGGTGGTTGTAGCGGGGGCTGTTCACCCCCAGGCTCTGGAACATGCTCCAAGTGCCGTGGAAGATGTGGACAGCCAGCGCGGTGTTGGCCACGATGTACAGGATCGCCACCGGGATGCTGCTCAGGCTCTCCGACACGTTGTGATAGGGGTCGCCCCTAACGAAGTCGGGGTTGAACCAGCCCCAGGTGAGGTCGGCCAGGTGGTAGAAGAGGTACAGCCCGATGATGGGGCCGGTCCACCGCATGGTGCGGGAGGCGAAGTTGGCCGCGATGTAGTTCCGGCCGCCGGGATAGCGCTGATCAGCAGCGATGCTCATTCGGCTCAGGGAGTAGGCCGAGTGGATGTGCAGGGCGAAGGCGACGATCAGCCCGATGCGCATGATCCACAGCAGCCATGTGCGGGGGAGGAGCTTGGTGCCCAGATCCCGCAGCGTTTCGGCGTACTCGTGGATCTCCAGCGGTCCCTCATAAAGATGGAGGTTGCCGATCATGTGGACCACGATGAAGCCCAGCAAGGCCGCCCCGGTGAGGCCCATCACCCACTTCTTGCCCACCGCGGTCTGGTAGATGCTAAGCGGCCAAGGGAGCTTGATCTTGGGCTCCGACCGCACCGGCGGCGGCGCGCTCACTCTCGTTATGGCTTGGGCCATCGTTTGCCTCCGCTTCGGGCCACCAGCAGCCCGAACGCTCTCCTGCCGACGGTACCGGCGCCCCACTCCCTGCGGCTAGCCGTACCGGGCCCTCGACTGGCTAGCCGATGACAAGGGAGTAGGGTTCAACTCCTATGTCGCAACCCACCACTCTCGGAGAGCTCAAGGAATCCGGCTGGCAGTCGGTGTCGGTCAAGCACGAGATCCGTCGCAACGCGATCCGCAAGATTCGGGCTGGCGAGGACCTGTTCCCCGGCATCTGGGGCTACGAAGACACCGTCATCCCCCAGTTGGAAACCGCGCTGCTGGCTGGCCACGACGTGATCTTCCTGGGCGAGCGGGGGCAGGCCAAGACCAGGATGATCCGCCTGGTGCTCGACCTGCTCGACGAGTGGCTGCCCATCGTGGCCGGCTCCGAGATCAACGACGACCCCTACAACCCGGTGTCCAAGCACGCCAAAGACCTGATCGCCTCCGAGGGCGACAACACCCCGTTGGCCTGGGTCCATCGCAGCGAACGCTACGGGGAGAAGCTGGCCACCCCCGATACCTCCATTGCCGATCTGATCGGTGAAGTGGATCCCATCAAGGTGGCCGAAGGCCGCTATCTGTCCGATGAGCTCACCATCCACTACGGCCTAGTGCCCCGCACCAACCGGGGGGTGTTCGCCATCAACGAGCTTCCCGACCTGGCCGAGCGCATCCAGGTGGGGCTGCTCAACGTGCTGGAGGAGCGCGACGTGCAGATCCGGGGCCACAAGATCCGCCTGCCCCTCGACATCTTGTTGTTCGCTTCCGCCAACCCCGAGGACTACACCAACCGGGGCCGTATCATCACCCCGCTCAAAGACCGCTTTGGGGCCCAGGTCCGCACCCACTACCCGACCGATGTAGACATCGAATTGGACATCACCGAGCAGGAGGCGACAGTCCCCGAGGCCGACCTGCCGGTGATCATGCCCGACTTCATGTGCGAGGTGCTGGTGTATCTCAGTCATCTGGCCCGACAGAGCCCGCACATCAACCAGCGCTCGGGGGTGTCGGTGCGGTTGACGGTGTCCAACTACGAGACGCTGGCTGCTGCGGCCATCCGGCGGGCCTTGCGCAGTGGCGAGGCGGCTGCGGTGCCCCGAGTGACCGACTTGGATGCGCTCGCCCCCTCCACCATGGGCAAGATTGAGATCGAGACCATCGAGGACGGCCGAGATAGCGAGATTGTGGGCACCCTCCGCAAAGAGGCCGTTCGCCAAGCCTTCAAGGACGCGGTCGAACTCGAGGTGCAGCAGGAAGTGATCGAGGCATTTGAAGAGGGTCGGGTGGTCAACGCGGGGGATGACATTTCCTCGGCCGACTATGCCGCCCTGGTTGACGAGGCGCCGGCGTTTGCCGGCGCACTGGCGGCGTTGGGCTACGAGCCCGGCGATCTCGAGAACCCCGCTCTGGTGGCCAGCGGCATTGAGTTTGTGCTGGAGGGTCTCCACCTCTCCAAGCGCCTCAACAAGGAGTCCATATCCGGCGCCGCCGTCTATCGAGGAAGAACCTGACCCTTTATCCGATCGCGCAGGGTGAAGGCGGCGTCTTTGGGATTGCGGTCTTGGTCGAAGAGGCCTCGGGCTGATGATCGCCCCAGGTGCCAGTGGTAGCCGTCCATCGCAGTGTCGACGAATAACCCCACCACGTTGATGCCGTCGGACTTCGCGGCTTCCACCTGATCCAGCGTCCGCCCCAAGAGTTGATCGCGCCAGGTCTCATCGGTGGTGGACACGCCGGTGCCAGCCACCGCTAGCGGCACATCCCCCAGAATGTCGGCCAGGCGGGCCAGCGCCCGGCCCAACTCCTCGGGCTCGGGGGCCATGCCGGAGTCGTCGCACCGGGCGGTAGGGGGGTAGGGCCCGAGGTGGCCGTGTTGGTCTACTGAGACCGGAGCGTCGAAGCACACTCCCACCACATCGATCGCCTCACGGAACTCCTCGCGGGCGACTATCGGACGATCGGGCACGGTGATCTCCCCGTCGGTCAGCGCTGAGATCCAGCTCTGCCACAGCAGCCGGTCCCACCACCCCTGCCAGGCGAGGGTGTCGGCCCGTTGATCGGCGGCGAACACGGTGTGGAGGCCGAATGCCCCCATCACCGGCTGGCTCCCGCTGCGGAGCAGGCGGCAGGCCTCGAACATGGCCTCCAGCCCGTGCTGGGCCGCCTCCACCGCAGCGTCGGTGCTGCGCCGTCCCGGAGGGCGCTGGGCCAACAGACGGCTTCGCACCGCCCAGCCCACCGGATCCTCCACCGGCACCCACCCGGCCACCCGGTCGGAGAACCACTCGCCGCACCGATCCACCCAGCGAGCCCACCACAGCGTCCGCCCCTGCCGGGTGCTCCAGCCGCCCTCATCGTCGGCAAACCACCCCGGCAGAGTGGTGTTCTGGAGCACCAGCCAGGTCTTCAGCCCGACGTAGCGGGCCGCGGCCAGCACGTCGAGATACCGGTCAACAGCGTCGTGGTCCAACCTGCCGGGCTCGGGCTCGATGCGAGCCCACTCCACCGGAAGCCGGCAATGGGTGAATCCCCACTCGGCCAGCATTTGAAGGTCGGCCCGGAAGTCGATGCCGAAGCCGCACCCCTCGCCCGACCGGGGGGCCCGTCCTTCCCGCTCCCACACCGACCAGTCGGCCGCGGGGGCAACCCCCTCCAGCGCCACCGAGTCGGCAGTCCACCCCCAGGTGAGATCAGGACCGGTATGGCCATCCATCTCGTTCAGAGTAGGTTGGCGGGATGCTTCGGAGATGGCGAAGGGCCCGGCGTCGGTCAGCCCACCGGGTGGCCTACTCCCGCTGGGACGGCACCCAAACTGGGTTCGACTTCTCCACTTCCGACTTGTTCGCCCAGATGAACGACGATCTCCTCTACCACGGCGATGTCAACGCCGCCCTTCGGCGGCTCCTCCAGCAGGGCTTCGAAGTCGATGGCCAGCAGGTGCAGGGCATGAGGGAGATGATGGAGCAACTCCGTCAACGCCGCCAGGAGCGGCTGGAGCAACACGACCTTGGCGGGGTCTACGACGACATCGCCCAGGAGCTGCGCGATGTGATCGACATGGAGCGCGATGCCCTCGACGATCTGGCCGCCTCTGCGGCCGAATCGGGCGATGAGCGCCGGGCGGCCATCACCGAAGAGACCGTGGACCAGCGCCGGTTCCAGCTCGACATGCTGCCCCCCGATCTGGCCGGCCAGATCAAAGAGTTGGAGAACTACCAGTTCACCTCGTCGGAGGCCCAGCAGCGGTTTGACGACTTGGTGGAGCAGCTCCGCCAGCAGCTCATGCAGAACTACGTCAACCAGATGACCGACGGCATGAACAACCTCTCCCCCGAAGACCTGGCCCGGGCCAAGGACATGATGGCCGAGCTGAACAGCCTGTTGGAGAAGCGCCAGACGGCCGACGAGCAGCTATCCCCCGACATCGACGATCCGGCCGAGCGCAACCGGATGCTGGACGAGCGCCTTCAGTCCGACTTCGACAGCTTCATGGAGCGCTTCGGCGACTTCTTCCCCGAGAACCCCCGAACGCTGAGCGAGCTGTTGGAGGTGATGGCCCGGCGCATGGCGGCCATGTCGGCCATGATGGCGTCGATGACGCCCGAGCAGCGGGCGCAGCTCCAGGGCTTGGCCGAGCAGCTCTTGCAGGACATGGACCTGCGCTGGCAGGTGGACCAGCTTTCCCAGAACCTCCAAGCCATGTTCCCCGATGCGGGATGGGACCAGTCGTACGACTTCAGCGGGGCCGATCCGCTGGATTTCGCCTCAGCGGCCCAGATGATGCAGGAGCTGGGCGACTTGGACCAGCTCGACAACCTGTTGCGATCAGCCAACAACCCTGGCGCGCTGGCCGAAGTGGACATCGACCGAGCCCGGGAGCTGCTGGGCGACGAGGCGGCTCAGAGCCTGGAGCAGATGGCCGATCTGGCCAAGCTGCTGGAAGAGGCCGGACTGATCGAGAACCGAGAGGGTCGTCTGGAGCTCACCCCCCGGGCGATTCGCCGGATCGGCCAGAACGCTCTGTCGGACCTGTTCAAGAAGCTCCAACAAGACCGGGTGGGCCAGCACGCCATGGAGATGTTCGGTGGGGGCCACGAGCGGGAGTACCACACCAAGCCCTACGAGTTCGGCGACCCCTTCAACCTCGACATCGAGCGAACCATCCGCAATGCAATCCAGCGCACCGGTGGCGGCACACCGGTGGAGCTGTCGCCGGAGGACTTCGAGGTGGAGCGCACCGAGAACATCGTGCGGTCGTCCACCGTCTTGATGCTCGACCTGTCGCTCTCCATGCCTATGAGGGACAACTTCTTGCCGGCCAAGAAGGTGGCCATGGCCCTTCACTCCCTCATCAGCTCGCAGTACCCCCGGGATTTCCTGGGCATCGTGGGATTCAGCGAGATCGCCCGAGAGGTGAAACCCGAGCAGCTGCCCGAGGTGTCGTGGGACTTCGTGTACGGCACCAACATGCAGCACGGTTTCATGCTGGCCCGCCAGATGCTGGCCCGACACAGCGGCACCAAGCAGATCATCATGGTGACAGACGGAGAGCCCACCGCCCATGTGGACGAGCAGGGGAGGCCCTTCTTCTCCTATCCGCCGGCTCGGGAAACGGTGGACAAGACCCTGGAACAAGTAATGCGGGCCACTCGGGAGGGCATCCGCATCAACACCTTCATGCTGGACGCCACCTCCTATCTCACCAACTTCATCGAGCAGATCTCCAAGATGAACGGCGGTCGGGCCTTCTTCACCACACCGGAAACCCTGGGCGACTACGTGTTGGTGGACTTCGTGGAGCACAAGCGCAAAATGCTGGGCGGTCGCCGCTAAGGCGAGCACTCCCGCCCCAGCAAGTTTTTCCTGCTCAGAAAATTTCTTCTTGCGTTTGGCACATTTCCGTGTCAAGGTTACGTTGTTGAAATTACAAGCACGTTGTTTCCTATTCATGTCTAAATAGCCCTGAATTCGGAAGCGACGGGCAGGGGGCGACACTTTCCATTTCCAGGAGGGCGCAATGAGACTGGTGGAGACGACTGCGAAGCCTTCGCAGACAGGCGACGAAGGTCGGGCTTGGCAAGCACTGGCCAACTGTTTGGGGGTTGACCCCGATCTGTTCTTCCCCGAACGGGGGGCTTCTACCCGAGAGGCCAAGGAGGTCTGCCGGGCCTGCGTAGTGCGCGAGGAATGCCTGGAATACGCCATTGTGAATGGGGAGAAATTCGGGATCTGGGGTGGCATGAGCGAGCGGGAGCGGCGCCGGGTGCGCCGGGCCCGAGGACTCACGCGGGTGCGGGAGCCGCTGAAAGCGGTAGCTGACACCTCCGGCGCTTGAGCTGCCCCTGTTGACGCAGTCGGCGCGGTTTCGGGGTAGCCTTGGCCCATGAATCTCGGGGCTACGGAGCTGATCATCGTCTTGGTCATCCTGCTGGTGCTGTTCGGCGGGGCCAAGCTCCCCAAGCTGGCCCGCTCGCTGGGTCGGGCCCAGAAGGAATTCAAAGAAGGCGTGACCGAGAGTTCGAAGGCCGAGGACAGCGCCGACGAGAAGCCCACCGACGCATAGCTCCACTCCACAGCTTCATCTAACATCGCGCCTCCATGACCGCAGCCTCGCCCTCCGAAGAGCTCGTCATGTCGTTGGGCACGCTATGCGTCAATCCCTTCGAACTGAATTTCGACCAGTTGGAGTCGTCGCTGGCTGCGACCGCCGAGGCGGGCTACACCGGCATCAGTGTTTGGCCATTCGTCTTAGGGACCGCTGGGGTCGATACCGCCTGGCTGATCGACCGGCTCCAAGAGCTCGGATTGGCCCATCCGGTGGCTGAAGCTGCTTTCGGCTGGCTGAATTCCGACCGCGACGCGGCCGCAGGAGAGGTGGCATATCTGAGCCAGTACGCCAATGCGGTGGGCAGCCGGGAACTGGTGGCGGTCACCATGGAAGCCACACTGCCGCCCATGGACGATGTTGTGGATCGCTTCCGAACCTTGTGCCAGGGCGCGGCGGAGGCCGGCTTGCAGGTAAGCGTGGAGTTCCTCCCCTGGACCGGCATCCCCGATTTGGCCACCGCGTGGGAGATCATCGAGCGGGCCGACTGCGACAACAGCGGCATCATGGTGGACACGTGGCACTGGTATCGCCAGCCCGGCGGTCCCAACCCCGATCTGCTGCGCCAGATTCCCGCCGAGAAGCTGCGGGTGGTTCAGCTGTGCGATGCCGCCGCCGAGCTCCCCGACGATATGGACATCGCCACCGAGACCATGACCGCCCGACTCCTACCCGGCGAGGGTGCGGTGGACTTCGCCGAAGTCCTGGGCATCATCACCGATTCGGGTGCCACGCCAATCTGGTTTCCCGAGGTGTTCAGCACTCCTCTGGCCGCGGCCGGCCCCGAGACCATGGCCCCCCAAGTTCTTGCTGCCTCTCGCTCCGTGATGGCGTAGCGGACGCCAGTTCCTCAATCGAAAATCACCCTCAGGCCGCGGCCTGGCGCAACATCCGGCGGCGCTGGCGCTCGGAGCGCCCGCCCCACACCCCGTGCTTGATGCGATTGCACAGGGCGTAGGCCAGACAAGCCTCCTGCACCAGGCATTCCTGGCAGATTTTCTTGGCCTTCTCCACTCCTAGCCCGTCGCTGGGGAAGAAGATATCGGGCGACTCTTCGACGCACCTGCCGTAAGCCATCCAGCTCTCGTTCATGGGACCTCCATTGATTACATGCCCCCGCATGTAAGACGCCCCACCTCAGCCAAAAGTTCCCTCGCAAAAGAGAATTCATGAGCTATCGGCTGTCCGGACGCCAATCATAGCGGGAAGCATGGAGGAGGGGTGTCGCGGCGAGGTTTGACCGCTGAAGTGCGCATTCGGGATATCGCCTGATTGCGGTTAGAATGGCTCGGCCCCGATTCCACAGGAGCAACGCGATGACTGACACCATGGATGCCCTGCCCGAGCCGCCGGTTGGGCACGTCAAGGTGGTTTACATGGGCCCAGTGGCACCCCATTGGGACTTCATGTCCGACTTTGGCGACTCGGGGCTCATCGAGCAGTTCAGGACCCGGGCCGAGGCCCGCCTTCTGCTGCTTCCCCCCCATGATCCGCAGTTCCGCCGGAATCGAGAGCGAATCAACCGAGACGCCGAGCGGGAAAACATGCTGATCGACTGGGACTTGGGCTACGACGAAGAGGACGAGCAGAGCGAGACCGACGGCAGGGGAGAGGGGTAGACCCGAAGGCAGCGCAGCATGGAATTGGAATCCATCGATATTGAGGCTGAGTCTGGACGGTTCATAAACCGCGAGCTCTCTTGGCTGGAATTCAACAGCCGGGTACTGGCCCAAGCCGAGGATCCGTCGCTGCCCCTGCTGGAACGGGTCAAGTTCTGCGCCATCTGGTGCTCCAATCTGGACGAGTTCTTCCAGGTTCGGGTTGCCGGTCTCAAAGACCAGATGGCTGGCCAATTCACCGGCACCACTCCCGACGGCCGCACCGCCGCCCAGCAGCTCCACGAGATCCGCATCGAAGTAGATCACCAGATGGACCGGGCAGCCCGCTGCCTGAGCGGCCTGAATGTGGAGATGGCCGACGCTGGCATCGAGATTCTGAACTGGGACGACTTGGACGACGAAGACCGCAAGTTCCTCTCCGGCGAGTTCGACGACCGCATCTACCCCGTGCTCACCCCTCTGGCGGTGGATCTCGGCCACCCGTTCCCCTACATATCCAATCTGTCGCTGAGCTTGGGCGTGCTGATGATCGACCCGGCCGACGGCCACCAGCGGTTTGCCCGCCTGAAGGTTCCAGCCACGTTCGGCCGCTTCCTCCAACTCCCCGACGAGCATCGCTTCGTTCCCATCGAGCAGGTGGTGGCTGCTCACCTCCCCACCCTGTTCCCGGGGATGGAGATCACCGAGACGGTGGCCTTCCGCGTGACCCGCAACGCCGACTTGGCGGTGGACGAGGGCGAGGCCCAAGACCTGCTGGCCGCGGTGGAGGTGGAACTGCGCCGCCGCCGATTCCGCAGCGTGGTCCGCCTAGAGGTGGAGCACCTGGTGTCGTCGGAGATCCGCAATCTGCTCATCGAGGAGCTCGACATCGAGCGCGACGACGTCTACGAGGTGGACACCCTGTTGGAGCTGTCCAGCCTTTGGGACCTGTTCGCGGTGGACCGCCCCGATCTCAAGAACCCGTCATGGAAACCGGTCAATCCCCTGCCCTCCAAAGCGCCCGGCGACCAGCCGATCGACCTGTTCGCCCGCATCCGCGAGGGCGACATCCTGGTCCACCATCCCTACGACTCCTTCACTGCCACGGTGCAGGAGTTCATCTGGCAGGCGGCCAACGACCCCAAGGTGCTGGCCATCAAGCTCACCTTGTACCGAACCTCGGGTGACAGCCCGATCGTACGGTCGCTCATCCGGGCCGCAGAAAGCGGCAAGCAGGTGGCGGTGGTGGTGGAGCTCAAGGCCCGCTTCGACGAGGAGGCCAACATCGAGTGGGCCCGCCGGCTGGAGCAGGCCGGCGTCCACGTGGCCTATGGGCTGGTAGGCCTCAAGGTCCACGCCAAGACCTGCCTGGTGGTGCGAGAAGAAGCCGACGGTGTGCGCCGCTATTGCCACATCGGCACCGGCAACTACAACTCCATCACCGCCCGGGTGTACACCGATCTGGGGCTGTTCACCGCCGACCCCGAGGTCGGGGTGGATCTGACCCAGTTGTTCAACTCCTTGACCGGCTACGGCCGCGATATCCAATTTCGCCGCCTGGTGCCCGCGCCCCAAGCCCTGCGGCCCACGGTGACGGAGCTGATCCGCAACGAGGCGGCCCGCGGCCCCGAAGGCCGGATCATCATGAAGATGAACAGCCTGGCCGATGCCGAGATGGTGGAAGCCCTCTATGAGGCCTCCCAGGCCGGAGTGGAGATCGATCTGATCGTGCGGGCCATTTGCTGCCTGCGCCCCGGGGTGCCGGGCATGTCCGACACCATCCGAGTCCGCTCCCTCATTGGGCGCTACTTGGAGCACAGCCGCATCTACTACTTCGGCAACGGCGAGGACATCGGCGCTCCGGCCTACTACATCGGCTCCGCCGATCTCATGCCCCGTAACCTCATCCGCCGAATCGAGGCTCTGGTGGCGGTGGTCAACCCGGAGCTGCGCCACCGCCTCGACCAAGTGCTGGAATACAACCTCAAAGATGACACGCTGGCCTGGGATCTCTTGGCTGACGGGAGTTGGCAGCGGACCCGCTCCCAGTCCGGTTTTGAAGCCCATACCGCCTTTGAGCGACTGGCCGTAGCCGCAATTTCCTAGCTGTTCGACCGCGGCCGATCAGCGGGATATCCGCTTTTTGGGCGCGTTCAAGCCCTACCGTTAAATTCCGTGCCTTTCGGAACAGTAGCGGTCATACTCGGCGGCGGCGGGCTCGTTACCCGTCATAGCGACGGCGAGTTGGAAGTTCTGATGGTCCACCGGCCCAAGCACGATGACTGGTCGCTGCCCGCAGGCAAACTCGACCCGGGCGAGACGTTGGCGGAGTGCGCGCTGCGCGAGGTCCACGAGGAGTCGGGCTACGTCTGCGAGTTGGGCCGAGAGCTCGACATGGTGGAATACGCCGATCGAAGGGGCCGGACCCGTCAAGTCCACTACTGGGAGATGGACGCCATCTCCGGCAGCTTCACCCCCACTCTCGAGGTAGACGCCATCGCCTGGGTGCCCCTGGTGGAGTCGTTGAACTACTTCACCAACGAGCGCGACCTCAAGATCGTGAGCGCATTCTTGGCCCTGATGGGCGACAGCGTGCTGGCCTGATTTGGGCCGCTCCAAAGCTTTCGTCCCTGTTCACCTCCCGTTCAGACAGTCGCGGCGGGGCTGAAACCCGCCCCTCCTAGTTTTACGGCTGACCCTTTGCGCTGATCGGTGTGTTCAGCGTGCATTCAAGGAGGACATGTGAGGCTACCGAGACTGCTCGTACTGATAATCGGGCTTATGACTACGTTCGCGCTCGTCGCGGCCGCGTGCGGCAACGATGACGACGATGGGGGCGCAGCCCCAGACTCGGCGGGACAGACTGATTCCGGCGGCGATTCCGGGGGAAGCTCCAGCAGCGACAGTGGCAGCGGCGGCGATTCCGGTGGCAGCATCTCCGGGTCGGTGACGATCTCGGGTTCGTCGACGGTGGAGCCGATCTCGGTGCGGGTGGCTGAGCTGTTCGAAGAAGTGGAGCCGGATGTGCAGGTGACCGTGGACGGTCCCGGCACTGGTGACGGCTTCAAGCTGTTCTGCGAAGGTGAGACCGACATCTCCGACGCCTCCCGCCCGATCAAGGACTCCGAGGCCGCCGATTGTGCCGAGAACGGCATCGAGTGGATTGAGTTGCGGGTGGGCATCGACGGCATCGCGGTGATGACCGGAGAGGGCAACTCGGTGGAGTGCGTGACCTTCAACGACATCTACGGCTTGGTGGGCCCGGAGTCCACGGGTTTCGGCTCTTGGTCGGACGCCGGCTCGCTGGGGCTCGCTACTTCGAATCTTCCGGACGCTGATTTGGACATCTACGGTCCGGGTGAGGAGTCGGGTACGTTTGACAGCTTCATCGAGATCGTGCTGGAGGACATTGCCGACGAGCGGGGCCAGGACGCCACCACCCGCCCCGACTACAACGCCAACGCCGATGACAACGTGATCATCCAGGGCATCCAGTCGAGCGACACCAGCTTCGGCTGGGTCGGGTTCGCCTTCGCGGCCCACGCCTCGGGCGTGAAGCTGCTCGATGTGGACGGCGGCGACGGTTGCGTGGGCGCCAACGCCGACACCATCGCCTCGGGCGAGTACCCCGTGTCCCGCTCGCTGTACATCTACGTGAACAAGGCCAAAGCGGCGGCCAACCCGGCCCTAGTCGCCTACGTCGACTACTACATGAGCGACGACGGCCTGGGCACCGCGGTCAGCGATGTGGGCTACGTGAACCTCACCGACGACGCCAAAGGCGCCACCCGGGCCAACTGGGCCGGACGCTAAATCGGAGAAGCCAAATGGCAGTGCCGATGACCAGTAGCGTGTGCTCGTGACCGACACCCGTGTCGATCCTGCTGAGGGGTTCTCCGTCGAATCGCTGGCGGCGAACCCCCGGCAGGCCCGCAAGGAGCGGTTGATTAGAGACTCTCTGGGGGCCACCGCGCTGGTGTCGGTGTTGATCTCCGGCCTGATCATCTGGTCGCTGTTCTCCGAAGCCTGGACGTTCATGGTCGAGGTGGATTGGGGCGCGGTATGGGATATCGGCTGGTTCCCCCGTCGGGGCATATACGACATCAAGACGCTGATCGTGGCCAGCTTGATCATCACTGGCATCGCCATGATCGTGGCTGGGCCACTGGGATTAGGCGCCGCCATCTATTTGTCGGAATACGCCCGACCTGGTGTCCGGCGGACTCTCAAGCCCATCTTGGAGATCCTGGCCGGGATTCCCAGCGTGGTGCTCGGCTTCTTCGCTCTGGAGTGGATAGCCCCCAACGTGGTCAAAACCCTCTTCGGGGGGCCAGCGGCCGGCTCGCTGCTGGCCGCCGGTATCGGCGTAGGGGTTCTAGTGGTTCCACTGGTGGCATCCATCTCTGAGGACGCCATGAAGGCGGTGCCCATGTCGTTGCGGGAAGCCTCCTCTGGATTGGGGGCCCGCAAGATCACCACCACGGTGCGAGTTGTGCTGCCCGCCGCCGTCTCAGGCTTGATGGCGGCGTTCATCGTGGCCATTTCTCGGGCCTTGGGCGAGACCATGGTGGTGTTCATGGCCGGAGGTGCGGCCCAAACCGCCGTTTACACCCACGACCCGCTGGACGGCAGCCTCACCATGACGGCGGGGATGACCTCCTTGGCCCGGGGAACCGACAGCGTGGTGGGCGAGGGCCTCACCTTCCAGAGCCTCTTCTTCGTGGGTCTGGTGCTGTTCATCGTGACCTTTGGTTTGAATTTGGTGGCCGACCGCTTCGTCCACCGGGTGAGAGAGCAGTACTGATGGCCAAGGCACGGCTCATCGGGGATCGCACCAACAAGATGATGGTGCAGGCGATGGAGCGTCGGGCCACCGACGTACGGGGACGAGTGTTTCAGATCACTCTGCTGACCACCCTTTTGATCTCGCTGTTCATCCTCGGCGTCTTGATTGTGGATGTGGTGGTTGATTCCTGGGGTGTGCTCACCGGACGGCCGGGCGGCTTCTTGGCGGGCACCATGCGCTCCCTTTCCGACGATCCCAAGCTGGGCGTGCATCAGGCCTTGGTCGGCACCTTCTGGATCGCGGTTTTCGTGGCTGTGCTGGCCTTCCCCATCGGCATCGGCGCCGCCATCTGGTTGGAGGAATACGCCCTGAAGAACCGGTTCACCCGGTTCATCGAGCTGAACATCCGCAACCTGGCCGGGGTCCCATCAATTGTGTACGGCCTGCTCGGCTTGTTCTTGTTCGTGAAGAGCCTGGGCGACCTCACTGGCGGCAAGTCCATTGCCGCCGCGGGCATCACGCTCGCCATCCTCGTGCTTCCCATTGTGATCATCACCGCTCAAGAGGCCATTCGGGCGGTTCCCCAAGGGCTGAAGGAGGGGGCCTACGGGGTGGGGGCCACCAAGTGGACCATGATTCGCAGCCAGGTGCTGCCCTACGCTGCGCCCGGCATCTTCACCGGGACGCTGCTGTCTATGTCACGAGGCATCGGCGAAGCCGCTCCGCTGCTTTTGGTAGGCGCGGTCACCGGCCGGCTGGGAAGCAATCCGAGCTTCTTCGACCTCAGCGCCATCAACGCCGAGGCCTTCATGGCCATGCCGGTGATAATCGTGGAGTGGGTGCAGAACTCGGGTCGTGATCCGGGCTTTGCCGAGGCCGCGGCGGCGGCCATAGTGGTGCTGCTGGTATTCGTTATCCTGATGAATGCAGCGGCCATCTTCTTGCGCAACCACTTCGAAAAGAAGAGAGGATGACTCGTGGAAGCTGTCACTGAGAGCATAAGGACCGACCAGATGGAGCAAGCAGAACCGGAAGCCTCTCCCCGTCTCGGCCTGGATCTCGACCGAGCGGTGCAGGCCGCCGCCCCGGATGCGGTGGGCGACGCGGTGTTCGAAGTGGAAGACCTGAACGTGTACTACGGCGACTTCCGGGCCGTGCAAGATGCCTCCTTCACGGTGTACAAGCACGAGATCACCGCCATGATCGGCCCCTCCGGTTGCGGCAAGACCACGGTGTTGCGCTGCTTCAACCGTATGAACGACCTCATCCCCACGGCCCGGGTGGAGGGCCGCCTGGATTTCCAGAAGGTGCCCATCTACGACCCCCGGGTGGACCCGGTTGAGGTTCGCCGCCGCATTGGCATGGTGTTCCAGAAGCCAAACCCGTTCCCCAAGTCGATCTACGACAACATCGCATTCGGCCCCCGGGTTACCGGAATGGCCAAGAAGAAGAGCGACTTGGACGACATCGTGGAGCGGTCTCTGAACCGGGCCGCCCTGTGGGACGAGGTAAACGACCGGATGAAGGACTCCGCCCTCGGGTTGTCCGGCGGCCAGCAGCAGCGCCTGTGCATCGCCCGTGCCATCGCCGTCGATCCCGATGTGCTTTTGATGGACGAGCCGTGCTCTGCTCTCGACCCCATCGCCACCGCCCGCATTGAAGATCTGATGCAGGAGATCAAAAACGACTACACCATCGTGATCGTCACCCACAACATGCAACAGGCGGCCCGTATCAGCAACCGCACGGCGTTCTTCACTGCGCAACTCGACTCCACCACCGACCAGCGGTGCGGGCTCCTGGTGGAGTACGACCGCACAGAGACCATCTTCTCCAATCCCTCCGACGAGCGGACCGAGAACTACGTCACCGGGCGGTTCGGCTGAGCACCGCTCCAGAGCCCGGGGTGGGAGAACTGCGAAAGTCCTTCCACGAAGAACTGGACGAGATCCAGGCTGGAATCGTGCGCATGGCCGCGCTGGTCACCGAGGCCGTTCCTCGGGCCACCGAGGCGCTGCTTGAGTCCAACCTGGAATTGGCCCAACAACTCATCACCGGCGACGACCAACTCGACGACCTGTCGGTGTACCTAGAGGAGCGCTGCCACCATGTGCTGGCTCTCCAGGCCCCAATGGCCAGCGATCTTCGGGCCCTCAGCTCCGCCCTCCGTTTGAATGCCGAACTGGAGCGGTCGGGCGACCTGGCCGTCAACATCGCCAAGGCCACACGGCGCATCTACGGCACCCGCTACGACGCCACTCTTCGGGGCCTGCTGGTGAGGATGAGCGAAGAGGCCTGCCGGCTGATGCGTCTGGCCATCGACTCCTACGTGGACGGCAACGCGGGACTGGCCGCCGCCCTCGACGACATCGACGACCAGCTTGACGGCCTGAACCGCGACTGTGTGCAGGCCGTGTTCCAAGCCCACAACGACGGCGCCATCGACCTTCAGGCCGCCGTGCAGCTCTGCTTGATCAGCCGGTACTACGAGCGCATCGGCGACCATGCTGTGAATATCGGGGAACGGGTGGTGTACATGGTGACGGGATGGCTTCCGGAGCACACCGGGTCGGCCCGATTGAAGATCCGAGAGCACCAGCACCTCGACGAAACCGGTGGTGGCGCTAGCGAGGAGCGAGAGCACCAGCACCTCGACGAAACCGACGAAGAGACCGACGAGGATTGACCCATGATCGTGGCCTTGGTTGTGGTGGCCGCGGTGGTGGGCTTGGTTTTGGTTGGGGCAGTGGCATGGCGCGAGCACCGGCACTTCGTGGATGCCGAGGAGAGCCGCCGCCGCGACGATGAAATGCACCGCCGCCATGAGGACGAGGTGGCGGAAAGCGAGACACGTCTGCGGCTGTCGTTGGACGCCATTACCCAAGGTGTGGTCATGGCCGATGACGCCGGCAATGTGCTGTACCGCAACTCCTTCGCCCGGCAGTTCACCGAAGCTCGCCATGGAGAGGCTTTGGTTGAGGCTGCGGTGGTCGAACTCTTGGCCGAGGCGGCCCGGGGGAGAGCGGTTGAGCGGGAGGTCGAGCTGTTTGGACCCCCTCGCCGCTGCATGTTGGTGAGCGCCATGCCGCTGGCGTTGGAAGGCCGGGACTACGGCTCGGTTGCCCTCATCGACGACATCACCGAGCCTCAGCGACTGGACGCCATGCGCCGGGATTTTGTGGCCAACATCAGCCACGAGCTTCGGACTCCGATGGGGGCGCTCAGTCTGCTAGCCGAGACCCTGGCTGGCGAGCGCGATACCGAGGTGGCCTCCCGACTGGCGATGAGGGTGCAGGCCGAGGCCATTCGGCTGTCCGACATCATGGACGATCTGCTGGAGCTCAGCCGGATCGAAAGCGATGAGTCATCAGAGCGGGCCCCCGTGATCGTGCAGCATGTGATCGGCGATGCACTATCCCGATTGAAGCCGATCGCCGATGAAAAGCAGGTGCCCATCGAAACCGCTCTTCCCGCATTTGATCTGATCGTGCAGGCGGATCGCCGACAGCTCACCTCCGCAGTGTTCAACCTCCTCGACAACGCGGTGAAGTACTCCGACGCTCACCGGCCGGTCAGAGTCTCGGCCGAACTGTCGGGAGATTGCGTTGAGCTGGAGGTCCGCGACCAGGGCTATGGCATTCCCCTGCGTCATCAAAGACGCGTCTTCGAGCGTTTCTACCAGGTGGACCGGTCCCGAGAGCGCACCGATGGTGGCGTGGGTCTGGGTTTGGCCATCGTTAGTCATGTGGCCACCAACCACGGCGGAGAAGTCCGGGTGGACTCGACCGAGGGGGACGGCTCCACGTTCACCTTGGTGTTGCCGGTGTCCGATGACGATCTGACCGAGCAGGAGGAATCCCAAGACTTCCAGCCAATTGGGGCGCAGGCATGAGCGGATCGGGCCGGGTTCTCATCGTCGAAGACGAGGAGTCGTTCGTCGAGGCACTGACGGTGGGGCTGACCCGCGAGGGTTTCACCGTGAATGTGGCCCGCGACGGCAAGGAAGCCCTCGACTTCTTCAACGCCTACTCCCCCGACATTGTGCTGCTCGATGTGATGTTGCCCTTGGTATCCGGGGTGGACGTCTGCCGCCAGATACGAGCCCGCTCCCAGGTGCCCATCATCATGGTCACCGCCAAGGGCGAGGAGATCGATGCGGTGGTTGGCCTGGAGGTGGGGGCCGACGACTATGTGACCAAGCCCTATCGCCTGCGCGAGCTGATCTCTCGAATGCGGTCGCTGTTGCGGCGATCCCGATGGACGGCTGAGAGCGAGGCGTTCCGGGGAGAAGTCGTCGAGGTGGGCGATGTGGCCGTCGACCCCGAGCGCCATGAGGTGTTCGTGCGGGGCGAGCCAATCGAGTTGCCGCTGAAGGAGTTCGACCTCCTGGAACTGCTGTTGACCAACGCCGGCCGGGTGTTGACCCGCGACGCGCTGATCGACCAAGTGTGGGGCAGTGACTATGTGGGCGACACCAAGACGCTCGACGTCCACGTCAAGCGGCTTCGGTCCAAGATCGAAGACGATCCTTCCAAGCCCCGCCGCATCGTGACCATCCGCGGCCTGGGCTACAAGTACGCCACCGGCGTTCCTGCGGAACCCGCGCCACCTTGATCTTGGCCATAATCTTCAAGACGTGATCAACGTCCCGTTCTTGCGGCTGGTGAGGGTTCATGCCCTTGGCGCGGCGGGCGATGCCATGATCACCGTGGCGCTGGCGGGTTCTCTCTTCTTCTCCATCGATCCCAGCGCGGCTCGATTCCGGGTCACCCTCTATCTGCTGCTGACCATGGCCCCGTTCGCGGTGGTAGGCCCGCTGATCGGCCCGGCTCTGGACCGCTTTCGGGGCGGACGGCGTCCCATGATCCTCGCCATCAATGGGGGGAGGGCGTTCTTCGCCTTCCTGATGATCTCCAACATGGATTCTCTGCTGCTGTTCCCCCTTGCCTTCGCCATGCTGATTCTCCAGAAGAGCTACGGCGTGGCCAAGGCCTCAATGGTGCCGCTCATCTTGCCGAAAGAAGAGCAGTTTGTGGGGGGCAATGCCCGGTTGGCGCTGGTGGGGAGCGTCTGCGGCTTCATCGGCGCGGGTCCGGCGCTGCTGGCCAACCTGCTGGGGGGCGCATCGTGGACAGTGGGCCTGGCCATGGTGGTCTACATCCTGGCGGCGCTCTCCGCTCTGTCTCTGCCCCAAGGCCGCATTGCCCCTGAGCAGATTGACGATGAGGAGGCGAGCAAACTCCGAGGTATAGGTATCCGCAAAGCGGCGTCAGCCACCGGCACACTGCGGGGCATCGTCGGGTTCATGACCTTTCTGGCGGCGTTCGCCTTGCGGGGCGGCGCCGACGACGTGAACCTCTCCGGGGTGGGCAAGGCATTCGGCGCCGGCATCCGCCACGCCCTGCAAGGCGATGTGGCTTCTGACGCCAGCCCCGCGTGGAAGCTGGGGCTGGTGGCCGCCGCCTTAGTCTGCGGGTTCTTGGTCGGCTCGCTTCTGGCCCCCAAACTGCGGGACCGGATTCGCGAGGAGATCATCATCGCGACCGCGCTGGTCGCCCTGTTCTTTGTGGGCCTCCTGGCCGCGTGGGGAGGGGGCTATGGCTCGACGCTGCTGCTGGCCCTGGGTGTGGGGATCACCGCCAGCGCCGGCAAACTCTCCTTTGACTCCATCGTGCAACGCGACGCCGAGGGGGCCAATCACGGGCGGGCGTTTGCCGTCTTTGAGACCCGCTTCCAGATCTTCTGGGTGGTGGGCGCGCTCATCCCCGTGGTCATCCCCATGCCCGCCCGAGTGGGCTTCATCCTTATTGCCGTAGCTGCCGCAGTGGCGGCGGTGCTCTTCTGGCTGCGGCGGACGCCTACTCAGGGAGGTCGATTCGAGCCAGCCACAGACCGGGGGCATCAACCTCAGCAGGCGTAGGCAGTTCCCGGGCCGAATGCCATAGTCGGGCCAAGCCGTCGGCGCCCGCCCGCTCCACCACCCCGCTGGCGAAGGCCGATCCCCGGTCGTACTGGTCTTGGCTGAGCTCGAGGCCGAACATCCTCTCGATGAAGCGGTCCGACGCGTCGGCCGTCACCCGTCGCCGCCTCAGGGCTTCGCTGAGGCGCTGGTATGAGCTGATGAGCCCGCGTCCGATGCTGTCCATGGTCCAGTCGACATATCCGGCGATCACCGTCACCAATGCCGTGATCTGGGGCAGCAGAACCCGCTGGGCCGGCGATTGGATCGCCCCCAGGATGATCTCGGGATCGCCCAGTGCCGACTGGAGGTCGCCCAGTGAATCGGGATTGGCCAGGTCTAGTTCTCCCAGTCGGCTCTCCAGAGCACCGGGGTCGGCTTCGAATCCCCGGACATAATCGGCCAGCAGCTCTTCGATCCGCTGGCTCACATGCGGGATCGTCAGCACCGAATGGTGGGTCAGCTCGCTCAAGCACACCCAAAGCCGCAAGTCAGAGCGGTCTAAGCTCCACTCATCGGCCAACGCGTCGATGTTGGCCGGCACCACCATCAGCTCCGATCCGTCCCGGGGAATGGGCAGGTCGTACTGGCCCAGGCTGCGGCGGGCGAGGTTGCCCACCATGCTTCCAGCGGTCATGCTCAGCATGACCGGGCCGATCATCTTCATGATCTGGCCGAACATGGCCTGGGCGGGGTCGAAGGAAGCCTCCTCCGCTTCAACCCGGCCCGACACGTTCCCGATGGGTTCCAGCAGATCCTGGTAGGCATCCAGGGTGGCGGTGGCCCACTGTGTTCGGGTCACCGGCACGATGGTGGCGGCTTGGCCGTCGCGGGTTGTCGGCAGACCGGTGGCATTGGCCACCTGGAGCTCGGCCACCCGGCCCAGCTCTTCCAGGGTGATGCGGTCGGCGGGATCGACATTGGGCTCCGACTGGCCCTCGGTGGCCACTGCCACCGCGAACTGGCGCGCCGTCTCCCAGGTATTCGCTGCCTGCTGCGAGAAGAGCTTGCCCAGATCCCCGAAAATGGGCATCCCTTTGAAGGGGTTGAACTCCTCGGGCGAGTCGGGTTCGCTCACACCGCGAGGTTACCGGCAATACTCCGATAACGGTTGTGGGGATGAATCGACGAGAGTGTCAGGGTTTACACTCAGTCTGTGAATCCGCCGGAGACCGCTGAGGTGTGGATAGGGCTTAGCGAGGCGCCGCTGCCGTTAGACCAGGTGCTTGCTTGGGTGGGTCGTCCGGATTGCGGCGGCACTGTTCTGTTCAGCGGCACGGCCCGCGACCACTCGGAGGGTCGGCCGGGGGTGACCGTGCTCGAATACGAGGCCTACGAGGAGCAGGTGACACCCCGTTTGGAGGCGTTGGCGCAGGAGGCTCGGATCAGGTGGCCCGATATCGGACGGGTGGCGATGCTGCATCGGGTGGGCCGGGTGGAGATCGGGGAGTCGGCGGTGGTGGCGGCTGTTTCTGCGCCCCATCGCGAGGAGGCCTTTGCCGCCGCCCGGTTCTGCATTGATGCTTTGAAGGCCACCGTGCCCATTTGGAAAAAGGAGGCCTGGGAGGGCGGCGAGAGTTGGGGTTTGGAAGCCCAGCACATCGCCGAGGCCGACACTGTTGCCTCCCTTGATGACCGGTATGCCCCCGAGGCCGACGCGGTCTCTGCTTCAGGCGAGTTCGCCGGCTGATCCATGGCCCGAGACCTGGCGATCGATCTGGGCACGGCCAACACCCTGGTCTATGCGCGCGGCCAGGGGATCATCCTGAACGAGCCTTCGGTGATCGCGTTGAACCGCAAGACCAACGATGTGCTGGCCATGGGCCGAGAGGCGTGGCAGATGATCGGACGCACGCCAGCCCACATCGTTGCCGTTCGCCCGTTGCGAAAAGGGGCGATCACCGATTTCGAGGTGACCCAGCGCATGATCCGCCTGCTGTTGATGGATGCAGGGGTCAACCGGTTCAGTCGTCCGAAGGTGGTCATCTGCGTGCCGTCGGCGATCACCGCGGTGGAGCGTCGGGCGGTGGTGGAGGCGGCCCGCCGGGCCGGGGCGGCCGAGACCCGGCTCATTGAGCAGCCCCTGGCTGCGGCCATTGGGGCTTCGCTGCCCATTCATGAGCCCATCGGCAACATGGTGGTGGACATCGGCGGGGGAACCAGCGAGACCGCGCTGATCTCGATGGGCGGGGTCATATCGCTCAAGGCCATTCGAGTGGGCTCGTTCGACATCGATGCCGCAATCCAGGCCTTTGTTCGACGCGAGTTCGGCATCGCCATCGGTGAGCGCACCGCTGAAGAGGTGAAAATCACCATCGGCTCCGCGGCCTACGTTCCCGGGGAGTGCAGCGCCGAAGTTCGAGGTCGCAATCTGATGAACGGCCTGCCCGAGACCATTGTGTTGTCGCCGTTCGAAGTGCGTACCGCCATTGCCGAGCCAGTCTCCGCTTTCGTGGACTCGGTGGTGGCTTGCCTGGTGGAAGCCCCCCCAGAGCTGTCTCAAGACGTGATCACCCATGGCATCCACTTGGTAGGAGGCGGCTCGCTGCTACGGGGTCTGGCCGATCGGCTGTCTCAGGCCGCGGAAGTGCCGGTGAGCCTGGTGGATGCTCCCCTGGAGGCGGTGGTGATGGGGGCGGGCCGCTGCCTGGAATCCTTCGAGGACGTCCAGGCGATGTTCATGGAGTGATTTGGGTTCATGGAGTAGGGCCGAGTCAATCAGGGTTGATGAGCAGCTCGGCCGCGTCTCTGGTCTGCCAGTCTCTGTCTTCCGCGGCCCGCCGGAGAGCAGCCTCCACCTCCGGGCCATCGAAGGGGGCCAGCGCCAGCACCGCTCGTCGGCGCACCGCCACTCGGTCGGTGGTTGCCCCCAGAATGGCTTCGAGTCCAGCAGGGTGGCCGATCGCTCCCAACGCGGCGACGGCCGCCTCCCGCACCAGGGGATTCGAGTGATCGGCGGCCAATTCTCCTAGCCGGGTCACGGTGCCGAGATCTTCAAAGTCCCGCTCCCCGCAGGCCCATGCGGCGGTCTCCGCCACATCATCGCTTGGGTCGTCCAAGAGGGGAGCGGGCGACACCTCTGTACGACCAACAGTCAAAGCGGCGGCCCGCAGCCTCACCTTCGGCGAAGGATCGCGAAACGCGGCTCGCAGCTCTTCGTCGGCCAGCGCGCCCATCCGGTCTAAAGCCCCGAGTGCCGATGCCCGCACTTGGGGGTCCTCCTCATGCTGGGCTGTCCTCGCCGTGGCCTCATCGCTGGTGTGCCCGGCGATCACCGCATCGCGCCGTGCAATCCTGCGGGTGGGCTGATTGTCTTCTGGGTTTCCGCTCACACCAGCGTTTCCAAGGCAATTGTGAGGCCGACGAAGAAAAGCCCCACCAACATGGTCAGCCCCGCCCCCAGCAAGACGATCACAAAGAAGAGGCCGACACCGGCCCGTAAACGCTGCCACCAGCGAAACCGCGCCTCTTCGCCGTAATCAGCCCGGTAGGAGGCCAAAACATCTCTCTCGGCCCTGGCCTCCCGCCAGTCTTCCCACCGGTGCTGCCACCAGCTTTTCAGCGTGCCCCAAGTATCGTCGGAGAGGGAAATACGAATGCGCGACCAGTCGACCACAGAGCCACCCAGGATAGTTCCACCCACCGAAAACCGGGGGCCGTCTTGGTGGCGACGCAACTTGGCCTGGCTGGTTCCCGTGGCCGTGCTGATTTTCTTGCTCGTGGTCACTTCGGTTGTGTTCACCTTCTGGCGCACCGATCAGGTAGCGGTTCGGCCCGGCTCGGTGGAAGATGTGCCATCGCGGGTCACCGTTACGGGGGCTGAGGTTTATCCTCCGGAAAGCGAGATAGCCCTGGTGACCGTGAAGGTCAGCCAGCGGTTGAACATCTGGCAGCGAATCGGCGCCGAATTCGAGTCGGGGGTCGACATCGAGCCCGAACGGACGTTCACCGGAGGTGGCACCCGCGACGAGTTGCGTCGACTCAACGAGCTGCGAATGGAGACTTCCCAGCACACCGCCGTCGTGGTGGCGCTGGAGCATTTGGGCTATGAGATCCCCCGTCATGCCTCTGGAGTCATCGTGGCCGATGCGATGAGCGGGACACCCGCCGCGGAAGTGTTGGAGCGGGGCGACGTGATCGTGGGTATCGAAGGTGTGCCCGCGTCCGACTTGAATGACTTGGCCGAGGTCTTGGCCTTGCGGAGCGCGGGCCAGACGGTGGTATTGGACGTGGAGAGAGCCGACAGCGGGGAGGTGGAAGCGGTGGCGGTCGAGCTCATCGAGTCTTCCGATGAGCCGGGGCGGGCGCTGATCGGCGTGGGGGCGCGCGAGAGGGTGGATATCGGGGATCTTCCGGTGCAGGTCGAAATCGACAGCGGCAAGATCGGAGGGCCGTCAGCCGGATTGGCCCTCACCCTCGGCATCATCGACCTGTTGACTCCCGGGGAGCTGATGGGGGGCCAGCGGGTGGCTACTACTGGAACGATCACGTTCGACGGCTCGGTGGGGGCCATCGGCGAGGTTGATCAGAAGGCCATCGCCGCGGAAAGAGCCGGAGTAGACCTGCTGCTGGTGCCCGTTTTGAATCTGAGCGATGCCCTTGACCATGTCAGCGGCGACATGCAGGTGGTGGGTGTGGGGACTTTGCAGGAGGCATTGGACGCATTGGCCGGCAACTAAGATTTGGCGATGGCCGAGCGCCCATCTTCTGAAACTCCCTTTGAGCGGATGGACCCTGCCCAAGTATCCGGCCAGAGTTTTGCCATTACTCGCAAAGGCTTCGACCAAATGCAGGTTCAGGCCTATTTGGTGTCGATGAGCAATCAGGTCAAAGCAGGCCAGCAGCAAATTCGAGACCTTCGAGAGCAGGTGGCCCAGGCCGAAGGGCAGTCGGAGCCGGATTCTGAGTTCAGTTCGCAAGGGGTCAAGCTGCTCGACAGCGGCGTGGAGGCGTCTCGTCGGCAAGCCCAGACGGAAGCCGACGAAATGGCGGCCCGGGCCCGTCGGTTGGCTGAAGAGCTCCAGACGACGTTCGAGGAGTTGCGTTCGCACCAGGACTTCTCCGGAGCCGACGAGCTGGCCGAACTGCTGGAGCAGGCGTACGAGCAGGCGCAGGCGGTGGCAGGCCTGCTCCAGGAGGCTCGAGATCAGGCCGAAGCCGAGGTAGAGCACGGTCGGGCCCAAGGCCGGGAGATAGTGGAGCAGGCCAAAGCCCTCCGCCTCACCGTGCTGCGGGACATGGCCCGGCGTCGCCAGGGCGCCCGGGCTCAGGTGGAGCGGCTTCGAGCCGGGCGCGACAAGCTCATCTCAATGCTGAGCGATGCCCGGAGTTCCATCGACCAGTCGATGGAAACGGCGAGGCTCTCGCTGGCCGAGGCCAAAGTGCTGGCCGATGCCGCCGCCCGCCGGATCGAGGACGAGGCTGAGCCCACCGACCTGGCCCTGTTGTCGGAGCTGGACGATGCCGAGGACGTGGGGATGATCCCCGAACCCGCGGTCGTTCCCGATATTTCCGAAGGCGATTCCCCTCCCGATGTTCCCGAAACCGATTCCGCTTCCGAGATCCACGAGGGCGTGACGCTGCTGCCTCCCGTGGAGCCCGATCCGGTGGAGGCTGCGGCCGATCATCCCGCGGTGGCCAGTGCTGACGACAGCCGTGATGTGGACGCTATCTTCGCCCGTCTTCGATCCCAGGGCGATCAGCAACGAGAAGACAAGCGGGACGCTGCCGAATCCTCGGTCGGCAAGGACTAACCTCCACTCGGTATGCGAAATCCCCGAGATGTGTTCAGGCCGCGCCCGCCATCTCGGCCGCGCTTCTCGCGGCGGTCCAAGATCATCGCCGCGCTCATCCTGGTGGTATTGCTGGCCGCCATCCTGTCGTTGCGGGGCACGGCTCGCATGTGGACCGACTACCTGTGGTTCGACTCTCTCGGTCACGGGGATGTCTGGACCGAGATCTTGGTCTACAAGATCGTCTTGTCGGTCATCTTCATCGCCGCCTTCTTCCTCCTCATGTACTCCAACCTGGCAATTGCCGACCGGTTGGCGCCCCAAACCCGCCCGCCGGGTCCTGAAGAGGAGCTGATACGCCACTATCACGACGCGGTTGGCCATCGCCGGCGGCTGGTAAGCGTGGTGATTGCCATCTTGTTCGCCCTTATCGTGGGCGGCGGCACCGGGGGGGAGTGGCAGAAGGCCATGCTGTTCTTCAACGGCGTGGACTTCGGCATCGATGATCCTCAGTTCGGCCGTGACATCGGCTTCTACGTTTTCCAACTGCCGTTCATCCAGTTCCTGATCAGCTGGTTCTTCCGGGCCCTCATCATCGTGGCCGTCATCACCGCCATTGCCCATTACGTGAATGGCGGCATCCGGGTGCAGACCACCGGGCAGCGGGTGACTCCTCAGGTGAAGGTCCACCTGTCGGTTCTCTTGGCCCTGATCGCCCTGGTCCGGGCCGTGGGCTACTACTACGACCGGTTCGGCCTCAACTTCTCCTCTCGGGGACCGGTGGACGGTGCTACCTTCACCGACGTCAACGCCCAGTTGCCCGCCATCAACCTGCTGCTGCTGATCTCGGTGCTGTCCGCCGTTTTGCTGGTGATCAACATCTGGCAGCGGGGCTGGGTGCTGCCGGTGACCGCGGTGGGCCTGTGGATGGTGGTGGCCATCGTCATGGGCGCGATCTATCCCGCCATCATCCAGCGATTCCAGGTTGAGCCGGAGGAGTCCAAGAAAGAGGCGCAATACATCTCTCGCAACATTGAGGCCACCCGCCACGCCTTGGGATTCGACAAAGTTCCCGGTGACGAGAACACCAAGGACAACGTCGACACCCGCGAGTTTCGTTTCGACACCACGATCACCGCCGAGGAGCTGGCGGCCAGTCCCAGTGTGCGCAATATTCGGCTTCTGGATCCCGATGTGGTGCCCAACGCCTTCCAAGTGGAGCAATCCGAGCGCACGTTCTATTCCTTCAACGGCGAAGTCGATGTGGACCGCTATGTGATCGACGACCAGATAACCGAGGTGGTGATCGGCGCCCGCCAGCTCAATGTGGCCGACATCCCCCAGCAGTCGTGGGAGGGTCGTCACGTCCAGTACACCCATGGGTACGGCGTGGCGGTGGCGCCGGTGAACTCGGTTACCACCCAGGGTTCTCCCGATTTTGTGGTTGGCAACGTGCCGGTGGAGGCCAGCGCCGACCTCGAGCTCGCCCGGCCCCAGCTCTACATAGGCGAGAACCTCACCGGCTACGCCATCGTCGGGGCCTCGATTGCCGAGGTGGACTACACCCAGGACAACGAGACCGTTACCTTCGAATACGACGGTGAGGACGGTGTGGGCATCGGGAGCTTCTTCCGCCAAGCGGCATTCGCCCTGCGCTTCGGTGACATCAACCCGCTGATCTCCGGTTTCGTTCAGGACGATTCCCGGATCATCTTCAATCGGGATCTGCGCCTCCGAGTGCAGAACCTGGCCCCGTTCTTGGAGTTGGACGCCGATCCCTATCCGGTGGTCTCCGACGGGCGGGTGTTCTACATCGTGGACGCCTACACCACCAGCGACCGGTATCCCTACGGCCAGCGACCGGACGTGAGCGACCTGTCGGCGGACAGCGGGCTGCGCAAGCGGTTCAACTATGTGCGCAACTCCGTCAAGGTGGTGGTGGACGCCTTCGACGGCACCACCACCTTCTACGTGATCGACCCTGACGATCCCATAATCCAGGCTTGGAGGAAGATTTTCCCCGGGCTGTTCCAAGACTTCGACCAGATGCCCGCCGACCTTCAGGACCACCTGCGCTACCCCGAGGACCTGTTCCGGGTGCAGACCTCTATGTGGGCCCGCTATTTCATCGACGAAGACGAGCCCGAGACCTTCTACGCCAACTCGGTGACGTGGGCCGTGGCCCAGGATCCGGGCACCCGGATCACCGCCCGGACGTTCTTGGACGAGGTGACTGAGGCCATCGCCGCCGAGGAGACGGCCACGGCAACGGCCAGCCGTCAGCTCGAGCGGAGAATCCGGCCGTTCTACCAACTCCTCCAGCTTCCCGAAGAAGACGATGTGGACTTCGTGATCTTCCGGACCTTTGTCCCCATATCCGGGGCAGGTGACGAAGAAGACGAGCGCAAGGAGTTGACCGCGTTCATGGTCGCCAAGAGCGACTTCGACGCCAATGAGGACGAAAACGAGTACGGCCAATTGGTGGTGTACACCGTGCCGGGCACCAGCATTCCCGGCCCGAGCATCGTGGACGCCAAGATCCAGGCCGACACGGAGATAGCCGACGCCTTCACTCAGTTGAATCAGCAGGGCTCGACCGTGCTCCAGGGGAACCTGCTGATGATCCCGGTGGGCGACTCGCTGTTGTTCGTGCGCCCGGTGTATGTGCAGGCCACCGGGGAGACCGAGCTGCCCCAGGTGAAGCAGGTGATCGCCGGTATCGGCAACGACGACGATTTCGTGCTCCGCATCCGCCCAACCTTGGAGGAGGCTTTGGCCGCTCTCTCTGATCCCGACGGGTTCTCGGTGCTCCCCGCTCAGCCGGCGACTACAGAACCGGGCGACGCGCAGCCCGCACCCACCGCCGCGCCGTCGCCTTCAGAAGCAGAGCCCACCGACGCAGAGCCCATCGACGCAGACACCCGTTTAGCCCTGACCGAGCTCATCTCCGAGTTGCGGACAACTCAAGACTCCATTGACGAGGACCGCCGCCGCCTCGACGGTCTCATCGAGGAGTTGGAGTCTTTGCTGGACTCCTCCGGCGGCTGAGCACCAAGAAGCGGCTATTCCACCAGGATGTTGTCGGGCCGGGGAGTGCCCTGGGCTTCGAGCATGAAGTAATAGCCCATCAGCACGGTCTGGCCGTCGGTGATGCTCTCGATGTTGCCGTCGGCGTCCATGTTCAAGTTGGCGCCCCAGATGGCGAAAAACACCTCAGTGGTCTCGGTGTTGTCGTCGGGGGTATAGAGAGTGTGGACGGATCCGGCGGGCTCATAGAGGAACGACCCGGCGCGGTTCAGAAAGTCGCTCTCCTTGTAGCCCCAAGCCCCGGCGCTGGTGTAGGCGAATACTTGGCCGGTGTGTTTGTGGGTCTGCACCGAGTAGCCCGGTGGGAAGTGGTTCTTGATGACCCACAACCCTTCGCTCTCTTTGATTTGGAGCACCTTGAGGCCGATGCCGTCTTCGCCGTAGGCCCAGGGGAGGTCGTCTTCCCCGATGTGCTGGGCGGTGGGGGCAACCATCATGTCAAGCATGGGGGAATCTTACGCCCCTGCCCCGTTACCTGCCCCAGCCCCTAGTCGATCTCGGTGCGGTTGAGGCGCCAGGAGGTGTAGAGGAGTCCGGCCACGCCGACAGCCAGCGGCACGATGTACGACGTCAGCGTGGAGCGGTCGGCCAGTCGCATGCTCACGTCGGTGGCGTCGGACAGGATGCTCATGGGATAGCTGCGAATGGAGAGGCGGGCGAACCAGTCGCCCAGCCGGGACATCAGCAGCTCCCAGATGGCGATGTAGCCCAGCCCGATAAGCAGGGATCGCTTGAACCGCAGACCCAGGGCCAAGAAGATTCCCGAGTAGGCGAACACCGCCAGCGCGGTGGCCACCGCAGTTGCGGCCACCAAGTCGTCGACCCCGGTGACAACCGCAGCCACGGTCATGACCACCACCAAGATCGGCGCCACCACGGTCAACACTGCGGCCATGGCTGCGGTGGCGATCGAATGGCGGCTGACGGGACGTAGCCACAGATACACCAGGGTGCGGTCTTCAACCAGATTGCCGAGCGCGGCTGAGCCCAGCGACAAGGCGATGAAGGCGGCGAAGATATTGATACCGAAGTTGGCGATGGTCTGGGTGGCGACTTCTACCGTGTCGTCGGCTGCTCTGGCGGTAAAGGCCAGCAGAATGGCCACGCCGCTCAGCCCGGCCAAAACCAGCAGCCGGGCAGGACTCAGCTGCGTGCGGAGGATCACCCGATACACCGCGAGATTCACTGTGTTCTCCGATGCGTTGTCACTGGCCCACCAAGTAGCGGAAGACGCTTTCTAAATCGTCGTCGAGCGGTCGCAATTCTCGCAGCGAGACGTTCCGATCACGGGCCACCGGAGCCACTGCTCGGCGAAACGCGGCCGGGTCCGTGGAGTCCACCACCACAAGGTCGGCGCCCTCCAGGCGGCATCCCGAGATGACGCCCTGGTCTAGCAGGGCGATGGCCAACTCCCGGGGCTGATCGGTCCGGATGCTGATGCGCAATGGCCGATCGTCCATCAGGTTGCGGATTTCGCGGAAGTCCCCCTCGGCAGCCAGCCGCCCTTGGGCCATCACCAGCACCCGGGAACCGAATCGCTCCACCTCGTCGAGCACGTGGCTGGACACGATCACGCACTTGCCCTCCGACCCCAGCCGGTGGAAGAGCTCGATCATCTCCCGCCGCTGTCGGGGATCGAGCCCGGTGAGGGGCTCGTCGAGGGCAATCACCAGGGGATCGTGGACAATGGCCTGGGCCAGCTTGATGCGCTGGCGCATCCCCTTTGAATAGGTGGAAAGCCGGCGAGTATCGTCAGGATCGAGTTCAACGGTCTGAATGGCCTGGCGGGCGGCATCGCCAGGGCGTTGGAGGTGATACAGCTGGGCAGCCAGCTCTACGAACTCCCGGCCGCTCAGGTGATCGAGCAGCGATTCCTGCTGGGGGGCCATGCCGATGCGGCCCAGCACGGATACATCGGATCGGGGATCCTTGCCCAGCACGGTCACCGATCCGTTGGAGGGCCTGGCCAGGCCGCACATCATCCGCAGCATGGTGGACTTCCCGGCGCCGTTGGGCCCCAGCAGGGCAGTTACCCCGGCGCCGATGCTGAAGCTCACATCTGACACCGCCACCAGGTCGCCGAACCACTTAGACGCCCCAGCCGCCTGCACCATGGGCGGCGGTCCCGCTTGCGCGCTCATCCGGTGACCTCGATTCGCTGGTAACGCCAACGGGCGAACCACCCGAATACGACGATGAGCCCGAGGAAGGTGAAGAGAATCGGCAGCGTTTCTACATGTCTGATGGGGGGTCCGTCGGGATTGACCTCCCCGTAGATGCGGTAGACGGTCTCGATGGGCAGGGCGACCATGTTCAGCAAGGCGAATGAGTCGCCCAACTCGGCGCCTTGGGCCAGTCCATCGCCTACTGCGGCAGATACCAGCAGGCTGACGAAGATCGCCACGCTGGCCAGTGTGCGGCGAGGGGAGAGACTGGAAATGGCCAGCGCCAGCGATCCCCAGAAGGCAGCCATGGCCAGGCCTGAGGCCAGCACCCGGCCGAATTCGATCAACCAGTCGATAGCACCGTCGGGGCCACTGCCATCCAGAGTGAAGGCGATCAGCATCAGCAGCGTTGGCCCGATCGTCATGACGCCCAGCACGGCGATCACGGCAACGAACTTGGAGGCCAGGTAGGTGTCCCGGTTCAAGGGAGAGGCCAGATATAGCCCCAGCATGCCGCTGCGGCGGTCGGTGCAGAGGGCCTCGGGGGTCACAAAGGAGGTGAACAAGAACAGCACGAAGGAGATGGGCACGTAGTATCCGGCCGGATCCCCTAGTTCGAAGTCGCTGCTAGCGGGAAGCAGGGCTGCAAGGCCGATGAACACGATGGCCGGCACGAAGGCAACCAGCAGGGCTATTGCCGGCATGACCTTCTGCCAGTTGGACCGCTTCAGGCCCAGTACCCGCTGCGCGGTGTGATAGCTCAAGACCACCATGGCGCGCCCTGGCCCATGACGGGGACCGTCGTAGGCCAAGTAACCCCGATCGTGGATGCGGGCCTCGGTCATCGGGAGGCCTCGATAAACACGTCTTCCAGGGTGGTCCGGCGAGGCTCCAGACGGCGCAGGCCCAAGCCCAGATCGGCCACAAGGTCCCGAACCAGATCGCCGATCTCGTCGACACCAGTCACGGTGAGGATGTGCCCGTCGATGGTTGCTTGCGCGCCTCGGGCCGCCAGTGCAGTGGCCAGCGGCTGGGGATCGGAGTCCAACTCCACCTTCACCCCTGATGTGGCCGACCCCAGGCCGTCAAGGGTGCCGCTGTGGCCGACCACGCCGTTGGCCAGGATGACAACCGAGTCGCACACCCGCTCCACTTCCTCCAGCAGGTGCGACGACAACAGGATGTCGATGCCGAACTCGCTGCCCACTCGACGAATGAGGGCCAGCATGTCGTCGCGCTGCACTGGATCGAGGCCGTCGGTGGGCTCGTCCAGTAGAAGAAGGTCGGGATCATGGGCGATGGCCTGGGCCATCTTCACCCGCTGGCGCTGACCGGTGGACATGGTGCCGATAGGGCGGAACCGCTCCTCGCCCAGCCCCACCTGCCAGAGGGCGTCGCTGGCCCTCTCGGTGGCCGCCCGTCGGGGCAGCCCGTGGAGTTGGGCAATGTGGCGCACCAAGTCGGCGGCCTGCACATCGTCGGGCAGATCGTGGTGCTCAGGGGCATAGCCCAGTCGGGCTCGCAGTTCAGGCCCGCTCTGGTCGGGGTCGACTCCCAGCACATTGAGCGTGCCGCCCTGGCGGGGGCGCAGTCCCAACACCAACCCCATGAACGTGCTCTTGCCCGCGCCGTTGGGACCCAGCAGTCCGGTGATCCCCCGACCCACTTCACAATCCAGCCCCTGGAGCACGTGGTTCGACCCGTAGCTCTTTTGCACTCCTCGAGCGGAGATCACGATGTCGGACACTGGGCGAAACCCTATCCCTGGTCTGACCCCATCAGGTCGTCGGGGGTGGGGAAGTGGCAGGCCACTGGATGTCCGATGCCCAGATCGAGCAACTCCGGGTCGTACTCGGCGCATATCGACTGCGCCTTCCAGCATCGGGTCCGAAAGCGGCATCCCGAAGGGGGCGCGGCGGGGTTGGGCGCATCCCCTTCAAGCACGATGCGTCGCCGCCTCTTCTCGAGCTTGGGGTCGGGAATGGGCACTGCGGACAGCAAGGCCTGGGTGTAGGGATGGGCCGGGGTTTCGTACACTTCCGGCCCGGTACCCGTCTCCACGATCCGTCCCAGATACATCACTGCCACCCGGTCGGAGATGTGGCGGACCACCGACAGATCGTGGGCCACGAACAGGTAGGTGAGCCCCAGTTGGCACTGGAGATCTTCCAGCAGGTTGAGCACGCCGGCCTGAATGCTCACGTCGAGGGCTGACACCGGCTCGTCCAGGATGATCAGCTCGGGTTCGAGGGCGAGGGCTCGGGCGATTCCGATGCGCTGGCGCTGGCCGCCGGAGAACTCGTGAGGGTAGCGATTGCCGTGCTCGGGGTTCAGCCCAACCAGCTCCAGTAGTTCTCTCACCCGGGCCTGGATGTCCTCGTTGGCTCGGTGGATTCGCAGGGGCTCGGAGATGATGGACGAGACCGTCATGCGGGGGTCGAGGGAGGCCATCGGGTCTTGGAACACGATCTGCATGTTTTGGCGCAAGGCCTGAAGCTGGCGGCGGCTCAGGTCGGCCAGCTCTTGGCCTTTGACTCGCACTGAGCCCGAGGTGGGCTGGATGAGGCGGAGAATGCAGCGGGCGATGGTGGATTTGCCGGACCCTGATTCTCCTACCAGGCCTAGGGTTTCGCCTTGGTTGATGTGTAGGGATGCGCCGCTGACTGCTTGGACGGTGCCCACGGTGCGGCGGACTATGCCTTTTGACTTGATGGGGAAGGTTTTGACTAGGTCGGTGACTTCGACCAGGGGTTTACCATCCCCCGGCAGGTCGGCGGGTCCTGTCACCGGAGGCCGGCCTGGCCGTCGGTGCGGCCAGGTCCGCCACCGGCGCCACCCACCGACCTGCCTACCGTTGGGCATCTCGATCCTCTTTATTTTTTGAGTTGTATTGGTCTTCGGCGTGGTGGCAGGCGGTGAGCTGGGTGCCTATAGGGCGTAGCTCGGGGGTCTCTTGAGAGCAGATATCGGTGGCTCGGGGGCAGCGGGGGGCGAAGGCGCATCCGGGGGGTGGGGCCAGCATGGATGGCGGGGTGCCGTCGATGGGCATCAGGCGGGTGCCCTTGGGGGCGTCGAGGCGGGGGATGGCGCCGAGAAGGCCGGCGGTGTAGGGGTGGGCGGGGCGTTCGAACACGTTGTCGGCCATTCCGGTCTCGGCTATCCGACCGGCGTACATCACCAGCAGCCGGTGGGCGGTGCGGGCTACCACGCCGAGGTCGTGCGTGATCACCACCAGAGCTGAGCCAGCGGCCTCCCGGGCCCGCTCCAGAACATCCAACACCTGGGCCTGAATGGTGACGTCGAGGGCAGTGGTGGGCTCGTCGGCGATGAGAAGATCGGGGTCGTTGACGATGGCCATGGCGATCATGGCCCGCTGGCGCATCCCGCCCGACAGCTCGTGGGGGTAGGAGTCCACCCGCTGGGGGGCATTGGGGATGCCCACCAAGTCGAGCAGCTCGACTGCCTTAGACCGGGCGATGGCCGTCTTCGTCCGCTGGTGGACGCGGACCCCTTCGGCAATCTGGGCTCCGACGGTCATCACCGGGTTCAGCGAGGTCATCGGGTCTTGGAAAACCATGGAGATGGCCGATCCCCGCAGTTTTTCTAGTTCTTTGTCGGTCATGGCCGTCACGTCTTGGCCCCGATAGGCAATAGTGCCGCTTACTCGGGCGGTGCTCGGCAGCAGGCCCAGGGCGGCCATCACGCTGACCGATTTCCCCGAGCCGGATTCGCCGGCGATGGCCAGCACCTCGCCCTCGTAGATGTCCCAGCTCACCCCCCGCACCGCCTGCACGTCGCCGTCGGGGGTGGGAAACACCACTTCCAAGTCCTGCAACGACAGCACCGGGACCTCGGCTCGGGGATTGGCCGGGCTGGTCATCGCCGCTGCTCCCGGCGGGGATCGAGGGCATCGCGTAGGCCGTCACCCACGAAGTTCACACACAGCACCAGCAGCACCAGCACCGCCCCCGGCAGGTAGAACAGCCACCACCGGGTGCGGGCGGCGTCGCGCCCTTCGTCCACCAGCGATCCCAGCGACACCTCGGGGGGCTGGATGCCGAAACCCAGAAAGGCCAGCGCGGTCTCCAGCAGGATGGCGGTTGCCACTGTGAGGGTGGCGTACACGATGATCGAGCTCATGGCGTTGGGGATGAGGTGGCGGAAGATGATGCGGGTGTTCGAGGCGCCCAGGGCCTCGGCCGCCTCGATGTACTCCTTTTCCCGGATGGAGAACACCTCGCCCCGCACCACCCGAGCCAGCGGCGCCCAAAGGAACAGGCCGATCACCACCGCCACGAACATGAGCGAGCTGCCCCCGCTGGCCCGAGTGCGGGTGCCCAGAACCATCAGCACCGGCAGCAGGGGAAGAATCAGCAAGAAGTCCACCAAGAGCCCCAAAGCGCCGTCTACTCGTCCTCGGAACCAGCCCTGCACCGCGCCCAGAACCGACCCCAGCACGGTGGCGATACCGGCCACCACCAGGCTGACGTGGACCGACACCCGCAGTCCCCGCATCGACTGGGCGAACATGTCGTGGCCGATGGTGTCGGTGCCGAACCAGTGGTCCCCCGACGGCCCCTGCGACAGATCGGGGGACAGGTCTTTGTAGCCCCAGCCGGTGAGCGGCTCGGCCAGATAGCTGAACAAGTAGGCCACCACCAGCACGACGCCCGCCGCTACTGCCAATCGGTGGGCGAGGAAGCGGCGAAGCACCAGCCGCCACTGCGACCGGACCTCTGTCTCGGCTGGGGTGTCGGCGAACACGTTGGCCGGGATGTCAGCCATCTCGCACCCTCGGGTCCAGGAAGCCGTAGGTCAGATCGGTGAGCAGATTGACGATGATCACCGAGATGCCCACCGCCAACAGCCATCCCTGGGTCACGGCCACATCGCCGTTGAGCAGGGACTCCAGGAACAGCCGGCCCATGCCCTTCCAGTTGAACACCACCTCGGTGACCACCGTGCCGCCGATCAGCGTTCCGAACGTGAGCCCGGTGTAGCTCACCACCGGAAGCAGGGCGTTGCGAAGGGCGTGGTGGGTGATGACCCGGCGCCTGGGCACCCCTTTGGCTCGGGCGGTTCGGATGTAGTCGCTCTCCAGCACATCGAGCATGGCCGAGCGCTGGAACCGGCTGGTGGCGGCCAGTTGGATCGCGATCAGGGTGAGGGCGGGAAGAATGATGTGGCCGGCCCGGTCGGCCCATGTCCCCCAGAAGTCGGCATCAAGCCGGGGCGACTGCTCGCCGATGGTGAAGAAGATCCGGCGTCCCCACCAGTCGTTGAACCGGATGCCCAAGTCTTTGAGCAACGCTCCGAGCCAGAACACGGGCATGGCGAAGAACAGGAAGGCGAAAAAGGTGGAGATGTTGTCGAACTTCCCGTACTGGCGCATCGCGCTCACCACCCCTACCGCCACGCCCAGGATCACCGAGATGACGGTGGCGGCGATCACCAATCGCAGGGTGACCGGGATGGCCTCGCCCAGGAGGGTGGTGACCGCCCGCCCGTTGTCGGTGGACGTGCCCATGTCCCCGGTGAACATGTCGCCCAGCCAGCTTCCATAGCGCTCGATAAGGGGCTTGTCGAGGCCCAGGCTGGCTTCCAGCCGTTGGACTTGCTCGGCTCCGCCGGGTTGCGACAGCAGAAAAACCCGCTGTTCGGCGATGGGATCGACGGTGGCCACCAGCAAGAAGGCCACCAGGGTGGCGAAGAATAGGACGACGACGGATATGAGCAGCTTGCGTGTCGCGTACCCGAGCACCAGTAGGAAAGCTAGTTAGCGAGCGCCCACTCCTCCAGATTCCAGGTGAAGCTTTCCAAGGTGGGGTTGTCTTGGATGTTTTGGAGGTTGTCGTTCCAGGCCAAGAAGAAGGGGAGCTGGTACACGGGCGTGTTGGGGAGGGTTTCCCACATGAGGGCGTCGGCCTGATTGAGCAGGTCGGCTTGGCGGTCGGCGTCGAGGGTGAAGGTGGCCTCCACCAGCAGCTCGTTGACCCGGTCGTCGACGTAGGCGCCGGGGTTGCTGTCGCTGCCGGTGCCGAACACCTGAAGGGCCGATGTGGCCGGCAGCGGTCCGCCCACCCAGGCGAAGATCACCAGATCGAAGTCGCCGGGCGGGCCGGGAGGGTCGTTGGTTGAGCCGAACACCGGGCCGAAGATCTCCCCGCCGGGCAGGTTGTCGATGGTGATTCTGATTCCGGCCTCAGCCAGCTGGTTCTGCACCAGTTCTTGGAACTGCTCTCGGCGGTCATTGCCGCCGGTGGTGCGAATACGCAGGCTCAGCTGCCGACCGTCTTTGGCGTATACGTCGCCATCGAGCTCCCAGCCGGCGGCTTCCAGCACGGCGCGGGCCGCGGCCACGTCTCGCTGTTGGAACTCAGCGGGAGTGTTGTCTTGATACTGGGCCTGGCCGTTCATGTAGATCCGGTTGCCCAGTGGTTGGGCCGACTCCGAGAACGGCCGCATGAGCGCGGTCACGATCAGCTCTCGATCAAGCGCCAATGCGATGGCCTGGCGCGCCTCCACAGGAACGGTGGCAGTGTTGAACGTGATGTGCTCCCAGGTGGGGCCGAAGGTGATGGAGGATTCCACTCCGCCTATTCCGTTGATCTGTTGCACTAAGTCCACTTGGGGTTGCGGATAGATCACGTCTACTTCGCCGTTTTCCAGCGCGAGGGGCAGGTTGCCCACGTCGCTGATGAACCGGAAGGTGACCTCGTCGATATGGGGACCTTCGCCGAACCAGGTGGGGTTGGCCACCAGTGTCAGATCGCTGCCGGGGTTGTACTCGTCCACCACATAGGGACCGGCGCCCACACCTGGATCGGTGCGGAAGCCGTCGCTCCAGTCCCGGCCCAGGTGGGCGGGCGGGAACGGTCCGGAGAACAGCAGGATGTATTCCACGAAGGGCTGGCCCTCGGGCCAACTCAGACGGACGGCCTTGTCGTCTACCACCTCCAAGGTTGCGCTGTCGAAGCCCTGAGTGGCAGCGCAGTCATCTTGGGGGTCGTTGCAGTTCTCGAAATAAAACACCATGTCGTCGGAGCTCACCGGGGTTCCGTCGCTCCACATGGCGTCGGCTCGCAGCCGGTACTCCACCACCAGGGGGTCCTCTTGGATGATGGTGGGCAGGGTTTCGCAGAAGTACGGCTCGAAGGAGAAATCGGGGCGGGTCCGCGTGCAGGTGGGGTAGATGGCCCGGGTGATTTGGCGACCGGCCAGGAGGTTGTCGCCGGCCGTCAAGTTGTTGAAGTTGGTGATCTCCTGCTCCAGACCGACGACCACGCTGGTGGGCTGCTCTTCTTCCGGGCTGGGGTCTTCGGCTTGTGTCGGGGCCGCCGCAGGCTCTTCATCTGTGGCCGGGGCCGCTGTGGGCCCTGAGGCATCCGGTGGAGGCGAGTCGTCGTCGTTGCCACAGGCAGCGGCTAGCAGGACTAGTGTCAGCAGGGCCGCGACCACTCGCGAATATCGATCGATTTTCGTGTGCTTTGTCATAGCAAGGTCAATTATGGCTGGCCTGATAGCCGCGGGGGCAAAGAACCCCGTTCGCGGAATGTCGCTAGGGTCGATAGCATGGGAGCGAAGGGAACATATCCGGGTGTCCGGCGGTTGTAACCTCAACCGGTAGCGAAGGAGAGAGCAGTGACATTGGAAACCGTCCGCAACCCAGCGGCCCTCATCGAGATCACCGAGTTGGTGGATCGGCTGCTGGACGCCATCGATGGAGAGCTCACCAGCCGCTCCCGGGTGGTAGACGGACTGTTGGACCTGCGTCTTGCCGCCGCTGATCTTCCCGAAGTGGTCGCCCAAGTCGATGATTGCCTAGCCACGCTTCCCGGCAACACCACGGTGACCAACCTGTGGTGGATGGAGACATTGGCCGACCTCCGCAGCGCTGCTTCTAACTGATCCCCCGATTGGCGGCAGCTCGGCTGCACCGGAGATATAGGAGGGATACGCTCGCGGGGCAGCAGGAGGTGGCGAGATGACTGATTCCTCTACGGCGGTGGTGGGGAGCAGGTTGCTTCGGAAGGAGGATCCTGAACTGCTTACCGGGGAGGCCCGGTTTGTGGACGATCTGGACCTCACGGGGGCGCTATGGGTGGCATGTGTGCGGAGTCCTCATGCGCATGCCCGCATCAACTCGGTGGACTTGAGCGCTGCTCTTGATGCCGATGGGGTGGTGGCTGCTTATTCGGGGGCGGATCTGGCGGAGTCTTGGGGGCCGCTGCCGTGTGCTTGGCCGGTGACCGATGACATGAAGAATCCGGCTCATCTGCCCATTGCGGTGGACAAGGCCAACTATGTGGGCGATGTGGTGGCGGTGGTGCTGGCTGACGACCGCTATGGGGCGGTCGACGCTGCCGCGCTGGTGGAGGTGGACTACGAGCCCCTCGACGCGGTGGTGGACCTCGAAGAGGCCTTGGCCGACAGCACGGTCATCCACGATGACCTGGGTACCAACGCTTCATACACCTGGGAGCTGACTCCTGATGCCGACGCGGTGGAGGCCGCGTTCTCCGGTGCTGCCCACGTGGTGTCGGAGCGCTACATCCAACAGCGGCTGATTCCCGCGGCCATGGAGCCTCGGGGGGTGGTGGCAGTGCCTTCGCCGTTCGGGGGCGACATCACCATCTACTCGGCTACTCAGATTCCCCACATCCTCAAGGTCATGGTGGCCCTCACTCTGGGGCTCCCAGAGCAGAAGGTGCGGGTGGTGGCCCCTTCGGTTGGGGGCGGGTTTGGCTCGAAGCTGAACGTGTACGCCGAGGAGATCATGTGTACTGCGCTGGCCCTGCGCCACGGCGTGCCGGTGCGCTGGACCGAGGGCCGCTCCGAGGCTGCCAGTTCCACCATCCAGGGCCGAGGGCAGATTCAAGATATTGAGCTGGCCGCCGACGTCGAGGGCCGGATAAGCGCGGTGCGGGTGAAGCTGGTGGCCGACATGGGGGCCTATCTGCAACTCGTCACCCCGGGTGTGCCCTTGTTGGGTGCTTTCCTATACCACGGCTGCTACGACATCCCGAACTACTCCTTCGTGTGTACGGGGGTGTTCACCAACATGACGCCCACCGATGCCTACCGGGGGGCCGGTCGGCCCGAGGCCACCTACGCCATCGAGCGGGCGATGGACACGCTGGCCGCCGCGGTGGGGGTGGACACGGCTGAGATTCGGCGACGCAACTTCATCGGTCCGGAGCAGTTCCCCTACGAGTCGGCCCCCGGGCTGGTGTTCGATAGCGGCAACTACCCCCAGGCCCTGGAGCGGGCCTTGGAGGTGGTGGACTACGAGGGCCTGCGGGCCCAGCAGGCCGAGCGCCGGGCCTCAGGCGATTCCCGACAACTTGGAATGGGCCTTTCGAGCTACGTGGAGATGTGTGGTCTGGCTCCCAGCCGGGTGCTGGCCTCGTTGAACTATGCGGCCGGCGGCTGGGAGTCGGCCACCGTGCGGGTGCTGCCCACCGCCAAGGTGCAGGTGGTGACGGGCACCTCGCCCCACGGCCAGGGCCATGAGACGTGCTGGTCGATGATCGTGGCCGATCAGCTGGGCGTCGATCCCGGCGATGTGGAGGTGCTGCACTCCGACACTGCCATCTCTCCGCTGGGGCTCGACTCCTACGGCTCCCGCTCGCTATCGGTGGGCGGCACCGCGGTGTATATGGCCGCCGACAAGGTGATCGACAAGGCCCGGCTGATTGCCGCGCACCAGATGGAAGCCAACGTGGAGGACTTGGAGTTCTCCGACGGCACCTTCCGGGTAAAGGGCCAGCCCGACGCCGAGATGCCGCTGGCCGCGGTGGCCTTTGAGGCCTTCACCGCTCACAATCTGCCCGACGGCATGGAGCCCAACCTTGAGGGCCACATGACCTGGGATCCGCCCAACTTCACCTTCCCGTTCGGGACCCACGTGGCGGTGGTGGAGGTGGACACCGAGACCGGCGAGGTGGAGATGGTGGACTACGTGGCGGTGGACGACTGCGGCAACCAGATCAACCCGATGGTGGTGGAGGGCCAAGTTCACGGCGGCATCCTCCAGGGGGTGGCCCAGGCACTGTGGGAGGAGGCCGCGTTCGACGACGAAGGCCAGCCCCGAAATGTGAGCTTCCTGGACTACTTGGTGCCGTCATCGGCTGAGACCCCGTCGTTCCGTACCGACTCCACGGTGACCCCCAGCCCCACCAACCCGATGGGAGTGAAGGGCATCGGTGAGGCTGGCACCATCGCCTCCACCCCAGCAGTGGTCAACGCCATTGCCGACGCGCTATCCCCCCTGGGGATCAACGATATTGAAATGCCGGCCACGCCTGAGCGGATCTGGGGATTGATCTCCGGGTCGCAGGATCCACCTAGCCGCCGTCGGGGGCTGAGAGGGCTATTGCGGCGTTGATCAGGCCGAGGTGGGAGTAGGCCTGGGGGTGGTTGCCCAGGAGGCGCTCGCTGGCGGGGTCGTATTGCTCGGGAAGCAGGCCGGTGGGGCCGCATAGGTCGAGGTAGCGGTCGAACAGGGCCCGGGCGTCGTCTAGCTGGCCGATGAGCGCGTAGGCCTCGATCAGCCACGACGCGCAGATCAAGAACCCGCCCTCGACGCCGGGCAGGCCGTCGTCGTGGCGGTAGCGGTATACCGTCTGGCCGTCTCGAAGCTCGCTCTCCACCGCTTTGAGGGTGGAGACGAAGCGGGAGTCGTCGGGGGGCAGCAGTCCGCTCAAGCCGATCCACAGCAGGCTGGCATCCATGTCAGTCGAGCCGTAGGCGGTGGTGTAGGAGCGGCGCTGCTCGTTCCACCCGTTCAAGATCACATCGGCGGCGATCCGGTGGCGAAGCGGGCTCCAGTAGGAGGCCAGCTCGGGGTCGATGCGCTCGGCGATCTTGATGGCCCGATCCACCGCCATCCAGCACATGACCTTGGAGTGGACGTGGTGGCGGGGCGGGCGGCGCTCCTCCCAGATGCCGTGGTCGGGCTCGTGCCAGCGGGCGGCCACCGCTCCCACCACGGCCTTGACCACCTCCCAGTGCTGGTCGGTGAGGGTCACTTGGGCCTCGCATAGTCGCCAGGCCAAGTCCACCACCGGACCGAACACGTCGAGCTGCACTTGGTGCTCGGCGGCATTGCCGATTCTCACCGGGCGGCTTCCGGCGTATCCGGCCAGCTCGGGCAGCACCGCCTCCGGCAGGGCTTCATCGCCAACCAGGGGATACACCGGGCGGAGCTGTTCGGGTCCGGGGAGATGCTCCACCCGGTCGAGAATCCAATCCAGCAGATGGCAGGCCTCCTGGCTGCTGCCCAGAGCCAGCAGCGCGGCTGCGCTCATGCTGGCGTCTCGGGGCCAGCAGTAGCGGTAATCCCAGTTGCGGACGCCGCCCATCACCTCGGGCAGGCTGGTGGTGGCGGCGGCCAGGATCGCTCCCGAGGGCTGGTGGCACAGCGCCTTGATCACCAGCGCGGAGCGCTCCACTTCCTCGGCGGCCACCGATGGCAGTGTGAGCTTCTTCGCCCAGTCGCGCCAGTACTGCTCGGTGGCCTCGCGGCGATCGGCCTCCGCGGTGTCCGACCAGCCGAACCGGCCGGGAACGCCCAGACGCAGCATCAGCTCCAGCGGCGCGCCATCAAGCTGGACCTGGGCTACCGCGGTCTGATGGGGGCCGTCGTCCACAATGTTCCAGCTCAACCCGGGCGCGGTCAGCATCATGGATTCGGCGGCCCCGGTGATCTCTAGGCCGTCGTGGATCACGTGCAGGCCGGTGGGGGCCCGGCCGAAGTCCAAGCGGGGGGCGAACTCGATGTCGATTTTCCCGGTGCCCTCGATGACTCGGACCAAGGTGGTGCGGCCCGCTGACTTGAAGGGCCGCCCACGGGAGCAGTCCAGGTAGTCGGTAACTGTCACATCTGACCATCGGGTCTCGACCACCATGGTGCCGTCCAGGTAGCGGTGGGAGATGGGCGGGCTCTCGTCGTGGCGGCTGATGGAGAAATGCCCGGCTCGGGCGCCCCCCAGCAGTCCAGCGAACACCGCCGGTGAGTCGGCCCGGGGGTGGCACATCCAATTCACCGAGGCGTCAGAGGTGACCAGCGCCACTGTCCGCTGGTCGCTGAGCAGGCTGTGGCGCTCGATGGCCAGGTCGTGTTCACCCATGAGCCACGCCCGTCGACGCTCGGCCACAAGGGCCAGCATCTGAGCCACTGACTGGGGGTCGTGCAGGCGGCCCCGGGCCAGGGTCGGCCCCGGCCCCACCTTCAGACCGAGGTCGGGGCCGGTAAGCCGGGTGAAGGCGTCCTCGTCGGTCACATCATCTCCGGCGAAGATCACCGCCTCGGCCGAAACGTCGGTTCTCAGCCGGTCGAGGGCGTCGCCCTTGTTGAGGTCCAGCACCGACAGCTCCACCACCATCTTGCCGGTTTTGACGTGAACGCCATCCCGGGAGCCCGGACCGCTAAGCACGTCTTCCACCGCGATGGCAGCGATCTCGGGTTCGGCCTTGCGATAGTGGAAGGCGACTCCGGCTGGCTTGGGCTCGACGATGAACCCGTGATCGCGTCGGGCGATGTCGTTCAGCTCCCCCAGTACCCGGTCGCGCAGGTCCCGCTGCTCGGGGGACAGGTCGTCGGCAAAGCCGACGTCGAACTCGGTGCCGTGGCTGCCCACCAGGTGGATCTCCTCGGGCAGTCGGCTCAGCGCGGCCAGATCCCGCAGCGCCCGTCCCGAGATCACCGCAACGTGGGTGTCGGGCATGGCGGCCAACTGGCGCAGCGCGGCCACCGATTCCCGGAGGGGCCGGGCCTCATCGGGGTTGTCGATGATGGGGGCCAGCGTGCCGTCGTAGTCGCAGGCCACCAGCAGCACCGGCACCCGGGCCAGCTCCCGCAAGCGGGCGTCCACTTCTTCGGCCGCCATAACGGGGCTGGCCTCGTTCATTCGCAGGCCTCCAGGCGGGCGAGAAAGCGCTCAGCCCAGCGCTGGGCGGTATTGGACCTCACCACCCGTCGCATGGCCCGCATGGCCGGCTCGGCATCGGCGGGGGGGCGGCGGGCGGCGGCTTCCATGGCGGATTTCAGTCCCTCGATGTCGTGGGGGTTGATCAATTCGGCGGTTCGCAGCTCTTGGGCCGCCCCGGTGAACTCCGACAGCACCAGCACTCCGGTGTTGTCGGGGCGGGAGGCCACGTATTCCTTGGCCACCAGGTTCATGCCGTCGCGCAGAGGGGTCACCAGCATGATGTCGGCAATCAGGTACATGGCCACCAGTTCCTCGATGGGCTGGCTCTGGTGCAGGTAGTGGACCACCGGGCGGCCCATCACCCCGAAGTTCCCGTTGACGTCGCCCACCATCTGCTCCACCTCTCGGCGGACCTCGGCGTAGCCGGTGACCTGGGAGCGGCTGGGCTCGGCGATCTGCACCAACACGCAGTCGTCCACTAAGAGTCGCCCCTCGGCCAACAGCTCCCGGAAGGCTCGCAGCCGCACCTCGATGCCCTTGGTGTAATCCAGGCGATCCACTCCCAGAAGCACGGTGCGGGGCGAGCCCAGGGTCTGGTGGATCTCCGCCGCCCGGGCCTGCACGGCGGGGTCGGCGGCCAGCCGGGAAATCCGGTCGGTGTCGATCCCTATGGGGAAGGCGCCCGCCTGGGTGGCTCGGCCGTCGTGCTGGATCAGCCTCCCGGTGGTTTTGGCGCCGGTGATTCGATTCACCGCCCGGCAGAAATTGTCGGCGCTCAGCTGTGTTTGCAGGCCGATCAAGTCCGCCCCCAGCAAGCCGTCGACTATCTCGGCCCGCCACGGCAGCCGGATGTACAGCTCGCGGGCTGGGAACGGGATGTGGAGGAAGAACCCGATCCGCAGGTCAGGCCGGGCCTCCCGCAAAAGGCCGGGCACCAGCAGTAGGTGGTAGTCGTGAATCCACACCGTGGCGCCGGGGGCGGCGAGATCGGCCACGGTGGCGGCGTAGCGCTGGTTGACGGTTCGGTAGGCATCCCACCACGTGCGGTGATACTTGGGGGGCACTAGGGCGTCGTGGAACAGGGGCCACAAAGTGGCGTTGGAAAACCCCTCGTAGAACAGCTGGAGCTCGCCCTGACTCACGCCTACCGGATGGCACTGGAAGCCGTCCACTTCGAACGGCTCGGTGCCTGGTCCCGGCACGCCCGTCCAGCCGGCCCAAACCGCGTCGGGATTGCCGGACATGACGGGGCGCAGAGCCGACACCAGCCCACCGGGGCTGGGAACCCACTTGGCCGTCTCACCCTCCCACACCCGCCTCACCGGAAGGCGATTGGCCGCGACCACGAAACTCCACTTCTGGTCACCGGCGGCCATTTGGCCAAAATATCGCGCTGCTGCTCGCCAACTGGTGTTGGTATCTTGACGGCTAAGCGGCTCCGGCCCGGTGGGCCGAGTCCGGTTTTGAATTTGACGTGCCGGGCCGGGGTCGCGCTTCGCCTTCAGTCGAGAACCAGCAGCTGGTCGGGCAGCTCGCGGTCGTCGGCGACGTCTATCACCACTCGGCTGAGGGTGCCAGTGAAGGGGAATTGGCCGGTGGTGCGGGGGCTGGGGGAGGGTGCTTTGGTGAAGCCCACGCTGATGCCCACCGCGTGGATGTGGGTGTTGTGGGTTACGGGCATGTCCACTGAAGCGGCTTCAACGCCGTTCACCAGTAGTCGGGCGATGCCGGCGTAGCTACCGGTTCGCTCGAAGGCGGCGGTCACCGTGACCGGGCCAGAGGGCAAGGGCTCGGTTTCGGCCACGTAGTGCTCCCAGGCCATGTTGTAGTCCCACACCAGCCGCCCGTCTTGAATGAACAAGGCGAAGCCTGACGCCACGTCGCCGCAGGCCACCAGGGTGCCGTCGTCGCCATCGGCTCGGCTGAGCTCCACGGTGATCTCATAGGACACGTTCTTGAGGTCGGGGCAGCCGTCGCTGGGTATGTACGCCCCGTCGTAGTACACGAATCGGGATCGGCCGGTGATGGGCCGGGGCTTGGGCACGTGGAACCGCTCCAGGATGCGATCGTCCAGGGGCAGCACTTGATAGGCCCGGGCCGCCTCCCACCACCGGTCGACGAGCGCAGCCAGCCGTTCTGGCTCGGCTTGGGCCAAGTCCCGGGCCTCGGAGAAGTCCTGATCCAGGTGATACAGCTCCCAGCGATCGTCGTCGAAGTTCTCTCCAGGGATGTGGCGGGTAACCGCCTTCCAGCCGTCGACCCACATGGCCCGATGGCCGAACATCTCGTAGTACTGCTCGGCTTTGCTGGTGGGGGCGTCAGCGTCGGTGAACGAGTACATCATGCTGGTGCCCTCCATCGGCATCTGGTCGACCCCGGCCACCTCGGCGGGCGGCTCCAGGCCGATGGCCTCAAGCAGCGTGGGGGTGATGTCGCTCACGTGGTGGTACTGAGTACGAATCGCGCCCCCCTCCGCGATTCCGTCGGCCCAGGAGATGATGAGCGGGTCGCGCACCCCGCCGGCGTGGGTATTCTGCTTGTACCACTTGAGCGGGGTGTTTCCGGCCATAGCCCAGCCCATGGGGTACACCATCCAGTTGCCAGGCCCGCCGATGTCGTCGATATTGGCGAGCTGCTGGTCGATGGGCCGGGGGCCGAGGCCGTTCACATAGCGCATGGCGTTCTCGTGGCCCGACGGGCCGCCTTCTTGGGTGGCCCCGTTGTCGGATAGCAGTACGAAAACGGTGTTATCGGCCTGGCCGATCTCCTCGAGCGTGGCGATGAGCCGGCCGAGGTGCTCGTCGGTGTGAGTGAGCATCCCGGCATAGGCCTGCTGCATCCGGGCGGCTACCTTCTGCTCGTCGGGGCTCAGGTCGCTCCAGTCAGGCACGCCGGGGTTGAACGGGGGCAGCTCGGTGTCGGCGGGAACGATGCCGTTGCCCTTCTGGCGGTGGTACCGCTCTTCTCGGATGGCCCCCCAGCCCGCGTCGTAGCGGCCGTTGTAGCGGTCGACGTAGGGCTTGGGGACGTGGATCGGGTAGTGGCCGGTGCCGAAGCACAGATACAGAAAGAACGGCCGCTCGGGCCACGCCGAGGTCTGGGCGGTGACCATGGCGATGGCCTGGTCCACCAGGTCCTCGGTGGCGTGGTAGTCGGGCTTCTCGGGCCGGTCGATGTGGTGGTTGTCGGCCACCAGGTCGGGGTCCCAGTGGTTGGTGGCGCCGTCCAGAAAGCCGTAGTAGCGGTCGAAGCCCCGCTGGAGCGGCCATTGGTCGAAGGGGCCGGCGGGGGTGGTGTCCTCGATGGGGGCCAAGTGCCATTTGCCCACCGCGAAGGTGGAGTAGCCCGCGGGGCGGAGGATCTCGGCCAGGGTGGCCGCCCGGTTTGTGATGCGCCCGGTGCAGCCGGGATAGCCGGTGTCCCAGTTGCTGACCACCGCCATGCCCACCGAGTGGTGGTTGCGTCCGGTGAGCAGGGACGCCCGAGTGGGGGAGCAGATGGAGGTGGTGTGGAAGTTGTTGTAGCGCAGGCCGGCGGTGGCCAGGGCGTCCATGGTGGGGGTTTCGATTTCCGAGCCGAAGCAGCCGAGGTCGGCGAAGCCGACATCGTCGAGGACGACCATTACTACGTTGGGGCTGTTCGGCGGCGGGGTTACTGGGTCGGGCCACCAGGGGGTGGAGTCGGCGACGGTGTTGCCGACTTTGCCGCCGTAGGGTTGGTTGTTGGAGTTCATGCGTGGTTGCTAGCACATCTGGGTGGCGATCCACCGGCGGGGCGGCGGGCTGTTTCTTCGGGGTCGTGGTGGCGGGTCCTGTTTGACTATCCCCCGGCGGGGCGGCGGGCTTTGTTTGATGGGGTCGTGGTGGCGGGTCCTGTCCCGGCCCAGCCCGCCGTCCTCGCAAAGCTGCGGGCGGCGGGCGCCCTGAGCCGGGCCACCCCCCACCACGACCCATTTTGTGGCCCGCCGCCCCGCCTACGCATATACCAACACGGATTTGGGAAGGGAGGGAAGGAGAGGTGGGAAGTAGGATTCGCCCGTGCCGGAGCGGGTTTTGAATGAGCGGTTGGTGGAGTTTGGGACGACGATTTTTGCGGAGATGTCGGCTTTGGCTTTGGCTACGGGGGCTATCAATTTGGGGCAGGGGTTTCCGGATACTGATGGGCCGCGGGAGGTGGCGGATGCGGCGGTGGCGGCTATTCGGGCGGGGCACAACCAGTATCCGCCGGGGTTGGGGATTGCTGATCTGCGGCTGGCGGTGGCGGAGCACCAGAAGCGGTTCTATGACCTGGATTTTGATCCGGACACCGAGGTGCTCATCACCGCGGGGGCTACCGAGGCAATTGCCGCTGTCATGCTGTCGCTGCTGGAGCCGGGCGACGAGGTGGTGTTGTTCGAGCCCTATTACGACTCCCACATTGCGGGGATTGCCATGGCTGGGGCTGAGCGGCGGCTGGTGACGCTGCGGCCTCCCCATTACCGGTTCGACTTCGACGAGTTGGCCGCGGCCATCGGGCCCCGCACCCGGATGATCGTGGTGAACTCGCCCCACAACCCCACCGGGAAGGTGTTCGACCGGGAGGAGCTCGAGTTCATCGCCGATTTGTGCCGCCGCCACGACCTGTTGGCGGTGACCGACGAGGTGTACGAGCATCTGGCCTACGACGGTGAGCACATTCCCCTGGTCTCGCTGCCGGGGATGCGGGAGCGCACCATCTCGGTGTCTTCCGGGGGGAAGACGTTCTCGTTCACGGGGTGGAAGATCGGCTGGGTGTGCGCGATTCCCGAGTTGCGGGACGCGGTCACGACCACGAAGCAGTTCTTGACCTTCGTCAACGGGGCTCCGTTCCAACACGCCATCGCGGTGGGCCTGCGGCTGGGCGACGATTACTTCGACGGCCTGCGGGCCAACCTGATGGCTCGGCGGGACCAGCTTTCCGATGGGCTGGCCGCGGCCGGGTTTGAGGTGTACCGACCGGCAGGCACCTACTTCGTGACTGCCGATGTGCGGCCGCTGGGTTTCGACGACGGCATGGACCTGTGCCGCAAGCTGCCGGAGCTGTGCGGTGTGGTGGCCGTGCCCAGCGTGGTGTTCTACGACAACAAGGACGAGGGGCGACACTTGGTGCGTTTTGCCTTCTGCAAGCGACCCGAGGTGCTCGACGAGACGGTGGAGCGGTTGGCCAAGCTGGGGACGGGCTCATGAAGATCGCCGCCGTTCAGCACGACATCGTGTGGGAGGACCCTGAGGCCAACTTCGAGCTGCTGGCCCCCAAGGTGGCCGACGCCGCGGCCGATGGTGCTCGGCTGGTGGTGCTGGCTGAGATGTACTCCACCGGCTTCTCCATGGCCTCCGACTGGGTGGCCGAGGCTCCTGACGGGCCCAGCGTGGGCTTTCTGGCCGACCAGGCTGCCACCCACGGAGTATGGGTTTGCGGTTCGGTGCCGGTGCGGGACCCATCGGTGGCCGATCTGCCCGTGAACCGATTCGTGCTGGCGGGGCCCGACGGGGTGGCCGCGGTCTACGACAAGATCCACCCGTTCTCCTACGGCGGCGAGCATGAGCACTATGCCGCCGGTTCCGAGCGCCTGACCGTTGCCGTGGAAGGCGTGAGGATCACCCCGTTCGTTTGCTACGACCTGCGGTTTTCCGATGAGTTCTGGAGTCTGGCCCACGACACCGACTGCTATGTGGTGGTGGCCAACTGGCCCGCGCCCCGTCGGGCCCACTGGTCGGCGCTGCTGCCGGCCCGGGCCATCGAGAACCAGGCCTACGTGGTAGGGGTGAACAGGGTGGGCACGGGAGGCGGCATCGACTACCAGGGCGATTCTGTGGTGATCGACCCGTTTGGTATTGAGGTGGCCGCCGCCCCCGAAGGCGAAGAGGCCGTGTTGTACGCCGAAATCGACCTCGCCCGCCTAGAACAGGTTCGGTCGCGCTATCCATTTCTCGAAGATCGCCGATAGTCAAGAGTGCTGCTGCGATGACCGGCGATAATCCGCCGGTGCTGCCCTGATGACCGGTGATAATCCGCCGGTGCTGCCCTGATGAACGGCGATAATCCGCCGGTGCTGGAATCCCAGCCACTGCTCACGGCCCGCTTTGTGGTGCTGTGTCTGGGCGGCGTGTGTTACTTCATGTCGCTGGGACTGGTGTATCCGGTAATGCCCGGCTTTGTGGAGAACGACTTGGGAGGCGGGCCGGTGGCAGTAGGCCTGGCGGTGGGCGGATTCGGGCTCTCGGCCGCGGTGGCCCGTCCGCTTGTCGCCCCTCTGGGCGACTCCAAGGGGCGTCGATTCTTGGGGGTGTGGGGTTGCGTGCTGGCCGGCCTCGGCATTCTCGGCAATCTGTGGGTGTCCTCGGTGGCGGTGGCGGTGCTGTTCCGGCTTCTCACCGGGTTGGGGGAAGCGGCGTTTTTCGTGGGCATCGCCGCTGCCGCCCAAGACATGGCCCCCGAGCATCGCCGGGGCGAGGCAAGCTCGTACTTCTCGGTCACGGCGTACTCCGGTTTGGCCGCAGGGCCGATCATTGGCGAGCAGTTGGCGGCCGCGGTCAGCACCGACGCGGTGTGGGTGCTGGGCGGGATGCTGTGCGCCATCGGAACCGTGCTGGGTGCAGTCTCCATGCCCGGCCGTCCCGAAGGTGCCCTGTCGGGGTGGCCGACCTCGTTCATTTACTGGCCTGCCGCCCGCCCGGCTCTGTTGCTCGGGCTGGGGCTGATGGGCTACTCCGGTTTCCTGGCCTTCATAAAGCTGCATGTGGACGACGTTGGGTTCGCCCACTCCGGGGCAGTATTCGCCACTTTCGCCATCTGCGTCATCAGCCTGCGAATCCTGCTGGCCCGGTTGCCCGACCGACTGGGACCCCAGCGCACCAGCACCTTGTCGTACGCATTCTCGGCCTCCGGCCTGTGGGTGGTGGCCTTTTGGTCGCAGATCCCCGGTGTATTCATCGGCACCGCTCTCTTGGCCATGGGCCAGACATTCCTGTTCCCCGCCCTGTTCGTGCTGGCCGTACAGTCGGCACCCATCAACCGGCGAAGCCAAGCCATCGGCACCTTCAGCATCGCCTACGATCTGGCCATCGGGCTGGGCGGGCTTATCCTGGGCGGCGTGGTAGAGGTGTCGTCGTACTCCATGGCCTTCTTCGCCGGCGGGTGCTTCTCGTTGATTGCGCTGGTGGTGAGCCGAACAGTGGTTCGACCCCAGTTGCAAACTGCCTATTGACATCTGAGGGCTGGCATAGGAGAGTTGCCCCCTTCCCCCTGAGCTTCCCCCTTCTCGCGCCACGCGCGCCCCCGAAGGCCCGAAGGGAAGTTCAATGCGACTCACTGCGCTGCTGGTGTCGGCCGCCACCAGCGTGCTTGCGGTATTCAGTGCGGGTTCGGCTGCTGGATGGCAGCAGCAGGATGAGGGCACATCGGTCGAGACGGAGAACGGACAGGTGGAGATCGGGGTATGGATCGAAGTGGACATACCCGGAGTGTCTGAGCCCGACACAAACCCGGCCAACCCATCGACGCCGCCCTGCTACTTCCGACAGGGCAACTACGCCGAGCTGAACGCCTGGTTGGAGAACGACTATGTGAGTGCCCCCGACCCCGACGAGACCTACGTCTTGAAGCTGTGCCAAACCCAGGCAGGAACGCAGCTCGTCACGTTCTGGGTGTACCAGCCCGCCCCGCCTCAAGAGCCCCCGTCGCCCTCATTGAAGGAGACCACTCGGCTGCGCAATGAGGCCTGGGGCCAGATGACCATTCCCCAGCCGACCACGCGGACCGCGCCCGGCGAGATTGCCATTGTGCAGCTTCCTACCTATGTGTGGGTGCCGCCCGCTGATCGCGCCCCGGTGTCGGAGACGGTGACCACCACGCTTGACGGCCACGAACTGACCCTCACCGCTACCGCCACTCCCCGACGGCTGGGCTTTCTGCGGGTCGCCATGGGCGACGGGAGCACGCTTTGGTGCGACGCCGAGGACGTGGTGGCTTTCGACCCTGCCCGCGACCCGCTGAACCAGCCATCCAACTGCTTCCACTACTACCGCTACTCATCGGTCGACCAACCCGACCTCCGCTACCAAGTGGCCCTCACCGCTTACTGGGACGTCTCGGTGGCGTGCGTCTTCAACGGCGGCGCCTGCACAAATCCACCTCCCGCCGTCCCCACCCAAGTGCTCACCGCCCCGCCCCACGCCATCGCAGTGGCCGAGATCCAAGCCCTCGCCGACCCCGCCTAGCCCGCTTACCCAACAAGCTCGCCGAACCCCCTGGCGACCGCCGGGCTGTCACCAACGAACCATGGAAAACCAGGTGACAGCCCGGCGGGAGGGGGGTAAAGTAATCAACCCACTCGACGCGGGGTGGAGCAGTCTGGTAGCTCGTCGGGCTCATAACCCGAAGGTCGCAGGTTCAAATCCTGCCCCCGCCACTAGCGGGGCTTTACCAATTGCCCCGGTTTTGTTGACGAGCTTGGCCGTACCGGCCTCGTTTTGCTGGCTGAAGGGGCTTGGTCGTGTGTCCAGGCGGGCTATTGGTGCGGTGTTCGCTGTCGGCGGCTGAGGGCGTGTGTTCGGGCTGGTTTTGGGGCGCGGCGAAGCCAGCGGCTATGGGCCGCTGGTTCGCAGAGGGGTTCCGCTCAGGCGGCTACGGGGGCGGCCGAGCCGTTTCGGGCCGGTCGGTGGCGTCAGCTGCGGCTTCCTGGTCGGTATCAGCCGCGGTTTCCCGGGTGGGGCCGTGCGCCGGCGATTCTTCGGGGGCGGGTTTGGGGGAGCGGATTCCCATGTTGTGGGCCAAGACGAGCATGAGGCCTCCGAACAGCTGGGCGGAACGCCCGAACATTCGGCACCATCCGGGCTCGAGCCCGCCTTTGTCTTTGACGATGCTGTTGGAACCCTCGACTGGGTTGCGGTAGCCGGCCGCGATCCGGTGCGCTCGGGTGCCGTAGGGCGGCAGCTGGAAGTGGCGGGCTTGTTTGGCGGTGATGTGGATGGTGGTGGATTCGCAGCAGTAGAGGGGCTCGCCGTTCTCGTCGACGGTGGTCTCGGCGATGAGATGCTCGGCGTTCGGGTTCTCTTCGACGTTTTTTCTGCGGGTTTTGCGGTCGCTGGTGACCCGCCCGGAGCATTGGGGGCATTCGAGCTGGGTCGTCCCGCCGGGCAGGGCTTGGTTGCGGGTAAGGGCCATCCCGGCGAGCCTCGCGAAGTGGGCCTCTCGTGTTTTTTGGTCGGCGCCTTCGGGGAGGAGCAGGTCGTCCTCTGACAGCCAGGGCGGGAAGAAGTAGCCGCAGTAGTACCAGTACTCGCGCTTCCTCTTGCCCACATAGACCTTCTTGGGGTGCTTGAGCGCGGTCACCGGCTGGCGCAGGATGGGGTCGCTGCCCCGTTCCCGCAGATGGGCGAGGAAACGCTCGATGTACTTGGTGAAGCCCATGTCGGCATGCACCTGGGTGATGTCGCCGGCGATGTCCGCGGCGCTGTCGTAGACGGCTATTCCTGCTTCGGGGTCTTCGGCGGTTGTGACGTCGAAGCCGACGATGAAGTTGGCCACGGGATCCCCGATCTCGATGTGGTAGGGGTCTCCGTGGTAGCGGAGCGTTCTGGTGATCGTGGAGTACAGGTGGTAGAAGCCGGTCACGACGCGGGCGATGCGCTTGCCGGTGCCTGTTTGGTATATGGCTCGCGCTTCTTTGTCGGCCCCCCGGATCACCCGGCCGTCGTCTCCGAGCTCGACGTCGCCGTATTCGTCGTAGCCCTCGTCGTCGGGGTCGGCGTGCGCCGCCCGGACCTTGGACTCCACGGCGAACTCCTGGGTCGACGCCCACCCCTGCGAGGCGGTCGTGTCGATGGCAAGGGCGGCGCCCTCGCCGTCTTCGAAGAAGTGCTCGGGGATCGTCGCCTTGGCCCGAGATGTACCAGCGCCATACGTATGCACTTGGCCATACACCGCTCAGTCTTTGAAGGGTTGGCGGTGTGGACCCAGCGAGGTGTCCCAATAGCCCTAGTTGTCGAAGTCCATCTCTACAGTTACCGGTATGGTCATTCGAAAGTACGACGACAGTGAACTTGACGATTCTTTGCGTCTTTGGCGCTATATGAGCTTCGACCGGTTCGTGCATCTTCTCGCGACTGAGACGTTGTGGCTCGCTCCTCTCTCAAGCATGGAGGACAAACGAGAGGGGGAATGGGTCAACGTAAGGGCTCCAAAGTTCCGGGATCAGGTGCAGAGACACTTCGACGACACGGCGAGCCAGACGGTGGTGAGTAGCTGGGTTGCGGCGCCTAATGAACTGCTCCACATGTGGAACTCTTATGCTCCACCGGATACAGGCATAGCTGTTTCCACCGATGTCAGCAGCCTGCTCAGGGCATTGGCAGGAAAATCACTCAGAGACGACGCCTTCTGCTTGATGCAGGTGATCTACAGCGACGACCCTGCACCAGTTACCGTTGACATTCCTGGGAGTTTCGACCCCACTTCCGCTGCTCGGCACAAGAGCCGAGATTTTGAGCACGAAAACGAAGTCCGAGTCGTTTACGCCCGTTCAACTCTAGAAGCGGTAGCTGAAGTCGGCATACCGAAACCAGCGGCTCCAGGGAAGGGAACTCACCACCCGATCAAAAAGTTAGGTGAGCTACGTGTCGGCCCGGCGGGTGAGGTTGTGGAAATTTGGGCTCTCAAATCCGCTAAAGCTGGTGAGGGAACCCACACATGCACTCCTCTCCCCCCTATCCCTGGCGCACCAGCAGGTGTGATCCTGGACGAGTTAGTGCCCCCTCCGTCCGGCACCTACATCAAGATCCAGGTGATCGCAGACCTTCTAAGGCACGGTGTTTTTGTGTCTCCACGAGCGAACCCGTGGATGATCCAAACAGCCCGATCTGTTATGCAAGCCTACGGGCATGACTGCTCACTCGTTCAACCGTCCTCTCTCACACCCAACTTTGAAACCGTGAACACGCCGCCGTTCCAACACAACATCACTTACGAATAGGAGCAACCACCGTGTGTCTGTGTCAGCTCTCCAGCTGACATCTGGATCTTGCCGGTAGCCGGACCGAGCACCTCCGGCGAAGAGAAAAACAGGTGGTTTTGACCCGACCCGGAGTCTTGCGAATATGGAGAACTTCGGGCAACCCCCTCAACCGCCCAGGCCAGACCTACCCACGAACACCCCCAGGAGACTTTCGCGGCTTATCGCGGTTTTGTTCGCGACCTGTGGCTTTGTGCGGTGTCTTCGGCTCCAGTTGGGGTGTCAGGTACGGTGACTGCGGCAGGCTTCGGGTGTAGTTAGTGGCCCCAATTTCGTGAGAGGAAGGGCAAGTGTGGAGCCCCCAGCCAAACTGGCCGCCACAAGCCCACGCCTTCGCCGCCCACGCATAGCTCACCGCCAGCCGGACACAGGCTCGCTTCCCCGACCCGTCGATCCGCTGAGCGTCCAGGTGCAGCCAGCTGATCAGCACAGCCGCCACGTCCTCGTACACCTCGCGGCTCAGAGGCCCCCCTTCGGGTACTGGGCAACCGCAAAAGAGCCCCAAATCGTTCGCCAAAAGCCGAAATTCTCCGACGCGGGCCACTCACCAGGGTAGACACGACCTCAGAAAACGTGGACCCCCCCACCCCAAAAACGTGGACCACCTCTCGGGAGAGCCGCGTTTCCCCAGCTATTGCGAGGTCGTCAACACCCCACTACTTAGCGAAGGCTTGTAGACCTATTGTCCTCCGGCCTATGTAAATGCTGGGTGTCAGGCAGTGCAGCGAGGCGTTCGTATCTGGAGCCTTCGTAGTTGGCCACTCGTCGGACCTTGCGGAGCGTCTGTGCGATCAGATGTTTCGGAAGCGGACGTCGTATTCGTTGGCGATTCGGGTCACCATATTCTCGTATCGATAGTTGTCGGGCACTGGGGGCTGAGTTGCGACGGATACCGGCGAACCGTCATTTACGCAGTCGACAAGGATGATTCCAAGGCCCTCGTACCCGGTCCCTTCATTTGAAGTTCGCCTAGGTAACTGCTCCACTTTGTCGATCGCGCCCAGGGCGTCACTTGGCTGATTGTGTTTCGTGTACTGGGCTTGCCCAGTAGTCGGATAGTCGGGGTTCAAGATCGGCGAGATGAACTGGTCGGCGACATTGATGATGGCCAGCCCAACGGCTAGTGAGTTGTTCGAGGATCCGTGGATTGCGCGGTGCGATGAGTTGAGCTCATCGTAGAACCGCGGATAGGACTTCGCGAAGGCAGTAAACATGGCTTTGGCCTCAAGTGCCAGGAGGGGGGCGCCCACTGGTCCCTCTTCCGGATTCGGTAGTGATTTGAGACGACCCTGTTGCGTTGCGTTCAATTCCATTTTGTACCTGTCTGGAAGGTCCCTGAAGGTGCGGCCTGTGCGTTCGTGGCCATCGGTAGGTCTGGCAATGACCAAGTCGAGGTTCTTGGCGCGATCGGCGACGAAGTCGCGCATCTCATGGTCGAGCCCAAACACCACTTTTCCCTGTTCAATGTGTTCTCGGAGAACGGCTGATGTTCCGATCAGGTCAAACAGGACACCCCAGCAGGAGGTAATGGAGTGCCTGATTCCCCTTGAGTGGTACTGCCAAGGGCCTGGTTTCTTTCCCTTTGTCGGAGCAGGTGTGCTCAATGTTTGGGCGAGGATGTCGGGGCCATCCATGACGTCAGACGTTACAAGGGAACACTTCGGGCAATCATGATGCTCGGAGCATCTTCGAGCCCTGCGGCAGCTTCGGTGAATGCAGGCCAGCCCCCAAATTTCCAAGTGCTTGAAACGGCCCTGGTCAGGCTGCTGGGATCTCTGATGCCATCACTGCTGCATGTTCGGCCACGTCAACTAGAAACGCGTCTGCGAAATTCAGCGAACTCCTTTGGGTCCGGTGGAAGAAGCCGGCTGCAGCGCGCGCCGAGAGTGGCGGGGCCTCTTCGAGGTTCACGACCTCTGACAAGTGGCGGTATGGCTCGTGTCTTGGCCATAGAGAAATATCGACAGCAAAGGATCTCCCCTTCGCGCCGTAAGCAGCGGTGGGCCAGGTCTGGCCTCGAACAATCGGCTGACCTGCCGCTGCTTGCGAACCCGGGTTCACTATCCTCTGACCGATCCATCGAGCGACACCGACAGTTACCGCGTTTCCAACTAGTTTCCAGCGATCGCCCTTGCGGCGAGAGACTGCCCCCGCTGGCTCGGTCCATCCACGAGGGAAGCCCTGAAGCTCCTCAGCGTCTTCGATGGTGGGGGTGACGAGCCGTCGATCAAACGCCCCATTTGGGTTCCAGATCGCTGGTGGTGAAGGTATCCCGATCGTTGAGCCCCCCTTGAGTGTCGGAACTGCATCACGGGCCCACCCCAAACCCCGCACTCCTTCTGTCCAATAGAAGCCCCATGCAGAATCATTGAAATGGTCGCTGGAAGGCTCGCCAGCTTCGTCTGCAAACAAGATGCGCCCTGGGTCGTCGTCTAGCGACGCTATGAAAATGACCCTTTGGCGACGCTGCGGCACACCAGTGAATCTGGAGTCGACTAGCCGGTAGGCCCATCGGTACCCAAGGGCCTCTAGTTCGTCTACGAGGAACCGCATCGCCTCGCCTTTGTCCAGAACGAGCATGTTGCGCACGTTCTCTAGCAGCAGCAGCGGTACCCGCCTGCCATTGAGCAGTCGGAACACCTCAGATACCAGACTCGACTCACTGCCTGTGATTCCTCTAGTCCTGCCAGCTTGAGAGAGATCAGTGCAAGGAAAGCCCGCGGTCACGAGGTCGACGTCTGGGAGACCATCGAGCTCGCGGATGTCTCCGACTACTGGTGCATCGGGAAAGCGATCGAAGAGAACTGCTCTCGCAGGTTCCCACCATTCGCAGAGAAGCCTCGTTCTTGCACCGTTCTCGTGCAACCCCAACTCGATGCCACCAATGCCAGCGAACAGGCCTGCAACACTGAGGGAATCTCCGGAACCCACATCTCTGAAATTACATGCTTGAGACTTAGAATCGGATGATTGTCCCAAGATCCGTCGTCTGCCATAGATCGCTTTGTCCATCCAGCGAGGGTACAAACGAGCAGCGACATCTTGTGAGTGGGTCGACGTAGTGGAGAAAGCGAGGGGGCTCCCCTGCTGGCCTAGGCGCTTCTGCTACGGCCCCAAGCTAGCTTGCAGCAGCAGTCAGTTGGGAGGCTCTAGAACTCACAACTCGTTTGACCGTCTGCCATGTATAGTACCGGTCGGCCATAAATGCCGTGGTCAAGGCTGTGGGGTCGAGCGCATTTGCGATTTCGTTTGCCATCCACTGGTTGCCGTTTTCCAGTTGACGCACTCCGAGTACTGCCTCAAGCATCTTTTGCAGCGTGTACTCCTGACACTTGTTGAGAAGGAAGCTCGAGATGTCAGGGTCCCCTGAGGGGTTGATTTCCTTGTCCAATTCCTCCACGAACCGCGTGAAGCCCCTGAAGTCACTGTTCAGGGCAAGTAGGTCAGCTTTAGAAGCGCTTTCGCCGATTAGGGCTGCCGCGCGATCAGTCACATTATTGTCACCCACAACGGCTTGGGAGTTGATCCATTCTTCAGTTTTCCACTCTGCGTGTATGAGAGGAAGAGGGCTCTTAGCAGCTTGAGCGTCTTCACCTGCATCATCCAGGAGGCCGAGTAGTGGGTCACTACCCGAGCCTGTTGATGGCCCTCTCGGAGAGGGGGGTGTGGTACCGAGGCCTAGGGCTTGGCCTCGGCCTGCTGCAAGCACTTGGCCTGATGCACGAGAAGCGCCGCCAGATTGACGCCTGTAGTGCTGTGGACGGAGGCGTTTGAGCATTTCTGAAATCCGCTTCAGCACCTCGGACGTAACGTTGTGGTCGCCAAGTGACTCTTGTCGTGCTTCGCTAATTGCTGCCTTGATCGCTTCGGGCATTGCTTCCTTGAACTGGGATGCCCAGGTTTCGAGTGCGAGGTCGTGCTCCATGACCGGCAACTTGGACTTTGACAGCATTACGTGGGCTCGCGCGAAGTCTGAATCGACCTCGTCGTATCCGCCGATCGGCTCAATGATTAGTGAGACTCGGCTCTTGCCGAAAACGATCCCAAAACGCGCAAAGAGGCCATTTGCTCCGATACCCTCACGCCAGTCATGTAGTTCGCCCTGGAATATCACAGCGATGCGTCCTGGCCCTGCAGTTCTGCTGGTTACATCACGACCCTTAGGCTCAGAAGAGAAACACCAGAAGTGTACTCTTGCAGGAGGAATACCTGCCTCAGGATCACCTGGGCAATGCACATGCGAGTGAGTTTCATAAGCGAGATTGCTCTGCTCTCGGTACCACTCGGCTGCGTCGCTCCAAACTTCACACGTCCCAACCACAGCAGAAGGCTTGAAGTACATGGTGTCTGGGTCCTGATGCCGATTCGAGATCATGTCCTGGTTCATTGCTGAGTTAGTCACGACGTTGTTTCGCCCCTGACCAACTGGCACGTCTACCTTGATGTCAATATTGGTGTCGAGGACCCCATAGCGAGTATTTAGATATTTCTCAATCCAGTTGGATGGCTGTCCAAGCAATGTGTGCTCTGTGCCGTCGATACCGTGAAATGTGACAATGGTGCCTGAACCCACCTCGGTTATCTCTTTGGGAAACATCTTCTCCATTTGAGATGAAATATCAATGGTGCGCTCGCCATGGTGCCCAATAGGGAGAAAGTCATACCCAGTCTTTGGGTCGCGGCCGAGCAGGCACATAGTCGCCTCACCATTTCTCAAAGTCCGGACGGAAACACCAGCTGGATGACGAGTGGGCCCAGAGATCTTGAGCCCCATCCCCTGGTTCCCACCTTTGCTCTGGTTGTTGTTGGCTCCGGACACGGCGAGTGTCTTTGCATACCGTTGCAGCTCTTCACGGGTCATGCCGTCGCCATTACCGAGTACGGAAAGGCGCCACACCGGTTCGTCGCCGGAGCCAATCTCGGCGTCAATGTGTGTCCAATCAATACCAACTCGAATCCATGGTTGGTATGGCTCATCGATGGCTAGCTTCTCAGCCGCTCGTCGAACGACGGCCTCAAGCTCATTGTGAAACGCCTCGCGGATCTCCTGATGTGGAAGAAGCTCTGCTTCAAGCTTGTCCGCCACAAAATCAGCGTTTTCAAAGTCAAATGACATGGTTGCCTCCTGAAAGCGGTGGCCGTGGCCACGGGTTCTGGTTGGCCTGGCGCTCGTCCGAACCCCCTCCCCTCCAGGTGACCTGGCGGAGAGCTGAAGAGAGAGAGGACTGGCTTGCAGCAGACCAGTAGTGAAATTACATGATGGTTATGACGAGAGTCAAGTGGGTTGAAGGCTGTGAGAGACCACTGCCCTGCATTGAGGTGCTACACCTAGGACTGTTGGAGATGGAGGCGGGCTCAGAATCCGAAGGTCGCGGGTTCAAGTCCCGCCCCCGCCATCAAGCCCTGTTGGGCATTTGAATCGTATTTGCTGACGACATAGTTCACTTGGAGGTCGTCTAGGTGCGCAAGACTTCTGAGGCAGTGTGATCTGGGGGGGTCCTTCGGAAACACGTGATTCGACTTTGGTTTGGCTCCACCTGATGCCATGGTGTTTGGCGATGCGAAGGGTGCTTGTGGTTGGGGTTGGACTGGCGCTGTGGTGCGTTGCCTGCGCGGGCGGGAACACGATGAAGGAACCCGGCCAGGATCTTCAGCCACCTAACGGGTCGGACTCTCAGACATCCAGCGAGGCGGACGTTGAAACGCGGAGCCGGCCGAATGCCCAGACATCCGTCGGTCCAGAAATTGAGCCGCTGAGTGAGCCGCAGATACGCAGGCTCCTAGAGGAATTCGTAGACGAGCAACAGCAGAGTGTCGGGGTCGTGGTCGGTGTGACTAGCGCCAGCGGTCGTGTGGTTGTCGGGTACGGCCGCATAAGCGAAGACGACGCGACTCTGCCCGACGGGGACACTGTCTTCGAGATTGGCTCGATAACGAAGGTGTTCACGTCCACTGTGCTGGCTGAACTGGTCTCGCGAGGGGAGCTGAGGCTTGACACCCCTGTGCAGAGCCTGCTCGGCGACGAGGTACTGATGCCCACTCGCAATGGTACGGAGATCACGCTGGGCCACCTGGCGACGCACAGCTCCGGGCTGCCCCGACTGCCCGATAACTTCAACCCTGCGAATCTGGCCAATCCCTACGCCGACTACACCGTCGAAGACCTCAACACCTTCTTGTCATCCCACGAGTTAGGTCGAGACATCGGCGACACAGTCGAGTATTCGAATATTGGTTTCGGTCTGTTGGGCCATGCTCTCGCCCTACGGGAGGACGCCGACTTCGAGACGCTAATCGATGAGCGGATTCTCGAACCGCTGCACATGTCCGATACTGCGGTCCAGCTGACGCAGGCACTCCGCGAGCGCCTCGCCCCTGGGCACGACGGACGGCTTCGGTCCGTCGCCAACTGGGACGTGCCGACCCTCGCTGGCGCGGGAGCTCTTCGATCTACAGTCAACGACCTTCTGACTTTCCTCGAAGCCAATCTCGGCCTGAGCGAGTCACCTCTCCAGCAGGCAATGGAGTTGGCTCGTCTGCCCCAGCGGCATGGTCCCCGGCTCGGCATGGACATCGGGCTGGGGTGGATGATCGCAACCGAGGGTGACCGCCAGTTCATAGGGCACCCCGGTGCAACCGGCGGCTATGCCTCCTTCATCGGCTTCGACGTCGAACTCGGCGAAGGCATTGTCATCCTGTCGAATTCACATCTCAGCGTGGACTACCTGGCCTACCGCCTGTTCACCCGAGACCTGGACGGGTGAACATAATCCTGAGTTCGCGTAGGCTGGGCGATTGTCATGAGCAATCGACTCTTTACCGCCAGCCGAGTGGTTCCAACTGCTCCAGAGGAGATCTTCGCCTTGCTAGCCGACCCGGCTCGCCATGTTGAGATTGATGGCTCCGGAACCCTTCAAAGGCTCATCGCCGGTCAGGGGTCCATGCGACTGGGGTCGAAATTCACGATTGGTATGAAGGCCTACGGCTTCCCCTACAGAGTGACCAGCAAGGTGGTGGAGTACGAGGAGAACCAGCTCATCGCCTGGTGCCACTTCATCAAGAACCGCTGGCGCTTTGAGTTGGAGCCCGTAGAGGGCGGCACCCGGGTAACCGAGTCGGCTGACTACAGAAATATCCGATTCCGGCCCCTCACCATGAGGATGGTCAAAGACGAGCTCATCGAAGACTCCATCGCCACCACCCTGGACAACCTCGTCAAGCGCTTCTCTTGATGATCTGAGCCTGACCCGCCTTTTCCGGGCTGTCCCGGAGCGGTCATGTCGCCTCCTCCGTATCGCAGTTGTACACCCGGGGGCGGTGTTCAAGAGGCCACTAAGGTGACTCGGTGGACGATAACGGGGCTGTCTATGACGACGACTTCTGCTTAGAAAATGGGCTGGCGGGTGAAGCGCTGACTATTCCGTCGGCCAATCCCAAGAACTTCTATCAGGCCATTTCCGACACGGCGACGATGCCGCGCCTTGACTTGTGGGCCAAGCTCTTTGTGCCCGATGGGGCTGGGCCATTGCCGGTGGTGATCGTTGTTCCCGGCAGCCTGGGCCTTCAGTCGCATCACCTGTCCCACGCGGCGACGATCACTGATGCTGGAATCGCAGCATGCGCCATTGACCCCTTTGGCCCTCGGGGCGTCGTTTCCACCGTGGACAATCAGGTCCAGTACTCCTTTGCGGCCAGCGCCTGGGATGTTTTGGCCAGTGCTGAGTTTCTGGCGACCCGACCCGAAATCGACGCCTCGCGAATCGGAGCGCAAGGCCACAGCCGCGGCGGCTCCGCGGTGCTGAGCGCCGCCTCAGTGCATCTGGCCTCGGCATCTGCCGCCCCGAAGCTCGCCGGTGTATACGCCGCCTACCCCTGGTGCGGCCACCAGTTCCTCAATCCCGCCCTAGGCAGCACTCGGGTCAGGGCGATCATCGGTGACCTTGACGACTGGTGCTCACCCACCCAGGTCCAATCCCACATCCACGCCATCCGGATCGCTGGCGGCGACGCCAGCGTGAGGATCGTGGCCGGCGCCCACCACAGCTTCGACCGCACCACCCCCCTCGAACACATACCCGATGCCGCAGTGGCCCCCAATGCGCCCTCCGTCTACATCGCCGACGACGGCGCCTTCATCCTCCCCACCTCCGACCAGCCCGACCCAGCCCTAGTAGATCTCGACGGCTTCCTCTACGCCGCCAAAGCCGGCTTCGCCACCCGCGGCGCCCACATAGCCGGAACCCCCGACCTCGCCCCCGCATTCGTCGAAGACATGATGACCTTCTGGACCACAGTCATGGCCCGCAGCGCGCCCTAGGCCAGTTACCAGAGTTCGTCTAGGTAGCGGGTGGTGCCGGGGATGGTGGGGATGAAGGGGGCGGCTAGTTCTAGGCGGGCGCCTTGGGCGGCGACGTCGTCGGCGAGGGTGGCGAAGGCGTCCCAGCAGTGTTCGGGGTCTTGGTCGCAGAAGTAGAGGCGGAGGACTTCGGGGTGTTCACCGGTGAGGGGCGGGAGGCCGCCCTCTTTGGCCACCTGCACGAAGTCGATGATCTGGCCGATGGGGCTGCCTTCGGCCAGGAGCTCCGGGTCGCGTTCGGCCCGCAGAGCTGAGGCGGCAGCAAGCACCGATTCGGTGCTGTCGCCTCTGATCCAGGCCACCACTAGGCCGGCGTAGGGGTGGTCGAGGGCGATCTCAGGGGGGACCGGGGCCGGTCCTCGGCCTGCCGATCCGGCCAGGTCGTAGGCAGCGGTGCTCACGTGGTCGCGGTTGGGGTTCATCCGGCCTGCGGCGAACAAGTCGGGGCCGACCGAGAACGAGTAGCCGAAGGTGTCGGTGTCGCGCCCCTCCTCCATCCAGTACAGGGCGATGAATGAGCCGTTGTCCACCGGGTCGGCCACCGCTCCATCGGCGGGGAAGCGCAGGTTCTTCAGCCGCCTCGGGGCCACGTAGCGCCGGTAGGCGAAGCAGCCCGGCGCGGCCAACATGGCGGCATAGGCGTGGTCGTGCTCGTACCAGCGGTTGTACTCGTGCAGCCCTTCGCCGCGGTGCGGCTCGATGAAGGTGATCATCGAGTGACCGAGATGGATCTGGCTGCCGACGGCCAGGTTCGTATCAGACATGTCGTCGCCTCCTGTCGATGCCGCATGATACGGGCGAGTGCGGGCTGCGCAAATGCCGGATAGCTGCGTCGAGCGCCGTTGTAGGGTTCGGCGGTGGTTTCTGTGAGTCCGTGGCTGCTTGAAGACGGGGTGCTGCATCTCAACCACGGGTCGTTTGGGGCGACGCCGGCTTATGTGCTGGAAGCGCAGGAGCGGGTGCGGCGGCGCATGGAGGCCAACCCCACCAGGTATTTCGTCGGCGATGAGTACCAGCATGAACTGGATACCGCCCGCCGGGTGGTGGCCGACTTCGTGGGGGCCGATGAGGCGGGGCTGGTGTTCGTGAACAACGCCACCACCGGCGTGAACGCGGTGATGCGGTCGCTGGAGCCGAGCCTCACGCCCGGCGATGAGATCCTCATCACCGACCATGAGTACAACGCCTGCGTGAACGCGGCGGTGGTCTCGGCGGAGAGGACCGGTGCCCAAGTGGTCACCGCCCGGGCGCCATTTCCGCTGGAGTCTTCGCAGCAGATCGTCGATGCTGTGCTTGGGGCGGTCACCGATCGCACCCGCGTCCTGATGATCGACGCGGTGACCTCGGCAACGGGGCTGGTCATGCCGGTCGCCGAGCTCGCCTCCGCCTTAGAGCCCGATGTGGCGGTGCTGGTTGACGCCGCCCACGGCCCCGGCATGATCGACTTCGACGTTTCTGCTCTCGGCGTCTCCTATGTGACCGCCAACTGCCACAAGTGGATGTGCGCGGCCAAAGGCGCGGCGTTGCTCTGGGTTCGGGAGGACCGCCGAGAGGGGGTGTATCCCCCGGTGATCAGCCACGGCTACAACGGCGGCTGGCCATCGAGCAGCAGCGACTTCCATGCCCAGTTCGACTGGACGGGAACCCAGGATCCCAGCCCCTGGCTCACGGTGCCCGACGCCCTGGACGCGGTGGCCGCCATGCACCCCGATGGCTGGCCCGGGGTCCGGAAGGCCATTCGGGAGCTGTGCCTGGCTGGTCGGGAAATCCTGCTCGACGCCTTGGGGATCGATCCGCCAGCTCCAGAGGACATGATCGGGTCCATCGCATCGGTGCCGGTCCCGCCCGCCGACCATTCAGGATCAGAGATATTCGACCCCCTCATGGACGCGCTGGCCGACAGGCACAACATCCTGGTACCAGTGTTTGCCTGGCCCGATCCGCCCGAGCGCCTGCTGCGTATCTCCGCCCACCTCTACAACGAGGAATCCCACTACCGGACCCTGGCCACCGCCCTTCTCGCCGAACTCAGCGCCTGACCTATCCCGGATAGACGAGCCACAAAACTGACAGCACGACCCAGGTGAAGACCACCAGCCAATAAGTGCCCGGTTGCTCGCGGCGGGTGACGCGCTGGACGAAGCTGCTCTCGCCGGTGACGATGTCGAATGCGGCCCAGGCCAAGAACAGCAGGGCAAAGAGCCAGATCTGGTTGGATAGCGAAAAGGCCCACACCGCGGCCACCGCAGTCCATGTCGGCCACAACCGCAAGGATCGGGTTTGAGTTGGTCGTGCAGGATTTGGGATCACCGGATCTCCTCGGTGTGGACGGCGGGCGGCTCAATGCCGTTGATCCGCCAATTGAGGTAGTGGCCGAAGTCGGCCACTACCCGCTCAATGGGAACGAGACGTCCGGGCTCAAAATCCCCGATGGCACCACGCTGTCCTCTCTCGCAGATGGCTTTGTCCTCGGGCAGGAAGTCCGGCAGCGAGTAGGCCGCCGCGGTACTGGCCAATTGGCTAGTCCAGCGCCTGAATCGATCATTGGTGCGAGCACCGGAAGATGAGGCAGCAGCCCCGCCAGTGCGGATGGCGCAGCGTTCAGCGCCGATCGGGTGGGCCGTCTGCCAGTAGAAGCCGCCGGAGTTGAACACACCCACGAAGTTGGGCGGCAGGCTGATCAGGAGATAGTCGTCCTGGTTTTCCGCCTTGCCACCGGTGGCGGTCGCCCTGGCCGAGCCAGTGATGTAGTAGGCGTCCCTAGTCGGCGTAAAGGGGTCGAGCGTCTTGGGGTGGACCTGGAACAAGTGGTAGCTCTCCATTGCGTTCACAATCGCCAGCTTCCAGTTGCATTCCCACTCCTGTGTGTCCTGCTGATCTGAGCGATGGACCATTTGGTCGATCCCGTGCGCGACAACGTGGGGCTCGATGGCCGCGAAACGCTCGGTGAGCGGCTCCACGTCAGGGTTGAGGCTCACGAACACCAAGCCGTGCCAAGACTCGATTCGGTACTTCGGCAGGCAGTGTGCGGCCTTGTCGATGGCGCTGCTCGGCGCGAACGGCACCGACAACAGCCGACCGCCGTCGTTGTAAGTCCAGGCATGGTACGGACACTGGATTCGCTTGGCATTTGACGGCCGATCAACCAGCTGGGTTCCCCGATGAGCGCAGAGATTCGACATTGCCGCCAGCTCGCCCTGTTGATTGCGCCACAACAGGACAGGTTGGTTGCCAATGATGACCGGAAGCTGATCGCCTGGAGCGCCAACATGATCCTCGGTGGTGACGAACACCCAATCTCCATGCCAGATGCCGTCCATCTCGGCCTGGAGGAACGAAGGATCCCGATAGGCGATGTTGGGCAGGGCACGGTCGGGGGCGAACGTCAGCGCAGCGGAACTCACAGGGAGCAATGTAGCGGGATTGTCGCAGAGATACAACGGTCGTTGATAAAATACGACAACATGGCAAGTCCGAGGGAGAGGAGCACAGTGGCCCTATGAGTTCTGTTCCAACCCGAGCTCTTGTCCTGTCGGGGATTGGCCAGAACGGTCGGGTGTCAGCCGGCCCCTTGTTTGCGATGGCCTCCCTGCTCGGCCATTCCGACAAGGCAATGCGCGACTGTCTCGGCCGGGTTGTCAGGGAGGGTCTGTTGACTCAATCCGGGGGTCGGGGCCGCTCAGCGGAATATTGGGTGACCGATGCGGGGCGGGCCGCTCTCGACGTGGATCTTGGCTGGTCAGCCTATGCGCATCGAGTCGATGCCGGGCTTGAACCTTGGGATAGGTCCTGGCGGCTGGTCGGGTTTGGGATTCCAGAGAGGCGTCGGGGGGCCCGCGATGCGATTCGCAACCTGCTGGTCGAGTTTGGGGCTGCCCCTGTCCAGTCGGGGCTCTACGTCCACGCCTACGATCTGACTGGCTTCGTCTTCCAGCTCGCCGACCACCTCGAGGTGTCCGACGCCGTGACGACTTTCGACACCCGAACGATCCGAGTCGGGGAGGAACTGTCCGACGAGCATCTGGTCGAGCGGCTTTGGCCGTTGGCCGACCTCGCCGGGCGGTACGAGGTGGTTGGCCGGCAATTGGCGTCCATAGCCGAGCAGGCCCCAACGATGGACGGCGACCAGGTGGCCGCTTCCATGGTCTCGGCCATCGTCGCCACCGAAGCGGTCATGCGCGACGATCCGCTCTTGCCGACCGAGCTCCTTCCAGACCGATGGCCCGGCACGGAGGCGCGTCGGGCCTTCTTGGCCGCGCACTCGGTAGCCAGCACCCATAGCGAGCTATTCCGCAATTCGCAGCTGATGCAGTCCTACGCCCAAGAGATTGATCGCGCCCTCGCCGAGACCTCGGGCTCGTTCTGGAATCGGTGGTGGCCCCGCCTCACCAACGCCTATCAAGCCAGACTGCCCCCAGCAGCGACCCGCTCCTAGCTCTCTCCGCGCTGATGACATCCGACGGGCGTGTTCGGGCTGTTGAGACCCCGAGGACCTCGACTCCAGTGGTCAGTACATGATGGTGCGGGTTAGGTGGTGGGGCCAGAAGGTGGCGTGGTACGCCTTCCAGAGCCGGAAGTCCACTTGGGGGACTACGAGTGCCGCCGACGGTGGGCGGATCTGGTTGATGGCGTCGGTGAGCAGGGCGGTGGCGTACAAAGTGTGGGCTCGGATCTCCACTTCTTCAGGGCTGTCCGCAGCGATTAGCTCACCTCTGTTGATGGCAGCTTCCAGCTCTGGGGCGTAGGACAATATGTCCATGAGCCGCAGGGCGACGGGGACGATGTAGTCGGCGAACGCCGTCATCCGATCCAGGTCAGCGACTGCGAAGGAACCATCGCCGGCCAGCGCCATGTGCAGTTGCCACAGCCAGAGCTGGGCCAGCTTGTGCAACTGCACCTCATGGCCATCGTGGGTGCTGACGTCGTTGAACCGGGGGAACTCCGCCACGAGCCGCTCCAACAGACCGTTGCCCGCGTCGTACATGGCGGGCGCACAGTCGGCGACGAACCGGTGAGCATTGCCGTCGTAGCGCTCGGCCAGAACTTGCCCCGCGGCGTTGAGGATCTCGACCCGTTCGTCGAGCATGGGGATCTCGATGTTCCCGCTGAACACGCGTCCCAGTTCGGCTCGACTGATCTCGGCCAGGTAGGCGCCGTCGGCCAGCGGTACGCCGTCGTCCAACGCCTGGGCAACGCAGGCGAACATGCCCTCGCTATCCGACCAGGTGCGACCCCCATATTCGGCGGCGAACTTCACCCCGGAGTCGAAGTCGGTGAAGGCAAAGTTCATGACCGCGTAGAAGAACGAGACGTCGATGATCTCTTCCGGGTCGGTCCGGTCGCTGATTGCCTCATCGACAGCGCCAGACGGAAAGGCGAATTCCTCGTAGGCCATCCACGAGGCCACTTGCTCGATTACCTCAACCGACGTGCGAACGTGTAGGGAGCGCTCGACCACCCCGCGTACCGACCGCAAGACCGGCGAGGACCACACCGGGGATTCATGCATGATCTGCTCCTGTGGGAACTCCACTTGCCGTACGATTTTGACCGGTTCGTCGTGAGGAACACGAATGGATGCAATCCGGTTTAGCTTCGACAGTGATCAGGCGCTGGCCGCGGTCACGGGCCGTGACGGTGGGGTGAGCACAGGGGAGCTGGCCAGCCTGAACCTGAGCTTCGAGGTGGGGGACGACACGGCGCGGGTTGTCGCCAACCGCAAGGTCGCGGGCGACAACCTCGGCTTCGATTTCCGGGACTTGGTGGTGCCCCGCCAGGTGCATGGGGTTCGGGTAAAGGTTGTCGGCGAGCAGGACAGGGGTCGGGGGGCCGATTCGGCGGAATTAGGGGTGGCCGCCTGCGATGCTCTGGTAACCAGCACGCCAAATCTCCCTATGGCCGTCCTGGTGGCCGACTGTGCTCCGGTGGTGCTCTACGACCCTACTCAACCGGCCATCGGCATCGTTCACGTGGGATGGCGCGGAGCGGTTGGTCGCATCGCCCAGAAGGCTGTCGAGACCATGGTTCGGGAGTTCGGCAGTCGACCACGGGATATCCAGGCCGGAATCGGGCCCTGCCTGCAACCGCTCTCCCTCGAAGTCTCTATGAACGAAGCCATGCAGGCCGAAGGAGAGTTCCATCAGCAACCGGCGGTGCTCTACGACGTGGGGGAGAAGCCGCACCTCGATATCCCGTTCATGGTCAAACAGCAGCTGCTCGATGCCGGTGTATGGCTCAAGAACATTGAAGACTGTCGGATGGACACGCTGGACGCCCGGCGATTCTTCACCCATCGCGGTCAGTCCGGCAGAGCGGGACGGTGCATGGGTGTCGCCATGCTGCGGTCGGTGTAGGTGGCTGATCCTCAGTCAGGGATGAGGACGCCGGGGTTCATGAGGTTTTGGGGGTCGAGGGCCTGTTTGACGGCTCGCAGGACGCCGATGCCGGCGTCGCCGTGCTCGTCGGCCATCCAGGGGCGGCGGACGCGGCCGATACCGTGGTGGTGGGCGATTCCGGCACCGCAGTCGACAGCCGCCCCCATGGCGGCGGTCCAGCAGGCGTCGTAGACCGACTGGTACTCGTCGGGATCAGACGGCTGGGCGGCGAAGGTGAAGTAGAGGTTGGCCCCGGACTGGTAGGCATGCGAGGTGTGGGCCGTGGCCGCGATCACCGTGGGCACCGCACTGATGGCCTCGACGACCGCGGTGTAGAGCCGGGCCAGGTGGCGCCAACCGGTGGCCACCTCGATGGTGTCGGCCACCAGGCCCTGCTCGAAGAGCTCGGTCCAAGTGGGCACGGTGTTGCGGTGCTCGAACCAGTGGTCCACCGCACCGGGATCAGCCGGCTCTCCACCACCCGTTCGGCACAGCTCGGCTACTGCGGTGGCCTCCAGCGCGGCGTGTCCTGTCGGTCCCTCGTGCAAGAAGATGGCCGCGCAGCGGCCTTTGGGCACGTGGTCGCGGAAGTGGCGGCGTGTCTCGCCCGCGTCGTACAGGCGCACTACCGGGGGCCGCCAACCGGGCACGATCACACTGCGCACCGCGTCGATTCCCGCGCTCATGTCCTCGAAGTGGAACGCCTGGCGCACTCCCGGCTCGGGGAGCGGGCGCAGCGAGAAGGTCACCTCGGTGATGATTCCGAGCGTGCCCTCGCTTCCCAACAGAAGCTGGCGCAGATCGGGGCCGGCCGACGCTCGGGGAGTGGGCCGCGACCGATAGATCGACCCATCAGGCAACACAGCCTCCACCGAGTAGACGATGTCCTCGATGTTGCCGTAGGCGGTGGAGTACTGGCCCGACGCCCGGGTGGCCACCCACCCGCCCACCGAGGAAACCTCGATCGACTGGGGCCAGTGACCGATGGTGAAGCCGTTCTCCCGCACCCGGTTCTCGGCGTCGATCCCCATCGCACCTGCTCCGAACGCCGCCAGGCCGTCCACCGGGTCGAGCCACCGCAGCCCGCTCAAGCGCTCGGTGCTGATCACCACCGAGTCGGATGATGCCAAAACACCGCCCACGCAGCCCGATCCGGCGCCCCGGGGAATCATGGGTACCCCGTGGGTCCGGCACAACTGCACGGTCGCAGCCACTTGTTCAGCTGTCGACGGCATCGCCACTGCCTTGGGCAAATGCAACTGCCCCTGCCACTGGTCGAACTCCGAGCGGGGCCAGGTATCGCGGGCTCGACTTCTGCGGGCATCGTCGTCGAGAAGGAGACCATCGCCCAGCAGTTCAGCGAGCTCGTCGATCAGCGTCATCAGGCATCTCCCTTGAATTGTCGGCTGATCAACCAAAGCGGCATCGGCTCAAATCGGATGATGCCAGACAGCGATGTTCCTACCAGTTCTTCCAGTAGCGGGAAGGAATGGGGCCAGCTTGGTCTTGGTACTTGGAGCCGGCCTCGGAAGAGCCGTAGGGGTTCTCGGCGGGGGTGGTCATGCGGATGAAGGAGATCTGGCCGATCTTCATCCCGGCGTACAGGGTGATGGGCAGGGTGGCCACGTTGGACAGTTCCAAGGTGAGGCGGCCGTTCCACCCAGCGTCCACGAACCCGGCGGTGGAGTGGATCAGCAGCCCGAGACGGCCGAGCGACGACTTGCCCTCCAGCCGGGCCACCAGGTCGTCGGGGATTCGAACCCGCTCCAGGGTGGATCCCAGCACGAACTCGCCGGGGTGGAGGATGAACACCCCGTCGGATTCGATCTCCACTGGCTCGGTGAGGGCGTCCATATTCTTCTTGACGTCGATGAGCCCCTCGGTGTGATTGCGGAACACCCGGAAGTGACGGTCGATGCGCAGGTCGACCGACGAGGGTTGGATGGCGCCGTCGGCCAGCGGCTCGATCTCGATGCGGCCCGCCTCCAGTTCCTTGCCGATGGATACGTCGGAGAGGATCATGTCAGCGAGGCCACTCGGATACGGCTTCGCCGGTCGCCATCACGCTTTGGGGGCGAAGAAGCTGCGAACCAGCGGCTCGTAGTGCTCAAGCGGTGGCGTGGGGTAGGAGGGGTCGAACGCAGGCATGTCGTACTCGGCGCAGAACTCGGCGCAGCGGTCGTAGTGGGGGTGGTCGGTGTAGGCGTCGCGGCTGTTGCGGTCCAGGCCTACGTGGTGCCAGAAGTAGTAGCCCTGGAAAACACCGTGCATCTGCACCATCCACAGATTGGCTTCCGATACGAACGGCTTGAGGATGGCCGCGGCCAGATCGGGGTGGTTGTGGGGGGTGAGCAGGTCGCCGATGTCGTGGACCAACGCGCATACCAAGTACTCGTCGTCGCGCCCGGCCTTCTCGGCCCGGTGGGCGGTCTGGATGCTGTGGACCAGCCGGTCGACGGCGAATCCCTGGGGCCCGGAGGCCAGATCCTGAAGCTCTCGCAACACCCGGTCGGCTATCCGCTCTTCGAGGTATTGGTGGGCTGGGACGCTTGCCGCCCAGTCCTCAGCAGTGGACTCGTCCATGCGGGTGAACGTGGCTTGAGTCAGCGTGGCCATGCCCGAAGCCTACGACATGGATGTCACAACGACACCCCCGCAATTGGCCGTTTTGACCACTACATTGCAGGGCTGATGCGAGCGGTGGTATTTGAGGATGGCCAGGCGACAATCGGCGAGGTAGACGACCCGGAACCAGGCCACCGGCAGCTGCTGGTTGCGGTTCGGGCCGCAGGACTGAACGGGGCCGACATAACCCAGGCCCGAGGCGGCTATCCCCCGCCGCCCGGTGCGCCGACCACCGGAGGGCTGGAGATGGCCGGCGAGGTGGTGGCCACCGGTCCGGGCTGCCAGCGGTACTCGGTGGGCGACCGGGTCATGGCGGTGGTCCAGGGGGGAGGCCAGGCTGAGCAGTGCGTAGTAGATGAGCAGTTGTCCCTGCCGGTGCCCGAGTCGATGGATTGGGAAAGCGCCGGGGGATTTCCCGAGGTGTTCGCCACCGCCCACGATGCCCTGTTCACCCAGGCCGGCCTGGGCATGGGGGAGCGGGTGTGTATCCACGGCGCGGCCGGCGGGGTGGGCGTGGCCGCCGTGCAGCTCGCCTCGGCCGCCGGCGCCCTGGTGACCGCAACTGTGCGCAACCCCGACTCTCGCAACTCGGTAGCCGAATTGGGGGCGCACGCCATCGACCCAGCGGACTTCATCGACGCCGGCCCGTTCGACGTGATCCTCGAGCTGGTTGGCGCCCCCAACTGGCCCGCCAACCTGAAAGCCCTGGCCACCGAAGGGCGCATTGTGGTGATCGGCGTGGGCGCGGGGTCGGAGATCACGCTGAATCTGGCACTGCTCATGGTCAAGCGGCTCCGGCTCTTTGCCTCCACTCTGCGGCCCCGCCCCCTGGAGCAACGGGCCGCCGTCGCCCGGCAGGTGGAGCACCATGTGCTCCCGTTGGTGGATTCGGGTCAAATCCAGGTACCCATTGCTAGGACCTTTCCCCTGGCTGAGGCAGCCGCCGCCTATGACTACTTCGCCACCCCGGGCAAGCTCGGCAAAGTGGTGCTTACTTCCTGACCGAGAGGTAGTCGAGCACCTCCTGCTCGGACACCACATCGGCGTACTTGGCGTCGAGGTCGAACAGGTTGGCTTCGTGGACGCGCTGGTCTCGGTCACCGCAGGCGTCGCGCACCACGATGGGGACGAACCCGTGCTGGCAGGCGTCGAGGGCGGTGGCCCTAACGCAGCCGCTGGTTGACACGCCGGTGATGATCAACATGTCGACGCCTAGGGAGGTCAGCGTCGAGGCCAGCGATGTGCCAAAGAATCCCGAGGCGTACTGCTTGACCACCACCACCTCGTCGTCGGCCGGCTCCAAACCGTCGCCGTATTCGGCGAGAGGGTTGCCCCGAACGAAACACTCCAGTGCGGCGACCTTGCGGAAGAAGATCCCGCCGTCGGCGCCGCCGGGCTGGAACTCCACCCTCGTGTGCAGCACGGGAATCCGGGCACTGCGGGCCGCGGCCAAGATCCGAATGCACGACTCTCGGGCGTTTTCCACGCCGGCGTACAGCGGCGACTGCTCGTCCAAGTACGCCTGGCAGAAGTCCACCACCACCAGTGCGGGATGCTCGCCGAAACCCAATCGGTTGCTGAACCCAGCCTGGCGGTAGTCCTCGGCCAACCCGTCATCGGTCATTAGCGCTCACCCTTCATCCGATGACACCGTCGGCTCGGAGTTGGCCGACCGCATCATCGTCTAATCCGAGGATGCCACCGAACACCTCTTGGTTGTGCTCGCCCAGCGACGGGCCCGACCATTCGATTTCTCCAGGGGTGTCCGACAGCTTGGGCACCACGTTCTGCATGGGGATGGAGCCGAAGTCGGGGCTGTTCACCCAGGCAATGGCCTGGCGGGCGGCGAAGTGCTCGTCGGCCAGCATCTCGGGAGCACGGTACATCTGGCCGTTGGGCACGCCGTGCTCGTTCAGCAGCCGGTGCAGGTCCTCGGCGTCGACGGTGGCGGTCCATTCGGCGATCAGCTCGTCGAGCTCAAGCTGGTTGTCGCCCCGGGCGAGGTGGGTGGCGTAGCGGGGATCCTCGCCCAGCTCGGGGCGGCCCATCGCCTCGGCCAGCCGCCTCCACACGGTGTCCTGGTTGCCGGAGATCAGATGCATTTTGCCGTCGCGAGTGGGGTAGACGTTGGCCGGCGCGATATTGGGAATCATCGAACCGGTGCGCTCTCGAATGAACCCGGCCACGTGGTACTCGGTTAGCAGCGACTCCATAACCGCGAGCACCGACTCGTACAAGGCGGCATCCACCACCTGCCCCTTGCCGGTGCGCTGGCGGGCGTGGAGGGCGTTGAGGGTTCCGATGGTGGCGAACATGGCGGTGAGTGTGTCGCCGATGCTGATGCCGGTGCGGCTGGGCATCTTCTCGGGATCGCCGGTGGTGTAGCGGATGCCGCCTATGGCCTCGCCTATGGCGCCGAAGCCGGGCTGGGACGTATACGGCCCCGACTGCCCGTACCCCGAAACCCGGGTGATGATCAGCCGGGGGTTGACGGCGTGGAGCTCCGCAGGCGACAGGCCCCACTTCTCCAGCGTGCCGGGGCGGAAGTTCTCCACCAGCACATCGGCATTGGCCGCCAGTTGGCGCACCAGATCCTGGCCGGCGGCCTCCCGCAGGTTGATGGTGACCGACTTCTTCCCCCGGCCCACCACCGGCCACCACAGCGACTTGCCGTCGGCCTTCTCCTGGCCCCACACCCGCATGGGGTCGCCGGTGCCCGGCGGCTCTACCTTGATCACCTCAGCACCGTGGTCGGCCAGCTGCTGGCCGCAGAACGGCCCGGCTAGCAGGGTTCCCATTTCGATCACCCGGATATCGCTCAGAGCTCCAGACATGATTCTCCCCCGCGGCCCTGTCTCGTCAGAGTCCTCCGCATGATTCTCCAATATGCTCGGATTTATCGTGAGCGAGCGCATTCAAATCGTCGAAGTGGCCCCCCGGGACGGCTTGCAGGCCGACCCCGCCGACCTCAGCACCGCCCAAAAGGTCGAGCTCATCGAGCGGCTGGCCGCGGCCGGCCACACTCGCATCGAGGCCACCAGCTTCGTCAGCCCCAAGGCGGTGCCCAAGATGGCCGACGGGGATGCGGTAATGGCCGGCGTGCCCCGGTCGGCCGAGGTGAGCTACAGCGCGCTGGCTCTCAACCAGCGGGGGGTGGACCGGGCCATCGCCGCCGGGGTCGACGAGGTATGCGGAGTGGTGGTGGCCACCGAGGCGTTCTCCCAGGCCAACCAGAGAGCCACGGTGGCCGAGTCGGTGCAGCGGTGGCGCGACATCAGCGATGCCGCTCGAGCCTCTGGCGTCAAGACCGCGGTCACCGTTTCTGCGGTGTGCGGATGCCCGTACGAGGGGCGGGTGGCCGCTGAGAGCGTGCTTGACATCGTGGGTGAGCTGGCCGAGACCCAACCCGACGAGCTGGCCCTGGCCGACACCATCGGGGCCGGTGTTCCCACCCAAGTGGCCGACCTGTTCGCCGGGGCCCAAGAGCGGGCGCCTGGCATCGCGCTGAGAGGGCACTTCCACAACACCCGGAACACCGCGCTGGCCAACATCGCCGCCGCGATCGACACCGGCGTGCGGGTGTTCGACTCCAGCCTCGGCGGGGTGGGGGGCTGTCCCTTCGCTCCCAAGGCCACCGGCAACGTGGCCACCGAAGACGTGGTGTATCTGGTGCATGAGATGGGCTACGACACCGGGCTCGACCTCGACGCGCTCATCGACACGACTGTCTGGCTGGAGAGCCAACTCGGCCACGGCGTGCCCAGCCTGGTGGCCAAGGCCGGGGGATTTCCCACTCCGAAGTGATCTCCTGAGGCCAGCGCGGGGGGCGATCATGTCGGCCTCTTCTGGTACTGGCCCAGGGGGCTGCCCACCACTTGCCCGCCGGACAGGATGCGCTGGCCCCTCATCCAGACGTGGCTGACCCTGCCGGTGAGCTCTTGGCCCTCGAACGGGGTGTAGCCCTGGCTGGACTCCGAATCGGCGGCTCGCACCACATGGCTGACCCCCGGATCGAGCAGGGCGATGTCGGCGTCGTAGCCGACTCCGATGGTGCCCTTGGTGCCCAGGCCGTAGCGCCGCGCCGGGTTCCACGACAGCAGCCGGGCCATGTCGGGCAGTCCCAAGCCCCGCTTGGTGCCTTCGGAATACAGCCCGTTCAGCAGATACTCGGTGCCCCCGAAACCGCTCTTGGCCAGCCAGATGTCATCGGGATTCTCGGCGGAGACCTTGGCCTCGGCCCGGCAGCAGGCGTGGTCGCTCACCACCCAGTCGACTTCGCCGGCCAGCACGTGCTCCCACAGCGCCTCCACGTCGGGTCGGGGTCGGATCGGGGGATTGACCTTTCCCCACGGGTCGCCCGAGGTCTCGATGTCCACCAGCAGATGCCCGATGGTGACCTCCCGGCGAAAGTCCACGTTCTCGAAGCACCGGCTCATGCGCAGGGCGGCGTCCATGGCCTTGGCCGACGACAGGTGCAAAAGGTTGATGTTGGCCACCTCGGTCTCGTGGGCCAGATATGACGCCACGGTCACGGCTAGCCCTTCAGAGTGGGGAGGCCGGGACGCAGAATAGGCGGCCAATCCAGCCAAGCGGCCCTCGGCCTCGACCAGCTTGGTGTAGGCGGTCATGATCTCCGCCGACTCGCAGTGCATGGAGAGTGAGAGCACATCGGCCAGCTCGGGATGGGCCTGGCGGGTCTCGGCGATGCCCCGCATGATGAACTCGAAGTGGGCGTAGTCGTAGCGCTCGTCGGGCGGGGTCATCAAGAAGCTGGCCTGGTCGTCGCTGGCGCCGTGCAAGCCGTGGCCGCCGTAGAACATGAAGATCTTGAACGAGGTGACCCCGAATTCGGTGGCCAGCATGGGTATCTCGTCGATGTGGGAGGCCTGCATGGGGGCGAGATGGAAGGCGTAGTCCACATAGCTGCGACCGTCGATGAGGCGCAGTACCTCGGGGAAGAACTCGGCGTAGGGCCCGCCTCGGTTGAGGTAGTACTGGCCGGTCCGCATGTAGTTGAGCACGGTGGTGGTGCCGCCTTGGGCAGCGGCTCGGCTCTCGCTGGTGGCATCTTGGTCCAACGGGTTGTAGATGCCCATGTGGGTGTGGGCGTCCACCGATCCGGGGAAGGCGATGAGGCCGGTGGCGTCGAATACCGTGGTGGGTTCAGCGGAAGCGGCCAGGCCGACGGCCAAATCGCTGATCTTTCCGTCGGTGATGGAGATGTCAACCTCGTCAACCGTGCCCGTGTCGGGCCGAACCACTTTGGCACCGGTGATCACGGTGTCAGTCATGGCTGCTTCCTATGGGGTCGAGCAGTGGTGCCAGCAATCCGGTGACCGACGGTGCCGCGGCCAAGCCGGATAAGGCATCGTAGATTCGGCTGGCGACATCGTCGGCCACCAAACCCGCAGTGTTGTCGGTGTACTTGGCCGCCAACTCGGTGGCCGACAGGGGCCGGTCGGGACCGCCCCGGTTGGCCAGCACCTCCTCCACCAGGGTGTGGCCCGAGATCGTGGTCACGGTCAGCCGGGCGGGAAGCTGGTCGGGGTAGATGGCCATCAATCGGGGGTCACCCATTACTTCAATGCGGGCCATCAGCTTTCGCCGATCCGGGTTGCAGGCCAGCTCATCGGTGAAATCGGCCAATCCCACTCCCAGCCCACCCCCGCCCAAGAACCCGGCGGCAACGGTGTAGGGACCGCTGAACTGGGCTTGGTAGCCGGTTTCCGGTTCCCGCTTGGCCTCGATGGGCTCTCCGATGGTGCGAACGGTGGGCGGGGCCACCTCCAGGGTGGCGGTGGCGATGTCTTCGGGGTCCAATCCCTTTGAGCGAAGGGCGATGGCCGCGTCAATGCCGGTGTGGGTGAAGTGGTTGGCCGGATAGGGCTTGTAGAAGATGCGGTCGGCCTCCCAGTGCTCCCCCAGATCGGCGGTGACCGCCTCGCAGTCGGCCTGGTCGCCTAGGAAGGCCTGGAACAGACCGAAGCGGCCCTCCACGGCCGTGGGCGGGCCGGTGATGCCTCGGGCGGCGAGTTGGGACGCGGTGATCCCGGCTCGGGCGGCCCAGCCGCAGTGGAGCCGCTTGACCGTGCCCCCGGCTCGGTTGGCCTCGATGATCCCGCTGGCCATGCTGCACGCGATGCCCATGGCGTGGGCGATTCCCTGGGCATCGGCGCCGAGCAGCCGGGAAGCGGCCGCCGCCGACCCCACCGCGCCGCAGATCGAAGTGGCGTGCTGGCCCCGCTCGAAAAACACCGACTGGCGGGCCTGGCCGTCGTATCCGCCCATGCCCAACCGCACCGTGACTTCCAAGCCCACCGCTACTGCATCGATAAGCGCCGCGCCGGAAACTCCCTGCCATTCAGCCACAGCCAGTGAGGCGGGCACCACCGATGCGCTGGGGTGCAGGATCGAAGGCAGATGGGTGTCGTCGTAGTCCAGCGAGTGGGCCAGTACGCCGTTCACAAACGCCGCTTCGCCCGCCGACATAGCCCGACCGCCGCCAATGGGGGTGGCTTGAGGGGCGGAGCCCTGGTCGACAGCAAACCCCACGACGGCACGGGAAGTGTCCAGCAAGCTGGCCCGCACTGCTATTCCCACGATGTCGATGATGCGAGAAGGGATGCTGGCCCGAACTGATTCGGGCACCGGACCGCGAGCCAGCGCGCCGAGCTGCGACAGGATCGGGGTCATGCCAGGGCCAGCGGTCGGACCGGGGCGCCGGTGGCGCCGTAGATGTTCAGATGGGACAGCACGAACACAAACTCGTACACCTCGTCGGCAGCCAGGCGGTCTAGATCCAGCGCCTCGATGATGTTGATGCCCTTCTCCACCAGCAGCACCCGGTGGGCGGGCAGCAGGGCATGGCCCTGTCCGGCGGGCAGGCACTCGAAGGCCAGCGTGTCGGCCCCGGCCAGCGCCGCACCCTGGTCGGCCAGCCACCGAGCTCCGGCTTCCCCTACCCCGGGCACGCCGGTGTCAGTGCCCAGATAGCGCTCGGGATCGTCGAAGTGCGCCCCCCAGCCACTGCGCACCAGCACGGCATCGCCAGGTTGGATTGGCGTTCCTTGGCGGGCGACGGCGCTCTCCAATTCGGCGATGGTGATTTCGTGGCCACCCTCGCATATCTCCACGCCCAAAAGCCCGGGAACGTCCAACAGCAGTCCTCGGCCCACAAATGGCGGAAGCTCGTGGATTCCCAGCACGGCGAAGCTGCCGCCCGCTTGGGCCTCGGCGGCGTCGATTCCTCCGTAGAGCTGCCCTTGGTGGCTCACGTGGGCCAGGGCATCAACGTGGGTACCGACGTGACACCCGGTGGTGAGCAGGTCGGCGGCGGCCGAACCGCCGTCGGCCCGCACCCGGTCGCCGTGGACTCGATCCAGGCAGTGGTGAAATTGGGGATGGTTGGGTGACTGGGCCACGCCGTTTCGCAGCGTTCGGCCCAAGTCGTACACCACAGCTTGGGCCGCCAAGTCGATCAGTCCCGCCGTGTTCGCTTTTCGGCTCGTACTGCTCATGCCACAACCTTCTTGGCCCGCAGATCTTCGATTTGCTCAAGGCTCAGTCCAACCTCTTTCAGCACCTCGTCGGTATCCGCGCCCAGATCACGACCGGTGTGCCGGATGGTCCCCGGCGTGGCTGAAAGTCCGAAGAGCACGTTCTGCATACGAACCGGACCCAGGTCGGGGTCGTCTACCGCGGTGATCGCCTCCCGAGCCTGCACTTGGGGGTCGCTGGCATATTGGGCCACGTCGTAGACCGGCGCCACGGCAACTTCTGCGGCGGCGAACGCGTCCACAACGTCGGCCAGCGTCCGTTCGCCGATCCATGAGGACAGGGCCTCGTCGATCTCTTCAGCGTGCTCGGCTCGACCGGCTCCGGTGGCGAACCAGGGTTCGGACACCAGATCTCCTCGGCCCACCAGTTCCATAGTTCGGCGGGCCACGGCGTCGGCGCTGCTCGACACCGCCACCCAGCAGCCGTCGGCGGTGAGGTAGGTGTTGCGGGGGGCATTGTTGGATGAGCGGTTGCCCGATCGCTGGGCGATGTGGCCGGTCTGGTCCCAGGTGACCACATGGGGGCCGAGCGCGGCGGCCAGCGTCTCCAGGATCGACAAATCCACCACCTGGCCCTTGCCGGTGACCTGGCGGTGGTGGACTGCCATCATCACCGCAGCCACTCCGCTGAAACCGGCCACGCTGTCGGCCAAGCCGAAGGGCGGCAGGGTAGGGGGTTGGTCGGCCTCGCCGGTCATGTGGGCGAAACCGCTCATCGCCTCGATCAGCGTGCCGAACGCGGGCCGATCGGCGTAGGGGCCGGTCTGCCCGTACCCGGTGACCCGGCACAAGATCAGGCCCGGATTGCGGTCGGACAGCACATCCCAGTCCAGACCCCAGCGCTCAAGCGTGCCGGGCCGGAAGTTCTCGATCACCACGTCGGCGGTGGAAGCAAGGTCCAAGAACACCTCAGCGCCCTCGGGATGGCTCAAATCCAAGCCCAAGCAGCGCTTGTTGCGGGCCACCATCTTCCACCAGAGTCCCTGGCCGTCCTTCTGCGCACCGTGGCCCCGCAGGCTGTCACCTGTGAGGGGGTGCTCGACCTTGATCACGTCGGCACCGAAATCAGCCATGATCTGGCCGATCAGCGGTCCGGCCAGAACGGTGGAGGCGTCGATGACCCGTAGATCGGCGATAGGGCCAATCATGCGGAACGACGTTTCTCCCAGTGGAACATTGCTTGTAGTGTTCCCCAATTTGGCGGGTTCAGGCAACCATCAACAGGGAATTATGGGTGAAGACACCAGCTTCGCGGTATGGTCATTCCTCTGAGCGGAACAGCAGAAAATTCGGACTCGGTGTCTGGTTCGGGTCGGGGAGTGGCGGCAATCGAGAGAGCCGTGGATGTGCTGTTCCTGTTCTCGCGGTCGTCGAGCACGCTGGGCGTCACCGAGATTTCGCGCGAGCTGGGGGTGTCTAAGGCGGTGGTCCACCGGATTCTCACCTCCCTGTGCGAACGCGGCCTGCTCATCGTCGACCCCGAGAGCCGGCGCTACGCGCTGGGGCCCGCGGTGCTGGAGTTGGCCGCGGCCTACCGAGATCAACTCGACGTGAGGGACTTGGCGCTGGAAGAGATGCGCCGGCTCAGCGCCGAGACCGACGAGACCGCCACCCTGTCGGTGCGCCACGGCAACCGCCGGGTATACGTGGCTCAGATCACTCCTCCCCGCGAGGTGAAGATGACCGTGCCCATCGGCGGGTCGTTTCCTCTGCATGCCGGCGCGTCGTCGAAGGCGTTCCTGGCCTGGCTCAGCGACGGCGAGATCGACCTCTACCTGGCCGAGAACCCGCTGGACTCTTTGACCGAGGCCACCATCGTGTCTGTCGACGAGCTGCGCGCCGAGCTGGACCGCATCCGCCAGCAGGGCTTCGCGGTGTCGCTGGGAGAGCGCCAGCATGACGCCGGCTCGGTGGCCGCGCCCATCCTCGACCACAACCACCAACCAGTGGCGGTGATCAGCATCAGCGGACCGCTGGAGCGGTTCCGCGACAAGATCGCCCGCTCGGCCGCCGCGGTGGTTGAGGCCACCCGAGGGCTCTCGACCAAGCTCGGGGCCCGCCCCACCAACTAAGGACTGGCCAGTGACGGACCAGGTTCGAGCGGCTGCGGTGCAGTTCGCCACCGGCACCGACCTCGACGAGAACCTGGCCACCTGTCTGCGGATGCTCGACGCGGCCGCCGCCGAAGGGGCCGAGCTGGTGGTGATGCCCGAGTTCTGCAACCACCTCTCGGTGTACGACGACCAGGACCACTGCCGCTCGGTGGCGGTGTCGCTCGACGGCCCCTGGCTGGGGGCGCTGACCCGGCGATCCGCAGAGCACGGCGTCTACACCTCGTTGACGGTGACCGTGCCCCGGGGTGGCGACCGGGTAACCGCCACCAATGTGCTGATCGATCCCCGAGGGGAGCTGGCCGCTACGGCCGACAAGCAGATGCTGATGGGCAACGAACGGGCCCACTTGAACGCGGGCGCAGAGGTAAGTCCAGTGGCGAACACCGCATTCGGCCCGGTGGGGGTGTACTCGTGCATGGACGGGGTGACCTTTGAGGTGCCCCGCACGTTCGCCGTGAGGGGCGCCCGTCTGCTGTTGAACAGCCTCAACTCGTTCGCCCTCGACGAGGCCAGGCTCCACATCCCGGTGCGGGCGGTGGAGAACGGGGTGTTCGTGGTGGCTGCCAACAGGGTCGGTCCGCTGCTGCCCGCCGAGCAGGTGCCGGCGTTCAGCCAGGCGCTGGGCGTGCCTCCTGATGCATTGAACGGCGCGGGGGAGAGCCAGATCGTGGCCCCCGACGGCACAGTGCTGGCCATGGCCCCCCGTACCGGTGAGGCAGTGGTCGTGGCCGACTTGGACTTGTCCCTGGTTGAGCCGGATCCGCTGTGGGGCCGTCGCCCTGAGGTGTACGGCCCGCTGGCCCAATCCCACACCGGCCATCCGGCCGATGACCTGGAATCCGAGGTGACCGCTGGATGCGTTCCCGGCGCCTTGTCCAATCCCGAGCTGGTCGGGGAGGCCATCGGTGCCGGCGCCTCCTTGGTGGTGCTGCCCGAGCTGACGCCACCGCCACTGAGCATCCCTCTGGGAGTGCTGGTGGTGACCTCTGTTCTGCGGGATAGCCAGCACATCGGCCAGGTGTGGTCGGCCGACGGAGTTGTCCACGAACAAGCGCAGATTCACCACTGCGACCGCCATCCCGGTGTCACCAGGTTGGGCACCGAGATGAGCTTGTACCCGACGCCATTCGGCGACTTGGCGGTGATCGTTGGAGAGGATCACCGCTACCCCGAGACCTTCCGAATGGCCGCAATCGCCGGAGCGCACCTGGTGGCGGTGTGCTGGCAGCCCGAGCACCACTGGGAGTGCGATCTGGCCCTGGTCGAGCGGGCCGCGGAGAACCGGATCAGCGTGGCGGCGTGCGGTTCCCCTGGACCACTCGCGCCCACCATGCTGCTCGACCCCCCAGCCGATTCGCTGTGGAACCCCAACCGGTCAAGCCCCTACAACGGCACCATCAACACCCCGACTAGCCAGCGGGCCGAACCCCACGACGATCTGCTGATCGGCACGCTGCATCCCGGCCGGGCAGTTAACCGAGAGGTGTCCAAGGACACCGACCTGGTGGGCGGGCGCCCATGGCGGGCCTCCGCGGCACTCACTGCGCCGCGGGCACCGGCTACTCCTGCGGGTTGACGAGCCGATCCGGGGGCACTCGGGCCAGTACTGCCCGGGCCCAGCGCATCACCGCCGCGTCGATGAACTCGCCGTCGAGCACCGCAACCACCCGACCCTCGGCGGCGGCTTCCTCGAAGGCGGCCACCACCGCCTCCGCCCTGGCGATCTCGTCATCGGAGGGGGTGAAGGCAGCGTTCACCGCGGCCACCTGCTTGGGGTGGATCACCGATCGGCCGCCGAAGCCGTGGCGGCGAAGCGACTCGCTGGTGGTGGCCAGCCCCGCGTCATCGTCGAGGTTGGTGAACACCGGCCCGCAGGGCGCTTCGAGCCCCTTGCCCACCGACGCCACCACCACTCGAGTGCGGATGGGCCACATCTCCAGGGCGTCGGGCGATGGCTGCATGCCCATGTCGGCGGCCAGGTCGGCCTCGCCCAAGGCGAGGCGCACCACCTCGGGCACCGCGGCTATCTCGTATATCTCAGCCACCCCCACCGCCGATTCGATGAGCGCGGTCACCGGGCAGCCGCCGAAGTCGATCGAGCAGGCCGCGGCATCGGCTTTGGGCACGACCACCCCGGCAAAGCCCACGCCGTCGGAAACCAGCGAGCGCACCAACTCGGCGTCCTTGTCCACCATGTCGGGGCGGTTGTTTATCCGCACCCAGGCCGGCACACCGGGATTGGCCCGCAGCCATTGGCCCACCGCTTCCCGAGCGGTTGCCTTGGCCGTTTCGGCCACCGCGTCCTCGAGATCGCAGATGATGGCGTCAGCCCCCGAGGCCAGCGCCTTGTCGAAGCGGTCGGGGCGATCTCCGGGGACATAAAGCGTGGTGCGGCTCATCGAATTCTTGGCTCCTCGCGGTTGGTTGACACTGGTTTGGCCTGGCCCTACTGTCAGACTAACGAAACGTTGTTCCGCTTACCGGAACAGTGTGCCGCTGACGAGACCGGAGCACCAATGCGCGAGACGCTGAAGGGCGTCCAAGACATCTTCGACGAACGGAGCCCGACAAACGCCACACCCACGTTCAACCGACTGTGGTCGATCACCGAAGAGCTCATGGCCAAGATCGAGGCCCGCTTCGAGCTGACCCGCGATCCCAGCACCGAAGACCTGGAGTCGTATCGGGGCGAAGCCGAGTTCCCCGCCGGGCGGCTGGCCGGCTACACCGGCCCGGAGATGGACTGGCTGATCCACTCGTGGATCGGCAACCCGCCGCTGGGGTTCACCAACATGCACGTCACCGCCTGGCTCGGTCCTCACATCGATGTGCCCCATCTGGGCATCGCCTGGGGAACGCTTCCCGACCTGTGGTTCTACATCGACTACAACCCCCGCTCCGATCTCATGCTCGACACCGATTCGCTCGACAAGTTCTATGGTCCGCTCAACGAGGAGTTCTTGGAGCTGCGGGCCGACGAGGGGCTGGCGCCTTTTACTTCCCGGGCCTTGTACGTGCGCCAAGCGCTGAGCGAAGTGGCCGTCTGCTTTACCACTCCGGGCCAGACCTACGACGAGGGTCGGCTCAACCAGGTGAGCGAGCTGGCTCACCGGCGGGTCGACCAGTGGCTGGCGTGGGTGGACGAGACCGACGCCGTGCCGCTGGAGCGCCGGGAGCAGCTGGCCGCCGACGATCTGACCCGGCGGCGTAACATCGCCGAGAGAGACCCGGCCAACGTCATGGGGGTGCGTTTCTTCGGGGAGGAGATGACCGACCGTCTGGTGCGGGCTCTGTGGGGCGGCGACCGGGTTTTGCCCCGACCCGGCTGAGGGGGAGCTGGCATGTTGATCAAGAACCAGTGGTATGCCGTGGAGTTCGGGCAGTGGGTGACCGACCAGCCGGTGCTGGCCCGGGTCCACGGCCACGACTTGGTGCTGTGGCGCAGTCCGAACGGCACGGTAAACGCCCAGTCCGACCTGTGCGTGCACCGGGGTGGCTCACTGGCCGGCGGCACGGTGGTGGGCGATTGCGTGCAGTGCCCCTATCACGGCTGGCGCTACGGAGCCGACGGGGCCTGTGTGGAAATACCAGCCAACCGGGTGGACCTGCCCATCCCCCGCAAAGCCCGGATCGACACCTACCCCTGCATCGAGCGCTACGGCTTCGTGTGGGTGTTCTTGGGCGATCTGGCCCCCGAGAATCGGCCCCCGGTGCCCGAATTGGAAGGCCTTGAAGAGCACACTGAGGCCAGGGCGGAGGGTTACCGGGCGATCATCGGCGAATTCACCTGGCAGGCCAACTACGACCGGGTGCTGGAGAACGCGGTGGACATCGCCCACACTCCCTTCGTGCATTCCGGCTCGTTCGGCAACAAAGATCACCCCGAGATCCAGGACTTTGACCTCGACGAAACCCGCGTAAACGGCCACTTGGCATCGGTCACCGCCACCGTGGAGCTCGAACCGCCCCGACCGTCAGGCCTGTGGCGGTTCATCTCCAAGAAGGACCGCCCGCCGGTGAGCACCTCCACCGGGTTCTACCCGCCCAACGTGTCGATGCTCATCGTGCGGCTGCCCATGGGCGAGATCCGCATCTTCACCGCCGCGGTGCCCCGCGACGAGCACGTCACCGTCTCTAAGTTCTGCATGCTGCGCACGTTCTTCACCGGGGGCTGGGCCGACAAGAACTCCTACGACCGCACCATCAAGATCTTCCTGGAAGACCAGCCCACCGTTGAGGGCCAGCGACCGGAGCTGTTGCCGTTCGATCTGTCTGCTGAGCTCCACGTCAAGTCTGACTCCATCCAACTGGCCTACCGCCGCTGGCGTCAGGAGCAGATTGACAAGGGCTGGGGCCTCGAAACCCCGTCGGATGAGGAGGCCATGCGGGCCGCGGCGGTGATTCCCTCGCCGGGGCGCACCGGCGACCCCGAGCTGGCCAACGCCTGGGTGTTCCCCGCCGTGGGGGAGGACCGATCATGAGCCTTTCGGGTGATCTCTGCCTCGGCACAGTGGAGGCCATCGCCAGCCGACTGGATCTGGAGGAGACCGTTCATACCCCGCTGGCCTCGGCCATGGACGGATCGCCGGTCGGGGCCCATCGGGTGCTGACCCGCGACGGGGTGGCGGAACTGGTGTACGTGGGCATGACCGTGGAGGCATTCGGGCTCGACAGCCACATGTGCTTCGCCTTCACCCCGGCGGCCAGCCCGGTGCCCCACTTCACGGTCGACTCGGTGTTGGCCGGACCGCACTACGCCTTCCACTTGGATCTGATCCCTCGGCTGGACCCGGGCGCCAACCTGGCCTACATCGACCACTGCTACGGCCCCCTAACCGAGGTTCACGACGAGACCATGCAGATCGAGGGGCTCACCCCCGCCCACCTTTCTCCCCGCCAGTGGCAGCTCATGTCGGCGTGGATGCTGGCCCACCGGGCCGACGAGGATGGCTTCCGGGCCGTGTTCGGCGCGGTGGCCTCCTACCGCGACCACTGGCTGGGACTGGTGGAAGCCGGTGTGCCCGACGAGGCCACCGGGGGTGCCACCGCCGAGCAGCTTTCCGATCGCGATGCCCGCAACCGGGCCGCCATCTTCAACCCGGCGGTCGACCCCGTGTGGGCCCGGGTCGATCAGTTGCTTGGCCCCGAGACGAGCGCCGACATCCAGGCCAGCCTGAAGACCGCGGCCCGCTCCCCATCCACCCTGCAATGAACGGATTGAAATGAGCGAATCCCAAGCCTCCGAGTGGCAACAGCGCATCACCGGTGAGTGGTACGGCCTGCCGTCGGTGTTCGACGCCGAGGGCAACCACACCGGGTTCAACAAGGTCAGCCGGGCCAGCGTTTTCGCCGACGGCAAGGTCACCTACTGGATGCAGTGCAACTTCATGAACACCGGCCCGCTGCGCAACCGGTTCGAGATCAGGGACTTCGAGTTCGGAGTGGACGACCGGGGCAACGACCGCATCTACCAGGGCCCCGACTTCTACGGGGCCGGCCACCCCTATGGCTCACTGGTGGACTCCCACTACTACGCGCCGGGCTGGCGGGCCGACCTCAACACCATGAACCAGATCCTCCCCGACGGGGTGACCCAGGTGTACTCGTCGCTGCTGTATGAGGGTCCCACCATCTTCTCGGTGTTCAACGGGGTGTACCTGAACGCCCACGACTACGACACCAATCCCGAAACCAAGGCGTGGATCGACGCCCACATTGAGGCCGAGCGGGAGATGGCCGCCTGGCCCCACACCGTGCCCGACCGCATCGGAGGCGAATGGATCGGAGAATGCGAAGTGTTCGGGGCCGACCAGCAGCGCCGGGGCACTGTGAATGTGCGCTGGCGCCACGATCCCATCGACCTGGTGCGCGCCACCCACACCCTGGAGCTCTCCGGGGAGATCGACTACTCCCACACCTTCATCCGCACCCGCTCGCACGGCAACCGCTACACCTACGACGGCCCCGACCTATGGGGCAACGCCATCGCCTACGGCCGAGCCCTCTACACCTCCCAGCACCACGTCAGCGAACCCTTCAAAGTGAAAGGCCGAGAGTTCATCATCGACCGCGACTACACCCTCGCCGTCGCCTGGAAGCTCTACGACGGCGACCGCATGACCGACATAGTCTTCGGCCCCCTCACCTACACCTCCGACGCATAAGCGCCGTCAAGGCCTAGCCCACGGTCACCGACACCGAGCGGCCCCCATCGTCCACGTCTTCGGTGATTTGGATGCCGGTGGCTCCGATGGAGTCGTGCATGGTCCAGAGTCGGCGGTGGTGTGTGGGGGAGGATTGGTCGGCGGCTACGAGCATGGGGCCGACGGTTCGTTTCAGGGGCCAGTGGTCGTTGGGCTTGGGGGCGGGGGCTGACAAGTCGAGGCGGGGCTGTACGCCGGAGGCTTCGGGGACGGCTACGCCGACGATGTCGGCTACTGAGCGGCCGGCTAGGGAGAAGAAGCCGCCGGTGAGTTGGCGGTCGGGGGCGACCAGGACGCTGTAGGACTCGAACTCGTAGCCGAATCGGGGCCAGAGTCCTTGGCCGGTGAGGGCGCCGGGCTGCCACACGGTGCCGACGCCCACTACGTCGGGGCCGAGATAGCGGCGCTGGTCACCGGCGACCTCTAGATCGAATACCCACTCGCCGGCGAAGGCGGCCATGGGGTGGTCGGCCAGTTCGGGGGAGGGATGGCATTGCTGGGTCACCCGCAGCTGGTTCTCTCCGGTGGGCTCGACGATCCGGCGCTGGGCCACTTCGCCCCGGAAGGTGCCGTCGGGGTCGTAGACGTACTCGTTGATCAACCAGTCGCCGCTGAAGCGGTCCTTCTCGCTCATGCCGGTTCGAAGGCCAAGGCCCCGTAGGCCGCTCCGAGGCGCTGCTCGCCCCGATACCAGATGTGGAGAACCGCCTTGGTGGAGCCATCGCGCGATACCACCTCGCGTCGCCACACCCGGAGCCCTTGGCTGTGGAGGTGGAGCTGTCCGCTGAAGCCCCGGCCGCCGCTGAGGCTGCCGCTGCCCATAAGATCGCCCTCCGGGGTCCACGCCGTCCAGCCGTCAGACAGCAGGGTGAACGACAGGCCGGGGGAGTAGTCCGCGCCCGAGAGTCCCACTTCCCACGAGTGGCCCTGGTCAACGACTGTCTCGGTGTAATCGGCCGGTCCGGTGGGCGTGTAGTCGGCGTCGAGGCGGTGCAGTTGGCCCGACCATCGGCCAGGACGCAGCAACAGCAGGTCGCCACGGCCGGCGGTGGGGTCGTCGCGCAAGGCCCGCGGGTCCATCGGCGCCACCGGACGAGGTGCGGGGTCGGACGGGTCGATCTGACGCTGATATTCCCCCACCACCGTCCATTGGAGCTGGTCGCCTCGGCTGAGCAGGGCCAGCGAGAGCTGGTGGGTGCCGTCGGGCAGCACCATCAGGAAGAAACGCTGCGACAGCCCCAGGTCGGGCCAGTAGTTGTGGGCGGCCACCAGGCCATCGCCCATCGCCTCGGCATAGCCGATGTTGAGGGGTCCCTCATAAGTGCGGTGCGAGCCGTGGTCGGCGATGGTGTAGACGCCAGACAGGGAGAACGGCCCGTCGAACTCGACCTCCACCGTCACCCGACCGGCCTGGTCGTCAGCCTTCACTGATCGGGTGTCGCGCCCCATTCCGGCAAAGCGGCCGTCGGCGTCGTAGACCTCAGCCGCGCCGATCCACTCGCCGACTCCTTGGGAGAACGACCCCTTGCTCACATTCCGACCAGGCGCACCGTCTGGGTCGACACCGGCGTGTCGGCCAGCACCGCGCCGAGGTCGGTACCGGGAGGCTGAGGGGCGAGATACCGACCCTCGGTGGCCAGCTCGAGTCCGTCTTCGCCAAACGGGTAGGGATCCAACCTGTATTCCCCGCCAGGACGCTCGACCACCGAGATGGTCACGTCGTCGCCCACCGCCCGGGGCACGTTGAGGAACTCAGAGGGGCCCCGCTCTCCCTCAGGAGCCAGGTGAAAGTACAGGGAGATGGTGTCGAAGAACTGGAGCTGCTTGTAGGCGTGGAACAGGTACTCGTCGCTGGCGTGGTCGGGATCGTCGGTGGCCAGCTGCTCTTTCAGACGGCGCTGGCGGCTCTCCTCGTTGCCCAGCATGGCGTTGACCTCAGGGCGCAGCTCGTCGGGGATCACGTCCAAGAAGATCTTGTCGCTCAACCCGTACCGTCCCCGGTACAGGCCGTAGGTGTGCATCGACGAGATGATGCCGCTGAACGGGTGATGGGCCTCGTTGAACGCCGGCGATCCCGCTGACGTGGTCACAATCTGGGGCAGCGGCGTGGCCGTCAGGTTGTAGGGAAGGCCGGTGTCGGGGTTCTGGGGGGCCTGGGCGTCGAGGTCGGCCCAGCCCTGATCGTGGTGGTCGACGATGAACTGCATCGGCTCGGCCGGTTCGAGCCCGTCGAACTCGTCATTGCCGAAGTTGGCGGCCAGGCAACCGGCGAAGGCGGTGTGCTGGTGCATGGCGATCACGAAATGGGGGGCGCTGGCCTCGCCTCCGGGGGCGCTCTGGACGATCATGGCCGCTGCACCCGGGTGAAGTCCTGGATCTGGAACAGGTTGGTGGCGCCGTCGCGCACCTTGTGGGTGATGATGCGACGGGTGTCGGGGTCTAGGAAGTAGTGGTTGTTGTAGACGATGTTGTTGCTCACCCGGCTGTCGATGGTGAAGACGTAGTTGTACGGGGTGAGCTCGGCCCCTTCGAGGCTGAGCTGCTCGCTGTCGGCAAAGCACCGCTTGCCGTCCACTTGGATCGGGGTGTCGAAGATGGTCTCGCCCACGCCGTAGAGGTTCTCGAAATGCTCGTGGAGGTGCCAGGTGTTGTCGTCCAGCCAGTACACGTCCATGTGTACCGCGCTGGATTCGAGGAAATCGCCGTGGGGGGTGAAGCTCTTGCACAGCCCCTCCCAGTGGCCCATAAAGCACTGGTACGGCCGAGGCGAGGCCGGGCCGTAGTTTCTGGTGTCGCTCACCTTGGGAATCGTAGAGTGTGCTGGAAGCTGATGAAACCGTGTTCCTCTGAGCGAAACAGCGCTGCGACCGAGAGCGCCGCATGATCGTCCGAGGGCTGCACTTCTCCTTTGATGCCAGCGGGGATGCCGCGCTGGGAACGCTGTTCTACCCCGGTGACGACAGCCGCCTCGACGAGGCCCGCCTGACCGGACAAGTGCCAGCCGACGACTCTGATGCCCCATGGCCGGTGGTGGTCTTGCTGCCGGGCATCAATGTGGCGCCCGACACCTATCGGTGGCTGGCCCATCGGCTGGTGGCCGACGGGTTGGGCGTGGTGACCTTTGCCGCCATCGGGTCGCTGGGCCCGGCGGGGCGGGGCATCACCCCTGGTCTCGACCTGGCCGCTTTGGCCCCCGACACCATCGGCACCCGGCCCTCCTCCACCGCACTCGGGCCGTTGCTGGCCTGCTTGGCTGAATTGGGCGCCGATGAGCACAGTCCGGTGGCCGGGCACCTGGACTTGGATCGAGTGGTGGTGGGCGGCCATTCGGCGGGTGGCACGGCAGCGCTGCACAACAGCGATCCGTCTTGGGTGCTGGGCTTGCAGGCGGTGTTCGCCTACGCCGCCCACACCATGGTGGCCACGGCTCTGGGGCATGGCGAGGCCGCCGTCGTGCCCATTCCGGCCAAAGTTCCGATGCTGCTGCTGGGCGGTGCCGACGACGGGGTCATCGCGGCCAGCCGCGACCGCTACCGCACCGACGACGGCGCCCACGACCCCGTCCGGCGGACCTTTGCCGAGGCTATTCATCGGCAGCAGGGAGATTCCTGGCTGGTCGAGTTGGCCGGCGCAGGACACTTCGCCATCTGCGACCCGGTGGACACCACCAGCGGCCGCTCCTTCCTGGAGTCCGACTCCGCGACCGCCGACCCAGCCATCCGGGAACTGCTCGGCGACCTCATCGCCGCGTTCACCGCCGCCAGCCTGGGCCGGCCGAGTCGGGCCAATATGGAGCAATTGGTCGACCAGTCGTCAGTCAGTCACTGGGAACGACGTTGAGCAATAGGAGGAGCCCAAAGTGACCAAGCGCATCGTCATCACCGGCAGCACGAGGGGGATCGGCAACGGGTTGGCCCGAGAGTTCTTGAAGCGCCGATGCGAAGTGGCGGTGAGCGGACGGTCGGCAGGCCAGGTGGAGGAAGTGGTGGCTGAATTGGGCCAGTACTACGGCGAGTCCAAGGTGTGCGGCGCGGCCTGCGACATCACCGATCCCCAACAGCTCCAAGGGCTGTGGGACCGCGCCGCCGATGCCTTTGGCGGGGTTGACGTGTGGATCAACAACGCGGGCGTCAGCATCACCCGCCAGCCGTTGTGGGAGCAGCACGACGATGACCTGGCTGCTTTGGTCAATACCAACCTCACCGGGGCGCTGCTGGCCAGCAAGACGGCCGTCGCCAACATGGTGGGCCAAGGCCACGGCCAGGTGTGGAACACCGAGGGGTTCGGTTCCGATGGCGCCACCCAACCCGGCATGGCGGCCTACGGGGCCACCAAGCGGGCGGTCCGCTATCTGCAAAAGGCCCTGCGCAAGGACACTGCCGACACCCCCGTGCAGATATGCACCGTGTCGCCGGGCATTGTCGTGACCGACCTGCTCACCGGGGACTACGACCTCACCTCGGAGCAGTGGGAGAAGTCGAAGAAGATCTTCAACATCCTGGGCGACCACGTCCACACCGTCACCCCCTGGCTGGCCGATCACATCCTGGCCGCCGACAAGTCGGGCGCTCGGGTGGTGTGGCTGACCCGGCGCAAGGCCTTCGCCCGGTTCATGACCGCTTCGTTCCGCAGGCGCGATCTGTTTACTGAGGTGGAGGGGGCGTGACCGATCCGCTCCTGGCAATGGCGGCAGGGTCGCCCCCCAGATAGCTCTGCACCACCGCGGGATCAGCCTGCACCTCGGCAGGGGTGCCTTCGGCGATCACCGCCCCCACCTCCAGGGCGATGAGGCGGTCGCACACCGAGGTCAGCAGCGGCATGTCGTGCTCGATCACCACCAGCGTGATGCCGTAGGCCTCCCGGATTTGGGCGATCACCGCGCCCAGGGCCTCGGTCTCCGCCTGGGCGATGCCGGCTGACGGCTCGTCCATGAGCAGCAGGCGGGGGCGCAGGGCCACGTTGGCGGCCAACTCCACCAGGCGCCGGGTGCCGGTGGACAGCAGGCTGACCGGCTGATCGGCCAATTGGTTCAGGCCGAACATGGCCAGCGTGTCAGAAGTGTGGTCTTCGAGCTCCCGCTCGGTGCGCGAGCCGCCGACCACGAAGCCGTGCTGGTGCGCCCGCTGGTTGGCCAGGAAGACGATGTCTCGGGGGGTCATGGTGGGAAACAGCGGGGCGTTCTGAAAGGAGCGCACCAGACCCCGGCGGCTACGGGCCTCCGGGGTCAGTCCGGTGACATCGGCGCCCTCGAACAGCACCGTGCCCGCGTGGGGGCGCAGATATCCGCTGACCAGCTCGAACACTGTGGTCTTGCCAGCACCGTTGGGTCCGATTAGCCCAAGCGTCTCGCCCTCGGTGACGGTGAACGACACGTCGTCAACCGCCACCAAGTCGCCGAAGCTGCGGGTGAGGCCCCTTACTTCCAGCACCGTCCCGCCAGATCTTGTAGGCGGGGCTGATTCTGCGGGCACCACCGAAGCCGCGCCAGCCTCGTGCTCGGCCTCCTCGTCACGGGCTGCGACCGGGTCGACACCTCGCAATCGGGCGATCTGATCGATCAAATTGCGCCGAGTGGTTTCCAGCAGCCCGTGGAAGCCCCGAGGCTGTTCCAGGATCAAGATCAGCCAGGCCGCATTCAGCCCGGCCAGGGCGGAGAGCTCCAGATCGAAGAACTCCCGGATGCCGATCAGATAGGCCGCACCGAACAGGGGACCGGTCAATTCCGAGAGGCCTCCGATGACAGCCAGCGAGACCACGTTGATGCTGTCGCTGGGTGTGAAGATGCTGCGGGTGACGAAGGTGTTGCTCATGGCCAGGATCACGCCGCCCACTCCGGCGACGAACCCGGCGAAGGCATAGGCCTGGAGCAGCATGCGCCGGGGGGCGATCTGCAAAACCCGGGCCGCGGCCTCGTTGTCGCGCACCGCCACCAGTGAGCGCCCGAACGAGGATCGGCGCAGCACATGGGCGATGGCCAGCACGCCGGCGAACACCGCCAGCGCCACAAAGTAGAAGGCCCGTGAGGTGGTGAGTTCGATTCCGAGCACGCTTGCGGGGCGCGACGACAAACCGGCGCCGAACGCCCAGTCTTGGCGGAGCAGCCAGCTGAAGGTGGCCAGGGCAAAGGCCAGCGTGGCGATGGCCAGCAGCAGGCCCCGCACCCGCAGGGCGGGTAACCCCACTGCGGCCGACGCCGCCGCACCTACCGCTCCGCCGCACAGCAGGCCCAGCAGCAGGCTGCCGGTGTCTACGGCCACCCGAACACCGGCCACCGCGCCTATGGCGGCGAAGGCCACCTGGCCCAGCGACAGTTGGCCGGCCAGGCCGGTCAGGAAGCTCACCGAGATGCCGATGGTGGCGAAGGCAACGATGGTCGACAGCACGAACGCCGAGCGGTTGCTGATCCCCAGCGGTACCAGCGCGGCGGCCACGGCGGCGACTCCGCCGACAACCCAGCCCAGGTTCCGGATCAACCAGATGTCGCGGTACGAGTCGGGGAGGCGGCGGCTGGGCGACAGGCTCGACCAGCGCTCCGAAAGCTCTCGGCCCACGCGCACTTGCATGGCCACTCCCACCAGGATGAGCAGGAACAGGGCCACCTCGAACCAGCCGGTGGCCTCGGGATTGGAGGCCAGGATCTGCTCGACCAGTCCGATTCCCAGCCCGGCGAGGAGCGCGATGGGAAGGTTGGCGAATCGGGCCAGGGCCGCCACCGCGAGGCCGCGGATGATGAAGTCGGGGCCGAGGGCGTCGGCGGTGACCGTCGACTGGTTGGGGATGATGAGCATGGCCGCGAAGGCGGCGATGCCCCCGGCCAGCGCCCACGACAGCATGGCCATGTGCCGGGGATCCACCCCGGCCAATGTGGCCGAGTCGGGGTTGGCCGCCGCCCCCCGGATGGCGAGGCCGAATCGGCTCCGCTGGAGGAACAGGTAGAGCCCGCCGACCACCACCGGCGAGAGGCACAAGAGCGCGGTGGCCGACGGCGACACGAACACGGTGAGGTCGAATTGGGGGAATCCCGGCGGCTGGGGGAAGTTGCCCCCGCCCAGGCCCCCCTTGGAGAACGACAGCGACAGCAGCAGCAGCGCCTCGGCCGCTCCCAGGGTGGCGACCATGGCCAGCACCTTGGGTGCGGCGGCCAGCTTTCGGACCACGAACGACTCGATTCCGGCCGCGAGCAGCGCCGCCACGATCAGGGCGCCGACGAAGCCCAACCAGTAGGGCACCCCGTAGTCCTTGACCACCACCGACATCATCGAGGCGGCCACCAATCCGATGGAGCCATGGGCGAAGTTGATGAAGCCGCTGGATCGAAAGGCCAAAACCAGTCCGATGCCCAGCAAGGCGTAGCCCAAGCCGAAGATGGTTCCCAGCAGCAGCAGCGGGCCGGAGACGTCGAACGAGCCCATCACTGCGCTCCGATCCCGCCGCCATTGCTCTGGGGGGCGGGAGCGTGGCGGAGGGCTTGGGCCAAGCCCTCGAGATAGGCGGCCTGCAACAGGTCGGGTCTGGATCGGAGCTCCTCGGCGGGGTCCGAATAGCCGATCTCGCCCTTCTCCATCACATAGGCGTGGTCGGCAACCGACAATGCGATGTTCACCGACTGCTCCACCAGCAGCACCGCCGCACCCTGGTCGGCGATGCGCCGGACCACCGGCAGCAGGTCGGCGATCACCGTCGGGGCCAACCCCAGCGAGAACTCGTCGATCAGCAGCAGGCGGGGTGGAGCGATGATGGCCTTGGCCAACGAGAGCATCTGCTTCTCGCCGCCCGACAGGGTGGCCGCCCGCTGGCTCGACCGCTCGGCCAAGCGGGGAAAGAGGCCGTAGGCCTCGGCAATTCCCTCGTCGCGCTGAGTTCGGCCGACTCCGTGGCCGAAGAGGCTGAGGTTGTCGGCCACGGTGAGGGGGCCGACCACGGCCTCTCCTCCCACGATCTGATGTAATCCCATGCCGACCCGCCAGGTAGGGCGGGTCTTGGTGATATCCAATCCGGCGTACACGATGCGCCCGCCGATGGTGGGCTCGAGGCCGGAGATGGCCCGCAACAGCGTTGTCTTCCCGGCGCCGTTGGTGCCCAACAGGGCGACCACCGCGCCCTCCTCTACTCGGAGGTCTACCTCGAAGAGCACCTGTACCGATCCATAGGCCACCGACACCTGCTCGATCGATAGCAGCGGCGAATCAGAGCCCGCGTCATAAACTCGTCGGGGCACGGTGGTGGCCTGTGCTCTCACCACCGCGGTCTCGGAGTCGCGTGCCGGGGCCGCAAACCGGCGAATGGCCCACCCCGCAACCAGCAGGGGCAAGCCCAGCCATCCGATCTTCCACTGATCCGACCATGCCCCTATCACCTGGGCATTGACCAGCGCGCCAGCCAACCCGCCCGCTCCAACCCAGAACACCTGGCGGGCGGACACCGCTCGTCGAACCGCGGGAGCCAGAGCCGGGAACACCGCGGCATCCAGCCCGGCGGCGGCCATGGCGATGGCCCCGCCGGCGAACAACCAGCACACCACCAGGCCGATGTAAGTGAACGAGAGGCCGCCCAGGAATATCAGCGCGCCGGCGATCAGCAATTGGGTGCCGATGGCATCTGATCGGCGGCTGCCCCCGAGTCGGTGCAGCCGGTGATACCACGGGCCGAACAGGCTGATGAGTGTGGCCGCCCCCGACCCGACGGCCAGCACCGCGGCATTCTGCGCGGCGCTACGCTGCCATTCCCCTAGCAGGAGAGATTGGGCGGCGTCGGCGCCGCCGATCACTACCGCACCCACGGCGAAGGCCGCTCCGTAGGACCGCCGAGCCCAGGGCACATCCACGCGGGCAACGGTCACCTCGACTTCTTGGTCCTCGTCGTGGGCCAAGGAGTGACGGCCCACCAACAGCGCGCTCACCAGCGACAGCGCCGCGCTGATCCACAGCATCGTTTCGTAGCCAATCGAGCTGAAAGTGCGAACCAGCAGCGGCCATGACACGCCCACAGCCACTGCCCCCCAATACCACGACATGGTGCGGAACCGATCGGCGGGTCGAACATCGCTGGTCAAAAGAACCCGATGGGTCACCAGACCAGGGGCCGCGCCCACCGCCAGCAGCACGCCGCCGACAGTGAACAGGGTCAGCTCGATGGTCCAGGCCATCAGCCCCAGCCCCACCGCGGCCACCATCCCGCCGAGCATCAGCAGCATTCCGGCGGGGAGCTTGTCCCGCAACCGGGGAACTATCAGCGCGGCCACCACCGCCACTGCGCCCAGCAGGGCAGCCTCTCCGGTTACCGCCCCCAGCCGGTCGAGCCGCTCAGCGATCTCTGCTCGTCGGAACAGCAGAATCGGCAGAGGCGAGGCCAAGGCAGCCCCCTGCCAGGAGACCGCGGCCAAGAGGCGGGGATTGCCCGGGCGCCCCTCAGGCTCGTTGACCATGGCGGCCGATTACCCGTCGAAGTCCACCGGATCGCCGACCAGCGCCATGCACTCGCAGTCGGAGTCGAATCGGAAGCGCCGGTAGAGATCGCCTCCGGCGTAGCTTCCCTCGGTGAACTCCACCCCGTAGACCGACGCAGCCTCAAACGAGCCGCCCAGGGCCCACAGCGCGTCGGTGACCCCCTGCGCGCTCACCTCGGTCATATGCGGGGTGGCGGCCTTCAGCAGGCGCAGCACGTCGCAGTACATGAGCCCGGTGCGGATGTTGGCCCGCTCGGTGAACTCCAAACCAGCATCGGCAAAGATGTCGGCGCACTCCTGTTCGGCCTCGCTGGCCGGGAACGGGTACTGGTCGTCGTTCACGTCGTAGCCGGGCAGCACGCTGATGCCGCTGGCCCCCGGCATCATCTCCGGGTAGTTGAACACGTTGAACTCGGGGGCGTCGTGGCTGGTCACGGCGTAGGCGGGGGCGTAGTTCTGGGTGATGCTGGTGTCGATGAACCACGACACCAGCCGAGACCCGCCGATGGCCACCACCTTGTCCACCCCCGCTTCCTTGAAGTTGATGATGGCCTGGAGCTGGTCGTTGTTGAACGACGTCCCGTCGGTGGGGTCGATGGTGTTGTACGAGGCCACCTCCACTCCGGCGGCGGCCAGCCGGGGGGCGAACTGCTCGTCGTACACCCGCTGGCTCAGCTCGGAGTCGATGGCGATGATCCCCAGCGTGCCCCCTTCGAACCAGCCGTCCTCGATGAGCCCCGTGGCCAGGCCGCCCACCAGGTCGTCATAGGAAGGGAGCATCGGCGACCAGTAGTAGGGGGCCAACTCCTCGAACCCCGCGTTGTCCACCGGATACAGCGTGGCATCGAACATGAGGGTGTTGGCATTTCGGTAGCAGGGCCGGGCGTTCTCCTGGAACTGGCCGGTCATTACCACCGCGAAGGCCTTGTCGTCCTGGGTGATGGCGTTGCAGAGGGCCTCCTCGGATATCGGGCTGTCGGTGATGGCGTTGAACACGGTGACCTTGGCCTCGACTTGGCGACCGGCGATGCCGCCGGTGGCATTGAAGTGGTCGATAAGCGCCGCCACTTGGGCCTCGCGGTCGCCCTCATCCGGGGTCTCCCAGCCGAAAGCGGCGGCCACTGCGGAGGTATCAGTGATGATGAACGAGATAGTGATCGTGTCATCGGAGACTCCAGGGGTGTCCGGTCCGGCGGGCGTCAGGCCGCCGGTGGTGTCCTCGGGCTCGGGGGCCGGCGCCTCTGGTTCGTCGGGTGCATCAGGTACATCGGGATCTGCGGCTGTGGTTGGGGCCGCGGTGGGGGCGGCGGTCGGGGCTGAAGGCGCCTCGCCAGCTTCCTGTGAGCAGGCCGCAGCCACCAGCACGGTCACCATCAGCAGTCCCAGGGCACGAGAAAGGAGCGATGAAGAGCGGCGATTGGCGAAAGAGATCATCGGACACACCTTTTCATAGGGCTGAAGTTCATAGTCGGGCAGAACGGGTCGTGTCGGCGGCCCGGATCGCCGAGCGGTAGGCCGAGCGCCGGCGGTTGAGCGCATCCAGCGTGAAATAGGCCACCAGGGCGAGCAGGGCGATCACCAAGCCGGTCTGCCCCCAGCGACCGACGTCCAGCCACAGATTCCCAACGATGTGCAGGAACTCGTCGTTCATCCCCGTCAGGTACAAGAACGCTCCCATCCCGGGGAAGAACCAGGGGAGCTTCCGCAGCGGGTTCATTCGGCGCCCTTGGTAGTGCCGAACTGGTCACCTTCTTTGCCGAACACCAGATACGAGGCTGCCTCCAGGCGGCCCCGCTCGGCGGGAAAGCCCTGCACCAACCCCATCGACAGGTCGCGAAGACCCCGGGAAATCGCCCCCTCCATCCCGGTGTTGCCGGTGCCGCACGCCTTGAGGGCCTGCACTGCGGCCTGGAAGCAGTTGTCGGCGATTTCCCCCTTGGCGATCCGCCAGTTGGCAACCACGTCGTCTTTGGGGATGATCTCGGGGTCGGCCGTTTCCAGAAGGATCTGGCGGCGGGCCCAGAGGTAGGCCGTGTCGAGGTGGGCCCGCATCTTGCCGATGAGCTGTCGGTGCAGGTCGCTGCCGCCGATGGGCTCGTCGGTGCCGTGGTAGGTGGTGGTGGTCAAGAAGCGCAGCGCGAAGTCGTGCACTGCCTGAGCCGCGCCGATATACACCGACGACAGGGCCACCTGGTTGCCGACGAAGCTCCCCCGGCTCACCTGGGTCATCTTGACAAACGTTCCCGGCACGGTGAGCGCATTCTCATCGGGCACGAAGGCGTTTTCCAGCACGATGCCATGGGTGGCGGTGGCCCGCATGCCGATGGCGTCCCACTTGGCCCGCTCGCTTACCCCTGGTGTATCTCGGGGAATCAGGAACACCGCCAAGAACTCGGCAGTGTCGCCGGTGTCGAGCTTGGCCGTCACCAGGTAGTCATCGGCCACTCCGGTGGCGCAGCCGAACGACTTGACCCCGTTCAACAGCCACCCTCCCTCGGTGCGGGATGCCTCGGTGGCGATGGTCACGGCGGCGTTCTTGGACCGCACTGACTCGCTGGCGAAATTGGCCACCCATCGGCCCTCTTCCCCCATGCGGCGCAGCACCTTCTCGCCAAACGCCCTCACGATGGGCACCTCGTCGTCGGCGAACAACCCGGCTTCGATGGCGGCCAGCGGCAGCAGGCCCCGAGACGAGCCGCTGCACTGGAAGAAGTAGGCCAGCGATGTGGATGGGCAGGCGGTGGCCATGGCGAAGGTGGCCGCGGCCAGATCGCGCAGCCCGCCGCCCAACCCTCCAAAGGCGGTGGGAACGGTGAGCCCCAACAGGCCCGCCTCGGAGATGGTGCGGACGTGCTCGAGGGGGAACTCGCCCGCGCGGTCGGCCTCCACCGCCCGCTCCGCCAGCGCGGGCAGCACCTGGTCGACTCGCAAGGCCCGCTCGCGCTCGGCGTCGGTCATGTCCTCCACCAGCAACTCGCCGGTTGCCCAGCCCGTGGCTTCAGCCGTCACTGCCAGCTCTCATTCTCGTGCTCCCAGCAGGCCGAACATCAGATCGGCTTCTCCGGCGTTGGTTCCCTCGAACGAGCCGAACGTGTGCCCGCTCCACACAACCCACCCGTCGGCGGTCACGTCCAGACCAGTGGCGTCATCGACGCCGTCGGTGCCGAATTGCTGCACTTCGACCAGATTGCCATCGAGGTCGAGCCACACCAGCACCGCGTCCCGCTCGCCCCGCGAGCTGCCATCACCCGCGAGGTCACCGATAACGCTCCCGGTGACCACGATGTGGTCTCCGGTTTGGCGGACTTCGAATGCCGAATCGGTCCCTGCCGTGCCCCCTTGCCAGCGCCATTGCTCGTTCCCGTCGGCATCCAGCGACACCACGATCATGTCCCGCTCACCGGCGTTGTCGGCGGCGAAGGACCCCTCGGTGGAGCCGGCCAACAGCACCCCGCCGTCAGGGCCCAAGCCCACTCCCTGAGTCCAGTCGAGTGCCGAGGTGCCGAGCTGGGCGGCCCAGGCCACGCTGCCGTCGGGCCGGAGACGCACCACAAACACGTCCTTGTCGCCGGCGTTGGCTCCGCCGAGATCACCCTCGGTGTAACCGGTGAAATAGAGCCCGCCATCGGGGGCCAGCGCCGAGCCCTGGCCCCAGTCGGTGGCGTCGGTTCCTACATGGCGGATCCACTGCTGGTTGCCGTCGGCGTCGAATTTGGCGGCATAGCCATCAAATCCCCCAAGGTCGGTGGCGGGGTCGAGGGTCCCGGCGGAGTAGCCGGTTATGTAGGCACCGCCGTCGAAGGCGGCTACGTCGAATCCCCGATCCCAGGCCGGACCGCCGAACTGCCTGCGCCACAGCTCGTTGCCGTCGGCGTCGTACCGGGCCAGCCAGACATCGGCCGATCCCTGATTGGGCGAGGCGAAGTCGCCCTCGGTGAAGCCGCCAACATAGATGGTGTCGTCGGGGGCCACCGACACTCCCAGCGGGGAGTCGTTCTTCGGCCCGCCGGTCTGGCGCGACCACCGCAACTGGCCGTCAGGCGAATACCGGGCCAAATACACGTCCCGATGACCCTGGTTTTGGCCATCCAGGCCGCCCTCGGTGATGGCGGCCAGTACGACATCGCCGTTTGGCGCCGCCGACACCCCGTAAGAGGTATCGGCCTGCTCGCTGCCGACTTGGATGCTCCATTCGCTCTGGGCGGCGGATTCCGATTCGGAGTCGCCACCGCAGGACACCGCGGCAACAGCCGCGATCCCGGCTACGGCGAGAGCCGCCCTGAGGCTGATCACATCAGGCCGCGGCGCGACCGCTCCTGCGTTGGCGCATCCACAGCGCCACCAGGGCAAGCACCACGATCACGATGATCACCGGAAGCAGCCACACCCAGACTGAGCTTCCCCCATCATCGCCATCAGCGGCCGGTGCCGCGACCGCGGGGGCCTCGGTGGGCTCGGGCTCTGGCTCCGGCTCCGGGGCAGCGGCTGCCTCGGTCGGCTCCGGCTCGGGTTCTGGTGTCGGCTCGGGCTCGGGGGCCTCGGTCGGCTCCGGTGTCGGTTCCGGCTCGGGTTCTGGTGTGGGCTCGGGCTCGGGGGCCTCGGTCGGCTCTGGCTCCGGCTCGGCGGCACTGGCGGCAAAGGTGATCGGCACGCCGGCATAGTTGGCATTCCCCCCGATTCCATCGCCAGCCACGATGAAGCACGAGTTGTTCTCGTCGCACCGTCCCGGTACCACTGCCATTGGATATTCGTAGGTCGCAGTGCCATCGTCGCCGATAGTCACGATGTGCATGCCGTAGTTGCTCAGCTCGCAGTCGGCCGGGCCGGCAGCCGGGAAGTTGAAGCAGGTGACGATCGTGGCGGTATTGCCTGGGAGCCAACTGGTGAGCGTTACGGTTATGACCTCGCCGTCTTCGATGTCCTCGCTCTTGGAGAGCTCCATGGTCTCGCCGTTGTGCCCCAAGCCGTGGTCGGCAACTGCCGCCGGGGCAACCAACAGACCGACAAGGGTGATGGCGACGCCCGTAATCAGCAGGCGCCGGATAGTGCGATCCAACATGTGTTCCCCCTCCTAGTGCCCCATGAGCAGCAGTGGATTTCTTGGCATTTCGAATTGCGAAACGGCCTTGCGAACAAGTGTGCCATTGCCCGCAACGACGGACTTAGGCTAGAACGAAACAGTGTTCCGGTCAACGAAACACGCAGTGGTCGCATCGGCAATCGCATTTGTCCTGCTCATTTCGGGCTGTGGCGGCAGCAGTCCACAAGAAGCGGCCCCAGCAAGCCCGCCGCCAACTGCTCCAGCGGAAACGGCCTCGCCACCGCCCACGGCATCGGCCGAAACAACTCCCGAAGAGGCCGCCCCGGTAGACGACAGCCCTGATGAGGCCGCCCCGGCCGAGCCTGCCCCGGCCGAGCCCGCCCCCGTAGGCGACGACCCGGTGCCCCGAGACGTCGAGGGCAACATCATTCCCCCCGATGTAGAACCAACCACGGCCGCAGACCAGCGGTTCTCAATCACGGTGGTCGAAGACTTCGCCGATGGTCCCGCAGGCGCCGAGGCGGCCGACATGGACGGCGATGGCGACCTCGACCTGGTGATCAACTCCTTCGGCTGGCGGGGGATCAACCCCACCCCGGTGCAATTCCCGCCCGGTTCCCTCACCATCTACTGGAACGGGGGCCGCGGGCTGGACGATTGGACTCCGCAGCCACTCTTCACCCGGGATGATGGGATCTACTTCCCCAACGAGGCCCTGCCCCATGACATCGACGGCGACGGCGATCTCGACCTGTTAGTGAGCGGTGGCTTCTTTGTTTGCGAGTTCAACCCGGCAGTGGGCCCCTGCGGTGCGCTGTTCTGGCTGGAGAACTCCGAGGGCGATTGGGTCCGCCGGGACATCATTCCCAGCGGGTCACCGCACTTCTACCACCGGGCCGAGTTTGTCGACATCGACCATGACGGCATTGACGATCTCATCACCGTGGCCGAGCTGCTTGACGACGCCGAAGCGCAGTGGTTCAAGGGCACCGAGGGGCCCAACCGCTTCGACCCGACACCGCTGGTCATAGGCCGGGGCGGCGGAAGCCTCCCGGTGACCCATGATGTGGACGGCGATGGCGATTTGGACCTGGCCAGCGGCCAGTACTTCCTCGAGGGCCAGTCCTACGTGTGGTTCGAGAACATCGAGCCACCGTCAGACGCCCGCCCGGAAGGAGTCTGGGAGCGCCATAACATCACCGATTCGCAGGGTCGCACCATCCAGCTCTCGGTGATTCCCGACCTGTTCGGCGAGGGGACCGAGGGCTGGGTGGGCTCCAACCACGTGCCCACCCCCGAATCCCCCGATGACCACGAGGCCGGGATCTACATCATGGAGCCGCCGACCGACCCCCGGCTGCCCTGGGGTCAGAGGATGATCAGCCACGGTATCGAGTCGCGCCCCACCGTCGGGGCCGCATTCCAGGCCGCTCCCGGGGTCTTCTCATGGGGAGACGTGGACAACGACGGCGACATCGACCTCACTGTCTCCGGGGACGGCGACGACCGGGTGTTCTGGTTCGAGCAGACAACTCCAGGCCAGTTTGTGCAGCATGTTCTGGCCGAGTCGTTTGCCCAGGCGGCCGGAGGCACGGTGGCCGACTTAGACGGCGATGGCGACAACGAGGTGGTCTTCACCAGCTATGAGACCCACGAGGTGCTGATCTTCAGCCTGTCGTGATCGCGCCCGCTTCCTCAAGCTCAGCACTCATGGCGGCCACGGCATTGATCATGCTGGCCTGGAGCATGTAAGCCCGGGCCGCCTCAGGATCGGCGGCGCGGGCGGCCATCTGGTCGAGGGCCCGTTGGCGGGCAGCCCCATCGGGTGCAGCCAGGCTCTCGGCATTCTCATGAGTGTGCCGTCTCACGTACTCGATGGCGAGCGTCCGCCGCAGTTCCGCGTGGTGAGCAAGACGATCAGCCTCCATGTCGCCCCGCAGCACCGCGGCCAAGGATGCCCCCAGGAGCATCGCATCGTGGATGCCGCCGTTCATGCCCATGCCGCCCAGGGGATTGTTGATGTGGGCAGCGTCGCCCATCAGCACCACCCGGCCGACGAGAAAGCGATCGGCCACCCGCTGGTGGACCCGGTAGATGGTCCGGTGGGCGACCTTGTAGGGCTCATCGCGAGCCACTATCCCCTGGAGCCGTCGTTGGGCGCTCTCGTCGCTGAGCGCCTCAGCATCGGTCTGGTTGTCGCCAACAGGAAACAGCGCCCGCCAGAGATCCCGGGTTCGAAGCAGCACCAGCCACTCATCGGGATCGGAGATGTAGTTGACGTAGGCCAAGTTGTCGAGGTGGTCTGCCATCTCGAATGGGGTGGACAGCACCAAGTAGCGGTCTTCATAGGTCATGCCGTCAAACCCCAGGCCCAGGGATTTGCGCACCGCGCTGGCCGCGCCGTCGGCGGCCACCACCGCATCGGCGGCCATGGTCTCACCGGTGGCCAACTGGGCTGAGGCGGAATCGCCGTGGTCGACGGCACCCAACACCTCGGCGCCGAATCGCACGGTGACATTGGCCATCGAGCGGAACCGTTCGAGCATGATCTCGCACAGCTTGAACTGCTCGCACTGAAGCCGGAACGGATAGTCGGTCACATCGGCCAGCACGGTGAGGTCGAACTCGGCCACCACCCCCTGCCGCCGGTCCCGATAGGCGAAACGGGGGGCGATCAAACCCCGGCCGATCATTTCGTCAACCACGCCGAATGGGCCAAGCAGATCCAGGGTGGCGGGGTGGAAAGTGGATGCCCGCAGTTCCCGGGGCAGTTCAGGGGCAGCCTCCAGCAGCGTCACGTCGATGCCGCTCGAGGCCAGCACGGCGCTGGCCACACATCCGACCGGGCCGGCGCCGACGACGATGGCGTGGGGCGGCGGCACGGGCGGCTAGAACTCGCGCAGCATCATCCCGTGGCCCACGAACTGGTCGTTGATGTCCAGCGTCCGCAGGGCGTGCCACAGGCAGATGGCGTTGATGGCCAGCACCGGCTTGCCCAGCCAGCGCTCGGCCTGGTCGGCCACCTCGACCATCGACAAGTTGGTGCCGCACTGGACAATGGCGTCGATGTCGTCGCCATCGAGGTCTTTGAGCACCCCCACCAGGGTCTCAGGAGTCACGTCGGCGATGGACGTGGCCGAATCGCAGCGCAGGCCGTGGACCCGCTTCACCTCGTAGCCGCACTCGGTGAAGTACCCGTACACCTGCTCGTCGGCCGCTGGCTGATAAGGCGTCAAACAGGCGATGCGCGACACGCCGAGGCGCTCCAAGGCAGCGTTGCAGGCCGCCGCACCCGATGTGATGCCGACGTCGCCGGCGATCTCCGCCACCCGGGCCTGGAAGGCGGCGTTGCCCTCCTTGCCCCCCCAGAAGGTCTCGGCCGACATCCCCATGAGCAGGTGGTCGGGCTTGCAGGTCATGAGATCGTGTACGGCGGTGGGGATGGTCTGGCGGATCAGGTCCAAGAAGTGGAGAAACGCCTCATCGCTGCTCAGGTCCGGTGCCTCCACCAGAAAGCGGCCGCTGTGGAACGTGACCCCCGGAGGCCGCACCCGGGCGAAATCGTGCTCGACCACGGTGTTGGTCGATGGCACGATGACCCCGATCTTGGCCCGGTAGCCGACAACATCAGGCATAGGCGTCCCTCTCAATCAGCGCTCTTGCGGAATGATGTTCCGCTCAAAGGAACACTAGCCGTCCCCGCATGAACGGCAATTGTCGGTTCACTGGCTGTCCCCGGTTGGGTATAGTGCCGAACACCTGCGGGTGTAGTTCAGTGGTAGAACCCCAGCTTCCCAAGCTGATGACGCGAGTTCGATTCTCGTCACCCGCTCCACGATGACGGGGCAGATCTATTTGGGCACAGTGGCCATCGAGCCGAACCGCTGGGGTTTGGCCGAGCCCGGAGGGCACCCCCTCACCCGGGTGTCCGAGTGGCTGGCAAACATCGCCGAAGCCGGTTTCGACGGATTGGAGTTGTGGGAGCGCCACGCCCGATCGGTGCCCGATGAGGAACTCGATGCGCTGCTGGCCTCGGAGATCCCCATAAGAATCCTGAGCTGCTACACCAGTTGGGACGAGCCCGACGATGCCGACCGAGCCGAGACCGCGGCGTGGATTGAGCAGGTGGGAGCGCAAGGAGTCAAGTTCAACGTGGGCAGCGATCCCGACTCCATCGCCGCTTACACCGAGCGGCTCGGTCGCTTCGAGGCCGAGGTGCCCGACGGCGCTCGCCTGCTGTGCGAATGCCACTTCGGAACGGTGGCCGAGGATCCTGAGGTGGCCCGCGACATGTTCGACGCCATTGCCGATGCCGACCGGCTAGGGGCCATCGTCCATGTCCACCCCATGGCCCGAGACGAGTGGTCGGAGCCATTGAGTGTGCTCGGAGATCGGGTACGACACGTTCACGTTCAGGTGGCGGAGGTGCCTCAATCCACCAGTGCCGCTGAACTGAGCGAAGTGCTCCGGCCAGCGGCCGAGGCCATAAGCGCCGCATCCCCGGCCGCCACCTGGACCATCGAGTTCTCCCACGGCATGTGGGGCTTCGGCCGCGACGACGCCGAATTCGACAACCCCGCTTACATCCTTCAGTCCGCCCAACGCGACCTTGCGGCCCTGCGAGCAGCGCTCTAATTCCCAACCCCCTGGGAACCTGTGATGGATCTGGGGCGTCAAACAAGTATGGCGAAGCTGATCGGTTTGATTGTCGTGCTCTGCTCTATCGCGCTGGCCTGCGGTTCAACAGACACGAGGAGAGCATCACCTCCAACCGCGACCCCTGAAGTTTCTTCCACAGCAACCATCGCCCCTGAGCCCGCGGTATCGACCGCGTTGCCGCCGACCGTTGCTCGCCTGCCCGTTGATCCGGGAGCCCCCGCAAGCGAGTGGGTAGCCGGAGTCAACGCCGCCGGATGGGACTTCCACCGACATCTAGAGGGCAATGCGGTGTCCAGCCCGATGAGCATTGGCATCGCATTCAGCCTCAGCCGGGCCGGAGCATCGGCTGATTCCGGGGAAACACTTGACAAGATCTTCGGATTTCCGGAGATGGGCATCCACAGTGCCGCCAACGCCGTCTCTCTCCGATTGGCCGAGGCATCGGCCGAATCCACCACTTTGGAAGTGGCCAATCGGCTCTTTCCTGATGACGAGTTCTTGCCACTGTCGGCCTTCATTGACATCGCCTCAGCCCACTACGGATCGGCCATCCAACCAGTCGACACTGCTGATGCTGGCAACGCAGCAAACGCCATCAACGGCTGGGTGTCGGAAAGCACCCGCGGGCTTGTCCCCACCATCGTCGACGAGAACTCGGTTAGAAACCAGAAGCTGATCTTGGTGAACACCGTTTATCTGAAGGCCGACTGGCTCGTGCCCTTCCTGGCCGACTTCACCCGGGTTGACGAGTTCACCACCGCCGACGGGCAGCAAGTGGCGGCGCCGTTCATGCGCGACTACGACCCCGTTGAACGTCGTTTTGTCCGACTTATCCACGCTGATGCGGTGGAACTCCCCTATCAAGGGGGTGAATTGGCCATGTGGCTTATCGTCCCCCACGAACTCGTCGGACTCGCCGTTGTCGAGGAATCCCTCAACGCCGAAGCCCTAACGGGGCTGGCCGATATGGCGCAAGAGGGACTGGTCCATGTCACCATGCCCAAGTGGGAGCAGACCCTTCCGCCCACTGATCTGTTCGAATGGCTCTGCCCCCTCGGATTCTGCGCTGGCGCAGGTTTCGACGGCATTGCCCCCGGTATCTTCATCACCGCCGCCCTCCACGGCGCCAAGGTCATCGTGGACGAGAAGGGCACCGAAGCAGCCGCCGCTACTGCCGCGGCCTTCGCCGAGTCTGCGCCTCCCGAGCCCGATCTCACCGTTGTGGCCGACCGGCCATTCCTCTGGGCCATCACCCACCAAGAAACCGGCGCACTCCTGTTCGTCGGCCGCCTCGTCAACCCCTCGGCATAAGGCCAGAAGCAGTCAGTAGCGGATGGCGCGGCTGGGGCAGAGCGTCTCCGCTTCTTCGACGGCCTCTCGCTCGGATTCGGGCGGATGTTTGTCGATGACGTGTGAAAGGGCATCGTCGCCCAGCCGGAACACCCGGGGCGCGACCCGCTCGCAGTAGCCCACCCCCTGGCACTGAAGGTGGTCGACGGTGACGTGCAGCTGCTCCTCGTTCATGGCTCGCCTACAACTTGGTCAACAGAATCGGGAAGCGGCCGTAGGCGTCGTGGTGGCTGGCCTCGGTGTAGGCCGGCGGATCATCCGGGTCGATCTCGATGCCGGCGTCGTAGAGCGCACTGGCGATGTTGACCAGCGTGCCGTCGGTGCCCTCGTCGTTGTCGGTGCGGGCCGAGAGGCCGGTGACCAGGGTGCGCCCGATACAGATGTGCTCGCCACCACCGAAGGTCAAACCCCAGGGCTTCACCGAGCTGACCTCCCGATAGGGGTTGAACTCTCCGGCATCGGGGCCGAACACATTGGGATCGCGGTTGGCAGGGGTGAACAGGCACGCCACCCGCTCATCGGTGGCGATGGTCTTGCCGTTACTCAACATCACGTCTTCGTTGGCGATCCGCAGCAAGGCAGGGGATGGCAGGTGCAGCCGCAGCGCTTCATGGGCGGCCCGCTTGATGTACTCCCGGTCGGTCACCCTGGCTCGATCCTCGGGGTGAGTCTCAAACCACTCGTCGAGGTGGGCGATCAGGTGGGGCACCGAATGGGTGGTGGTCTGGGTGGCCGCCACCAAAAACAGACAGGCCTCTCGGATGGGCAGCCCATCATCCCAGTCGTCGTTCCAATGCAGATAGAGCATGGTGATCAGATCGACGGGCAGTTCGTCTCTTTCGATCTCACCTTGGTGGAATTGCTCGATGAGGGCCCGGCGGCGGGCTACTGACGAGGCGAAGAAGTCGCGGTCGAAGTCGTCGCGAACCGCCAGGATGCGCCTTATCACCTCATCGTGGTCCTCGGTTGACCACTCGACGGTGGCTCCGGTGCCGAGCTGCTCGACGTACTCCCGGAATGCGGTGGTGCGCTCGGGGGTGTCCACCCCGTCGATCCCGGTGGTGGCCGCGGCAATGCGGGCCAGCATGGTGCGCAGCAGCACGCAGAGGTCGGCCCGCACGATGCCGTCGTCGCCCCGGTTGTCTCGACACTCCTCCAGCGTCTTGCCGATCAGCGGAATCAACTCGGTGTGCTCGTAGTATTCGAGTGCGGCCTTGGCGAACAGCGGGGCCTCCAGCCGGCGGCGCTCGAAGTGCTCGTCGCCGTCGATGGTCAACAGGGAGCGCCCGAAGAACGGCTGGCTCTCCTGATGCGACCCCTGCCGGAAGCTCCGAGACCGGAGAATCTCATCGATCTCGGCATAGGTGATGAAGTGCTGCAACCCCACAATGTGCGGGGGCGGCGGCATCTCTCGGATGGTGGGCTCTCGAGTCGGCACGATCAGACCTCCCAGGCGAACTAGAAGATAGCCGGTGAGCAATCGGGCATCTCTTGGGCTACTAGCGTGCGGGGGGCATGCCGGTGTTGCTGGGGGCTTTGGCGTCGGGGCTGATCGGTGTTTCCGACTACTTCGGGCGGTATTGCAGTCGACGCGCCCAGGCCATGACCACGGTGGGCACCGCCTTCGTGGGTGGGCTGGGCATCACGATGGTGCTGCTGGTGATCGTGCCCAGCGCCATCACTGCCGCCGACCTGCTGCTGGGGGCGGCATCAGGAGCGCTCATCGCCATCGCCCTCTCGGCCATGTGGCACAGCTTGGCCGTGTCCTCCTCGGCCATCGCGTCGCCCATTGTGGCTGCCTTCACCTCGTTGGGGCCTCTGATCTACGGACTGGCTACCGGCGAACGCCCCACTCTGGCGGCCAACATCGGCATTGCCGTGGCTGTGGCCGGGCTGCTGTTGGCGGTGATCGTGCCCCAGACCGTGACGAACGTCGGCACCGGCATCGCCTACGCCATCCTCGGCGGACTCGCCTTCACCGCAGCCATCGTGCTGTTGGATCGAACCAGCGTGGAAAGCGGCATGTGGCCCGCCGCCACCCAGCGGGCGGCTGCCCTGGCGTTCATGCTGCTGGTCACCCGGGCTAGGCGCATCCCCCAGATCCTGCCCCGGTCGCTGCGGCTTGCTGGCCTCGCTGGGGGCATCGCCGGCGGCTTGGGCATGGCGTCGTTCATCGCCGGGGTGCAGCGAGGGCCAGTGGGGGAGGTGTCGGTGGCCGGCTCGCTCTACCCGGTGGTGACCATCGCTCTGGCAGTAATCCTCGACGACGACACCCTGCGCTGGTGGCAGGCCGTCGGCATTGCCGCCGTGCTAGCCGGCACCACCCTGATCACCATTGGCTAGGCCATAATTCACCTTCGGTCTAGGGAGTGTTCACTTGGTTTCCAAGTGGCCTCCAATTGGGTAGGCGAGAATTCCGGGATGGATGAGCAGTCTTCGCTGGAGCCGCAGGTCAAGCTGACCACTGAGCAGATCTTGTTGATCAAGCAGGCCGCCCAGCGGCTGAAGACCAAGTTCGAGGGCACCTTCAACGCTGAGACCATTGAGCGGTACATCACCGACTCGCAGACTCGGCTGGAGAGCCGGGCCAAGTTCGCCACCTGGCTGCCGGTGCTCATCGAGCGGTTCACTCACGACCGGCTGATTGCTTTGGCCCGCCTAGAGGTGGGCACTTTGGACCGGCCCGGTGTGCTGTTCTTGTGCGTGCACAACGCGGGGCGCTCCCAGATGGCGGCCGGCTACCTGCGTCATTTGGCTGGCGACCGTGTGGATGTGTTCACCGGCGGTTCCGACCCCGGCTTCGACACCAACAAGGTGGTGGTGGAAGCCATGGCCGAAGAAGGGATCGACATCGCTACCGAATACCCCAAGCCGTGGACCGACGAGATCGCCCGAGCTGCCGATGTGATCGTGAGCATGGGCTGCGGCGATGCCTGCCCCATCTACCCTGGCAAGCGCTACGAAGACTGGGAGTTGGACGACCCCTCCGGGCAACCCATCGAGGCAGTGCGCCCTATTCGAGACGACATCAAGGGCCGTGTCGAAGCCCTGTTGGCCACCCTGGAGCTGACCCCCGTTTCCTAGCGCTTGCCCTGATCGCAGGCCCTCCCCGGCGGGCCCGTCGTGCGAGGTCGGAACGAAACCACTAAATTACGGCGCAGCCGGGGAGAGGAGGACGGGAGGGGGGCATTCCTCTCCCCGGCTGTGTCATTCATTAAACCGGGATGTGGGCTTGAAACGGCGCGTAATTCAAGCGATAAGGGCCTGGATTTCGGCCACTCGCTGTTGCACCTTGTCTGGGGTGGGCGCCTCAAGATTCAACCTCAGCAGCGGCTCGGTGTTGGAGGGGCGCAGATTGAACCACCAGTCGCCCAGATCCACAGTGAGCCCGTCGAGGCGGTCCTGGCCAGCATTCGGGTAGGCGGCCGCCACCCGCTCGATCACCTTTGCCGCGTCGTCCACTGCGGTGTTGAGTTCGCCCGATGAGGCATAGCGGTCTAAATCCGACACCAGATCAGACAGGCCCGCCGGGTGGTGGCTGAGCGCTTCCAGCACCATCAGGGCGGCGATCAGGCCGCTGTCGGCCCGATAGTTGTCCCGGAAGTAGTAGTGGCCTGAGTGCTCCCCTCCGAATATGGCGCCGGTGTCGGCCATGGCTTGCTTGATGGTGGAGTGGCCCACCTGGGTTCGCACCGCGGTGCCACCCGCCTCGGCGATTGCCTCGGGAACAGTCCGGGAGCAGATCAAGTTATGGATGATGGTGGCGCCGGGTTCCCGTTCCAAGACCGTGCGGGCGATGATGGCGGTGGTCAGCGACCCCGACACCGGCCGGGAGCTCTCGTCCACCAAGAACATGCGGTCGGCATCGCCGTCGAAGGCCATCCCCACATTGGCTCCTAGTTCCAGCACTCGGTCTTGGAGGTCTCGTAGGTTCTCGGGCTGGAGAGGGTCGGCCGGGTGGTTGGGGAAGGTGCCGTCCAACTCGGGATACAGGTGGTCGAGCACGAAGGGAAGCCCCTCGAAGACGGCGGGCACTACCAGGCCGCCCATGCCGTTGGCGGTGTCGGCCACCACCAGCAGCGGGGCCAGCGCATTCATGTCGACGAACGAGCGGACATGGGCGACGTAGTCGCTCAGCAATTCGCGGCTCGTGCGGTTGCCCTTGATAGCTGCCGGATCAGGGCCGGCGATGGCTATGGCCTTGATGGCCTCCAAGCCAGTGTCGGCGCCGATGGGCGCGGCGCTCGCGCCGCACATCTTGATGCCGTTGTAGCCCACGGGGTTGTGGGAGGCGGTGAACACTGCTCCGGGCAGATCGAGGCTGCCCGAGGCGTAGTAGAGCATGTCGGTGGCGCACAGTCCCACGTCCACCACGTCGATGCCGTGGTCCATCGCGCCTTCGCCGAACGCGGCAGAGAATTCTTCGCCCTCGGGGCGCATGTCCCGCCCGACCAGCACCGCGGTAGCCCCCGATGAGGCCACGAACCGGGCGAAGGCGCCTCCGATGGCCCGAGCCCCGTCGGCGTCTATTTGATCGCCCACGGTGCCCCGAACGTCGTAGGCCTTGAAGATGGCGTCGTAGTCGGTGGCCATTCCGGGCCGGCTAGCGGTCGGGGTGGTTCTGCGGCATCAGGCGGCTACTGCTTCTTCAGGTTCTGCTTCATCTCGTCGAGCTGCATCAAGATGGGATAGCCGCTGACGCTGATGGCGTTGCCGTGGCCGGTGTGGTGGACGTCGAACACCGATTGAAGGGCGGTGTAGTAGCCCTGCACATCGAGAGTCTGGTTCACCGCCCGCTTGGCCTGGGCCAAACCGAAGGCGTTGTTCTTGGCGATTTGCGCGGCCAGTTCATGAGTGCGCTCCCAGAGTTGGTCGCGGGGAACAACCTCCCGGGCAACCCCGATCTGGACGGCTTCTTCGGCCCCCAGCGTGCGCTGGGTGAACAGCAGGTCTTTGGCCCGGCGGGCGCCCAACTCCCAAGTGTGGCCGTGGTACTCCACCCCGCCGATGGCCATCAGCACCACCGGGTCGGAGAACTCCACGTCGTCGGCCACCACCAGCAGATCCAGCGGCCAGATCAGGTTGAGGGCCCCGGCGATGGCCTTGCCCTGGATGGCCCCGATAGTGGGCTTGGGGATGTTGCGCCAATGCCAGGAGTAGCCCAAATACTTGCGGGCCTCCCACCGGTAGATCTTGTTTAGCTGCCAGCTGCCGTCGGGCTCGGCCAAAGACACGGCGTCGGGGTCGGGGGCGCCGCCGCCCAAGTCGTGGCCGGCCGAGAAGTGCCTGCCCTCGCCTCGCAGCACGATTACTTTCACGTCGTCGTCGTACTCCGCGGCCAAAAAGTGGTGGTGCAGCTCATCGAGCATCCGCTCGTTCTGGGCGTTGGCCTTCTCAGGCCGGGCCAGCGTGATGGTGGCCACCGCGTCTGCGGTCTCGTAATCGACGTATCTGTACTCGCTCATAAGATGTCCTTAATCGATGCCTGCAATTGTGGGTTCTACCACGGTATTGGTGTCAGGTCTTGCTGAGGGCGGCCGCTTCGAGCACGGCCAGGGTTCGATCAGCGATGGGGCCCCATTCAAACGTCGGGCGCAGGTCGATCAGGGCTTGGCGGGAGTGGTCCAGAGCTTCGGGGCTGAGATTGTCGAGGCACCGGGTGAGGTCTTCTACGCTCTCGCCGTAGCGGATGTCGGCGCCCTCGAAGGTCTCGTCGAAGAAGTCCCAGTTGCTGGTGATGGCGGGCACGCCTGCTCCGATGCAGTCAAAGGCGGTGCCGGTAGTGAGCATCCCGGAGGGGGCGAAGGGGAGGATCACCGCGTCGAAGGCCTTCACGCGCCGCAGGTACTGACTGAAATCGAGATGGCCGAACTCGGCAATGATCCGGGGATCGTCGGGAACCGCCACCGACAGATCCACCCGGATCACCAACTGGATGTCGTCCCGGGCACATGCATGCACCGCGTCGACCACCAGTTGGAGGTCCTTCTCCACTCGGGGAGTGCCGATTACCGCAACTCGGAGCCCGCATGGTGCCCAGCCCTCGGCCAACTCGACGTCTTCGCGGGTGGTGTTGGCCACCGTTTCGTACTCGCGGCCCCAATGGCCGTGGGGGATGACGTGGTGCTCGGTGTTGGGGCCGTATTGGTAGGTGGCCAATGCCACGTCGTAGCCGGCTTGGCTGTGGTGGATGACCGCGTCGGCCGCTTCGGCCCATAGCTGGTAGCTGGCTGCGGCCTCGTCGGTCTTGAAGAAGTGGGGAAGAAGATTGTGCTGGGTCCACACGATGGCGGTGTTGGTGGCCTTTAGTTGCCCGAGCACTTCGGCGGTGCGCTCGGGGTTGACGCCTGACCACCATTCGGGCCAGGCCATGTGCAGCACGTCGATGTCTCGCAGCCTTCGTACCAGCTTGTCGTCGGGGATGCCCGCGCCGGTGGCCACCACCCGGTCGGCCAGCGGGTCGTAGAGCGATCGGTCGTAGGGGTGGCCGTGGATGGTGCTGGCCACCCGCAGGCGGGGGGTGACCTTCCAGGTGAAATCCACTGACTCTGCTGGTTGGATCTCAGCCTGATACACCCGAGGGAGCTCACCCCAGAAGCTGCGCCACTCGGCGATTCCCTCGGTGTCGATGGCCTGAATTCGACCGGTATCGATCTCCACGTCAATGGGCTGAGCGGCGGACTCGGAAATCGACAGGGTGAGCGAGCCCGGTAGGGCGTCGGGATCGTCGAAGCGGAGCTGTTCGGACACGACCAGCGAACGGCCCTCCACCCGGTAGGTCGCCGTCCGGCGCCCCTTGATCACCGCGTCGCTGCTTCCGGCCGGTGCCCAGCCACTGTGCTCGATGGTGACTGCCCCCGGCGCGTGCTCCACCGAGGTGGGCAGGCCCGCGGGGACCAGGGGAGCATCGCTGGTGCCAGCCGCCTCGTCTCGGGCTCGTGGGGTGATCACCGGGAGCATCACAGGGTGGCCTGAGGTGGGCTGCTCCAACAGGCCCGGTCCCCGCGGCGAGGGGGCGTAGTCGGCAGAGAAGCCGAATACGGTTGGCAGGGCAAACGACAGCGCCTTTGAGCGATAAGACCACACCGTGGCCTGCTCGGAATCGTCAAATCGGATGAACCGCTCGGCGGGCAGGAAGGCGTCGGTGGACGGAGCGCCGGCCACCTCTGATCTGCGCCGCAGCTCCAGGGCGGACAGCAGGAGCTTTCCGTAGATGTCCAAGGTCATCTGAAGCCGTCTGGCTGGGCCCCGGTAGAACATTGTGGCCCGGTTCTGGTGGGCGGCGATAACGCCGTTGGGGAACCACTCCAGCAGATCGTCAAGCGTGGCGTCGGCTCGGGCCAGCCAGCGGTCTTGGGATGCGTCGAGGTCGCGACCTGCGGCAATAGCGGCCAGCTCGATGGTGATGGCCATGCCCAGCGCGCCGATGGAGCGCCCCCACACGATGCTCCCGCCGGGCAGGGCGACATCGTCCAGATCGACCAGCACCTTCGACAGCCCGTTCGCCCACCCTGGCCCAAGCTCGTCGACCAGCGGCTCGGCGAACAGGTACATGTCGGGGGTGTAGATGTCGTAGTGGACCCATGCGCCCATACCGTCGTTGAGCCAGCCCGTGGGGCTGGTGAACATCGAACGCACCCGGTCCAACAAGCCGGGAAGCTCGGCGGGCTCGTCGTCGCCCCGGAGGCGAGCCAGAGCCCGCAGGCACCGGGTGGCCACCACCGCGAAATTGGGAGGGATGGCATCGGTGTCGTTGAGCCGGGCGATGATCTCCTTGGACTGCACGGCGTCAAGCACGGTGTCGTGCAGTTCGGCGGGCAGCGCATCTAGGCCGCCGAGCCGCAAAACAGTCTCCCCCACCCGATAGCTGTAGAACCCCTCGACCGCGGCGGGGTTGAGCGAGGCGATCAGCGGCGGGATTCGGCTTTGCAGGTCGCAGCCGGCGACCTCGTCGACCCCGCACTCGATGAGCAATCCCAGCACATACATGAGGTCGGCGGTGGTGTCATCGAGCACCGCGTGACCGGCGTACAGGCCGGGCAATTCCAGGCCAGGGGCGGCCGACTGCTCGAACTCGGCCATCTTCTGGGTCGTCGCCGTCACCAGGCGGTCGGCCAGTGCCCCGGCAGTGGTGGCCTCAGCCAGAGGGTGCTCGGGAAAGCGGAGGTCCATGCTCATGCCATGGTGGCCAATCGCTCTTTGGTCACTTCGTTGAGGGCTGGCTCTCCGGCCGACCACCGCCGGATCTCCTCGATCGCGTAGTCGGTCATGCGGGCCAGCTCGGTGCCCTGGCTGCCAGCCAAGTGGGGGCTGATCCACACGTTGGGCAACTCCAACAGCGGGCTGTCTTCGGGCAGTGGCTCAGGGTCGGTTACATCCAAGATCGCATAGAGCCGCCCCGAGGCCAGGTGAGGCAGGATCGCCTCGTGGTCAATCAGGGGGCCGCGAGCGGTATTGATCACCGTGGCCCCGTCGGGCAGAGCCGAGAGTTGTGCGGCACCGATCATGTGCATTGTGTCGGGTAGGGCCGGCGCGTGGATGGACAGCACGTCGGCGGTGGCGCACAACTCGTCCAACTCCAGCCTGTCCACGCCCAGCGAGGCGGCTTCTTCGGGGCTCACATAGGGGTCGTAAAGCGTCACGGACAGGTGGGGGAAGGGGCGCAGCAGCTCGATCACCCGGCGACCGATCAGCGATGCCCCCACGATGCCAATGGCGCGGCCAAAGTTGCCCCACTGGCTGTCGCCCATAGCCGACATGGCCGAGAAGTCAACCGGGCCCCGGCGCCACAGCACCCCCTTGTTGGCGAACAAGATGGCGGCCAGGGTGAACTCGGCCACCGGCTCGGCGTTGGCGTTGGCCCCGCTGGTCACCCGGATGTCCCGGTCCCATACCGCGTCGGTGAGGGTCATCTTCACCGTTCCCGCGGCGTAGGCGAACAGCCCCAGCCGGGGTGCCCGATCCAGCATGGCAGCGTCCAACGGCGGGCATCCCCAATGGCCGACGACCACCTCGGCCTCGGCTAGCACGGTGTCGGCCTCGTCATCCCAAGCTGCGATGGGCTGGGTATTGAGCACCGTTCCCAGTTCCCGTAACCGGTCTAGGTCGTCCTCGCCGAACAGATCCACACCCGGCCAGTGGGCGATGGCGATGTTGGGTTGCTCTCTGCTCATTGCCAGAAGTCTCCCAATATCGGCTAGACCATTCACAAGCAAGACCGAAAAGGGGAGAGGCTATGGCAGATCTGGTCAGCTACGAGGGCAAGCGGGTGCTGGTGGTGGGCGGTGCCACCGGGATGGGGGCGGCGGCGGCTCAGAAGGCAGCGGCGTTGGGCGCTTACACCATCGTGATGGACATCGCCGACGTGACCTACGAGTGCGATCAGTACATCAACGTCAACCTGGGCGATCAGGCCAGCGTGGACGGGGCCGTCGAGGCCATCGAGGGTCCGGTGCACGCGGTGTTGGCCTGTGCGGGGGTGGCCGACGGCACTGGCAATCTGATGCTGATCAACTTCACGTCGCAACGCCACCTCATCGAGGCGCTGATCAAGAGCGGCAAGCTGGGCCGGGGTGGCTCGGTGAGCTTTATCTCTTCGGCGGCCGGGATGGGTTGGCTGGACAACCTCGAGCAAGTGAAGGACTTTTTGGCCACTCCCGATTGGGACACCGCCGCGGCATGGATCGACGAGAACGAGGGCACCGACAGCTACATGTTCAGCAAGCAGGCCATCAACGGCTACGTAGCTGCGCAGGCATTTCCCTTCCTGCAAAAGGGCATGCGCATCAACTCCATCATGCCTGGCCCCACTGACACCCCCTTGGCCCGGGCCAATGCCGACATATGGCTGGCGTTTGGGGCCGGTTACCGGGAGGCCGCCGATGTGCCTACCTTGGTTCCCGAGCAGATGGGCGACACGCTGCTGTTTCTCAGCAGCGACGCGGCCAGCGGCATTAACGGGATCAACATGCTGGTGGACCAGGGTCACACCAATGCCTCTTTGGTGGACGCCTGGGACGACCCGTTCGTGAAGGTTATGGCCGGGATGATGGAGTTCGACCCGGCCATGTTCGGCATGGACGAGTGAGCAATAGCGCCCGATGAGCGGCGAACTGCCTGACATCTTGGAGCTCACCGAGGTCGGTGAGCAGCGGTATCACGTCTTCCAGCCGGCGGAGTCGGCCGAGGGACGCGATGTGGTGTTCAGCGGGCAGCTCATGGCCCAGATGATGATGGCGTCGGATCGGGAGGCCGGCGGCGCCAAGGACATCCGCTCGGTGCATGCCATCTTCGCCCGGGCCGGCACCTACACCCTGCCCATCGAGGTGGACGTCGACTCCATGCAGGCCGGGCGCACTTGGGCCAGCGATGCGGTGACCGCCACCCAGGGGGGCAAGCTGCTGAGTCGGGCGCTGATCCTGATGAGCACGGTGGACGATGACCTCATGCGCCACGACCCGGTCATGCCCGACGTGCCCGGCCCCGACGGGTTGGACCCTGGCTTCGCCTTCGTCTTTCCCGGCGCCGACTGGCGTCCGGTGCCCGGCGAGCCGGAGATCGACGGCGTGCCGGTGGAGCGGGCCTGGCACCGCTACGAGCCGGGGGTGGAATCTCAAGCCGCCAACCAGGGCATCGCCGGATGGGCCACCTGCGGCAACATCATCGGTTTGGCCATGCGCCCCCATCGGGACACGGTCAGCATCGAGGACGCCCACCGCACCTTGTCCACCGGGGTAATCGCCCACACACTCCACTTCCTGGATCGCCTAGACGTTTCTCAGTGGCTGCTGATCCAGATGTCGGGCACCAAGGCGGCCAACGGCCGGGTCTACGGCCAGGGCGAGGTTTTCACCGCCGAAGGCCAGCTGGTGGCCACCTTCCAGCAAGACTCCATGGCCAAAGCTGCCCCCGCCGCCATGGACCCCTCCCGATCGATGTAGCAGCGCTTAGGTCTCCTCGGGGGGAGTCACCACTTGACATGTGGTGCCGCTGGCTCGGCTGATGCGGCGGTCGAGGGTCAACAGCGGCCAATCGAGCGCTTCGGCCAACGCCACGTACCAGGCGTCGTAGCTGGTGAGGTTGACCCTGAGTTTCCAAACGCGGTCAGCGAAGGGCGTAAACGGGTAGAGGTCGAGATCAAGGCGGAGCAGGTCTCGGTGGGCGGCTGTTGCTTCCAGCCGTGTGAGGATGCCCCTTAGCTCCTGCCGACGAAGGATGTTGGTGGCCTCGACTAGAGCCTGTTCTGGTGCGGCCAAAGGGCCGGTTGAGATCGCCTCTTCTGCCCATGGACCGTCATGCTCAGAGTCGACGAGCACTGCCACCAGCACGGAGGCGTCGACGACGGCACTCACCTCCGATCAGCGTCTCGGTCTTCGAGGATTATCGAGGTCGGGACGCCGGTTCCCGCCGCGGCCTTGCGGCGCTGGACTTCGTCAAGCCAAGAACGCAGCGTCGGCCGGGACGCAATGCGCTCCAGTTCGCCGCGCAAGAACTCCTGCATGGACTGCCGGTTGAGAGCAGCCCGGGCTGAAAGCTCATCGCGGACTTCCTCAGGTACCCCCCGAATCGTGATCTGCACAGTCATGACAGCATTATGACCGCAACGCTGGCATAATGCAATCACCAAACGCGGTCATTCAGTCGAGTTGTCAAAGATCATCAGAGTCTTGATGTCGCTGTGGAAGTCGAGGGCATAGTCGCCACCCTCCCAGTCAACCGATCACGAACGGGTCGCGGGTGGCGCCGGTTAGCTCTATCCAGACGGTTTTTGTCTGGAGGAAGCCGTCGAGGGCTTCGAGGCCGTTGTCCCGGCCGTAGCCTGATTGTTTGAAGCCGCCGAAGGGGGCCATGTAGCTCACGTTGCGGTAGGTGTTGATCCACACGGTGCCTACTCGCAGTGCCCTCGACACTCGGTGGGCCCGGCGGATGTCGTTGGTCCAGATGCCGGCGGCCAGCCCGTAGTCGCTGTCGTTGGCCAGCTTCACCACCTCGTCCTCGTCTTCGAAGTCCAGCACCGCCAGCACGGGGCCGAACACCTCCTCGCGGACGATGGTGGACTGGTTGGTCACCCCGGTGATCACGGTGGGGCGTACGAACCGGCCGCCGAGGTCGGGGTCGACCACACCGCCGGCGGCAATGGTGGCGCCCTCTGAGCGGGCTTGGGCGATCATGGCCAGGATCCGGTCTCGCTGGGCGTCCGACGCCGACGGCCCCATTTCGGTGGCAGCATCGGCGGGATCGCCTAGCACCAGCTCGTTGGCCCGGGCTACCACCCGTCCGACCACCTCATCGGCAATGTCTCGATGGATGTAGGCCCTCGACCCGGCAATGCAGGTCTGCCCGCTGGCCGCGAAGATCCCGGCCAACAGCCCGTTGGTCACCGCCTCGGGATCGGCGTCGGAGAAGATGATCTGGGGTGACTTGCCGCCCAGCTCCAGCACCGTGGGGGTTAGGTTGTCGGCCGCGGCCCGGGCCACGTGCTTGGCGGTGGCCCCGCCGCCGGTGAAGGTGATCTTGTCTATGTCGGGATGGGAGGTAATGGCTGCTCCCACATCGGCCCCGCCGGTCACCACGTTGATCACGCCGGGGGGAAACCCGGCCTCGGCGGTTCGCTCGGCCAGCATCAGCGCGGTCACCGGGGTGATGTCCGATGGCTTGACAACCGCGGTACACCCGGCGGCCAGCAGCGGGGCGAGCTTCCAGGTCAAAAGGGCCAATGGCGAGTTCCACGGGATGATGGCTCCCACCACCCCGATGGGCTCGCGCTCGGTATACACCAAGAAGTTGGGCGACGGGCTGGGAAGCTGCTCGCCGCCGATCTTGTCGGCCATTCCGGCGAAGAAGTCGTAGTAGCCCTGCAAGCCTTTGGCCTGGGCTGACGTCTCGCGGATGATCTTGCCGTTGTCCCGGGTCTCGACCTGGCCTAACAGCTCGGCATCTCGGGTCAGAAGCTCACCGAGGCGGCGCATCAGCTGGGCTCGCTCAGTGGCGGCCATGGTGGCCCAGGGGCCGTCGGTGAACGCCCGCCGAGCCGCCTGGACGGCGTCGTCCACCGCAGCGGGGTCGTCGGCCACCTCGGCCCAGGGCTCGCCAGAGAACGGGTTGGTCGTGGCCATGCGCCTGCCGTTGGGAGGAGGAGCGAACCCCCCGTCAATCCAGTTGTCGTAGATGTCCATCAGCGTTCCTCCTCCACTCCAGCAGCCACCGCAATCCAAACTAACGTTCGCAGCGAGAGCGTTTGGAAGCGAACAATTCGGTGACCACAAGACCCCCATTGATCGGACTGCCCGGCCGGCGCAAGCGGGCATCGGAGATCAGCGGCTTTCCCGAGCCGATGGCCAATAGCGATGTCGATCTGTACATGGCGGATTACGCCCGCGGCGTCATCGAAGCCGGCGGGATACCGGTTCACATACCCATCGATGTCGATCCCGCCGCGGTCGGAGAGCGGCTTGATGGGATCGTCCTCCCCGGGGGAACCGACATCGACCCGATCCTCTATGGGGCCGATCCCGATCCCGAGCTGCTGCCCCTCGAGCCCGAGCGCGACGATCTAGAGCTGGCCTTGCTCTCTGCCGCCCTCGATGCCGAAGTCCCGGTGCTCGGCATCTGCCGGGGCATCCAAGTGCTCAACGTCCACCAAGGTGGCACGCTGCACCAGCACGTGCCCGAACACGGCCGCTTCGACTTGCCCATCGACTCCACCATCCACGAGGTGAGTTTCGCCGAGGGCTCCACCCTGCATGAGCTGTACGGCCCCTCAGCCCAGGTGAACAGCCTTCACCACCAAACGGTGGCCGATTTGGGCCATGATCTAACCGTTACCGCCCGAGCCGACGACGGCACCATCGAGGGCGTGGAGATGGGCGATCACGTGGTCGCTGTCCAATGGCACCCCGAGATGATGCCCACCCGCCCCACCGACCCCATCTTCGGGTGGCTGGTTGAGCGGGCCTCCCGCTAGCCGGGCTTGCGGGCGAGGAAGAAATACGCCGGGGTGAAGATGCCGAGCTTGCCTGCCTCGGCTAGGCCCTCCGCGCCGATGTTCAGGGTTTCCGACACGCGAACTGCTCCTTGCGGCACGACGCGAAGCGCTTCGAGCACCCGTAGCGACTGGGTGGTCATCCAGCGACCTATGGCCGACGCGCGCAGTCCCGTCAGAGAGAACCCCGGGCTTACCAGGGGTTGATACCAGGGGATTGACGGGCCGGCTGGAATCGCGAGATCACTTGTTTCCAATATCTCGAAACCCACCGACTTGAGCGCGTGGTCAACGGTTGGTAGGTCGTCCAGGTCAGTCAGCCCGGTTCCCAACAGGAGGTTGTTCTTGATCTTGAGGTGGAGGGGATTCTCAGCGTCGAAGCGATCAGTGAGACACCATTCGTGAGCGGCGAAGCACTGCCCGGGCTTCAGCAAGCGGAAGGCCTCGCCGTAGATGCTCTCTTTGTCGGGGGCACAACAGGTGGCCTCAATGCCGTACACCGCGTCGAACGACTCGTCGGGGGCATTGACGTTCAGAAAGTCGCAGTGCAGGAAATCGGCCAGATGGGTGAGCTTCGCCTCTTCCGCCAGCTTCCGGGCGCGTTCCAATTGGTAGGCGTTGCTGTTCACGCCGACGACCTTGGCCCCGGAAAAGCGGGCAATCTCCAATAGCGGGCCGCCAATGCCGCAACCTAGGTCGGCCACAACCATCCCAGGCCGCAACTCGAGCTTGTGGGCCAAGAAGTGCTCGTGGCGTCTGATGGAAGCCTCCAAGCTCTCCCCGGCGACACGGGGGGCAAAGTGAAAAGACCTGCCCCAGCCGTACTCGTAGAAGTCCGTGGCCACGTCGTAATAGAGATTGTTGAACTCTTCGTGGTCGTCTTCCCCGCTGCCTGAATCGCTGTTCTTGAGTTGCCTGAATCGGCGCTCGTATTCGCGAATAGTCGGGTCGACGGCTTCCGTGCTTCCTGGCTTCTTCAAAATGTTGGCGAGCTTGGCAGACATTGAGCCCCTTCAAGATTGGTTGCGACACTCTTACTATTGGAGACCGAAGCCCGTGAAGTCGCCGGACATGTCGGGCGGGCCGTAGTAGATACGGTGGAGGGCGCGGCGGGCGAACTTCCACTCGTCGTCTTCCAGGCAGTACTCGTCGTCGTAGTAGCCGTACATGGTCATGGGGCCTTCGTCGGGGCGCTTGAAGTGCTCGATCACGTACCAGCGCCCGGTGCCGGTACCCGCCTCCTCATCAAGATCGGCCCAACCGTTGAGATAGGCATGGATCACCCCGTCGAGGCGAGCGAGCATGCCTTGCCAGGACGTGGAGATCTCATCCCGACCGGTCTTGGTCATCGGGCCCATCTCCCACACTGCGTCGGTGGCCCAGGTAGCCGCCCACTGATCGGCGTCGAAGCGGCACACTGCATCGGAATAGCGGGCCAACAGGGTTCTGATCTCTTCTGACATGGCGCCCTTTCCGACGGTCCTGTGGTCTGGCGCCAAGATAATTCAGCACGTTCAATGGGGAAGGATGCTTGTCGAAGTGAGGCCTTGCCCGGCGGTACGCTCCGCGTATGGCTACCGGGAAGATAGAACCATGATCAACGGGGTCCATCACATCGCATTGTCCACCGGGGACCTAGTCCGGATGCGGGAATTCTACACCGAGGTACTCGGATTCGAGGTGGCGGATGAGAGGGGCTGGACCGATGACAAAATCATCGACAGCATCGTCGGGCTGGAGAATTCGGCGGCCAGCAGTTTGATATTGCGGGCCGGCAATCTGTTCATTGAACTCTTCGAGTTTCACGAGCCGATCGGGGCTCCCTCCGACCCCGACCGGCCAGTTTGCGACCACGGCTATACCCACTTCGCCCTCAACGTGACCGACATCGACGCTGAGTACGAGCGGCTACAGGCCGCCGGAATGCGCTTCCACCGTCCGCCGCCCACGAAGGAGGAACTGGGCGAACGGGGGGAGAAGCTGCAACTGCGGGCAACTTACGGGCGCGACCCCGACGGCAACGTGATCGAAATCCAAGAAGTGCTCGACCCCGACATGCCATTTGCCATGCACAAGGCCTGATTCCCGATAATCGGCCCTTCCCCTAGTTTCGTGCCTGATCGGATTCAACGATGGCGGTCACCGTCTTGCGGCCGAGTCCCGAAGCCTCGGCGAGTTGTCGGAGCGAGGCCCCAACGCGATGCGCCACCCGAATCATGTCGTCTCGGATCGCCGTCTCCTTGTGAGCTCGATCAGCGCTAAGGCCAACCACAGCTAGAGCGGCACCTATTTCGTCTTCTAGGCCGCCTCGGTACTTGTCCATCAAGGCATCAGCTGCGGACACATCTACATCGCGATAGCTCATGGCTGCTCCCGTAGTCCGTCGGCCAGCTTGTCTCGAATCGACATCAACATCGGAATGCGCGGTGACAAATCGCCAGCCGCCTCGGCATTGTTGAGGTGGGCGAGGACCATCCCCATCAGCTCCAAGGCTTCGATTCGCTCAAGCTCAAGTTGAACCACTGGCCCAATTCTAGCCATTAGTGGTCCTATTCGGACCAAATTTGAAGCTGGCGCAGTTTCCGGTCATGTCGGGTGGGTCGTATTAGTTGAGGTTGAGGGATCGGCTTCCTGGGTCACTCGGCCCGCTCGCCGAACGGCGTGTAGCGCCAAGCGATGATCTCGTTGTAGTCCATGGCGCCGTCGGGGAACACGGTGAAGTTCTTCCGCTGCTCTTCTAGGGCTGGTTTGGCTTTGGCGTACGGTGAGCCCACTTCGTAAATGACCAGGTGCTGAAACGGCATCCCGTTGGTCCCGATCTCACCGTGGTCGATGGCCCATTGGGGGGTGAGGGTGTTGGCGGCGGCCCAGTAGCGCCGCCCGGTTAAGAAGCCAGGGGTCGCCATTACTTCCCGGTAGTGGATGGTGTACCAGTGCTCAAACCACTCGAGGTTGCCCTTGGTGGGATTGGCCAGTGAGATCCCGAGATGGTCAACCTCACCGGGGCTGGCCGAGCCGATCTGGGCACCGGTCTGGGTGAATGCCCAACTGGCCACGGCGTCGTGGTCGAGGCTGTCGCCAGGCCGAATGGAGTAGTCGTCTTTGGTTGAGATTGCCTCGATGGCCGCGGCCAGGTCGCCCTCGATCTCATACACGGCCAAGAACTCGAACGGCATCGGCAGGTCGGTGCGGTCGGCGTGGGTGCGCATCCACTGGGGCGTCAGTACGTCGGCGTCGGGGCTCATCCGGTAGCGCTGCCCGCTGACCACCCCCTCGCACGACACAACCTCGTGGAGATGGACGTCGTGCCATTGGTGATACCGGGCCTCCTGGCCGATCACCGGGTTGGTGAAGGTTAGCAACACGTGGCGGTCGGAGGAGTCCACAACCCACAACGGTACGCTGATCGCAGATGGTCTTATGGGTGGTAGCGGCGGTGATCGCCGGAATGATGCTGACGGTGTGGGCAATCAGCGTGGCGATTCGAGACGCCGGCATCGTCGACATCTTGTGGGGCTTCGGCTTTGTGGTGGTGGCCTGGGTGAGCCTGCTGGTCACCGACGGACACGGCGTGCGGGCTGCCCTGTTGGTGGCCATGGCCACCACGTGGGGGCTTCGCCTGGCCATCCATCTGGCGTTTCGCAACATCGGCGCAGAAGAGGACTTCCGCTACCAGTCCATGCGCCGCCGAGTCGGCGACCGCTTCTGGCTAACCAGCCTGCTGCGGGTGTTCGGCTTGCAGGCCGCCGCCATGTGGGTGATGTCGCTTCCCCTCATGATCGGCATCAGCGACGCCGATCGAGGTTGGAGTGCACTGTGGGTGATCGGTGCCGTGGTATTCCTGATCGGCTTCGGCTTCGAGGCCACAGGCGACTGGCAGCTCGCCCGGTTCAAGGCAGATCCGGCCAATGCGGGGAAGCTGATGGATCGAGGCCTGTGGCGCTACAGCCGTCATCCCAACTACTTCGGCGACGCCACCGCCTGGTGGGGCATCGGTTTGGTGGCTGCTTCCACGCCGATCGGGATCGTGGGACTGATCGCTCCGGTAATGATCACCTGGATTCTGGTCAAAGTGTCCGGCGTGCCCCTGGTGGAGCACCGCATGAAGAGGAAGCGCCCCGGCTACGACGAGTACATCCAGCGAACCAGCGCCTTCCTGCCTCGCCGCCCCCGGCCGCAATAGGCCGGGAACCTGAGCAGGCGGTTGCCTCGTCTTATCTCTTGAGGTCGAGCCAAGAGGCGTCGACCCAGCCGTAGACTTTCTCAAGAGCGAGGTTCGCCGATGAAGGCCAAGCGCACGACTCAACTGATCGCCACCATCGGTCTGGCGCTCGCTCTTCTCTTTGCCGCCGGCTGCGGTGGTGGTGCAGATGAGGAGCAAATCGCCGTGGTGGGGGCTGAACCGGATGCAACGGCCTCTAGCACCACCCCACCGTCTCCCGAAACGGCGACATCAGCGACCGCGGTAGCAACCCCCACCGTTGACCCCGACGCCAATGCCTCGGTCACGGGCACGGTCACCTACCGAGAGCGGATCGCTCTATCTCCCGGTGCGGTTGTCACCGTGCAGCTTCGAGACACGTCTCTCATGGATGTGGCCTCTGAGCTGATTGCCGAGCAGGTCATCACCAATCCGGGGCAGGTGCCCATCTCGTTTGAGGTTCACTACAACAAGGACGACATCAACCCCCGAAACACCTATTCCATCCAAGCCCGGATCACCGAGTCCGACGGCCGTCTGGCCTTCATCAACGACACCGCCTACGACGTGATCACCCGGGGCAACCCCACCCGAGTCGACATGGTTCTGGTGATCGTCCAGCCGCCGCCCGACCCCACTGGCGAGTGGAACGAGGAAAACTCCCGCCAATATGTGGAAGAAGAAGTCGAGGTGATCGGGGCCGAGGTGGTGGAGTACCACCCCGAGGTCATAATTCTGGTGGCTCACTTTCAGTCCACCATCGAGAACTGCGTCCGCCAGGGCAGCCAGTCGTTCGAGATCAGGGGTTCAGACATTCACGCCACCATCACCCTCACCGTCCCGCCACCTACCCCATGGGCCATCGACTGCGACGCAGAAAGGGTCGTGGTCGAAGAGGTGATCCGCTTCGGCGATGCCCTCACCCCCGGCCAGACCTACACGGTCTTCGTGAACGGCACCGAGACCACCACCTTCACCGCCCCCCTGGCCGATACCCAGTAGAAGAGCTCGCTCAGTCTGAGTACTGCACCCCCGGGAGCACGCAGAGCATTTCGAACAGCAGGTTGGCGGCGGTTAGGGCGGTAGCGCCGGTGGGGTCGTAGATGGGGGCCACTTCCACCAGTTCGCATCCGACCAGGTCGAGGCCCCGGCAGCCTCGGATGATCTCGAGGGCTTGGGGCGCGGTCAGTCCGCCGATCTCGGGGGTGCCGGTGCCGGGGGCGAAGGCGGGGTCGAGGGCGTCGATGTCGAAGCTCACATACACCGGGCCGCCTCCAACCTTGTCTCGCACTTCGGCCATGAGCGGTTCCAGCGATCGGTTCCAGCACTCCTCCACCTGCACCACTCGGAAGCCCTGCTCGCGGGACCAGTCGAAGTCGTCGGCGGCATAGCCGGTGCCCCGCACCCCGATCTGAGCCACCCGGTGGGTGTCGAGCAGCCCTTCCTCCACTGCCCGGCGAAACGGTGTGCCGTGGGCGATGGCCTCGCCGAACATGTGGTCGTTGATGTCAGTGTGGGCGTCCACGTGGATCAGCCCCAGCGGGCCGTGCTTTTTCCGCATGGCCCGCATAATGGGCAGGGCCATGGTGTGGTCGCCCCCCATCGACACGGTGATCACATCGTGCTGGAGCAGATCGTCGTAGAAGGCCTCGATGCGGTTCACCGCGTCGGCCAGGTTGTAGGGGTTGGTGGCCACGTCGCCGATGTCGTCGATGCGCAGGCTGTCGAACGGCGCCGCCCTCGTGGCCATGTTGTAGGGCCGGATCAGCACCGACTCGTTGCGGATTCCCCTCGGGCCGAAGCGAGCCCCCGGCCGGTTGGACGTGCCGATGTCGATCGGCACGCCCACGACGGCGACGTCAAGATCGGCCGCCGCCGACCGGCCGGGAAGCCGCATGAAGGTGGCGATGCCCGCGAAGCGGGGCATCTGATTGCCCCCGAGGGGTTGAGGCATGTCTGCCACCTTAGGACTCCAGTACGCCTAATGGCCCGAGGCGATCAGCCCTTGGCCTCGATGAAGGCGTCGGAGAACTTCACCTCGAAGTCACCGGTGTCCTGGATCTCCTCCAAGATCTCCACCGGGGCCACCCCAGGCGTGCTGAGGAAGTCCTGGAGGTCTTCGTCGAGCCCGCCGAACGCGGCTGCATTGGGAGTGGAGTAGTAGTTCCAGTTCGACAGAGCAGCGCCCTGTTCGGCGGTGAGCAGCCAGTTGATGAACGTGTGGGCCGTACACGGGCTGCCGGCGTCGAACGGAATCGCCATGTTGTCAATCCAGCGAGTGCCGCCCTCGTCGGGCACGAAGTACACGTAGCGCGACGGGTCGTCAGTCTCCAGGAACTGGGTGAACATGTCGCCCGAGTAGCCGTGGGCGATCACCGTCTCACCGGTGGTGAGGAACTCGTCGGCCGAGTCGGTGTTGAACGCCGCCAGGCGGCCGCGGGCGCTGGCCACCAGATCGGTGGCCTCCTCCAGCTCGCCCTCGTCGGTGGAGTTCAGCGAGTAGCCCAGATACTTGAGGGCTGCGCCGATCGTCTCTCGGGGATCGTTGAGCAGCGAGATCGAGCCGCTGTGCTCATCGGCGATGGCCGGATCGAAGATCAGACCCCAGCTCCGGGGGAAGTCGGTGCCCACCACGGCAGTGTCCACCGCGATGCCGGTGGTGCCCCACTGGTAGGGAACCGAGTAGTCGCCCGCCGGGTCGTAGATCAGGTTCCGGAAATCGGTCGAGATGTTGGCGATGTTGGGGATGGCGTCCTTGTTCAACGGCTGGACGGTCCCGCCGGCGATGAGGATAGCCACCATGTAGTCCGACGGCACGATCAGGTCGTAACCCGAGTTGCCGGCCGCCACGATGGGCTGCATGGCCTCGTTGGAGTCGTAGACGTCCATGGTCACGCTCACATCGAACTGGTCTGAGAACGCGGCGAGCTGCTCCTCGTCGATGTACTCGGCCCAGTTGAAGATGTTTAGATTGCCGTCGGTCTCGTTGACTTCGCAGTCGGCGATCCCACCTCCGTCATCGTCATCATTGCCGCACGCTGCGGCTACCAGCGCCAAGGCCAGCAGCACAGAGAGCAGCCAAAACAGTTTTCTATTTTTCATTGGTTTATCCCCTCTTTGATTTGGGTGTTGGTTTTGGGTGGAGCGGATACGGCTTCGCGGGCGGCGCGCAGCGACGGGCGCCCACCGCGCCCGCTGAACTGCTGGAAGGCCAGCGACAGGGCCACGAGGATGACCGATGCGGCCAACATGAGCACCGAGGTGGCGTTGATCAGCGGGGTGACCCCCCGGCGGATGAGGCCGAACACGAACACCGGGAGGGTGGTGGCGCCGGGGCCGGCGGCGAACTGGGTGATGACCACGTCGTCAAGCGAAAGGGTGAGGGCCAACAGGGCCCCGCCCGCCACTCCGGGCACGATCTGGGGTAAGGTCACATAGCGGAACGTCTTCCACCGGGTGGCGTAGAGGTCGAGGGCGGCCTCCTCCAATACCTCGCTCATGCCCGCCAGTCGAGCCCGCACCACCACCGACACGAAGCTGATGTTGAAGGCGATGTGGCTGATGGTGATGGAGCCGAGGCCCTTCTGGAGGTCCAAGCCGAACCAGGCGTCGAGCAAGTCGAAGAACTCGGAGAAGAACAGCAGCATCATCACCGCCATGGTCACGTCGGGGATGATGATGGGGAGATACAGCAGGGCGTCGAACACCTTGCGGCCCCGGAACTTGAAGCGCTCCAGGGCCAAAGCGGCCAGCGTGCCCAGCACTACCGAGATGACCGTGGAGAGCAGGGCCACCCGGACCGACACCCACACCGCGTTCTGGAGTTGGTTGTGCTCGACGAAGTCTTGGTACCACTCCAGCGTGAAGCCGCCCCACCGGCCCACGTTGTTGTCGTCGCTGAACGAGAACACGATCAGCACGAAGATGGGGGCGAAGAAGAACAGGTATACAAGCCAGGAGTGGGCGGTAAGCGCGATCTTGGTGGTGCCCCGGGGCTGGACCGTGCTGCTCATAGGTTCCTGCCCCCGGTTCGGAAGTACACCAGGGTGGCCACCAGCATCACCGCCATCAGCACGAACGACAGCGACGCCCCCACCGGCCAATTCCTCGCCGTCAGGAACTGGGTCACGATGTAGGAGCCGAGCAGGGTGGTTTTGGCCCCTCCCAGTATCTCGGGAGTCACATAGGCGCCCAGGCTGGGAACGAACACCAAGATCGACCCGGCGATCACCCCCGGCATCGACAGCGGGAGCAGAACCCGCCGGAAGGTCTGGAAGCCTGAGGCGTAGAGATCGCGGCTGGCCTCGACCAGGCTGAGGTCGATCCGCTCAATCGACGCGTATAGGGGCAGCACCATGAACGGCAAGAACCCGTACACCAGCCCGATCACCACGGCCGAGGTGGTGAACAGCAGCTCCCGCTCTCCCAGGCCGAGGGCCTCGGAGATGTTGGTGAACAGCCCGTCGTTGCCCAACAGCACCCGCCACGCGTAGTTGCGCACCAAGAAGTTGGTCCAGAACGGGATCATCACGAAGACGAGCATCAGGTTGCGGATCAGGGGGGTGCGGGTGGCGATGAAGTAGGCGAACGGGTAGGCCACCACCAGGCAGATCAAAGTGGTCAAGATGGCCAGCCACAGTGATCGGAAGAGGATGTCCCGGACGATGGGCTCGCCCAGCTTGCGGTAGGCGTTGAGGTTCCAGCCCGAGAGGTCGGTCCCGCCGAACCGGTTCCGGGTGGCGAACGAGTACATCATCACGATGCCCAGCGGGACGGCGAAGAACAGCACCAGATAGGCGTAGGCCGGGAGCGAAAGCAGGAAGCCCCGCCGAGACGCGGCCCGCTCGGCGGCCTTCTCGAACTCGGGAGTGGCGACGGACGCTTCCTCGAGCCCCTCGGGCCGGTCGGCCACCATGGTCATGCCCGCACCACCGAGATTGCGTCGAGCGTCCACGACACCGCCACTTCTTCGCCGACGTGGGGCCGGTAGCCACCGGGCTGGTTCTCTCGGCGGACCTCCAACCGGACCCAGTCCAACACCACCGTGTACACCAAGGCGTTGCCCAGATAGGTCACGCTCTCTAAGCGGCCGACCACGGACTGCTGATCGGCGGGCACCTCTTCGGGCGGATGCATCCCGGCCCGCTCCGGTCGCAGGCACACCGCCACCCGGGTGCCGACGAGGAGGTCCGACTTGCCGGGGATGTGCACCCCATTGGCCAGGCACACCGTGTCGTTCGACACCACAGAGGCATCGAGCAGGTTCGTCTGGCCGATGAAGTTGGCCACGAAGCGATTCACCGGGTGCTCGTAGATCTCCGCCGGGGTTCCCACCTGGAGGAGCTCGCCCTCGTTCATCACCCCGATCCGGTCGGCCATGGTCAGGGCCTCTTCTTGGTCGTGGGTGACGAACACGAAGGTGATGCCCACCTCGCGCTGAAGCGCCTTGAGCTCGCCCTGCATTTCTTGGCGCAGCTTGAGATCGAGGGCGCCCAGCGGCTCGTCGAGCAGCAGCACCTTGGGCCGGTTGACCAGCGCCCGGGCCAGCGCGACCCGCTGGCGCTGGCCCCCTGAAAGCTGCCGCGACCGGCGCTGCTCCAACCCCTCGAGGCGAACCAGGCTGATGGCCTCTTGGACTCGGCCGGTGATCTCGTGCTTGGCCACCCGCTGCATCTTGAGACCGAACGCCACGTTGGCCTCCACCGTCATGTGGGGGAACAGGGCGTAGTCCTGGAAGACGGTGTTCACGGGGCGCCTGTTGGGCGGGAGCGTGCCAGCCTCGTCGCCGAAGATCTTGAGGCTGCCCTCGGTGGGGAACTCCAGGCCGGCAACCATGCGCAGGGTGGTGGTCTTGCCGCACCCCGACGGCCCGAGCAGGGCGAAGAACTCGCCGTCGGCGATCTCCAGGTCCACGTTGTCCACCGCCACCACCGAGCCGAAGCGCTTCGTGATGGCGGTGAGCTTCACAGCGGCGATCTGCTCGCTCACCTGATGATCCCCCCGATCGCTCATCAGCCGGTGCCCCAGCTGTAGGTCTGCTTGACCAGTCGCAGATAGTTCAGCGTTTCCAGGGTGACCACGCCGGGAATGGCCCGGATGCGGTCGTTGACCACCGACATGAAGGCATCGCTGTCGGCGCACACGATCTCGGTGATGATGTCGAACCGCCCGGCCACGATGATCACGTACTCGGCCTCGCTGATCTCGGCGATGGCGTCGGCCACGCACCGGGCATCACCCGACACGGTGACTCCCACCAGGGCCTGGTAGCCCAATCCCAGCGCCACCGGATCGGTCACCGCCACCACCTGGATGACTCCCCGCTCGATCAGCCGGTTGACCCGCTGACGGGTGGCGGCCTGCGACAGCCCGACCAGCGGCGCGAGCTGCGCGTGGGGCAGGCGGCCGTCGATTTGCAGCTCGCGGATGATGGCCTTGTCGGTTTCGTCGAGGTCGAATACTGCGGTCATCGGTTGAACCGTCCTTGGGCTTCGGTGAGTGCGGTTCGCAGTGTTTGGTTGATGCGGTCGAACTCGTCGGGACCGGCAATCAGCGGCGGGGAGAGCTGGATCACCGGCTCGCCCCGGTCGTCGGCTCGGCAGATCAAGCCCAAGTCGAGGAGGCGGTTGGTGAGAAAGCCCCGCAACAGCGATTCGGATTCCTCCTCGGTGAACGATTCCTTGGTGTCACGGTCCTTCACCAGCTCGATGCCGTAGAAGTAGCCCATGCCCCGGACTTCCCCCACGATGGGAAGATCACACAGGTCTTCCAGGGCGGACCGGAAGGCGGCTTCGTTGGCCATCACATGGTCGAGGAGTTGCTCTTTCTCGAATACGTCGAGGTTGGCCATGGCCACCGCGCAGCTCACTGGATGCCCGGCGAATGTGAACCCGTGCAGGAACGACTCGTCGGTGCCCACGAACGGCTCGGCCAATCGGTCGCTGGCGATCATCGCCCCCATCGGCGCGTAGCCCGATGTCAGCCCTTTGGCACAGGTGATGATGTCGGGGACGTAGTCGAGCCGCTCTGAACCGAACATGCTGCCCAGTCGGCCGAAGGCGCAGATGACCTCATCAGACACCAGCAGCACCCCGTAGCGGTCGCAGATCTGGCGGAGTTGGGCGAAGTACCCGTCGGGCGGCACGATGCAGCCTCCCGAGTTCTGCACCGGCTCGATGAACACCGCGGCCACCGTTTCGGGACCGGCCCGCAAAATGGCCTGTTCGATGTCGTCAGCACAGGCCAGCGTGCAGGCGTCGAAGCCCGCGCACATCTGGCAGCGGTAGCGGTTGGTGTTGGCCGCATGGGTCACGCCGGGCACCAACGGCTCGAAGGGCTCGCGTATCGACTTCAGTCCGGTGATCGACAGCGCTCCCAAAGACGTGCCGTGATAGGAGAGGTCGCGGCTGACCACCTTGTGCCGTTCGGGCTGGCCGGTGACCTTGAAGTACTGGCGGGCGAGCTTCCAAGCCGACTCCACCGCCTCCGAGCCGCCGCTGGTGAAGAACACCCGGTTGAGGTCACCGGGCGTGAACGACGCCAGACGAGCGGCCAGCTCCACTGCTCCAGGATGGGCGTAGGTCCAGATGGGGAAGTAGCCGAGCTGTGATGCCTGTCGCCCGGCGGCCTCGGCCAACTCCTCGCGCCCGTGGCCCACTTGGGACACGAACAGGCCGGCCAAGCCGTCGAGGTATTGGTTGCCTTTGGCATCCCACACGTAGCAGCCGTCTCCCCGCTCCATGATGCGCATGCGGTCGACCGCACTGCCGAGGCTGCTGAAGTGGCCCCACAAGTGGCGGTCGGCCAACGCGACCAAATCGTCGTGCTGCATCGATGGTGCCCCCTACTCCAGCTGGTGATTACCGATTTAACACCAGAAAGGCTATTAGCGCAACCGATTCGGTTGTGATTTTCGATTCGACAACTAGTTTTTGCCAAAACAGGGGCTTGATTGTGCGGGTTTGGTGCTGCAATATGAGCAAAGCAACAAAGAGGACCGGGGGTAGCGGCACCATGCTGACGGACAACTACATCAACGGGAATTTTCAGCCGGCGATTGAGGGGGCGACCGATGAGGTGGTGAATCCGGCCACCGGGAAGGTGATCGGCGAGGTGGCGTCCAGTTCGGCGGCCGATGTTGACGCCGCGGTCCAGGCCGCGGCCGCAGCCTTCCCGGAGTGGTCGGCCAAGACTCCCCGGGAGCGCAGCGAGATCCTCCACAAGGTGGCCGACATTGTTGAGGAGAACGTGGCCGAGCTGTCTGAGCTCGAGTGCGAGAACGTGGGCAAGCCGGTTTCGATCATCGAATTCGAGATGGACCAGCTGTGCGACAACTGGCGGTTCTTCGCCTCCGCGGGGCGCTTCCTCGACGGCAAGGCCGCTGGTGAGTACCTCGAGGGTTACACCTCGATGGTGCGCCGCGACCCCATCGGGGTGGTGGGCTCCATTGCCCCGTGGAACTACCCGCTGTTCATGGCGACTTGGAAGCTCGGCCCGCCGCTGGCGGTCGGCAACACGGTGGTGTTGAAGCCCTCCGAGCTAACCCCCTACACCACGCTGCGGCTGGCTGAATTGCTCCAGGACGTGCTTCCTCCCGGGGTCTTCAATGTGGTGTGCGGCCAGGGCCAAGCCGCCGGAGTGCCGCTGGTGCAGCACCCCGACGTGGCCATGGTGTCGCTCACCGGTTCGGTGGCCGCCGGGAAGTCGGTGGCCCAAGAGGCGTCGGACTCGCTCAAGCGGGTGCATCTCGAGCTCGGGGGGAAAGCGCCGGTGATCGTGTTCGACGATGCCGACATCGAAGCAGTGGTGGCCAATCTGCGCGACAACAGCTTCTACAACACCGGCCAAGACTGCACCGCTCCTTGCCGGGTGATTGCCGGGTCCAAGGTGCACGACGACTTTGTGGCCCAGCTCACCGATGCCGCCGGCTCCGTGGTCACCGGCGACCCCACCGATGAGGACACCGAAATGGGCCCATTGGTGTCCGACGTGCAGCTAGACCGGGTGTCTGGATACGTCGACCGGGCGGCCGAAGCCGGCGCTGAGATCACCATCGGGGGTGGCCCGCGCGACAGCGAGGGGTACTTCTACCAGCCCTCAGTGGTGGTCGGCGTGGACCAGGCGTCGGAGATCGTGCAGCGCGAGGTGTTCGGCCCGGTCATCACCGTGCAGGCAGTACCCGATGAGGAGACGGCGCTGGTCTGGGCCAACGACTGCGACTACGGGCTGGCCGTCAGCGTGTGGACCAACGACGTGGGCCGGGCCATGCGCATGGCCAAGGGACTGCGGTTCGGCACGGTGTGGGTGAACGACCACATCCCGATCATCTCGGAGATGCCCCACGGCGGCTTCAAGCAGTCGGGCTACGGCAAAGACATGTCGCTATATGCCCTCGATCACTACACCGAGCTCAAGCACGTCATGGTGAAGCACTGAGCTCGAAGAGTTGGGCACCGCAGGCGCTGGCTGCTGCCAGGCCGGCGGTGTTCTGGTCGGATCGCGACGACGCCCCGGTCGCCACCCCGCCGCTGGCGGGAACAATCGAAGTCGATCTGGTGGTCATCGGCGGCGGATTCACCGGTCTCTGGACCGCGCTTCAGGCCTTGGAGGACGAGCCGGGTTTGCGGGTGGCGGTGCTAGAGGCCGAGCACTGCGGGTTCGGGGCCAGCTCCCGCAACGGCGGCTTTTGCGACTCGTCGCTGACCCACGGGCTGGCCAACGGACTTTCTCATTGGCCGGAAGAGATCGAGACCCTGCTCAGGCTTGGCCGCGAGAACTTCTCCGGACTGGCTGACAGCCTCGAGCGTCACCGTATTGATGCCGACTTCCAACTCTGTCCCGAGATTGGGGTGGCCACCGAGCCCTGGCACATGAACGGTCTTGCCGAGGACATCGAGCACTATCGGGCCTTCGGTGAGGACGTCGACCTGCTGGATGCTGAGCAGATGCAGGCCCGGGTGCATTCCCCGACCTATCTCGGGGGAATGATCCGGCGCAATGACGTGGCCTTGGTCGACCCTGCCCGACTTGGTTGGGGACTGCGGTCAGTCGTCGAATCATTGGGGGGCGCAGTCCACGATCGCACGCCGGCCAATGCCGTCTACCGCAAAGGAAGCCATCTCGAAATTCACATTCCCAGTGGACGAGTTCTGGCCGATCGCGCCGTAATGGCCACAAATGCCTATCACGGTCCGGTCAGACGTCCCCGCCGCTACACGATCCCCGTGTACGACCATGTGCTGGTGACCGAGCCGCTCTCTGTTGAGCAGATGGCCTCCGTAGGGTGGGCCGAGCGCGAGGGTTTGGGCGACGTGTCCAACCTGTTCCACTACTACCGGCTCACTGCCGATGATCGGATCTTGTGGGGCGGCTACGACGCCACGTATCACTTCAACAACGGCGTCGGTGCTCGCCACGACCAGAGCGACGAGACGCATACTCGGCTGGCCGAGCACTTCTTTGAGACGTTCCCCCAGCTTGAAGGGCTGTCGTTCAGCCATCGCTGGGGCGGGCCCATCGGCACCACTACCCGATTTACTGCGACCTGGGGCACCGCCCACCGAGGTCGTCTGGCGTGGGTGGCGGGGTACACCGGCCTGGGGGTGGGGGCCAGTCGGTTCGGGGCCCGGGTAGCGCTGGATTTGGTGTTCGGCCGACGAACCGAGCGCACCGAACTCCAGATGGTGCGCAAGCCCCCAGTGCCGTTCCCTCCGGAGCCGGCTCGGTGGGCCGGTGTGCAGCTCACCCGCAAGGCCCTCCAACGGTCGGATCGACGGGGCGGTAAGCGGGGTCTGTGGCTAAGTCTGCTCGACCGCTTCGGCGTGGGGTTCGACTCATGAGCGACCGCTACCGGGACCGGTCGTTTTGGCACGACACTTGCCCTGGGTCGCTTGAGCCCCGCCCAGCGCTCGATGGAGACACTGATGTCGACGTCGCCATCGTGGGAGGGGGCTACACCGGGCTGTGGACGGCGTACTACCTGTTGTCCATCGACCCATCGATTCGGGTGGTGGTGATAGAGCGCGACATCGTTGGGTTCGGCGCTTCGGGCCGCAACGGCGGCTGGTGCGTGGGGGAGTTGGCCGCCGGCCCCTGGCGGCACGAGGCCGCCGCCGGCAACGACGCGGCCCGCCGCTTTCTCCACGAATTGCACGATGCGGTCGACGAAGTGGGTCGAGTGGCCGAGCACGAGGGGATCGATTGCCACTACGCCAAGGGCGGTGCCGTTCGCCTCGCCCGCAACCGGGCCCACCTCGCGCGCCAGCGCGAGCAAGTTGAGGTCTTCCATAGTGCTTACGGGCTCACCGAGGAAGACATGAGGATGCTCGGCGCCGATGAGGCCCGCAGCCACTTGGCCGCCACCGGGGTGGTGGGCGGCATGTTCTTTGCTCACACCGCGGCGCTTCACCCGGCCCGGTTGGTTCGAGGGCTCGGCGATGCTGTTGAACGCCTGGGCGGCAAGATCGTTGAGGGCACAGCCGCCACCGCCATCGAACCAGGTCGCGTTGCAACCGACCGTGGAGTCGTCAAAGCCGAGATCGTGGTGAGAGCCCTCGAGGGCTATACCGGCACGCTGGAGGGGAATCGCCGGTCCCTGGCTCCGCTGTACTCGCTGATGGTGGCCACCGAACCCATCGACGACGCGCTTTGGGACGACATCGGATTGAGCCGCCGCCAGACGTTCACCGACGACCGGTTCATGGTCATCTACGGGCAGCGGACCGCTGATGGCCGGATCGCGTTCGGAGGTCGGGGAGCCCCCTACAACTACGGCTCAAGAATCATCAGCTCGGTCGAGCAGAGATCGCGCACCCACGAGAAGATCATCAAGACGATGGTAGAGCTATTGCCCATGCTCTCCGACGTGGTCATCACCCATCGCTGGGGTGGCGTGCTCGGCGTGCCCCGCGACTGGTTCCCATCGGTCGGTTTCGACCGGGACAGCGGCATGGCCTGGGGCGGAGGCTATGTGGGCGAGGGGGTGGCCGCTGCCAATTTGGCGGGCCGGACCCTGGCCGAGCTGGTCACCGAGACCGACTCGCCCCGCATCGACCTACCGTGGGTGGGACACCGGTCGCGGCAATGGGAACCCGAGCCATTGCGGTGGCTGGGCATTAACGGAGCCCTGGGGATTATGGGCATCGCCGACCGATCGGAGGCGATCACCGGCCGGAAGTCCCGGGTCGCCCGGTTAATGCAGCGCGTCCTGAGTTAAGCAGTCGCTCGCGCTCATCAGCCTTGATCGACCTCGGTGGAGTATTCGATGGCCACCTCGGGCTCGGGGGATCGCAGCAAGAGCGACTCAATCCCGAAGGTGGGCGCGGCGAACAGGGCGTCCATGCAGGCAACCAGGCCGTTGGCCACTTCGTCGGCGTTCATGATTCCGGTGCGGAATCCCTGGCGCTGCCAGTGGGGAATGGCGGCCTCGAAGGCCTCGGGGGTGAAGGAATTGGCGAACTCGGTGGGCATGGTCGGCCCGAGGATCACGGTCACGAACCGTCGAGTGCCCAGAAGCTCGGTGCGCCATCCCTCCATGGTCGCTTCCAGGGCCCGTTTGGACGCGGCGTAGGGAACCAGCGAGTGGCGGGGCATATCGGTGGAGTCCGATGACACCGCGGCCACCACCGCATCCTCGCTGAGATGGGGAAGGGCGGCTTTGATCAGCAGGTTCGGACCGAACAGATTGACGCCGAAGACCGCCTGCCAGTCGTCCAGGTCCAACTCCGCCATTGGCGCCATGGGCGACATGCCCGAGGTGTAGACGATTCCGTCGAGTCGGCCGAGGGCGCCCACCGCTTCAGCCACTCCCTGCTCGATGCTGGTGGGGTCGAGCACGTCGATGGCCACCACATGGCCACCCCCGGCCTCGGCCACCGCTTCTTCGAGCACGTCGCGGCGCCGGGCGGCAAACACAACATCAGCGTCTTGGCCCTGGAGGGCGATTGCGGTGGCCCGGCCCAGCCCCGATGAGGCGCCCACCACCAGTATCTTGCGCCCTTGTACGGCGTTCATTGGCCACTTCCTAGCGCATCAGCCAGCCATTGCTGCCACAGAGGCCCGTCCCTCTCGGCGGCCTCGGCCCCGTCGGCTCCGTAGAGGTACAACCACACCGACGCCCCGGCATGCTCGCCGTACGACTCCACCGCCACGAAGCCAGTCCCTGGCGCAGGCTGGTCGAGCAGCAGGGCGATTCGGTGAGGGTTGGCGTCTGCAACCGTGCCCGCCAGCACAGGGACATCGGAGGCTTGGGCCTCGATCCGCTCGCCGACACTCGGGGACGAAGGTACGCCCAGAGCGGCGGTGAGCGCGGCCCAAACCTCGTCCAGCGAGCCGGATCCCATGGCGGTGGGCAGCACCGACGCTGCCGTCTGCCCGGCGAAGTGCTCCATGTGCAGCCCCAAGTTGAACATGAACAACTTCCAGCCCTCGACCATGCCGTCGTACTGGGCGTCCCACTCGCCGCCCTGACCGAAGCCGGAATTCACCAGCCGCACCGCACACCGGTCGTCGCCCCGAGTCTCAACGGTCCACTCAAAGGCCAAACCGTCAACCCCTTCGCCCCCGTCGAAACAGATCCGCCGAGGCGGCTCCCACACCGCCACCCGCCCGGGAATCTGCATCTCCGGCCCCGGCCCAAACGAGGCCATCGCCGAACCGCCCGCCCGCTCTTCCACCGTATGGGGCACATACCAAGAAGAGATCCCCGGCCCGGTAGCCACCGCCCGCCAAACCTCTTCGGCCGTCCCCGGCACCTCAACCTCTAACTCAATCGACCGCCGCTCATCAGACATGGCCCCACCCTAGGGGCATCGGGATAGCTCTATTCGGGCTGAGGGGGACTTTGCCGTTTACTCTCTCTGACTCTGAGTCCTTCTCGGTAGAGAAGGGCAATGCCGCAGGCCAAGGAGAAGATCAGCAGCAGAATCCAGCCCACTGGCGTGAAGGTGTCACCCACAGTTTCGTCGGCGGACGTTGCCCAAATGGCGAGCCACATGATGCCGCTAAATCCACTGCTCGCGCCGATCACTAAGAGCATTACATCCATGGGTCGCCACATGTAGTGCATGGTAGACCGAGATTCGTCCTTGTTGGGTGCGGCCTGTGTCCGTTGTGAGAATCGACCGCTGGTAGGTTTTCGGACGATGGGTTTGACCGAGGTGCAGCGGGCTAGCTGGGAGGAGAACGGGTTCTTCATTGAGAGGGGGTTCGCTAGCCGGGCTGTTGCCGAGGCCATGGTTGAGCGGATCGTTGAGATCGCCCGGGCCGACTCGGCAGGGGAGCAGCGGCCCGATCTTTACATCACTCCCGATAAGACGAACAAGAAGCCGGCTACTCCTGAAGTCGGCGTCTCCAAGATCTTCCGGGTCATGCGGGCCGAGCCAGTGTTCCATGAGTTCGCCACCGATCCCCGGTTGCTGGCGATGATGGGCGACCTCGTCGGCCCCGACGTCGACTGCTTCCTGTCGCAGTTCATCTTTAAGCACCCCGGCACCCTCGGCCAGCCCTGGCACCAGGACGACTACTACTTCCGCATGACCCCTCTGCCCCAGGTGGGGGTGTGGCTGGCCTGTACCGCCGCCACCCCCGACAACGGCCCGCTGTGGATCGTCCCCGGCTCCCACACCGAGCCGATCCACGACGCGGTGCCCGACACCCGGGAGGGCGCCGGATTGGCCTATGTGGAGATCGTCGACGTCCCCATCGATAACGAGCAGGTGGTGCTAATGGAGCCGGGCGACCTGCTGGTGTTCCACTCCCACCTGCGCCACCGGTCCACCGACAACCTCTCCGATGGGATGCGGGCGGCCATGGTGTACCACTACGCCTCGCCCGAATCAGAGGGGTGGCGGGCGTTCAACCAAGACTGGACCGAGGTATTGCGCGGCGGTCAGCCAGTGCAGGCATCAACCGAGCCGGTGCCCATCGAGTACTGAGCGAAAAGGCAGTGCCGGCTGCTATCCGGTGTTCGTCGACACCTCTAGGTCTGGTCGAACAGCCGAGGCCGGCCGAAACGCGACGATGTGCTCGGCGTTGGTTGAGATGTACGGCCCGCCAATGAGATCGATGCAGTACGGCACTGCGGCGAAGACTGCGTCGAGGCACTCTGAGATCGCCTTGGGCTGACCCGGCAGGTTTATCACCAGGGCACCGTCGCAGATGCCAGCAGTCTGGCGGGACAGGATCGCGGTGGGCACCGCCTTCAGCGAAGCGGTGCGCATTGCTTCCCCGAAGCCGGGCAGCATCTTGGAACAAGCTGCGGCGGTGGCTTCTGGGGTCACGTCGCGCAGTGCCGGGCCCGTGCCACCAGTGGTGAGGATAAGACAGCACCCTGTTGCGGCCAACGCCCGAATCGCTTGCTCCACCTGGTGCTGTTCGTCGGGAACGAGCTCAACCTGCGCAGACCATTCCGACGCCATCACAAGCTCGAGATACCCGCGAATCCCTGGTCCCCCTCGGTCTTCGTAGTCGCCGCGGCTGGCCCTGTCCGACACGGTCAGGATGCCGATGAGCGCGTGCGTCGACAGGTTCTGCGTTCCGTCCGAGGCGTTGGTCACGCCGAAACCGTACCGATTGTTTGGGAATGAGTGCTATTCCCAAAAGGCGGTTGAACAGGAACATTGGGAAGAACCGGTATTGATTTAGGAATAGGACTCATTCTTGTTACGGTTCAGTCGTGTCTCTACTGGAGGCGACGGACCGGGCCCCGACTACATCAAGTGCCGGTTGGGCGGGGAGCCGCCGGCCCACCCTCATTGCCCTGACGTTGATCACCATCGTGTCGGTGGTCGTCGCCATCGGGCTCGGTCCGATCGGGGTGTCACCTCCGACGGTCCTGCGGATCATCGCACACCACATGTTCGGCCTGTTCGAGGCCGAAAACTGGGCCAGAACCGACGACGCAATCATCTGGGAAGTGCGCCTGCCCCGGGTGCTGCTCGGCGCGATCGTGGGTTCGGCCCTCGGAGTTGTGGGAGTGACCCTCCAAGCCATCGTCCGAAACCCGCTGGCCGAGCCGTACATCCTCGGCGTGAGTTCGGGGGCATCCACTGGCGCGGCCGCGGCAATCCTGTTTGGAATCGGCTCCGGGCTGGGCGCGGAATCGGTGTCGTTGATGGCGTTCTTTGGCGCCCTCGGCGCCCTTGCTCTCGTGTTGGCTCTGGCCCGTTCCACCGGTCGAATCACACCTTCCCGGATGCTCGTGGCCGGTGTAGCCGTCAGCTACCTGCTGAGTGCCGTTACCAGCTTGCTCATCCTCTTCGCCCACAGCGCTGAAGGTGCCCGCGCGGTGATGTTCTGGCTGCTTGGCTCGCTCGCGAACGCCGACTGGTCCACGCTGCCCATCGGCTACCTCGGCATGGGCGTCGGCATGGTCTTGGTGTTCTGGTGGCGTCGCCGCCTTGACCTGCTGGCTCTCGGCGACGAGACGGCCATGGCCAGCGGCGTCGATCCTGGGCGCACCCGATTGCTGCTCGTGATTGTGGTCGCGTTGTGCGTCGGCTTCGCCGTGTCGCTGTCGGGCGGCATCGGATTCGTCGGTCTCGCCGCCCCTCACATCGCCCGACGGATCATCGGCCCGATTCACCGCCATCTGATCCCGGCATCAGCGGCGCTCGGCGCCCTCATGTTGGTTTGGGCGGACGTCGCGGCCCGAATGGCGTTGCAGCCCCGCGAGCTGCCCATCGGCGTGGTCACCGGCGTGGTTGGTGCGCCGGTCCTCGTCGCGCTGGTCCGAAAACTCAATCACAGCAACTGAGCGCAAATACGCTCGAGAAAGGAAACCCAATGAAACTGTCAACGCTCAGGAGTCGAGCGATCGCGTTGCTCCTGGTGTTCGGATGTGTGGCCGCGGCGTGTGGGGGGAACGACGACTCCTCCACCTCGGCGGACTCGGGCGCCCAGCCAGCCGAGGGCCAGCCCACAGCTGCTCACGACGGCGGCTTTCCGCTGACCTTCACCAACTGCGGCCAAGAATTCACTCTCGACTCCGCTCCTGAGCGGGTGTTGTTGATGGAGGCCGCCGCGCCTTCACTGCTGTTCGCCGCCGGCGCTATGGACCGTGTGATCGCCCGCATTGAGGACTTCAACGAGGAGTACTACACCGCCGACCAGTTGGCCGTGCTCAGCGAAATTCCAGCGTTGCTGGCCGAGGCCACTGCAACCGGAGGTGTCGAGGTGTCGCTAGAGGCAATCGTCGACCACGACCCCGACCTCGTCATCGGTTTCGACAACGCCATCCTCACCCACGACTCGCTGGCCGACGTCGGCATCCAGTTCTATGTGATGCCTCCATTCTGTGATAACCCGCCGACGCCATCGTTCCAGAGCATCCTGGACGAGGTCCGGTTCTACGGGAAGCTCTTCGGCACCACCGAGACAGCAAACGCGAGCGCCGCTGCGTTGGAGGCCGCCGTGGCCTCGGCAGCCGATGCGCCAGTTGCCGAGGGCAAAACCGCAGCGGCGCTCTATGTCACCTCCGACGGCAGTGCCATCTACGCCTACTCCTCACTGGGCATGGTGCATCCGCTTATGGAGGCTCTGGGCATGACCAACGTGTTCGCCGAACTCAGCGAGCGGGTGCCTGAGGTCTCGATCGAAGAGGTCATCGGTCGCAACCCCGAGGTCTTGGTCCTGCTCTATGAGGACTTTGAGCTCACCCCCGACGAGATCAGCGCACTGGTTACCGAGCTTCCGGGTGCCAGCAGCATCACAGCGGTCGAGCAAGGCGAGGTGTACCCGCTCCTGTTCAACTTTGCCGAGCCACCGACACCGCTCGTGGTGGAGGGGCTGTCTCTGCTCAGCGATCAGATCAACGGGTGACGAGACCGTGATTGCGGCCACTGGCATCGACCTGCGGCTCGGGGCCGTCGATGTCCTGTCCGGGGCGCAGCTCTGCACGCGCTCCGGACAGGTCGTCGGGCTTATCGGGCCCAACGGCAGCGGCAAGTCATCACTGCTGCGCTGCCTGTACGGGATGCTCAGCCCGAATCGCGGCGTTGTTCTCATCGACGACGAAGCGATCGGGTCAATGTCGCAACGCTCGATTGCCCGTTCGGTGTCCGTCGTGACTCAAGACGCCTCAGCCGACGGGATCGATATCTCGGTGGGCGAGTTTGTGCTCTTGGGACGCCACGTCCATCGCGGCGACCATCAGGGCTTCACCGACGACGACCGCAAAGCCGCACTTGACGGACTGGAACTGGTGGACATGTCGGGCTTCGTCGAGCGCAGCCTCAACCACCTGTCAGGCGGAGAACGCCAGCGCGTGATGATCGCCCGGTGCATTGCGCAGCAGAGCCCGGTCATCCTGCTCGACGAACCCACGAATCATCTCGATGTCCGTTATCAGCACGAGGTGCTCACGCTGGTTCGGCGCCTGAAGATTGACACCATCGTCGTGCTCCACGACCTAAACCTGGCCAGCCGATACTGCGATCATCTCGTCCTTCTCGACGATGGCAAGGTCGTGCATCAAGGTCGGCCCGACGACGTGCTGCGAAGCGATGTGCTCGAACCCGTCTACGGCATCGAAGTGCGACTACTTGCCGATGGGCAACACTCCCACCTCGCGTTCGGCCCGCTCGCGCCATGATCGGCCACCAGAGATGAGGAAGGCGCGAAGGCCCCTGGCTTCCGGAGCCACCGTACGGGTTCAGATCTGTCGCGGCTGTTGCTGTGGAACCGAGCGGAAGCACCCTGGCGTAGACCACGACGGGCAGATCGCCGCGATCTCGGCAATAGCCCGAACTCGCATAGTGGACTGCGTCGGCGAGTGCGCTCACTCCAACGTCGTGATCGTTCGCCCCGGCGACGGGCCATCAGTGTGGCTGGGTGGAATCAACGAACCCGAGCTCACTTCTGCGGTGTGCGACTGGCTCGTCGACGGCGCTCAGCAGCCGCTGCCTCCGGTTCTTCAGTCGAGGGTCTTTATTCGCCAGTCAGTGGCAGTCGGGGCAGGTGCCGAAGACGTCTAGCCGGTGGGTGCTCGGCTGAAACCCGGTCGTGTCCAACGCCTCGTCGAGTGATGTCTCGAGGTTGCGTTCGGCCGGGGCGGGCATGAAGAAGTCGGCAACTTTGCCGCACACGGTGCAGATGGCGTGGTGGTGGCGGCCGATGATGTCCTCGGAGAATTCGTAGCGAGTCGGATCATCCACCCCGACGACCCGCCGAACAATGCCCAAGCTCTCGAGGTCGGCCATGTTGCGGTAGAGCGAGCTCTGGGTCAGGCGAGGCCGAAGCTCGAGCATCTCGGGGATGGTGGCAGGTCGAGCAGTGCGGACGAGGAGTTCCACGAGCTCTCGTCGGCCTTTGGTGTAGAGCTGGCCAGCTTTCTGCAGGCGGGCCGACACCAACTCGTGGGTTTGCACCAGTCGCTCGCCCATCAGGGGATCCTACCGATGGCTGATACGCCGGATCGAATGCCCCACGACGCCGACGGCCTCCGTCAGTTTCTCGACTAATTGGCTATCCCGAACAGGCGAGCTACCGCATTGGACCACGCATTGGGATCAGGGGCAATCCGGCCGTGGGCTTCTTGTGCGCCGACTCCCGCCGAGAGGGCATTGATGATGTAGAGCAGCGTTTCGGGGGAGTCGAGGCGGCGCAGGGAATCGAGGATCCAAGCGCTGCGAGCGGCGAAGATCTCCTGAACTCCGGCGGCTACGTCGGGATCATGGCGAGCGGCCGCGGCAGCATCGATCTGCAAGAGCCTCAGATCGCGGCTGTCGGGGTTGATGAATTGGACGAAGGCGGTCATCGGCTGCTCAGCCACGGCATTCATGTCGAACCGAGCGTCGCGCTCGGCCAGCTGGGTCCGGATCACTTCCACCAATAGCTGGCCTTTCGACCGGAAGTGGCCGTAAATCGCCCCTTTAGTGACCCCGGCGGCCTTGGCGATGTCCCGCAGCGAGACCGCGGCATAGCCGTGCTCTATGAACACTGCGGCGGCGATCTCCAGGAGCCGGGCCCGGGTAGCGGCCGCTTTGGGGGTGATCGGCGGATCGGCAAAGGCAGATGTCATTGTTGGGCTCCTGCGTCTGATCGGGCGATGGCCCTGGTGTCGGTGCCGAGGTAGCTGGCCACCACCAGGGGGTTGTCGCGCACCGCGGTCGGTGTCCCCTCGGCGATCACCTCTCCGGCGTCCATGCAATAGATGCGGTCGCTGATCGACATCACCAGCGGCATGTCGTGCTCGATCAACAGCACCGAGGCGTCCAGCTCTCGGCGCACTCCGTGCAGCAACGGCACCAAAGCCTCGGCCTCTCGCTGGGCCACCCCGGCGGTGGGCTCGTCGAGGCAGAGCAGACGGGAACCGCCGGCCACCAGGCAGGCCAGCTCCACAATCCGGCGGGTGCCGGTGGACAACTCGGCCACAAACTTGTCGGCGAAGTCGCCCAAGCCGAAGAAGCCGATCAGGTCGTCAGCCACCCCGATCTGTCGCCGTTCGTGCCGGGAGCCCGATGGCAGGGCCAGGGCGGCGGGCCAGAAGCGGGTGTGGCCCCTCCGCTCCAGCGCAACTTGCACCGTCTCGCGCACGGTGAGGTCGGGGAACAAGGTGGCGGCCTGGAAGGCCCGGCCCAGATGGTGGCGGTGGCGGCGATGGGCCGCCAGCCTGCTCACGTCGGTTCCGTAGATCTCCACTCGGCCACTTGCGGGGATCAGGCCGCCCACTCCGTTCATGAACGAGGTCTTGCCCGCGCCGTTGGTGCCGATAAGCCCCACGATCTCGCCGTGGCCCACCTCGAGGCTCACCTGGCTCACGGCCACCCGGGGGCCGTAGCGCACGGTGAGCTCGCTGGCGGCCAACGCAATGTCCGATGGCGGGTCGGGAATCGATGGTGGTGCGGGAATGTCGCGCCCCCGCACCAGGGGCGCGGGCTTCTTCTGGGCCAGCCAGCTGAAGTATGAGTCTCGAGCCATGTACCAGAGCTGCACGAATCCTCCGGGCGCGTACATCAACAGCACCAGGATTCCCAGGCTGCTGGTCAGCACCGGGATCAGAGCGGAATCGGGCCAGAATGCCGGGAGCCCGATCACCCACAGCGCTCCGAGCACCGGACCGATCACCGAGCCGATGCCGCCGATCACCGCGATGGCCACCACCTTGAACGAGGTGTCCACCGAGAAGAACGAGAACAGCACGGTGGAGTACAGACCGGCCAGCAGCGCCCCGGCGAACCCGGCCAGCCCGCCGCCCAAGGCGAAGGCCAGCACCCTTGATCCGGTGGGCCACACCGTGGCTGCGGCTGCGGCCGACGGGTTCTCCCTGGTGGCCACGATCCGGCGGCCGATACCGGTGCGGCGCAGGTGGGCGGTGAACGCCACCCCCAGCACCAAGCCGATCAGGGCCAGGTAGAAAAAGGTTCGCTGGGGGGCGAGATCGATGGGCCCGATATGGGCCCGCTCCAGAAGCGCCGCAGATTGGCTGCCTCCGCTGAGGAACGGCCGGGTGAAGAAGAACTTCTCCGCCGCCACCGCAAACGCCAAGGTGACCACGGCCAGCAACAGGCCCCGGGCCCGGAGCGCGCCGATGCCGATGATCACCGACGCCACGGCCGCCACGGCGGTGCCCCACACCGCAGCCCACAAGAAATGCAGCTCGGGCATGGGCACCACCACGTCGAACCCGGCCACCCCGAGTCCGAGATCGTTCCCGTTGACCAGCGCGGTGGTGGTGAGCGCGCCCAAGCCGGCGAAAGCGCCTTGGCCCAGCGAGATCTGCCCGCTCCAGCCCACGAGCACAACCAGAGAGAGGGCGGCCAGCGCCATCAGCAATATCTCGCTGTAGCGGAAGGTTCGGCTGGCCGTGGTTACGAACACCGGCACCACCGCGGCAATGGCTACCCCAATTGCGGCCAGGACTCGAGAATGGTTGCGAACCCACCAGATCGAGCGCAGCCGGGCCGGAATGGGGCGAATCCGGGGGCTGAATGAGAAGGCGCCGGCTTCGTCAGGGGCGCCGCGGCGAGTGGTGGCCACGATCCCGAGAATCGCCACCAGCAGCAGTACGGCTTCGAACCTGCCCAGATCGAGCGGGTAGTTGACCCTCACCAGGGCCTCGACGATGCCGAGGATGATCCCGGTAGCCACCGCCACACTGAACGACACGAACGAGGCGCACACCGCCACCACCAGCACCCGGGTCATGGTGGCGTGTCCGGGGCTGGTGGACACGAACGAGCCGATGGAGTCGGCTTCTTGAAACACCGTGACCAGCCCGGCGAACGCACCGGTGAGCGCCCACACCACCGTTGACACCCGCCCCGGATGGATGCCAGCCAGTCGAGCCCGGTCGGGATCGGCCGCGGTGGCCCGAATGGCCCGACCCCACGCCGACCACCGCACCCAGATGCTCAGCGCCACCACCGCAGCGGCGGAGGCCACGAACAAGACGAACTCGCCTCCCTCGATGCGGATGCCGAACCACTCCAGCTCCCGGTTCCACGGCGTGGGGAACCGATGCCGCTTATCGGCCGCCGACGCTTCGGGCAGGGCGAAGATGAGGGCTTGGGCCAGCTGGGCCAGCCCGATGGTGGCCACCAGCAGGATCACTCGGGGAGCGGTGAACAAGCGGCGCACCACGGTCAGCTCGGCCAGTCCCAGGAACACGGCCCCAGCCAGCACGGCGAGCACCACGCCGGTCCAGTACGGCGCGCCGTAGCGGATCACCAGATGGGCCATCACCTGGCTGGCCAGCACCCCGGTGGCGCCCACCGCGAAATTGATGATGCGGCTCGACCGGTAGATGAGGATGACGCCGAGGGCCAACAGAGCGTAAGAGAGCCCGTTGACCGCGCCGATGAAGACGAATTGGCGTCCGACCTCGAAGGCGAGGATCACGACGAGTCTTCCGGTTCGGTGCGGTCGTCGCCCAAGAACACGGCCCGGGCGATGTCGCCTCGCTCGGCGAGCTCCGCGGTCGGCCCGTCGAAGCGGATCTGCCCCTTCTCGATGAATACCGCCCGATCCGACAGGGCCGCGGCGATGTTGAGCGACTGCTCCACGATGATCATCGTTTGGCCCTCGGCCTTGAGCCGCTCCACAATCTCCAACAGCTCGCCGATCACCGCGGGGGCGAGGCCGAGCGACAGCTCGTCGATGAGCAGCACGTCGGGCTCATGCATCAGCACCATGGCCAGGGCCAGCATCTGCTGCTGCCCGCCGCTGAGCGCACCGGCGGGCTCGTCGAGCCGATCGGCCAACTCGGGGAAGATCTCCAGCACATGTTCGATCCGGGCATTGAGCTGGGCCCGGTTGCGCCGCATGGTCCACCCCCCGGTGCGGAGGTTGTCTTCGATGGACAATGGCAGAAACACTGCTTTGCCCCCGGGAAGCTGTTGGATTCCCATGTCCACCCGGGTTTGGGGCGAGGTGAGGGTGATATCCCGCCCGTGCAGCGAGACGATGCCGCGAGAAGGCACGGCCAGCCCGCTGATCACCCGCAGGATCGTCGACTTGCCCGCCCCGTTGGTGCCCAGCAGCGCCAAGGTCTCGCCCCGGTCCACATGGAGGTTGACGCCGAACAGCACTTGCACCGGCCCGTAGGAGAAGTCGATGTCCCGCAACCCGACGGCGGGCAACTGGTCGGGATGCGATTTCCGCCGCTCCAGCTCGGCGTGGTCTTTTTCGATCTCGTCCACCACCAGCGACAGGTCGTGGCGAATGTGCCGCGCCCCCCAAATCAACAGGGCGCCCCCGATGATCTTGAACGGGATGGCCACGATCAAGATGGCGGTGCGCTCGTCGGTGGCGTCGGACAACAATCCGGCCACGATGGGGCCGAGCACCCCTCCCCCCAAAAAGATCACCATCATCGACAAGGCGGTGGACTGGGCTCGCAGCCGGTAGGGAACCACACCCACCACAAGCGGTGCGACCATGCCGAAGATCACAACGCTCAACACTGCGGGCACTATGCCCACCGCGGCGAACAGCACGGGATGGGGCATGAAGAACTGGATGGGGATGGCCACCGCGATGGGGAAGAACAGTGCGCCCACCCAGGCCAAGGCCCTTTCCGGGCTTTCGCGGTACAAGGCGTCGTAGCGCTTGGCTGCCCACGGTGCCGCGGCAAAGGCCAGCATCCCGGGAACGAATGCGATCATGGCCCGCTCAAACGGGCTCAGGCCCCACCGGTCATCCAGGAACAGGTTGACCAGGAAGCTCTGCCCGATGATCGAGAACACGATGACGCTGAACGAGATCCACGCCAGCTTCAGCGTCTTGATAGCCATGAGGCGCTGCCAAACCGCCCCCAGCGACACCCGGGGCGGGTCGTCGTCTTCCTCCATAACCTCGCCGATCACTGATTTCTGCTCGAACTGCCCCCGAGGCGGATCGGGAACGAACAGAGCCCAGAGCCCCAGGAACAAGCTGGGCCAGGCGAACACCCAGTAGGCCCACCGCCAGTTGTCGTCCACCAGCAGCATGAGGCCGCCCACCAACAACGGGGCGATCCGCTCACCGCCCCGGCCCAGCACATTCTTTACGGCATAGACCCGGCCCCGAGATGAAATGGGGTAGGCATCGGCCAGCACTGCCCCTTGCACCGGATAGGTGTTGGACGTGCCGATCCCCATGAGCACACCGACCATGAAGAACCCCAGTGCGGAGGCTTGGAACCCCCGGGTGAACATGGCCACGCTCCAGAAGATGGTGGCCAGCCCCACCAGCCGCATGCGGTTGACCCGATCGGCCATCTTGCCCATCGGAATGGCGCACAGTGTTGTGGTGATCAGGCCGCCGATCCCAATCACTGCCAAACCGGCGTCGGACACATTGAAGCTGTCCTGGATCTCTGGTCCGAGCAGGCTGGGGATGGCCAATTGAAGGGCATCCACCGCGTCGAGGGTGCCCAACACTGCGAGCACGCCGACGCCGCCGGTGGTCACCGCCTGGCGCAGCGTGATCGCCTCTTCGCCGACGCCGGGGAGGTCTTCGTCGGCGCGGATCTCTAACTGATCGGCTTCGGCCGCCTCTCGGGCCGCCTCCTCGTCGAGAAGCGCCCGGCTGAAATCGGCGAAGCTGCGGCGATCGCCCGACGCTTCGGTCATCTAGTGCTGCGTGGTCACGGGGTCAGGTCGACAGGGTCGCCGAGGCCGACGAGTTCGCCGTCCTCATCGGCGTCGCCGTCGAACTGCACAAACCGCATGGTGTCGTTGCCGTTGTACTTGCCCGGCCCGAACGACAAGAACGGGATCTCCGGCAGCGATGCCTGGGAGAGCGAGTCGAGTCCGGCTTGGAAGGAGTCGTTGGTTAGCTCCGGCCCGGCCGCGGTGGCGATCTGCACGAACAGCGACAGATCGCGGCACGCCAGCACGGTGTAGTTCCAGTAGTTGGGGTCTTCCTCGCTGTTCTCCACTCCCGGACCAGGTCGCTCGAAGCGTTCGTCGGGAAGCGCGGCCATCACCACATCGAGGCACTTCTGGGTCTCGGCATCCACCGAATCGGAGGGCAGATTGAGTCGGTCGGCGGTGGCGATGGTGCCGTCCAGCGCCATTGGGTCGATACCCGAGGAGACCGCGGTTTCGAAGTTGGTGGAGTCGACCGCGGCCATCTGGATTCCCAAGTCGCCGTAGGTGACGAGGCCGGTGGCCGCGGCCCCAAAGATCACCATGCGGTCGATGCCAGCATCGGCCACCTGCTGTTGCATGATCTCGGTCTGGCTCTCAATGGCATCGTCGTCGAGCACGAGGTCGTCGATGTTCATGGTGATGGCGATCTCCACCCCGATGTCGGCAAAGGCTGCTCTCACAACATCCTCAATCCGGTCTTGAGTTTCGGACCCGTCATAATGGACACCCACCGCGGTAGCGCCGTCGAACCACCCTCTTCGGGCTAGTTCGGTGATGAACACCTCCTCGCCGGCCGTCCCCGAGAGCCTGAAGCTGGCCAGAGGGGCTCTGGCCCGTTCCAAAAGCTCTCCTCTGGCGTTTACCTGGGAACCCACGTTGATGGTCTCGTGCTGTTCCGACACGCAGTAGTTGGCGTCGCCCCGCAGTCCGCCCAACACGGCGAACACCTCGTGATCCTCGGTGAGTGTGATGCAGGCCGCCAGCATCTCATTGGGAAGGGCCGGGTTGAATCCGGCGATGTACGGCTCCAACGACCGGCCGTAGATGCCGCCTTCGGCGTTGACAGCGCCGGTAAGGGCGTCCCACACCGGTTTGGGGTCGCCGAAGAAGCCGAAGCCGAACAAGGAGACGTCCCAGAAGCCGACACCGATCCGGATGGTGTCCTCGGTGACGCCCCGGAAGCTGGCCGTGAGCACGATCGGCGTGGGCTCCGGCGCCGGTTCGGGCTCGTCGTCGGTGGCCGGCTCTTCGGGAGCCTCTGCGGCCGGTTCGGTCTCGTCGTCTTCTGGCGTCTGCTCGGCAGGGGCATCTTCGGCTGGCTCTTCTGGATCGGCCGCTGGCTCTTCGGCTGCCGCGGTTGGGGACTCCTCGACGGCGGGCTCGTCTTCGCCGCCGCCCCCGGTGGTGCAGGCGGTGGCGAACACCGCCAAGGCAAGTAGCAGCGCCGTCAACGTCGGTCGGTGTCTCATCGCATTCCCCCTGATCCCGTCGCCGTTGCATCCAAAATATACCAGTGGTAGAAAACTTGTCCAGAAGGTCTTGAGGAGCAGGTTTCATGGTTGACATAAAGGCGCTCGTTGCCGATCTGACGCTGGAGGAAAAGTGCCGGATGGTGGTGGGCGAGAGCCCCTGGACCATCCCCGGCTGCGAGCGGCTCGGCATTCCTGGCTGGTGTGTCAGCGACGGTCCTGTCGGGGTGCGGGGCCGGACCATGGGGCCGGGCCTGGTAGTGCCCGGGCCGTCGGCCATTGCCGCCACCTGGAATCCCGCCCTGGTCCACGAACTGGGCCAAGCTCTAGGCACCGAGGCCACCGACCGCAAGGTGGACATGATCCTCGCCCCCACGGTCAACCTTCACCGCTCCCCGAGGGGCGGCCGTCATTTTGAGAGCTACAGCGAGGATCCTGAGCTGAGCTCGCGCATCGCAGTGGCATACATCACCGGCGTCCAGTCGCAGGGGGTGGGTGCCTGCGTAAAGCACTATGTGGCCAACGACCAAGAGCACGAGCGCTTCACCATCAACGTCGACGTCGATGAGCGGAGCCTGCGGGAGATATATCTCCCCCCGTTTGAGGCCGCCGTCAAAGAAGCCGGGGTCCGCTCCGTCATGGCCGCCTACAACTTCGTCAACGGCCACCACGCCTGCGCCCAGCCCGATCTGTTGATCGGCATATTGAAGGGAGAGTGGGAATTCGACGGCTTCGTGGTCTCCGACTGGGGTGCCATCAAAGAGACGGTGGCGCCCGCTCTCCACGGGCTCGACTTGGAGATGGCCGGTCCGGGCCGATGGTGGGGAAAGGGCCAGCTTCAAGAGGCGGTCGAGGCCGGAAAAGTGGACGAATCGCTTATCGACGACAAGGTGCGCCGCATTGTCGGTTTCCTGCACTGGGCTGGTCGCCTCAACACGCCCACCGACCACGACGAGGCCAGCATCGAACGTCCTGAACACCGGGAGTTGGCCCGTCGCACCGCGGCAGAGTCGATGGTGCTGGTTCGCAACCAAGGCGGCCTCTTGCCGCTGGCTGGCGACGGCACGGTGGCGCTCATCGGCGCAGCCGCGGCCGATACGGCCCTGTTGGGCGGCGGCTCGGCCAGCTTGATTCCTCATCGCACCACCTCGGTGCTGGAGTCGCTGGGGGAGCGGCTCGGCCCGCGGTTGATCGGCCACGCCACCGGTCTCGAAATGCGCCGCAACGCCGACGCCGTCCCCCAGTCTTGGATTCCCGACGGCGTGAGCTTCGAGCTCTACAACAGCATTGGGTTCGACGGCCAGCCGTTCGAAACCCTCACCCGTCCCCTGCCGTTCAATGCGTGGATCGGAGACAACTGGCCCGAAGACTGCGACACCCTGTCGGTGCGCCTGGAGTTCACCATGACGCCCGACCAGTCCGGGCGGCACCGGTTGTGCGCTCTCGGCTTCGCCCATGCTCGCCTGTATGTCGACGGCCAGCTAGTGGCCGACAACCAGGTTGACGGGTTCGGCGCCGGCCTCGGCCTGCACGGCGGCCACGGGTATCTGCACTTGGAGGCCGGCCAGCATTACCACATCCGCCTCGACCACATCCCCAGGGAGAGGCGCCAGTGGGTGTGCATCGTGGACGTGGGGGTGGAGCTGGCCGACATGGATCGTGAGCAGGGCTTGGACGAAGCCGCCGCGCTGGCCGCCCAGGCCGATACCGCGGTGGTGGTAGTTGGCTCCAACTCCGAATGGGAATCGGAGGGCGGCGACCGCGACTCGATCGAGTTGCCCAACCAACAAGACGAGCTGGTGGAGCGAGTGCTCGACGCCAACCCCAACACGGTGGTGGTGCTCAACTGCGGCGCCCCGATGACTTTGCCGTGGCTCGATCGGGCCCAAGCGGTGCTGTTGGCCTGGTATCCCGGCCAGGAAGCGGGGGAGGCCATCGCCGATGTGCTGGTTGGCGACGCCGATCCTGGGGGGCGGATGCCCACCAGCTGGGCCTGGAGGGAGCACGACACGCCCGCTTATCTAAACTACCCCGGCGAGGCTGGCGTGGTGCGCTACGGCGAGGGGATTTTCGTCGGCTACCGCTGGTACGACGCCCGGGCCATCGAACCGATGATCCCCTTCGGCCACGGCGGCTCCTACACCACGTTCGAGTGGGGCGAGGCTGAGGTGAGCGGTGAGGGGACCCAGCGAACCGTGACGGTTCCGGTCACCAACACCGGCGAACGGCCAGGCAGCGAGGTGGTGCAGGTGTACGTGGCTCCACCAGCTGGCGAAGTACCGCGACCCCCCAAGGAGCTGGCTGGATTCGCCAAGCTCACCCTCAACCCCGGCGAAACCGGTATAGCGGTGATCGAACTTGGCGAACGCTTATTCGCCCGCTGGGACCCCGAAACCCACCGCTGGACAGTCGATCCCGGCCAATATCAACTGGTGGTGGCCGCCTCGGCAACCGACCCCCGCGCGGCCATAGACCTCGAGGTCTGAGCATCGGCCCTGTCGATAACGGCTAAACGGTGATGGTCGTCAGGTCGTCGCCGATGATGATCTCGCCGTCGTAGTGATCGGCGGCCAGCGCAATCCACTCGGAGTACTGCTCGGCGGTGGGTGCGGGCACCATGTGGGTCAACACCAGCCGCTTGGCGCCCACCCGGGCCGCGGTCTGGGCGGCCTCTACCACGCCGGAGTGATAGTCGAGGATGTCTTGGATCATGTCGTTGGGGATCTGCTCCACCAGGTCCCGCCGGATCACCGTTTGCACGTAGGCGTCCGCGCCGGCGGCCAATTGGTCCACGCCCTCGCAGGGAATGGTGTCTCCCACCAGCGCGGCCGACGATCTGTTGTGCTCGAGCCGGTAGCCAATGGTGGGCCGTACCGGAGCGTGGGCTGTGGCCGCCGTGGTCACCTGAACGTCGTTGACGGAGAAGCCCTCACCTGGGGCCAATTCGGTTACCTGCACTCTCGGTCCATTGGTGAGCGCGTCGTGGTGCTCGATTCGGTAGCCGATGTCGGCCTCCAATGCATGAATCTGACGCTCTACAAACTGGGCCGTACCGGGCGGCCCGCAAACAGACAGCACGGCGTTTCCCTGCGTCATGACCCAGTGGGTGGTGATGACGTCGTTGAGGTCGCAGATGTGGTCACTGTGCAGATGGGTAATCAGCACGGCAGCCAAGAACGGGGGCATCGACCCACCCCCGGCCATTCGCATAACCACACCTCGACCCGCGTCCACCAGGATGTGGGTATCGCCGGCTTTGACGAGGGTGGACGGGCCCGCCCGATTGGCATCAGGCAGCGGCGAACCGGTCCCCGTCAACACGATGTCCATCCCTCATGATGCCTCAGTGCAACAGGCCCTAGACGAGTTCGGCGGGCGACCCACACGTCTTTGGGTGCGTCGCCCGCCGAAATTGAACGAACTGGTCGTTCTAGGTGTTTTCCTCGTGGTGAGTCTGGGTAGGCCCCTCATGGTGGGCCTGCTCCACATCCTCATGGTGGACCTGCTCCACGGGTTCGTGGTGGGTCTGGGCGGGCCCCTCGTTGTAGCCATGGGCGAAGACCACCCAGAGGCTCACCACGGCTAGAACAGCCAGCAGCCCGACTGTCAGGCGATAGGCGGTGTTGTGGGCAATTGTGGTCATTACTTGACCTCCTGTTTTCTTGTCCGCTCTTTGTGTTGCGGCTTCATGAGATCGATGACTCCCTCGGACATCTAGCTGTCCTCCTGGGGGCGATGGATGGTGCTGGTGTCGTTGATGTCCATCACCGACACTGCATAGGTGCCGATCTGCCTCCCGTTGCCGCCCACTTCGATGTAGTAGGGGTCGGGAGGAGGTTCCTCGTCATCCAGAATCACGATGCGCAGTGGGCCAGGCGGGATCGTCACCTGGCTGCTCCCTGGAGCTGCCTGAAGACTCAGTTCGAACTGCTCGGTGTCCTCTTGGTTGTCGTCGTCGGTCACGACTACCGAGACATCAACAGTTCCGGCGTTCTCGGCGACCTCTACTTCTTCCCCATCGGCGAAGCTCAGGGTGACCGGTTCATCATTGTCGAATACATCGATCGTGACCGAGTTGGCGTCCCCCGTTTCGTAGTCCACCCCCGAGTTGACGGTGAGGGTCAGCGACCCGTTTGCCTCCACTATGGCGTCGTCTATCGGGGGGATTCCGAAGTCGAGGGTGGACCGGTTCGCGGGAATCGTGAGGTTGAATTCCCCGTCTAGGGTTCCGGTTACCCAATCACCGGTTTGCTCGGTTTCGAGATGGACCAGCAGCGGGTCAGACTGTGCTGGGTTAATCTCGATGCGAAAGACCAGGTTGGATGACCCTTCGGTGATTCGGTCTGCGATCTTCGAGACAGTGACAGTGGGAAGGTCTTGGTCCTGCGCTTGGGCAGGAGCTGCCAAAGCCAGCAGCATTGCCACCGCAACCAGCAAGCTTGCGGGTTTTCGAATGGCGGTGTTTTGAGCGTCCGTTATCAATGCAAGACCCCCTATGTCCTTTGTTTTGCTCTCGTTTTTCTCCTTGTCGATCGACTGCTTCTGAGGGTATCCATCGCTGTCGAAAACGACAGCAAACACTGGGTTAACTGATCTTGAACAGACAGAGTTCTGTCCGGTTGGCAACTACGATGGGTTGTCTATGCCCTGCACAATGGATGTTTGAATTCCATGGTGCCGGCTGACGAACTCGACCAAATCGACTCCGCGCTTCGCAACGACATCAGGCGTCTGGGCACTCAACTGGGAAATGCCCTGGTTCGCCAGCACGGCCCTGAGTTGCTTGAGCGCGTGGAGCAGGTGCGGGCCATGGCCCGGGGCCTGCGGCGCGACGAGGAGTCGGGTGCCGGGCTAGGAGAGGTGCTCGACGATGTCGATGTGGTCGAGGCCATCCATCTTGTGCGGGCGTTCACCGTCTACTTCCACCTGGCCAACACCGCGGAGCAGGTGCACCGCGTGGAAGACCTGAATGCCACCGGCCTCGCCGGCAGTCTCCGCTTCGCCGATGCGGTGGACAAGCTCTTGAAGCTGGGAATCGACGAGGCCGAGATCGTGGCCGCCACCCGCCATGCCGACCTGCGCCCGGTTTTCACTGCCCATCCCACTGAGGCATCCCGTCGGTCGATCCTCGACAAGCTCACCGAGATTGCGGTCCTCATCGAACGCCGGGGGGAGAGCGGCTGTGGACCGGCCGCCCAGAGCAGGATCGACCGCCGGATCGATGAGCTGATCGACGCTATCTGGCAGACCGACGAGCTCCGCCGGGAGAGGCCCGACCCGGTGGACGAGGCTCGGTCCATCCTCTATTTCCTCACCGAGATTGCCGCCGACGGCGTACCCGAGCTCTTCGATGACGTCGATGCTGTGCTCCGGACCATCGGAGGATCGCTTGACGGGCCTCAGGTGCCAGTGCGGTTCGGTTCTTGGGTGGGAGGCGACCGCGACGGCAATCCCAATGTCACCCCGGAAACGACGCTGGAAGTGCTGGCCTTCCAGCGAGGTCGGGCGTTGCGCCTGTTGGTGGCCGAGATCGAGGAGCTGTCCTCGGAGCTGTCGGTGAGCACGGCGGTATCTGGAATCACCGATGACTTGCAGGCTCAGTTAGAAGCCGACCGCGACGGCTTTCCCGACATCGCCTCTCGGTTCAGCAAGCTGAGCGCCGGCGAGCCCTATCGCCAGCGCTGCTCGGTGATCCACCAGCGCCTTCTGGAAGCGATGGACCTGCCGCCCGGACCGAGGGCCTATAGGACGCCTGCTGAAGTGGAAGCCGACTTGGCCGTCATGTCTCAGTCGCTGGAAGCCAATGAGGGGTCGCTGCTGGCTCAGGGCCGCTTGGCCCGGGTACGGCGAATTCTGGCCATGATCGGCTTTCACCTCGCCATTCTCGATATACGCGAGAGTGCGTCTGCCCACCATTTGGCCCTCGAAGGGCTCTTTTCTGAGCTGGATACCGGATACAGCACCATGTCGCGCCCTGAGCGCACCGCCCTTTTGGCCTCCGAACTGGAAAGCCGCCGTCCGCTGGCCCCACCCGCGGGGCCGGACGCGCGAGGCTCATTGGCTCTGTTCACCGCTCTCCGTCACGCCCTCGATCAACACGGCGATGGGGCTATCGGGAGCTACATCGTGTCGATGACCCAGGGGGTCGACGATGTGCTGGCTCCCGTTGTGCTGGCCCGTGAAGTCGGATTGGTAGACATCCCCAGCGGAATCGCCCGCCTCGGATTCGTACCGCTGTTCGAGACCATTGCCGATCTTCGCGGAATCGGCACCATGCTCCGAGAGCTCTTTGCCGTGCCTGCCTACCGGCGGCTGGTTGAGATCCGGGGCAATGCGCAAGAGGTAATGGTCGGATACTCAGATTCCAACAAGGACGGTGGGATCACGACCTCGCAGTGGGAGATCCACAAGGCGCTGCGGGCGATCGCCGAAGTGTCGGCTGAGGTCGGGATCAAGGTGGTGGTGTTCCACGGGCGAGGCGGCACAGTGGGACGGGGTGGAGGCCCCACCAACGCGGCCATCTTGTCGCAGCCCGCTGGGGTTGTGAACGGTGCGGTCAAGATCACCGAGCAGGGCGAGGTCATCGCCGACAAGTACGGACTGCCCCGCTTGGCGCAGCGCAACCTCGATCTGGCCCTGTCGGCGGTGGTCGAGGCCACGGTGGCCCACCGCCATCCCCGCCACGGCCAAGGCGGCATCGAAGCTTGGAACGACGTAATGGAGCTCATGTCCGAACGCGCCTATCAGGCGTACCGCAACCTGCTCGATACCCCTGGCTTCGTTGAGTACTTCCAGACCTCTACCCCGGTAGAGGAGTTGGCTGCAATGAATATCGGCTCAAGACCGGCTCGAAGGTCGGGCGCTGAGGCCGGGATAGACGGCCTGCGGGCAATTCCCTGGGTGTTCGGCTGGACCCAGTCGCGCCAGATCATCCCCGGCTGGTTCGGGGTGGGCACCGCAATGGAGGCGGCGCAGCAGGCTGGATGCGGAGAGCAGCTTCAGACCATGTACCAGGATTGGCAGTTCTTCCGCACATTCGTCTCCAACGTTGAAATGACCCTGGTGAAGACCGATCTTGCCATTGCCCGTCACTATGTCAACCGCCTGGTTGCCCCCGAACTCCACCACTTCTTCGACACCATCGCCGAAGAGCACGACCTGACAGTGGCCCACATCGCCAAGTTGGCCGGCGGCGACCTTCTCAATGACCTTCCCGTGCTGAAGCGAACCTTGGCTGTGCGCGACGCCTATCTCGACCCCATCAGCGTCTTGCAGGTTGAACTATTGGCCCGGTCGAGAGCCGCAACCGGTGTTCCCGCAGACAACCGAAGCATTCAGCGGGCCCTGCTTTTGACGGTCAACGGCATCGCCGCTGGTCTCCGCAATACCGGGTGAGCGCTTGGTTACGAGGCGCTCTTGCCAGGTCAACTTCACTAATTCGATATAACCCGTGACTCTTTTGTGAGCATCTGAGACGTAATGTAGAACTCAGTTGTGAGCGACAAGGACACCAAGCAAGAAGTCGTGGCGTTGCGGGAGCGCTTGTCTCGGTTGTCCGAAGCCTTCTTGCGCATCAACGAGAGCCTCGAATTCGATGCGGTCTTGCAGGAGGTTCTGGATGGCGCCCGTTCGCTCACCGGTGCTCAAGTGGGCGTGATTGTCCTGGTCACCGGTCAGCAGGAGACAGCAGAGTTTCTCTTTTCTGGCATAACGCCCGAGCAGGCCAGCAAACTCGAGCAACTGCCGAACAAGTGGGAGCTCTTCGAGTACCTGTATGGGTTTGAAGAACCGCTTCGACTTCAAGACTTTCAGGGCTTCCTCAAAGAGCAAGGACTTTCAGAATTCCGTTCGCCCTTCCCAATGAGTGCGGCCGCTGCCTACCTGGCCGCGCCGATCCGCTATCAGGACCAGCGAGTCGGTGCCATCTTCATGGCCGAGAAGGAAGGCGGTTTCTCTGCCGAAGATGAAGAAACCCTGGCCATGTTCGCTGCCCAGGCCGCACAGGTCATCTCCAACGCCCGTCAGTATCTACAAGTGCAGCGGGCCAGAGCCGACCTGGAAACTCTGGTGAACACGGCTCCGATGGCCGTCTTAGGGGCCTAGCGGATTGGTGGTTGGTCAGGGGTTCCACCGGTTTTTGTGGTCGATGAGTTTTGCGGTGATCAAGATGGTGGTGGCGAGGCATAGGGCGGCGTGGCGGCAGTCGGGTTTTCGGTCGGTGTTGCGTC